>JBFWMZ010000001.1:0-483176 GCA_050251335.1 Solirubrobacterales bacterium
GCACTGCCTGGCTTCTCACCCTGCTCCTGATCGGGGCGGCGGCGCTGGCGCTGCTCGCCTTCGGCGGCGAGGGACGTGCCGCTACGACGGTGGCGGGGATCACGCCGGTCGGGTCGTCGGCCTGCGGCCCGGTCCAGTACGGCGGCCAGGGCGAGGCGCAGGCGCTGATCGTCTCCGACCTGCCGCTGCAGGGCGACTCGCGGCGGCGCTCGCTGCAGATGAACGACGCGATCACGCTCGTCCTCGACGGCGCCGACTGGGAAGCCGGCGGACGCCGGGTCGCCTTCCAGGCCTGCGACGACTCGGAGGCCGACACCGGTCTCTGGTCGAAGGCCCAGTGCCGCTCGAACGCCCGCGCCTACGCCGCCGACCCGAGCGTCCTCGGCGTGATCGGCACCTACAACTCCGGCTGCGCCGAGGTGATGATCCCGATCCTCGGCGGCGCCCCCGGCGGCGGCCTGGCGATGGTCTCGCCCGGCAACACCCTGATCTGCCTCACCGAGTCGGCCGCCGGTTGCCCCAAGGGCGAGCCCGAAAGCCTCTACCCGAGCGAGCGCAACTACGCCCGGGTCGTCCCCAACGACGCCTACCAGGGGGCGGGGCTGGCGAGCTTCGCGAGGAGCGAGGGGATCCGTCGCGCCTTCGTCCTCTACGCCGGCGGCGACGTGACCAGCCTCGGGCAGGCGCGCACCTTCCGCGGCGCCGCCCGCAAGCTCGGGATCACCATCGCCGGCTTCAGGGCCTGGAACGTCGACGCCTCCGGCTACAGGCCGCTGATGAGCAAGGTCGCGGCTACCAACCCGGACGGCGTCCTGCTGGCCGGGCTGACCGAAGACAACGGCGCCCAGCTGATCAAGGACAAGGTCGCCGTCCTCGGCGCCAACGGCGGCGTCAAGCTGCTGGCGCCCGACGGCTTCGCCCAGCAGTCGACGATCGACCTGGCCGGCCCCGCCTCGCGCGGCATGTTCGCCAGCGTCCCGGGCCTCGTCCCGCAGGACCTTCCCGGCCCCGGCAAGAAGCTGGTCTCCGAACTGCGCAAGCAGGTCAAGGGGCCGGTCGAACTCTTCGCCCCCTACGCCGGGCAGGCGGCGAGCGTGATGCTCGACGCGATCGCCGCCGGCGGCGACCGCGCCGGCGTGATCGACGCCGTCCAGCACGCCAAGGTCAGCAACGGGATCATCGGCAGCTTCCGGATCCTGCCCAGCGGCGACCCCAGCGTCGGCCCGATCACCGTCTCGGTCGCGAAGAACAGCTTCGTGCCCGAGAAGGTCGTCAAGCCCAGCACGGCGCTGGTCAAGGCCGCCCGCCAGGGCTGACGGCCTCGACAGCTCCTGGGTGTCAGGGTGTGACGCTGATTGCCCTGTTGGGTTCGAAGAAATTGAACATGTACATTGTTCCCGCGGCTTCGATGCCCGCTTTGACACCGCCGAATTTCAGCGTGTTCTGCGATGTGATGCCGCTGTGAGTCGTGGAGAGCACCGCGCCGTTCGCGGTCGCGATCAGACTGCCCGTGACGGGGAAGGTGTTGTTGAGCGCCGGAACGCTGCAGGATTCAATTTTGACGCTGGCAAATTCAGTGCCGCTGTTCGGGGAGATTTTGACGTTGGTCCCCGTCTGGCCGGCGGTGGTCAGGGCGAGAAGGTTCGTAGTGATTTCTCCACCGGACACTTTGCAGCCTTTGCCAGCGGGTTTGGTCACGGTGCAGCCGGTGTATTCAACGGTTCCCGTACCGCTGGCTGACGTCCCTTCGTTTCCGATTTCGCCTTCACCTTCAGCGGTCGTGCACTGGACTTCCGTCACGACGCCCGAGAGAGCGCCGAGCAGCTTCACCACCTGGGCGGCGGTTGTTTCACTCGCGGTGTTTGCGTTGGTCTGACGGACCCATGTCCATCCTTCGATCAGTTCGTGCTTGTATTCGAGAACGCCCACTTTGCTGGTGCAGTGCTGGTCGTCGAATTCTGCCCCTTCTTCGACTTTCACACATGTGTAGATATTCCCTCCTGCGGAGGCACTGCTTGCTGCGATGGCGCTGATGGCAAGCGCGCACAGCAAAGCGGTTGCTATCGCGGTTCTTCTTCCGGACATCACTAGCTCCCCTCATGCCAGATGCGTGGGCATCGGCAGTCGTCGCCAAATTGGTCAGCGTGTGCCTGCCCGGCTGAGCTAGATCCGCACGGGAGCGTTCTACACGAGCGACGCTAATTGCTCAACTTTTCAGAAGCAATGTGGTCTATCTGCTCCATGGAGCCAGCCGGGATCGAACCGGCGACCTCCGCCTTGCAAAGGCGGCGCTCTGCCAGCTGAGCTATGGCCCCTCCGCTGGCAGTGTAGGGCGGGACGGGCGTTCGCGGCGAGCCCGGCCGGCCTCAGTCGCCGAAGTCGAAGTCCTTCGGGGGGCGCTGCTCGAACCAGGCGTCGTCGTCCTCGGGGGACTCCTCGAGGAACTCGGGGGTGTCTTCGAGGGCGTCGGCGTGGCCGGGCTCGTGGGGCTGGTACTCCTCGGCGGAGTCGGCCTCCTCGCGCGGGTGGTCGGGGACGTCGTGTTCGCCCGACTCCTCCGGCAGGTCGTATTCGGCCGAGTCCTCGGGCTCGTCGGGGAGGGGCGCCTCAAGGGCCTGGTTGAGCTCGTCGGAGAGGCGCTGCTCGCTGAAGAACTCGTCGAATTCGTCCTCGGGGTCCTCGCGGTCCGGACCCGAGACCTCGACCTCGCGGCCGGAGTCCTCGATCTCGGCGAGCGGGTCGACCGGGCCAAGGCGGGGCGGCTCGGAGCGCTCGGCGTCGAGCAGCTGCTCGTCGCTTGGGCTGGCCGACTCGGCGGCGTCCTCGAACTGACCCTCGACGTCGAAGAGCTCGGTCGGCTGCTCGACGGCCGCGTGGCGCTCGGCGGCGGCGGGCTCGGCCCCCGGCGCCTCGGGGTCCGGCTGCAACTCGTCGCTGGGCGGCGCCGGCTTGTCCTCGGGCGCCGGCTGGGCAATCGTCTGGTGCTCCATCGCCGGATGCTGCTCGTCGTCCGGCCCCTCTGACTCCTCGCCCGCGGCCTGATCGCCCGGCCCCTCGCCCTGATCGCCCGGCCCCTCGGTGTCGGCGTCCTCGGCGTTCTCCTCGGGCGCGACCGGTTTCGGCGGCGGCTCCTGCAGATCGGCGATGTTCGGCAGCTGGCGGCCGCCGCTCGGCGGGTCGGTCGGGGTCGCCTGCGGGGCTTCGTCCGGGGTGGCGAGGAACTCGGTCGGCGCCTCGGCGAAGGGGTCGACCTGCTCGCCCAGCTGGCCGGGGCGCTCGGCCGGCCCGAACGCCTCGTCCTCGAGGCGCTTCAACTCGGCCTCGTCGGCGCCGTGGGCCCGCTTCAGTTCCAGGTGCTCTCGGATTGCGTCGTCGAGAATGCTCATTTCGCCCATCCGCGGAGAGGCTGTCAAAGCCTATGCGGTTAGCCTTGATCGTGCGAGGCCGTGGGAGCAACTTCCCATGCCGAAGATCGTCCAGTCCGGCGATCGCCCTGCCCGCTCAGTATCCCGCAGGATGGCGGACGGCGAAGCCCCTGGCGCTGGCCATCTCGGGGTGCCAGCGCGGACCGGTGACGCCGGGCGCGTCGCCGCCGGTGTCCCAGCGCAGGCCGGCGATCACCGCGTAGACGTGCCCCCGGTTGGCGTAGATCGTGATCCAGCTGCCGGGCCCGGGTTCGCCCCAGCGCGCGAACGAGCCGGAGACGAGCGGCGCTTCCAGCAGGCCGCCCCCGTGCAGCGCGTAGCTGACCGCGCCGGAGCAGTCGTAGCCCCTGTCCCACCAGCGGGCGTGGCCGCCGCCCCATATATATGGGGTCGTGCGGATTCGGTTCGCATAGGCGACCGTGCGCTTGACCGCCGGCGGCGCCGCGGCGGGCGCGACGGCGCGGTCGCCGACCAGGGTCGCCGTCGCACCGGGGACGGGGGGCGCCGGAGCCGGGACGCCGCTCGGCGGCGCTTCCGCCGGCGGCGCTTCTTCGGCCGCGGGCGGTTCGGCGGCGACGTCGGCGCGGGGCGAGAAGCCGCCCGGGGCGGCGCTCGCCGCGGGCACCGCGAGCGCCGCCGCGAGGAGCAGGGCGGCGAGAAGGATCGGGATGCGAGTGCCGAGGCTCACCGTTTTCGCATCGGAGCGGCGCGGCAGCGGTAGAAACCCTGCACGTCAACGCCCAGGCTCGACCGGAAAACCGGCGATTCAGCTGCTGGGGACGACCGAGCCGAGCAGCAGGCTCGCCGCCTCGACGACGAGCCCGCGGTCATAGGTGACGAAGTAGTCGAAGCGGCGCTCCTCGTCGGGGCGGTCGTCGCCGAGGTCGCGCGCCACGAAGGCGGCGGCGAAGTGCGGGCCGACGACGATCACGTTCCACTCGCCGTGCAGCGGATCGCCGGCGCGCAGGCTGGCTCCGCGGATCCCCGCGCCGGGAGTGGCATCCATGTCGACGCCGATCGCGGCGACGAGCGCCGCCGAGCGCGCCAGCTGCTCGTACCGCCGGCGGGTCGCGGGGGTGAAGAAGGACGCCTCCTGGAAGCTCGAGATCACGACCGCCTCCTCCTTCACGCCGAGAGCCTCCTGCTCCAGCTGCCTGGAGAGCGAGAGCAGGAGGCGCTTGTCGCCGCGCAGCACGCGGCGCGAGCCGGCGAGCCGGGTGAATGGGGTTTCAAGAGCTTCGGCCTGCGGCTCGCGGTGCGGCAGGTCGATCGAGTGTCCCGGCGGTGGCAGATCGAGCAGCGCTCGCGGGCGCCCGAACATCCATCCCTGTGCCAGGGTCGCCCCCATCGCGCAGGCCCGCCGGTAGTGCTGGCGCGTCTCGACCCCCTCGGCGAGGATCAGCGCCCCCGATCGCTCGACCTCTGCCCGCACGGCGTTCAGCACCCGGGCGCTGCCGGCGGCGGCAAGCTCGCCGTGGACCAGTCGACGATCGACCTTGATCACGTCCGGCGAGATGAAGGGCATCAGGGCCAGCGAGCGGTGATCGACGCCGACGTCGTCGAGGGCGATGTGGCAGCGGCGTTCGCGCAGCCAGCGGACCGCGGCGAGGACCTCGCGGGGACGCGCCGCGAGAGCGCGCTCGGTCAGCTCGACGACCACCGCGAACTTGCCCAGGTGCCGCTCCGCGAGGCGATCGAGGATGCCCCCCGTCTCCAGCCCCTCCGGCTCGACGTTGATGAAGACCAGATCTCGCCGCCCCAGGCCGGCGGCGAAGGCGTCGCCCAACGCCAACTCGCGGCAGGAGCGATCGAAGGCGGGCAGGATCCCTTCCTCCCGCGCCGATGCCATCAGCGCCCCGGGCAGTTCGAGCGCCGAGCCCTGCGGTCCGCGGACGAGCGCCTCATAGCCGACGATCCGCTCGCCGTCGACCTCGACGATCGGCTGGAAGACCGTGCGCAGCCGACCGGCAGCGAGCAGGGACGCGGCGGACTCCGCGGGCCGAGACTGAGTCTTCACGTTTACAAGATCGGCTGTTTCTGGTCGGCGCTTGAACCCGCGACTCGCCGTCGCGAGTGGCGCTAGCGCTCGAGTGGCGTTAGCGCTCGAGCACCATCGCCAGGCCCTGGCCGACGCCGATGCAGATCGCGGCCAGTCCGTAGCGGCCGCCGCCGTCCTCGAGCTCGCGGGCGACGCGGCCGACGACCCTGGCGCCGGAGGCGCCGAGCGGGTGGCCAATCGCGATTGCGCCGCCGCGGCGGTTGAGCTTCTCAGGGTCGAGCTCGGGCCAGCCGGCGAGGCAGGCCAGCGACTGCGAGGCGAAGGCCTCGTTGAGCTCGACGCAGGCGAGGTCCTCCCAGCCGATCCCGGCCCGTCGCAGGGCCTCGTTGGCGGCCTCGACCGGCCCGATCCCGAAGACGTCCGGGTCGACGCCGTGGGCGGCGCGGGAGACGACGCGGGCGATCGGGTCGGCGCCGATCCGCTTCCCCGCCGCCTCGTCGCCGAGCAGCAGCATCGCGGCGCCGTCGTTGAGCGGCGAGCTGTTCCCCGCGGTCACCGTGCCGCCCGCGACGAACGCCGGCTTCAGCTTCGCCAGCTTCTCGAGCGAGGTGTCGACCCGGATGCCCTCGTCGCGCTCGAGGTCGACCCCGGGCACCGGCACCACCTCGGTCATCGCCCCCTCGTCGTAGGCGCGGGCGGCGAGCTGGTGGCTGCGCAGCGCGAACTCGTCCTGCGCCTGGCGCGAGATCTCGTGCATGGCGGCCAGCTTCTCGGCCGATTCGCCGAGGCTGATCGTCCACTGGCCGGGCATCTCGGGATTGACCATGCGCCAGCCGAGGGTGCTCGAGTACAGGGTCCCGTTGCCGGCCGGGAAGGGGCGTTCGGGCTTGAGCAGGACCCAGGGAGCGCGGCTCATCGACTCGACCCCGCCGGCGACGACGATGCCGGCGTCGCCGGCCTCGATCGCGCGCGAGGCCTGGATCGTCGCCTCGAGGCTGGAGCCGCAGAGGCGGTTGACGGTGACGCCCGGCACCGAGGTCGGCAGCCCCGCCAGCAGCACCGCCATCCGGGCGACGTCGCGGTTGTCCTCGCCGGCGCCGTTGGCGTTGCCGAAGACGACGTCGTCGATCTCGGCCGGATCGAGGCCCGGGGCCCGACCGAGCAGCGCCCGCAGCGAGCCGGCGGCGAGGTCGTCGGGGCGGATCCCGGAGAGGGCTCCTGCGAAGCGGCCGAAGGGGGTGCGGGCGACGGCGTAGACGTGGGCAGCGTTGGTCATCGGTGCGGGCTGCCCTCGACCCGGAACATCACACCGAGGGGGAGGACTTCTCGCTGTCGCTGGGAGTCTCGCGAAAGGCCGGCTGCTCGCGCTCGGGCTCCCGCGAGAGCTCCCCGGCCTCGTCCTCCCCGGTGATGCCCTGCTTGAACTCGCGCATCCCGCGACCCAGCCCCCGCCCCATCTGCGGCAGCTTGCGGGCGCCGAACAGAAGCAGGACGACGAGGACGATGATCCCGATCTCAAGCGGTCCGAAGCTCATCGTGCGATCACTCCTTCAGCGGGCGTGGGTCGCCCCTAGATTCCAAGTCCGGCCCGGTGCACGGCCAGGGGCCGCCCTGTTCGAGCCACCCCTGTGTCGAGACCGAGCAATCATAGGCGCCGCCGCCTACGTCGCGAAGAGGACGACCGCGACCGCGACGCCGACGGCGACGACCGTCCAGCGCAGTCGTTCGTCGGGTATCAGGCGGCCGTATCGGGCGCCGAGGTGGGCGCCGGCGATCGAGCCGGCGGCGAGCAGCGCCGCCGCGTCCCAGGCGACGTGGGCGACGATCACGAAGAGGACCGCGGCAACCCCGTTGGCGATTCCGACCATCACGTTCTTCAGGCCGTTGAGGCGCTGCAGGTGGTCGGGGACGAGGAAGCGCAGGGCGGCCAGCAGGATCACGCCCTGGGCGGCGCCGAAGTAGCCGCCGTAGACGCCGACCGCGAAGCCGACGGCGAGCAGGGCAACCTCGCGGTGGCGGCTGAGCGAGCCGTGCGAGAGCTTGGGCGCCGGCCGCAAGACCATCAGCGCGCAGGCGAGCAGGATCAGCAGCGGGACGACGGCTTCGAAGACGCCTTCGGGCAGGGTCAGCAGCAGGACCGCGCCGCCGATCGCGCCGAGCATCGTCCCGGTGCCGCCGACCAACCAGCGCCGCCGCTGGCCCTCGAGCTCGTGGCGGTATCCCCAGATCGCGCTGAGGTTGCCGAAGACCAGGCCGAGCGAGTTGGAGACGTTGGCGGTGACCGGCGCGAAACCGACGGCGAGCAGGACCGGGAAGGTGATCAGCGAGCCGGAGCCGACGATCGCGTTGATGCCGCCGGCGAGGAAGCCGGCGGCGAGGACTGCAAGCGCCTCGAGCGGGGTCAAGGCCGGCCTCAGCGGTCCCCGACGAGCGCCCGAGGAGTCGCGATCGCCAGGCTGTTCGGGCGCTCGGATCGCATGGATTTGATATTATACAATTCACTGTGAGCGAGGCCGGCGGCCATGGCAAGAGCGTCGAGCGGGTCCATGAGGCGCTGCGGGAGAAGATCCTCTCCGGCGCCTACGCCCCCGGCTCGCGCCTGATCCTCAACCGGCTGGCGCAGGAACACCACGTCAGCCTGATCCCCGTGCGCGAAGCGCTGCAGCGGCTCGAGGCCGAACGGACGGTGCGGATCGAGCCCAACCGCGGCGCGACCGTCAGCGAGATCTCGGTCGACGACATGAGGGACATCTACGAGACGCGCCTGGTGCTCGAGGACCACGCGATCAGGGCGGCGGTGTCCCGCATCTCCCCCTCGCAGCTGCGGGCCGCGGAGGCCGCGCTGCGCCGGATGCGGCAGCGCTTCCGCGCCGGCGACGAGGCGGCCGCCTACAGCGCCCACGAACGCTTTCACTTCTCCCTCTACGAGGCTTCCGGGTCGGCCTGGACCGTCGACCTCGTGCGCCAGCTGTGGCTCAGCGCCGAGCGCTACGTGCGGCTGGCGGCCTCGGTCCGCCCCGACCCCGACGACTTCGTCGCCGAGCACGAGCAGATCCTCGCCGCGGTCAGGGCGGGAGACGGCGACGCAGCCGCGCGCTGCCTGGCGAACAATCTGAGGACCACCATGCGCCTGCTCGCCACCGCCTTCTAACTCGCGCTCCCCGACGAATGGCGGACGGGATCTGGCAGGAACGCTCGCTCGGGTATAGGTGACGCCGTGATCGCCTCCCTGCGCAACTGGCTGCCGGGCTCGCGCCAGCGATTGACCTCGCTGGTCGACAGCGTTCGAGCCAGCTTCGGCGCCCTCTCGGCTCTGGCGCTGGCGCTCGGGCTGATCGCCGGGCTCGGCCTCCCGGAGATCGACGGCTGGCTGCAGGCGAAGGTGCCGCTCTTCGACTTCTCCACCCAGGAAGCGGCGCGCAGCATGCTGGAGACGATCGCGACGGTGATGGTCTCGGTTGCCGGCATCGCCTTCTCGGTGACCATCGTCGCCTTCACCCTGGCGACCAACCAGCTCAGCCCGCGGGTCCTGCGCAGCTTTCGCCGCGACCTGGTCAGCCAGCTGACCCTGGCCGCCTTCCTCGGCACCTTCGTCTACTGCCTGGCCCTGCTCGCCCGGCTCGGCAGCATCGGCAGCCTCGGCGACCAGGTCCCGTCGATCTCGATCGCCATCGCAGTCCTGCTGGCGCTTGCCTCGCTTGCCCTGTTCGCCGTCTTCGTCGGCCACATCGCGACCATGCTGCAGCCCTCGTCGGTGATCAACTCGATCGCGGCGGATGCGCGGCCCGAGCTCGAGCGTCCCTTTCCCGCCGGGGTCGGCGGCGAGCCCGAGGATCCGGAGGCGAGCCAGGAAGTGGCCGAACGAAGGATGCGGGAGGCGCCGGGCAGCGCCGTCGAGTGCGCCAGCGAGGGGTACCTGGTCGGGGTCCGCGGCGCCGAGATCCTCGCCGCGGCCTGCGAGGCTCGCGGCTTGGTCCGCCAGCGCTGCCAGATCGGCGACTACCTGCTTCCGGGCCAGGAGCTGGCGGTCGCATGGGCTCCCGAGAAGCGCGAGGCGGAAGCGCTCGCGGCTCGCGTCGCCGGCTGCTTCGAGACCGGGCGCCAGCGCACCCTGCCGCAGGACCCGGGCTTCCCGATTCGGCAGCTCGCCGACGTCGCCCTGAAGGGGCTCTCACCGGGGATCAACGACCCGACGACGGCGATCAACGCGATGGAGGCGATAACCGCCGGCCTGATTCGACTCGCGCGCAGCGAGCGTCCGTCCCCGGTTCGCCTCGACGGCGACGCCGAACCCCGCTTCATCGCCGACGCTCCCGAGTTCGACCAGCTGGTCGTGCTCGGCTTCGAGCAGGCGCTCGCCTTCGCCGGCGATGATCCGCTGGTCTGGCGCCGTCTGCATGAGCTTCTGCGGACCGTGGTCGAAGCCGCTCCGGCGCCGGGGCCGCATTCCCGGATCAGGCTTCTTCTCGCAAGCGCCTAGCGCCTGTCAGCAGCTCGGCTCCCCGGAAAAGCATAAAATTTCCAGGGAAAAGAACAAGAAAGGTCAAGAAAGCAATGCGCAGCGCACTCATCTGTCCCGACAGCTTCAAGGGCACCTTCTCGGCGCCCGAAGTTTGCGAGGCGATCGCGTCGGGAGTCCGGGCGGCCGGAATGTCGGCGGTCGAGATGCCGGTCGCCGATGGCGGCGAGGGCACGCTCGCGGTGTTGCTCCGCGACGGAGGCACCCGCCTCGAGGCGCAGGTCAGGGGACCGCTGGGCGAACCGGTGGAGGCGAGCTTCGGGCTGCTCGCCGGGGGGCGCGTCGCGGTGGTCGAGATGGCACAGGCCAGCGGCCTCGAGCTGGTCCCGCCGGAGAGCCGCGACGCCTGGCGGGCGAGCACAGAGGGAACCGGCGAACTGATCGCGGCGGCGGCGGCGCAGGGCCCGGAGCGCGTCCTCGTCTCGGTCGGCGGCTCGGCGACGACCGACGGCGGCCGCGGCGCGGTCGAGGCGCTTCGCATGGCGGGGCCGTTGCCGCCTCTCACGGTGCTCTGCGATGTCGAGACCCGATTCGAGGATGCCGCCCGCGTCTTCGGGCCGCAGAAGGGAGCTGACGAAGCGATGGTCGCTCGCCTCTCGCGGCGGCTCGAGGAGTTCGCGGCCACTCTCCCGCGCGACCCGCGGGGAACGCCTCGAACCGGCTGCGCCGGGGGACTTTCGGGCGGCCTCTGGGCCCAGTTCGGGGCGGAGTTGGTCTCGGGTGCGGACTTCGTCCTCGAGGTATGCGGCTTCGACCGCGCGCTCGAGGCGAGCGACCTGGTGGTGACCGGCGAGGGCTGCCTCGACAGCCAGTCCTACGCCGGCAAGATCGTCTCGGCGATCACCTCTCGAAGCGCCGCCGCCGGCGTCCCCTGCTGCGCGGTCGTGGGTAGGTCGGCTCTGAGCGAGGGCGAGGCGGCCGGCCTTGGCCTGGAAAGGGTGCTCGAGGCCACCGACGCCAGCGCCCAGCGGCAGGCCGGCTTCGAGCTGGCCAGCGAATACTCCTAGGAGGGACTAGCGAAACTCCCGCGCCCACGCCTGGCGTCGGAGCGCCGTCGGAATGGCGCGTTAGTCGCCAATACGGCGACTAACGCGCCAAAACCCGATGCGCCCTTCTGTCGCTGGCGCTGGAGCAACGGCGGACACTGCGGCGCTCGCCAGCCGCGGACGTGAGTTTCGCTAGTCCCTTGTAGCGGCGCGCCCGGGTCCCTCGCTAGAGCGAGAGGCCGCCGTCCACCGCCAGCGTCGCCCCGGTGACGGCACTCGAGGCCGGCCCAGCGAGCCAGGCGATCAGCGCCGCCACCTCGGCGGGATCGATCAGGCGGTCGAGCGGCTGCTGCGGCGCGAAGGCCTGCGGGGACTCCAGCCCGTAGAGCCGGGCGCTCTCCTCGAGCAGCGGCGTCTCGGTCGAGCCGGGCGAGACCGCGTTGGCGGTGACCCCGGTTCCGCGCAGGTCGGTTGCCAGCCCGCGGACGAAGGCGGAGATGCCCGCCTTGGCCGCCGAATATGCCGCCAACCCGGGCATGCCCCGGGTCGCCGCCGCCGATCCGACCGCGACGAAGCGACCGCGGCGCGGCTGCTCGCGTCGCAGCAGGGCGGGAATCCCGATCCGGGCCGCCGCGATCGTCGCGCCGAGGTTGATCTCCAGCACCGCCTGCTCGTGCTCGGCCGGCAGCTCCCAGGCGGGGACGCCGCCGGCGATCGCGCCGGCCACCGCGACCACCGCCCCGAGGTCGCCCAGCTGCTCGGCGAGCTCCACCGCCTCGCTCAGGGCCGTCTCCTCGGCGGCGTCGCCGACGAGCGCGACCACCTCGCCGCCGCCCCCGGCCGCGGCGACGACGGCGTCGAGCTCGGCTCGCGTCCCGAGCGGGTAGGGAAGGCGGGGATCGTCCTTGCAGCGGTCCATCGCCACCACCGCCCAACCGTCCGCCGCGAGGGCCAGCACCGTCGCCGCGCCGATCCCGCGCGCCGCGCCGGTGACGATCGCCGACCCCCTCACCGCGCCGCGAGCTCCACCGGTTCCCGGCGCCAGGCCTCGACCGCCGCGAGCAGCTCGCCAACCGCACGCGCCAGGAGCTCTCGGCCCTCCTCGGCGCCGGCGCCCTCCGGGTCGCCGAGCACGCCGTTCGCGGCCAACGGCCTGACGCCGCCGGCCCGCAGCTCGCCGATCAGCCGCTGCAGCGGTTCCGGGTTGCCGGCACGAGCCCGGTCGAGCCGCACCCGCTCCGGGTCGAGCGCCAGCATCAGCGAGGTCTCGATCCGCCCGGCGTGGGCGTCGCCGCCCCAGCTTGGACTCCAGGCGAGAACCTGGCGTCCCTCGCCGCGCAGGCGGGCGACCGCCCGCGCGAGCGGATCGGCGTTGCCGCCGTGGGCGGAGACCAGGACGATCCGGGGAATGCTCCGCGACGCGGACCGGCAGAGCTCGACCAGCAGGAGCTCGGTCGCCTCGGCGCCGATCGAGAGCGTCCCGGGGAAGTCGGCGTGCTCGCCGCTCGAGCCGAAGGCGACCGGCGGAGCCAGCAGGGCGTCGCCGATCTCCTCCAGCGCGCCCCGCGCCAGGGCGACGGCGATCTCCGTGTCGGTCGAGAGCGGCAGGTGCGGGCCGTGCTGCTCGGTGGCGCCGATCGGCACCAGCAGCAGCCCCGCCGGGCTCGCCTCCAGCTCGGTCCAGGTGCGGTCGGCGAGCTCGCCGCTCATCCCGCCGGCCCGCGGGGGAAGCCCTCGGGGACGAGGACGTCCTCGCGTCGGATCTCCGACAGCGACCCCCGCCCCAGCCCGGCCAGCGTCTCGCCGATCCCGGCGCGGAGGATCTCCAGCACGTTCGACACCCCGGCCTCGCCGTTCGCCGCCAGCCCCCAGAGGTAGGCGCGGCCGATCATCACCGCGCGCGCCCCGAGCGCGATCGCCTTGACCACGTCGGAGCCGCGCCGGACCCCGCCGTCGAGCAGGATCTCGACCTCGCCGCCGACCGCAGCGGCGATCCCGGGCAGCAGCCGGATCGCCGCCGGCGTGCCGTCGAGGTTGTTGCCGCCGTGGTTGGAGACCGAGATCGCGTCGGCGCCGAGCGCGGCCGCGCGGCGGGCGTCCTCGGGGTGCCCCACCCCCTTGATCAGCAGCGGGCCGTCCCAGATCTCGCGCATCCAGGCGAGGTCCTCCCAGGTCGGCTGCGGCGTCTGCATCCACTCTCCGTAGGCGCCGAAGAAGGTCGGCGCCTCGCCTCCCGGCGGCGTCAGGTTCGGAGTCGTCAGGTCCGGCGGGCCGCCGGAGCGGAGGAAGCTCCAGAGCCAGCGGGGGCGGCGCAGCGCCTCCGGCGCGAAAGCCGCCATCGCCTTCAGATCGAGCCTCTCGGGGATCGCCGGGCTGCCCCAGTCGCGGCGGTGGGCGAAGGTCCAGTCGAGGGTGACGATCAGTCCCTTGGCGCCGCCGGACCGGCCGCGCTCGATGATCTGCTCGATCCGGGCGCGATCGCCGAGCCAGTAGACCTGCAGGAAGAGGTCGGAGTTGGCGGCCGCCGCTTCGGTGACGTCGCGGCTGGCAAACGAGCTCAGCCCGATCGCCGTGCCCGCCGCCGCGGCGGCGCGGGCGACCGGCAGCTCGCCTTCGGGGTGGACCGCCTGGACGCCGGTCGGCGAGATCACCACCGGCATCGAGATCTCGCGGCCGAGCACGCTGGTCGAGAGGTCGGCCGCGCCGACACCCGTCGCGATCCGCGGCAGGAAGCCGAGCTCGGCGAAGGCCGCCTCGTTGTCGCCGCTCGAGAGCCCACGCTCGGCGCCGGCGATCAGCGCCGAGTAGACCGAGGGCGGCAGCCGCCTGCGGGCGCGGCGCTGGGCCTCGGCGACGGACTCGAACCACTGGCCGGTGCTCGCCATCGTTCCCCTAGGAGGCCGAGCGCCAGAAGTCGGCGAGCGGGTCCTCGTCGCAGGCGCGGTTCGGCGGCCGCCGGCGCGAGTGGTCGACCGAGGGCGCGGGGATCGGCATCTCCCCGGTGCGGGCGGCGAGCAGCCGCTCGCCGTGGCCAAGCACGCACTCCGGGTCGGGGCCGTCGAGCGGCAGGCCGGTGAAGAACTTGGCCGCCATGCAGCCGCCGCGGCAGGCGTCGTAGTGGCCGCACGACCCGCAGGCGCCGCCCGACTGCGGGGCGCGGAGCTCGCGGAACAGATCCGAGTCGTGCCAGACCCCCTCGAAGCCGCCGGGCTCGCGCACGTTGCCGGCGAGGAACTCGTCGTGGATCGCGAACGGGCAGGCGTAGACGTCACCGACCGGGTCGATCAGGCAGACGACGCGCCCGGCACCGCAGAGGTTCAGCCCCGGCAGCGACTCGCCGTAGCCGGCGAGGTGGAAGAAGGAGTCGCCGGTCAGCACCTGCTCGCCGCGCTCGAGCAGCCACTCGTAGAGGCCGCGCTGCTGGGCGGCGGTCGGATGCAGCTCGTCCCAGACGTCGGCGCCGCGGCCCGAGGGGCGCAGCCGGGTGATCCGCAGCTGGGCGCCGTAGCGATCGGCGATCGCCTTGAAGTCGTCGAGCTGGCCGGCGTTCTGGCGGGTGACGACGACCGAGACCTTGAACCCCTCGACCCCGGCGGCCGCCAGGTGCTCCATCGCCCGGATCGCGGTCGCGAAGGAGCCGGGACCGCGGACCGCGTCGTTGACCGCGGCGGTGGCGCCGTCGATCGAGATCTGCACGTCGAGGTAGTCCGAGGCGGCGATCCAGCGCGCCCGCTCGCGGTCGATGCGGCTGCCGTTGGTCGAGAACTTGACCCCGACCGAGTTGGCCGTCGCGTAGGAGACGAGGTCCCAGAAGTCGCGGCGGACGGTCGGCTCGCCGCCGCCGATGTTGACGTAGAAGACCTGCATCCGCCGCAGCTCGTCGATCACCTCCCTGCACTCCGCCGTGGTCAGCTCGCGGGGGTCGCGGCGGCCGGAGCTCGAGAGGCAGTGGACGCAGGCCAGGTTGCAGGCGTAGGTCAGCTCCCAGGTGAGGCAAATCGGCGCCTCGAGCCCGAGCTCGAAGCGATCGACGAGGGAGTCGGCGGCGGCCGGCGCGACGGCCATCAGGCGGCCTCGCGGGGGACGATCATCTCAGTCCCGGCCAGGGTCGCCAGGGCGCGTCCGTAGGCGGGCAGCTGCTCGTCGGGCACGCCGGCGGCGCGGCAGGCGGTGGCGGCGTCGGGGGCCTCGGCCAGACCCTCCACCACTCCGAGCAGCGCCCGGCTCTTGAGGAAGGAGAGGCGGCGGGTGCCGAAGTGATAGGCGAGCGCCCCGAAGGACTCCGGCCGCAGCGAGACCTGCGGATTGAGCCGCCAGGGACGGTCGAGGTCGAACTGCTGCGCGGCGCTCATCTCCCGGCCGGCGCTAGTAGACGCCGCACATTCCGTCGATCGAGACGTCCTCGACCAGCAGCTCCTCCTCGACGAGGTCGACCTGCTCCTCGGCGGCGGTCTGCGGGGTGGGATCGGTGTCGGGCTTGATCATGGGAGCCTCCCGGGTCGAGTGCAGGGCGTAAGGTTATAGCACTCGGTGCCAAAAAAATGAAATCCGGTCGGCCTCACAGCACCAGCCACGATCAGATCGCCAGGGTCGCCCTCGAGCTGTTCGCCGAGCGCGGCTTCGAGGCGACGACGGTCGAGGAGATCGCCGCCGCGGTCGGGGTCGGGCGCCGCACGATCTTCCGCTACTTCCCCTCCAAGAACGACATGGTCTGGGGGAACTTCGAGTGGGTCCTGGAGCGGCTCCGGACCCTGCTCGAGGAGAGCCCGCCGCAGGAGCCGCTGTTCGCCGCGGTGAAGCGGGCGGCGCTGCTCTCCAACCGCTATCCCCCCGAGCAGCTGCCGGAGCTGCGGATCCGGATGGCGCTGATCACCACCGTCCCGGCCCTGCAGGCCCACTCGATGCTGCGCTACGGGGCCTGGCGGCGGGTGATCGCCGAGTTCGTCGCGGCGCGCCTCGGCTGCGACGGCGACGACCTCGGGCCGCAGGCGATCTCCCACGCCGCCCTCGGCGCCTCGATGGCCGGCTTCGGTCGCTGGGTCGCCCACCCGGAGGAGGACCTCGACCGCTGTCTCGAGGACGCCTACGAGATGCTCGGGGAGGGGTTCGCCGGGCTCGACGGGCAGGCCCGATGAATGCTCCCGCGGAGCGCTACGTCCTCGACGCCGGCGTCCGCCGGTCCGCCGGCGGGCGACTGCTGACCGGCGGCACGCCGCCGCGCATGGTCCGGCTCGGCGCCGCCGGCGCGGTGGCGCTCGACGGGCTGCTCGACGGCCGCCGCCTCCCGGGGGGCGAGCCGCTCGCCGAGCGGCTGCGCGCAAGCGGCCTCCTCCACCCCCTGCCGCGCTCCGGCCTCGGCGCCGAGGTCGGCTTCGTGATCCCGCTTCGCGACGGCGGCCCGCAGGTCGCCGAGCTGGTCGCCGCCTTGCGGCGCGAGGGCGCGGTGATCGTCGTCGACGACCGATCCTCCGACGGCTCGCCGGAGCTCGCCCGCCGGGCCGGCGCCCGGGTCCTGGCGAACCGCGGCGCCCCGGGCCCGGCCGGCGCCCGCAACACCGGCCTCGCCGCCAGCACCGCCCCCTTCGTCGCCTTCCTCGACGCCGACTGCCACTGCCCCGGAGAGTGGGCGGCGCCGCTGGCGGCGCTGCTCGCCGAGGACCCCGGCCTGGCGATGATCGCGCCGCGCGTACGCAGCGCTCCCGGCGCGGACGCGGTCGGGCGCTACGAGCGGGCGGCCTCGCCGCTCGACATGGGCGCTCGCCCCAGCCTGGTCGGGCCGGGTCGCCGCATCCCCTACGTCCCCTCGGCGGCGCTCGTCGCCCGCCGCGCCGCCCTGCTCGAACTCGGCGGCTTCGAGGAGTCGCTGCGCTTCGGCGAGGACGTCGACCTCGTCTTCAGGGCGGTCGCGGCGGGCTGGTCAGTCCGCTACTCGCCGGCCGTCGAGGTCCTCCACCGCCCGCGCGCCTCGGCCGCGGCGCTGGCCCGCCAGCGCTACGAGTACGGCGGCTCGGCGGCGGCGCTCGACCAGCGCCACCCGACCGCGGTGGCGCCGCTCCGCGTCCACCCGCACTCGGCCGCGGTGTGGGCCGCCGCCGCTCTCGGCGGCGCGCCCGCCGCGGCGGCGGCGACCGCCGTCTCGGTGACCGTCGCCGCCGCGCGGGGGAGCGACGGCGCCGCCCGCCGCGCGCTCGCCCTGCTCGCGCTGCGCGGCCACCTGGAAGCGAACCGGGCTCTGGCCCGTGCCCTCGTCCGGGACTGGCTGCCGCTCACCCTGCTCGCCGCCGTCCGATCGCGCCGGCTGCGACGCGCCGCGCTCGGCGCGGCCGTGGTCGATGCCGCACCGGTCGTCCTCGCCGACCCGCGACGCGGAGCGCCGGCGGTCGCCCTGCGGGCGCTCGACAACGCCGCCTACTGCGCCGGCCTCTGGAGGGGCGCGGCGGGACGCCGCTCGCTCGCGGCACTGCTGCCGCGAGCGCAACGCCGCGGCGCCGGGCGCTCCGCCACCTGACCGCGGCGGAGCGCCCGGCGCCGCGACCGGCCCTAGTCCTCGTCGTAGTAGGGGTTGTAGCCCTGGTGGGGCTGGCGGGGGTACCCCTCCGGCTGCACCGGCTCGTGGTTGAAGCCGGGGAGGATCAGGTGACCCGCGTCGACGACGAACTCCGTGCCGTGCACGTGCTCGGCGTCCTTCGAGGCCAGCCACAGCGCCGCGTTGATGATCGCCTCCGGAGGCAGCGCCGGGCGGCCGCGAAGCGAATGCCAGTGCCGGATCGAGGCATTCATGTCGTCCGCCGTCGCACCCTTGAAGCCGGCGGCCCAATCGCGGTTGACCGGGTTGTCGTTCATCTCGGTGTGGACCGGGCCCGGGAGGATCGCGTTGACCCGGATGTTGTGCGGACCGAGCTCGAGCGCGAAGGACTTGTTGAGCCCGAGGACGCCGTGCTTGGAGGACGTGTAGTGGGCGTAGTCCATCAGCGGCTCGCGGCCGTTGACCGAGGCCCAGAGGATCATGCAGCCCGACTGCCGCTCGATCATGCTCGGGGCGACCGCCTTCGCGGTCTTCCAGACGCCCGTCAGGTTGACGCCGATCATGTCCTCCCACTGCTCGTCGGGCATCTCCCAGAAGCGGCGAACGCCCTGGATGCCGGCGGTGGCGCACATGATGTCGATCTTGCCGAACTGTTCCAGACCCTTCGCGACCACCGCGTCGAGCGCGGCCTGGTCGCGGACGTCCGCGACCTCGGCGATGCACTCGCGGCCGGTCTCACGGACCTCCGCGGCGACCGCTTCCAGCTCGTCGCGGGTGCCGAGGTCATAGCGCACGGACTCGATCGGCTCGCAGATGTCGCAGATGATGATGTCGGCCCCCTCGCGCGCGAACGTCGTCGCCAGCAGCGCGCCCTGCCCGCGTGCACCTCCGGTGATGAATGCGACCTGTCCGTCTAGACGACCCATATGCGTTGAAACTCCCTCTTTCGATTTGCCGACACGTTCAAATGCAGGGGGTGCCCGCTGCGAGCGACGGGCACCCCCTGAGACTGCTTAGGGGTAATTGGTACCGATGTATTCTTTAGCGTTCTCTTTGGTGATCAGGGGTGACGAGAGAGTGATCTGCTTCGGCACTTCCTCGCCCGAGCAGACCCGAGCGGCGGCGACCAGGCCCTGGGGCATGGCCTGCGGGTAGACGACCGTTGCGTCGTATTCCCCGGCCTCGATCGCTTCCAGGCCGATGTCGGCGCCGTTGTTCGCGATCATCTGGAAGCTGCCCGTGCGACCGGCGGCTTCGGCGGCTTTCAGCACGCCGAGCGACATCTCGTCGGCCATCGAGGCGATCCAGTTGAGTTCCTTGGCGTCGTAACGCGAGAACAGGTTCGCGGCAACGGGGAACGCAGCCGCCTGGTTGTATTCGCCGTTCACTTCGGTGAGCAGCTTGATGTTCGGGTGCTGGGAGAGCACTTCCTTGAAGCCATCGCGACGGGCGATGGTGGGGGAAGCGCCCGGCGTGCCGCTCAGCAGCACCACGTTGGTGGGTTTCTCACCCACCTGTTCGGCGATGTATTCGCCCATCTCTTTCCCGACCTGCTCGTCATCGCCCTTCACCGTCGTCGTTACTTCCGCCGGTACCGTGCGGTCGACGAGGATCACGTTGACGCCGGCTTCTTCGGCCCGTTCGACCGCAGGCGCGAGCGCGTCGGCGACGATCGGCAACAGGATGATGGTGCTGACGCCCTTGGCGACCTCGGTTTCCATCTGCGAGGTCTGAACCGCCGGGTCACCCTGGCCGTCGAGCACGGTCAGATCCATGTTCGGGAACCATTTCTTCCCGTATTCGTCGGCCTTCTGCGCCATCGCCGCCTGGTAGTCGTTACCGGTTTCACCGTTCAGGTAGGCAACCGAGCAGTCGACTTCCGATGGTTCCTTTTCGAGGTCGAGTGCTTTCTGGCAGTCCTCCTTGCAGTAGACGCCCAGTTCGTCGAGAATTTCCTTCGTGGTCACTCCCGAGGTCGACGTGGCCGTGGAGCCACCGCCCGTGGAGTCACCGCCCGTAGTGGCATCGCTCGTGCTTCCGCCACCACCACAGGCGGCGAGGCACAGTCCGAGTACGAGCGCCGAGAGCGCACTTACCAGAATCCACTTTCGTTTCACTGCATGACCTTTCATTTGAGGGTCTCTTCCCCGGGGCTTGGAGCTAATCCGCCCCCGGACGGCGGCTCGCGCGTGCTGCTAGACCGACTCGCACGCGTAAGGCTCACGGCACCGAGCGCGACGGCGACGAGGATGATCACGCCCCGGATGATCTGGGCCTGGAACGGTGAGAAGCCCAGCAGGACGATGATGTTGGCGATCACGGCGAGCGTCAGAGCGCCGGCGACGCTCGCCCAGAGGCTGCCGCGGCCGCCCATCAGGCTGGTACCGCCGATCACCACCGCCGCGATCGCATCGAGGTTGGTGAGGCTGCCTGCGGTCGGCGTCCCGGTGGAGAGGCGGGCCGCGGTCATGATCCCGGCGAGCCCCGCGCAGAGCCCGGCGATCGCGTACACCGAGGTGAGTACGAGCTTCACTCGGATTCCCGCCAACCGTGCGGTTTCTGCACTGCCCCCCACCGCGTAGACGTAGCGGCCGAAGGGCGTGAAGCGAAGAACGAACCAGCCGATGAAGGCGAGGACCATGAGGAGGATGAACTGACCGGGAATCCCCCCGTAGTCGCCGTTGCCGAGGAAGTCCATGACCGGCGATTTGTTGGTGATCAGGACCGGCGTCCCGTTGGTCACCAGCAGTGCCAGACCGCCGAAGATGGCCAGCGTCGCCAGGGTGACGACGAAGGGCTGGACGTTGAGCAGCGTGACGCAGAGGCCGTTGACCAGCCCCGCCGCCAGGCCGGCCGCCAGCGCCGCCGCGAGCGCCAGCCCGAGTGGCCAACCGCCGGCGAGCGCCAGCGCGAAGATCACCGTCGAGAGCTCGAGTATCGAGCCGACGGAGAGGTCGATCCCCGCGGTCAGGATCACGTAATGCATCCCGATCGCGACGACGCCGATGATCGCCATCTGCTGCAGCAGCAGCAGCTCGTTCCTGATCGTCAGGAACGAGGGGACGAGCACGCCGGCGAGGGCGACCGCCAGGATCAGGAGCGCGGCGGGCAGCAGGTGGCTGGCGAACCGGAACTGCCCGGGCAGGCCGAACCTCGATGTGACCGCCGCTTCGCCCGGGCCCGCGGCCGTCGGTTTGGTGGTTGCGTCGCCGCCTGACATTTCTCTCCTTTTCATGAGTGGGAGGGCTACAGCTCCGCCGGGACCCGCTCGGCCGACACCGAGGCGTGGCGGAGGATCTCGTGCTCGCTCATCTCCGATCCGGTGAGCGAAGCGACCATCTCCCCGCGCTGCAGTACGAGCACGGAGTTGCAGAGGTCGAGCAGCTCGCTGAGGACCGAGGAGCCCATCACGACGCAGAGGCCCTCGTCGGCCAGCCGCGCGATCAGGTCGTGGATCTGCCGGTGGGCCCCGACGTCGACGCCGCGCGTCGGCTCGTCCATCACCAGGACGCGGGGCTCGGTGGCGAGGCAGCGTGCCAGCACCACCTTCTGCTGGTTGCCCCCGGAGAGCTGGCCGACCAGCGTGTCGACGCTGCCGCCCGGCAGGCGGATGTCGAGCTTCGACTGGTAGTCGCGCGCCACCCCCTCGAGGGTGCGTCCGCTGACCGTCGTCGGCGAGCGCTTGACGAGCCGCGACATGCTGGCGTTCTGGGCCGTGCTCAAGTTCAGGAAGAGCCCCTGGCTCTTGCGGTCGATCGGCAGCAGGCTGACGCCGCGTTTGACCGCGTGGTAGGGGCTGCGGGGCGCGAAGCGGCGGCCTTCGAGCTCGAGGCTGCCGGCGGTGATCCGGTCGGCGCCGGTGAGGGCGCGGCAGAGCGCGGTCTGACCTGAGCCACGCAGACCGGCGATGCCGATCACCTCTCCCGCTCGCCCCTCGAAGGTGACGTTGCGAACGCCGGCGCTCGCCAGCCCCTCCGCCCGGATGACCGGCGGCAGCGCCGGGTCGACCTGACGCCGGCGCCGGCGCGACAGGGTCGGGGACCCGTCCTCGCTCGGCGCGGCGGAGTCGGTCCCCTCGACGGCCTCGTCGTCGGTGGTCAGCATCTTGGCGACGAGGTCGTCCTCGGTCGTCGCCTCCATCTCGCCCTGGGCAACGGTGCGACCGTCGCGCAGCACGACGTAGTGCTGGCAGATGCGGAACAGCTCGTCGAGGCGGTGGGAGACGAAGATCAACCCGGTGCCTTTCTTCTGCACGCCTTCGACGAGGCGGAAGATCACCTCCGAGTCCTGAGCGTCGAGCGCCGCGGTCGGCTCGTCGAGGATCAGCAGCTTCGGCTCCTGGCGCAGCGCCTTGACGATCTCCACCAGGTACTGCTCGGCGAGCGGAAGCTGGCGCACCTGCCGGTCGACGGGCACCGCGACCCCGACCTCCTCGAAGAGCTCCCGGGCCGCGCGCTTGACCCGCGGCCAGGCAATCATCCCGCGGCGGCGCGGATAGTCCCCCATGAAGAGGTTCTCCGCGACCGTCATTTCCGGGAACAGGCTGAGCTCCTGGTACACCGTCGCCACGCCGGCGGCGGTCGCGTCGTGCGGGCTCTGGAAATCGACGTGCTGCCCCTCGAACTCCAGCTCGCCGGAGTTACGCCGGATCGCCCCGCTGATGATCTTGATCAGCGTCGACTTGCCGGCGCCGTTCTCGCCGACCAGCGCCAGGACCGATGCGCGGCGAACCTCCAGCGCCACCTCCCGCAGCGCCACGATGCCGCCGAAGCGCTTCGAGATCCCGGAGGCCCGCAGGAAGACCTCCCGCTCTCGGGCGGCCCCGTTTGCGGCCACAGGTGTCGGCTCGCTCATCTCGCTCTCCTCCGTTCCCTCGGCACTTCGCGGGCGAATATACCTGAGAATCAACGTTTGCGCAAACGATTTCCTAGATTTTAGGAGCCGCCCCGCGGACGCGTGTGCCTACACCCCACCGCTGACGGTCACGGTTGCGCCGGTGACGAACGCGGCGGCCTCGGGGTGGGCGAGATAGAGCGCCGCGGCGGCGCAGTCGGACGGGGCCCCGGCGTGGCCGATCGGCGTCCCTTCGGCCAGCCGGGCAAAGGCGTCGTCGGCCGTGACCTCGGAATGGAAGGTGGTGTCGATCAGCCCCGGCTCGAGGTTGTTGACCCGCACCCCGGTCCCCGCCACCTCGAGGGCCAGGCCGCGGGTGAAGGTGGTCACCGCGGCCTTCGCCGCCGCGTAGAGGACCGCGCCGCCGCCGCCGCCGGTGCGGGCGGCGACCGAGCCGACGTTGACGATGCTGCCGCCGCCCGCGGCGCGGAGCCGGGGCAGCGCCGCCCGGCAGGCGACGAAGGTGGAGACGTAGTTGACGTCGAGGAGTCGGCGGCAGAGGGCGAGGTCGGCGTCCTCGACGGGGGTGCGGCGCATCAGCGCGCCGGCGTTGTTGACGAGGACGTCGATCCGCCCAGCGCGGTCGGCGACCGCCTGGACGAGCCCCTCGGCGGCCTCCGGATCGGCGAGGTCGGCCTGCAGCGCGAACGCCTCGCCGCCGGCCTCGGCGACCTCCGCCACGAGTCGCTCCGCCTCCTCGCGGCGGCTGTTGTAGTGGGCGGCGACAGTCGCGCCGGCATCGGCGAAGGCGTGGACGAGGGCGGCGCCGATGCCGCCGCTCGCCCCCGTCACGATCACGATCTTCTCGTCGAAGCGCAAATCCATTGGGGCCTCCTTGGGGGCGTTGTACGGTCCGTTCTCGGCGCGGTGGTCGGCGGGGGAGCGCCGGCCCGCTCATCTAGGAGGTCATCCAGCCGCCGTCGAGCATGATCACCTGGCCGGTGAGGTAGTCGGACCCTCCCGAGGCGAGGAAGACGACGAGCCCGTCGACGTCGCTGGGAGTCCCGAAGCGTCCGAGCGGCATCCGGCCGAGCAGCTGGGCGGTGCGATCGCCGTCGCCGTGGATCCATCCCATCGTCATCTCCGTCTCCATGTAGCCGGGGGCGATCGCGTTTACGCAGATGCCGAAGCGCCCGACCTCGTGCGCGAGGCTGCGGGTGAAGAGGGCGACGGCCCCCTTGCTGGTGGCGTAGGCCGTCCGCTGCTCGAGCCCCGTGACCGACCCGAGCGAACCGAGGTTGATCACCTTGCCCCGTCCGAGCTCGATCATCTGCGGAAGGAAGGCGAGCGTCATCGCGACGGTCCCGCGCACGTTGACGTCCCAGAGAGCGTCGAGGTCGCCCAGCGACATCTCGGTTATCGCCGAGCGACGGACGATTCCCGCGCAGTTGACCAGCACCGAGACCGGCTCGCGGTCACCTCCGGTCGCCGCCAGGAGCGCTTCGCGGTCGGCGCTCGAGGTGACGTCTCCGACGATCGCCGTGGCCGTTCCGCCGGCCCGCTCGACGGCCTCCGCGGTCGCCTGCAGCTGGTCCTCCCGGACGTCGAACAGCGTCATCCTCGCCCCGTAGGCGGCCAGCGCCGTGGCGGCCGATCGACCGATTCCCCCGGCGGCGCCGGTGACGACCGCGTGGGTGCCCCCGAGGTCGAAGAGGTCCTTCCGCGCCCGGACCGGTCCCGGATCCATCGCCGGCTCAGTCATCGCGACCCTCGCCGGCGAGGACCTCGTCCGTCCAGCGGAGCGCGTCGACGACCATCTCGAGGGTCGCCGAAGCGCCCAGCGTGAGCAGCACGGCCTGGCGCACCCGCTCCGGCTCCGCTCCCGCCGCCAGAGCCCGCCCGCAGTGCAATTTGAAGGCGCGCGGCTGCCTCGCCGCGGTGTAGGCGCCGAGCATCACCAGCTCGCGCTCGACGGCGGACAGCGGCCCGGCTCCGTCGACCGCCGTCCGGACGCCGTCGCGGAACGCCACGCCGACCTCCGGGTACCTGCCGACCAGGTACTCCATCGAGGAGGCGGAGCTATGCATGCGCCGCCCTCTCGCTCAGCAGCGGCAGGACCCGCTCGACGCGCGCCGCGGCCTCCGCCGACAGCGGCAGCAGCGGCGGCCGCACCCGGCCGGAGGAGAGACGACCGAGCGCGACCGCCGCATGCTTCATCCGCGTGAACCCGTCGGCGATCGGCGCCGCGTAGAAGACCTGGGTCAGCTCGAAGAGGACCGCCGCGGTCTCGCGCATGCCCTCGAGGTCGCCGTCGGTCGCCTGGGCAAAGAGACGCGCCTGGAGCTCAGGGATGAGGCTGCCGTGGCCGGAGAGGATGCCGTCGGCACCGACCGCGAGGCTGGCGGCGAGCCCGCGGCTGTAGCTCGAGAGCATCGACACCCCGGGGTGCTCGGCGCGCAGGTTGCGCAAGGTCCGCTCGTAGGCGACGAGGTCGTTCGACCAGTCCTTGACCGCGGCGATGCTGGGGACCCGGTGGCAGAGCTCGAGCACGACGTCGGCCGACAGGTGCACGGGGGACCAGTGCGGGTAGACGAAGGCGATCAGCGGCAGCTCGGAGGCCCTGGCGATCTCTTCGTAGTAGCCGTAGGCGAGCCGCGGATCGTCGGCGAGGCCGAACTCCCAGATCTCGGGCGGGAAGATCAGCAGCGCGTCGGCGCCCGCCTCAGTGGCGGCGACGGCGCACTCGCGTGCCTCGGCGCTGGAGTGGGCGTAGACGCCGGCGATGAGCCACTGCGAATCGTCGACGGCCCGCCGCGCGACCTCGAGCACGAGCGCTTGCTCGTCCCGGGTCAGCGAGGACACCTCTCCGGCGTGGCCGTTGACGGCGATCCCGGTGACCCCGGGGGTCCCCAGCAGGTACTCGAAGTGTCGTTCGAGGTCGGCCTCGTGGATGCTGCCGTCCCCCTCGTGGAAAGGGGTAAGTGCCGCCGGCACGATGCCCTCGATCCGGCCCTCCTTCGCCATCCTCAACTCCTCTCTCGAGTTCGCTCGTCCGTGCGCGCTCCGCCGCCCAGGGCGCGCACGCGCGCCGCGATCGCCGCCGAGAGCCTGACCTGCTTGCTCGTCACCGAGCGAACCCCCTCGAGGGAGCTGAGGGTCGGGTGCACCACGGCCGAGTACGTGAAGGCCAGGGCCGGGCAACCCCGGCAGGCGCCCACGAATTCCACCTCGAGGGCACCGTCGCCGTCGGCATCGGTGACGCGGAGATCGCCGCCGTGGCCGCGCAGAACCTGGTGGAGATGCCGAACCTCGGCCCCCTCCCAGGCTGCCGCCGCCTTGGCGCCCTCACAGCTTGGTGAAACGTTTGCGCAATCGATAGTGCGATCGTATCGCAGACCCCGTCAAGGCTGCAAGCCGAGGGGCCGAAAGGGGTCGAAGCCGGCCTCGCGAGGGCGAGGCGACGGCGACGGACCGCGCCCGCACACGGCGCGCTCGGCGTGGGATCGGCCCGGGCGCCCCGCGCTCAGTGGTGGCGGAATGCCGGCTCGCGACGGTCGAGGAAGGCGCGCACGCCCTCCTGGGCGTCGTGCGAGCCGAACATCTCGGACATCGTCTGCTCGTGTCGCGGTCGGCACTCGCGAATTCGCTCGTGGGACTCTTCGTCGACCGCCGCCTTGATCGCCCGCACGGCCAGGCCCGGATGCGCGGCGATCGCCTGCGCCAGCGCGAGTGCCGCATCCGCGGCCTGGCCGGCCGGGACCAGTTCGTCGACGAGGCCGATTCGCTCCGCCCGGCTGGCGTCGATCGGGGCGCCGGTCAGCATCAGCTGCTTGGCGCGGGCTGGGCCGACCAACCGCTGCAGGGTTTGCGCGCACTCGCCCGGATAGACGCCAAGGCGGACCTCCGGCATCCCCAGCGATGCGTCCGCCGCAGCGACGCGCAGGTCGCAGGAGACCGCCAGCTCGAGGCCGCCGCCCAGCGCGTGTCCCTCGAGGGCGGCGATGGTCGGCTGCGGCATCGAGGCCACGGCCCGGCAGCAGGCATGCTCTCCGCGCGCCAGTTCGAGGCCGACGGCCGCATCGGCGGGGAACTCGCGGATGTCGGACCCGGCTGAGAACGCCCGCTCGCCGCCCCTCACCACCACGGCCCGCACCTCGGTCGGCCGCGCGGCGAGTTGCTCGGCGTAGGACTGCAGCTGTGCGCGCAGGCCCCGGGTCAGGAGATTGAGCGGACCGTTGTCGAGGGTCAGGATGGCGACTGCGCCCTCCTCCTCGAGGCGGACCTCGGCGCTCATCTCAGCCCTCCACCGGCATCCGCCGGGAGCTCTCTCGAACGTGGAGCTCGAAGGGGAACTCGACGCGGCGCCCGACCTCCTTGCCTTCGTTCATCGCGACCAGCATCCGCGTCGCCTGTGCGCCGAACTCGTAGGCCGAGAAGGCGATGCTGCTGAGCCGCGGCTCGACCAGGGTCGAGAAGACGGTGTCGTCGCAGCCGACGACCGCCACGTCCTCCGGCACGCGGACGCCGCGCTCGAGCAGCGCCTGGATCGCGCTGAGCGCGGCGTAGTCGCTGAACGCGATCACCCCGTCGAAGGCGAGGCCGCGGTCGAGTGCGCTGCGGACGGTCGACCAGCCGGCCTCGACGCTCATGTCGCTGAGCCAGACGAGCTCCGGGTCCAGCTTCAGGTTGGCGAGGCGGAGCCCATCCTCGAAGCCGTTCATGCGTTCCTGATGGATCAGCCAGCCGGGCTGGCCGCCGATGCACGCGATCGACTTGCACCCCTGCTCCGCCAGGTGCAGGACCGCCGTTTCGACCGCCGCTCTGTCGTCGACGCCGATCGAGGGGTACGGCAGCCGGTGCGGACCGATCGTCACGACTTTGGCGTCCTCCTCCAGCCGTTCGGAGACGTGGGCGTCTCCGTCGACGCCGCCGCCGGTGAAGATGATCCCGTCGACCTGCTTGTCACCGAGCAGCTCCAGCGCCATGCTCTCCTTCTCCGGCTTGCGGTCCGTGTTGCAGAGCACGACCGTGTACCCCAGCTCGACCGCGACGTCCTCGGCGCCACGCGCCAGCTGATGGAAGTAGGCGTTGGCGATGTCCGGGACGATCAGCCCGATCGTCAGGGTCATCTGTTTGCGCAGGCTGACGGCCACCGAATTCGGCCGGTAGGAGAGCTGGCGCGCGGCCTCGAAGACGCGCTGTCGCGTCTCCTCCAGCAGGGTGTCGGATTTTCCATTGAGCACCCGCGAAACCGTGGTCGGCGAAACCCCGGCGGCGTCGGCCACCATCTTCACCGTGGCGCGCTTGCGCCGCACCGTCGACTTCGCCCCGGATGCGCTCGCCGTCGCCCCTCTATCCGCCAGATCCCGCTGCGCCATCGGCTTTAGTATGACATGACCAATCGTTTGCGCAAACGTTGTCCGGACAGACCGTCCCCAGCCCAGGTCCCCCCGCCGCCGGCCCTTCCCCCGCGGGCCGTCGCGTCGCCCGAAGCGGCGATAGGAGAGCCCGATAAACGATTGCGCAAACGATAATCTGCGCTATGGTGGCGCTCCTGGCCAGGCAGGCAACCACTACCAGGAAGGCACAGTGTCCGATCAACCCCTGAGGCTCCTTTCCGGCGTACGCATCCTCGCCTTCACGCACTTCATGCTCGGCCCCGCCGGCGTGCAGTACCTGGCGGACATGGGCGCCGAGGTGATCAAGGTCGAGACGCCGGAGCGGGGGGCCTGGGAGCGGGGGTGGGCCGGTGGCGACACCTTCCCCAACGGGACGAGCGCCTTCTTCATGCTCGCCAACCGCAACCAGCGCTCGATCGAGCTCGACCTGAAGAGCGCCGAGGGACGCGAGGTCGCCGACCGGCTGCTGGCCGAGGCGGACGTGCTGGTGGAGAACTTCCGTCCCGGCACCATGAGCCGCCTCGGACTGGACTATCAGCGGGTCCGGGAAGTCAACCCGCGGATCATCTACGCGAGCGGGTCGGGCTACGGGGGCGACAGCCCGTTTCGCGACCTGCCGGCCCAGGACCTCCTGATTCAGGCGATGTCGGGCCTCGCCTCCGTAACCGGCCGGGCGGACCAGGCGCCGGTCCCGAGCGGAGTCGCGATCGTCGACGAGCATGCCGCGACGCTGCTCGCGATGGCGATTCTCGCGGCGCTGTTCCATCGCGAGCGAACCGGGGAAGGGCAGCAGGTCGAGGTCACGATGCTCGCCGCAGCGCTCGACCTCGGAGTCGAGCCGATCACCTACAAGCTGAACGGCGGCAAGGTCGAGCAACCGATCGAGCGGCTCGGATCGGCCTTCCACGCCGCGCCATACGGCATCTACGAGACCGCCACGGGGCACCTCGCGGTCTCGGTCTCGCCCGTTGCCCAGCTGAGCGCCGCGTTCGGCGACCCGCCCGAGCTCGACCCCTACCTGGATCCCGCGATCGCACTCGAGCGGCGCGACGAGATCAGGCGGGCCCTCGACCCCTTCTTCCGCCACTGGTCAACCGAGGAGCTGGTCGAGCGGCTGCGCTCGCACGGCGTCTGGTGCGCGCCCGTCCAGGACTACGAGGAAGTCTTCGAGGACCCGGTCGTGAAGCACCTCGATCCCCTCATGCAGGTCGACCACGCGGACGGCGAGCCGGTGACGCTGCTCAAACACCCCATCCGCTACAGCAGCGGCGAAGCGACGGTGCGGCGACCGCCCCCTGCGCTCGGCCAGCACACGGAGGAGATCCTGCGCGAGCTTGGCTATGACGACGACGAGATCGCTCGGCTGACGCAGGCACAGCGGGCCTGAGCAGCCCCCCGGAATTCAAAAGCGAGGTTTGGAGCCCCGATGAAGAACGATTGGTTTGTGTTTGACGCGGTCGTCCATGTGCACGACTTTCGCGAGGAGATGATGATCGGCGACGACGCCCGATTCCTGCAGGACGAAACTCGCGACTCGTTGCAGTTCACCGAGCGCCGCGGGCAGGCGGTCAACTATCCGATGGTCGAGCGCCCGCCCGACATCGAGTGGGCAAACAGGGTCCTGTTCGAGGAGTCCGACACCGACATGGCGATGGTTCAGACCGTGCCCTTGTTCGGAGTCTTCAAGGAGGGCATGGTGCCTGCGCGTGCGGCGCACGAGCTGGCTGCTTCCAACCCGGACCGCTTCGTGTTCTGCGGCGGCGTCGACCCGATCTTCCAGGGCGTCAAGGGGGCCCGCGAAGAGATGCGCCGCCAGGTCGAGGAGTGGGGCGCGGTCAGCTTCAAGTTCTACCAGGCGCAAACGATGCGCCATTGGTGGTCGGCCGACGACCGCGAGATCGCCTATCCGCTTTTCGAACAGGCCCAGGAGCTCGGCATCAAGCTGATCCAGTTCCACAAGGGTCTGCCGCTCGGCCTCCAGCGGGTCGAGACGCTGAAGCCAAACGACATCCAGCAGGCGGCGTACGACTTTCCTGACCTGACGTTCGGGATTCACCACATGGGCGATCCCTACATCGACGAGACGATCAACGTCGCGGCGCGCTTCCCGAATGTGATCCTCGTCCTGCCGCTGCTCTTCAACCTCTACTTCGTCCAGCCCACCCCGATGACGCACCGGCTCGGCCAGGCGCTGCTGCACGTCGGCGCCGACCGGCTGTGTTATGGGACCGACGCGTTCCTGTGGCCGAAAGTGCAGCTCTATATCGATCTGCTCGGCGAGCTGCAGTTCTCGCCCGAGCTGCAGGACGGCTACGGATACCCCGAGATCACCCCGGAGATGCGGGGCCAGATGCTCGGGGGAAACATCGCCAGGGTCCTCGGCATAGAGCCCAGCGCCCCCGCCCAGCAGCTGCGCTGACGGCCGGCGGCTAGGCCATCGCGGCGACGAGGCGCCAGTCGAGCACCTCGTCGACGTCGCCGCCGCCGCGCTCGGCGCGCATCCGCATCCGCAGGTGCAGCAGGCCGCCGCCGGAGGGCAGCGACTCGGTCGACTCGAGCTCGAGGTCGCCGCGCAGCGTGTCGCCCTCGAAGACAGGGCCGGTGTGGTCGCAGGAGTGCCAGCCGAGGATCGTCAGCAGGTTGGGGAGCGCCCGGGTCAGGCTGGCGGCGGCGATGCCGATCGTGTGGCCGCCGTAGACGAGCCGGCGGCCGCGGCCCCCCGCCGCCGCGTCGTGGTGGGCGAGGGCGATGTTGGTGGTCAGGCGGGCGAGCTCGGGAGCGCAGCTGACGACGTCGCCGCCCTCCAGCTCCCAGCGGCCGCTGGCCGGCATGTCGGCGAAGTGCGGTCCCGGGGCGGCGGCGCGGAAGGCGTCGAGGTCCCAGCCGGCGATTGGCTCGGCGAGCGCCTCCGAGGACATCTCCGAGCCGATCCCCTCGAGATCGTCGGCGCGTCCGGTCGCCCCGTCGCGGTCGCGCAGCGGCAGCATCGCGCAGCGGTGGAAGTCGAGGACGGGCCGGCCCTCGGCGTCGACGGTGGAGATCCGCAGGGCCGCCAGGCCGGTCGCCGGGCGCCCCTCCTTGGAGCTGTTCTGGCGCAGCGCCACGACCTCGGTGTCGGTCCGCAGGGTGTCGCCGATAGCCGGCAGCCGGCGGAGCGCCAGGCCGCGGTAGAAGAGGTTTCCAATCACCCGCTGGGTCGGCAGCGTGGACTGGCCGATTCCGACGTCGCAGACCAGCCCGGGATGGGCGAGCGGGGCGGCTCCACCGGTCACCGCGGCAGCCAGCGGCGCGTCGAGGGGCAGCCGCAGCCGGTCGCCGAGGATCGCCTGGTGCAGGGCGGCGTGGCCGGAGGTCAGGGTTACCCCCGGGGCGCGGAACACCATCCCGACCTCGAGGTCCTCGAAGTAGGGAAGCTTGTTGAGCGGGGACGTGTCGACCGTGGAAGTTGGCATGGCGGGGCAATCTAGGGGAGGGCGAACTGGTGGCGAGCGCCATCACCCCCGAATCGGGGAGGTTTGGCCGCACTTTTTGGGAGATCGACAAAGGCGCAGCGGTTTTTCTAGCTCCCGACAGTGGGCCGCGCGGGCGGCCGATGGAAGCATTCTCGGCGTGTCTCCGCCAGGCAACACGGACGGAGCCGGGACCCGGCTCTGGCATCCATTCGCGAACATGGCGCAGGTGGCGGGCGGGGAGTTCGTCCTCACCCGCGGCGAGGACGTCTGGGTCTGGGACGAGGACGGCGAGCGCTACCTCGACGGCACCGCGAGCCTTTGGTACGCCAACGTCGGCCACGGCCGCCGGGAGATCGCCGACGCGGTCGCCCGCCAGATGGAGCAGCTCGAGGCCTACTTCGTCTTCAACGACTTCGCCAACCCACCCGCGCTCGAGCTCGCCGATCGGCTGGCGGCGCTCGCGCCGGTCGCCGACCCGCGCGTCTTCCTGACCAGCGGCGGCGGCGACAGCATCGACACCGCCGCCAAGCTCGCCCGCCTCTACTGGAGCGAGCGGGGCCGCCCCGAGAAGCGCCACATCCTCTCCCGCACCCACGCCTACCACGGCACCCACGGGATCGGCACCAGCATCACCGGGATTCCCGCCAACCGCCAGGGCTACGGGCCGCTGCTGGAGCACGTCGACCAGGTCCCCTACGACTCGGTCGAGGCGATGCGGAGCGCGATCGAGGCGCTCGGCGCGGACACCGTCGCGGCCGTCTTCGCCGAGCCGGTGATCGGCGCCGGGGGCGTCTACCCGCCGCCCGAGGGATACCTCGAGGGGCTGGCCGAGCTCTGCCGCGAGCTGGGCGTCCTGTTCGTGGCCGACGTCGTGATCTGCGGCTTCGGCCGGCTCGGCACCTGGTACGGGGTCGAGCGCTTCGGCCTCGAGCCGGACATGATCGTCTTCGCGAAGGGCGTCACCAGCGGCTACCTGCCGCTCGGCGGCCTCGTCGTCTCCGGCGAGGTCGCGGCGCCCTTCTGGGAGGGTGACGGCGCCGCCTTCCGCCATGGCCCCACCTACTCCGGCCATCCCGCCTGCTGCGCGGCGGCTCTCGCCAACCTCGACATCCTCGAGAACGAGGGCCTGCTGCGGCGCGGTCAGGAGCTCGAGCGCCCGCTCTACGACGTCCTCGCACCGCTCGCCGAGCACGACCTGGTCTCCGAGGTGCGCGGCGGCACCGGGCTGATGGCGGCGGTCGCCTTCGCGCCCGAGATGGCCGAGCGCGGCGTCGACCCGATCGCCTTCACCCAGCGGGTCCGCCGCTCCGGCGTTCTCGTCCGGCCGCTCGGCGCGGGGGTCGCGATCTCGCCGCCGCTGACCGCCACCGAGGAGCACCTGGGGAAGATCGCCGCCGCGATCCAGGACGGCCTCGAGACGGTCGCCGCGGAATCGACCGCGGCGGCGCCCGTTGGCTGAGCGGGCAGTGGCGGTCCTCGCCGGCCAGGTCAGGCGCCCGGCTCTCTGGATCTCGATACTCGGCGTCTCGCTGGTCTCGATGGCCAGCCGGATCCCGGTCGGCACCATCCCGCCGCTGCTCGACCACCTCGAGCTCAGCGGCGTCGGCGAATCGGTCGTCGTCTACATCCCCACCCTCTGCTTCGCGCTCGGGGCGCTCACCGGGCCCAGCCTGCAGAAGCGCTACGGCGAGGAGCGGGCGATCTTCTTCGCCACGATCCTGGTGCTGGTCGGCATCCTGCTGCGGGCGGCCTGGCCCGGCTGGGCGCTGATTCCCGGCACGGTCGTCGCCGGCTTCGGGGCCGCCGGGCTGAACGTCCTCATCCCGAGCCTGATCAAGGTCCGCTTCCCCGACCGGGTCGGCGACATGACCGGCCTCTACGCGACCCTGTTCGTGATCGGCACCGCCCTCGCCGCCGGCGTCGCCGTCCCGATCTACCACATGTCGAACGACTCGCTCGAGGTGGCGCTCGGCGTCTGGTCGCTGCCGGTGGCAGCAGCGGTCCTCGTCTGGATTCCCCAGCTGCGGGTCGAGTCGCATGACTCCGACACGCCGAGCGGGCTCTTCGCCTACTGGCGCAACCCGCTGGCGCTGAAGCTCTGTTTCTTCGTCTCCTGCCACTGGCTGCTCTTCTACGCGCCCTTCTCCTGGCTTGCCCAGATCTACGGCGACAAAGGAATCAGCGACACCGACGCCGGCTTCCTGCTGATGCTCTCCAACCTGGCCGCGATCCCGACGACCTTCATCGTGCCGGCCTGGGCGGCGCGGATGAAGGACCAGCGCGTCGCGGTCTCGATAGTCGTCCTCGTGACCGCCTTCGCCTTCGCCGGGATGCTCCTCGCGCCGGCCTCGACGGCCTGGCTCTGGGTCTCGATCTTCGGCCTCGCGCAGGGCGGCGGACTGGGCCTCGGGCTGCTGCTCGTCGTCCTCCGCTCGCAGGACGGAGTCGTCGCGGCGCGGATGTCGGCGATGGCCTTCTCGAGCGCCTACATCGCCGCCGGTCTGGGAATCCTGGCGATGGGCGCCCTGCACCAGCTGACCGGCAACTGGGACCTGCCGCTGATCTTCCTGATCGTCGTCTGCTTCGCCAGCTGGATCCCGGGCCTCGCGGCGGCCCGCGACGAAACGATCTCCTGACGGCTATTTGTCTTATATTTGGCCGTACATGACTTCCAAGACCAACAGCGACAACGCCCTCGACGACGCCGACCTGAAGGACATCCGCGAGGCGGTCCGCCGCCTCTGCGACGACTTCGACGGCTCCTACTGGCGCGGCCTCGAGCCCGACCGCTACCCGACCGAGTTCGTCCAGGCGCTGACCGAGAACGGCTGGCTCGCCGCCCTGATCCCCGAGGAGTACGGCGGCTCCGGCCTCAACCTGACCGCCGCCGCGGTGATCCTCGAGGAGATCAGCGCCTCGGGCGGCAACCCCTCCGCCTGCCACGCCCAGATGTACGTGATGGGGACGGTGCTGCGCCACGGCTCCGAGGAGCAGAAGTCGCACTGGCTGCCGAAGGTCGCGAGCGGCGAGGTCCGCCTCCAGGCCTTCGGGGTGACCGAGCCGGAGGCCGGCTCGGACACGACGAAGATCCGCACCACCGCCCGCCGCACCGATTCGGGCTACCGGATCGACGGGCAGAAGATCTGGACCTCGCGCGCCGAGCACTCCGATCTGATGGTGCTGCTCGCCCGCACCACCCCGGCCGAGCAGATCGAGCGCAAGACCGAAGGGCTGTCCGTCTTCCTCATCGACATGAAGGCGGCGGGCGAGGCGCTGACCATCCGGCCGATCAAGACGATGATGAACCACGCCACCACCGAGGTCTTCATCGACGGCCTCGAGGTGCCCGAGTCCGCCCGGATCGGCGAGGAGGGCGCCGGCTTCCGCTACATCCTCGACGGGATGAACGCCGAGCGCATCCTGATCGCCTCGGAGTGCGTCGGCGACGGCCGCTGGTTCGTCGAGACCGGCGCCCGCTACGCCAGCGAGCGGACCGTCTTCGGCAAGCCGATCGGCGCCAACCAGGGGGTTCAGTTCCCGCTCGCCCGCGCCCACGCGGCGATCGAGGCCGCCTCGCTGATGCGCTACCGCGCCGCCTCCCTGTTCGAGGCCGGCGAGAAATGCGCCGCCGAGGCGAACATGGCGAAGCTGCTCGCCTCCGAGGCCTCCTGGGCGGCGGCGAACGCCTGCCTCGACGCCCACGGCGGCTTCGGCTTCGCCGAGGAGTACGACGTCGAGCGCAAGTTCCGCGAGACGCGGCTCTACCAGACGGCGCCGGTCGCCAACAACCTCGTTCTCGCCTTCCTCGGACAGCACGCTCTGGGAATGCCCCGCTCCTACTGAGGATGAACGTGCCCGGCACGCCGCTCGAGGGCATCCGCGTCGTCTCGATCGAGCAGTTCGGCGCCGGCCCCTGGGCGACCCTGCAGCTGGCCGCGCTGGGAGCCGAGGTGATCAAGGTCGAGGACCCGGCCAGCGGCGGCGACGTCGGCCGCTACGTGCCGCCCTTCCAGGAGGGCGAGAGCTCGCTCTTCTTCGAGACCTTCAACGGTGGCAAGCGCAGCATCTCTCTCGACCTCCGCCACCCGGCCGGGCGGGCCGTCTTCGAGGACCTGGTCCGCCGCGCCGACGTCGTCTTCTCGAACCTGCGCGGCGACGGACCGGAGAAGCTCCGCATCCGCTACGCCGACCTCGAGGCGGTCAATCCGCGCCTCGTCTGCGTCTCCCTCTCGGGCTTCGGGGCGACCGGCCCGCGTGCCCGAGACGGCGGCTACGACTTCACGGTCCAGGGCCTGGCCGGGTGGATGGCGATCACCGGCGGGCCCGACGAGCCGCCGACCAAGAGCGGCATCTCGCTGGTCGACTTCGCCAGCGGCTACGTGGCGGCGATCGCGATGCTGGCCGGCGTCGTCCGGGCGCGGCGCGAGGGCCGCGGCGGCGAGGCCGACCTGGCGCTCTTCGACGTCGCCCTCGACCTGCTCACCTACATCGGCACCTGGACCGCCAGCCAGGACTGGACGGCGGAGCGGGTCCCCGACTCCGGCCACCAGTCGATGGTCCCCTTCCAGGCCTTCGGCGCCGCCGACGGCTGGCTGGTCGTCGCCGCCCCCAAACAGACCCTCTGGAAGAAGCTCTGCGAGGCGATCGACCGCCCCGACCTGCCGTCCGACCGGCGCTTCGCCGACTTCGCCGCCCGCCGCGAGAACAAGGACCAACTGGTCGAGTCGCTGAACGCGACCTTCGGCGAGCGGCCGGTCGCCGAGTGGATCGAGCGGCTGACCGCCGCCGGCGTCCCCTGCGGCCCGGTCAACGACGTCGCCGCGGCGCTCGAGGATCCGCAGGCCGTGGCCCGCGAAGCGGTGGTCGCCTACGAGCACCCGGTGCTCGGGGAGGTGCGACGCGTCGCCAACGCGCTGCGGCTCGACGGCGCCGACCGGGCGCCGAAGCGGGCGCCGCTGCGCGGCGAGGACACGGCGACGGTCCTCGGGGAGCTCTGCGGCTACGCGCCGGAGCGGATCGAGGAGCTGCGCGCCGACGGCGCCTTCGGCGAGGACCGCCGGTGAGCCGCCACCGCTCCTGCCTCGCCTGCCCCGGCTCCTCGGAGCAGATGCTCGGCAAGCTTCAAGGGCTGCCGGCCGACGAGGTCGTCGTCGACCTCGAGGACGCGGTCGCGGCCGGCGCCAAGGACGAGGCCCGGAAGCTCGTCGCCGAGTGGCTGGCGAGCGCCGACCTCGGCGACCGCTACCTGAGCGTCCGCGTCAACGCGGTCGGCACGCCCTGGTTCCAGCGCGACGTCCTCGCCCTCGCCGAGCTCGAGCGCCGGCCCGACTCGATCGTCGTGCCGAAGGTCGAGGGGCCCGGCGACCTCGCCTCCGTCGAGCACCTGCTCGCCGAGGCCGAGGCCGAGGCCGGCGTCGGCGACCGGTCGCCGCTCGGCATCCAGGCGCTGGTCGAGACGGCAGCCGGCCTCGCACGGGTGGGAGAGATCGCCGCCGCCGGCGGCCGCCTCGAGGCGCTGGTGATCGGCTACGCCGACCTCGCCGCCTCGCTCGGCCGCGCCCCGGACGCCGATCCGGCGATCTGGGACGCCGCCCGCGACTCCGTCCTGGTCGCCGCCCGCGCCAACGGCCTGCGGGCGATCGACGGGCCCCATCTTGCGATCGAGGCGGGCGAGGGCCTGCTCGCCTCGGCGCGCCGGGCAGAGGCGGCCGGCTTCGAGGGCAAGTGGGCGATCCACCCCTCCCAGCTCGAGACGCTGAACGAGGTCTTCACCCCGCCCGCGGCCGAGCTCGAGTGGGCTCGCCGCGTGATCGCCGCCCTCGACGAGGCCGAGGCCGGCGGCGCCGGCGCGGTCGAGCTCGACGGCCAGATGCTCGACGAGGCGCTCCGCGCCAGCGCCCTGCGCGTCCTCAGCCGCGCTCCGGGCGACGGCGGCGAGGCTTAGGGCCGCGGCGCGGCGCCGCGTGGCGCCGCCAGGGCCTCGCCCAGCGTCGCGGCGCTCGTCAGGTCCGCGGCGGCACGCTCGGCCGCGGCCGCCCACTCGTCGCCGAGCAGGGTGGCGGCCTTCTCGAGAATGCCCTCGCGGCCGACCCAGCGACTCGGGCTGCCGACCGGATCGGAGCAGCGGCGCTCCTCGCGGCGGCCGTCGCGGTAGCGGACCCGGACCACGGCGCCCCAGGAGCCCGGGAAGGCGGCCTCGATCGCCTCGTCCTCGAAGCAGGAGACCCGCGAGGCCAGCGGCTCCAGCTCACGGCCAAGCCGCTCGGCGTCCTCGACGTCGTCGAGGCGGACGGCGCCGCGCTCGATCGCCAGGGCGGCCGTGAAGGGCATGGAGAACTGGGCGTCGACGGGGCTGCGGACCGCCCGCTTGCGGTCGATCGGATCGGCCACCAGGGTCCAGCCGGCGCGCAGCACTCCGCACTCGACCGCCTCGACCTCCTCGGCGCCCGGCGCGATCTCGAGCAGCAGGTCGATGCAGGGGTGGGTGTAGCGGCAGGAGGGGTGGAGCTTGACGCTCGTCTGCAGCACGCCGGAGCCGGGTCCGGCCGCCGGGACCTCGAGAACCTCCTCGCCGCCGAAGGCGTGCAGGAAGCCGTGGCGTCCGTCGAAGGCGTCGGCCGGGCCGCGGAAGCCGGCGGCAGCGAGGCGGGCTGCGCGGACCCCGCCTTCGGCGGCGCGCCCGGCGTGCAGGCGCTTGGTCCAGGCGCCGTCGTCGAGGAACGCCAGCAGGCCGCCGGCCATCGAGGCGGCGATCCCGGCGGCGTCGCGGGCCTCCGTCTCGTCGAGCTCGAGCAGCCGCGCGGAGGCGGCGGCGGCGCCAACCACGCCGCAGACGCCGGTCGGGTGGAAGCCGCGGGCGTAGGCGCGGTCGGGGCCGAGCCGCTGCCCGAGCTCGCAGGTGACGTCGTAGCCGTGGACGGCGGCGGCGAGCGCCGCGGCCGGCGGCGAGCCGAGCTCGTCGGCGAGGGCGATCACCGCGGGCCAGACGGCGACCCCCGGGTGCAGGCTGCCGGGCTCGTAGGTGTCGTCGAGCTCGACGCTGTGGGAGGCGGTGCCGTTGAAGAGGGCGGCATCCTCGGCGCGGGTCCGGCCGCCACCGGCCAGCAGCGCCGGCCCCTCCGGCGCCGCCAGGGCAGCGCGCAGGGCGGCGCTGCTCGCGGTCCGGGCGCCGCGCTCGACCACCGCGAGGTAGTCGATCAGCAGATCGACGGCGCGCTCGGCAGCCTCGCTCGGAACCTCGGACTCCTGCAGCAAAGATACGGCCATTTCGGGAACCTACCACCGTCCCTCGGAGCCGGCGCCGTCGGGGGGTACCGTTGCAGTGATGCCGAGCGCCACCGACGCCTCCGACCGCCCGATCGCCTATCGGGCCCTCGCCAGCGACCTCCGCGAGGCGATCGTCCGCGACGAGCTCGGCCCCGATCGCCGGATCCCGACCGAGGCCGAACTCAGCGCCAGCTACGGGGTCAGCCGGCAGACCGTGCGCCGCGCCCTCCAGGACCTGGTTGCCGAGGGCCTCGTCTACCGGGTCCGCGGCCGCGGCACCTTCGCCCTGCGGGGCGCCGGCGCCGGCCAGTACCTGCGCTCCTTCGGCACCGTCGACGACCTCCTCGCGATGTCCCAGGACACCGTGCTCGAGGTGCACTCGCCGCTCCGCTCGCGGGTCGACGTCGAGGCGGCGAGCCGGCTCGACCTGCCCAACGACGTGGTCACCGCGGGCACGTTCAGGCGCCTCCACGCCGACGGGAGCTTCTGCGTCACCCGGATCTACCTGCCGCCGGACGTCGGCGCGCTGCTGGCCGGCGAGGAGGCGCTCACCACCCCCGGCGCCCGCACCAACGAGACCCTGATCTCGATGGTCGAGCGGGTCCGCGAGAAGCCGATCGCCCGGGCCCAGCAGAGCATCACCGCGACCGCGATGCCGGCCGACCTGTCGGCGGCGCTCGAGGTCGCGGACGGCACCCCGGTCCTGCGCGTCGACCGCGTCTACTTCGACACCGAGGACCGGGCCATCGAGCTGGCGATCAGCCACTTCGACCCGGAGCGCTACTCCTACCGGCTGGAGATGGTCCGGGTGCTCGACGGCCTCGCCGGCGAGGCCGCCTCCGGACCGCCGACCGGCCCGACCAGCGGCCGGCGCGCAAGTTTGTAGAAACTCCAAAGGTACGGCCCAATCGAGATGTTACCGTCGGTTGCCGAGTAACCGTCCCTACTGGAGGAGCCGCCAATGGAGGCAGTCGCAGCGCTCTCGTTCACCGGTACCTCGGAGCTGGCCGAGGTCGCTCTCGAGCCTCTCGGGGTCCGACCCACCGCCACCGAGGGCGAGCCCGCCGAGTCGATCCGACGCCTCCACGAGGACGCCGGCGGCGAGTTCGGCGTCTGGGAATGCCAGCCCGGCCGCTTCCCGACCGCCAAGGACGGAGTCAGCGAGCTGATGCACGTGATCTCCGGCCATGCCCGCGTCCACGGCAGCGATGGCTCGCTCCACGAGCTGCGCGCCGGCGACACCTTCCTCGCCCCCGACGGCTGGAGCGGCGAATGGGAGCTCCTCGAGCCGACCCGCAAGCTCTACGTCCTCTGGAAGACCCGGAGCGCCGAGTGAGCGGCGCCAACGGCAACGGCGGCCTCAAGGTCCTGACCGGCCGCGTCGTCCCCTGCACCGAGCGCGACTCCAAGGACCAGCGCGCGGTCGCGATCCGCGACGGCCGGATCGTCGCCGTCGGCGATTCCAGCCTGATCGAGAAGGCGCGCGAGGAAGGCGCCGAGGTGCTCGACTACGGCGAGCGGCCGATCCTGCCCGGCTTCGTCGACCCCCACGTCCACCTCGAGGAGGGCTCGCGCGCCAACGCCGAAATGGTCGACTGCCGGGCACCCGGCTGCAAGAACATCGAGGACGTCCTGCAGCGCCTCCACGAAAGCCTTCCCCGCGCCGCCGAGAGCGGCTGGATGGTCGGCCAGGGCAACCTCTTCTTCGACCAGAAGCTCGAGGAGAAGCGCTTCCCGACCAAGGACGAGCTCGACTCGGTCAGCACCGACGTGGCGATCGCGATCCGCGCCGGCTCGCACCGCACCGTCCTCAACTCGAAGGCGTTCGAGGTCTCGGGCGTCGCCGACTACGAGGGCAAGTCGGGGGTGACCGGCAAGGCGGTCGTCGAGGTCGACCAGTGCGGCTGCCCGACCGGCGAGATCTCCGAGCTCGACGGCGTCCTGCCGATCCCGGTCCCCGACGAAGACGAACTGCGCGAGACCTTCCGCACCGGCGTCCACGACCTCTTCACCAGCTACGGCGTGACGACGATCGGCGAGATCACCAACACCCGGGAGGGCCTGCACTGCATCGACCACCTGATCGACGCCGGCGAGGCGCCGCTGCGCGTCTCGCTCTTCCTCTGGGCGCCGGGCACCGTCTCGATCGACGAAGCCTGCCGCTGGGAGGAGCACTTCCAGTTCCACTCCGATCGCGATCGGCTCAACGTGCGTGGCCTGAAGCTCTTCGCCGACGGCGGCTACTCGGCCCGCAACGCCGCCACCCGCAAGCCGTTCAAGCCGCCCTACGCGCTGCGCCCCGGCTCGCGCGGCAGCATCAACCTCAACCGCCGCCAGATCCTCTCGGCGCTGAAGAAGGCGAACGCCGCCGGCCTGCAGCTGGCCGTCCACGCCAACGGCGAGCGGGCCCAGGACGTCGCCTGCCTGGCCGTCGAGAACGCCGGCGGGCTCGACGAGAGCCTGCGGACCCGGATGGAGCACGGAGGCAACTTCATCTCCTCCAGCGAGACGACCGACAACTGGCGCCGCGCCGGGGTGATCCCGATCGGTCAGCCGGTCTTCCTCTACAACTTCTTCGGCGACTTCCTGCCGCTCTACCTCGGCGAGCACGGCGAGCACGGCCGGCTGCCGCTGAAGACGCTGCTGCAGGACGGCTGGAAGGTCGCCAGCAGCTCCGACCTCCACGTCGGCGCCGAGGACCGGGCGACCAACCCGATGTTCAGCATCTGGTGCTGCGTCGAGCGCCAGAGCTTCTACGGCCAGACGATCGAGCCCGAGCAGCGGATCTCCGTCTCCGAGGCGCTCAAGCTGCACACGATCTACCCGGCGATCTCGCTCGGCGAGGGCGACAACCGCGGCTCGCTCGAGCCCGGCAAGCACGCCGACGTGATCGTCCTCGAGGAGGACCCGCGCGAGGTCCCCTCCGAGAAGCTGCTCGACGTCAAGGTCGACCACGTCTTCCTCGCCGGCGACCCGGTCCACTCGCGCCCGGGCGCCGCTGCCGCGGCCTGACGCCTCCTCCCGCCCAGTGACCCGGCGCGGGCCTACGGGCCCGCGCCGGGCGCGGGGTGCAATCTTCGGTAGTGGACGAGCCTGGAGACGAAGGTCTCCAGCTGGGCGACCCCCGGCACCTCCCGGAACTCGTCGTCGAGGACCGCGATCAGGTGCTCGGCGTCGCGGCACACGACCTCGGCGAGGATGTCGAAGCGGCCGGCGCAGATCGCCAGGTAGGTGACCGAGGGGACCGCGCTGATCGCCGCCGCCAGATCGCTGACCCTCTGCTCGGGCGCTGCCCGCAGGCCGATGAAGGCGAGCGTCTCGAAGCCGAGGTTGCGCGGGTTGGTCAGCGCCATGATCCGCACCGCGCCGGAGTCGGTCATCCGGTGAACGCGCTTGCGGACCTGCGACTCGGAGATCCCCAGCGCCTCGCCGACCAGCGCGAACGGCAGCCGCCCGTTCTCGCTCAGCTCGGCGACGATCCGCCGGTCGACCTCGTCGAGCCGCCGCGAGGCGTCGACCCCGAAGCCGCCGTCCTTCTCCTGCGCCCGCTCCCAGACGGGCTCCTGGTAGGGCATCTGCAGGTAGGGGAAGGTCTCGATCGCCGCCACCCCGGGGATCGCCAGGATCTGACCCTGGGCGACCTCGAGCATTTCCTCCTCGTCGCGGCAGACGATCTCGACCAGCAGCTCGTAGGGCCCCATGGCCTGCACCGCGTAGTCGACCCAGCGCAGCTCGGCGACCGCGGCGACGACCTCCGGCGGCGGCACCGCGCCGTCGCAGCTGACCCCGATCAGCGCCGCCGCCCGGTAGCCGAGCAGCGAGGGGTCGGTCGCCGTGGTGATCTCGATCACGTGGTCGGCGAGCAGCCGCTCGACCCGCCGCGCCACCGTCTTCTCAGTGATTCCGAGGTCGCGCGCCATCCGCGCGTACTGGGCTCGCCCGTCCCTCTGCAGGGCGCTCACGATCGAACGCTCGAGCGAGGAGAGCGGCGGCCCGGTGTTGAGACCGTCCTCCGACACCGGGGCGAGCCTACTGCAGCGTCGCCCTTACGCAGACGTTCTTCAGCTGGGTGTAGCTGCGCAGCGCCTCGACGCCCTTCTCGCGGCCGATGCCGCTCTGGCGGTAGCCGCCGAACGGCAGCTCGACGCCGCCGCCGACCCCGTAGTTGTTGACGAACACCTGCCCGGCCGAGAGCCGTTTGGAGACCGCCATCGCGCGGCCGACGTCGGCGGTCCAGACGCCGGCGACGAGGCCGAACGGCGTGTTCTCGGCGATCTCCACCGCCTCCGCGGCGTCTGCGAACGGGATCGCCGCGAGCACCGGGCCGAAGATCTCCTCCTGGGCGAGCGGCCCGTCCGGCGCGACGTCGGCGAACACCGTCGGCCGGACGAAGAAGCCGCCCTCGGGGACGCCCTCGACCGGGGTGCTGCCGCCGGCGAGGAGCCGCTCGCCGGCCGCCTCGGCGGCGGCGATCGCCTCGCGCACCTGCTGCTGCTGGCGGGCCGAGACGAGCGGGCCCATGTCGGGGTCCTCGGCGGCCGGGCCGACCCGGATGCCCGCGGTCAGCTCACCGAGCTTCGCCAGCAGCTCCTCGTAGACCCCGCGCTGTGCGAGAACCCGCGAGCCGGCCGAGCAGACCTGGCCGGCGGTCCGCAGCCCCGAGCCGACGATCGCCGCCGCGGCGGCGTCGAGGTCGGCGTCGTCGAAGACGATCTGCGGCGACTTGCCGCCGAGCTCGATCACCGCGGGGACGACGCGCTCGGCGGCGGCGTGGAGGACAGCGCGACCGGTCGGCAGCGAGCCGGTGAAGGTCAGGTGGGCGACGTCGGGGTGAGCGGTGAGCCGGGCGCCGGACTCCGCTCCGGTCCCGGTCAGGACCGCCAGCGCGGCGGCCGGGACGCCGGCCTCGTGCAGGACCCGGCCCAGCGCCAGCGGCGCCAGCGGCGCCTGCTCCGCGACCTTGACCACCGCGGTGTTGCCGGTCGCGAGCGCCGGCGCGATGCTGCGCGCCATCATCTGCAGCGGCACGTTGAAGGGGGTGATCACGCCGCAGACGCCCCACGGCTCGCGCAGCGTGAAGTCGACCCACTCCTCGCCGAGCGGGATCGTCTCGCCGTGCAGCTTGTCGGCGGCGCCGGCGAAGAACTCGAAGTAGCGGGCGGCGTTCTCGGCGTCGGCCCGGGCCATCCAGCGGGGCAGGCCGGCGTCGCTGACGTCGAGCTCGGCGAGCTCCTCGGCGCGCTCGCGGATCGCCGCCGCGGCGGCCGCCAGCACCCGGCCGCGCTCGGCCGGCGGCTTCAGCGTCCACTGCTCGCGGCCCGCGGTCGCCGCGAGGGCGACCGCGCGGTCGACGTCGGCGGCGGAGGCGGCGCTGATCTCCCCCGTCCGCTCGCCGCTCGAGGGGTCGACGAGGGGAAGCGGCTCGGCCGCTCCCCCGGCGACGAACTCGCCGCCGATCAGCTGGCCGGTCGGCTCTCCCACGCCGCCAGCCACGGCTACGCCGCTACTCGCAGCGGCGGCGTCTCGGCCGGCCGCACCGGCGTCTTGCTGAAGTCCGGCAGGTGGGTCGGCGCGCAGTTGATCCGCGCCTGCGCCTTGCGCGAGCGCCCCAGCCCCCAGACGAAGGCCGAGCGAGCGTCGGTCGCCCAGCGCGGCCAGCGGGCGTTGACGTAGCCGTAGTAGCGGGAGAACCGCTGAGTCGAGTCGACGGTCGGCCGCTCGCTGACTTCCCAGGCACGCAGCGCGTCGCTCTGCCGCGGGTAGATCGCGAGCGCCTCGGCGAGCGCGTAGGCCCCGTGCATCGCGACGCAGGCCGCCTGGCCGAGGGTCGGCGACATGCCGTGGGCGGCGTCGCCGCCGATCGCGACCTTGCCAAGCGACCAGCTGTGGCAGCGCACTTCCTTGAACGAGTACCAGCCCTCGTCGTCGTCGATCCGGTCGAAGACGTCGGCGAGGTGCGGGAAGGACTGCTTCCAGTGTTCGCGGAAATCGGGGTTCTGGGCCCGCGCCTCGACGTCCCAGGCGGGGCAGGCGAGGTAGACGTAGACGTGCTCCGGGCTGCAGGGGACGACGCCGACCCGGCGCTGCTGGCGCCAGTACTCGAGGATGTCGCGGTCGGGATCGCTCGCGGTGCGCGCGATCAGGTGGCGGCTGGCGCCGTCGCGCATGTCGGAGTAGTGGGCGGTGAGGCCGAGCGAGTCGCGCACTTTCGAGTTGACCCCGTCGGCGCCGATCACCAGGTCGGCCTGCAGCTCCTGGCCGTCCTCGAGGATCAGGGTCCCGTCGGCGCGGGCGCCGGCGACGGTCGAGCGGGTGACGATCTCGGCGCCGGCCCGCTCGGCGGCATCGGCGAGGCCGGCGAGCAGATCGGGCCGCAGGCAGGCGTGGAGCGGTTCGTCGCGCGAGAACATCCACTCGCGCTGCACCGTGCGGAGGCGGTCGTCGAGGAGTTCCCAGGCGTCGGCGATCTGGCTGCGGTGGACGACCTCGTCGAAGGCGCCGATCCCTTTCAGCGCCCGCTGGGCGTTCTGCCAGAGGAAGATGCCGGCGCCGATCTCCCGCAGCTCCTCGCCGCGCTCGTGGACGCGGACCGACCAGCCCCGCTGGGCCAGCGCGGCGGCAGCGGTGAGGCCGACGATCCCGGCTCCGGCGATCTCGGCGTGACGCTTCGACATCAAACAACCTCCTATGACACTGCGTTGTCGCGGACGAAGATTCCTAGGATGAAGGGTAATCCGTCATATCGAGCGTGTCAATAGCCATTTTTCGTCTCACAGAGAGGACGAAATACCAGACTCAGTCGCCGGCGGCCTGGAGCTCCGCGGCGCGGAGCGTGTTGCGCAGCAGCAGGGCAATCGTCATCGGGCCGACGCCGCCCGGCACCGGCGTGATCGCGCCGGCGACCGGCAGCACCGCCTCGAAGTCGACGTCGCCGACGATTCCCTCATCGGTGCGGGTGATGCCGACGTCGATCACCGCGGCGCCGGGCTTGACGTGGTCTCGCCCGATTGCCCGCGGCCGACCCAGCGCGGCGATCAGGACGTCGGCCGCCCGGCAGCGCGCCGCCAGGTCGCGGGTGCGGCTGTGGCAGATCGTCACGGTCGCGTTCTCGGCGAGGAGCATCGCCGCCAGCGGCCGGCCGACCAGCTCGGAGCGGCCGACGATCACCGCCTCGGCGCCCGCCAGCTCGACCCCGGTCTGTCGCAGCAGCTCGATCACGCCGCTCGGCGTGCAGGGCCCAAGCCCCGGCCGCTGGCGCCAGAGCGCGCCGACGCTCGCGGTCGAGAGCCCGTCGACGTCCTTGCGCGGGTCGATCAGGTCGATGAACCCGGCCGCCTCGAGGTGGCCCGGCAGCGGCAGCTGCAGGAGGATGCCGCTCACCTCCGGGTCCTCGTTCAGCGCCGTGATCGTCGCCGCCAGCTCCTCCGGAGTGCAGTCGCCGGCCAGCCGGCGGTCGAGCGAGCGGATCCCGGCCTCGGCGCAGGCGCGGTGCTTGGCGCCGACGTAGACCTGGGAGGCCGGGTCCTCGCCGACCAGGATCGTCGCCAGGCCGGGGGCCGCTAGGCCGGCGGCGACCGCGGCGTCGACTTCCCGCTTGACCTCGGCGCGCAGCTTGGCGGCGACCGCCTTGCCGTCGATCACTCGAGCCGGCTCGCCCTTCCCCCAGCCGGGCACGCCGTAGACGTTCGAGAGGCCCATCCGGCTCAGAAGACGACCGTCGTGTTCCCGTCGACCAGGACCCGGTCTTCGCAGTGCCACTTGACGGCCCGGGCCAGCACCGCGCGCTCGATGTCGGCGCCCTGCCGTTCGAGCTCGGTGGCCGAGTCGGAGTGGCGGACCCGGATCACGTCCTGCTCGATGATCGGGCCGGCGTCGAGCTCCTCGGTGACGTAGTGGCTGGTCGCTCCGATCAGCTTCACTCCGCGCTCCTTCGCCCGCTCGTAGGGACCGGCACCGGCGAAGGCGGGCAGGAAGCTGTGGTGGATGTTGATCACCGGCGCGCCGACCCCGGCGAGGAACTCGCCGGAGAGAATCTGCATGTAGCGGGCGAGGACGAGGAGGTCGAACTTTCCCGCCGCCAGCTCGAGCAGCTTCGCCTCGGCCTCGGGCTTGCGTCCCTTCTCGACCGGGACGTGGTGGAAGGGCAGCCCGAACGCCTCGACGTCGGCGCGCAGGTCCGGGTGGTTGGAGGCGACCAGGCCGATCTCCGCCTCGAGCTCGCCGCGGCGCCAGCGCCAGAGCAGGTCGAGCAGGCAGTGGTCGTAGCGCGAGGCGAGCAGCGCGACCCGCTTCGGCCGCTCCGAGCGCCAGAAGCGCCAGTCCATCCCGAACGGCTGGCCGATCTCGGCGGCGAAGCGGCCTTCGAGCTGCTCGAGATCGCCGGGCGCCGGCGCGAAGGTCAGCCGCAGGAAGAAGCGGCCGCCGTCGGGGTCGGTCGAGTACTGGTGGGAGGTGACGATGTTGGCGCCGGCCTCGGCCAGGAGGGTGGAGACCGCGGCGACGATCCCGGGCCGGTCGGGGCAAGCGATGACGAGCCGCACGATCGGGGTCGAGGCGTCCATCTCAGTGGCTGACGGCGGCGGCGGCGAGCTCGGAGACGAGGCGGTCGGCGTAGAAGCGCTCGAGCGCGAAGGGAGCGATCAGATCGGGCGTCCTGCCGGTCGCGACCAGCTCGGCGAGGGTCTTGCCGACGATCGGCGCGGCCTTGAAGCCATAGGTCCCCCAGCCGGCGGAGACGTGGAAGTTCTCGACCTCGGTGACGCCGAGGATCGGGCTGTAGTCGGGCGAGAGATCGCAGAGGCCGGCCCAGGCCCGCAGCAGCCGCGCGTGCTCGAGCTGCGGGAAGAGCTCCAGCGTGTGGCGGCTGAGGTCCTGCAGGAAGTTGAGGGTGTTCTGGGTCCGGTAGGCGGTCCAGGGCTCGATCTCCGAGCCCATCACGAACTCGCCGCGGTCGGACTGGCTGAGGTAGACGTGCATCTGCGAGGAGACGATCACGACGTCGAGGAACGGCTTCACCGGTTCGGTCACGCAGGCCTGGAGGATGTGGGTGGTGATCGGCAGCTCGACCGCGGCCATGTCGGCGAGCAGGGTGCTCCAGCCCGCGGTGCAGTTGAGGACGGTGCCGGCCTGGATCGTGCCGCGGTCGGTCTCGACCGCGGTGATCCGGTCGCCCTCGCGGCGCAGCCCGGTCACCTCGGTGTTCGGGTGGATCTCGATCCCGGCGGAATCCGCGCCGCGGGCGAAGCCCCAGACGACCGCGTCGTGGCGGATGATCCCGCCCGGCGGGTGGTAGAGCGCGCCCATGATCGGATAGGTCGTGTCGGGCCCGACGTACATCGTCGGCGCCAGCTCCTGGACTCGGTCGGGGCCGATCAGCTGCGAGTCGATTCCCTGCAGCCGGTTGACCTCGGCCCGGTTGGCCATCACGAACATCGCCCGGTCGGAGTGGGCCAGGGTGAGGTGGCCGCACTGGCTGAACAGCAGGTTGAAGTCGAGCTCGGCGCCGAGTCCTTCGTAGAGCTTCACCGAGGCGTCGTAGAAGCGGGCGCCCTCCGGCGTCTTGTAGTTGGAGCGGAGGATCGTCGTGTTGCGGCCGGCGGCGCCGGAGCCGATGTAGGACTTCTCGATCACCGCGACGTTGGTGATGCCGTGCTGGGCGAGGTAGTAGGCGGTGGCGAGGCCGTGGGAGCCGCCGCCGATGATCACCACGTCGTAGGAGCGCTTCAGGTCCTGGCGCTGCCGCCACATCCGCCGCTTGCGGAACAGGTCACGCATTCGGGTCCTCCTCGATCGGGGGCAGCGCCTCGAGCCCGACCGGGCGGCCGCCGAGGTGGAAGGCGGCGTCGTGGACCGTCTCCCAGAAGTAGCTGCCGAAGGCCGAGCCGAAGATGACCAGGAAGCGGTCGGCGCCCTCGCGCAGCACGTAGCCGGGCGTGCGGGCGACCGAGCCGGGACGGAAGCCGCGCACCGGCAGCCGCGACTGGCGCAGGTCGAGCGCGCAGAAGCGGGCGAAGACGTCGCGGGCGAGCGGGCCGGCGACCACCATCGCGGCGAGGGTGCCGCTGAGGTCGACGACCCGGGCCCCGTCGGCGAGCGAGGCGCGGGCCGCCTCGGCGCGGGCCGGCTCGCAGATCGCCAGCGAGAGACCGGGGGCGACCGGGCAGTGCCAGACGCCGTCGGCGCGAGTCGCGACGCCCGCCTCGAAGCCGACCGCCTCGCCGCGGACCTCGAGCTTGGTCAGGTGGGAGAGGTCGGCGAAGCCGACCGCCTCGCGGCAGGCCGCCGCCTCGGCGGCGGCGTCGCCGAAGGAGACCGGCAGCTCCCATCCTTCATGGGTCGCGAGCTTGGCGCCGGCGGCCAGCGCCGCGTCCGCCAGGGGGCTGCGAACGGTCGCCTGGCCGCCGACGTTGGGAGCGAGGAAGGCGAGGCTCACGAGCGCAGCACCTCGCCCTCGGGGTCATAGAAGGGCTTGGTGGTGACGGTCGCGGCGATCCGCTTGCCCTCGTCGGAGATCGTGATCGTGGTCCCCTCGCCGGCTTCGGCGGGCGGCACCTGCGCCAGCCCGATCGTCTTGCCGAGCTTCGGCGAGCGGCGCGAGCTGGTCACCTGGCCGGTCGCGGCGCCGGCGGCGTCGATCACCGCGGCGCCCTCGGTCGGCACCTCGCCGTTGGGGCAGGTGAAGCCGACCAGCATCGTCGCCGGCGGCCGCTCGGAGTGCTCTTCGAGCGCCCAGCGGCCGATGAAGTCCTGCTCCTTGTCGAGTTTCACGACCCAGTCCATCGCCGCCCCGTAGGGGGTCGACTCCGAGTCGGTGTCCTGGCCGACCAGGATGTGCATCTTCTGCAGGCGCAGGATCCGCTGCGGCTCGAGGCCGAAGGGCCGCGCCCCGAGCGCCGCGATCGCGTCCCAGAGGGCGGGGCCCTGCGGAGCCGGGCAGTGGAGCTCGTAGCCGAGCTCGCCGACGAAGCCGATCCGCAGCAGCAGGCACGGCACCCCGGCGACCTCGCCCTGCTGCCCGTCGAGGTAGGGAAAGGCCTCGTTGGAGCAGTCGATCTCGGTCAGCTGCGAGAGCACCTCGCGCGCCTGCGGCCCCGCCAGGTTCATCGCCGCGACCCCCTGGGTGACGTCGGTGAGGCTGACGTCGAGGTCGTCCCAGTCGGCCAGCCACCAGGAGAACCACTGCTCGACGGCGCCGGCGCCGGAGGACGTCGTGGTCACGTAGAAGGTCTCCTCGTCGAGCCGGCAGACCGTGCCGTCGTCGCTGATCCGCCCCGACTCCGAGGTCAGCACGCCATAGCGGATCCGGCCCGGTTTCAGGGTCGACATCCGGTTCGGGTAGAGGCGGTCGAGGAACTCGCCGGCGTCGGCGCCGCGGACCACCAGCTTGCCGAGGGTCGAGACGTCGATCAGTCCGGAGCTCGACTGGACCGCCAGGGCCTCGGCCTCGGGATCGCCGTAGTCGTAGGCGCGGCGCCAGTCGCCGGCCCATTTCACGGTCGCGCCGAGCGCCCGGTGGCGGGCGTGGATCGAGGAGCGCTTGGCGGCCTCGAAGGGGCGGCCGGCGAGCGCCCCGAGCGGCACCGGGGTCCAGGGCGGGCGGGCGGTGGTGAGGCCGACCTGGCCCAGCGGCAGGCCGGTGTCCTCGGCCAGCACGCGGACCGAGGCGAGCTGCGAGAAACGCCCCTGCGAGGGGCCCATGGTGACGGTCGTGTAGCGCTTCGAGAGCTCGATCGAGTCGTAGCCCTCGGCGGCGGCGTAGCGGACGTCCTTGGCGGTGATGTCCTCGTCGAGGTCGACGAACGCCTTGCCCTTGCCCTTGCCGTCGCTGGCGACGCTCGGCGGCGCCACCCGCGCCGCCGGCAGCGAGAGCTCCTGCATCCGCTGCCGCTCGCTGGCGACCGTCGAGCGGTCGGAGTCCTCGCCGAGCCCGAGCTCGAAGGCCGCCTCGGCGCCGGCCACCGCGCCGGAGAGTTCGGCCAGGGTCAGCTCCTCGGCGCCGGCCACGGCGCCGGCGGCGAAGACGCCGGCCGGCAGCTCGCCCGGCAGGAAGCGGCAGAGCGCCTCGTCGTAGCTGGCGCGGGCGCCCGCCTGCAGCAGCAGCGAGGAGGCCGGGGCGGCGCCGCCGCAGACGGCGAGGACGTCGCAGGCGATCTCGCGGCCGCCGCCGCGGGCACGGCCGTCGGCGCCGACCGGGGCCAGGACGACGCTCTTCAGCGCGGTGCGGCCCTCGGCCCGGACCGCGGTCGCCTCGGGCAGCAGCTCGATCCCGGCCTCCTTCACGGCGCTGGCCAGCTCGCCGACCTGGGGGCGCAGGTCGGCGACCGCGGCGACGTCGACCCCGAGCTCGCGCAGCCGGAGCGCCGTCCGCAGGCCGCGGTCTTCGGTGGTCGCGACGACGACGCTCTGGCCCGGGCTGACCCCGTAGAGCGCGGCGAGGCGCAGGGCGCCGCCGCTCAGCATCACTCCCGGCAGATCGTTGTTGGGGAAGACCAGCGGCTGCTCGATCGTGCCGGTCGCGGCGACGTGGCGCGCCGCTCGGATCTGGTGCAGGGTCTCCCCCTGCCAGACGGCGACGAGACCGTCGAAGTAGCCGATCGCCGAGGCGCCGCTGAGGATCTCGACCCCCGCCTCGCGGCAGGCGGCGGTGAGCTCGCGGGCGCGGCCGTGGTCGCCCTCGGCGAGCATCGCGCCACCCGGTTCGACGTCGTCGTCGCAGAGCACGACGTCGGCCCCGAGACTGGCGGCCCGCAGCGCCGCCGAGAGGCCGGCGGCGCCACCGCCGACGACCAGCACGTCGCAGTGGCGGCGGCGGTACTCGGTCCGCCAGGTGCGCTCGTTCTGGCGCCTTTTCAGCTTGCCTAGGCCGGCGGCACGGCGCAGTACCTTCTCGTAGAGCGGCCACAGGCGGCGTGGCCGGATGAAGGTCTTGTAGTAGAAGCCGGGCGGGGTGAACGGGCCGGCGAAGCGGTCGGTCGCGTTCATCACGTCGAAGTCGAGCGACGGCCAGGCGTTCTGGTGCTCGACCACCAGCTTGTCGCGGAGCGGCTCCGAACAGGCGCGCACGCCGGGGGCGCCGTTGACGGTGACCAGCGAGTTGGCGCACTGGCCGCAGGCGCAGAGCTCGCCGCGCGGGCGGTGGTACTTGAAGCTGCGCGAGAAGACGCGCTGGCCTTCGGCGTAGAGCGCCGAGGCGATCGTGTCGCCGGCGAACCCGTGGCGGTCCTTGCCGTCGAACTTGAAGCGCAGCTTGATCGCGGTGTCGATCCGCTGGCCGTCGTTGGCGGGCAGCCGGTTCACGCGCCGCTCTCCGGACCGGCTCCGCTGGCGGGGTCGGCGGCGACCGGCGCGTCCTTGGGGAGCGCCGTCCAGAAGACCTCGTTGGTCGTCGTGTCGCGTTCGGCGAGGAACCATTGGCGGCAGCCGGAGCGGTGCACCCACCACTCGCGCTGGCGGCCGGCGGCGTTGCGCCGGAAGTAGACGTAGCGGTTCAGCTCGCGGGTCGAGGGCTTCCCCTGCGGTCGCGAGGAGACCTCGCCGCCGAAGCCGAAGTCGGTCACCTCACGCGAACCGCAGTTGGGGCAGGCGAGGACGAAGGACACGAAGCTCAGACCCTCGCGACGAGATTAAGCGTTGCCGTACGGGCAATACCGTTGGTCACACGGCAAAGATATCACGTCGTCACCCGATTCACAAGCCGCCTGTGGCGACTACGCTGTCGCCCATGGAGCCAGTGCCCGCGGGCGGATCGGGGAAGCGCGCCGTCGCCGCGGTCGGCCGGGCGATGGCCGCGATCGAGGCCCTCTCCACCGCCCCCGAAGGGCTCGGCGTCAACGAGCTGGCGCGGGCGATCGAGGTCAACCCGAGCAGCGCCTCGCGCCTGCTGGCGACGCTCGAGGGCGGCGGCCTGGTCGCCCGGGACGGCAGCGGCAAGTACCGGCTCGGGCTGCGCTTCCTCACCCTCTCGGATCGGGTGATGGCCCGGCTCGACGTCCGCGAGCTCGCCCGGCCCTATCTGCACCGCCTGGTCGAGGCCAGCGGCGAGACCACCACCCTCTCGATCCCGACCGGCGGCGAGGCGGTCACCGTCGACTTCGTCCCCGGCAAATCGAGCGTCGTCAGCATGGCCCGGGTCGGCCGCCCCAACCCCCTGCACGCGACGGCGATCGGCAAGACGATGCTCGCCTTCGACCCCGGCGCCCGGATCCCGCCGGCCCGCGAGCTGACCGCCTTCACCGAGCGCACGATCACCGACCCGGCGGCGCTCCGCGCAGCGGTCGAGCGGGTGCGCGAGGCGGGCTGGGCCGAGTCGGTCGGCGAGCGCGAGGAGGACCTGGCGGCGCTCGCCGCCCCGGTCGCCGGCGTCGCCGGCGAGCTGGTCGCGATCGTCGGGATGCAGGGCCCGCTGGGGCGGATGAGCGCCGAGCGTCGCAACGAGATGCGCCCAGCGCTGCTGGATGCGGCCGCCGCCCTCTCGCGCGAGCTCGGCGGCGACGCCTAGGAGGGATTAGCGAAACGCCGCACGCGCCTCTGCGTGCAGGTTCGCGGGGTCGGTGACTTCACGGGTACCTCGCTTTCCGGGGTGCTCTATCCCAAGCGACTTTTCCACAGGTGGGCGCAACCCACAGGGGTCAACGCCTGCGATCCCTACCGTCGGCGGCATGGTCCTATTTGTCATCGCCGCGACCGTCATCGCCGGGTTCGTTTTCACGGCCGCCATCGCCTGGGCCGTGGTGTTACTTGCTCTGATTAAGCGTCTCCCCCAGCGGGAGCGCTAACTAGCCTCGGCGTCAGACTCGCCATCGAGTCGCTTCTGAATCTGGTCGGTGCGTTCCTGGAGGGAAAGCTGCTCAGGGGCTTTCAGAACGTCGTGGACCTTCACGATCCGACGCTCGGCACGGATTTTGCCGGTGGCGGGGTCGCGCCTTTGAACGATCTCGACGGTGGCATGAAGCTGGTCTCCCGAGCCAAAGACCTCTTCATGCCGAGCAACCTTCTCCATGAACTGAGGGTCCTCGATGGTCGCCATGAACGTCTGCCCGAGGCCGCCAAACCTCCACTTGCGACCGCTGCCTTCCTCAAGGTCTGCGGTTAAGACCTCCAGATAAACGTCAATTTCCTGACGAGAGACAACCTCATCGTCCTGATCGTCCGGAACCTCGAACGCAGGTACGTCGTCCTTCTCAAGCTCGACGGCCTTCTGGGAATCGCTGCGAAATTCAATGGTGTCAACGCCGTCTTTTCGCAGAGGCTCGACAACGTCTCGAACCTTTCGGCGGATTCGGGGATCGCGGTTGAGTCCTGCAACCTCGGCTTTGACGATGATTTCCGAACCGTCTTCCGTACGAAGCGTCGTGGTGCCCGGCTCGGGACCCTCTTCTTCCTTAACGATCCGCCGACCCTTGAGCCATTTGATCAATTTGAACAGGCTTAAGTCGGCAGAATCGCCGATCACGAAGTCTTTGAAGACGTAGAGCGCGGTGAATCCCTCCGTCACGCTCATCGATGAGATCTGATCCCAGCCCATCTGGCTGGCGTGCAAGATCAGATCAACCGAGAACGAGCCTTGTTTGGTCGCTTCGATTTCGAGCGAAACCGGATCGTTCTCGGGGTACAGAAGTTGGCTTGCTTCGGTGAAGAGCTGGCCGAGCGCCAACAGGGCGGGGGCAAGATCACGCACGGGCATCCGCCCGTCGCGCAGCGCCTCGCCGTCATATTTGACCTCGAAGGTGGTTTCGGCCATCACCGTCATGGCTGCCCAAGCTCCGGCCCCTGCCGAAATCTCCCCCAGCCAATGCGCGATATCCTGCCGTGCCCAAATAGGAATGTCAACGTCTCTACCTTTCTGGGGAGGCTGTGACCAAGGGTAGCTACGCTGCTGGTCAACCCCCTGTTTTCCCCTTGAGCAAGCGGTTTTACGACTGAATCCGGGGCGTAGATTTTGGCAGAGAGCACAAAGGTGGCCCCCTGCAAACCCGAACTTCCGGGGGCCGCGCTTTCAAGGAGAGGCGACCTTGCGAGAGAAGGGAGCGACACTCCTTTTAGGTATGACCCGGCGGCCGCAACCGAGCGGGCGCCCCTGGTCCCTAAAAGGTCGGAGGTTTCGCCCCCCGGCGGGGTACTCTGGAGACAACATGCCTGAGAATCCCCTTTTTGATGCCGTCTTTCGAGGGGCGGTTGCTGCCAGTCAGCGCCGGATCCACCCGACGACTTGGAATGCCGTGATGCAGCGCGATCACCGAGTCTGCCGCTACTGCGGCGGCCGAGCCACCGAGGTTGATCACGTCGAACCATGGTCTCGTGGCGGCTTGACCATGATGAGCAACTTGGCCGCCGCGTGCCAGCATTGCAACCGCGAGAAGGGCGACAGGACGCCCGGCGAGTGGGAAGCCGCGAGACGTCATCAAGCGGCATTGGCGGCAGCTCTTCGCAAGCCAACGGTCCAGGTCCGAAAGCGGCCTCTGGTCAAAGTCAGGCCGATTCCGGATCGGCGGCCTCCTCAGCGCTCCTACCTAGCTGAGCTCCTTCGACCGCGCTAAGCCAAGGTCTCACAGCGGTCCCGTGGGTGGAAACCTAAATCTTAGGTCGTGTCCGACGACTCCGCTCCGGGGACCCGCCTGGCTTAGCGAGTATCGGGGGTCTTCCTAGGACATTTAACGCAACCGCTCGAGCCGCAACGCCAACTCCAGCGACAGCAGGTCGGCGCTGCCGAGGTCGAGGCCGGTCAGGGTCTCGATCCGGTCGAGCCGCTGCCGCAGGGTGTTCGGGTGGACGGTCAGCGCCCGCGCCGTCTCGGCGATCCCGCGCCGCGTCTCGAGGTAGCGCTCGAGCGTCTCGACCAGCTGGCTGCCGCGCGCGCGGTCGTACTCGGCGAGCGTCGCGATCGCCTCCGCGTAGGCGTCGCGCGAGGTGTCCTTCCCGAGCAGGTGGACGAGGTAGCGGTAGGCGCCGATCTCGGCGTAGGCGCGCAGCGCCCCGGCGCCGCCCAGCGCCGCGGCCACCCGCAGCGCGTCCTCCGCCTCGGCCAGCCCGGCCCGGCCCTCGCCGGCGCCGCGGTGGACCTCGCTGCGGCCGATCGCCACCCCCTCCGCGGCGCCGAGCTCGCGCAGCGCCGCGTCGAGCTCCTCGAGCCGCGCCGTGGCGCCGTCGCCCGCGAGCGGCAGCAAGGCCCGCACGGCGCCGTCCTCGGCGTCGCACAGGGCCCCGGGGACGAGCCGGCGCAGGTCCGCCTCGACCTCCTCGAGCCGCACCTCCTTCCCCTCGCCCCCCGGCGCCGGGGCGGCGCGGATGAAGACGTGGGCGCCGCCGAGGTCGTGGGAGGCCTGCCGCGCCCGCGTTTCGGCCTTGACGGCCTCGCCAGCCTGCAGCGCGGCGAACAGGTCGCGGACCACGTACTCCTCGGTCAGCCGCTCGATCAGGTCCGCCTTCTTCAGCGCCACGGCGACCTGGTTGGCGACCGCCGGCAGCAGCTCCTCGGCGTCCTCGGCCGCCGCCCAGCCGCCGGCGGCGGCGGCGACCAGCAGCCCCAGCACCTCCTCCCCCGCCGCGACCCGGGCCAGCACGACTCGCTCCAGGCGCGGGTCGAGCTGCAGCACCTCGCGCACCCGGGCGCTCGCCTGCTCGCCGTCGGCCGCCAGCTCCAGCAGCGTCTCGCTGGTGCTCGCCGGCAGCGCCGCGGCGAGCGCCTCGGGCCCGGCCTCGCCGGCTGCCGAGACGAGCCGCAGGCGGCGGCGTTCGAGGTCGAGCTCGTAGAAGTGGACCTCGTCGCAGTCGAGCAGCGAGGCGATTCCCTCCGCCGCGCTGCGGTAGAGCCCGGCCCGGTCCTCGACCGCGGCGATCTCCTGGCTCAGCCTGGCGAGCGCGGTCAGCGCGGCGACCCGGCGGCGGGCGTCCTGGTAGAGCTGGGCGTTCTCGATCGCTCCGGCGACCAGCGGCGCGACGTGGGTCAGCAGGTTGAGGGTTCCGTCGTCGAACTCCCGCGGCGCGATCGTGTGCAGGACGATCGTCCCCATCGCGGCGCCGCGCCGCGATGGGATCGGGATCGCGACCATCGACTGGAAGTCCTCCTCGTCGAGCTCGGGGACGTGGATCGTGCGCGGGTCCTGGAGGGCGTTCTCGCGCACGAAGGCGGGCCGGTTTTCGCGCAGCGCCCAGCCGGCGAGGCCCTGGTCGACCCCGAACTCGACCGTCCCGACCAGGTGCGCGTAGAGCGGCGACGCGGCCCGCAGCCGCAGCCGCGAGCCGTCGCGCAGGTAGACGAAGCAGGCGTGCGAGCGGGTCGCCCTGGTTAGCGCGTCGACCACCCCGTTGAGGACCCGGTCGAGGTCCGGGGTCGAGGCGATCACCCCGATCACGTCGTAGAGGGTCTCGCTGGCGAGACGGCCGCCGTCGGGCCGCGGCGAGTCCTCGCCGCTCACCGCGATCGCCCCTGGCGGCGCCGGCTGGCGGCGCTCAGCCGCGCCGGCCTAGAACAGCTGCAGGTAGCGCTCGACCTCCCAGTCGGTGATCTGCTCGTGCGCCTGCCGCCATTCGTCGCGCTTGATGCGGACGAAGTAGTCGACGTAGTCCTCTTCGATGCCCGCTCCCAGGGCCTTGCGCAGGACCTCACTCTGCTCCAGCTCCCGGGTCGCGTCGAGCAGGTTCGCCGGCAGCAGATCGACCCCGCGCTCGGCCCGGCCGGCCGCATCGAGCTCGTGCAGGTTCATGCTGCCGGTCGGGGCGCCGGGGTCGAGTTCGCGCTCGATTCCGTCGAGGCCGGCGGCCAGCAGCGCGGTCGCCGCCAGGTAGGGGTTGGCCGAGCCGTCGACGGTGCGGTCCTCGATCCGCCCCGGACAGGGGATGCGCAGCATCTGGGTGCGGTTGTTGGCGCCGTAGCTGATGTAGACCGGCGCCCAGGCCGAGCCGCTGCGGGAGCCGAGGACGAGCCGTTTGTAGGAGGTGACGGTCGGCGCGGTCAGCGCGATGTAGGCCTTGGCGCTGGCCTTCAGGCCGCCGAGGAAGTGGTAGGCGGTCTGCGAGAGCCCCATCCCGTGCGGGTCGTCGGCCGGGTCGGCGTCGAGCACGTTGACCCCGTCTTTCCAGAGGCTCATGTGGAAGTGGCAGCCGTTGCCGGTCAGGTGCGAGAACGGCTTCGGCATGAAGGTCGCGATCAGCCCCCGGTCGTGGGCCAGCGACTCGACCATGTAGCGGAAGAAGATCGCCCGATCGCAGGTGGTCAGCGCGTCGGCGTAGCCGAAGTTCTGCTCGAACTGGCCGTTGGCGTCCTCGTGGTCGGTCGCGTAGCCCTCCCAGCCGAGCGCGTCGAGGTGGCGCGCCACCTCGGTCACGAAGTCGAGGTTGCGGGTCAGCGCCCGCAGGTCGTAGCAGGGCTGGGCGAGGGTGTCGTGGGAGTCGGCGATCTCGAGGCCGCCGTCCTCGCGGCGGCGCAGCAGGAAGTACTCGAGCTCGACCCCGATCTTGAACTCGTAGCCGAGCTCGGCGGCGCGCTCGACCTGGTTGCGGAGGATGTTGCGCGGGCAGTACGGCCACGGCTTGCCTTCGACGTGGACGTCGCAGGCCAGCCGCGCCACCTCCGGCCGCCAGGGCAGCGGCGTGAAGCTGGCGGGGTCGGGCATCGCTTCGAGGTCCGGGTCGTTCGGGCCCTGGCCGATGTCGCCGGCGGCGAAGCCCGCGAACCCTGCCCCGTCCTCGAACACCTTCTCCAGCTGATGCGCCGGCACCAGCTTGCCGTTCGGTTTCCCGTGCATGTCGACGAACTGGGCGAAGACGAACTCGACGCCGTTGGCGTCGACGTACTCGCGAATGCCCGCCAGGGTGGTGGGGAGCGGACCACCTGCGGCCGCCGCGGGCCTCGGTTGGGTCGTCGACACTTTGCGCTCCTTTTTCTCGAGGGTCTTCAGGCCTGCGGCGCGAGCCACTTACGAGCCACGAATCAGACCCTAGAAGCGGCCCGGGTTCAATGTGCGAAACGGACATAGTTCGGTGCCCTTCTTCGTAACATGCACATACGGGATTGCGCTGGGCCTCAAGCATATGTCCCGAATCAACATAGATGTGCCGAGAAATGTGCTCTTGGCGCATATTCTCGCTGCGACGGCGGCTGCCTATGCTCGCCTCATGTGCGGAATCGTCGGCATCTTCAGCAAGTCCCCCGAGATGAGCGAGGAGCTCGGTGCCCACCTCGCCCGGATGCTGGTCGAGATGGGCGACCGCGGCCCCGACAGCGCCGGGATCGCCATCTACCGCGACCCGCTGCCCAGCGGCTCCTGCAAGCTGTCCCTCCACTCTCCCGCCGGAGCGGGCGCCTGGGACGAGGTCGAGCGCACCCTGGCGACGCAGCTCGCCGTCGCGGAGGTCCGGGTGCTCGGCCCCTCCCACGCCCTCTTCACCGTCGAGGCCGAGACCGAGGAGGCCCAGGAGAAGGTCGCCGAGCTGCTGCCCGACCTGCGGGTGATGAGCGCCGGCCGGGCGATCGAGATCTACAAGGAGGCGGTGGCTCCGGCCGAGTTCGTCGAGCGCTTCGACGTCGCCGGCTTCGGCGGCAGCCACGCCCTCGGACACACGCGGATGGCGACCGAGAGCCGCGTCTCGACCGACGGCTCACACCCCTTCTCGACCGGCCTCGACCTCTGCCTCGTCCACAACGGCTCGCTCTCCAACCACAACCGGCTGCGCCGCCTGCTGCGCGACGAGGGTATCCCGATCCAGACGATGAACGACTCCGAGGTCGCCGCCGGCTACCTGACCTGGCGGCTGCGCGAAGGCGACACGCTCGAGGCGGCCCTGGAGCGCAGCCTCGACGACCTCGACGGCTTCTTCACCTTCGCGGTCGGCACCGCCGACGGCTTCGCGGTCCTCCGCGACCCGATCGCCTGCAAGCCGGCGGTAATCGCCGAGACCGACGAGTGGGTCGCGATCGCCTCCGAGTACCGAGCGCTCGCCGTCCTCCCCGGCGCCGGCGGCGCCGAGGTCTGGGAGCCCGAGCCGGGCCGCGTCTACAGCTGGGCCCACGAGGCGGTCGCGTGAGCAGCGAGGCGATCGCGACCGCCGTCCTCGATCCGGCCGAGATCGGCCTGCGCGAGGTCAACTCGAGGCTCCACGACGCCTCCGGCAACCCGGCCGCCCCGAAGCGCTGGCGAATCGTCAACCCGGCCGGTCGCCACAACCTCGCGGTCGGCCTCGACGCCGAGCTCGAGGTCTCGATCGAGGGTCACGTCGGCTACTACTGCGCCGGGATGAACCAGCGCGCCACCGTGACGATCGACGGCAACGCCGGCGTCGGGGTCGCCGAGAACATGATGTGCGGCGCCGTTGCCGTGCTCGGCGACGCCAGCCAGGCGGCCGGCGCGACCGCCCGCGGCGGCCGGCTCCTGGTCCGCGGCAACGCCTCCGCCCGCTGCGCGATCTCGCTGAAGGGCGGCGACGTGGTGGTCGGCGGCTCGATTGGCCACCTCGGTGCCTTCATGGCGCAGCGCGGCCGCCTCGTCGTCTGCGGCGACGCCGGCGAATCGCTCGGCGACTCGCTGTATGAGGCGCAGATCTACGTCCGCGGCAAGGTCACCAGCCTCGGCACCGACTGCATCGAGAAGGAGATGAGGGAGGAGCACGTCCGCGAGCTCCGCTCCCTGCTGCTCTCGGCCGGGCTCGAAGACGTCAAGCCGGAGGACTTCCGGCGCTACGGCTCGGCCCGTCGCCTCTACAACTTCAACGTCGACGATGCGGGGGATTTCGGATGAGCGCCACTCCAGTTGACCCGATCGCCTCAGCCGGCCTGCGCGAGTCGGCCACCTTCGATCGCTCCTCGATCGCCGAGATCCAGCGCGCCGCGCGGACCGGCATCTACGACATCCGCGGCGGCGGCGCCAAGCGGCGGGTCCCCCACTTCGACGACCTGCTGCTGCTCGGCGCCAGCGTCTCCCGCTACCCGCTCGAGGGCTACCGCGAGAGCTGCGCGACCGATGTCGTGCTCGGCACCCGCTTCGCGAAGTCGCCGCTCCATCTCGAGATCCCGATCACGATCGCCGGGATGAGCTTCGGCGCCCTCTCCGCGAACGCCAAGGAGGCCCTCGGCCGCGGCGCCTCGGCGCTCGGGACCAGCACGACCACCGGTGACGGCGGCATGACCCCCGAGGAGCGGCTCACCTCGAAGACCCTCGTCTACCAGCTGCTGCCCTCGCGCTACGGGATGAACCCCGACGACCTGCGGCGCGCCGACGCGATCGAGGTCGTCATCGGCCAGGGGGCCAAGCCGGGAGGCGGCGGCATGCTGCTCGGCCAGAAGGTCTCCGAGCGGGTCGCGGAAACCCGCGACCTGCCGACCGGCGTCGACCAGCGCAGCGCCTGCCGCCACCCCGACTGGACCGGCCCCGACGACCTCGAGATCAAGATCGAAGAGCTGCGCGAGATCACCGACTGGGAGAAGCCGATCTTCGTCAAGATCGGCGCCACCCGGACCTACTACGACGTGATGCTCGCGGTCAAGGCGGGCGCCGACGTCGTCGTCCTCGACGGCATGCAGGGCGGCACCGCCGCCACCCAGGAGGTCTTCATCGAACACGTCGGCATCCCGATCCTGGCGGCGATCCCGCAGGCGGTCGAGGCGCTGCAGGAGATCGGGATGCACCGCGAGGTGCAGCTGATCGTCTCCGGCGGAATCCGCTCCGGCGCCGACGTCGCCAAGGCGCTGGCGCTCGGCGCCGACGCCGTCTCGATCGGCACCGCGGCGCTGGTCGCCCTCGGCGACAACGCCCCCGCCCTCGAAGACGCCTACGGCGAGATCGGCTCGGCGGCGGGCTTCTACGACGACTGGCACGAAGGCCGCGACCCGGCCGGCATCTGCACCCAGGACGGCGAGCTCGAAGCCCGCCTCGACCCCGAACTGGGCGGCCGCAGGCTCGCCAACTACCTGAGCACCCTGGTCCTCGAGACCCAGACCCTGGCCCGGGCGTGCGGCAAGTCCCACGTCCACAACCTCGAGCCCGAGGACCTGGTCGCCCTCACCATCGAGGCCGCGGCGATGGCCCGCGTCCCACTCGCCGGCACCAGCTGGGTGCCCGGCCAGACCCCCCTCTAGGCCGCGCCGTTACCGCGACGGCCGCTGCGAACGGCCGCTACTACGGCCGCTCCGGTCGCTGGGGCTCGGGACGGCGCCGGTTGCTCAGGCGTCGCGGCCGGCCAACGCCGGCTCGGGCTGGGCGTTGCGGTCCGCCATCAGGGCGATATAGAGGCTGGTGATCGTCGCCGGGTCCTTCATCGAGCGGCCGAGCAGCTCCTCGATCCGCCGCAGCCGGTAGCGCAGCGAGTTGGGGTGCAGGTAGAGGGCCTCGGCCGAGCGGGCGACGTCCATCTCGTTGTCGAAGAAGGTGATCAGGGCGTCGTGCAGCGGCGGGTTGTCGCGCAGCACGGCGAGGATCTGGTCGAGCTTCGGGCGGACCCTGGTCTGGGGCGTCTCGCTGATCAGCAGGCTGCCCAGGTCGAGGGTCTCGAATCCGAGCACCCTCTCCTCGGGGTCCGGTGTGCAGCGCAGGCTCTGCACGACCTGGCGGGCGTCAAGGTAGGCCTGCGAGACCTCGCCGATCGCCTCGATCACCCGGCCGACGCCGATCAGGACGTCCGGCTCGGTGCGGCTCAACGCCTTCAGGAACTCGCGAAGCGAGGGCGACTCGGTGCCGACCAGGCCGACCAGCTCATAGCCCCGGGAGGAGAGCAGCAGCGGAACCCCGGCGTCGGCGGCCCAGCGCTCGATCGCCTCGATCAACAGGGTGGACTGCGCGGCGCTGAACTCGCGCTCGCGCTCGGACGGCGTGATGACGATGATCTGCGCCGGCTTCGAGGGGTCGACCCGCAGCGGCCGCGCCTTGATCGCCGTGGTCTCCGGGTCCTTGCCGGCCAGGAGCTCCTCGAGCACGGCGGCCCGAGCGGCTCGGCGCTGGTCGAACTCGAGCTGGCGCAAGCGGGCCAGCGCCATCAGCGGCCCGACCGCGGACTCGACCAGCGGCCGGGTCATGGAGTTGACGAAGGTGCGGCCGGAACCGACGGCGACGAGCCAGCCATGCAGCACGTTGTCGTTGTCGCGCAGCGGCGCGGCGAACATCTGGCGGCCGTCGATCTCGATCTCGCGAGCGACCGGCGGGCCCTCGAGGACCGCCGCCTCAACCCGTTCGGCGGTCGGTCGGACAGCGGGGTCCTCGACCTCGCCGTCGGGGCCGAGCAGGAAGACGCTCGCGCCGAGCACCTTGCCGAGCCGGCCGAGCAGCGCGGCGCGCGGCTCGGGCTCCTGCAGCGCATCGACCAGGAAGCGCTGGATCGAGCCGAGGCGCTGGAAACCGCGCAGGTCGCTGCTGAGCAGCGAACGGTTGACGGCGGTGACGATCTCCCGGAACGCGGTCGGGACCGGGATCGAGAAGACGGGAAAGTCGCGTGCCTGGGCCTCCTTCAGCAGCGCTTCCGGGATCTCCTGGAAGTTGAGTCCGATCCCGAAGCCGAGCGCCGCGACGCCGACCTCGTCGAGTTCGGCGATCAGCTCCGACTGGCGGTTGCAGTTGCCACGCAGCCGGATTCCGGTGGTCAGCATCACCCAATTCGGCCCGAGCCAGCGACCGGGGTTGTCGATCTCGATGCAGTGGACGCCCGCGACCGGGCGCTCCAACGCGCTCTCGCCGCCGCTGCGGAGTCGAAGACCCCAATCTCCGAGCCCAAGCAGCTCACCGAAGGTAAACGGATCAGCCAAGCTGGCCATGCCTGATCTTACACCAGAAGCTATGCAAAATACCGAAATGCGCAGAAAAAGGGTTGAGTACTTCGGTTTTCCGCATTCTGGATCCGCCTTATAGCCGCGTTTGGTCTGCGACCGGTGGTCCTCGTCGGCCTGCCGGAGGCGGCGATCCACCCACCCGGCGGCACCCCGAAACGCGACTCAGGGCGACTAGAAAATCGGGCGCAGGCGCTTGTAATGGGCTTCGAGGAAGACCCAGGACTCGACCTGGCGCACGCCGACCATCGGCCGAATGTCGCGATCGAGGACGCGCAGCAGATCGCGGTCGTCGATGCACACCGCCTCGGCGAGGATGTCGAAGCGGCCGGCGCAGACCGCCAGGTAGGCGATCGAGGGCACCCGCGAGAGCCGGTCGACGACGTCGCGGGCGCTGGTCCCCGGGCCGACGTTGATGCCGAGCCAGGCGAGCCGGCGAAATCCGAGATTGAAGGGGTTGGTTATCGCCATCACCCGCACGGCACCGCTGCCGGTCAGCTGGGTGACCCGCTGGCGCACCTGGGATTCCGAGATCCCGACCTGGTCGGCGATCTGGCGAAAGGGAGCACGAGCGTCCTCGTTGAGGACTTTGACCAGCTTCCGGTCGATTGGGTCGAGCACCTTTCCGCTGTCGATGCGGCCCTGCCCCGTCAGGTCGGTCTGGGCGGCGTCCCACTGCTGCTGCTGGTAATGGAGCCATAGGTAGGGGAACGTTTCGCAGGTGCGGATCGCGGGCACCGCGCGGATTTCCTTCTCGATCACCCTCAGCAGGTCGGCCGAATCGCGGCAGAGCACCTCGAGGAGCACGTCATAGCGGCCGGTCGCGACCACCACGTAGTCGACCGCGTCGATCCTCGCCAGCTCCGCCGCGACCTGCGACGGCGTCGCCGAGATGTCGACGGTCAACCCACACAGCGCGATCGCCCCGTAATCGAGCAGTGCCGGGTCGGTCACCGTCGTGATGTCGATGATCCCCTTCTCGCGCAGCTCGGTGGTCCGCCGCCGCACCGTCTTCTCGTCGATGCCGACGTCCTTGGCGATGTGGACGTAGGGGCGCCGCCCGTCCGCTTGGAGGTTGCGGATGATCTTCCGGTCCACCTCCGGCAGCTCGACCGGCGCCAGCACCGATCTCGGGTGCATTTGTCTCCTCGGTGGTGGCTCGCGGTGGACTCGGCGGTGGCCTCAGCGCCGCGCCAAGCGGTGGTGCACCGCGTCGAGCGCCACGGCCCCGACCAGGACGACGCCCTTGGCCAGTTGCTGCCAGGCCCCTTCGAGGGCGAGGAAGTTGAAGAAGGCGGTGAGCACGGCGAGGATCAACACGCCGACCAGCGTTCGCCAGATCGCGCCACGGCCACCGTAGACGGAGGTGCCGCCGATGACGACGATCGTGAACGCTTCCAGCGCGGTGTTGGCACCGAGGCTCGGCTGGCCGATGCTCAGCTGCGAGGCGGTGATCATGCCGCCGCCGATCGAGCCGAGGGCGACCAGGACAAAGGCAATGATCCGCACCGTGTCGACCGGGATACCGGCCAATCGGGCCGCTTCCGGGTTTCCTCCTGACGCGAATATGTATCTCCCGAAGACGGTTCGGGCGAGCAACACCCCGGCGATGATGAAGGCGATCCCCGCCACCACGATCGGGGTCGGGATGCCGAAGATGTGGCCGAGCCCGAGCCCGCGGAAGCTTTCGTCTTCGACCAGGATCGGCTGCGAGTTGCAGTAGACGAGGACCAGGCCGGCGAAGGCGCCGCCGGTCCCGATCGTGCCGATGAACGGATCGACGTTCAGCTTGGTGACGATCAGGCCGTTGATCATCCCGGCGGCGACCCCGACCAGCAGGGTGATCAGCGCCGCCTCGATCAGCGGCATCGAGAGGGAGAGTTTCGCGTAGACCACCGCGCCGGCGGCGAAGATCGCGCCGACCGAGAGGTCGAAGACTCCGGAGATGATCACGAAGGTCATGCCGATCGAGACGAGGGCGATCGGCGCGTTCTGGGTGAGGACGTTCTTCAGATTGTCCTCCGTCCAGAACCCGTTGGTGAAGATCGTCGTCGCCAGCAGCAGCAGCGCCAGCAGTCCGAGGACGCCGAACTTGGTGATGTAGTGCGTCACCCGCGCCGCCATCGGCAGCTCGTTCTCGTAAGAGACGTGGGAGGCGGCCGTGGCGTCGGCCTGGGTGGCGGCGGAGGCCGTGGGCGGGTTGGTCATCGTTATCTGTCCTCGGGTCGGCGGAAGGAGAGGCGGAGCATCTCATCCGCGGTGATTCGTTCATGGGTCAGCGAGCCGACGAGGCTCCCTTTGGCCAGCACCAGCACCCGGTCGCAGGCCTCCTCCAGCTCCTCGAACTCCGAGGAGACGACGATCACCGCCATGCCGCCGTCGGCGAGCGAGCGCAGCGAGGCGATGATCTCGGCCTTGGCGCCGACGTCGACGCCGCGGGTCGGCTCGTCCGCCAGCAGTACGGAGGGGCCCCGGTAGACCGCCCGGGCGAGCAGGATCTTCTGCTGGTTGCCACCGGAGAGGTTGGCGACGGGTTCGTGCAGCCGCGCCTCGTCGAAGCGGACGGCGCGGGCCGCCTCCCGGGCCCGGGCGATCCCCGGGTGACGGCCGAGGAAGCCCATCTTCGCGGCGGCGGCGATATCGGAGAGGATGATGTTCTCGAGGCCGCTGAGTTCCATCACCAGGCCGGAGCGGCGGCGCTCCTCGGGGATCGCGAAAATTCCGCCGCGAGTGGCGGCGCGAACGCTGCGCGGCCAGCCGACCGACTCGCCGGCGACCAGCATCTCGCCCGCCAGCGGCTTCTGGGCGCCGGCGATCGCCCGCAGGGTGGTGCTGCGTCCCGAGCCGACCAGACCGGCGATGCCGAGAATCTCTCCCGGCATCACGCTGAAGTCGATGGCGTGGACGTTGCGGCCGACGGTGAGGCCGCGCACCTCGAGCGCCGGGGGGCCCTCGTCGCGGACCGAGGAGGGCCGCTCGGCGGCGGCGCGCTGCTGCTCGCTGAGGTCTTCGTTGAGCATCGCCTCGACCAGCGAGTCCTTGGTCCAGCCGGCGACCGGGCGAGACTCGACGAGCTCGCCGTCGCGGAACACGGTGACCTGGTCGGAGAGCTGCATGACCTCCTCGAGGTTGTGGCTGACGAAGACGACGGTGCGGCCCTCCTCGCGCAGCGAGCGAATGATCCGGTAGAGGACCTCGCGCTCGCGCGGAGCGAGGACCGCGGTGGGCTCGTCGAAGAGGATCAGCTGCGGGTCGAGGGTCAGCGCCCTCATCACCTCGAGCAGCTGCTGGTCGGCGATCGAGAGCTCGCCGGCCGGCCGGTCGGCCTTGATGTCGACGCCCAGCTCCGAGCAGAGCCGGTGGAAGTTCGCCGTCATGTCCCGCTCGCGGAGGAAGCCGAGCCGCTTGCGGTCGGTGCCGAGGAAGACATTGGCCTGAGTCGAGAGGTCGGGGACGATCGTCAGCTCCTGGTAGATCGACGCGACGCCCCGCTGGCGAGCCCCCTTGGGGCTGCCGAGCGAGGCGGCCTGGCCGAACACTTCGACTTCACCGGAGTCGGGGGTGACGCGGCCGGCGAGGACGCCGAGGCAGGTCGACTTGCCGGCGCCGTTCTCGCCGACCAGCGCGTGGACCTGCCCGGCGCCGATCGTCAGGTCGATGCCCTTCAGGGCCCTGACGCCGCCGAACCGCTTTTCGAGTCCGGCGAGCCGAACGGCGTGGCCCTTGTCGGGCCCGCCGTTCGACTTCGCTGGGAGGCTGGTGTCGCCGCCCGTTTTCTGCTCGCCGGACGCCATCTGAGCGCTAGTACTCCTGCACCTTCGCGGCGTATTCCTTCACGTTTTCCGGTTCGACGAAGAGAATTTCCGCGCCCGGGGTCCGCATGCTCTCCGGCGCGTGGCCGGCGTAGGGGATGTACGGCGGCACTTCTTTGCCGTCGCGCATCAGCTTCAGAGCCTGCAGCGCCGTTTTCACATTGGTGTAGGGGTAGTAGGGCACCGACATTTTCAGCGAGCCGTCTTCGATGCCTTTGACCGAGGGCGTGTTGGCCCCCCAGCCGTAGACGTCGATCTCGCCCGTTTTGCCGGCGATTTTCAGCGCCGTCAGCGTTGCGGCCGTTCCCTCGGGGAACTGGTCGACGATGATCGTCGTATCCGGGTTGGCCTGCAGCGCGTCCTGGATTTTCGGCAGCGAACCGGCCTGGCTGAAGTCGGTGTCGATGACCTGCTCGACTTCGATGCCGCCTTCGCCGAGGACTTCTTCCAGGACTTCCGCGGCGAGCACGGAGCTCCAGTCGGTTTTCGGACCGGTGACGAGGAACGCCTTGCCGTCTTTCTTGCCTTCGTTTTCCTGGTCTTCGACGATCCGTTCAGCCCACGCGGTGTACGTTTCGCGCGAGGGGGTGTCGGGGATCGTCGTCAAGAGGCCAGGGGTCGCTGCGTCCTCTTCACAGGCCGGGTACCCGAAGGCAACCACGACCACGCCTTTGGCGGGGGCCTGTTTGGTCAGCAGGTCGCACTCGAGTTCGTTGGCCAGCGGGTAGATGACCAGGGCGTTGTACTGCCCCGAGTTGATCACGCTCTGGATCTGTTCGATCTGCAGCGACGGATCGGCGCGCGGGTCGAACGAGGTGACGTCGAGATCCAGTTCCTGACCGACCTGTTCGGCGGCCTCGTACTCGGGGACCGTGTAGTCGAAGCCCTTCCCGAACCCGTTGAAGGCGACTTTCAGCGGTTCGTCTTTGGCGAAACTGACGGTGTTGTCGCCGAGTTTGACGTCAAGCGCTTCCAGGCTCGTTTCGGATTCTTCGATCTCTTTGTCGAGAACCGTCGCGTGGACTTCCGAGCCGGTGCTTTCTTCTGCCGCGGGGGCCTCCGTGCTCGTCGTCGAGCTGGCTTCTTCTCCGCTCGAGGACGAGCTGGAGTCTCCGCCGCCGCCGCATCCGTAGAGCAGCGCCGTCGCTAGGACTAGCCCGATGACGAAGGCCAAGCGGTGATAGTGGCTTCTCATTCACTTCTCCTTTTGGCTCGACCGGTGGTCGGCGCCGATTTCGTTGACGAGATCAACTGCTGGTCCCGACCGCCGCGCTCCCCGCACCGCGATCGAAGTCTGGCTTGTATCGCGCGGCGGCGTTGATGTGCGCCTGGGCCCGCTTCGAGTGGGCCAGCGACCAGATCAGCGCCGACCGCACGGGCAGCGCCCGGTCCGGCCAGTGGGTGCCGATCCAGCCGTAGAAGCGCGAGTATTTCTGGGTCCTGTCGGTGATCTCGCGCTCAGTCTCTTCCCATTTCGCGAGGGCGGTGGGGATCGTCGGATATTCGTCGAGCCGGTGGCTGAGGACGACCGCGTTCATCATCGCGACGCAGGCCGCCTGGCCGAGGTTCGGCGACATCGAGTGCACCGCGTCGCCGATCAGGGCGACGTTGCCGGCCGACCATTTGCGGGCCCGGACGTCGCCGAACGACGCCCAGCGGCCGCCTGGCGGGATGCGGCTGATGTAGTGCTCGAACTCGGGGAAGCTCTCGATCCAGCTCGAGAAGTCGCCCGATTCCTGGTCGACCCCGACCTTGTCGGTGGCCGGGCAGCAGAGGTAGATGTAGATCTTGTCCTGGGTGCAGGGGACGATCCCGATCCGCCGACCGCCGTCCCAGCGCTCGATGATCTGGTCCTTGATGTCGGTCGGCTTGCGCTCGATCAGGTGGCGGCCGCAGCCGTCGCCGAGGTCGGTGACCCGCTCGGCCAGCCCGACCGACTCGCGGACCTTCGAGTTGATCCCGTCGGCGCCGACCACGAGATCGGCCTTCAGGGTCTCGCCCGAGGCGAGGGTCAGTTCGCCGTCGGTGGTCGCCGAAGCCACCGGCGAGCTGGTGATGATCTCCGCTCCGGCCCGTTCGGCCGCTTTGACCAGCGCCTGGTGCAGCTGAGTCCGGAGGATCGCGTAGGACTCGTGCACTCCGGGAAGCATCCACTCGTGCTGCAGGGTCCGGTTGCGCTCGTCGCGCAGCTCCCAGTCGTTGATGAAGTCGGTTCCGCGCGTGGCGTCCTCGAAGGCCCCGACCTGTTTCAGGGCCCAGATGCCGTTCTCCCAAACCAGGATCCCGGCGCCGAGCTCGCGGAGTTCCTCGTTGCGCTCATGCACGCGGACGCTCCAGCCGGCCTTGCCGAGGGCCGCCGCCGCCGTCAGGCCCGACAGTCCCGCGCCCGCGATCTCCGCATGGCGTTTACTCATCCCATGACCTCCTTGGTTGCGGCAGGCCGGGCGCCGTCGCGCGCGTACACCTGCCTGCCGTCTACGTAGACAAAGTCGACTTTCACGTCCGGGAGCTCGTCGGTCGGCACCGTCCGCGGGTCGCGGTCGAGGACGATCACGTCGCCCCGCTTGCCGGTCTCGAGCGAGCCCCGCTCGTCCTCCTGGCGGATCGCCTCGGCCGCGTACAGAGTGTGCATCCGCAACGCCTCGGTCACCGAGATGCTCTGCTCGGGCTGGATCTCCTCGCCCCAGAAGCCGCGGCGGGCGACGCAGCACCAGATGCTGAACAGCGGGTTGGTCTGACGCTCCTCGCAGCCGAGGTGGCAGTCGGAGCTGCCGGAGATCCGCCAGCCGGCGTCGAGCAACGAGCGGAACGGGTAGCGCCCCTGGTTGACCACGGGGCCGAGGTAGGTGCTGAGCCCTTCGCCGAAGTTGTAGAGGAAGACCGGCTGCGGCATCGGGGTGATCCCGGCGCGTTTCCAGAGCTCGGTCGCCGAGAACTCGGTGAGGACGTTGCCGGCGTGCTCGATCCGCGGGACCAGCGGGCTCTCGACGCCGGAGGCGAGGATGCCGTTGCAGATCTGGTCCTGCGCGAGCTCGCCGTTGCCGTGGACCGCGAGCTGGATCCCGGCGGCGTCGGTGCGGCGCATCGCATCGGCGATTTCCTCGACGCTGAGGCTGATATTGCCCATGTGGCCCTCGGAGCCGTCCGGGTTCAGGTACGGCGTGCGGGCGGCCGCGTTGCGCGCCGAGTAGCCGCCGTCGGCGAAGAGCTTGAGACCGGCGACGCGCATGTCCGCGCTATCGAAGGGCGGCCACTCGCAGGCCTCCTCGATCGTGCAGGTGCCGGGGGCCCAGAGGTAGACGGCGAGCCGGATCGGCGCCTCCCCGGAGCCGATCAGCCGATCGAGGATACCCAGCCCCTGGGGGGTCTCGGAGATCTCGCCGACCGCGGTCACCCCGTACTGCAGGAAGAGCTTCTCGATCCCCTCTTCGATCGCGGCCTGCAGTTGGGCCTGGTCGAGGGTCGGCAGCCCGAGCGCTTTGTCGAGCTCGGAGATCACGCCGGTCGGCTGACCGTCGTCGCCCATGTGGACGACGGCGCCGCCCATCATCCCCTGCTGACCGATGTACTTGGTCACGTCGGTCAGCTCGAGGGCGCGGCTGTTGATCACGCTGGTGTGGCCGCCGGCGCGGAGGATGATCGGGTGCTCGGTGCTGACGCTGTCGAGCTCCTCGCGGGTCGGCAGCCGTTTGTCCTCGATCTTCTGGTCGAAGAAGAGATTGGCCTCGCCCATCACCCATTCGCCCTTCTCGGTTTCCCGCGCCTTCTCGGCAAGCGCCTCGAGCGCCTCGGCGATGTTCTTGTGGCTCGGGGCGCGGCAGTCCGCCATCGAGTAACGGGCGACGCTGGTGATCTCCAGGTGGGCGTGCGGGTCGACGAAGGCAGGCATCACCACGCGATCGCCGAAGTCGAGCTCCCGGGCGCCCTCGGGCGCCCCCGGACCGACCGCGGCCACCTTTCCGTCCTCGAGCGCGACCGAATCGACCTCGGCCGCGCCGGAGTCGCTTAGCGGCAGGACCTTCCCTTTCAGTACCAGCGGGTCCCCGGAGGTCCCAGGATCGTTGCTTCCCGGATTCATCGCGGCGATTGTCTCGGCGCGCCCGTTTTCCGCAATTGTGAGGCTCGAAAAGTCTGGAAGCCGGCTTTGTCGCTTCGACAAGGGCAGGACCGCCTCGCCGGACTGGGCAGAGCCATGCGGTGAAAGGCGGCCGTGAAAACCGGGTGACCGATCTAGCGGCGCAGCCGGCGCGGCTCCAGCCAGGCTGGGGTCTGGGCGCTGACCAGGCGCCGCAGACGTCCCGCCGGGCCGGCCCGCTCCCCCGCCTCCTCGGCCTCCTCCGCCCGCTTTACAGCGGCCCGGACCAGGATCCCGCCGAGCGTTCGCAGCGGCTCCGGCGGCAGGTAGCCCGGCGGGCCCGAGCAGAGCGGCGAGGCGGCGTCGGGGTGGTCGCTGCCGAGCGCCCGCAGGGCGAGGATCCGGCCGACCAGGGCGCTCGGCCCGACCCCGTTGCCGCTGTAGCCGAGGCCGTAGAGCACCCGCTCCTCGCGGTCCAGCGCGCCGACGAAGGGCAGGTGGCCGGGGGCGCGGTCGACCGCGCCGCCCCAGGAGTGGGTGATCCGCACGTCGGCCAGCGCGGGGAACCAGCGCCGGAAGTCGGCGATCACCTCGGCGACGGCGCGCGGGTCGCGGTGGTGGCGGGCCAGCACCCGGCCGGCCGGGCCGATCGCGCCGCCGCCGCGGCCGAAGACCACCCGGCCGCCGGCGCTGACCTGCGCGTAGTGGACCATCAGCCGGGCGTCGCCGAACAGCTCGCCGTTCGCCCACGGCAGCCCGCCGAGGCGCTCGGGAATCGGCTCGGTGGCGATCAGGTGAGAGCCGACCGGGACGAAAGCGCGGCGCAGCGCCCGGAAGCCGCCGCTGTAGACGCCGGTGGCGAGGATCACCCGCTCCGCCCGCACCGCTCCGGCGGGCGCCACGACCCTGACCGGCGGGCCCAGCTCGAGGCCGATCATCGGCGTCCCCTCGAACAGCCTCGCTCCCATCGCCAGCGCCGCCCGGCGCAGCCCGCGGACCAGCTTGGCCGGCTGGACCACGGCCGCGTCGGTGTGGCGGACGGCGGCGAGCGGCAACGGCGAGCCGGTGCGCCGCCGCACCTCCTCGGCGCCCAGCTCCTCGAGCATCTGCGGGCGACCGCTCGCCGCGACCGCCTGCCGGGCCGCGCCGAAGGCCGCCAGCTGGGCCGGCGCCATCGCCGTCCACAGCGCCCCCCGCTGGCGGAAGTCGCAATCGATCCCGTGCTCGGCGGCGAACCGGCCGATCCGGGCGATCGCCGCGCTCGAGCGCTCGGCCAGCCGCAGGCCCTGCTCCGGGCCGAACCGCTCGACCAGCGCGTCGAGCTCGTCGAACCAGCCGGTCACCCAGCCGCCGTTGCGGCCGCTGGCGCCGAACCCGCAGCTCTCCCGCTCGAGCAGGACGACGCGCAGCTGCGGATCCGCTTCGAGCAGCTCGATCGCCGCCCAGAGGCCGGTGTAGCCACCGCCGACGACGCAGACGTCGGCCTCGACGCTCGCGCTCAGCGGCGGCTGCTCGGCGACGGCCTCGGCCGCCATCGCCTCTTCGAGCCAGAGGACGGTCCCCGGTGACTCCGCCTGCTCGCCTCTGGAGGCCACGGTCCGCCCGATCCTCTCACAGTCCCGGGGCGCCGCCCGGCGGCCCCGCCTCAGCCGGCGAAGAGCGAGCGGGAGATCACCGCTCGCTGTACCTCGTTGGTCCCCTCCTCGAAGCGCTGGGCACGAGCGTCGCGGTAGACCCGCTCGATTTCCCTCGAGGCCCAGAAGCCGACCCCGCCGTGCGCCTGCAGGGCGCGGTCGGTGACCCGGCCGAGCATCTCGACCGCGATCAGCTTGGCCATCGAGGAGAGCGTCGGCGCGTCCTCGGCCCCGGCCTCCCAGCGCCGCGCGGCATGGAGGACGAGCTGACGCGCCGCTTCGATCTCGGCCGCGTTGTCGCCGAGCGGAAAGGCGATCGCCTGCCGCGAGGAGAGCGGCTTGCCGAAGGTGGCGCGACGCTGGGCGTGCTCGATCGCCAGCTCCTGGGCGCGCCGGGCGAGCCCGACGCAGGTCATCGCGACCGCGATCCGGCTCGGGGTGAGGAAGCCGCCGAAGGCGACGTCGAGTCCCTGGCCCTCCTCGCCGAGCCGGTCGGCGACCGGGACCGGCGAGCGGTCGAAGGTGATGTGGGCGTGGTCGGTGCCCCGCACCCCCATCGACTCGCCCATGTCGACGGCCGTCGCGTTCTCGACGTTGCGGTCGACCAGCAGCGCCACCGTCCCGTCCCGGCCCGAGCTGCCGGCGACCCGGGCGAAGAGCAGCCAGCGGTCGCAGGTGAGGCCGAAGGTGATCAGGTGCTTCTCGCCGGAGAGATAGTAGGTGTCCCCCTCGCGCTCGACCGTGCAGTAGGGGTAGGAACCCTCGCCCTGGGTCGGCTCGGTCAGGGTGAAGGAGACGGTGAGGTCGCCGCTGGCGGCGGGCTTGACGAAGCGCTCGCGCTGCTCCTCGCTGGCGTGCTGGTCGACCGCCCGCCAGACGCCGTTGGCGACGTGGACGATCATCCGCAGCGAGGCGTGCGAGGTGGACAGCTCTTCGAGCAGCTCGAGGAACTGGACGAAGGGGACGCCGCGGCCGCCGTACTCGGTCGGCGCCGCCAGCGAGAGGTAACCGCGCTGGCGCAGATCCTCGCGCAGCTCGGGCGGGACCTTCCGCGTCTGCTCGATCAGATCCGTCCAGCGCTGCCCTTCCCCGGCGACGTAGGCGGCGACCTCGGCCTTCAGCGAGTCGAGCTCGGCCGGGTCGAAACTGCCTGGCTGCACCACGTAGGCGGAGCTCATCCTCAACCTCGGTAGAAGGGAAGACCCAGCGCCGCCGGCCAGCCGAGCCCGCCGCCCTGGCGGCGCCGGACCCAGGCCCGGGCGATCGTCACGGCGACGGTGCCGATGTAGGGGAGCGCGGTGAAGACCTCGTTGGGGATGCTCCAGCCTTCGGCCTGGCCGACGTTGCCGAGCGTCGACAGAACTCCGAAGAGGACGGCGCCGGCGATCACCCAGAGCGGCCGCCAGCCGGCGAAGAAGACGATCGCGAAGGCGATCCAGCCCTGCCCGGCGGTGACGTTGGAGACCCAGCTGCCGATCACGCTGAGGACGAGGACGGCGCCGCCGATGCCGGCGAGGACACCGCCGACCCCGACGTAGAAGAGCCGCCAGCCGATCACCGGGATGCCGGCCGCGTCGGCGGCGCTCGGGTTCTCGCCGATCGCCCTGATGTTGAGCCCGTGCTTGGTCCGGTTCAGCAGCAGCAGGGCGGCGATCGGCAGCAGGAATGCGACGTAGGTGGTGATCGCCTGCTCGAACAGCGCCGGGCCGACGCCGGGGATCGAGGAAAGGCCGGGGATGTGCCAGACCGGGATCGGCGAGGTGACGGCTTCGCGCACGTGGCTAGCCCCGACTTCGCCGGTTATCCCCAGGGCGAGGAGGATCAGCCCGATTCCGACGACGACCATGTCGGCCCGCAGGACGACGGTGATGACGCCGAAGACGAGCGCCGCGGCGCAGCCGGAGACGGCGCCGATCAGGAGGCCGACGAGCCAGGAGTCGGCGCTGTTGGCGGCGAGGAATCCGAACAGGGCGGCGATCAGCATCACGCCTTCGAGGCCGATGTTGTAGACGCCGGTCTTCTCGACCAGGAGCTCCCCGGTCGCGGCGATCATCACCGCGGCGCTGAAGGCCATCGCCGTGGCGATCGAGGAGACGATGATTCCGTGGTCCATCAGGCGGGAACCTCCTGGGGCTCGGACTCGGGCGGCGAATCCCCCGCCGCGACGGTTCGGGTGTGGACGATCCGCAGCCGACCCAGCGCCTCCCCGACCGCGGCGGCGAGGAGGGTGATTCCGATCAGGCAGTAGACGAGCTCGTTGGAGACGCCGATCACCGAGACCGCGTCGGAGCCGGAGAGCAGCAGCGCGTAGACGAGGCCGATCAGCAGCACCCCGAGCGGCGAGGAGCCGGCGAGCACGGCGATCACCACGGCGGCGAAGCCGCGGTTGTTGGTCAGCCCTTCGCCGTACTGGTGGATCGTGCCGAGCATGTCGATCGTCCCGGCAAGCCCGGCGAGGGCGCCGCCGGCGAGCATCACGCCGATCTGCTTGCGCCGCACGTTGATCCCGGAGAAGGTCCCGACCCGGCCGCCGGAGCCGGTGATCGTCAGCTCGAAGCCGCCGCGGCTGAAGCGCAGGAAGGCCCAGATCAGGAAGGGCAGGACGAGGGCGACGATCACGCCCCAGTGGATGAAGGTCCCGTTGACGTCGAGGAGCGAGAGCTCCGCCTGCTCGGGCACCGGTTTGGCGCGGATGCCGCCGCCGCCCGAGTTGACGTCGAGCCAGGAATTGGTGACCCAGTAGATCAGCCAGGCATTGGCGACGAAGTTGAGCAGGAAGGTGGTGAGGATCTCGTTGACGCCGAGCATCACCCGGGCCAGCGCGGGGATCAGGATCCACAGCGCGCCGCCGACCATCCCGGCGATGAAGAGGATCGGGATCAGCAGCTCGCCCGGCATCGATTCGAACGTGTAGGCGACCGCCGTCGCGCACCAGGCGCCGATCAGGATCTGCCCGTCGATGCCGATGTTCCAGAGCCCGAGCCGCAGCGGCACCGCGGCGGCGAGGCCGGCGATGATCAGCGGCGTGGCGACCGAGAGGAAGTTGCCGAAGCCGAGCGGCGTGCCGAGCGTGCCCTGCCAGGCGGTTTCGTAGAAATCGGCCGGGTCGGCGCCGGAGATGATCGGCGCCAGGAATAGCGCCAGCGCCAGGCCGAGGGCCATCGCGGCGAGCCGGTAGACGCCGATCCGCTTCGGTTCCGGCCGGCGCTCGATCCGCCAGTTGGCGAAGAGCCGATGGCCGCTCGCTCTAGCTCCCATGGGCACCCCCTCCCATCAGCACTCCGATCTTCTGCCGGTCGGCCTGCTCGCGCGGCGCCTCGCCGACGAAGCGGCCCTCGTACTGGACGAGCACCCGGTCGGAGAGGTGGAGGACCTCGTCGAGGTCGGCCGAGATCAGCAGCACGCCGATGCCGCGGTCGCGCGCCTCGACCAGCTGCCGCCACATCGCCGCGACGGCGCCGACGTCGAGCCCCTGGCTGGGGTTGACCGCGACCACGTAGCGCGGGTCGCCCTCGAGCTCGCGGCCGGCGAGCAGCTTCTGGGCGTTGCCGCCCGAGAGGTGGGCGGCCGGGGTGTTCATCTGCCGGGTCGAGAGGTTGACCTTTTCGGCCAGCTCGGAGGCGATCTTCATCGCCGCGCGCTTGCGCATCAGGAAGCCGCGCGAGACCGGCTCCTGCCGGTAGCACTTGAGGATCGCGTTGCGCCAGATCGGCTCCTCCGGGGCGAGACCGGTGCCGCGCCGGTCCTCCGGGATGTAGCGGACCCCAGCGTCGATGAAGCGCCGCACCGACTTGCCCTCCATCGGGGTGCCGTCGACCCGGATCGTCCCGGCGGTCGGCGCGCGCATCCCGGTCAGCACTTCCTCGAGCTGGGCCTGGCCGTTGCCGGCGACGCCGGCGACGCCGAGGATTTCGCCGGCCCGCAGCTCGAAGGAGACGTCGTGGAGGGTCGGGGTCCCCCAGGCGTCGCAGGCCGAGACCCCCTCGACCGACAGCACCGGCTCGCCGACCCCGGCGCCGGCCGGGCGCGAGACCTCGACGTCGCTCTGCGTCGTCTCGTCGCCGATCGTCAGCTGCGCCAGCTTCGAGACGGCGGCTTCGGATTTCTCCAGCCGGCCGACGACGCGGCCTTTGCGCATCACGGTGATCGCGTCGGCGACCGCCATCACCTCGTTCAGCTTGTGGGAGATGAAGACGATCGTGTTGCCCTCGGCGGCCATCCGGCGCATCGTCGCCAGCAGCACGTCGCTCTCGGCGGCGGTCAGCACCGAGGTCGGCTCGTCGAGCACCATCACCTTCGCTCCCTGACCGAGCGTGCGGAGGATCTCGACCCGCTGTTTCTCGCCGACCGAGAGCTCCCAGAGCCGCTTCGAGGGATCGATCGGGAAGCCGAAGCGCTCGCTCAGCTCGGCGGCATGCCGCTCGAGGTCGCGGCGGCTGGCGCTGTCGACGGTCTCCAGCCCGATCGCCAGGTTCTCGGCGACGGTGAATTCCTCGACCAGGCGGAAGTGCTGGTGGACCATCCCGATCCGGGCGCCGAGCGCGTCGCGCGGCGTTTTGAAGGTGACCGGGACGCCGTCGACCTCGATCCCGCCGGCGTCCGGCGCCAGGAAGCCGCCCATGATGTTCATCAGCGTCGACTTGCCGGCGCCGTTCTCGCCGAGCACCGCATGGACCTCGCCCGGCTGCAGCGAGAGCGAGACGTCGTCGACGGCGAGCACCTCGCCGAACTGCTTGCGGATGCCCGTCAGGGTGACCGCCGGGACGGCGGCGGCCGTCCCGGCGGTCTGAGTTGCGTGGGCGTCCAGGTTCTGCGTCATTCGGACGCCGTCACACCCTTGACGTACCAGTCGAAGACGGAGAGGAATTCCTGTTTTTCGAAGGTCTTCCCCGGCGCCAGCCGCTGCTTGCCGCTGGTGTCTTCGATCGGGCCGACGATGAATTCCTTGCCTTCGGCCATTTCCTTCTGGACCTTTTCGAGTTCGGCTTTCAGCTCGGGCGAGACGAAGTCCCCGAATTCGCCGAGCCGCGGCTCGCCTTCGTCAGGCGAGATCGCGACGAAGTGGCTCTTGTCGCCGGTCGTTTCGAATTTTCCTTCCTTGATCACTTCGGCCTGTTCGACGAAGTAGTTCGTCATGTCCCAGAGCGTCGAGGTGACGATCGAGTTGGGGCACGTCTCGTGGAAGTCGTAGAAGTTCGCGACCGCCCAGACGTGCCGTCGTTCGGCGACCTGGCAGAAGCTCGGATCGTCCATCCAGTTGCGGATCACGTCGACGCCGGAGTTGATCAGCGATTCCGTCGCCTGCGTGTCCTTGGTCGGATCGAAGTACGAGTTCAGGTAGACGGCGTGCACCTTGCAGGCCGGGTTGACCGACTGGCAGCCGAGCGCGTAGGCGTTGACCCCGGCGCGGATCAGCGGCACGTCGTAGGAGCCGATGATGCCCACCTGGTTCGATTTGGTCGTCTTGCCCGCGGCGATCCCGGCCATGTAGCCGAGCTGCCAGTCTTCGGGGTAGTAGGCGACCGAGTTCTCGGGCACCGGCGAGGGGTCGGCGGACGCGTAGCAGTTGACGTCCGGCGCCTGTTCGCAGACTTCGGTCAGGATTTCGGCCAGCCCCAGCGTGTCGACGATCACGTTCGAGCCGCCGGCGATCGCCTGTTTGACGATCGAGGCGGCCTGCTGGGAGTAGGGAATGTTGTAGATGCCGTTGGTTTCGACCCCCGGCACTTCGCCCATCGCTTCCATGATCGCCACCTGGGAGGTGTTGAAGCCACCGTCGTCCTTGGGGCCGGTGTAGAGCCAGGTGACCTTGAGTTCGTCACCACCACCACCACCGCCGCCGCCACCGCCACCACCGCCGGATGATTCGCCGCTTGAGGAGCCGCAACCGGCGATAACCGCTGCCGCCAGCACGACTAGTGCAATACCTGCGAGCTTCGTTCTCATTGAGTTGACTGCTCCTTGGGGCTGGTCGTCGACCGCCACGTCGAGGCGCCTTCGGTGCCGCGGGGTGATACGGTCAGTTTGTAGAAACTAAGATGACGTCTCTTTATTTTTTGACTTTTTACAAATAGATTCAGGTAGTGACCGCGAAACCGACCACCAAGAAGGGGCTCCAGACCCGGGCCAAGATCCTCGAGGGCGCGCGCCAGGTCTTCGCCAGCGCCGGCTACGTCGACGCCCGGATGACCGAAATCGCCGCCGCCGCGGGGCTCTCGACCGGCGGCCTCTACCGCTACTTCACCGACAAGACCGACGTCTTCGCGGCCCTGATCGAGGACCTCCACGAGGAGCTCTACCGGGCCAGCGGCACGACCGACGCCTCCTTCGCGGAGGACCCGCGCGGCGCGCTCCTCGACGCCAACCGCGGCTACATCCAGCACTACTTCGAGAACCGCGACGTGATGCGCGCCTTCATCGAGGCGGCCGGCGTCGACTCGCGGTTCCGCGAGATCTGGTGGAACATGCGCCAGCGCCACGTCAGCCGCTTCGCCACCGCCCTGCGGGCCGAGGGGATCTACGCGATCGACGGAACCAAGGTCGAGCTGGTCTCCGAAGCGATGGCCTGCATGGTCGAGCAGTGCTGCTACGTCTGGCTCGCCCACGCCGAGATGCGCGACACGCCGGTCTCCGTCGACGAAGCGGTCGAGGTGGTCACCAACGCGTGGTACGCCGGCACCATGGGCGCCGCCGCGAGGGCCTGAGCTCACGCCTCTCCCCCTCTCCGCGCGAACCCGAGCCGACCGCCGCTGAGCACCGCGTCCTCCCCGGCCGTGGCCCCGAAGCGCAGCGCGGGGCCGTCCCCCTCCTCGCGCCAGGCCTCGATCGAGAGCGTTTGCCCCGGAAAGACGGGGGCTGCGAAGCGGGCCGAGAGCTGCCGCAGCGAGACCGGGTCGGCGCCGGCGGCAGCGGCCAGCGACAGGGTGCAGGCTCCGAGCGCGCAGAGGCCGTGCAGGATCGGCCGTGGGAAGCCCGCCGCCGCTGCCACCTCGGGGTCGATGTGGAGCGGGTGCAGGTCGCCGGTCAGCCGGTAGAGGGCCGCCTGCTCGGGCGCCGTCTCGAGCTCGATCCGCAGGTCCGGTGCGGCCGTCTCCTGCGAGGTTCGCGAGGAGGGCCCGCGCTCGCCGCCGAAGCCGCCGGCGCCGGGGACCCAGATGCCGTAGACGGCGTCGAAGAGCTCGGAGGCGACCGCGATCTCAACCAGCGCCGCCGAGCCCTTGTCCCACACCGCCTCGACCGCGGCGGTCATCTCGATGCCGCCCCGCCGTGGCAGCTCGCCGTGCACCGCGAGCCGCTGCCCGACGTGCAGGGTCTTGACCGGGTCATAGGCGCCGAGGGCGCCGACCGCCTCGACCGCCCAGAGCCCGAGCGCCAGCGCGTAGGTGGGGAGAACCCGCAACCGCCGCTCGTAGACCAGATCGGTGTTCCCGGCGGCCGCGCCCAGCGCCAGCGCATAGAGGATCGCATCGCGCTCCTCGTAGACGGCAACCGAGGAGCCGATCGAGTGGCCGACGAGTCCCTCGACGCCGGTGGGGGTGGCCTGGGCGCTCACCCGGCTGGCCGTGCGCTTCGGGGGGATGGCTCTCCGACCATGGGGCATCTTTGACCAGATGGCCCGCCCTGTCAAGAGAGCGATGTCGCTTTTTTTGTTTTGGTCCCTCGCTGGCGGGGCGATTCCGCCTCAGTCGGCGCCGCCGGCGGGACGCGGCCCGTAGACGTAGCGCGCCTTGTGGATGTCGAGCTCGGTGATCGTTTCGACCACCCGCACCTCGGGCAGCCCGGCGAGCCGCTCGGTGAGGATCGTCAGCAGCTCGGTGCGGCTGCCGCAGACGACGTGGGCGTAGATGTTGGCGCGCCCGGTGCAGGAGCTGAGGTAGACCACCTCGGGCCAGCCGGCGAGCTCCTCGACCGCCTCGTCGTGGCGGCCCGGCTCGGCGTAGAGCATCACCGAGGCGCTGACCTGGTAGCCGAAGCGCAGCGGGTCGACGAAGGCGAGGATCCGCATCAGCCCCTGCTCCTGGAGCCGCCGGACCCGGAACCGCACGGTCCCTTCGGGGACCCCGAGCTGCTCGGCGATCACCCGGAACGGCCGGCGGCCGTCCTCCTGGAGCTGGCTGATGATCGACCGGTCGAGATCGTCGAGTTCCTCCAGCGTCACCGCCACTCCCTCCGCTCGCTTGGCGCGAAGGCTAGCGTCCGCCCCGCTACTCGGGCCGGCGGGTGACCTGGGCGGGCGGGCGACGCGATCCCTTGGCGTATTCCGGCACGTACCCGTAGCGGACTTTGGTCTCGTCGATCGAGTAGATCGCGGTCGGCTCGGGGGCCTCGGCGCCGAGCAGGTCCTCGCGGCCGTGGTCGGCGAGCGTCTCGCGCCAGGCCGCGCCGAGCGGCTCGAGCGAGTCGAGCAGGACGAGCAGCGCCGCGAAGTTGCCGCCGGCGTTGATCCAGCGCTCCTCGGTCGCCCGCGCGATCTGGGTCGGCGAGAGCTCGTCCATGCCGAGGAAGTGCAGGGTGTCGGCGTCGATCTCGACGGTCGCAACGGCGTCGTCGCGGACCGCCTCCCCCGCCTCGAGCGCGTCGAAGTCGACCCAGACGTCGAGCTCGGGCTCGGAGACCCGCATCGCCACCACGGTCCCCGGCGCCTGCTCGCGGAGCGCCGCCTGCGCCTGCTCGGCGGCAGGCGAGGCGAGGAAGGCCCGCAGCGCCGGCAGCAGCTCCTCGCTCAGCGACTGGCGCGACTCGAACAGCTCGCCGCTCACGAGGCCGCCCCGTTGCCGGCGCCGTTCGCCATCGCCCCGTTCCCGTTGGGGTGATGGCCGTTGCCGTTGCCGTTGATCCGCGACGCGACCGGCGGCAGGTCTTCGCCGAGCAGCGGCTGCAGGTAGCGGCGGACCAGCGAGTGGGCATGGTAGAGCGTGTCCTCGAGTTCGGGGGCGTAGCGCCCGGCTTCGGCGTGGCTGGAGTTGAGGCCGCGCTGGACGTGCGCCATCGCCTCGGTGTCCTCTTCGTTGATGATGTGGCCGAAGTGCATCAGCAGCCCCTGGAGGACTTTCTCCTTCGGGCTGTCGGCGGCCGGCATCCACCACTGCCAGGTGTCGCTGAGCGTCTGCGGCCCGCGCGGCACGAGGTTGATCGTGATGATCCCGTCGGGCATGAAGAAGAAGATCGTGAAGGGCCAGCACCAGAACAGCGTGTAGCCCTCCTGGTCCTTCTCTTCCAACGTCTGGATCGCCGGCTTGACGCGGCGGAAGTCGCTGACGCCGCCGATCGCGCCGGCCATCCGGGCGCCGGGGCCGCGCGGGTAGGGCTCCTTGCCGTAGTAGCCGATCCCCCACTCGTTTTTCCACTCGTCCTGCCAGTCGATCACCTGCTCGAGGGTGTACGCGTGGATGTAGGGCAGGTGGTAGGACTCGTCGAAGTTGTCGATGAACGACTTCCAGTTGATCGGGGCGTCCGCCCAGTCACGGCCGCCGCGGTACTCGAGGCCGGCGGCGAGGTGCCGCTCGCTCGCGTACTCGATCACCGGGCCGAAGACGTCCTCGAAGGGAGGCGGGTCGCCGAGCGAGACGAAGACCCAGGGGCCGAGCACCTCGCACTCGAACTCGTGCAGCTTGAAGTCCTTGGGGTCGAAGCTCTCGGCCCCGTCCATGCCCTTGGCCTTGCGGCACTGGCCGTCCAGGTCGTAGGCCCAGCCGTGGTACGGGCAGCGGATCACCGCCGCCGATTTGCATTCGACGTCGACCATGTGGCTGCGGTGACGGCAGACGTTGGCGAAGGCGCGGACGACCTCGTCGCGGCCCCGCACGACCAGGATGTGCTCGTCCAGCAACTCGACCGCGAAGCGGTCGCCGCCATTCGGGATCTGTTCGGTGCGGCCGACCAGGTGCCAGGCGTCGCGGAAGATCGCCTCCTTCTCCAGCTCGAAGACCTCGTCCGAGGTGTACCAGGAGGGCGGCAGGTTCCAGGCGGTCTCGACGACGTCCTGGACGGGGGACTGGCTGGCTGGCGTCTCGGTCGGCATGGCGGCTCCTGATGGTGGTTTCAAGTCCAGTTCCGTTGGGTCACGACTCTACTTCGATCTTGCGGATAACGCAAGGCATGAGCAGATTTTTAAGGAATCCGCAAAACCGCGGGTTAATTTCCCTGAGCACGCAAGATGATGCGGTCGGCGGCCCGAAGGGCGAAAGCGCAGATGGAGGGGGTCGGGTTCATCGCGCTGGAGGTGACGAAGACGCTGCCGTCGACGACGAAGAGGTTGGCCACGTCGTGGGCCTCGCCGTGGCCGTCGACCACCGACTGGGCCGGGTCCTCGCCGCAGCGCGCGGTGCCGAGCAGGTGCCAGCCCTGCGTCGGGTACCAGTCGGAGACGAAGGTCTCGCTCGCCCCCGCCGCTTCGTGGGCCTCGGTCGCCCGGGCGACCTGGAAGTCGAGGTTGGCCCGGGTCTCGGGCGAGAGCCGATACTCGACCCGGGGCGCCGGGATCCCGTCGCCGTCGCGGACGGTGTCGCTGAGCACCACCCGGTTCGACTCGAGCGGCAGGTCCTCGACCAGGATGTCCCAGTCGAAGGCGTGGCCGATCAGCCGCCGCAGCTGGTGGTGGTAGGCGGGGCCATAGCGCTCCTCGAACGGCAGCCCCGCCAGCCGCTCGATGTGGGTGTGGAGGCCGGCGACCGGGAAGGCGTCCCACTTGGCGCCGCGCGGGAAGCCGCGCGACTCGTCGGACTCGGCGAACTCGAGCGAGATCACCGGTGGGCCGGCGGGCCCGATCCAGGAGGAGAGCTCCTCCTCGTAGACGCCGACGACGCTGGTCGGCGGGTGCATCATCAGCCGCCTGCCGACCAGGCCCGAGGAGTTGGCGAGGCCGTCCGGGTGGGCCCCCGAGGCCGAGAGCAGGAGCAGCCGCGCGGTGCCGACGCCGTTGGCGGCGAGGACGACGACGCGCGCCCGGCGGCGGCGCTCGACCCCGTCGCGGTCGACGTAGACGGCGCCGGCGGCGCGACCGCGCCGGTCGAGCAGGATCTCCGTCACCCGGGCGCCGGTGACGAGCTCGGCGCCGGCGGCGATCGCGTCGGGCCAGTGGGTCAGGTCGGTGGTCGCCTTGGCCCGCCGCGGGCAGCCGGACATGCAGGTGCCGAGCCGCACGCAGCCGGCCAGATGCCCGTGGGCGCGGGAGGCGATCGCGGTCGGGTGCGGCCACCAGTGCCAGCCGCGCGCGTTCATCCCGCGCGCCGCCACCTCGCCGAACCGGCCGAGCGGCAGCGGCGGCAGGGGGAAGTCCTCGTGGCTCGGGTAGGACGGATCGCCGGCCAGGCCCGAGACGGCGAAGTCGCGCTCGACCTGCGCGTAGTAGGGGGCGAGGTCCTCGTAGGCGATCGGCCAGTCGTCGGCCACCCCGTCGAGCGTGCGGACCCGGAAGTCGGAGGGCAGCATCCGCGGCCAGGAGCCGTTGTAGAGCAGGGTGCTGCCGCCGACCGCGTTGAACATCGTCGGCGGCACGTCGGAGGCGCTGACGTCGACCGGGTAATCGGCCGCGGCGCCGCGCCGGTTCGGGTCGGGGTGCCAGCGAGCGGTGATCAGCGCGTCGAACTCGCGCCGCTCGCCCGGGAACTCGGAGGGGTCGACCCAGTCGCCCTGCTCGAGGCAGGTGACCGCGATCCCCGCCTCGGCGAGCCGCTTGGCGACGACGCCGCCGGAGGCGCCGGCGCCGACGACGAGGACGTCGGCCTCGCGCTCTTCCCCGCCGCTTCTCATCCGGCCGGCGGCGGCGTCGGGACGTAGCGGGGGCCGCGGGCACGGACCGGCGCCAGCAGCTCGTCGAGCGGGTCGGGCGCGGCCGGCGGCGGGACCGGGACCTGACCCGGGTAGCCGAGGCTGTCGCGGACCGGGTCGCTCTGGACGTAGGCGCAGGAGAGGGCGAGGGCGAGCCCCTCGAGCGCCTCGGGGTCGCTGCGCTCGAGCTGCGCGAGGGCGGCGGCCGGCTCGCCGGGCAGGGCCGCGGCCCGCCTCAGCTCCGGCAGCAGGTCGGGGCGGGCGGCGAGGACGAGGTCGAGCGCCGCCCCGCTCGCCTCGGCCTCGGCGGCGCTCGGCATGCCGCTGCCGCCGGGGATGACGACGGCTGCGAGCGCCGCGATCCGCTCGCGCTCGGCCTCCTCGAGGGGCGGCTGTGGCGGCTGCGGATCGCTCACCGGACTGAGGCCCGCAGGGTCACGGTCTGGGTCTCCGTCAGCGCCTCGATCACGGCGGCGCCGCCGACCCGGCCGACCCCGCTGGCGGTGCCGGCGCGGCCGCCGAAGGGGACGTGGCCCTCGAAGTAGTTGGTCGACTCGTTGACGTTGACGAGGCCGAAGCGGGCTGCCTCGGCGAAGCGCAGGCCGGCATCGAGGTCGCCGGTGAAGATCGAGGCGGTGAGGCCGAACTCGGTGGCGTTGGCGGTCTCGAGCGCCTCCTCGAAGGTCGCGAAGCGCAGCACCGGGGCGATCGGCCCGAAGGTCTCCTCGCGCGCCGCCAGCGAGTCGCCGGCGACCTCGGTGAGCAGCGTCGGCTGCCAGTAGAAGCGGGTCGGCGCGCCCTCCTGGACGCCACCGCCGCGGACCACCGTGGCTCCCCGCTCGATCGCGTCGCCGACGTGGAGCGCCATCTTCTCGGCGACGCCGGCGTTGTTCAACGGCCCCATCGTGGTGCCCTTCGCGAAGGGGTCTCCGAGCCGCACCTCGGCGTCGATCCGCGCCGCCAGCAGGGCGACGAACTCGTCGTGGACGGGCGCCTGGACGAGGATCCGCTCGGCCGCCGTGCAGCTCTGGCCGGCGCAGTAGAAGGCGCCGTCGACCGCCGCCGCGGCCGCCGCCTCGAGATCGGCGTCGGCGAGCACGACGAGCGGGCCGTTGCCGCCCATCTCGAGGATCTGCGCCTTGCCCGCGGCCCGCCGGGCGACATGCAGGCCGGTCGCGGTCGAGCCGACGAAGCCGACCGCGGCGACCGCCGGGTGGCCGACGATCTCGTCGCCGACCTCGGGGCCGGGGCCGAGGACGAAGTTGAAGGCGCCGGGCGGCAGCTCCGCCTCGGCGACGCAGGAGGCGAGCACGGCGCTGCAGGCGGCGGTGCTCGGCGCCGGGGTCCAGACGACGGTGTTGCCGCAGGCCAGCGCCGGGGCGACGATCTCGGCGGCCATCGTGTACGGCCAGTTCCAGGGCGTCACCACGGCGACCGGTCCGAGCGCCCGGCGCAGCAGCAGGATGCGGTGCTCGGCGGAGCGGCTCTGGGGGACCGAGCCGCCGAGCCGGACCGCGTCCTGGCCGGCTTCGCGCCACATCTCGATCAGTTCGTCGACCTCGACGTAGGCCTCGCTGTGGAGCGGCTTGCCCTGGTCGAGGGTGAGCGCCTGGGCGAGCTCCTCGCGCCGCCGCTCGCAGGCCGCGGCGACCCGCTCGAGCGCCCCCGCCCGCTCGAAGGCCGAGAGCCGCGACCAGGCTGGGAACGCGGCGGCGGCGGCCTCGACGCCGCGGCGGGCGTCCTCTCGTCCGCCCTCGGCGACCTCGCCGATCGCCTCGCCGGTGCTCGGGCTGCTGGCCTCGCGGGTGCGGCCGTCGGCCGCCGCCGTCCAGGCGCCGTCGAGGAACATCCCGGCCGGGATCGTCGCCGCCGCCACCGCTGCGTCTAGCTCCGCTCCGGCGCCGGCTGGCGCCCCAGGGGGTGGTCCGCGCGCCGAGCGCGCTCCTCCAGCAGCAGCCGCCGGATCGCCTCCTCGTCGGCCGGCTCGCTCCCCTCGCCGCAGGCACCGGCCAGCACCGCCTTGGTGGCAGCCGTCGCCGCCCGCCGCGCCCCGGCGGTCGAGCGCGCCATCGCCAGCGCCGCGCCGAGGGCGTCGCCCTCGGCGACCACGGCGGCCGCGATCCCGGCCCGCTCGGCGTCGGCGGCGCCGATCCGCTCGCCGATCAGGACCAGCCTCGCGACCGTCTGGTAGCCGAGCCGTGCGACCAGCTCCCGCAGTGCCTCGGGCCGATAGAGGATGCCGAGCTTGGTGGCGGGCAGGGCGAAGCTGCTGCCGCTGCCGGCGACGAGGACGTCGCAGGCGACCGCCAGCTCGACCGCCGCGCCCATGCAGGGCCCCTCGATCGCCCCGAGCACCGGCACCGGCGCCTCGCGGATCGCCCGCGCGACGGCGGCGACCGCCTCGTCGACCGCGAGGTCCTGCTCCATCCCGTTGCCGACCTCCGCGAGGTCGACGCCGGCGCTGAAGACGTCGGCTTCGCCGGTCAGCACCGCGGCGCTGGCGCCGCTCACAGCTTCGGAGGCGAGGGCCTCGGCGAGCCGCCCCAGCAGCTCGACCGAGAAGGCGCCGCGCTTGGCGGCGCGGGCGATCCGCACCACCGCGACGGTGCCGTCGCGCTCGACCGTCACCTCGCCGGCCTCGCGCGGCGGCGGCATTCCGGCGTCCCAGCGCTCAGCCATCTGCCCGATCGGGAACTCGACCGCTTCCTCCAGCTGCTCGCAGACGTCGAGCAGCAACCGCTCCTCGCCGTGGCGGGCGATCAGCTGGACGCCGATCGGCAGCCCGTCGACGAGGGCGCAGGGGACGCTGGCGGCCGGAGTGCCGGCGACGTTGAACGGCGCCGTGAAGGGAAACGGGCCCCAGAGCGAGTCGACCGCGCGGCCGTCGATCGTCCGCGGACGGCGGCCGATCGGGAAGGCGCGGGCGGCGGTGGTCGGAGTCAGCAGCAGGTCGTAGCCGGAGAGCAGCCCCTCGACCTCGGCCCGCAACTCGACCAGGTGGTGGCGGGCGCGGGTCAGGTCGGCGTCGGTGATCCGCGCCGCCGCCTCGATGCTGCGTCGCGCGTAGCCGGTCAGCTCGTCGGCGTGGCCGTCGAGCAGGTGGCCGCGCTGGCTCGCCTCGTCGGCGAGGACGAGCGGGCCGAAGGCCTCGTCCCAGCCCGCCAGCGGCAGCTCGATCTCGCTCACCTCGTGGCCCAGCTCCGCCAGCAGGCGGCTGGCCCGCGCGGTCGCCTCGGCGACCTCCGGTTCCACCGGCCGCCCCTGCGGCGCCGGGCACCAGCCGATCCGCAGCCGCGGCGCCGGCCGGCGCTCGAAGCCGCCGCCGAGCAGCAGCTCCATGAAGGGCCGGGCGTCGGCCACCCGGCGGACGATCGGGCCCGGGCAGGCGAACTCGGTCATCGCCCGGAACGGGGAGTCGTCGGCGACCCGTCCGACCGTGGGCTTGATCCCGAAGAGACCGGTGAAGGCGGCCGGGATTCGCACCGAGCCGCCGCCGTCGGACCCGAGCGAAACCGAGGCGAGGCCGGCGGCGACCGCGGCGGCGGAGCCGCCGCTCGAGCCGCCGGCGGTCCGCCGCGGGTCCCAGGGGTTGGCGCAACCGAGCCCGAGCAGGTTCTCGGTCGTCGCCGACTGCCCGAACTCCGCCGTGTTCGACTTGCCGAGGAAGACGCCGCCCCCCTCGCGCAGGCGGGCGACCACCGGCGAGTCGGCGGCGGCGACCTCCTCGCGGTAGATGACCGAGCCGAGGCTGGTCGCGACCCCGGCGACGTCGAAGAGGTCCTTGACCGCGACGGTGACGCCGAGCAGCGGCTCGAGCTCGCCGGCGCGGTAGCGCTCCTCGGCGGCCCGCGCCTGCTCTAGCGCCAGCTCCGGGGTGCGGGTGACGAAGGCGCGCAGCCGGCCGTCGATCGCCTCGATCCGGGCCAGGGCTTCCTCGCAGACCTCGACCGGCGAGAGGGCGCCGCGCCTGAACGCGTCGATCAGCTCGGCGACCGGCCAGAAGAGCGGGCTGGCCTCAGGCAAGGGGGGCCACCCCGCCGCTGATGCCGTAGACCTCGCCGGTGATGTAGCCGGCCTCGTCGCCGAGCAGGAAGGCGGTCAGCGCCGCGACGTCCTCGGGGCTGCCGACCCGTCCGACCCGCGAGCGTCGCTCGGCGTAGGAGTCGAAGAACTCGTCCGGGTAGATCTTGCGCAGGAAGTCGTTGTAGATCAGGCCGGGGGCGATCGCGTTGACGCGGACCCCGTCGCGGCCGACCTCGGCGGCGGCGACCCGGGTGAGGGCGATCACGCCGGCCTTGGCCGCCGAGTAGGCGCCGCCGTGCTCCTCGGTCATCTCCCAGGCGGCGATCGAGGCCATGTTCACGATCGCGCCGCGGCGCTGCTCGATCATCCTCGGCAGCACCTGGCGCAGGCAGTTGAAGGTCCCGGTGAGGTCGACGTCGATGCATTTGCGCCAGTCGGCGGGGTCCATCTCGGCGATCGGGGCGATCGCGTTCCAGCCGGCGTTGTTGACGAGGGCGTCGATCGAGCCGCGCTCGGCGACGATCCGCTCGACCGCCGCGGCGACCGCCTCGAAGTCGGTGACGTCGAGCGGCACGGCGAGGAACTCGCGACCGTGCTCCTCCCCCAGCTGCTCGGCGAGCTCGCCGCAGCGGCGCTCGTGGGCGTCGGAGACGACGACGTCCCAGCCGTCGGCGGCGAGCCGGCGGACCACCGCCGAGCCGATCCCGGCGCCGGCGCCGGCGGTGACCAGGGCGACGCCGCCGCTCACCGCGCCACCTCCGCCGTCCAGGCCGCGAGCACGCCGGTCACCGCGCCGGGGTCCTCGTCGGTCAGCAGGTGCCCGACCCCGGGCAGCTCCTCGAAGCTCGCGTTCGGCAGGTGCTCGAGCATGATCTCGGCGGCGCGCCGCGGGCAGAACCCGTCGCGCTCGCCGCTCACCACCTTGACCGGCTGGGAGATCCGCTCGAGCAGCGGGTTGAGCGGCCGCTCGTGGATGCCGGCCATCGCCCGGGCGCCGTTGAGGTAGCCGCCGCCCTCGCCGACCGCCTCGATTCGCGCCGCGACGATCGCCTCGAGGTCGGCATTGGCGCCAGCCAGCTGCGCCTCGGTGTCGGCGCGGAGCGCCGCCTCGATCTCGGCCCGCTCGCCGCGCTGGAAGGTCTCGATCCGCTCGGCGAAGAAGCCGGCGGCGGCGCTGCCGACCACCGAGGAGGTCGCGAGCAGGACGACGTCGGGCACCAGGTCGGGCCGTTCGGCCGCCGCCCAGAGCGCGACCGTGCCGCCGAGCGAGAAGCCGGCGCAGGTGGCCGGCCCGACCAGCTCGAGCAGCGCCACCAGGTCCTCGCCGAGCTGGCCCAGGGTGCCGTCGGCCTCGCCGAGGGTCGTGCCGCCGTGGCCGCGGACGTCGCAGGCGATCGTCCGCAGTCCAGGCAGGCCCCGCTGCTGCGCCGCCCACATCCTGCTGTCCTGGGCGAGGCCATGGACCAGGACCAGAGGCCTTCCCTCGCCGCTCTCGCGCAGGAGCACCTCGACGTCGCGCAGGGCCACCACCCTCTCCTCGACCGCTCCGGCGCTCATCAGGGGGCCAGTCTCGCGCAGATCTCTGGAAAAATCAAGAGAGTGACGTCGCTTTTTCGATTTGCAGTCGCGCCCTCACCTCTTCGGGCCCGGCGACCTTCGCGCCCATCGCCTCGATGATCCGCGTCGCCCGCTCGACCAGCTCGCCGTTGGTCGCCAGGACGCCGCGTTCGAGGTAGAGGTTGTCCTCGAGTCCGACCCTGACGTTGCCGCCGAGCAGGACCGCCTGGGCGACCATCGGCAGCTGCATCCGGCCGAGCCCGAAGGCGCTCCAGACGCAGTCGGGCGGGGCATGGGAGAGGAAGGCCTGCATCGCCGCGGTGGTCGCCGGCGCGCCGGTCGGGACCCCGAGGCAGAACTGCAGCAGCGGTGGCCCGGCGACCAGGCCCTCCGCGACCAGCCGCGCGGCGAAGGAGAGCTGGCCGAGCTCGAAGGTCTCGAGCTCCGGCTTGACGCCGAGATCGCGCATCCGGACCAGCGACTCGCGCAGGTAGGACGGCGGCGCCACGTAGACGAGACTCTCGTCGTCGAAGTTCATGCTGCCGCAGTCGAGCGTGCAGATGTCCGGCCGCAGCTCGGCGACGTGAGCAATCCGCTCCTCGACCCCGACCAGGTCGCTGCCCGGCGCCGGCGTGTCGGTCGAGCCCCCCGGGCCGACGACGAGGTCGCCGCCCATCCCGGTGGTGAGGTTGATCAGCACGTCGCTGCCGTGGGCGCGGATCCGCTCGACCACCTCGCGGTAGAGCTCGGGACGACGGCTCGGGGCGCCGCTGTCCGGCTCGCGGACGTGGCAGTGGACGATCGCCGCGCCGGCTGCCGCCGCTTCCAGCGCCGAGTCGGCGATCTGCTCGGGGGTCTTCGGCAGCCCCGGGTGGGCAGCGGCGGTGTCACCGCCGCCGGTCACCGCGCAGGTGATGAACGGCGAGAGGTTCACGGCAGCGGCCTGCCCAGCCAGTCTCGGTAGAAGGCCTCGAGGTCGGGCTCGAAGTCGGCGACGATCGGGTAGGCGGGCGGGACCGCTTCGACCTCGAGCTGGCGCTTGCAGCCCGGGCAGAAGAACTCGCGCAGCTCCATCCACTCGGGGTCGGGGCCGGTGAGGCCGGCGTAGATCTCGCCCAGCGCCTCCTCGCTGGCGCGGACGTTGATCAGCGCCGAGAGCTTCCAGTTGCGCCGGTAGTCGCCGAACTCGTGCCCGCACGAGCATTTGCTGACCCGCCCCCCGTCGGGCTTGGCGACGATGAAGAGCGCCTCGCCGAGCGGCAACAGGATCGTCTCGGTCCAGGGCACCCGGTCCTGGTGGATCGCGAGCATCGTCTCGAAGCGCTCGGGGTCCTTGTACTGGGACATCACGGCGTGCATCTCCGAGGCGCCCAGGCGCCCGTCGTAGAGCGCTTCCAGCAGCGGCCGCTCGTAGCTCGGCATCAGAACTCGAACCCCTCGTCGAGGCCCCAGAACTCGCGGTACTCGGCGGCCCAGCGCGGCGAGAGCTCCATCGATGAGCGGTACATCTCGCGAACCGGCTCGATCATCTCGCCCTTCCGCACCCGCTCGCGCTCGGCGGCGATCCACTCGGAGACCGGGACGGCCCGCTCGCCGCGCTCGGCGCGGGCCTCGTCGCGGCGCCGCGCGGTCGCCTCGGCGTCGACCACCAGCCTCTCCCCCTCCGCGGCCAGCGCAGCGCCGTAGACGCGCTCGGCCGAGCGGCGCAGCAGGTTCCCTTCGTCGAGGTCGCGCTGCAGGTCGGCCGGCTCCCGCTGCAGCGGGTCGCCGAGGCCGGGGCCGCCGCGGATGATCGAGAGGTAGAGGTCGTGGCGGTGGTAGGGCTCGGGGAGCGTCGTCGCCCGGCGGTCGCGGACGCGGCGGCCGTCGACCTGGCTCAGCAGGTCGTGGTCGTCGGGGTCGGTGCCGCCGACCGGGTAGGGCCGGCGCGCCGCGAAGCGCTCGGGGAGGTCGGTCTCGAAGACGCTGTGGCGGTAGCCGCCGGGCGCCGGGTAGCCGCCGAACAGCCCGGCCTGGCAGAGCATCGCGCCGTCGCCGATGTACTGCAGCGTGTAGGCGTCGGTCCAGACCATCCGCAGCGACTCGAACCCCATCCCCCCGCGGCGCCGTCCGAAGCCGCCGGAGTCCGGCATCACGCGGCGGCCGAGGTAGAGCAGCGGCTCCATCCGCTCCCAGTCCTCGACGTCGCCCATGTCGCCGGTCGGGAACCAGGCCGAGGAGGCGAAGTCGAGCCCGTCCTGGACGATCCCGGCGCCGGCGCCGACGCAGGAGGTCTCCATGTTGGAGACGACGCTCTGCTCGCCGATCGCGTCCAGCGAGCCTCCCTGCAGGTAGTTGCCGTCGCCCCAACCGGAGACGATCTCCTCGACGTAGCCGCGGGCGAAGTAGCCGCGCGAGATTCCCCTGGCGAGGGCCGCGAAGGTCGGCACCAGCACGTACCAGCTGTTCGAGTGCGAGGTGGTGCCGGTCCCCGGGTTTGCCCAGCTGCCCGGGGTCAACTCCAGCGAGGAGGCGAAGTTGGCGCCGTCGTTGACCTTGTCGTAGCTCATCAGGGTCTCGGCGAGCACCGCCCAGAGCGCGCCTTTCATCCCCTCCGGGGAGCAGTTGAAGGCGTGCAGCCCCCACTGGTTGGCGCCGTCGAGCGAGACCTCGAGCCGGCCGTCGACCGCGACGCGCGCCTCGACCGGCGCGTGCAGGACCCCGTCGCGGGCCGCCTGCTCGGGCAGCCCGCGCACGCCGTCGAACTGGTAGTCGATGAAGACCGGTGCCCGGTAGACGCCGGGGACCAGCTGCTCGCGGGTGCGGTGCAGGAAGGAGCGGCGCCCCTCCTCGATCACCTCGCGGACGAAGGCCTTGTAGGCGTCGGCGCCCTCGGCTTCGACCAGCTCGAGGACGAGGTCGCGCAGCATGTGGCAGCCGGCGACCCGGGTCTTCTCGTCGAGCGTCCAGTAGAGCGGCGTGCGGACCATCCGCCGGCAGCGCTCGACGTAGTCGCGGAACAGCTCGTCGCCGGCCCCGACCTTCATCGCCGGGATGTCGATCCCGTCCTCGAAGCGGTTGATCGGGCCGACCGCGTTGGAGCCCGGGGTCTTGGCGCCGACGTCGACCTCGTGGGTGACGCCGGCGGCCCAGCCGAGCAGCTCCCCTTGGTGGAAGATCGGCACCATCGTCTGCACGTCGGCGCAGTGGACGTTGGAGATCGCCGGGTCGTTGTTGACGAAGATGTCGCCGGGCGCGATCCCCGGGTTGTCCTCGTAGGAGCTGCGGATCATGTGCTTGATCGCGGCGCTCATCGTGTGGACGTGGACGATGATCCCGGTCGAGAGGGCGATCGAGTCGCCCTCCGGCGTGTAGAGCGTGAAGCAGACCTCCCCCATCTCCTCGACCAGCGGGCTGGCGGCGATCCGGGCCGCCGTTTCGCGCGCCATCACGACGCCGCCGCGCAGCCGCGAGTAGAGCTTCTCGTAGCGGATCGGATCGCTCTCCTTGAAGGCGAGCTGCTCGAGCCCCTGGTAGTGCCCGGTCTCGCGGGCGAGCGCCTCGGAGCGCTCGAGCATCCCCTTCAGGGTCGACCCGTCCCAGCCGATCGGCTGGCTGGCGGTTGGCTTCTCGGTGGTGACGGTCACCGGCTTTGCTCCTCCCTTGGCGCGAGATGGAAGATGCGGCGGCGGTCGAGGCTCGCGGCCTGCCCCGGCGGCACGACGAAGGTGGTCGAGGGCGCCTCGACGATCGCCGGCCCGGCGACGACGTTGCCGGCGCGCAGCAGGTCCATCTCCCAGATCGCGGCCTCGACCCAGCGGTCGCGCCAGAAGACCGGGCGGGTGCCCTTCGAGGCGGCGGGCTCGGGCGCCTCGCCGGCCGGCTCCTCCTCGGGCAGCACCGGCTTCTCGACCGGGGTCGAGCCGGTGACGATCGCCAGCGTCACCAGGTAACCGAGCTCCGGCGAGCGCGCCGAGCCGGCGTAGACCTTGCCGTAGGCGGCTTCGAAGTCGAGGATCGCCGCCTCGACCCCGGCGGCGCCGCTCAGCCTCTCCGCCGCCACCGGCACCTCGATGTCGTTGACCTGGCCCATGTACTGGACCCGCAGGTAGCGGCGGAACTCGACCGCGGCCGGGTCGACCTCGTTCTTGCCGAACTCCTCGACGACCTTCGACTCCAGCGCCGCCCAGTCGGCGTCGACCCGGGCGGCGACCGCGTCCAGCTCGGCGGCGCCGGCGCCGGGCGGGATCTCGGCGTCGAGCTGGCGGTCGAAGCGGTAGGCGAAGTCGGCGCAGGCGCAGCCGAAGGCCGAGAAGCCCGCCGCCCAGCTGGGGACGAGCACGTCTTCGAAGTTGAGCTCCGCCGTGTAGCCGCCGACGTGCAGCGGCCCGCCGCCGCCGTAGCTGAGGCAGACGTAGTCGGCCGGCTCGTAGCCTTTGCCCATGATCAGGCCCTTGATCTCCCGCCGCAGCTCGTCCTCGAAGAGCTCGATCACCCCGGCGGCGGCCTGCTCGAGCGGCAGCCCGAGCGGCTCGGCGATCTGCTCGGTGACCGCCCGGCGGGCCAACTCGAGGTCGAGCTGCACCTCGCCGCCGAGGAAGTAGTCGGGGTCGAGCAGCCCGATCACGAGGTTGCAGTCGGTGATCGTGATCGTCTCGAGGCCGCCCTCGGGGTTGGCGACGCCGATCCGCGAGCCGGCTCCGTCGGGGCCGAACTCGACCCGCCGGGAGACCGGGTTGACGCGGACGAAGCTGCCGGTCCCGGCGCCGATCGAGTCGATCTTGACCATCGGGAAGTTCATCTTGAAGTGGGCGATCTCGGGCGTGCCGGCGATCTCGTACTCGCCGTCGGTGAGCAGCGCGACGTCGAAGCTGGTGCCGCCGATGTCCGAGCAGGCGACGTTCCTGACGCCGGTCACGTCGGCGAGGAACTTGGCGCCGACGACGCCGCCGATCGGCCCCGAGACGAGGGTGTTGACGAGCTGCCGCGAGCCGATCGAGATCGTCCCGCCGAAGCCGGCCATCACCCGCAGGTCGAAGCGGGCGCCGAGCTCGCGGGTGACGTCGCGGACCGCCTCCAGCTGGCGGCGGCTGGGCTCGGCCGCGTAGGCCTCGATCACCAGCGTGTTGAGGCGTGGGAAGTCGAGCCGCTTCGGGTAGAGCTCGCTGGAGAGGTAGAGCGGCACCTCGCGGCCGGCCGCGCGCATCGCCTCCCGCGCCAGCTCGGCGACCCGTTGCTCGTGGGCGGGGTTGAGGTAGGAGAAGAGCAGGTTGACGCAGATGCAGTCGACGTCCTGGTCGAGCAGCGAGGCCACCGCGGCGCCGACGTGGTCCTCGTAGAGGGGGATCGCCTCGGCCCCGGAGCTGTCGATCCGGCCGCCGATCCCGAGCACCCGCTCGACCGGGACGAGCGGCTCGTGGTGACGGTGGGTGACGACGTGGAGGCTGTCGCCGTAGCTGTAGTTGAGGTGGGTCTGGACGCCGCGCTCGAGCCGCAGGTAGTGCTCCATCCCGAGGCTGACCAGGAGGCCGACCCGCTGGCCCTTGCGCTCGAGCAGGCGGTTCAGCATCGAGGTCCCGGAGAAGATGCCCGAGGCGATGCCGGGGAAGGCGTCGCCCTCGGCCAGGTCCCAGTAGTGGAGCGCGTCGGTGGCCGAGTGATGGAAGCCGACCGACTCGTCCTCCGGCGTCGTCTGCGCCTTGCCGATCACGAACTCGCCGACCGAGTCGATCAGGATCGTGTCGGTCATCGTGCCGCCCGCGTCGATGCCCAGCACCCGGACCTCGCGGGGATCGGCGGCGGCGCTGCTCACGCGCCCGGCTCGCGGAAGAGCTCGAGGACCATCTCCCACTCGGCCGGCCAGGTCGGTGGCAGCGAGTAGCCGTCGAGCTCGCGGATCTCCTCCAGGTGGGAGGCGACGTCCTCGGGGGTCAGGGCGCCCTCGCGGTCGGGGTTCTTGAAGTAGCCGGGGGCGCGGCCGACGAAGAGCCGCGCGACCGAGCCGGAGGCGACCGACCAGACCTCGCCGGTCAGCTCGCACTCGTCGGAGGCGAAGTAGACGACCGGGGCGGCGCAGAGGTCGGGGCCGACCGCCTCGGCGCTGACCGCCTCGTACTCTTCGAGGTTCGCGTCGGCGGCCATCCGGGTCTGGGCCATCGGCGCGATCGCGTTGACCCTGATGTTGTGCCGCGCCGCCTCCAGCTTCAGCACGCTGAGCAGGCCGAGCACGCCGCCCTTGCCGGCGCCGTAGACGCTGGCCCCGAGGTTGCCGAAGGTGGCGACTCCCGAGGCGGTGAAGACGATGCTCCCCGATTTGCGGGCGAGCATCGCGCGATAGGCCGGCTGGGTGACGTAGAAGGCGCCGCCGAGGTGGACGTCGAGCAGGCGGTCGATCTGCTCGACGTCGAGCTTGGCGAAGGAGCTGAGCTCGATGTTGCCGGCGTTGTTGACGAGGACGTCGACCTGGCCCCACTCGTCGAGCGCCCGCTGGACGATCGCCCTGCCCCCCTCGGGGGTGGCGACCGAGGAGTGCTCGGCGACCGCCTCGCCGCCGGCGGCGCGGATCTCGGCGACCACCGCGTCGGCGCGCGAGGCGTCGTTGCCGCTGCCGTCGACCGCCGCCCCGAGGTCGTTGACCAGGACCCTGGCGCCGCGCTCGGCGAGCGCGATCGCGTGGCTGCGGCCGAGACCGGCGCCGGCGCCGGTGACGATCGCGACCTTGCCGCCGAGGTCGATCACGCCGCCGCCGCCTCGCGCATCGCGCTCAGCGCGGCGAGCACGCCGCTCGGATCCTCGCCGCTGAGCGAGGCGGTGACGTGGGTGACGCCGACCGAGGCCAGCTCGGCCAGCTCGCGGCCGCACTCCTCGGCGCTGCCGTAGACGGTGAGGCGGTCGAGGATCTCGTCGGCGACCTCCGCGCACATCGCCCGCACGCCGCCCGCGGCGAGGGCGGCGCGGATCGCGCCGGCGGCGGCCGGGTCGAGGCCGCTCTCCTCGAGGACCCGCTCGCCGTTGGGCTCGGTGAGGATGAAGCCGATCCCGGGCCGCACCTGGTCCTTCGCCGCCTCGACGTCGTCGTCGACCCCGACCAGCACCTGCCAGGCGACCTCGAAGGGCTTCTCGGCGGGGCGGTTCGCGCGCGAGTCGGCGATCGCCCGCGCGAGCAGCTCGCGCGGCGCGGTGGGGAGGTAGATGCCGTCGGCGATCTCGCCGGCCAGGGCGCACATCTTCGGCCCGGTCGCCGCCAGGTAGATCGGGATCGAGGGGCGCTGCGGGCGAAAGCCGAGGCGGCCGCCCTCGATGCTGAACTTCTCGCCCTCGCGGGTCACCGTCTCCCGCGCCAGCAGCTCGCGCAGCATCTCGACCGACTCGCGCGCCGCCCGCAGCGGGCGGGAGACGTCGTAGCCGAGCCGCGCCAGCTGGTCGCGGACGCCGACCCCGACGCCGCAGACGGCGCGACCGCCGGAGACCTCGTCGAGGGTGGCGAAGGCTGACGCCAGCTGCGCGGGGTGGCGGGTGTAGGGGTTGACGACCGCGGTCCCGAGCTCGACCCGCTCGGTCTCCGCGGCGATCGCCGCGAGGGCGACGAAGGCGTCGCGGGCGAGCGGCGTCTCCGCCACCCAGACCGAGTCGACCCCGGCCTCCTCGGCGGCGCGGGCGAGGCGCGCCATCGCCGCCGGGCTGTCGCCACCGGGGAACCAGACGCCGGTCCGCAGCGCTACTTCACCCATTCCTGGAGCTCGATCTGGGTGCCGTTGGAGGAGGACGGGTGGACGAAGACGACCCGCACCTCGGAGAAGACCTCGCCCTTCCACTCGTAGTCGCGCAGCACGTGCGGCTCCTCGCTGATGAAGCTGAAGCCACCCGCCTTCAGCTGCTCGATCGCCGCCTTCAGGTCGTCGGTGCGGAGGCAGAGCTCGAGCAGCCCCTCGCCGCGCTTCTCGATCGTCTTGGCGACGTGGCCCTCGCCGGTGGTGTCGCCGACGAAGGCGATCCGGAAGTCGCCGACCCAGGCGCCGGTCATCTCGATCCCGATCCCCTCCTGGGGGTAGGAGACGTGCTCGTCGGTGGGGGCGCCGAGCGCCTTGCCCCACTTCTCCGCGGCGGCGTCGACGTCGCGGGCCGCGATCACCACCTCTTGGATGCTGAAGCCGATATCTGACACAGTTTCCTCCGATCGTTTTGCGGCGGCTCAGGCCGTGGACTCTGCCGCTTCGTAGCGCTCGAGCAGCTTGCGGCGGACGAGCTTGCCGTAGGCGCCGCGGGGAAACTCGTCGACGAGGAGGATCTTGGCCGGGACCTTGTTGGGCGCGACCCGCTCGCGCAGGTGGGCCCGCAGCTCGTCTTCGTCGACCGCGCCGCTGGCGGTCGGGACGACGAAGCCGACCGCGTCCTGGCCCATCACCGGGTGCGGCACGGCGAGCACCGCGGCCTCGCGGACGGCCTCGTGCTCCTCGAGCGCCGATTCGATCTCCGCCGGGTAGAACTTGAAGCCGCCGCGGTTGATCCGCTCCTCGTTGCGGCCGACCACGCGGATCAGCCCGTCCTCCTCCTGGACCACCCGGTCGCCGGTGAAGAGCCAGTCGCCGCGGAAGCGCGCCGCGGTCTGCTCGGGGTTGCGGAAGTACTCGGTCATCTGGCCGGGGGCGCGCATCAGCAGGTCGCCCTCGGTGCCGGGCGGCAGCGGCTCCAGGTTCTCGTCGACGACTTTCACCTCGGTCGGCTCGAGCGGCTTGCCGATCGCCTCCGGCGCCCGCTCCATGTCCTCGCCGTGGTTCAGGGTCTGGCCGGTGCCGCTCTCGTTCAGCCCGTACCAGTTGGCGATCGAGGTGGTCGGCCAGCGCTCCTGCATGCGGCGGTAGAGGTCGCCGGTGATCGGCGAGCCGCTGGTCACCATCAGGTCAGGGGCGGCGCCGGGGTGGCGCTGCTCGAGCTCGCACATCAGCGCGTACATCGCCGGGACGCCGTTGTAGACGGTCGTCCCGTGCGCTTCCATCCGCGCCTCGGAGGCCTCCGCGTCGAAGCGCCGGCCCTCGAAGATCAGCTCGTTGCCGGCGTAGACGGTCGGGTAGACGTTCTCGATCAGGCTCGCCGCCGTGTGGAGGGGGATCGGCGACTGCAGCACGTCCTCGCAGCGCAGCGGCCGGTCGGCGCGCGGCACCGAGTAGGTGGCGTTGCAGACCCGCTCGGCGTACTGGACGATGTCCGAGCTCTTCCAGATCGCCCCCTTCGGAGTGCCGGTCGAGCCCGAGGTGAAGGCGATCAGCGCCATGTCGTCGGCGGCCGCGACCGGCTCGAAGCCGGCCTCGCCCCCATGCTCGGCGCGCCACGGCTCCGGGCTGCCGGTCGGGGCGCCGTCGGCGACGGCGACCAGCGTCGCCGAGCGGTCGCCGGCGGCGGTGTCCCACGGCTCGATCCCGACCTTCTCGATCCCCTCGGCGCCGATCCGCTCGGCGACCTGGGGGCCGACGAGGAGCGCCCGGGCGTCGGCCTGGGCGAGGATCCGGGTGGCTTCGGCGGGGGCGAAGCGGTCGTCGAGCGCGACGACCACGGCGCCGTGGTCGAAGATCGACTGCAGGCCGGCGACGAAGTTCGCGGCTTCGTCGTTGGTCATCCAGAGGCAGACGCGCTCGCCGCGCAGCGAGCCGCGGAAATCCTCGAGCTGGAGGCTGAGCGCAGCGCTGCGGCGGCCCCACTCGGCGAAGGTCATCTCCTCCTGGACGGTGCGGACCGCAAGCTTCTGCGGGGACTCCTCGAGCCGCGACCTGAAGAGCGCCGGCACGGCCATCTGGCCGGCCGCCTCGAGGCTGATCTGGTCGGTCCGCACGGCCGCCAGTCTGACATCCGAAGTCGAAAAGTCAAGAGAGCGATGTCGCTTTTTTGTTAGGCTCGGCTCCGTGAGCGCGATCCCTCTCCGCCTCGCCGGCAAGACCGCGCTGGTCAGCGGCGCCGCGGGCGGCATCGGACGGGCGACGGCGGCGCGGCTGGCCGCCGAGGGAGCGACGGTGGTCCTCGCCGACCGCGACGCCCGCGGCGAGCGGGCGGCGGCCGAGCTGGGCTGCCTGTGGCAGGCGCTTGACGTCACCCGGCCGGACTCCTGGGAGGCCGCCGTCGCGCTCGCCGAGAGCGAGACCGGAGGCCTCGACGTCCTCGTCAACGCGGCGGGGATCCTCACCACCGGCTCGATCCTCGAGACCGAGCTGGAGGACTGGCGGCGGACCCACGCGGTCAACCTCGACGGCGCCTTCCTCGGCTGCCGGGCGGCGGTGCCGGCGATGCGCCGCCGCGGTGGCGGCGCGATCGTCAACATCGCCTCGACCTCGGGGCTGCGCGGCGACCCGCGGACGGTGGCCTACGACTCCTCCAAGGCGGGGGTGCGGGGGCTGACCAAGGAGGTCGCGGTCCACTGCGCCCGTCGCCGCTACGGGATCCGCTGCAACTCGGTCCACCCGGGCTCGGTGGCGACGCCGATGCTTGCCGGGCTGGCGGCGGCGCAGCCGCGGCTGCACGACGAGTGGACCGAGGGGCTGCCGCTCGGCCGCCTGGCCGAGCCGGAGGAGATCGCGGCGATGGTCGCCTTCCTCGTCTCCGAGGACGCCTCGTTCGTGACCGGCGCCGAGTACAGGGTCGACGGCGGGGCCGCGGTCTGATGGCGAGGCTCGACGGACTGCGCGTCCTGGTCACCGGAGCCGGCTCGGGGATCGGCCGGGCGACCGCCGAGCACCTGGCCGCCGAGGGCGCCGTGCCGCTCGCCGCCGACGTCGACCTGGCGGGCGCCGAAGCGACCGCCGCGAGCTGCGGCGGCGGCGCCCTCCGGCTCGACGTCACCGACCCCGATTCCTGGGGCGCCGCGCTCGCCGAGGCTGGCCCGCTCGACGGCCTCGCCAACTGCGCCGGGGTCGACGTGCCGGGCGACAACATCGAGGACTGCACCCCGGACGCCTGGCGGCGGGCGATGGCGGTCAACCTCGACGGCGCCTTCCTCGCCACCCAGCGGGTGGCGAGGAAGATGATCGAGGACGGCCGGTCCGGCTCGATCGTCAACGTCTCCTCCGTCCTCGGCATCGTCGCCGACGGCGAAACGGTCGCCTACGGGGCGAGCAAGGCCGCCGTCCGCGGCCTCACCGCGAGCGCCGCCCTGGCCCTGGCCGAGCACGGGATCCGCTGCAACACCGTGCACCCCGGCTACATTCGCACGCCGATGACCGAGCGCTGGCTCGCCGAGCTGCCCGGCGGCGAGCAGGCGCTCACCGCCCTGCACCCGATCGGCCGCCTCGGCGAGCCCGCCGACATCGCCCGCCTCATCGCCTTCCTCATCAGCGAGGACTCCTCCTACGTGACCGGCTCCGAGCTCGCCGTCGACGGCGGCTACCTGGCGGTCTGAGCGCTAGCCCGACTCGGCCAGCATCAGGTCGCTGGTCAGGTAGGCCAGGGCCTGGATCGTCAGGGTCGGGTTATAGGCGCCGTTGCTGGGGAACTGGCCGCCGCCGATGGCGAAGAGGCCGGGGGTGCCGTGGACCTCGCCCTTGACGTCGGTGACCGAGGTCGCCGGGTCCTCGCCCATGCGGTGAAGCCCGACGTCGTGGGTGGACATGTGGTACGGCGGCCGGGCCGGGTCCATCCAGGCTTCGACCGCCCCCATCTCGGCGGCGATCCGGCGCTTGTAGCGGCCGAGGAACTCGACCGTGCGGACGTCGATCTCGTCCCAGGAGTGGGTGATCCGCAGCGCCGGGACGCCGAACGGATCCTTCGCCTTCGGGTCGAGGTCGCAGTAGTGGGCAGGGCGCGGCAGCGAGGAGGTCTGCGAGTACATCTTGTGCAGGTGGCGGTAGCTGTCGCGCAGCCACTCCTTCAGCTCCCGGCCCCAGCGCGGCCCCGCCGGCGGCATCGAGTGGAACGCCTCGATCGGCTGCAGGTCGCCGGTGACGCTGAGGATCGGCGCTCCCCAGAGCACCCCCTCGTCGTTGTCGGGGACGAGCTCTGAGCTGATGTCGTCGAAAACGCTGGCCGCGGTCAGCGGGCCCATGAACGGGTTGGTCGGCTCCGGCAGCACCGCCGTGAACCAGCCGTAGTTGTGGATCATCAGGTTGCGGCCGACCTGGCCGTTGGCGTCGATGCCCGAGTTGAGCAGGATGCGGGTGTTCTCCAGCGCGTAGGCGGCGAGGATCACCCGCTCGGCCTCGATCTGGCGGACCGATCCGTCGCCGGCGAAGTAGGAGACGCCGCGGGCGCGACCGGCCTCGTCGAGCTCGACCCGGAAGGCGCGGCTGAAGGGCCGCACCTCGAAGCGGCCCGTCGCCTTCGCCCGCGGGACCGAGGTGACCTGGGTGGTGGACTTGGCGCCGACGTGGCAGGGGAAGCCGTGGCAGAAGCCGCAGTAGACGCAGGCCGGGCGACCGTCGTAGTCGACCGAGTTGATCCCGGTGGGCGTCGGATAGGGGTGGTAGCCGAGCCGCTCGCAGGCCTCGACGAAGAGGTGGTCGGCGGCGCCGACGCGCAGCGGCGGCATCGGGTACTCGCTGGCCCGGGGCGCCTCGAAGGGATTGCCGCCCTCCTGCGGCTCGCCGCCGAGGTTGCCAGCCTTGCCGCTGACCCCCTGCCCGCGCTCGGCCAGCTCGTAGTAGGGCTCGAGCTCCCCGTAGGTGAGCGGCCAGTCGACCAGGGTCGTGTCGGCGGGCAGCGCCCCGGCGCCGAAGCGGCTCTCGATCGTCGAGCGCATCGCGAAGTCGGCTTCGCGGAAGCGAAAGGCGGCGCCGCCCCAGTGCAGGGAGCCGCCGCCGGTGCCGATCGAGGGAAGCCCGTAGAGCGGCTCGTCGACCCCGAGCGGGCCCGCCGACCAGGGGGCGACCCGGGCCTCGGTCGACTCGTCGGGGCGCCAGGTGACGGGGTCGGCGGCGAGCGTCGCGACGATCCCGTTGCGCTGGTAGTAGCGCAGCTCGTCGTGCTTGACCTCGAAGTCCTCGGCCGTGTAGTCGGGTCCCTTCTCGAGCCCGACCACCCGCATCCCGGCCTCCGCCAACCGCTCGGCGACGATCGCGCCCGAGGCGCCGACGCCGACCACGACCGCATCGACGCGGTCGCTCATCGCCGTCCCTCGGCGACGCGCCGCTGCAGGTCGGCGAGGGTCGAGACGGGGAGGGTGCGAGCGTCGAAGCCCCGCCTCATCTCCGCCTCCCCGTAGCCCCACCGGGCCCCCGGGAAGCCGACCAGCTTCCAGCCGCAGGCGTCGCGATTGCCGCCGTAGGCGGGGTCGCAGAACAGTCCCTGAATCGTGTGCTCGCGCAGCATCGCGAAGAGACGCGTCAGCAGCCCGAGGCGCTCGTCGCCGGCCAGCGCCTCGGGTGGCCCGTCGCCGAAGGCCGCCGCGTCGAGCTCGGCGAGCAGGGCGTCCTGCTGCTCCTCGCCGAGCTCGGCGAACCGCTGGCCCTGGCGCTCCCGGCAGAGGCCGTCGAGGGCGCGCAGCGCCTCCCGGTAGAAGCCCTGCTGGTCGCGCATGAACCCGGCGAGGCTGTGGTCGACGTAGGTCACCACCCCCGCCTCGCGAGCGCCGGGGTCGCCCTCGTCGCCGGGGACGATGCGGGCGGCGAATGCCTCGACGGCCGCCGCCTCGAGCGGGTTGAGGAAGAGCAGGGTCAATTACTCGGCGCGGCGGAAGACCGGCGGCTCGCCGGGGGCGAGCTCGCGGAAGTCGTCGAGCTCGGTCAGCCCGCGCTCCGGGCCGGCCGGGCTGTAGATGGCGAGCACGTGCATCGGCTCCCAACCCGTGTTCTCGGTCGAGTGGTAGATGTCGGGCGGAATGTAGATCGTGTCGCCCGGCCCGACCGCGAAGGGCTCTTCGTCGTCGACCATCTGCTGCCCCGAGCCCGCCACCACGTAGAGGACCTCGGCGGCGCCGGGGTGGTTGTGGCGGCCGTGGCCCTCGCCCGGCTGCATCACCACGGTGCCGAAGGTGATCCCGGCCTCGGGGTGGCTGTCAGCGCTGATCAGCCACTTGATCGAGCCCCAGTCGAAGCTGTGGGTGGGGGACGCCGACGGGTCAATGGCGGGCACTGGCTTCCTCCTTCAGTTCGATCGACTTGAAGCGTTCCATGTTCTCGGTGATCGCGACTTCGGCGGGAAGCCTCTCGGTGCTGGAGGCGCCGAAGAACCCGGCGACGCCGGGGACCCGGTCGATCACGTAGCGGGCGTCGTCCGGTTCGGCCAGCGGGCCGCCGTGGCAGAGCACGATCAGGTCCGGGTTGACCGCCTTGCCGGCTTCGTACATCGCCCGCACCCGCTCGACCGCTTCGTCATGGGTCATCGCGGTGCGGGCGCCGATCGCGCCGTTGGTGGTCGTGCCCATGTGGGGGACGATCAGGTCGGCCCCGGCCTCGGCCATCGCCGCCGCCTGCTGCTCGTCGAAGACGTAGGGCGCGGTCAGCAGGTCGAGCTCGTGAGCGATGCGCACCATCTCGATCTCGAGGTCGTAGCCCATCCCGGTCTCCTCGAAGGTGGCGCGGATCCCGCCCTCGAAGAGGCCGACGGTGGGGAAGTTCTGGACGCCGGAGAAGCCCATCTGCTTCAGCTGCTCGAGGAAGATCGGCATCTGCCGGAAGGGGTCAGTGCCGCAGACGCCGGCGAGGACCGGCGCGCGGTGCACGACCGGCAGCACCTCGGCGGCCATCTCGACGACGATCTGGTTGGCGTCGCCGTAGGGAAGCAGGCCCGCCGCCGAGCCGCGCCCGGCCATCCGGTAGCGGCCCGAGTTGTAGATGATGATCAGGTCGACGCCGCCGGCCTCGGCGCACTTCGCCGAGAGGCCGGTCCCGGCTCCGGCGCCGATGATCGCCTTCTTCTCCGCAACCTGGCCGCGCAGCGCGGCCAGCGCCTCGTCTCTCTCAACTCTCATCTCCCCATCTGCTCCTTCTCTCGGTAGGCAAGTTCGTGCTGCCGCAGGTACTGGTCGACCAGCAGTTCGGCGAACTGCGGATCGTTGATCTCGCGGTCGGCCTCGACCAGCTCGACCGCCGGGTCGAGTCGGTCGCGGATCGCCCCGAAGAGCGCCTCGTCGGCCGCGGGATCGTGGAACGGCTGCCCCGGCGCCGAGAGCGCCGAGACCGCGCGCAGCGGCAGCGCCACCGCGCGCGGCCCGGTGCCCTGGTTGAGCCGCTCGGCCAGCCGCCGCCCCAGCTCCGCGCACTCGCCGGGAGTCGTGCGCATCAGCGTCACGGCGGCGTTGTGCCGGTAGAGGCGGCGGTCGGCGAACCGCTCCGGGACGGTCTCGGCCGGGCCGAAATTAACCATGTCGAGTGCGCCGGGAACGACGACCCGTGGGCCGCCGGAGGAGGCCCCGTCGCACAGCCGACCCGACCCGGCCGAGAGGATGCCACCGACCAGCTCGTCGGCCAGCTCCGTCGTCGTCACGTCGAGGGCGCCGCTGAGCGCGCCTTCGGCGAGGAGACGTTCGAGCGAGCGACCGCCGGTGCCGTTGGCATTGAAGACCAAGACTTCGAAGCCCCGCTCGGCGAGCAATCGCCGGCAGGCCTCGACGCAGGGAGTGGTGACCCCGAACATCGTCGCCCCGACCAGGGGCGCGTCTGCGTCCTCGCCGACCGGCGGCGAGGCGGCGTGGACCATGCCGGCGATCGCGCCGGCGGCGTTGGCCAGCACCCGCCTGGTGACCGAGTTGAGGCCGGCGATGTCGGTCACCGGGTAGGCCATCATGATGTCGGTCTCGCCGACGAACGGCCTGGTGTCGCCGGCGGCCAGGGTGGTGACGATCAGCTTCGGCACGCCGATCGGCAGCGCCCGCATCGCCTCGGCGGCGATCGCCGCACCGCCGGAGCCGCCGAGGGCCAGCACGGCGGCGATCCGACCCTGCTCGTGGAGCTCGCGGGTGAGGGCGGCGGCGCCGCGCCCCATCGCGGCGATCGCCTCGCCGCGGTCGCGCGAGCGCCGCAGCTCCTCGAGGTCAGCGCCGCCGGCCGCGGCGACCTCGGCGGCGCTGACGTCGACCTCTCCCCCGGGCTCGCCGAGGACCCCGGTGTCCATCGTCAGCGCCGAGCAACCGCCTTCGCGCAGCCGCTCGGCGACGAACCGGTACTCCTCGCCCTTCGTGTCGAAGGTTCCGAGCAGCAGGACGGTGGCGGAGGCCGGACTCACGCGGCGTCTCGCCCGCCCAGTTTCGACTCGACCAGCGGCCGCATGTATTCGAGGCAGAGCCGGGCGTCGCGATCGGGCTCGATGCCGCGTTCGTGGAAGCCGGTCTCCATCGTCAGGTAACCGTCGAACCCGGTCTCGATCAGCGCGTCCATCATCGCCGGGAAATCGCCCCGGCCGTGGCCCGGAGGCAGGCGGTCGTTGTCGGCGATGTGGATGTGCTCGAGGTCCGAGCCCATCTCGTAGACGTAATCGGAGATCACCTCACGCCGATAGAGGACGTGGAAGGTGTCGAACATCAGCTTCACGTTCGGCGAGCCGACGTCCTCCATCAGCTCGATCGCGTCGTAGGAGCTCTCGCACATGTTGGTGTCGTGGGAGGTCGGCTCGATCACCAGCGTCACTCCGTGTTCGCCGGCGTACTCGGCGATCTGGGTGAGCGCCTCGCGGGACCACTGCCAGGCCTGCCGGCGGGTCGTGCCGAACACCCGCCAGCCGGGCAGGTAGATCAGCTTGGGCGCGCCCCACTGCTCGCAGAGATCGATCAGCTCCCTGTAGTGGGCGACCGCATAGGCGCGCTCCTCGGCAAGCGGCGAGCACGGGTTGTTGCCCGGCCCCCCTGAGGGGGCCGGGAGCATCGAGGAGCAGGCGATGCCGTGCTCCTGCAGCAGGTCGCGGACCTGGCTGCGCCGATCCGGCGTCAGCTGCGCCGGGAAGGCGTGCGGGGCACCGGCCCCGATCTCGATCCCGTCGTAGCCGATCGCCGCCAGGCGCTTGATCGTCTCGTCCAGCGTGTATGCGGGGGCCCACACGAAGAAGCTCGTGTAGGCCCAGTTGTTGTAGGAGATCTTCATCTGCTGTCGGCCACCCCCTAGAAGGTCGTGCCTTCGTATTTGGCGACGTTGTCTTCGGTGACCAGCGGCGCGGCCTGCTTGATCCGTTCCGGCAGCTGCTCGCCCGAGCAGATCTTCGCCGCGGCGTTCAGGTGCTCCGGGACCGGCAGCGGGTAGACGACGGTGCCGGCGTACTGGCCCGCCTTGATCTGCCGCAGGGCCGATTCCTGGCCGTCGATGCCGACGACTTTGATTTCGTCCTGGCGGTCGGCCTCGCGAATCGCCTGGATCGCGCCGAGCGACATCTCGTCGTTCTCGGCGAAGACGACGTCGATTTCGCCGGGGCCGAAGCGCTGGAGCATGTCCTGCATCACGCTGAGGCCTTCCTGGCGGTCGTAGTTGGCGCTCGGCTCGGCGATGATCTTGGCGCCGGGCGACTTCGAGAGCACCGCTTTGAACCCCTTGCCGCGATCGATCGTCGGCGAGGCGCCGAGCGAGCCCTGAAGCAGGACGACGTTGCCCTTGCCGTTGTCGAGCAGTTCGACCACGTATTCACCCGCGACTTCGCCGTCTTCGACGTTGTCGGCACCGACGTAGGTCTCGACCGGCGCCGCGACGTTGCGGTCAGAGGCGATCACTTTCACGCCTTTGGCCTCGGCCTTCTCGACCGCCGGCGCGAGCGATTTTTCGTCGAGCGCGGAGATGACCAGCACTTCGATGCCTTTGGCCACGAGGTCTTCGACCTGCGAGCTCTGAGTCACCGCATCGCCCTGACCGTCGGTGGTGAACACTTCCATGTTGGGGAAGTCTTTGGCCGCTTCGCGGGTGCGTTCGAGCGCCGCTGCCCCGTACGGGAACGAGGTGTCGCTCCAGGAGACGCCGACCTTGCATTTGACTTCGCGCTCTTCCGGGGTGACAGCGAGCGCCTTGGCGCATTCGCCGGTGCAGTAGATGCTCACCTCACCCGGCTTCAGGTTCGTGAACGCTTCCTTGGCGGTGTCTTCACCGCCGCCGCCGCCGCAAGCTGCCACGGCAACGCTCAGCAGCGCAAACAGCGCTACACCAACCGCACGCTTCTTGACCTTCCTCATTCCTTGCTCCTCTCGATAGCTACCCAGGTGTGGGCGGGGACGGCTCAGGCTTTGGGAACCGCCGCCTGCCGTGACTTCGTGTCGGCTTCACTGCCGCCCCGCTGACTGGCGGCGGCCGGACGGGTACGTTTTTTGAGCGCGTAGGCGGCGAGCAGGACCGCGATCAGGATCACCAGCCCCTTGACGATCTGCTGGTCGAACGGCGAGACGCCGGCCAGGTTCATCAGGTTCGCCACCACGGCGAGCAGCAGCGCCCCGGCCACGGTGCCCGGCATCCCACCGACGCCGCCCATCAGGCTGGTGCCGCCGATCACCACCGCGGCGATCGCGTCGAGCTCGGAGAGGTTGCCGGCGGTCGGGTCGCCGACGCTGAGCCGCGCCGCGGTCATCACCCCGGCGACTCCGGCGCAGGCACCGCTCACCGCGTAGGCGCCGATCAGGTTGATGTGGGTCCTCACCCCGGAGAGCCGGGCGGCCTCGGCGCTGCCGCCGATCGCGTAGAGGAAGCGGCCGAATGGCAGGTACCGCAGGACCGCCCAGCCGATCAGGGCGAGCCCGAGGAAGACGATCAGCGGCCCCGGGATCTTGCCGATGCCGCCGCTGCCGAGGAATTCGAGCAGGCCGCTTTCGACGAAGAATTCCTGCGGGCCGCCGTTGGTGATCCGCAGCGCGATGCCGCTGCCGATCACCATCGTCGCCAGGGTCATGATGAACGGCTGGATCTTCAACAGCGCGACGCCCATCCCGTTCAGCACGCCGATCCCGGCCGACAGCGCGATCACGGCCACCAGGGTGATGACCAGCGGCGTCCCTTCGTCGAGCAGCTTCGCCATCACGACCGCGGCGACGGCGAGGATCGAGCCGACCGAGAGGTCGATCCCGCCGGTCAGGATCACGAACGTCATCCCCACCGCGAGGACGCCGACGATCGAGGACTGGCGGGCGACGTTCAGCAGGTTGTCGGTGTGGAAGAACTCGGGCCAGTTGATCCCGGTCACCGCCGCCAGGATCAGCAGCGCGGCGAGCGGGATCCAGTTGAAGCGAAGGCCGCCGGGCATCCGCAGGCGGCGGCGCCCGACGCCTGCCTCCACGCTGGAAGCACTGGAATTCGTCATCGATTGCTCTCCTCGTTCCGCGCGTACTCGCGCTCGAAGGTCTGACCGACGCTCGCCCCCGTGAGCGTGCTTTCGCTGCCCACGGCGTGGGCCATGATCTGCTCCTCGGTCGCCCCCGCGCCCGAGATCTCGGCCACCACGCTGCCCTGACGCATGACCAGAATGCGGTTGCTCATCTCGAGCACCTCGGGGAGCTCGGAGGAGATCAGGATCACGCCGACCCCCTCCGCCGTGAGGCCGCGGATCACGTCGTAGATCTCCCGCTTGCTGCCGACGTCGATGCCGCGCGTCGGCTCGTCGAGGATCAGCACCTTGACCCCGGCCTCCAGCCACTTCGCCAGCACGACCTTCTGCTGGTTGCCGCCGGAGAGGGTCACGACCGGCGCGCCGAGGTCGGCGACGCGGATGTTCAGCGATTCCTTGAACCTGCCGGCGAGGAGCCGCTCGCCGCTCGGGCTGACCCGGTGCCACTTGCCCGCCGCGAGGGCGGCGACGGTGACGTTCTCGGAGGTCGAGAGGTTGCGAAACAGGCCCTGCGTGCCCCGGTCCTCCGGGACCAGGCCGATCCCGTTGGCGATCGCCGCCGACGGGGTGCGGACCCGGATTCGCCTGCCTTCGACGAAGATCTCGCCGGAATCGATCGGGTCGGCGCCGAAGATCGCCCGCGCCATCTCGGTGCGGCCGGCGCCGCGCAGCCCGGCGACGCCGAGGACTTCGCCGTGCGCCAGGTCGAAGCTGATGTCGGTGAGGACGCCGTGCCGCGACAGCCCCTCGACCCGGAGCAGCTCCTGCCGCGGCTCGGGAACCGGCGGCGCCGCGGACAGATCGTCGAGCTCGCGACCGACCATCATCGAGACCAGCTGGTCGGAATTGACGTCGGCGAGGGAGCCGTGCCCGGCTTCGTTGCCGTCCTTGAGCACCAGGTAGCGATCGGCGAAGCCGAAGATCTCGTCGAGGCGATGCGAGATGAAGATCGTCGCGACGCCGTGCGAGCGCAGGCCGCGGACCATTTCCAGCAGCCGGTCGACGTCGGAGCCGCCGAGCACCGCCGTCGGCTCGTCGAGGATCAGGATGCGGACCTGGCGATGCAGCGCCTTGGCGATCTCCAGCATCTGCCGCTCGGCGATGCTCAGTTCCGAGACCAGGCGCTCGGGCGGCAGGTCGAGGCCGATGCTGGCGAGGAAGCGCTCGGCCTCCCGGTCGGAGCGGCGCCAGTCGATCAGGCCGGCGCGCTTTCGATAGCGCCGGAAGAGCAGGTTCTCGGCCACCGAGAGCGAGGGGAACAGGTTCAGCTCCTGGTAGACGGTGGCGATCGCCAGCCGTTCCGCGGCGGCCGGAGTCCCGATCGAGGTCGGCTCGCCGTCGATCAGGATCTCCCCCTCGTCGGCCCCCTGGGCGCCGGCGAGGATCTTGATCAGGGTCGACTTGCCGGCCCCGTTCTCGCCGACCAGGGCGAGGATCTCACCGGTGTCGACTTCGAGCGAGACGTCCTCCAGGGCGGCGACCCCGAAGAACCGCTTGGTGATGCCGCGCATCCGCAGGCGCGGAGCGGCGCCGCTGCCGGCCTGGACGCTCACGAGACGGCTCCGTCCTGGCCGGGGTCCCCATCGCCGGCCCGGGGAGCGACCTCGACCTCGAGGTCGCGCGAGCGAAGGCTGGCGAGCACCTCGGGTGGGGTCTCCGAATCGACGATCGCCAGGTCGAAGGCGGCGAAATCGACGATCCGGTGCATCGCCCGGTGTGAGAACTTGCTGGCGTCGGCGAGGAGGATTCGCTGCGCGGCGATCCCGATCAGCGCCCGCTTGACCGCCGCCTGGTCGGTCTCCTGGTGGAAGGCGCCGTGTTCGAGGTCGATCGCCGAGACCGAGAGGAAACACTGGTCGACGCGGAACTCGTTCAGCCACTTCTCCGTCAGCGAGCCGCCGAAGGAGTCGTACTTGGACTGATAGGCGCCGCCGACGACGATCGTCTGGATCGTCTCCTCCGGCATCTCGCGAACCGCGTCGATCGCCGGGCGGAAATTGGTCAGGACGGTGAGCGGCGAGATCCCGCGCAGGTGGCGGATCACCTCGAGCGCGGTCGTCGAGTCGTCGAGGGCGATGCTCGAGCCCGGCTTGACGTGGCGGGCGGCGGCGCGCCCGATCGCCTGCTTGGCTTCCCGGTTCTCGCCGACGCGGAAGGCGAAGGAGCTCTCGTAGAGGGTCGAGGGCTGGGCGGTGGCGCCGCCGCGCACCTTTCTCAGCACCCCCCGCGCCTCCAGGGCGTCGAGGTCCCGGTGGACGGTCATCAGGCTGACGCTGAAGCGCTCCACCAGCTCCTGGACCGAGACCTCTTTGTGGCTCAGCAGGATCGCTTCGATCTCGTCATGACGATCGGCCACCGAGCGTTGTGCAGCGGCCTCGCTGGATTCCCTCCTCCTCGCAGCCATTCGCTCGAAGATAATACAGGGATGTGTTAGAAAAGCGAAAAATTAACGTTAGATTCTGTGAGAAAGCCTTGAAAAGGCAAAATGCGGCGATTTTCCCCGATATCTTCGGGGCCGCCCACGGGGGACTGGAGGACGCGCCGTCAGCCGAGAAGCTCGGCGAGGACCCGGCGGCTGGTCCTGGCGCCGGCGCCGGGATCCCCCTGCCAGCCGTCGGCCTCGACCGTCAGCCAGCCGTCGAAGCCGATCTCCCCCAGGGCCGCGACCACCCCGGCGACGTCGAGGACGCCTTCGCCCAGCGGCACGAAGCCGCCCGACTCGTCGAGGTCCTTGATGTGCACGTACCGGATCCGGTCGCGGTGGTCGCGGATCAGCTCGACCGGGTCGCCGCCGCCCGCCTGCAGGTGGCCGGTGTCGGGGCAGAACGCGATCCGCGACGCCTCGAACACCCGCGCCACCTGGCCCGGAGATTCGGCGATCGTCGTCAGGTGCGGATGGAAGCTGGCGGTGACGCCGTCGCCGTCGGCGATCGCGACGATCTCGTCGAGCGCCGCCGCGAGGTTCGCGTAGTCGGAGTCGGTCGGCGGCTCGGCGCGTTGAGCGCCACCGCCGACCACCAGGTGCTCGGCGCCGAGCTCGGCCGCCCAGCGGGAGGCCTGGCGGATCCGCCACAGCTCATCGCCGAGGATTTCCGGGTAAACCAGGTTGGCGCCGGTGTAGATGCCGACCAGCGCCAGGCCGGCGTCCTCGAGCCCGGCGCGCAGCGTCCCGAGCTCGCCGGCGAATTCGGCGACGTTGCCGTCGAACAGCTCCACCCCCTCGTAGCCCGCGGCGGCGACTTCGCGCAGCGTCGCCAGCGTGTCGCCGGGCGTCAGGTAGAAGCTGTCCTTGAGGCTCGTCACCCCGACCGGGTGGCCGAAGACGCCACCCCAGGCATTAGCGCAGTACCCCAGTCTCACGATCGGCTCCTCTCGTTCGGGGCCGGTGCCGCCGGCCTCAGCTCCACCAGATCTCGGTCGGCGGCTCTCGCAGCAGGGCGCCGCGCAGCAGCGCAACGGCCTTCTCGAACCCCTCGTCGACCGACATCAGCGCGTCCTCGTGCTCGATGCTGAGAACGCCGTCATAGCCGACGACCCGCAGCATCGAGATCAGCTTCCGCCAGAACTCCGCGCCGTGCCCGTAGCCGACCGTGCGGAAGGTCCAGGCGCGGTCGAGCACCTCGGCGTAGGGCTTGGTGTCGAGCACGCCGTTGCGCCGCACGTTCGCCGCGTCGACCTGGACGTCCTTGGCGTGGGCGTGGAAGATCGCCCTGGCGGCGCCCAGCTCGCGCAGCGCCTCGATCGGGTCGATGCCCTGCCAGACGAGGTGCGAGGGGTCGAAGTTGGCGCCGATCCGCACCCCGGTCGCCGCCCGCAGGCGCAGCAGGGTTTCGGGGTTGTAGACCATGAAGCCCGGGTGCATCTCGAGCCCGACGCCGCGCACCCCGCGAGCCGCCGCCTGGTCGGCCTCGCGGCTCCAGTAGGGAATCAGCTGCTCGTTCCACTGCCACTCCAGGAGCTCGGAGTACTCCGGCGGCCACGGACAGGTGACCCAGTTCGGGGCCGTCGAGCCGGGCCCGGCGCCGGGGCAGCCGGAGAAGGTGTTGACGACGCCGACCTCCAGCTCTTCGGCGAGCTCCAGGGTTCGCCGCCAGACCCCGTGGTGGGCGTCGGCGATCGCCCGGTCGGGATGCAGGGGGTTGCCGTGGCAGCTGAGGGCGCTGATCTCGAGCCCGCGCTCCTCGACGGCGAGCTTCAGGGCGCGGATCCGATCGCCGTCGGCGAGCAGCTCCGCGACCGGCGCGTGGACGTCGGAGGTGTAGGCGCCGGTGCCGAGCTCGACCGCCTCGACCTCGAGCTCGAGCGCTCGGTCGAGGACCGCCTCGAGCGGGCGGTCCGCGTAGAGCACGGTGAGGAAGCCGAGCTTCATCCGGCCACCTCGGTCGCGACCGGCACGGCTGTCCAGCGCCCCTCGCGGTGCGAGGCGAGGACCGCCTCGACGAAGGCGACCCGGGCGTGGCCCTCGGCGAAGCTGGCCACTTCGCTGGCCGGCCGGCCGCCGTTGCGGCGGGCATCGATCGTCGCGTAGAACTCGGCGCAGAGATTGCGCAGCGCGTCGTACCACCCTTCGGGATGCCCGGCCGGGAGCCGGGCCAGGGAGGCGGCGCGCGGCAGCAGCTCGCCGGGGTCACGGAGGAGCTCGAGGTTGGGGGCGTCGCGGCGGCCGAGCCAGACGCGGTCGGGCCGTTCCTGGTCCCACTCGACGCCGCCCCGGGCGGCGTCGATCTGCAGGCGCAGGCCGTTCTTGCGCCCGGCGCTCGTCTGCGAGAAGCTCATCGCTCCGCGGGCGCCGCTGCGGAAGCGGAGCAGCGCCGAGCCGAAGTCCTCGCCGCCGACCGCAACGCTCTCGGCGCCCCCGGGCAGCGGCCGCCGGCGGCTGGGGTGCAGGGTCGTCAGGTCGGCCAGCACCTCCTCGATCGGATCGTCGAGCACGTACTGGGCGAGGTCGGCCCAGTGGGTGCCGATGTCGGCGGCGGCGCGGGAGACCCCGCCCTCTTCCGGCTCGACCCGCCAGTTCCAGTCGCTCTCGAGCAGCAGCCAGTCCTGCAGGTACTCGCCGCGCACGAAGTGCGGCCGCCCGTACTCGCCGGCGCGCAGCATCTCGCGGACCTGGGCGACCATCGGGTAATGGCGGTAGTTGAAGCAGACGCCGCTGACGACCCCGCGCCCCGCCGCCTCGGCGGCTGCCGCCGCGAGCACCGAGCTCTGCTCGGTGCTGATCGCCAGCGGCTTCTCCGAGAGGACGTGCTTGCCCGCCTCGAGCGCCGCCAGGTTGACCTCGAAGTGCAGCCGGTTGACCGCGCAGTCGTGGACCGCCTCGACCTCGCGGTCGGCGAGCAGCTCCGGCCAGTCGGAGTAGCCGCGCAGCCCGTGCGCCTCGGCCAGCTCCTCGACCCGGTCGCGGTGTCCCCCGCAGACGGCCACCGGCCGCACGCCCGGCAGTCGCGAGAGCGCGTCGAGGTGCGCCCGCGCCGCGAAGCCGGTCCCCACCACGCCGACCCCGACAGATGTCCGGCGCCGCTCAGTCACGGGGGGCGAGTGCGACGGCGGCGATGATGATCCCCCCGCGGACGATCTGCTGCTGGCTGAATTCGAGGCCCATCAGCGTCAGGCCGTTGTTGATCAACCCGATCATCAGCGAGCCGAGCAGCGCGCCAATCACCGAAGCACGACCGCCGAACAGGCTGGTGCCGCCGAGGATCACCGCCGCGATCACCGAGAGTTCGTCGCCTTCCCCCCACTGGAAGCGCCCCGACTCGAGGCGGCCGGCATAGAGCATGCCGGCGATCGCCGCGACCGCCGAGGAGACCAGCATCACCGTGAACTTGATCCGCGCCGCCGGCACGCCGCTGAAGCGCGCCGCCTCGGCGTTGCCGCCGGTCGCCAGGGTGCCGCGGCCGAACCTGGTGTGGCGCAGGACGATGTGGCCGATGATCACCGCGACGACGGTCCAGACCACCAGCCCGGGGATCGGGCCGATTTCGCCCGACCCGAACCATTCGTTGAAGTCGTGGTTGAGGATCGGCTGCGGCGCCGAATCGGTGATCCACTGCGCGGTGCCGTGGGCGATGCCGAGCATTCCCAGGGTGACGAGGAAAGAGGGGATGCCGATCCCGACGACGAGGAAGCCGTTGATCACCCCGACCGCGACGCCGATTCCGAGCCCGACGAGGATGCCGGGCACCAGTCCCCAGGACTGCAGCGCCATCGCGCAGACCACCGAGGCGAGGCCGGCGACCGCGCCGACGGAGAGGTCGATCTCGGCGGCGCCGATGACGAAGGTCATCGCCACCGCCATCACCGAGATCGTCGCCGTCTGGCGGACGATGTTGAGCAGGTTGTTGGAGTTGGTGAAGCCCTGGTCGTTGAGCGTCACCGCGAAGACGACGAAGAGGGCGACGAAGCCGAAGTAGATGACGTACTGCCGCCATTCGAAGCGCAGCCGGTCGAACGCGGTGCGCGGCGCCGTCTCCATCATCTCCCGCAGCGAGGTCATGCCGCCTCCTGGACGAGGCGGTGCAGCTCGGGCTCGTCGGCCACCTCGTCGCGTTCGAGCGTGCGGTCGACCCGCCCCTCGCGGAGGACGATGATGCGGTCGGCGACGGCGAGCACCTCGGCCAGCTCCGAGGAGATGACGACGCACGCCTTGCCCTGGGCGGCCAGCTCCTGGATCAGGTCGACGATCTGCGAGCGAGTGCCGATGTCGACCCCGACCGTCGGCTCGTCGAGGATCAGGATCTCGGGCTCGGTGGCGAGCCACTTGCCCAGCACCACCTTCTGCTGGTTGCCGCCCGAGAGGCGCCGCACCGGGGCGCCCAGCGAGCTGAGCCGGATGTCGAGGCGCTCGACGTAGCGCCTCGAGATCTCGGCGCCCTCGCGGTCGTCGAGCAGACCCCCCTTGGAGAGCGCGCGGAGGATCGCCAGGGTGAGGTTGCGCTGGACGCTGTGGGCGAGGACGAGCCCCTCTCGCCGGCGGTCCTCGGGGACGAGGACGATGCCGCGCCTGATCGCGTCGGCGGGCCGGCGGATCTGCACCTCCTCGCCGTGCAGCCGGATCTCCCCCGTCTTGCGGCGGTCGATGCCGAAGACGGCGCGGGCGAGCTCGCTGCGGCCACTGCCCATCAGTCCGGCGAGGCCGACTATCTCGCCGGCGTAGACGTCGAGGTCGATGTCCTCCAGGCCGCTGGCGGTGCTCAGCCCGCGGACCGAGAGAACCGGCGTTCCGGAGCGGTCGATCGAGCGCTCGCTGCGGCCCAGCGCCTGCTCGACGGAGCGGCCGACGATCAGCTCGATCAACGCCCCGATGTCGAGATCGGTGGCGGAGCGGGTCTCGACCAGGCACCCGTCCCGCAGCACCGTGACCCGGTCGGCAACGGTGATCACCTCCTCGAGCCGGTGGGTGATGTAGATGATCGTGATGCCGCGCTCCTTGAGCCGCTCGATGATCCCGAAGAGCGCGTCGACCTCACTGTGGGCAAGCGAGGCGGTCGGCTCGTCCATGATCAGGATGCGGGCGTCCTGGGAGAGGGCCTTGGCGATCTCGACCAGCTGCATGCTCGCCGCGCCGAGCCGGCGAACCAGGGTGCGGGGGTCGATCTCGACCCCCAGCTCTGCCAGCAGCTCGCGGGTCTGCCGTTCGACCGCGCGGTCGTCGAGCAGCCCGCCGTGCTTCGGCTCCCGCGAGAGGTAGACGTTCTGGGCGACGGTCAGGGTCGGGATCAGGCTGAACTCCTGGAAGATCATCGCGACGCCGTGGCGCCGCGCGTCCTGCGGGCTGTTCAGCTGCACCCGCTCGCCGTCGATCTCGATCGTCCCCGAGTCGAGCGAGTAGACGCCCTGGAGGATCTTCATCAGAGTCGACTTGCCGGCTCCGTTGCCGCCGAGCAGCGCGTGCGTCTCGCCGCTCTGCAGCTCGAAGTCGACGGCGTCGAGCACCTTCGTTCCCGAGAACGATTTGGTGATCCCCGTCATCCGGAGGAGGGGCGGCGTCATGAAGCGACGGCGGGGCTCTCGGGGCGCACCCGCACCCAGCCACCCTCGCGGGCCGACTCCAGCGCCGCGTCGCTGATGCAGGCGATCCGGTAGCCGTCCTCGAAGTTCGGATCGGCCGCGGTACCCGCGACGATCGCCTCCATCAGGTCCCGGCACTCGACGATCTTGGTCTCGCCGTAGCCGATCCCGAGGCCGGCGATCGGCCAGAGGCCGTCGCCGTAGGGATGCGGGGGGCCGGTGAGGATCGTCCGGAAGCCCTGACGGTCGGGCTCGTCCTCGGTCGAGTAGAAGCGCAGCTCGTCGCGGCGCTCGTAGTCGAAGGCGAGCGTGCCGAGCTCGCCGTGGATCTCGAAGGTCAGGTAGTTCTTGCGCCCGTGGGCGGCGCGGGTCGCCTCGATCGAGCCGACCGCGCCGGACTCGAAGCGCAGCAGCATCATCACCTCGTCGTCGACGTCGACCGGCTCGCGGCGGGCGTCGCTCAGCTTCGAGGCGCCAGCCAGCTGGTCGGCGGAGCCCTCCTGCACCGGGCGATCGGGGATGTAGCGCTCGGTGACCGCGTGGACCTCGGTGATTTCGCCGCTCAGGTAGCGGGCGAAGTCGACCACGTGGGTGCCGATGTCGCCCAGGGCGCCGGAGCCCGCCACCTCGCTGCGAAAGCGCCAGGAGAGCGGCAGATCGGGGTCGTTGGACCAGTCCTGCAGGTAGGTGCCGCGGAAGTTGCGGATCGCGCCGATCGCACCCTCCTCGATCAGCTTCTTGGCGAGGGCGACGGCGGGCGTGCGGCGGTAGTTGAAGGCGACCATGTGGGTGACGCCGGCGCGGACCACCGCGTCGCGCATCTCCCGCGCCTCGGCCGCCGTGCGCGCCAGCGGCTTCTCGCAGAGGATGTGCTTTCCCGCTTCCGCCGCCGCGATCGCGATTTCGGGGTGGGCGTCGTTGGGGACCGCGATGTCGACCAGCTCGATCTCCGGGTCCTCGACGACCGCCCGCCAGTCGCCGGTGGAGCGCTCGTAGCCGTAGCGCTGCGCCGCCTCCCTCGCCGCCTCGTCGCCGAGCTCGGCGATCGTGTGGCGGCGGGGGATGGCGGGCGCAGGCCAGAAGAACATCGGCATCGCGGCGTAAGCGAGTGAGTGCGCCTTACCCATGAAACCAGCGCCTATCACACCCACATTCACCGTTCGCACGAAGTTCCTCCTTTGGACTGTTTGGTCACTGTTTGTATAGGTGAGAGAGTTACTGCGTGCTATTCGCTCTGTGCTTCTTTCACTTCCGAGGGAAGAGGCTGATGGTAAACTTCTTCCCACGCTTTATCGAGGTTCGCTTCGGTGACCGGAAGCGCGTTCAGCGCCACGTACGGCGGGGCCTTTTTGCCCAGCAGCGCGTAGCCGGCGAGCTTCGCCTCGGCGGCACCCTGGTCGTACGGGCGCTGCGCCCCGAGGCCGTAAACGGGTCCGCCCTGGGCAATGCTGATCGCGACGCCGCGGCCGAGGTCCTGGGTGGTCACGGTCAGGTCGTCGCGGGCGTTGGCCCGGATCGCCGCCAGCACGCCTTCGGCCGGCACGTCCCAGACCGCCCAGATCCCGTTCAGGTCAGGTTCGCGGGTCATCATCGCCGAGGCGACTTTTTCCGCTTCGCCGGCGAAGTTCGGGCCGGCGACGCCCTGTTCTGAGGTGATTTCGATTTCGGGGTATTCGCTTTCGATCGTGGTTTTGAACGCTTCGTAACGCTGTTTGGTCACGAAGAAGTCAGCTTCGTGGAAGATCAGACCGATCTTGCCCTTGCCTTCCAGCGCCTCGGCCATCAGATCGGCTGAGGCGACGCCGTTCCCGTAGTTGTCCGCGGAGACGTCGGAGACGTAGTCGACGCCGGGCTTGAAGCCTTCCGGGATGTTGTCCATGAAGACCAGTTTCACGCCCTGGTTGGCGGCCTTTTTGTAGACCTTCGCGGTTGCCACCGGGTCGGTCGGAATCGAGACGATGATGTCGGGGTTTTTCTGCAGCACCGTTTCGATGTCGCTGACCTGCTTGGACGGGTTGAAGTTGGCGTCGGTGACCGCGATCACTTCGATTCCCAGTTCCTCGAAGGTCTGTTCGAGACCGTCGACCTGGGCGACCGACCAGTCGTTGCCCCCGTAGTGGAGGCAGATCGCCGCCGTGGCGCCCATCGCTTTGATTTTTTCGATTTCCTGCGGCGACAGCTTCACCGAGCTGGCCGGGACCGGCGATTCGCCGTTGGGCCCCTTCGACAGAACCTTGTTTTCGAGTTCTTCGAGGCTTTTTTCAGCCTTCGCGACGACGGCGGTGTCTCCCCCGCTTTCGCTGCTGGTGCTGCCCCCGCTTTCGCTGGTGCTGCCCCCGCCTCCGGTGCTGGAACTGGTGCTGTCGCTCGAGCCGCACCCGGCGACCGCCAGCGCGAGACAGACGGCCAGCGCGAAGGCGCAAGACGCGATCAATTTCCTCACTGCTCTCCTCCTCAGGCGCGGTTCGTTCCCTGACGTACATCGCGGCATCCCAGAGCCGCGGCCGCGAGCATAACACCTTTTGTCAAGGGAGTACGCAAAAGTTGATTACCCGACCCTCTTAAGATGCCGACTTAGGTCAGATAGCCTGTTGGTGCGATGGCGACGACCTCCCCCAGCCTGGCCCTCCCCACCCCCGGCTCGCTCTTCCACATCATCCGCAGGGAGAACGGGGTGACCAGGGCTGACCTGGGACGCCTCACCGGGATCAGCCGGGCCTCGATCAGCCAGCGGGTCGACCGGCTGATCGAGTCCGGCCTGGTGCGGGAGGCCTCCGACCAGCCCTCCGGCGGCGGCCGGCCGCCAAGCAGCCTCGTCTTCGCCAGCGACATCGGCGTCGTCCTTTCCGCCGACCTCGGCGCCACCCACGCTCGCCTCGCGGTCACCGACCTGGCCGGCAACCTCCTCGCCGAGCTCGCCGAGGACCTCGACATCTCCTCCGGGCCGGCCATCCTCGACACCGTCGAAGACCAGTTCGGCGAGCTGCTGCGCCGCGCCGGGCGGCGGCCCGAGGAGGTCCACGGGATCGGCGTCGGCGTCCCGGGACCGGTCGAATTCGAGGCGGGCCGCCCGGTCAACCCGCCGCTGATGCCCGGCTGGGACGGCTACTCGATCCCCGACCGCCTGCGCCGCGGCTTCGACGTGCCGATCCTGGTCGACAACGACGTCAACATCATGGCGGTCGGCGAGTACTTCACAACCTGGTCGACGAAGCGCGATCTGCTGTTCGTCAAGGTCGGCACCGGGATCGGCTGCGGGATCATCACCGAGGGCGAGATCTACCGCGGCGCCCACGGCGCCGCCGGCGACATCGGCCACATCCGGGTCGTCGCGGAGAAGGAGACCGTCTGCAAATGCGGCAACGTCAACTGCCTCGAGGCGATCGCCGGCGGGGCCGCCGTCGCCCGCGCCGCCCGCGAGCTCGGCTGCGAGGCCGAGAACAGCCGCGAGGTCGTCGAGCTGGCCCGCGCCCACCAGCCGGAGGTCGTCCAGCTGGTCCGCGAAAGCGGCCGCGTCCTCGGCACCGTCCTCGCCGGCCTGGTCAACGCCTTCAACCCGAACGTGATCGTGATCGGCGGCGACATGGCCGACGCCCACGAGCAGCTCTTCGCCGGCGTTCGCGAGGTCGTCTACCAGCGCGCGACCCCGCTGGCCACCCGCCACCTCGAGATCATCCCCTCGGCGCTCGGCGACCGGGCCGGCACGACCGGCGCCGCCGTCCTGGCGATCGAGCATGTCCTGCAGCCCCAGTTCATCGACGAGCACTGGGTCGGCCGCCGGGCGAAGGGCGCCTCGCCGCGCAAGCGAGCGGCGGGCAAGCGCGCCGTGGCGAAGTCCAGCGCCGCCTAGCGGGGGGGCTCCGCGCAGGGGCTCACGCCCGCGGCCGCTACTGCACGATCTCGATGCCCCCGGTGATGTTGACCGAGGTGCCGACAAGCATCTCCGCCTCCGGGCCGCAGAGCCAGAGCGCGACCCGGGCTACCTCGTCCTCGGTGGCGAAGCGGCCGGCCGGGGCCTTGGAGGCGAGCGCGGCGGCGACCTCCTCGACCGACTGGCCGGTCTCCTCCGCGCGGCGCGAGAAGACGCGGTCGAGGCGCTCGCCGCTGACCGGGCCCGGGGTGAGGGCGTTGACGCTGATCCCGTGCGGCCGCAGCTCGGCCGCAACCGTCTGGGTCACCGCCAGCAGCGCCGCCTTGGAGACCGCGTAGGGCAGGCGCAGCGGGTAGGCCCGCACGCCGCCGAGCGCCGAGAGGAAGAGGATCGCCCCCTCCCCGCGCGGCACCATGTGGCGGGCCGCCTGCTGGGTGCAGAGGACCGCGCCGCGCACGTTGATCCGCTGCACCTCGTCCCAGTCGTCGATCGAAAGCTCCGCCAGCGGCGCCGTCGGCCCCGCGATCGCGGCGTTGTTGACGAGGACGTCGAGCCGGTCGTGCTCGCCGAGCACCTGCTCGAAGAGGCCCGCCACCGCCGCCTCGTCGCCGACGTCGCAGACGTGGGTGGTCACCCGCACGGCGTCGCCGATCGCCGCCGCGGTCTCCTGCAGCGCCTCCTCGCCGCGGCCGGCGATCGCCACATCGGTTCCCTCGGCGGCGAAGGCCGCGGCGATCGCCCGGCCGATGCCGCGGCCGCCGCCCGTGACGAGGGCGACCCGGCTCACGCGGTCACCTGCGACCAGTCGTCCACCGCCTGCCCTTCGTACATCGACTCGGGCGGGCGCGAGCCCCAGGCCAGCCGCCCGGTCGCCTCGAACTCCTCGTGGGTCCATTCGATCGGCTCCCAGTCCGGGTCGGCGATCAGGTAGTCGCCGCTGTAGATCTCGATCCGGTTGCCGTCGGGGTCGCGCAGGTATGAGAAGAAGGCGTTGGTGATCCCATGGCGACCGGGGCCGAACTCGATCTGGCCCTGCATGCCGCGCGCCGCCATCCGGTCGGCGATCGCCAGCACGTCGTGGCTCTCCGGCACGTAGAAGCCGGCGTGGTGGATGAACTTCTCCTCGCCGTGGACCCAGGCGAGGTCGTGGGTGGTCTGCTTGCGGTGCATCCAGGCGGCGAACTTGGTGCCGTCCGGGTGGGTGGCGAATTCGGAGATCATGAAGCCGAGACGGTCGCGGTAGTAGGCGACCGCGTCGTCGACCGGCGTCGGGATGCGCAGGTTGACGTGGTCGATCCGGGTCGGGCCGAAGTTGCCGTGGGTGCGGGTCCGGCGCTCGGCCGGCTCCATCGCGTGGAAGAACTCCATCGGGAAGCCGGCCGGGTCGGCGACCCGCACCGCCCGGCCCTGGCCGCGCTCGTGCTCGGCCTCGACCTCGACGGCGTTGAGCCCGTCGGCCTCGAAGATCCGCTTCAGCTCGTCGACATCGTCTTCGGAGGCGACGCGGAAGGCGATGTGGCCGCAGCCGTTGTGGTCGGACTCGGTCAGCACCAGGGCGTGGTGGTGGCGGTCTTCGACGCAGCGCAGGTAGGCGCGCCCATCCTCGCGCTCGGTCTCGACCAGGCCGATCACCTCGGTGTAGAAATCGACGGCCCGATCGAGGTCGTGCGAGTAGAGCTCGACGTGGCCTAGGCGGGTGATGTTCATTTTCGGTCCTCTCCTCGCAGGAATTGGATGCTTATGCGGTTGAACTCCTCGGCGTCCTCGAACTGCGGCCAGTGGCCGGCTTCGCGCATCACCTCGAGGCGCGCGTCCGGGATCTCGCGGGCGAACCACTCGCCGACCGGCACGTCGGCCATCGGGTCGTGGGTCGTCCAGAGGACCAGGGTCGGCGCGGCGATCCGCCGCAGCCGCTCCTCGGTCAGCAGGTTGGCCCTGCGCGGCTCGAGGTCGAGGAGGACGAGCAGGTTGTCGACGTTCGCCTGGAACTCGGGCTGGGCGTAGATCCGCCGCCGCATCGCGACCAGCTCCTCGGTGACCGTCGCGGGATCGGCCATCAGCCACTCGAGGCGGGCGCGAACCCGCTCCTCGCTGGGGTCGGAGATCGCCTCGCGGGTCAGCCTGCGCAACCGCTCCAGGACCCCCTCGTCGGCGGTCGCGCCACCGGGGGTGTTGAGGAAGAGACGGTCCACCAACTCGGGGTGCTCGCTGGCGAACCAGGCCGCCACCCAGCCCCCCAGCGACTCGCCGGAGAGGTGGACGCGCTCGGCGCCGATCGCCGCGATCAGCGCCCGCAGGTGCTCGACGTACTCGGAGATCACGTAGGGGCGGTCGGGGCGGTCGGTGTAGCCGTGGCCCAGCATGTCGATCGCCAGCACCCGGAAGTGCTCGGCGTGGGCGGCGATGTTGCGGGTGTAGGCCTCGGCGTGGCCGGCCGTGCCGTGCAGGAACAGCAGCGGCTCGCCCTCACCGGCTTCGATCACCCGCGTGGCGACGCCGCCGGCGTCGATCCAGCGCTGCTGGAAGGGAACTGGGCAGAGGTCGAGCCAGGCGCTCATCGCCGGCCCCCTCGATCTCGGTTTTCGCGCATCGGTCAGCTTCTCCTTGGCGAGCTTCGTGGTGGGTTCAAGGGGGGTCGGAGGCCGCCCGGGGAAGGGCGGCGGCAGGGCGCTGCGCGGAGCGGGCCCAGCGCAGCAGGGCGCCGAGGCTGGCGCGGTCGCCGAGCACGGCGACGATCAGGATCACGCCGGTGATCACGTTCTGCCAGTCGCTCGAGACGCCGGAGAGCGAGAGCCCGTTCTGGAGGATGCCGATGAACAGCACGCCGAAGGCGGTGCCGACCACGCCGCCGGCGCCGCCGGTCAAGGCGGTGCCGCCGAGCAGCGCCGCGGCGACCGCCTGCAGGGCGAGCGTGCCGTCGACGGTCGGGGTCGCCGCGCCGACCCGGCCGACGGCGATCGCCCCGGCGAGGCCGGCGCAGGCGCCGACCAGCGCGTAGGTCAGCATCAGCGTCCGCTCGACCCTGATGCCGGCCAGCCGGGCCGCCGGCAGCGAGCCGCCCGTCGCGTAGACGTCGCGGCCGAAGTACGTGTAGCGCTGCAGGTAGAGCGCGAGGAGGAAGATGGCGGCCATGATCCAGATCGGCGCCGGCAGCCCGAGGATTTCGTCGACCGCGATCTGCGAGGTGATCGGCGCGGTGATCAGGAACGAGTCGCCACCCGACCAGAGGTTCACGACACCGGTCAGCGCGGTCAGCGTCGCCAGCGTGACGACGAACATCGAGAGCCGCAGCCGGCCGATCAGGAAGCCATTCAGGAGGCCGCCGATCAGCGCCCCGATCAGGACCACCAACGCCAGGACGACGCCGCCCGGCAACCCCAGGTCGATCAGCTTCGCGAGGGCGATCCCGGTAAAGGTCGCGGTCGCGCCGACCGAGAGGTCGAAGCCGCCGGTCAGCAGCACGAAGGTCATCCCCATCGCGACGATCCAGAGGATCGAGGAGTCGGCGAGGACGTTCTTTATGTTGGTTTCGGTCGCGAAGTCCGGCTGGGTCAGCGCGAAGCCGACGAACATCCCGACCACCAGAGCGACGACGAGCCGGTAGCGGTGGGTGGCCGCCCAGCCGGCCGAGAAGATGCGTGTCATCAGATGTGCCCTCCTGCGAGACGGACCAGCTCCGCCTCGCTGACTAGTTCTCCGTCTCCCCCGACCGTCGCCGCGACGCGGCCGCGGAACAGCACCACGATCCGATCGCAGAGCTCGATCAACTCCTCGTTCTCCGACGAGCTGACGAGCAGCCCGACGCCACTCGCCGCGAGGTCGCGCAGGTGTCCGTGGATCTCCGCCTTGGCGGCGACGTCGACGCCGCGGGTCGGCTCGTCGAGCAGCAACAGCCGCGGCGGTCGCGCCAACCACTTGCCGAGCGCCACCTTCTGCTGGTTGCCGCCGCTCAGCGAGCCGGCCGGGGCGGCGAGCGAGGGGGCGCGGACCTGCAGCGCCTCGCAGATCCCGGAGGCGGTCGCCCGCTCGGCCGAGGCGCGGGGAACCGCGAAGCGGGGCCGATCGTGGGTCTGGACCATCGTCAGGTTGACGCCGACGCTGGCCATCAGCACGAGCCCCTGGCTCTTGCGGTCGGCCGGCAGGTAGCCGACGCCGCGGGCGATTGCGGCGCGCGGGCCGCGGGCGTGCAGCGGCTTGCCGTCGAGGGTGATCTCGCCGGAGTCGGCGCGGCGCGCGCCGAAGACGACCTCCATCAGCTCGCTGCGCCCGGCGCCGACCAGCCCGGCCATGCCGACGATCTCGCCCGCCCCGACGTCGAGGTCGACGCCGTCGAGGGCCCCGGCGACGCGCAGGCCGCGAACGCCGAGGACGGGCGCCTCGCCGCCTCCGGCCGGGCGGCGGCGAGCCGGGCGGGCCGGCTCCTCGCCGGCCTCGCCGACCATCGCGTCGACCAGCGAGCGGGTGTCGAACTCGGCGATCGGCGCCTCGGCGACCGTCCTGCCGTCGCGGATCACCGTCACCTCGTCGCCGATCGCGAACAGCTCGGGAAGGCGGTGTGAGACGAAGAGCGTGGTGACGCCGTGGGCCTTCAGCTGGCGGATCGCGGCGAAGAGCGCCTCGACCTCGTCGTCGGTGAGCGAGCTGGTTGGCTCGTCGAGGATCAGCACCTTGGCCTCGGTCGAGAGCGCCCGGGCGATCTCGACCATCTGGCGCTGGTCGGGGCGCAGCGTGCCGACCAGGCGGGTCGGCTCATAGTCGAGCTCCAGCCGCGCCAGGACCTCCCTCGCCCTCGCGTAGGAGGCGGCGCGGTCGATCCCGTAGCCGCGGCGCACCAGCCCGCGGCCCAGCAGGACGTTCTCGGCGACGGTCAGGTCGGGCGCCACGGCCGTCTCCTGGGAGACCATCGCGATCCCCTGGCGGAGCGCCGCCGCCGGGCTCGAGAAGCTGACCCGCCGGCCGCGCAGGAGGATCTCTCCCGCGTCGGGCCGCAGCTGGCCGGAGAGCACGCCGAGCAGGGTCGACTTGCCCGAGCCGTTCTCGCCGATCAGGACATGGACGGTCCCCTCCCCGCCCAGGGTGAGGCCGGCGCCCCGCAGGGCGTGCACGCCGCCGAAGCTCTTGTGCACGCCCCGCAGGCTCAGCAGGGGGTCTGCTGCCGTTGACCGGCCGTCGCTCACGCCGTCGGTTCCACCGAGTCGACGTTTTCCTCGGTCACCGTTTCGCCGAGCGGCGAGACGGTTTCGGGCAGCGGCAGGTGCTGTTCGGTGACGGCGTCGTAGATGCCGTTCATCAGCTCTTCGCCGCCCTTGCCCCAGGGCGCCGCGTAGACCATCGCCAGTTCGCCGTTGCCGACCGCTTCCAGCACCGACTCGCTGGCGCCGAAGGCCGAGAGCACCTTGACCTCGTCCTTGCCCGAGGCGCGCAGCGTCCGCGAGGCGGTCAGGGCGAGCGGTTCGTTGTAGCCCCAGACCTCTTCGATGTCGGGGCTGCTGGCGATCAGCTCGGTGACCGCCGGCCCATAGCCGGAGGGCGTGTCCTGTTTGGCGTCGACCTGGCCGACGAACTCGAGGCCGAACTTTTCGCCCCAGTAGCGCTGGCGTTCGGCGAGGTATTCGAGCGCCGCGACCGGTGCCGCGTTGCCGATGATCCCGAACTTCGCGCCGGGCTGGGTTTCGGCCGCGTACTGGGCCATCGCGAAGGCCTGGCGGTCGATCGGCGCCTCGAGGTCGGCGGCGATCCCCGGCATCAGCGGCTTGCTGACGTCCGGCCGGGCGGCCTTGGTGACCACCGGGATCCCGGCGGCTTCGGCGGCCTTCAGCGGCTGGGCCAGCGACTCGGGGACGACCGGGTAGACGATGATCCCGTCGACGCCCTGGGCGAGCAGCTGTTTGAACTCGGTGACCTGCAGCTGCGGGTTGAGTTCGGCGTCCTTGACGATCACCTTCGCGCCGAGTTCCTCGGCGACCTTTTCGGCCCCCTTCTGCTCGGCGGCGAGGCCGGGCAGGGCGCCGTAGATCTGCAGGTAGCCGATCGTGACGTCCTCGCCGGTGGACTTCGGCTTCGGGAAGCCGGCCGGCAGATCGGCGGCGGGCCCGTCGTATTCCTTGGGGACGTTGGCCGCCGCTTCCTTGCTCGCGGTCGAGTCGCTGGTGGTGTCGCTGGAGCTGCTTCCGCAACCGGCCACGAGGCCGGCCACGATCACGGCGAGGGCGGCGATCGCGGCCATGACGGCGCGCGGCGATCCCTTCCGGTGGGGGACTTGGTTCATCTCTTTCTCTCCTCCTATTGCGATTGACGGGCGCCGTCCGCGGCGGCGCGAACCGCCGCCACGATTGGCTCGTAGCCGGTGCATCGACAGAGGTTTCCGCTCAGTGCCCAGCGGATCTCCTCGTCGCTGGGGTCGGGATTGCGACGCAGCAGGTCCTCCGCCGCGGCGACCATTCCCGAAAGGCAGAAACCGCACTGGAACGCGCCCTCGTCCCAGAACGCCCGCTGGACCGGGCTCAGCTCCTCGCCCTCGGCGAAGCCCTCGAGGGTGGTGATCTGCGCCCCCTCGCAGGCGGCGGCGAGCTCCAGGCAGGACTTGACCGGCTCGCCGTCGCGGATCACGGTGCAGGCGCCGCAGTCGCCGGTCGCGCAGCCGACCTTGGGCGCCTGGGCGCCGAAGCTCTCGCGCAGCGCCTCGACCAGCAGCGCACCCGGTGCGACCGGCTCGCTGCGTCGCTCGCCGTCGACCACGAGGGTGAGCTGGAGATCTGCGTCGCGCGGACTCACTCGGGCCCCTCTCGTTCAGCGGCCATGCGGATCGCCCGGAGGGCGACCGGCGCGGCGACCGAGGCGCGGTAGGAGCCGGGCGCCAGCTCGTCGTCCCAGGGCGCCGCGGCGGCCGCCTCGCCGGCGCGCCGCGCGGCCCGCTCCAGGGAGCCGGGGTCGTCGAGGCGGCCGGGGAGAAGGTCGTCGACCTCGACTGCCAGGGGGGTCTCGGCGACGGCGCCGAGCACCAGGCGGGCGCCGCCGGCGCCGACCAGCACCGCGGCGGTCGCGATCGGCCAGCTGCCGGCGGCGCGCTTCAGCTTGTAGTACCCCCAGCGGGCGCCGCCGGGGGAGGCCGGGAGCTCGATCGCGGTGAGGATCTCGGCTGGCGAGAGGGTGGTCCGCATCGCGCCGGCGAACAGCTCGCCGACCGGGAGCCGGCGCTCGCCCTCGGGCCCGAGTGCGACCGCCGTCGCCCCCAGCGCGCAGACGGCGGCCGGCGCGTCGGACTGGGGCCGAGCCGCGGCCAGCGAGCCGCCGATCGTCCCCTGGACCTGGACCTGGCGGCCGCCGGTGATCCCCGCGGCGGCGGCGTGGAGCAGCGGCGCCCGCTCGGCGACCAGCGGCGAGTCGATCAGGGCCGCGTAGGAGCAGGTGGCGCCGATCCGCAGGCCCTCGCCGTCGGCCTCGATCCCGCCGATGCCGGCCCGGCGCAGGTCGAGGACGGTGCGCGGGCGCGACTCGCGGCGATTCATCTCCGGGACCACCCAGGTGCCGCCGCCGAGCGGGCGGGTGCCCTCCGGGTCGGCGGCGAGGATCTCGACCGCCTCGGCGGCGCTGGCCGGCGAGCGGTACTCGAACGGGAAGGTGCTCATGCCGTCGCCCCCTCGATCGCGGCGAGGACGCGCTGCGGCGTGATCGGCAGCCGTTCGACCGTGGCGCCGAGCGGCCGGAGCGCGTCGTTCACCGCGTTCAGCACGGAGGCCATCGAGCAGGCGACCCCACCCTCCCCGGCCCCCTTCGTGCCGAGCGGCGTGAAAGGGCTCGGCGTCACCTGGTGGAGCAGCTCGAAGGGGGGGAGCTCGTTGGCCCGCGGCAGCAGGTAAGTCTTGAAGGCGTCGGTCGCGAGCCGGCCGTCCTCGGCGTAGACCGCCTCCTCTCCGAGCGCCGCGCCGAGCCCGGTGGCGACCCCGCCGGTGAACTGGCCGGCGACGAAGCCGGGGTTGATCATCACCCCGCAGTCGTGGGCCATCACGTGGCGCAGCACCGCGACCGCGCCGGTCTCCCGGTCGACCTCGACCAGGCAGGCGTAGAGCGCGTTGGAGAAGGTCGAGAACGGGGCGATCCGGCCCTTCTCGTCGGGCCGGTGGCGGATGTTCGGCATCTTGAAGGTCCGGGTCGACTCGAGCGCCGGCTCGACGTCGGGAGCGATCGCGTAGCCGAGCGTGTAGACGGCGTGGGCGACGGCGCCGATCGGCAGCGCCCGCTCGGGCTGACCGGCAACCGCCGCCATGCCGCCGCCGAGCTCGATCGCCTCCCCCTCGCCCGCCTCTAGCATCCGCGCGGCGACCTGCCGGAGCTTCGCGGCGACGTCGTCGGCCGCGGCCGCGGCCGAAGCGCCGCCGGCGAGCACGCCGCGGCTGGAGACGTTGCCGAACCCGAACGGGCAGAGGTCGGTATCGCCCTGGACGATGTCGATCGCCTCGAGCGGCAGCCCGAGCCGGTCGGCGACGATCTGGCAGATCGCCGTGTCGTTGCCGTTGCCGGGGCTCGTGACCCCGGTCAGGATCGTCACCTCGCCGGAGGGGTCCATGCGCACGGTCGAGGTGTCCGAGGCCCCGATCAGCGCGCCGGGGATGTCGGCTCCCTCTGGCAGCACCTCGAAGCCGAAGCCGACGCCGAGGCAGCGCCCGGCGGCCCTCGCCCGGTCCTGGCGCTCGCGCAGCGCGGCGTAGTCGAGGCGCTCGAGCACCTTGTCGAGCAGGCCGCCGTAGTCGCCGCTGTCGAGCTGCAGCCCGGTCGCCGTCTCGAACGGGAACCGGTCGGCCGCCACCCAGTTGCGTCGCCGCACCTCGGCGGGGTCCTCCCCGGTCGCCTCCGCCACCCGGTCCATGATCCGCTCCATGACCAGCGAGGCGGCCTCCTTGCCGAACGGGCGGAAGGGGCTCCACGGCCCCTTGTTGGTCACCGCGACGCGGTAGTCGACCTGGAAGGCCGGCACGTCGTAGCCGTTGGGCAGGGCGAGCGCCCCGGCGAAGGCCATCGCGAAGGCGCCGGTCGCGGCGGCGGCGCCGTGATCGGCCAGCAGCTCGCAGGCGACGCCGCGAACGCGGCCCTCGGCGTCGCAGCCCGCCCGGAAGCGAAGCCGCATGTCCTTGGAGCCGTAGCGCAGCGTCGCGGCCCGATCCTCGGCGAACTTGACGGGGCGGCCGAGCAGGCGGGTCAGCGCGCAGACCAGGTACTCCTCGGGGTGGCCGAAGTTCTTGTAGCCGAAGGAGCCGCCGACCGGCGGGGCGACGACGTGGACCTGGCGCTCGCGCAGCCCCATGAAGGTCGCGATCGAGTGGCGCAGCGGATGCGGCGCCTGGGTCGTCCCGTACCAGGTCAGGCGCTCGGCGCGGCCGTCCCAGGAAGCGATGTAGGCGCGGGGCTCCATCGGCGCCGGCGACTGGCGGCCGGTGCGGACCTCGCCCTCGAGCAGATGCTCGCAGCCGGCCAGGGCGGCCTCGACGTCGCCGTCCCCGACCGTGCCGCCGAGCAGCAGGTTGGTGCCCCAGGCCTCGTAGAGGAGCGGCGCATCGTCGGCCAGCGCCGCCTCCGCGTCGAGGACGACCGGCAGCGCCTCGGTCCGCAGCTCGACCGCGGCGGCGGCGTCGAGCGCCTGGGCGCGCGTCTCGGCCACCACCGCCGCGACCGGCTGCCCGTGGTAGACGACCTTCTCGGTCGGCAGGCAGCGCATCTCGATCGGCTGGCCGCCGATCCCGGCCGGGTCGACGGCGAGCGGAATCGGGCCGAAGGACTCGGCCAGCTCGGCGCCGTCGAGCACCGTGATCACTCCCGGCTCGCGGCGGGCGGCCTCCGCCTCGACCGCGACGATCCGCCCGTGGGCGACGTCGCTGCGGACCAGCGCGAGGTGGGCGGTGCCGGGCAGGGCGATGTCGTCGGTGTAGGAGACCCGTCCGCGGAGGAAGCGGTCGCCGTCCTGGCGGCGGACGCGGGAACCGGTGTACGGACGCCCGGCGTCGCCGGCCTCAGCCCTCGCGGCCGTGCCGGCCGCACCGTTCCTATCCTCGTTCATCCGCATTCCCTAGTGGCGAATCGTGATTCTGCGCAGCATCGTATTCACACGTTCGGGCAGATGTCAAGAATGGCTATTCTGCTCTGCAGAATCTCCTGGACGACACGCAGCAAGTTCGCGCCGTTCGCCGGCGGGCGGAGCCGTGGCGGGGTCGCGCGTTCCGCGGCGGCCCCCAGCGCGTTCGGATTCGATCCGCGTCGGCCGGCCCGCCGCTAGGCGATTTCCTCCGCCGCCCGCTCCGTCGCCTGCTTCAGCAGCTCGATGATTTCGTCGTGGTGCTCGTCGCGGGCCCTCGAGATCGGTCGGGAGACGGAGAGCGAGGCGACCGGGGTGCCGTCGGGGGCGCGGATCACGCGGGCGATCGCGTAGATGTCGGGCTCGTTCTCGCGGTCGCTGATCGCGTAGCCCTGCCGGCGGATCCTCGCCAGCTCCTTGAGCAGCTTGGCGCGGGTCGTGATCGAGTTGCTGGTCAAACCGCCCAGCTCCTCGTCCGGGAAGCGCCAGCGGAGCTCGTCGTCGGAGAGCTCGGCGAGGAGGGCCTTGCCGCCGGAGCTGCAGTGGGCCGGCCCGATGTGACCGACCCGCGACGTCGTCCGCACCGGCCGGTCGCATTCGATCGCGTCGAGGAAGACGCTCTGCGCTCCCTCGAGGCCGATCACGTGGACGGTCTCGCGGCTCGCCTCCATCAGCCACCGCATCGCCGGGTTGAGCTGTGCCCGCACGTCGTTGCGGACCACCGACATCCCCAGCGAGAGCAGCGCCGGGCCGGGCGAGTAGGTCCGCGTCCTCGGGTCTTTCTCGAGCAGCCCGTGGTACTCGAACATCGCCAGCAGCCGGTGCGCGGTCGAGGGCACCACTCCGAGCGCCTCGCTTGCCTCGGCGACGCGGATCGTGCTCTGCCGGCGCAGCAGGAGGAGCAGCCGGATCGCGTTGTCGACCGAGCCGATCGGATGCCGAGGCGGCGTCTTTCCGGACGAACTCGGCACGGCGCCGATCCTAGCCGGCGCCCGGCGGGTCGGGCACGATCGCCACGACCCGGCTCCAGGAGGCGCTGGCGTCGGCCAGCAGGACCGGCAGGGCGATCACGGTGAAGCCGTCGGCGGCCGGGATCTGGTCGAGGTTGCAGAGCTGCTCGATCTGGCAGTACTCGCGCTCCATGCCGAAGTAGTGGGACTCCCAGAACTGGTCGGGGTCGCCGGCGCGCGACTCGGCGACCATCACGTCGAAGGGGCGGTCGAGGCCCCAGGCGTCGATCCCGATCATCTTGACGCCGGCTTCGACCAGGAGCTCCGTCGCGGAGCGGCGCAAGCCAGGCTGGCGGGTGTGGTATCCGGGCTCCTCGAAGTGGCGCGAGGAGTCGGTGCGGACCAGGACGATCTCCCCGGGCCGCAGCTCGTGGTCGATCGCGGCGAGGGCCGCGTCGACCTCGTCGGCGTCGATGCCGTCGCCGGGCTCCTTGTGGGAGAAGTCGAGCAGCACGCCGTCGCCGATGCACCAGCGGAGCGGGACGTCGTCGATCTTCCGCGCCGGGCGGCCTTCCGAGGTCGGCCAGTAGTGATACGGCGCGTCGATGTGGGTCCCCGAGTGGGTGGTCAACTCGACCGCCTCGGCGGCGCCGCTGCGTTCCTCGCGCCACAGGTCGACGCCGCCGAGCTTGACGCCGATCGCCTGCGCCGCCTCCTCGTGGGAGACGTAGTCGATCTTGTGCGGGTTCGGCTCGAACTCGCTGGTCGCGTTGCTGAGGCGCCGGCTGAGGTCGACGACCGTGCAGGGGCGTCCGCCGATTTCGAAGTGCTCGGTGATGGTCCGTTCCTCCCCGGGTTCGTCAGTAGCCGTAGCCGTTAAGCTTCGCCAGAATCATGATTCCTTATAGCAGAAGGCACTGACGTGTCGCTGAGCACGATCGCCAAGGCCGGCGACCTGCTCGACCTCTTCGACGGCTCGCGTTCCGAGCTCGGGGTCAGCGAGGCGGCGGGGAGGCTCGGGCTGCCGAAGTCGAGCGCCCACGACCTGCTCGCGGCGCTGGCCGAGACCGGGCTCCTCGAGCGCACCGAGCGCGGCCGCTACCGGCTCGGCTGGCGGGTGCTGGCCCTGAGCCGGGCGATGCTCGAAACCTCGGAGCTGCGGCGCTCAGCCCGGCCCACCGTCCGCGGCCTCTCGCGCCACCTCGGACGCACCGTCCACCTGGCGACCCTGCAGGGGGCCGAGCTCGCCTACCTCGACAAGGTCGAGGGCGCCACCAGCCCGCCGATCGAGGTCTCCGGCGTCGGGCGACGGCCGCCGGCCCGCGGGACGGCGCTCGGCAAGGTGCTGCTCGCCCACCGTCCTGACCCGGACGCGAGCCTGGACGAGGAGCTGCGCGAGGTCCGCGAGCGCGGCTTCGCCCGCGCCAGCGAGGAGCTGGTTCCCGGCATCTGCTGCTTCGCCTCCCCGGTCCGCGGCCCCAGCGGCACGGTGGTCGCGGCGCTCAGCGTCTCGGTCGGCGCCGCGGAGGCGCCGCGGCGCGAACGCGAGTACCTGCGCCTCGTCGGGGCCGGAGCGGCGCGGATCTCCCGTCAGCTCTGCCGCGGCGCCCGTTCGGCCACCGGCTAGGCGGCGTCGCGCGACAGCTCGACCGCGATCTCGATCATCACGTCCTCCTGGCCGCCGACCAGGCGGCGGCGGCCAGCCTCGAGCAGGACCTCGTGCATCGGCACGCCGTAGCGCTCGGCGGCCCGCTGGGCGTGGAGCAGGAAGCTCGAGTAGACGCCCGCGTAGCCGAGGACGACCGACCCGAAGTCCATCCGCGGCTCGTGCAGCATGTAGGGGCGGACGACGTCCTCGGCCGCTTCGAGCGCCGCGACGACGTCGGCGCCGGTCTCGTGCCCGGCCCGCTCGAGAGCGGGAACCAGCACCTCGGTCGCGGCGTTGCCGGCCCCGGCGCCGAGCCCAGCCAGCGAGCCGTCGATCCTGGTCGCCCCGGCCTCGACGGCGCGCAGCGAGTTGCCGATCCCGAGTCCGAGGTTGTTGTGGGCGTGGAAGCCGACCTCGACGGCGGGATCGAGCTCCTGCCGCAGCGCCCCGACCCGCTCGGCGACGCCGTCGGGCAGAAGCGCCCCGGCCGAGTCGACGACGTAGACGCAGTTGGCGCCGGCCTCGGCCATGATCGCCGCCTGCCGGGCCAGCTCGCCGGGATCGGTCATGTGGCTGAGCATCAGGAAGCCGACCGTGTCGAGGCCGCGCTCGCGGGCCGCCGCGAGGTGCTGGACGGCGATGTCGGCCTCGGTGCTGTGGGTGGCGACCCGCAGCATCCCCGCGCCGAGCTCAGCGACGCGGTCGATCGTCGCCGCGGTCCCGACGCCCGGCAGCAGCAGGCACCCGACCGTCGCCTCCCGCGCGGTCTCCACCGCGGCCGCGATCAGCTCCATCTCGTCGGTCCCCGAGAAGCCGTAGTTGAACGAGCTGCCGCCGAGGCCGTCGCCGTGGGCGACCTCGATCGAGCGGATCCCGGCCCGCTCCAGCGCCGCGACGGTGTCGCGCACCTGCTCGACCGTGAAGCGGTGGGCCATCGCGTGGCTGCCGTCGCGCAGCGTCACGTCGGTGAGCGCGACGCGGGTCATGCGCGGCTCGCCCCCCGCGCCTCGGCCAGGCGCTCGCCGACGGCCACCGCCGCCGCCGTCATGATGTCGAGGTTGCCGGCGTAGTCGGGCAGGTAGTCGCCGGCCCCGACCACCTCGAGCGGGATCGTCACCCTGGCGTTGCCGTCCCAGTCGGGACGCGGGTCGTCGAACTGCGGCTCGGCGAGCAGCCGGTAGCCGGGGACGTAGGCGACGACGCGCTCCGCCATCGCCTCGATCGAGGCGGAGATCGCCTCGCGGTCGGCGTCGGGTGGGATCGCGCAGAAGACCGTGTCGCGCATGATCAGCGGCGGCTCGGCTGGGTTCAGGACGATGATCGCCTTGCCCCGCTCGGCGCCGCCGACGACCTCGATCGCCCGCGCCGTCGTCTCGGTGAACTCGTCGATGTTCGCCCGCGTGCCGGGGCCGGCCGAGCGGGAGGCGATGCTGGCGACGATCTCCGCGTAGGGCACCGGCGCCGCGGCGGCGACCGCCGCGACCATCGGGACGGTCGCCTGGCCCCCGCAGGTGACCATGTTGACGTTCGCGGCCTCGAGGTTCCCGTCGAGGTTGACGACCGGCACGACGTAGGGCCCGACGGCCGCCGGGGTCAGGTCGATCGCCTGGATCCCCGCCTCCTCGTAGCGCGGGGCGTTCGCCAGGTGGGCGGCCGCCGAGGTCGCCTCGAAGACCAGGTCGGGCAGCGGCTCCCGGGCGAGCAGCCAGTCGACCCCTTCGTGGGAAGCCTCGAGGCCGAGGGCGCGGGCGCGGGCGAGTCCCTCGGAGCTCGGGTCGACGCCGACCATCCAGCGCGGCTCGACCAACTCGCTGCGCAGCAGCTTGGCGAGCAGGTCGGTGCCGATGTTGCCTGAGCCGACGATCGCCGCGGTGGCCTTCACGAGCCCTCCTCGACCGCGATCGAAACGGTCCCGAGGACGCCGAAGTCGGCTTCGGCGCGGGTCCCGGTCTCCAGCGGAACGGCGCGGGTGCAGGAACCGGGGAGGACGAGGTCGCCGGCGCGGACGGGGGTCTCAAGCTCCGACAGGGTGTTGGCGAGCCAGGCGACCGCCGCGAACGGGTGCCCGAGGACAGCCGAGCCGAGCCCGGTCTCGACGACCGCGCCGTCGACCAGGAGCCGACACTCGACTGCGGCCAGGTCGACCTCCTCCCATTCGGCGGGCTCGCCGATCACGACGGCGCCGCACGAGGCGTTGTCGGCGACCGTGTCGAGGAGCCCGATCTCCCAGTTCGCGACCCGGCTGTCGATCACCTCGAGCGCCGGGTGGGCGCTCGCGACCGCGGCGCGGACGTCGTCCGGGCCGATCCCGGGGCCGATCAGGTCCGCCGACATCGTGAAGGCGATCTCCGGCTCGACCCGCGGCTCGATGAACCGGCCGCGGTCGACCGCGCCGCCGTTCTCCAGCAGCATGTCCTCGAAGAGGTGGCCGAAGTCCGGCTGGTCGACCCCGAGCGCTTCCTGCATCGCCCGCGAGGTGAGGCCCACCTTCTTGCCGACCAGGCGCCGGCCGGCGGTCTCGTGGCGCTCGACGTTCCGCAGTTGGACCGCGTAGGCGTCGCGAAGCTCGAGCTCGGTCGCCCGCGACGGCGGCGCGATCGGCGCGCCGGTCTGCTCCGCCTCGAACAGGCGGAGGGCGATCCGGTCGATCTCCGCCGCGGAAGCCATCGCCCGCGAGCCTAGGACGTGCCGGCCCCGACGCCCAGCCCCGTCCGAGAGTGTCGAACGGCGCGCCGAGCGCCTCAGGCGCGGGCGGACGGGATCGCGTAGCGGAACTCGACCATCAGGACCCCCGCTTCCGAGCGCCACGGGCCATGCTCCATCCCCGGCGGGCGACAGGCGTACATGCCGGCGCTGAACCGCTCGCCGAGGCGGAGATCGGTCAGGTCTCCCTCGACGATGAAGACCTCCTCCCAGAAGTCGTGGACCTGGACCCCGTTGGGGGTCGAGTCGACCCCCGGCTCGAAGCGCAGCAGCCGCGTGTAGGCGGCGCCGGCGTCATCGGCGGAGAGGATCCGCTCGTGGATCCCCGCCACCAGGTTGCCCTCGGGCTCGCGCCACTCGCCGGCGGGGAGCTGGAACTCGAGCTCTGGCTTGGCCATCGCCGCAACCTACCTCGGCGCCGCCGCCGACTCGTCGGCGAGCGAGTAGCCGTCGAGGAACCGCTGCGCCAGCTCGCGCGGCTCCTCGAAGCCGTAGTTGCGCTGGGCGTAGCCGCGGACCACGAACGGCGCCCCGGCGTAGAACATCTCGTACTGGTGGTGGCGGCTCGCGAACTCCGAGCCGATCGCGTCCCAGACCAGCTTGAACAGCTTGACCCGGTCCTCGAGGTCCTCGTCGGACTCGGCCAGGTACTGGGAGAGGTCGGGCTTCGTCTCCTCGCTGAGCAGGTCGCGGTAGGAGGACGGGGTGCCGATCACGCCGGCCCCCGAGAGTTCGCGCATGATCTGCAGCAGGCGGGGATAGATCTCCGACTGCAGGCCCATCGCGCCGTAGAGGAAGCGGGGGTTGGGCCGGCAGATCCCGTAGGCGTCGACCGAGCTGCTGCTCTCGGCGGCGAGCACCATGCCCTCGACGATCGCCGCCAGCGAGGCCAGCTCGCCCAGCTTCTCCTGCACCGCCGGCAGGTGGCCGACGCCATTGGACTCGACCACCGCGAGGGTCAGCCCGAGCAGGAACTTGATCTTCGCGGTGAAGCGGATCTGCGCCTGGGTGTTGCCGAGCACGTGGGCCGCGGTGCGGTGGAACTGGTCGCGCACCAGGTCGATGTCGCGGCAGACGAGGACGTCCTCCCAGGGGACGAAGAGCTGGTCGAAGACGGCCATCGAGTCGGGCTCGTCGAAGCGGGTCGAGAGCGGGTAGTCGAAGCCGCTCGGCTGGCCGACCGCGTAGGGGCGGCGGCAGTAGAGCTTCAGCCCCTCTGCCCCGACCGGGGTGACGAAGGAGATCGCGAAGTCCTCCTCGCCGGGCCGCAGCGGCCTGACGCAGGAGACGAAGAGCAGGTCGGAGATCGCGCTGCCGGTCCCCAGCATCTGGGCGCCCTGGACGACGATCCCGTCGGCCCGTTCCTCGATCACCCCGACCTGGCTGACGCGGGCGTCCGGCGGGGCGCCGGGCCGGCTGCCCGTGTTCTGCGGCGGGATGATCGTGTAGGAGAGGTAGAGGTCCTCCTCGACCATCCGGCGGTAGAGCTCGGTGGCGTGGGCGCCGAAGCCCTCGCGGCCCGCCTCGAAGATCTCTGGAGCGCTCGCGAAGCCGGCGACGAACGACCCGACGTGGTCGGGGCTGCGGCCGACGAACCCGTTCGAGACGCGGGCCCAGGCGGCGATCGCCTCGCGGCGGATGCGGAGGTCCTCGGCGCTGCGCGGCTGGATGTAGACGCGGTTCATCGTCGCGCCCAGCTCGGGGTGCTCGATCTGCATCTCCGCCGAGCCCGCCGACTCGTCATAGAGGGCCGCGACCGTCGCGACGACCCCGGCGAAGGCGGGCGCCTCCACCACGTCCTCGACCTTCTCGCCGTCGACGTAGACGCTGCGTCCGTCCCGCAGTCCAGCCAGGTACTCCGCTCCCGTTCTCATCTCACTCCTCCTCGCGGATCTCGTATGCGCAGACGAGCTCTCGCCCGCTGCGCGGATCTTGCAGGGCCGCCCTGAACACCCGGTCGAAGCGAAAGCCGTCTTCCAGCGCGACGGTTCCCAGATAGAGCACCACCGGCCGCGCCGGGTCGACCTCGCCTGGCTCGATCCGCCCGAGCAGGTCGGACGGCTCGCGGATGTCCGCCAGGGTCGAGCGCTGGTAGGGCCGGCCATCGGCTCCGCTCTGAGCGGAGAGGACCAGCTCGTCCCAGTGGGGGGCGACCTCGGCGAACGGCCAGACGACGCCGGCGAGCGGCTTCGCGCAGGCGGACTTCGAGGCCGCGAGCGACTCGCGCTCGAGCTCGCGGTCGGTGTGGTCGCTGCCGACGCCGACGAAGATCTCGCCGTCCGGCATCCGGATCAGCACCGGCTCGGCCTCGCCGGAGGTGCCGCCGCCCCGCACCCGGACGACGGTCGGGGCGAGGCTGAGGAGCTCGTTCGGCAGCGGGAAGAAGACCGGGACCTCGGGCGGGGCCGGCACGCCGAGCTCCCTCAACTCGGCGATGTGGGCGTCGACCGCGGTCGGGTCGCGCCCGGTGAAGCCGGCGACGATCAGCTGCGGGTCCTCGAGAACCACCTCGCGGGCGCCGACCTGATCGCCGCTCTGGACCGACAGTTTCAACCCGGTTCCCATCGTCGCGCGATCAGTATACAAGAAGCCCGAGGTACACAATGGAAAGGGATGTATTCCACAGTCGAGCAGCGGGCGAGCGCCCCCGGGACAGCGGCGAGAGCGCGCGCTATTCGGCGGACTCGAGCGAGCCGACCGACTCGGCGGTGTTCCGCAGGTGCTTGTGGATCGCCGCCAGCGCCAGCTCGGAGTCGCGCGCCTCGAGCGCAACGATGATCTGCTCGTGCTCGCCGAGCACCTGCTCGAGGCGGCCGGCGCGGGCCACGGCGAGCAGGCCCATGAGCCGGCTGATCGCCCGGATCTGGCCGAGGAAGCGCTCGACGATCGGCAGCTGCGCGCCGCGGGCGATGCCGAGGTGGAACTGGTCGTCGAGGTCGAGGAATTCCTCCTCGCGGCCTTCGTTCGCCGCCCGCCGCTGGCGGATCAGCAGCAGCCGCAGCTCGTCGATCTGCTCGATGTCCATCAGCCGGCAGGCCTCCTGCACGGCGAGGCGCTCGAGCGCCTCGCGGACCAGCAGCACCTCGCGCCGCTGCTCCGGCGTCACCCCGCGGACCAGGACCTGGCGCCGCGGCCCGCTCTCGACCAGATCCTCGCTGAGCAGCATTTTCAGCGCCGCCCGCACGGGGGTCCGCGAGATCCCCAGCGTCGCCGCCAGCTCGGCCTCGCCGAGCACCGTCCCGGGCTGCAGCTCGCCCCGCACGATCGCCAGCCGCAGCACCCTGTAGGCGTGGTCGCTGGCCCCCTGCCCGTCGCCCTCCAGGCGGTGGGAGGCGAGCGCCGCCAGGGGGTCCGGCTGCTCCTTCTCGCCGGTCTTCGCGGGCGGCGTCATGAGGTCGCCGGGTCGGGCCAGGCGTAGGTCTCCGGCCGGCGGTTGGCGAGGGCCGGGACGGCGTCGCGAACCTCCCGCAGCCGGCCCGGGTCGAGCTCCGCCACGGCCACCCCGTCGCCGTCGGGGACCTGGCTCAGGACGACCCCCCACGGGTCGACGACCATCGAGCGGCCGTAGCTGCGCTTGCCCTCCGGGTGTTCGCCCCAGTCGTCGGCGCCGAGCACGAAGCACTGGTTCTCGACCGCGCGGGCGCGGAGCAGAAGTTCCCAATGGTCGCGGCCGGTCGCCAGCGTGAAGGCCGCCGGCACGACCAGCAGCTCGGCCCCGCGCAGGGCGAGGATCCGATAGAGCTCGGGGAAGCGGAGGTCGTAGCAGATCGTCAGCCCGATCTTCCAGCCCTCGACCTCGACGGTCTGGATCTCCCTCCCCCCCTCCTCGACGTCGGACTCGCGGTAGCGCTGCCCGGCGACGTCGACGTCGAACAGGTGGATCTTCCGGTAGGTCGCGATCGTCGCCCCGGCGGGGTCGATCACCAGGCTGGTGTTGTAGAGGGCGCCGGAGGCGGCGCGCTCGGTGATCGAGCCGCCGACCAGGTGCAGGCCGAGCTCGCTCGCCCAGCGCCGCATCGCCTCGACCGACTCGCCCCGGTCGAGGTCCTCGGCGTTGCGCCGCAGGATCTCCGGGGAGCCGAAGCCGTTCCACTTCTCGGGCAGGACGACCAGCTCGGCTCCGGCGGCGGCCGCCTCGGCGACCAGCTCGCCGGCCCGGCGGATGTTCGCCTCCTTCTCGGCCGCGGCGTTCAGCTGCACCGCGGCGACCCTGAGGCGCCCGCCTACCCGTACCACGGCTCGCCCCGGTCGATCTCGGCGTAGTCGCGGCCCCAGTAGATCAGCGGCGGCGTTCCCGGGGAGAGGACGATGTCGCGCACCTCGGCGAAGAAGACGGTGTGGTCGGCGACCTCGACCTCGCGCACCACCGCGCAGTCGAGGTGGGCGACGGCCCCGCGCAGGACCGGCGTCCGCAGGGTGCCCTCCTGTCCCTCGCGCGCCACCTCCTCGGGCCGGCAGAGGTGCTCGGCGAACTTCGGGACCCCGGGCCGAGCGCCGGCCCGCGCAGCCTCGATCCCCCCCTCGCCGAGGATGCTGACCCCAAAGGTCCCGCCCCGATGGATCGCCCCGGCGCTGGCGGTCGCGCTGCCGAGCGAGACGAGGATCGTCGGCGGCTTCGCCGAGACCGAGCAGCAGGCGCTGATCGTCAGCGCCCACGGCTTCTCGTCGATCGTCGTGGTGACCATCACCACGGTGGCGGCGAGGTGGCTCATCGCCTCGCGAAAGGCCGCGCCGAGCTCGACGCCCGCGTCCGAGGCCCGGCGGATCCGGCTCAGCGGCTTAGGCACCGTCGTCCATTCGTCGTATACAAGTGGCGTTCACGCATACAGAACCTAGCGCGCCCTTCTCCTGGCCCGGACGTCGAGCGCCACCGCGCCGAGGATGATCGCTCCCTGGGTGATCCCCTGCCAGACGGGATCGACGTTGAGGATATTGAAGCCGTTGACGATCAGGGCGAGCAGCATCACGCCCAGCGCCGTCCGCCATACCGCCCCCTCCCCGCCCATGATGCTGGTGCCGCCGATCACCACCGCGGCGATCGCCTGCAGCTCGAGCCCGGCGCCGGCGTCGGACTGCCCGGTGGAGACCCGCGAGGCGGCGAGGACGCCGGCGACAGCCGCCGTCAGGCCGCTCAGCATGAAGGTCGCGACCCGGATCGCGGCGACCCTGACGCCGGACAGCCGGGCCGCTTCGCTGTTGCCGCCGACCGCGTAGATCGCGGCCCCCAGCGAGGTCCTCGCGAGCAGGAACCAGAAGGCGGCGAGCAGGCCGGCGAAGATCAGCACCGAGTAGCGCACCGAGGCCACTTCGCCGAGGCCGAGGCGGGAGAAGGAGTGCGCTTCGACCAGGATCAGTTCGCCGCCGGTGATCAGTTCGGCGACGCCCGCGAAGACCAGGGCGGAGGCGATCGTCGCGATGAAGGCGTTGATCCCGAGGCCGGCGACGAGGAAGCCGTTGAAGGCCCCGAACAGCAGCCCGGCCGCCATTCCCACGGCGATCCCGACCTCGGGCGAGACGTGGTTCGCGGTCCAGGCCGCGATCACCCCGCAGACGGCGAAGATCGCCCCCACCGAGAGGTCGAAGCCGCCGCCGACGATGACCAGGGTGGCGCCGCAGGCGATGATCCCGAGCGGCGCGTTCTGGCTGAGGATGTTGAGCAGGTTGGTCTTGGTCAGGAAGGCTTCGGAGGCGAAGGTGAGGACCAGGAAGAGGGCGAGGACCGCGAACACGATCGCGTAGCCGTGGAGCAGCCTGAGGACGTTGGGCGGCGGCGCCGGCAGCCGCCGCGCCGTCGTCGCGGCGCCGGGCTCAGACATCGCCGACCCCCTCTCCGAAGGCGTGGCGGAGCAGCTCGTCTTCGCTCGCCGTGGCGCCGTCGAGCTCGCCGACCACGCGGCCGCCGCGCATCACGGCGATCCGGTGGGCGAGCCCCAGCAGCTCCTCCTGGTCGGAGGAGATCAGCAGCGTCGCCACCCCCTCGCCGGAGAGCTCGGCGATCAGCTCGTAGATCGCCTGCTTGGCGCCGATGTCGACGCCGCGGGTCGGCTCGTCGACGATCAGCAGCCGCGGCCGCCGAACCAGCCACTTGCCGAACATCACCTTCTGCTGGTTGCCGCCCGAGAGCGACTCCACCGGCGCGCCGGCGCCGGGCGCCCGGATGCCGAGGCGGGCGATGACGCCCTCGCTGGTGCGGCGGCGCTCGCCCGTGCGCAGGACGCCGGCCCGGGCGAAGGCTGCGAGGTGCGGGAGGACGACGTTCTCGGCGACGTTGCGGCGCAGCACCAGCCCCTCGTCCTTGCGGCTCTCGGGGACCATCGCGACCCCGGCCGCGATCGCCCGCCGCGGCGAGCCGGGCGGCAGCGGCCGGCCCGCGACCGCGACCGTGCCGGCGTCGTAGCGGTCGGCGCCGAAGATCGCCCGCGCGACCTCGGAGCGGCCGCTGCCGACGAGGCCGCCGAGGCCGAGGACCTCGCCGCGGCGAACGGTCAGGTCGACGTCGTTCAGCACGCCGGTGCGGGAGAGACCCTGGACCGAGCAGACGACCTCGGCCCCCGGCGCCAGCGGACGCCGCGGCGGGAAGGTCTGGGAGAGGGTACGGCCGAGCATCGCCGTGACCAGGCTCTCGGGAGTCTCGCGCTCGGTCGGCGCGGTGCGCACGAGGCGGCCGTTCCGCAGCACGGTGACCGCGTCGGCGACGGCCAGGACCTCACGCAGGAAGTGGGAGACGTAGACGATCGTCGTCCCGCCGGCCCGCAGCCGCCGCACGCTCTCGAGCAGCTGCTCGGTGTCCTCGGCGCCGAGGCTCGCGGTCGGCTCGTCCATCACGATCAGCCGCGCCTCGCGGGCCAGGGCGCGGAGCAGCTCGACCTTCAGCTGCGCGGCCAGCGAGAGCGAGCCGACCGGCGCCTCGGCGGGGATCTCGACCCCCCACGCGTCGCACAGCTCGGCGTAGCGGCGGCGCATCTCGCCCGGGCGGAGGACCCCGCCGGCGGTCGATTCGCAGCCGAGGAAGACGTTCTCCAGGACCAGCCGCTGCGGGACCAGCGAGATCTCCTGCGAGATCGTCACGATCCCCGCGGCGAGCGCGTCGCGCGGCCCGCGGAAGCGGACCGGGCGCCCGTCGATCGCGATCCGCCCGCGATCGGGGGCGAGCGAGCCGGCGACGATCCTGCCGAGCGTGGACTTGCCAGCGCCGTTCTCGCCGACCAGGGCGTGGACGGTGCCGCCGCCGATCCGCAGCGAGACGTCGGCCAGCGCCTCGGTCGACTCGAACCGCTTGCCGATGCCGTCCAGCTCGACCTCGATCCCGCCGCGCGAGGCGCCCGCGAGGGGCGCCTCGCGCCGGCCCGGCGCGGGGGTCTCAGTCATTCCACTGTCCGCTGAAGCCGTCGACCGTCTGCTTCGTCGCGACCGGGCCGATCGGGCTCTTGTCGATCGAGCGAACGGAGGACGGGACCGACTTGCCGCGGACCGCTTCGATCGCGTACTGCGCTCCCAGTTCGCCCTCGGTTTCGGGCAGGATCACGTAGCTGCCGAACCATTCGCCGGCCCGGATCGCCTTCACCGCCTGGCGGCTGGCGCCGTCGCCGATCAGCGCGATCTCGCCCGCCTTGCCGGCCGACTTGACCGCCTCGGCGGCGCCCGCCGTCATCTGGTCGCCGCTGGTCGCGATCACGTCGAGTCCGGGCTTGGACTGCAGGATGTCCTGGGTCGCCTTCATCGCCGGGTCGGCGGCGTAATCGCCGTTCTGGGTCGCCACCACCTCGACGTTGGGTTCGTCGGCGATCGCCGCTTCGAAGGCCTTCTGGCGCACGACCTCGGGGAAGAAGGTCGCCACCCCGGGCATGTAGGCGACTTCGCAGGGGTCGATGCCCTTGCACGCTTCGATCGTCATCCGGCCGATCTGTTCGCCGCTGTCGTCGATTTCGGTGGCGACGGTCGAGGTCAGGCCCGGCACCTGCGGTTCAAGGTCGTTCGGGTCCTTGCCGATCGTCGAGAAGATCGAGACGACCTTGACCCCGTTGGCGATCGCCTGCTGGACGGCCGGGACCAGCGCGTTGCCGTCGGTCGGGAAGATCACGAAGGCGTCGTACTGGCCGGTGTTGGCGGCCGTTTCGACCTGGTTCAGCTGGGTTTCCGGGTTGCCCTTGCCGTCGAACACCTTGACGGAGGCGTTCATCTCGCCCGCCGTCCGTTCGATCGCCTCCTGCTGCGCCGCCGCCAGGGTGTTGGCCGTGGCGAAGGAGAAGTAGGCCAGGCTGACCTCTTCTTCGCCGCCGCCGCCGCTGCTGCTGCTGCCGCCGCCGCTGCTGCTGCTGTCCCCGCCGCTGCTTCCGCAGGCCGCCAGCGCGACCACCGCGATCGCCGCCAGTGCCGGAACCACCAGCCACCGGAGCTTCCTGTTCATCGATCTCACTGGTTCCTTCCTCTCTCTTTTCGGACGTCGACTACCGACCTGTCTCAGGCACGCACTGCTCACCGGCCGCCGCGCGGGCGGCCGTCTTTGGGGAGGGACGGTTCGAAGCGGTCAGCTAGGTGGGGGTGGGATGCCTCACCTCCGTCAGGCCGAAGCTCTCGACCAGCCAGCCGGCCAGCTCGGCCGAGAGGGCCTCGAGGATGCGGGAGCCGGCGGCCGCGCTGGCACCGCGCGGTCGCCCGATCACGCCGTTCGGGCTGAGCTGCTCGACGCCCTCTCGGGCCAGGCGCTCGAGCCAGCCGGGCTCGCCGGCGGTGTAGCCCTCGACCGAGTCGAACTCGCGCACCCGGTCCTCGCCGAGCAGGCTCAAGATCAGGCTCGTCTCGTAGGCGCCGGCGTGGCTGTCGGTCTCCGGGGCGTCGAGACCGGCCTCGCGCCCGGCCCGCGCCAGGGCGGCGAGGAAGCGCTCGGCGTCGCCGTAGGCCCGTACCTCGAGCGCTCCGTGGTCGCCGCGCTCGGCGAAGGCGCGCAGCGCGGCGAAGTTGCCGGCGTGGGCGCTGAACAGCGCCACCCGGACGACGCCGGCGGAGGCGAGGGCCCGCGTCTGGGCGGCGAGCAGCTCCTGGAAGGCGCCTTCGGGGACGCTGATCGTCCCGGGAAAGGCGAGGTGGTGGTCGGAGCGTCCGACCGCGAGCAGCGGCGCGACCAGCAGCGGCTCCTCGAGGCGGGCGGCGGCGGCCCGGAGGACCGCCTCGGTGATCGCCGAGTCGGTGCCGAGCGGCAGGTGCGGGCCGTGCTGCTCGGTGGCGCCGACCTGGATCGCGCCGACCGCGTCCCCGCCCAGCGCCGAGGCCTCGGCCGAGGTGACGTGTCGCAGCTCGACGTAGCTCATCCCTGCGCCGGCAGCGGCGAGTCCGCGTAGTCGATCAGCTCTTCGGACCGCTTCGACTCGGCGTAGGGACCGCGGTCGATCAGGGTCAGCGGGCCGCGCTCGCGGCGCCGGCGCTCCCGCTCGGCGGCGGTCGCCTCGGGGTCGAGCTCGACGACCCGGATCAGGTCGCGGGTCTCCTCGCTGAGCACGACCCCGTAGTCGGCGGCCGCGCTGCGAGCCGAGACGAGGCCGACGAGGACGTCGTAGCGGACCGCCTCGGGGTCGCGCTCCAGCGGGTCCCCCCAACCGCCGCCGCCGGGGGTGATCACCCGGACGACGTCGCCGGCGCTGACCGGGATCGCGTCCTGGTTGAAGCGGTAGCGGCGTTCCTGCGGGGTGTCGGGGTTGACGATCGAGCCGCCCGGCTGGCCGGCGCGGCCGCCGTTGACGCCGAAGCAGCCGAAGGCGGTGCGGTCGTTGTAGGTGAGGAAGTGGCCGTCGACCAGCATCCGGATGTCCTTGACGAACCCGATCCCGCCGCGGAACAGCCCGGGGCCGGCGGAGTCGCAGCTAAGCCCGACGGACTCGACGATCACCGGGTAGCGCTGCTCGATGAACTCCGCCGGCAGGTTCTTCGAGTCGTTGATCATGTCGACCGCGTCGGTGCCGTCGGCGTAGGGGCGGGCGGCCGAGCCGGCGCCGAAGACCTCGCGGTAGAGGAAGACCTTGCCGTCCTCGTCGACGCCGTAGAACCCGTACACCTGGACGCAGTGCATGTCGGCGAGCACCTGGCCGCCGAACGCCTGCGCGAGGCACGAGCCGAAGGTGCCGAAGGTCCGGAACCAGACCTGCATCCGGTTGATCACCGGCGCCGGCTCCTCGGCGCTGAGCACCGTGCGGGGCGGGATGTGGCAGCGGAAGACCCGCGTCAGGCCCTCGTTCATCACCGTCCCGGGGGCGAACTGGGCGAGGAAGGAGCCGACCCACTTGGAGAGGAAGCGGGGGCCCGAGGGCGAGTTCAGCGGGCCCTCGGTCTGGTGGTTGGTCCCCGACCAGTCGAGCAGGATCTTCTCGCGGTCCTTGCGCATCGTCACCTTCAGCTTCACCGGCTGCTCGTGGTTGATGCCGTCGCTGTCGAGGAAGTCCTCGCCGACGAACTCGCCGTCGGGGAACTGCGGCAGGATCGCCCTGCTGACGGCTTCGGCGCAGCGGTCGATCAGCCGGTACATCGCCGCCTCGACGACGTCGGTGCCGAGCCGCTCGCAGAGCTCCTTGACGCGTTTCTCCATCAGCCGGCAGGCGCCGACGAAGGAGTCGATGTCGCCCCGCATGTCCTCCGGGAAGCGGGTGTTGCGGAGGACGATCTTGAAGATGTCCGAGCGCCGCCGACCCGCCTCGAAGAGGCGGACCGGGGGGATCACGACCCCCTCCTCGAAGATCGAGCGCGAGTCGACCGGCCAGCTGCCGATCGTCTTGCCGCCGACGTCCTGGGTGTGGCCGAAGATCGTCGACCAGGCGATCACCCGGCCCTCGGCGAAGATCGGCAGCACCACGCAGTAGTCCGGCAGGTGGGTGATCGTGCCGTGCGAGGCGTAGACGTCGTTGTAGAGGAAGACGTCGCCCTCGGCGATCTCCTCGAGCGGGAACTGGGCGCGCACCGCGTCGGCGGTCGCCGCCCAGGAGACGCGGGTGACGTCTTCGCAGTCGACCGTGTTGATCGCCGCCCGGTAGTCGTGCTGCTCGCGGATGATCGTCGAGCGGCTGGTCCGCTCGACCGCGGCCTCGCCCTCGGCGACCGCGGCCTCCAGCGCCCCCTCGACCACGTCGACGGTAATCGGGTCGAGCTCGGCCTTGTCGCGCTCGATCCGGCTCCAGTCGGCGTCGGGGCGCGGCCAGGACTGGGTCCGCCACTGCTGGAACTCGGGCGGCTGGTAGACGCTCTCGTCGAAGACCGGGGCCTCGGCGACGGTCTCTTGTGCTTCGGAAGCCATCCTCCTCCTCTCCTCAGGCCCCGACTCGGTCGACGGCCAGATGTCCGCTGGGCAGCGCTGTGGCCTCCCAGCCTTCCTCGACGACCAGGGTCGAGTCGTACTGCTCGACGATCGCCGGGCCCGGCAGGGACCCCGCGACCCGGCCGCCCGGCCGCTCGTAGACGCCGCAATCGACGAACTCGGCGCGGTCCGGGTTCCAGACCGGCCTGGTGCTCTTGCGCAGCGACTCCCAGTCGCCCTCGGCGGCCTCGTCGGCGCGGGCGGACGGGCGCCGCAGGCGCCCGAAGCCGGTGATCCCGACGTTGACCAGCTCGACCTGCTCTTCGCCCTCGTAGGAGTAGCCGTACTGGGCCTCGTGGAGGCGGTGGAAGTCGCGGATCGCCTCCGCCACCGCCGCCTCGTCGAGCTCGCGCTCGGCCGCAATCGGGACGCGGATCTCGTAGGCCTGTCCGAAGTAGCGCAGGTCGAGGAAGCGCGAGGTGGTGATCCCGTCCTCCTCGAAGCCCTCGTCGCGCAGCTCCCGCGCCGTGCGCTCGCCGACCTCGGCGCTCGCCGCGGCGATCCGCTCGACGTCGACCTGGTCCTCGCGCTGGACGTCGGTAACCACGTGGTCGACCCGGACGTCGGACTGCAGCAGGCCCTCGGCAGAGGTCGCGCCGGGCGAGGCGGGGACAAGGATCCGCGTCATCCCGAGCTCGTCGGCGACCATCGCCGCGTGCAGGCCGCCGGCGCCGCCGAACGGCATCAGCACGTAGCGGCGCGGGTCGAGGCCGCGGCGCACCGAGACGAGGCGCACGCCGAGCGCCATGTTGTGGACGGCGATCCGCAGGATGCCGCTCGCCGCCTCGGGCACGGACATCCCGAGGCTGCCGCTGAGCCTGGCCTCGATCGCCGCCGCGGCGGCGGCGGAGTCGAGCTCGATCGCGCCGCCCAGAAGGTAGGGCGAGATGCGGCCGAGGACGAGGTTCGCGTCGGTCACCGTCGGCTCCTCGCCGCCGTTGCCGTAGCAGACCGGTCCGGGGGTCGAGCCGGCGCTCTGGGGGCCGACGCGGAGCGCGCCGCTGGCGCTGAGCCAGGCGATCGAGCCGCCGCCGGCGCCGACCGTGGTGAGGTCGACCATCGGCGACTTGATGTCGTAGATGTCGACCCGCCCCTCGCTGAGCAGGCGGGGCTCGCCGCCCTCGACCAGCGCGATGTCGGCGCTGGTGCCGCCCATGTCGAGGGTCAGCACGTCGCCGTGGCCGTCGGAGGCGGCGATCGTCGCCGCCGCGATCACGCCGGCCGCCGGGCCGGAGAGCGCCGCGGCGATCGGCCGCTCGATCAGCTCCTGCGCCCGGACGACGCCGCCGCTCGACTTCATGATCCGCAGCGGCGCCTCGACGCCGGCTCCCTCCAGTCGCTCCTGGAGGCGTCCGACGTAGCGCGAGAGGAGGGGCATCAGGCCGGTGTTGAGGCAGGTGCTGAGCGTTCGCTCGTACTCGCGGTACTCGCGGATCACGTCGGAGGAGATCGAGATGAAGCAGTCGGGATGCTCCTCCTGGATCAGCTCGCGGACCCGCTGCTCGTGCGAGGGGTCGCGATAGGAGTGCATCAGCGAGACGGCCACCGCCTCGATCCCGAGCTGCGCGTATTCGCGCGCCACCCGGCGCACCGAGTCCTCGTCGAGCGGGGTCAGCTCGCGGCCGCGATGGTCGAGCCGCCCGCCGACCTCGCGGACCAGCTCCAGCGGCACCACGCGCGGCGGCTTGATCCAGTAGGTGATCGCGCCGAACTCCCCCGGCACGTTCTGCCTCGCCACCTCGAGCATGTGCCGGTAGCCCCTGGTGACCACCAGGCCCATCGGGGCGTATTTCGCCTCGATGATCGCGTTGGTCGCGACGGTGCTGCCGTGCAGGACCATCCCGACCTCGGCCGCGTCCCCGTCCAGCTGCTCGAGCACGCCCCGAACCCCGGCCTCGAGCGCCTCGGAGGGGTCTTCGGGCGTGCTCGACGTCTTGAACACCCGCTCCTCGCCGGTGTCCTCGTTGAGCGCGACCACGTCGGTGAACGTCCCCCCCGTATCAACGGCAATGCGCCAGCCCATCTCACCCCATTTCGGTATACAAATGCCTATCTAGGGTACTTTTAACCTGTGGGTGCACCTTTTGTCAAGGTGCACTTGGCCGGCGAATTCCTCCCGAGCGCCGTTTCCCGGCCCGCCGAGGGCAGCGGTGCCGCGCCGGCGATTGAGGTTCTCGGCCGAAGCGGATCGCCGCTATGTGCTGATCGAAACCCCAGGACCGACGTCTCGCTACAGGGATCGACGCCGCTCCGATCCCAGCAGCGGCGAATCCGACCGCAATCCCCGGGGTCCCCAGCCGATCCGCTGTAAACTTGGTCTCGTTCCGGCGGTCTTGCAGTCCCCTTATCCCTGCAAATCGCCACTTACGGGGCTATAGCTCAGCTGGCAGAGCGCCTGGATCGCACCCAGGAGGTCGCCGGTTCGAGTCCGGCTAGCTCCATGAACAGAAGCCCCTGCACACGCGGGGGCTTCTGTTTTTGGGGGCACTCCAACTGGCCCTGAAATCGCGCTCCATTTCAGCCACTAGTGGGTGAAATCGCCTCGATGCGAACGGATTAGCAGCGATTACCCCCTATTCCGCCTCGCTTTTCGGCGGCGGCGGAGCTACGTTCGCCAGCGTCAAGACATAAGTGGCCCCGGCGGCGGTTAGAACGCCCCGGGGCCTGGCACCGAAGCCAATGACTTCGATGCAACCAGAAACGGTACTGCCGTTACCCCCACCGGGGCAGCATCGGGACCGGCTTCGGTGCCCTACCGAGAGGAGGGCGCCAGTGCCCGGCACGACCACCACCACGATCAGCAGCGAGCAGCGCCTCGGCATCTACACCGTCGTCGCCAACCACCTCGGTGGTCTGAGTGACGTCTGGGTCGAAATGATGCGAGAGAACTACGCGAAGGCCGAGGAGCTGAGCGAGGAGTTCGTTGACGACGTGCTGATGCTGCGGGACATCGGCTGGCGCCCCGATGACCCCCGCGAGTCCTTCGACCTGACGATGCCTCGCGAGGATCTGATGGAACTTCTCAACCGTCTGCGCGGGGAAGCCGAAATCCTCCTCAACGAATCGCCGAGCGAGCGAAAGTCGCGGGATGAAGACGAGGACACCAACCGGCGCATTCGGCTCGGTGCGAAGGCCTGCGAAGTCAAGCTCGATGAGCTCGACCCGCGCCCGGAGGGCGACCGTCCATGACGTCGGCCACCTTCACGATCACCCGACACGACCGGGACGTCCTTTTCGATCTTCTACGCCGTCGCGAGATTCGCTTCGGTTATAGCCCGGCCGAGCTGGCTCGAAGCGAGGGCATCACCTGCCAGCAGCTTTGCCGGGATATTGAGGACGAGAGGCGGCTGAGAAAAGACCTCGACGATAAGGAGACGTTCGACCTGACGATGTCGCAGGAGAGTCTCGCGACGACGCTCAAACGGCTTCACGACGACGCTCGACGCGCTCGCGAGGAAGATCCTCATCGCCTGGAGCCGCGCGAGCTACCCGAGGTGCGCCGAAGTCGCTTGGCGAGCGGCGCCTACATCTGCAACTCGCTCGTGGAACGCCTTGACTCGCTGACTGGAGAGGGCGCATGACCCTCACGATCAGCCGCGAGGAGCGTGACGTCCTCCACGGCCTCATGTGCCGCCGGCTCTTCATCTTGGGGATGGAGCCGATTGAGCTGGCACGCAAGGAGGACGCCAGTGTCGAGGAAGTCGCTGAGGGGTTCGGCGAAGACCTGCGGCTGATGAACGACATCGGCTGGGAGTTCGAGGGAACCAGTACCTCCGTCGAGCTGACGATGCCGGCCGACAGTCTCGCCCGCACGCTGAAGCGCCTTCGTCGTGACGCTCGACGCGCGCCTAGCGAAGATCGACACGAGCGCGAGCCGGCGGACGAGTCGGATGAGGAGCGCTGGCAGCGATTCGGACGCGGGGCAAAGGTCTGCTCAGACCTGCTGGAGCGACTCGACCTCTCGGAGGCAGATGAGAGCACGCAGCCGACCCAGGTTGCAGGCGCGGTCGGGGCGACGGGCGACGAACTTGGGCCGTACACCGCTGTCTCCGATGCATTCATTCTCGCCGCGACCGAGCGCGCGGCGCGCCACGAGCAGGCTGACGACGTCTGGGTTGTCTACCTCACCGAACACCTTGGATTCGAGGCGTGTCCCGATACGAACCGCTCGCTGCTTCCCCGGCTCGAAGCTCTGCATCGCGCCGGTCTGTTGACCAGCCGGGAGAGACGCGGCGAGCCCTACTTCGGCCTCACCACGGTGGGGCGAGAGCGGTTGGCTGCTCACCGCGAGGCTGGAGACATCGGAGAGCTACCCGAGTCGCCGCAGCATCGCGCCTGGCGACTTGCCCGGGTGAAAGCTGCACTGAGGTTCGAGGGGTTCCAGCGGGAGCTAGTCGCGGCACTCGAAGACGCCGACCGACTCATCAACGAGTACCGCCCGACGACGCTCTCGAAGGACTGGTTTGAGCTGAGCGAGCGGCTGCACTGCATGACCTGGCGAGTCGGTTCGGCTCTCTACTGCCTCGCCGAGTGGGTCGAGCCCGATGACGACATTCCGGATGTGGACGAAAGCCCCGGCCCCAGGCCGGGGCGGCGCAGAACTGCGGCATGGGACCAGTGCTGCACGAACGGCAAGGAGGGATGAGCATGAATGGGACGAAGGCAATCGACCAGCAGATCATCGACTTCCTGAAAGCGAAGGGAACCGGGACCGTCGATGAGATTTGCGCCGGGCTGAAGATCGGCCGGACCAGCGCTCGTAAATACCTGGCCGGTCTCACGGTCGACAAAAAGGTCCATCGCGACCCGGGTGGGCGGGACGGACGCCGGAGACTGCCGGACATCTTCTCGCTGCCGGGAAGGAAACGGCGCGGGGGCAAGTTGGCCAAAGCGACGGGATCACGGCGGTCCAGCAACGGACGCCTCGGCCCAGGCGAGCTTGACAAACACGTACTCGCCTACCTGCGGCGACACAAGAAAGCGGCGCCGCACACGCCGAGCGCGGTAGCGAAGGCAATCGAGCGCTCAGCGGGGGCCGTGGCCAATTGCCTCGGCCGGCTGGAGAAAGCGAAAGAGGTGCGCCTGGTCAAATCCAAGCCGCGCGAATACGAGCTGGTGGAGACGAAGAGGCGGTGATGCGTTCCACCGCAAGCAGTGGGATCGGCATGCGCCCGTCGAGCTACGGGAGTAGCGAATCCTCGGGGGCCGGGGCTCTCGCAGGGAGTGCGCGGGGAGGCTCAGAGCTGGGAATCCCCGCACGCTGCCTCGGCCCCCGAGGACTCGCGCCCGTGGGGGCGTGGGCGCGATGACCGGGTGGCAAAGTCGGCCGGGGCGGGTGTCCATTGCGCCAGGGACTCCCTTCCCCGAGCCGACCCCACCCGGCCTCAACTACTCGGTCGTTACAGGAACCGTGCTCGGCGAGCCTCGGTCTGTCGGTAGTCCCTGCGGTGGGCGAGCGTTGCTCGTCCCCTTGGAGTTCCCGGTCCGACACCCTGATCGGCCGCAGGAGCTGCTGACGTTGGCACGCTGCGAGGTCGAAGTCTCCGAGGCGCTAGCCGAGCGGAGCCTGTCCAGACTCGAAGTCGGCGGACAGGCACTCGCCGGTGGACAACTCAGCGCCCGGATGGATTCCTCGCGCGGCGTGATCGTCGCGACCATCATCCACCCCGGCGATCCCGACGACCAGCAGTCCGACCTCTTCATTCCAGGTGGCTAGGCGTATGCCGGAGACGCGCGAGCTACACGAGCGGTTCGGGGCAGCGATCAGGCGGCGCCGGGAAGCCATCGGGATATCGGTGGGCTCCCTGGCGGCGAGGTCAGGGGTCGACCGAGAGAAACTGGTGATGATCGAGAACGGCGAGGGCGATCACAGGCTGGACACGTTGCAAGCGGTCGCGCGAGTGCTCAAAACGACTCTCAGCGACCTGATGCGGGATGCAGAACCTGACGGCAACCGCCCGGAGGGGTCGTAGCGGTGACTGTTCGAGGGCCGAGGCCACAGGCCACAGGATGTCGAGACTCCCTTGCTGCCTTGGGGCTCTCGGCGAACTGCCTCGGCCCTCGAAGAGCCACAGGCGACGCGCAGGGCAGGAGATCCCGCTGATTGGCGGAGCTGAGCACCGCCCAGCCGCGCTGCGAGACATGCGGCAGGGAGTCGATCTACCTCGCGCTGGACGAGGGTTCATCCATCTGCGAGGACTGTCGGCCGGAAACCGGCGCCGGTAGTCGCCTTGTAGAACGCCTCGCGGTGAACCTTCGCCGGCTGCGACTCGGCGCCGGGATGAAGCGGGATGAGCTTGAACGCCGAGCGGGCATGGTGGGCGGGGGCGGCCGCGCCGCAAGTTATGAAGGCGATGATGCTGAGGAACCTAACCTCGCCACGGCGCTGAGACTCGCCCATTCCCTCGGCGTCTCGATCGACCAGCTCACCGAGGGCATCTACTGGACGCCAGGCCAGATCGTGAGGGGGCAGGAGAAGGCGGCCGCAGAGCGGCTCGTCGGTTTCTTCGAGGTCTTGCCCGCCAACGTGCCGGTGTTCGAGCCACGGGCGCAGCGCGAGACGGCCAGCGGCCCCGAGGACGTGGCGCGGATCTTCGGCGCGAACCTACGCGCGGCGCGGGAGCGACGACACCTAACTCAGCGCGCGCTCGCCAGCGCCGCGGGGCTGAGCCGATCCGGAGTCATCCTGATCGAGGCCGGGACCCATGAGACCACCATTGAGGCTCTATTCGCGTTCTCGCGAGCCCTGGAATCGCCTCCCGACCTCCTCCTAGACGGAATCGACTGGCGGCCGGCCGTCCCCAGATCATCGGCCTCGAGCGGCGAAGCAGACCGCCCTGCCCGCAGTCTTGATGACGGCATCCGCCGCCTGTGGGCGGAGGGAATGAAAACCCGGGAGATCGCCGCGCGGCTCGGAACGTCGGCGGGGAACGTCTCGGCGACCGTTCACAGACTCCGCGAGCGGGGCGAGGAGGTCGGCTATAGGCGGGCACCGACCAGAGCAATTCATGCACGCGCTCGCGCTCGCCGGGAGGCCTGCATGGGGATCACCTGCGACCTGGCCTCGTCCGAATCGATGGCGGCGGCCGAGGACGCCAAGCCCCGCGCGCCGGCATCGAACAAAGAGATCGTGCTCCGGCTCGGAGCCAACATTTCCCTGTATCGCAAGAGGTCTGGGCTGACCTTCAGGGCGCTGGGCGAAGCGACGGAGATCAACTACAGCCCGCTCTGCCGCCTGGAGAGGGCAAGGTCGGGGATCCCCCAGCCGGCCTTCGTCCTGAAGCTCGCCGGAAGCCTCAACGTGAGGTGCGGCCTCATCACCGAGGGCGTGAAATGGGATGTGGCATCGCAGTCCTTTCGGATCGAGGAGACGGTAAAGCCCCCACCTCCGCTGGCGCAGCTGGGGCTGAATGCGATGCGGGCCAGGTATCGCAGCCACCGATCCCAACAGTCCGTTGCGGATCGAGCGTCGCTTAGGCGAGAGGACGTCGCCGACCTTGAGCGCGGCAGTAGGAACTTCCGTCTGTCGACTGTCATAAGGCTGGCCGGCGCCTTGGAGATCAGCATGGACGAGCTCTTCGCCGAGGTGAGCACCTGGCATGTTCGTCCGCTCGCGCCGCCCGAGTTTGCCCCGGGCCAGCGACCGAGCAAGGCTGAGCGCGACCGTCTGCTGATCCGTCTTTGGAATGAAGGACGACCCGAAACGGAGATAGCCGATGCGTTGGGCCTGAGTAGAAACGCCGTCGCTCCGTACGTCCGCGAACTTCGCAACGCGGGAGAGGATCTGCCATATCGCCGGCCACCGCGCAGTGCGATCGAGGCAGCAGCCCGACGTCGCCGGGCTCACGCCGGCCCCACTCGAACCCGGGTCGCTCGACGGCCGGGATCACCGTAGGGGCGACGGGAGCCGCCGACAGCCGATGGATGGGCGCACTAGGCCAACTACCCTCGACAAGGCGACGATTCCGGCGACGTTGCCGCACACAGGCTCGGATTTCGCCGGGCCTGGGCTGAACCCCGAATGCCTGCCTTAACTCTCCTCGCGGGCGATGCGTTCCAGCGCCCACAGCAGCGCATCGCCGACAGCGGTGGTGCGCCGTCCATCGCTTGCGACCCACTCCTCCCCGTCAGGTCGCACTCCCCCGCGCTCCATCAGGGAGCGAAGCAATCCTGGCTCGACAGGCGCCATCGCGAATGCCGAAGCGACCTCGACCGAGGTGCGAGCGTCGGTCGCCGCCTGGCCGCTTGGGCGCAGCTCGGCCGGATTGAGGCGCGGCACCCCTAGCCAGTCCGCGACGGCTCGCTCGGAGTGAGGGCCGGTGAGCAGAATGCGACCCTCGCGTAGGTCAAAGGTGCCGACAACCACCAGGGCGTCACGCGGGACGACCTGCGTCGCGGTCGTTGGGTATTCCTCGACCATCCGCCCGGCCGCGTGCTTGGCTCGGTCAGCGAGAGTCCGCACGTTCCGCTGGTCGTAGATCGCACCCTCGAAGTAGATCCGCACCTTGTCCGAGCCGGGCTGCGGCTGGCCGACTATGGCCGAGCCTCGGACGATGCTCGCAGTCGCGGGGTCGCTCCCGTTCGGGAGGTAGACGATGATCTCCTTCACGGCGCCCACCTAGACCTCGCCGTTGACTTCGCGGGCCTCGGCGATCAGCTCGTCGGCCACCGCCTGCCAGTCCTGACTGGTTGCCGCGCGCAAAACCTCGTCAACGTAGGAGGGGAGGTTCTCCGCCACGACTGAAGGATGAAGGCGGCCGGCGACGACGTGCTCGAAGAGGAGATCGTTGACGCTGTCGGCGACCGCATCGTCCTCCAACGTGCGCTTCAGGAAAGCGCGCAGGAGTGCGATGTCGATCCGGTCACCTCGGCCGGTGATGCGGTACTCGGGGACAGCCCGAGCGGACTCGTCTCGCTGGCGGGCTCTCCGCCTGCCGCATCTGCGGAGCCCGGTGAGAACGCTATTCCTCACGAAGCACCACCCCCCGCCTGCGGGCGATCTCCTCAGCCTGAGAGAGAGTCACCCATCGTTCGTTCTCCTTGCCGCAGCGCCGGCATCGCTCGCCCGGCTCGCAGTCCGGCTCCTGGCATTCGCATTCCTCGCGCGGTCCGCCCATGAGTGCTGCCACGCCGGTCAATTCCTCATCTGCCTTCGTGACGAAGGAGACCGGCCCGATCGGCTCGCCGCCGTCGGTGGTGCCCTCGTCCTTGAAGGCGATGTAGGACAGGTCGCTGTGCTCATCGCTCATCGCTCGCACCTCCTAGTGCTGATTCGAAGACACGCGCGCCGACCTCGCAGGGGTCGCAGACCTCATAGGCCCGCTCCATGAGTCGGTCGAGGCGCTTGGCGTCCTCGACGCTGAAGCAGGCAGCGCCCGTATCCAGGTGAACCATCTGCCCGAAGCTCTCCTCCGGGTGAAAGTTGAGCCCTGCCCCGAGCAGGGCGCGAAACCACTCTTCGACGGCGGCCTCGTCGGCAAGCTCGCGAGGTGCCAGCCGGTCGTCGATCGTCACGGTCATGGCGCGCCTCCTTCGGAATCGGAGTCCGTGGTGGTCGCGACGGACCACCGACTGCTCGGGTCCGCCCAGGCCGGAGCCCAGCGGCAGAAGAGGTAGCGCGCCAGCGGGCTCTTGTATTCGTGGTGGCGCACGGCGTAGTGCCAGTGGCCCAAGAGCCACGACAGCGCGCCGATCCCAATCGTCAGCAGCGCCCCGAGGTGGGCGTGGTGCGCCATGCTGAGGATCCCGCCGAAGAAGAGCAGCAGGCCGCCGAGGCGCAGCGCGATCCCTCCGAAGACCCAGAACAGGATCAGCCCGAAGATCAGGCAGAGCGCGTAGTCGATGGGCGTCATCGGACTCAGCCCGCCTGAAGGAAGGCGCCGCAGACGCCGCACTCCCAGCCGTGACCCAGCGGCCCGTCGCTTTCGTACGGAACCGGGCTCTCCCAGCAGTCGTGGGGCGGTGGCTCAGCGCCGGACTCGGCGAGCGCTTCCTCGGTCGCACCGGCCTGCACCGGAGGCTTAGGCGTCGAGATCACTCGGACCGCGATGCCATCGCCGGCGTTGGGGCAGATTGCTTGGCCGCAAGTCTCGCGCCGCTCGAGCTGCGTGTTCGTGCAGCCGCAGATCGGTATGTCTTCGACAATCGCTCCGTTGGGCAGTTCGCGTCGGTTCATGGCGCTACCTCCATTGGTCTGTTGAGCGGCCTCGGCTCTCATGCCGCGACCGCCTCACGCTCAACTTCTCTCGGTTGGCGGGCAGCTCGCCGACGAGGGGTCGGCGTCTCCGCCCGCTGCAATCTCTGGCGACCCGCTCGCGCAATCGCCCATACGCCTCGTGGCGAGTCGGACTTCAGGCACTTGGCCTGGATGAGATTCGAGCGGGCCTTGTCGAAGCGGGTTTCCCAGCGCGCTTCCCCTGACGGGAGCTTCTCGCGGTCGAGCTCGGTCAGGGAGGCACCGACCTCCTCCAGCACCGCGATGCGGACCGCCCGCCGAGAGGCGCGGCCGTCCTGAGCGGCGAGGGTGCGGAGGATCGGAATCTCGTAGCTGGCGCAGTCGAGGTACGGGTACGGCTCCGGGGACGGCGGCGGCACGGCGACCACCCGCTCTCCGTTGACGAGTGCCTTCAACCGAGCCCGCTCGCCTGGCTCGCGGCTCATCATGTGCGCGTAGACCCGCAGGGTGAAAGCCGGGTCGGTATGGCCCAGCTGCTTCATCACCGAGATCGGGTCCTCGCCCATCGCGATCAGCACGGAGGCGAAGGTGTGGCGCAGCTTGTGCGGCGTCAGGCCCTTGGGCAGGGGCACCCGCCCTCGCTCTTCGAGTAGCTGGTCGGCGCGCTCGAAGACGGCCGCCAAGACTCGGTTGCGTAGGTTCTCCTTGTCGCGGCGGCCGCCGGTTCCGGTCGGGAAGACGAGGTCGTCGGGGCCGCTCCGGAAGGCCGACGCCTTGTGGGCGGCAAGGATGTCGCGAAGGATCGGCAGCATCCTGATCTCCCGCAGGCCGGCCTGAGTCTTGGAGCGCCCGATGAAGAGGCGGCCGCTGGCGAGGTCGACGTCGCGCCAGAGCATGTTGCCGACCTCGAACGCGCGCGGCCCGGCGAAGACGAAGGTGGCAACGATCGCGCGCCGCTCGGTGAGCGTGTACCGGATATCGCGGTCAAGCTCTTCGGCGGCATCGAGCAGCGCTTCGATCTGCTCGGCCGTGTCGAGGTGGACCGGCAGCTTGGGCGGCTCCTTGAGGCGACGGCGCTTCCCGGCCGCCACGTTCTCGGGGACGAGCTTGTATTCGAGGGCGATGGAGAGTACGAACTGCAGCACGTCGATCGTCTTGTTGATCGAGGTCGCCGCCAGCGGCCGAAGGATCTGATCCCGTGCGTCTCGCAACGGCTTTCGCCGCTCGATCGCCCTGCGCCGGGCATCGGCCTCCTGCACCTTGAAGTGGCGGTAGGCATCGACGGCCTGGACGTCGATGTCGGTGAGCGGCCAGTCGCCGAAGTAAGGGAGCAGGTGCCGCAGCCCCCATTTCTCGTAGGCGTGGTGGTTCTCGCTGACCTGACCCTCGCGCGAGGCGATGAGCTGGCGGGCGAACGGGCCGAAGATCGGCGCTTCGCCCTCGTCCTCAGCGGCGCTGCGCTTTTTCTTCTTCTTCGGAGAGACCCAAATACCGCGCCGGACGTCGGCGAGGATGTTTTCGAGCTCCTCTTCGGCCCGCTCGTAGGTCCAGCCGTCGCGTTCGTAGCCGAGCGTCAGGTATTCGCGCTCGCCGTAGGCCCAGAATCGGATCGCGTAGCCGCGTCCGCTCTTCCAGTCGCGCTCTACGACTTCGCCCTTTTTCCTGCTGGCCACTGACCGCCCTCCTCGCGTTCCGGCGGCGAGCGGAGGGTCGGCAGCGAGACGGCCTGGCGGGGCTAGGCTTCTCATTGCGTCGAAGGTCCTCCTTCGGCGCCGGGCCGGGGGGCGTTACCGCGCCGCCCCGGCCGCTTTTTTGCTTGCCGACCGACCATAGCTCTGCCGTGCGTAGAAAGCGAGTCGGGGCGACAATCGCTGCCGCTCGGAGACAATCGGTGCATATCGAGTCCCCGGCGGCCGCGACCGCCCTGCGGCTCGCCGAGGCGTTCGGCGACCTCGTCGGGATCGAAGCGAAGACGCGGACGGCGGCCGGTCCCGATGCGCCGGGCGCCCAGCCGCTCGGCGTGCTTGTAGACCCAGCGGCGGCTCATCCCCCACCGCTCGGAGACCTCCTCGGCAGAGATCAGTCGCTGCTTGGGCCGCTGCGCCTCCCCGTCCTTCAGCAGCTCTGCCAACCGGCGCGCGATCGCGTCGACCGATTCGGGGGCGAGCCGAACCTCGCCGGCCTCGGCCAGTGGCTCGCCGCTCACCGCGGCCTCCCTAAAGGGCCGCGGCTCACCTTCGGCTTGCCGGGGCTCCTGCTCGCATGGTGAGCGATGCGCGCCGCCGCGATCTCCATGTAGGCGGGCTCAAGCTCGATCCCGATAAAGCGGCGACCCTCCAGCGCCGCCGCCGCTCCGGTCGTGCCCGATCCGACAGTCGGGTCGAGCACGACGCCGCCCGGCGGGCAGAGCAGCCGAACCAGCCACTGCATCAGTGCGAGCGGCTTGACGGTCGGGTGCGGGTTGCGGGCTTCCGCCGCCTTTTTGCCGCCCTGGGCGTTCGGGAAGAGGTCGAGTGCGCGGCGCGGCAGCCGCTCGCAACCGGCGTCGCGCTCCGCTCGGCTCGCCTTCGGGCAGTAGAGGAACCGGCTGGGTGCGAGCCGCGAGCGACCTTCCTCCGCACAGTCGTCGGCGGCCGCAACCGGGCAACCCCCTGCGCAGCGCTCCTCGTCGCAGCCGGGGTCGTGGCCGAGGATCACGTTCGCCGGGTGGCGGCCTTCGACTTGGCAGGCCTCGGCGTTAAGGGCGCCCGTCCCGTGGCGAGCGATCGTCTCCTCGGTGGTCCCGTCGAGCTCGCGGCGGGCCAACACGATCGGCTCGAAGGCGGGCTTCAGCGTCGTCGACCGCCCGCCGGGGTAGTGCCGTGACTTCGACATGCCCTCGGCGTAGAGCCACATCAGCGTGTCGCGGACCTCAAGGCCGGCGTCCTCGACGCCGCAGGCGAGCCGGTGGTAGGTGCGGGGCGAGCCGAAGGCGGCGAGAAAGGCGCCCGGCTTCATCACCCGTCGGCACTCGCTCGCCCAGATGCGACACCAGGCCTCGAACGCCTCGTTCGGGTTGAGCCGGTCGTGCCCCGCCTGCGCCGCGGCCTCACGGATGGCCGAGGAGTCCCAGCGCTCGTGCTGGAAGCCGATCCCGTAGGGCGGGTCGGTGACGATCGCGTCGACGCTTTCGGGCTCCAGCTTGCCCAGCATCTCCAGGCAGTCGCCTTCGAGCAGCCTCACGCCGCTCCGCGAGGTCGCCGCCCGACCGCAGCTCCGCCGGGGCGCCCGCCGACTTGCTTTCGCCGCCCGGCTCATCCGGGCTCCTTCCTCCGTTCGACCGGGCTCCCGAGCCAATCGACGGGCCGACCCGGATCGCGCACGTCGCGAAAGACCGGCGCGTAGGGCCCCTCGGCCCTCAGATCCTCCAGCAGGCAGATCGAGATCGCCACCTCGGGCGTGCGCGAGAGCAGCGGGTCGCTCGCCAGGAGCACGCTCGCGGTAGAGCGGCGGCGCGAGAGCGCCCGCCGCGGGGCGCCGGTGAGGACGCAATGGAGCTTCGGGAAGACGGGGTAGCTCACCCGCCACAGTGGCTCGCCCCCTTTAGTCCCCATCGCCCGATACAGCTCCGCGTAGCGGGCCAACTCGCGGGCGAGGCGGTCGACCGAGAGCGTCGCGCGGTCGACCTCGAGGAAGCGCTGCTCGATCGCGATCTCCCCACCGTCTTGCCGCAGGTAGGTGAAGACGGCGTCGGCGACGAGCGAGCGCCTGCGCCTGCGCGAGATCGGATGGAAGACCTCGTGGCGCCAGGCGAGTGGGCCGAAATCGTCGCCGCGCTGCGCCGCGGCGCGCAGGAAGCAGATCGCCGCCTCGTTGACAGCGAGCGTGTGGCTCGCCAGGGGACCGGCGGCGAGCTCGGCCCCGAACGGCGGCTCGCCCTCCAGCGCTCCCGCCTCGCGCGCCAGTTGCGTGCCGCGCTCGGTCGCGTGCCAGAGGCGCCGTCGCCCATGCGCCGATCTGACGTAGTCCGCGAGGCCCGCCGCCCGCAACCGTCCGAGGAGCCTCTGCACCCAGCGCAGCTCGGCGCCGCGCGAGTGGATCGCGTGGACCTGGGGCGTGCTGAGCACGCGGTGGGAGGCGAGCGAGGCGAGGATCTCGACCGCCTTCGCGGGCAGCGACTGGTCGGTCGGCCGCTCAGCCGACATGCTCGACCTCCTCCGATGCGCTTAGCGGCGGCGCCGGCCCGCCGGCCGACTGCGTGCCCGGCTCCTCGCCGCCGCGCTTCTTCAGCTCGGCCAGGATGCGATCGTCGAGGCCATCGAGATGCGCGGCGACCTCGGCCTCGGATCGCTCGGGCGCGGGGGCGTGGCCGCCTACCTCGTCATTGATCCTCTCGACCGCCGGCTCGCCCATGACGTCCTCGACCCGGACCCCGCCCAGGGCGAAGGGCGCGCTGAGCCTGCCTTCGTGGGTGACCTGGGCGATGAAGCGGAAGCGCTCCAGCTTGGTCAGCGCCTCGGGGCTCACCCGCTTGCCCCACTCCTTGGTCACGAGCGCGGCGGCGTGCGAATTGAGCGTCGAGGCGAGCAGGTGCGAGCGGTTGGTCGTCAGCGCGTTCAGGGTCGCGGCGCTGAGGCGCTCGGGGTTCTGGTTGAGGAGCACCGCCCGCAGCCCGAACTTCGCGCTTTGCTCCAGAAGCGCGGCGAGGTTGCCCGAGGCCGCGCCGTCGTAGCTCTGTACCTCGTCGAGGAAGACCCAGAACGGCTTGCGCCGATTGGGCGCGAGCTCAGCCCGCCCGCGCGCGGCGTGCAGGAGGTCGAAGAGCAGCAGGTTGGCGATCAGCCGGTCGCGGGTGCCGCCCGTCCCCGGACAGACGAGGACGATCTTGCCGGTGTCCATCGCCTCGCGCACCCGGTAGGTGCTGCGGCTCTGACCGAGCAGCGCCCTGATCGAAGGGGAGCGGCGCAGCCGATCGACCATGTTGGTGATCGGGGTGATGGACTCCGAGGCGAGCAGCGGAAAGCGGTCGGTCCAAAAGCGCTGGTCGGCGCGCGGCAGGAACGGCAGCACCGCCTGCCGCCACTCGGCGTCGCTCAGGAGCGTCGGGATCTGAAAGATCGTCGGCGCCAGCTCGGCGTCAAGCCGCCCCGCGATCGTCGCCAGCGCCGCCGCGGCCTGGCTGGTGAGATTGATTGCGCGGGTCGAGCGCTCGCCCCATTCCAGCGCCGAGGCGAAGGCGTCGACGACCGCCTCGACCCTGGCCTCGCTCTCCGCGGCATTCCCACCGAACCCAAAGAGGTTCCAGCCGGGTGGGTCAGCCGGGGAGCTGCCGGGGCCGAGGTCGATCCGCACCACCCGCTCGGTCCCGACCTCGGCGAGGTAGGGCTCGATCCGCTCCAGGCCGTCGCCGTGGGGGTCGAGGAAGAGGCCACCGTGACCGGCCCTGACGATGTGGGCGAACTGCGCGATCGCCGCCTCGGTCTTGCCGTAACGGGAGCGGCCGGCGATGTAGGTGAAGAAGGTATCGGCGGCCTGGACCCCGACGATCTGCTCGCCCGACTCGGAGCTGACCCGGCCGAGTGGGATCAGGTCGGCCCGGCCCTTCTCGAAGATCGGCAAGTCAGGCGGGGGCGAGAGCAGAGCGCCCGAGCGCAGGATGTCGCGCTCGCCGCAGTGGACGGTCGGCGGCTTCAGGAAGCCAGCCAGCTCACGCGCGGTCAGGATCGTCTTGCGGGCGGGCCGGAAGAGGCCGGTGGCGAAGCGTCGGTCGAAGCTCCCTCGCCGCGGCCGAATGTCGGAGCCGAGGAACGCGAGGCCGGGGATCGGTAGGCCGGAGGCCCGTAGGTAGTTGCGCTCTGACAGTGGCCGAAAGGCGGCGAGCAGGCCCGACATCGCCGCTTCCGCCTGCCCGCGAGTCGGCGCCTCGCTGCGCAAGAGGATCTGCGCCTCGAACAGCTCGCCGGAGTCGCGCAGCTTCGCGTCCACGGCCTGCACCGCCCCGCGGCGCTCGACCTGCTCCTGTGGGTCGAGCCTCGTGCGGCGGCGCTCTTCGCCGTTTAAGAGCGCCGCCCAGTCGCGGCGCTCGCCGTGGATGCGGCGGGCCTCGCGCCGCAGCCGCCGCCGCAGGCGAGCCGCGCGAAAGCCGCTCGCCGGCAGCAGGTCGACGCAGACGCTCGCGTCCTCCTCGTCGGAGTGAAGCCGGCCGATCGCCGCGGCGAAGGGCTGCAGCGGATCGGGCTTCGGCGCGAGCCGCGCCAGCGGCTCGACGCTCGGGCGGCCCAGCACCAGCTCGGTGCGCAGCACCGTTCGCTCGCCATCATCGGGCTCGACAGCCTCGCCCGGCACCTCGCCCTCGCTCAGCACCTCGTCAGCGGGGCGCTCCTCGACACCTTCGAAGCTGCGCAGCGCCGTGCGCAACGCCTCGCCCGTCCGCTCGGGAACTTCAAGCACGTAGGCCAGCCGCCGCTCCGAATCGCCCGCGAGCCGGATGCGGATCGCGCTGGCGCGGCGGTCGACCCAGCCTGCGACCCTGCGCTCGCTGGCGGCGAGCTGGGCGGCGAAGCGAAGCACGGCATCGGGCTCGGCGTCGAACTCGTCCGCGGGCACGATCGCGACGGCACGGCGCGATCGGAGCGTGCGGCGGGTTGCGAGGAAGCGATGCGTAGCCAGCGCGGAGGCGATAGCGATGGCGGCGAGAGCGAAGGGCGCGAGTGAGAGAGAGGAGGCGAGGAGCTGATCGACCCGGATGCTCGATATGAGCTGCCAGAGGGCGAAGGCGACCGCGGCGGCGAAGATCGCCAGCATCGGGCGAGGATCGGAGCGATCGCCGCCCATCATGCGCTGACCTTTGGGTGACGGAGGGATGTCGGCAAACCGCGAGCGCCGCAGGCGGCGGTGTGCTGCGGAGTCTTGGCGCTGGCACTCGCCGCCGAAGCGGCGGGACGGGCGGCCGCACGGATGGCCGCACGGGCGTCCCGAAGGGTGGCCGGCGGATGAGCGGCCCGAGGGCCATTGCCGCAGGCACTCATCGGGCGCCCTCCTGCGCAGCTCGCTCGCTCGCCTCGCGCAACCGGCGCCGCGCCATGCGCGCGTAGTCGCCGCTCAGCTCGACCCCGAGGAAGTCGCGGCCGTGGCGCTCCGCGACGATGCCGGCGGTGGCCGCCCCGGCGAAGGGGTCGAGGACCGTGCAGCGCCCACCCGGATCGTCGTGCTCGCAGCTCGGCTCCCAGCCGACCGTCTGCCGGCGGACCTCGACCCGCCAGTGGCCGACGCCCGTCGCCTCCAATGCCCGGCCGGAGTCGAGGCGGTCGGCCCCGGTCCAGCTGCCCTTTATCTCCTGCTCGCCGTCGAGCAAGCGCCGCGCGTCGACGATTCGCCGCCAGGGCGCCCCGCAGCTACGACAGGCCGTGGGCGAGGAGCCGGCGAGCAGACACGGCTCGACCAAGGCCTCGGGGAAGGTCGCGAAGTGGGCGCCCCTGAAGCACTGGGTCGGCACCGTCCAGACGCTGCGCCGGTTTCGCCCGGCGCCGCCGACCCACTCGAAGTCCTGGCCGCGCGCCGCCACTCCGCCGCCGTAGCTGAGGCGCTCGGGGCGCTTGTATCCGTTGCCGGAACGGCGGCCCTGGTCGGGTTCGCGGACCGCCTCGGCGTCGTAGAAGTAACGGCGAGACTTGGCGAGCAAGAAGACGACCTCGTGCGCGCGGGTCGGTCGGTCCGTGACCGACTCGGGCATCGCGTTCGGCTTCGCCCAGACGATGTCGGAGCGAAGCCACCAGCCGTCCGCCTGCAGGGCGAAGGCGACCCGCCAGGGGATGCCGACGAGATCCTTCGGCTTCAGCGCCACCGGCACCCGCGCCGGCAGCGGCCCACCCGGCTCGCCGCGCTTGTGGTCGCGCACTTGGTAGGAGCGGTTCGCGGCGAAGCTGTCGCCGATGACGAGCCAGAGCGTGCCGTCCTCGCGCAGGACCCGGCGCACCTCACGCATGACGGAGACGAGGTGCTCTACATAAAGGTCGGGCTCGGGCTCCAATCCGAGGCAGCCCCGCCACGCGCCGCAGCGCCGGCAGAAGCGCCCGCCCTCAAGGCCGGCGGCGCCCTGCCTGCCGTCGCGGCTGAGCCTGCCACGCGAGCTGCTTTTCTCGGAGGGCAGGAGGTCGGAGCGCCGTCCTCTCTCGCCCTCACCCCAACGGTGCCGGCAACCGGGATCGCCACCCCAGACCCGGGGCGCGACGCCGTAGTCGCGGAGACCCCAGTAGGGCGGGCTTGTGATGCATGTCTGCACGGACTCGGCGGGGTGCGCCGCCAGGACGTCGATCGCGTCGCCGCAGAGGACGCGGGCGCTCGCCGGCTCGCACGCCGCGGGCGGCTTGCTCCCGGCGCGCGTCGGTCGAGGCCGGTCAGCCACGGCGAGCCTCCCTGCAGTCGAGAGTCGGCCGCATCGCCTCCGCCAGCACCGGGGCCGCGAGCAGCGGAGGTACGGCATTGCCGATCTGCTCGAAGCGCTGGGTGCGAGTGCCCTGCCACGGGTAGTCGTGGCGGAAGCCCTGAAGGATCGAGGCCTGCTCGACGTTGATCCGAACGGGCCTGCCGCGGACGATCTCCGCTCGCCGGCCAACGCGCGGCCAGCTCCCCGGAGCCGTCACGCGGGGGTCGCCGAGCAGGGTTGTCGCGGGGCGGCCGTGGGTCCAGGCCGGCGCACCGCCGGGCGGCACGGCGCTTCGATCGCGGTCGCGATGGCGGGCGCAGGCCTCCGGCAGGCGCTCTGCCCTGGCCTGCGAGCCGCGACCTCGCCCCGAAGGCTCGGCCGGGCACGGCTCGATCCGCCACAGGCGGCTGCTGCTGAGGACCGTGTAGGAGGGGACGTCGAGCGAGCGGCAGAGGCCTCCGGGCACCTGCCCGGAGCGGGTGATGTTGCTTCGCAGCCGCGCCGGCTCGTCTCCCCAGCCGAGCGCCTCCGCCATGCTCCTCCAGCGCGGGAGGTGCAGCTCGTCCTCGCGCGGCTTGTGGCGGCGGGGGTCGAAAGAGCGGTGGGTCGGCGTCGGCAGCTCGACGGCGCCGTCGAGGGAGGCGACGAGGAAGGCCCGCTTGCGGACCTGGGGCAAACCGAAGCGCTCGGCCGAGAGGAGGCCGAACGCGCATCGGTATCCGTGCGCGCCCAAGAGGTCGGCGAAGACCGACCACAGCTCGGCGACAGCCGGAACCTGCTCCAGCGCCACCCACCGCGGCCGCAGAGCCAAGGCCCAGCGCAACGGCTCGACGGTGAGCAGCGAGCGGTCGTCCTCGCACCTCCCCAGGTGTCGGGCGCGGGTGTCGCGGCCCGCGCTCAGCTCACGGGCGCAGGCCAGGACCCGTGGCTTGTCCAACTTGCCGAGGCCCTTTCCCGCGCTCGAGTAGGCCTGGCACGGCGGCGATGCGACGAGCCCCCAGGCTCCTGAGAACTCCGCGGGGTCGAGCGCCGCGATGTCTGCGACCAGGCGCTCGTGGCCTGCCGCCTCGGCGGTGGCGCAGGCGACGGGGTCCGAGTCGATGCCTCGCGCCTCGAAGCCGAGAGCGCGAAGTCCCTCGTCCCATCCCCCCGCCCCGGCGAAGAGATCGAGGATGCAGGACTCCTTCCTGGGAGGTCGCGGCATCAGCTCATCGCCTCCGCCGCCGCCGCCTCGTATTCGAGGATCCGGCCTCCGATCCACTCCACGATCTGCGGGAGGAGGGCGTTGCCGAGGGCGGCAAGGCGGTCCACCCGAGCGGGAACCCCATCAGCCACTCGACCCACGTCGGGTTCAGCGCTCCAGCCCTCGGAGGTGGGGAGCCGCCGTCCAGATCCTCTCTCCTCACCGCCTCGCGCAGGGTGCGCTGCGCCTTGGCGCCTGACGGTCGGCGGCCGCTCAGGATCACCTCGTCGGGGCTGATCCGCCCTCCCTTGCCGTCTGCCGCGTTGGGCGTCGGCCACAGCTCCTCGCGCGCCACCGCGGTCGCGAGGTCGTCGCCCCCGCTTCCGGGCCGCTTGGCCCGCGCGAAGTCCGGCCCGCTGGGACTCGCCTTCGGCGTCGGCCAAAGGCGGGACTGGACCGCGCCCGAGAGCGTCTGCCGACCCCGGCGGTTCTCCGGTCCCGGCGCCGAGGCGTAGCCCTTGCGGGCATCCGTCTCGGTCGGCGTCGGGAAGCTCTCGCGCTCGGCTCTCAGGACCGCCCTGCCGAGCTCGTTGCCGCTGGGCCCGGGCCGGCGCCGCTGGCCGCGCTTCGGCATCCCGTGTGGGGTAGGCCACGAGCCAGACCCGCTTTCGCAGGTGGGGTGCCCCGAACTCTCTAGCGGATAGGACCGCCCACTCCGCGTCATACCCTGCTTCGGCCAGGTCTCCGAGAACTCGGCCGACCGGCGCGCGGTCCCAGCGCTTCCCTTTCCCCGTGAGCAGCGCCGGGACGTTCTCCACGACGACGTAGCGGGGTCGTAGCTCGCGAACGATCCGGGCGAACTCGGCCCAAAGACCCGAGCGGGCGCCGTCGATTCCGGCTCCCCTGCCGGCGGGGCTGAGGTCTTGGCAGGGGAAGCCGCCGCAGATGAGGTCGACCGGCGCGAGATTCGCCGCGCCGACCTCTCGCACGTCCTCGAAGCGTCGCGCTTCGGGGAAGTGGCGGGCGAGGACCGCCCGGCAGTAGGGGTCGAGCTCGACCTGCCAGGCGACTCGCATCCCGGCGCGTTCGAGGCCGAGGTCGAAGCCGCCGATTCCCGCGAAGAGGCTGCCGACATTCACTCCCCGCCCCTCGCGGTCGAGGACGTCTGCGGCTGCTCACTCTCAGGCGAGGTGAAGACTTCGATCCAGCTCGCCGGTTCGTAGCTGTAGCGGGGGCGGTTCTCGGGCTGGCCTTCGGAGGCCGACGTCATCCACGAGACGTGGAGGTGGGGACCGCCCGCGCACGGCACGCAGTGCAGCGGGTCGCCGTGGTTCGGATAGCCGTTGTAGCCGATCCATCTGATCGGCGGGCGAGCGCAGGCCGGCACCATGCCCGAGGCGCCGCAGGACGCCTTCCAGCCGAGCGCTTCGGCGGCCCGCTGGGTCCGGCTCCAGTCGCCGTCGCGCGGCCCCGCGTCGATCGCCGCCCCGAGCGGATGCTCGCCGGTTGCCTCATGGCCGGAGGGCGAGTAACAGGAGGTGACGAGGAGGCCGAAGCGGCGGGCCAGGTAGACGACGTTGGGGACGACGCGCGCGTCGCACTGCATCCCCGGCGAGGTGCTCACGTCGGGCGGCAGCGTGCCGAGTCGGCGCGGCGAGTACGCCTTTCGCACCGGACCCATCGGCCCCGCGCCGGACTCGACGGAGCCACCGCAGCCCTCGCCCGATGCCGCGACCGGCTCGGCGTCGGCAGGGTCGGACGGCGCCGGGCTGCCCGCTCCGTCGAAGCCGTACTGCACGGCCCGCGCCATCACCTCGTCGGCGTAGGGAACCCCGGCGTAGGAGCAGGCGCCGTAGTAGTTGCAGGCGACCTGGCGATAGGCGGCGTAGGAGTCGCCCCCCAGCCCGAACACCGGCCGCAGCATTCGAGCCGCCGTGAAGATCGCGTCGGCGAGGTTGTTGACGTCGGCTACGCCGTCGCCGTTCGCGTCCATGCCGTAGCGCTCCCAGAGCGTCGGCGCGCTCGGGTTCGGGCTGCATGGAGTGCCGCGGACGAAGGCGATCTGCATCGGGCCGCCGCAGCCAGAGCCGTTGTCTCCAGCACAGTTGCCGCTGCCGCACTCCTGCGTCCCGATCGCGGCGAGGAAAGTCCAGTCGACGTCGAAGCGCCGGGCGGCCTGCTGGTAGAGCCGCAGACGAGCCGGCGGGATCTCCTGCTTGGCCGAGCGGGTTGGCGCGGCTAGGGGCGCCGTGCTTCCTCCGGCGCACTTCAGCTCGGCGCCGAGCACCGCCATCAGCGACCCGCCGATGAGGATCAGGGCGCCGAGGGCCAATACGGCCAGCGCCGCCAGCCAGCGCAGAGATCTGCGCCTTCGCGAGCCGCGTCCCATCACTCGGCCCCCACCGAGACGACGAGCCAGCGGTCCTCGAACCGGGCGAGCGCGAGGGCGATCGTGTAGCTGACGACGCCGTCGCCGACCCGCGCCCTGACCAGAGCCCGACTGCCGGCGAGGTCACGAGCGCCGATCGCCTCCAGCCGAGGGCGTCGTGACCGGGCTGCCGGCGGCACCCGCACCCGAGAGCGGACCAGCCTCTCGGCCAGTCGGGGGACCGCGGCGCGAATCGAGCCCGCCCCGCCACGCCCGTAGAGGAACGGCAGGTAGTCCTCGAGGAAGCGGACGGCGGCTGCCTCGGACGCGCTTCGGCGCCCGGCCGGCGGCGATGCGATGCGCGCGAGGTCGGGCGTGGCCGTCGTGGCCGGCGAGGGCAGCGAGCCTCCCCCACTGAGCAGCAACCCGAACGCCGCGATCGCGACGACCGCCGCCGCGATCGCGAAGGCCGCGCGGCGCTCGCTCTCGGCGATCGGGCGCGCGGCGAGCTGGCGCAGCGACCCGATCACGGCTTGCCTCCGGGCGGCTGCTTGCGCCTGCGCGGTGGCTCAGGGCGTCGATCCGGAGCTTTGGCCTTGGGCTTGGGGTCCCCACCCTTCCTCGACCGGCGCTCGACCCGCTCGCGCTCGGCCTTCAGCTCGTCGGCGAGCGGTGCCTTCGCCGATCCCCCAGGTCGGGGCGCAGGGTCCGGGGCGCCGGTCGCCGGTCGCCTCCCGGCCGCCGGATGAGGCCTCGTCGGTTGGGGCTCAGGCTTCGCGCGATCGGGGGGAGCGCTTGCCCCCTTGCGGTCCTTCGATCGGCGCTCCCGCTTCGGGCGCTCGGGAGAGGTCGGCTCGTCCTTGGCCGGCCGCTTCCCCTCGCGCCCCTCAGCTGAGGGTCGGGCGCTCGGCTTCGGCGAGGTGGGGTGACCGTCGCGGCGAGAACGCTGGGAGGTCTGGCCGCCCGCATCGCCCCGGCCAGACATGGACCGGCGAGAGGACGTGCCCCCGCTCGGCCCCCGCCTACCGCCGAGCAGAGCGGGACCTCCCGCGCCGCCGTCCGGGAACCTCGACCGCAGGCGCGAGATCGCGCGCCGGGCGCTGTGCCGGCCGCTTCGCAGCGGCCTGTTCATGGCCCGCAGCCCGCCGTAGACGGCGAGCAGGCGAAGCGCGCCGTCCTGCTTCGTCGCCTCGGTGCCGGCGACCGCGCCGATCAGGCGATCAGTTAGCTGGCGGCGCTGGAGTAGGACTGCCCAGAAGAAGAGCCCCTGCAGGCCGAAGGACATAAGCCAGCCGAGCTGGACGGTCGCGACCGCGAGCGCCCCCGCGACCGCGAGCAGGATGGCGAGGATCAGCGAGTAGGCCGCCTTGCGGAGCAGCAGGCCAGCGAGTCGCGTCAGCCAGCCGACGAAGAAATTGTGCCCGCGGCCCGGGATCACCGCGAAGACCAGCGCCACCGGGGCGAAGGCGAGCATCAAGAGCAGCAGGATCTGCGCCAGGATCACTCCGATCGAGAGCGCGCCCAGGAGCGCGAAGGCGCCGATCTCGCCGCCGAAGACCAGCAGGGCGACCCCCAAGCGCTGGAACTGCCCTCCCTCCTCCATCGCATCGACGGCGGGCTTGTCTGCAGGCCCGAGGCGGTAGTCGCCGCGCCTCGCAGAGGGGTCCTCATCGGGCAGCTTCGAGGCGTCCCCCTCGTTCACCGCCTCGTACTCGGCGTCTCGCTCCTCAGAGCCCGGCTCGAAGGCGAGGAAGTGCGGCGCGTACTTGCTGTGGTGGATGCAGGTCTTGCCGTCCGCGCCTACCTCCGCGCCGCCGGCCAGGCGGCGGGCGGCGCCCTGCGGGAGCGGGCGGACCGGAACCGAGACGGGGTCGTCGTCCTCCGAGCCGGTGCCCGAGCGAACGCAGTGCTCGGTGCCGCCGAACTGCAGCACCATCCACGGCTCGTAGACAAGCAGTCGGAAGAGCTGATCGGCGGCGGTGCGCTTCGCCTCGCCGGTCCCGGTGACCGTACCCCGGTGGGAGATCGTCAGGAACGCCTCCGACATCTGGTTCGTCCAGTGCGATGCCTGGCCGATCGTCTTCGCCGGTTGGGTGACGAAGGCGAGCGCGATGACGAGGTAGACGAGCGAGAGGCCGAGCGCCCCGACCGTCTCGGAGTAGCGGCGCTGCAGCAGCGTCCTCCACAACGCCCACAGCCCTACGACGGTGACGGCGAGGACGAGCCAGGGCTGTCCGAAGACGTGCGCGTAGATCGAGTGGATCGCCCTTGCCACCGGCGCCAGGGCGCCGGCACCGCCCGTCTCTTTCGAGCCTGCGAGCAAGTCAAGCGAGAAGGCGAACGCGAAGAGCGTTATCAGGATGTTCGCCAGCCACCGCGTGATTTCCCACAGCACGGTCGCCACGACGTGGGCGAGCATCGGCGGCACCCCGGAGACGTCGACGCCCCCGGTAAGCGAGGCCTCGACCGCCTCGAAGTGAGTGTCGAGCCAGTAGTTGCCGAGCGGATAGCGGTCCTGAAGGCCCTCGCCTGGTACCGGCGAGGCGGGGGCCACGTTGCTCCAGACGTCACCGGCCAGCGCGAGCGGGCAGACGATCACGCCCAGCAGGACGATGGCGGTGAGCACCCGAGCGAGGCGGCGGAGCCGCCGAGCGCGATGCGAATGCGGCCCCACCTCACACCACCGCCCGAGGCGTGTTGTCGAGGGCGTCCAGCAGCTCGGGAAAGACGAGGTCGAACTGGACCTCCCCGACCCGTCCGTCCAGGTCGCGCATGAGGCAGCGGCCCTTGCGGTACTCGCGAACACGCGAGCGCATCGCGGCGTCGTCGCGGTCCATGCCGATGTGGGCGAGGCCGGTCGCAGCTTCGCCGTCGGTCTCCTGGCCGAAGAGGAGGTAAACGCCGAACAAGGCGGCCAGGTCGCCGAGATCCGCAAGGCGCTGGGTGGCGACCAGCACGGTCGCGTTCAGGGCACGACCGAGCCGGATGATCCGGTTGAGCAGCGAGCGACCCTGGCGGGAGGCAAGCAGGAACCAGACCTCGTCGAGGTCGATCAGCTTGTGGCGCGAGCGGTCGCCGGAGATCAGCCGCAGCGCCAACGCGGCGACCAGCGAGAGGGTCGCCACAGAGACCCGCTCGGCGCGCGTGTAGGTCTCGCGCGAGGCCCCGGCGTCGGGCAGGCTGAGCCCCGGCATCCGGATCGTGATGACCGAGCGCTCCACCTCGATCGGCTCCACCTCGCCCGAGCCGAAGCCGAGCCGGGCCAGGCCGAAGTCAGAGAGAACGTCGAGTGCTTCGCCCGCTTCCCGCCCCGCCTCGGAGTCTCCGGTGCGCAGCCGCTCGACAACCGAGCGCAGGCTGCGCTCGCCGGCCCGCACCGCATCGCGGACCGCGCGGTCGATCGCCACCTCCCAGGAGGGCGGCGGGTCGCGCAGCAGCTCGAGCAGGTAGCTGGAGGCCAGCTCCTCGCACAACTCGGGCAGCCCGATCGCCAGCGGGTCGAGCTTGCCGCGGTGCTCGGGGTCGCCGGAGAGCTCCAGCACCTCGACCTCGCCCTCCAGCTCGGCCACCCGATCGAGGCCGTGGTCGGGCTTGGGATCGAAGTCGACCACCAGGCTGCCCCTGCGCTGGGCGGCGAAGGCGATCGACTGCGCGGCGATCGTCTTGCCCGAGCCGAGCGTGCCGGCCAGGAGCACCGCCGACGCCCTGGCCTCGCGGGGCGCCTCGGTCGGGTCGAAGCGGACCGGCCGCGGGCTCCCGGTCGGCTGATAGCCGATGTAGATGCCGCTGGTGGAGCCGACGTGGGCGCTCGCGGTCGGCACCGAGGCGCCGAACTGCTCGACCGTCATCTGCTGGACGTAGTCGGGGACAGAGCCCCCGTCCGCGTGCGGCAGATGGTCGGCGAAGAGCGCGTGCTGCAGGCCGCGCGGGCGATGCAGGGCGACGTCGCCGAAGCGCTCGCGTAGGGCCGCCACCCGGCGCTCCAGCTCCTCGCGGTCGGGAGCGCCGACCGCGAAGGAGACCGAGGCCTGCAGCATCGGCGGGTGCGCCGAGGACTGCAGGATCGCCTCGTATTCGCGGGCGAGCTCGCGGTCCTCCTCGGCGAGGAAGCCGGGGCCGCTCGCTCCCTGCAACTGCTCGCGGTAGGCGTGCTCGACGTCGAGAATGCGCTTGCGGACCTGGCCGAGCGCTTCGCGATTGCCTATCCACCTTGCGTGAAGGACGGCGTCGACGGCGAAGCCGGCGCCTTCGGCAGGCGCAAAGAGCAGCTCGGCCGCGCCCGGGAACTCGGCCTCCTCGGCAAGCGATCCGGCGCAGAGGAGCGTCTGGTAGGAGGTCCCCTCCTCGGCCTCGACGACCAGGGAGGGTGGCTCGCCGGGCTCCTCGGTGGCGGGCGCGTTGGCGCAGCGCCAGAGGTCATGCTCAAGCGGCTCATAGGCGGCGCCGCCCGGCGCCACGACGACGAGTGCGTCCGGCTGCCAGTGGCGATCGGAGGCGGGCTCGGCCACCCCGCGGCAGGCGGCGCGGCGAAGCAGCCACTGCAGCTCCTCGGTCGAGGCGCGCTCCAGCGCGAGAGCGCCGCCGAGGCGATCGAAGGTGCGCTGCTCGGCGGTGGCGAGCGCTTCGAGCTCGGCGCCGGATATCGGCTGCGCGGCGCCGACCCCGGCCAGCTCCTCGACGCCACGTCGCAGGCGCGCGAAGGACCGAAGCGCGCCCGGCCCACCCCCCGCTTCGGCCAGCGAGACGGCGACGTAGACCTCCGGGACATGGGAGCCCAGCTCGCGCAGTCGGGCCTGGTGGCCCTCCAGGTAGCGCCGCCAGCCTTCCTCGTCGGCGTGCCGCGTGTCGAGGAGGTCGGCCAGCTCCGCCGCGTAACGCTCTGCCGCATAGGCCCGCTGGACGCGGTAGACGGAGAAGTCCGCGCCCGCGAGGTGCGCGAATCGCTCCAGCCGGTGAAGCTCTGCCCACTTCTCCGCCGCCGGCAGGAACGGATAGGCGACCGTGTCCGCCCGGTACAGAGCCGCCGCCTCGCCTCCCGGCCCGATCAGGATGTTGCGCCTCGCGTAGCGCAGCGGGAGGCGGGTCACGGCCGCACCTCCAAGACCTCGCCCTGGCCGAGCATGAGCCGGCGCGGCTTGGCGCTCGGCCTGCGCGGATCCCGCCCGGGTTCGCTCGCGAGCAGCGCTCGCCGTCGCAGGCCGACGCGGCGCAGCGCGATCGGCACGGAGACGAAGACGACGGCCGGTCCCCTGATGCGGCCGCGGCGGAGCCGGGGCGAGCGCTCGTCCGGCGAGACCCACAGCTCGCCTTCGAGCCGCTGCGGGTGGCCGATAGCGGGCAGCCCCCGACCGGCCGACAGCCGCAGCGGGGCGAAGCGCAGCCGCAGCCAGGACAGCGCGAAGCGATCCGCCCGCCGACCGTCCGGAGTCGCCTGGGTGGCGAGCGTCGCGACGGCCGCCGGGATGACGATCAGCCGCAGCGGCCAGTCGAGCAGGGCGAGTGCCCAGCCCCCGGCCGTCGCCGTCGCCAGCGCGGTGCCGGCGACGAGGAGACCTCCGAGGCGCCCGCCGCTGCGAAGCCCGGCGACTCCGGCGATCGCCGCCAGCGCGAGCGCCACGGCGGCGGAGCCCGACCCGAGGGCGAGGACGGCTAGGAGCGTGCCGGTCGCGTAGGCGAGCCAGCGCAACGGGACGCCGCCGGGAATCGGCAGCGGCCGCCCCTCGATCGAGTAGATCCTGCGCTCCACCCGGAAAATCCGCTGGTAGGAGCGGATCGCCTCGAAGTCCTCGCTCACGGGAGGATTCGCTCCCCGATCGCCCTCGCCGCGTCGGCGACCTGGCCGGGGGCGAAGACGAGCCAGCCGACCAAGATGGCGGCGACGAAGAAGACCGCCAGGTCGGTGAACTTCCTGTTGAGCAGGAAGACCAGGCCGACGATCGCGATCAGCCCGCCGTAGACGTGCCCGGCGACGCGGCGCAGCTCGGAGCCGATGTTGCGGCCGACGTCGTTGCCGGCAGCCAGCCCGATCGCGGGCGCCAGCAGCAGGGCGATCGCCACGGCGGTGACCAGAAGCGCAATGCGCCAGCGCCGGCTCACGACAGCGCCCCCTCGATGCCGGCGACGTACCAGCGGTCGCGCCGGACCACCTCGAGCCAGTAGGCGAGCGGGTAGACCGCGCCGCTCGCCTGCTCTCGCACCCGAGCGCTGGCGACGACGGTCCGCCGCGCCCCTTCGCTGTCCCCGATCTCCCTGACGCTGGAGACGCCGAGGAGCTGCAGGCCGCCCCCCAGCGGCGCGACGGCGGCGCCGGGGGCTAGGAGGTAGGAGAGCTTGCCGGGATCGGTGGCCGAGAGGTAGGCCGGGACGAAGCGCCGGACCAAGTCGACGATCGCGCCCGCATCGGGACCGGCCAGGGGCCGAGGCTGCTCGACGCTCGCCCCGACCCCCGCCGGTCCAGCGACGATCGCCGGCACTCCCAGGGCCGCCACCTCGCCCGCGTCTTCGCGGACGATCGGGACGGCGAGATAGAGAGTGCGGGCGTCGCCGAGCTCACAGGCGACCGTGACGATCGCCCGTCCGGAGCCGAGGTCGCGAATGGCTGCGACCTCGGCCTGCTCGACAGCGGTGCCCGGCCCCGATGGAGGCGAAGCCGGTACAGCCGCACCCGGTGCGAGCAGCCCGGCCAGCGCTCGCGGTGAGGAGTCGGCGAGGTAGGTGCGGGCAAAGCGCACCGCGAACGAACTCGTTGCTGGGTCGCTGACGCCCCCGCGCTCGGCGCTGGTGACCTCGCCCTGCTCAGGACCGGAGAGCACGCTGGCGAAGCCGCGGAAGAGCAGGAAAGCGACAAGCGCCCACAGCGCCACCCGCCCCGCCTTCCGTATCGCCGGGCCGGCCGCACGGCTTTCACCGTCAGACCGACCTAGTGAGAAACCAACTCCGATTGCCACCTCGAACCACCTCCGTTGTTGTGGTGGCCAGCCGAGTGGCTGGCTCACCTAACGGAGCGATGAGGTGGTGAAGTGGTCCCAATCGCGCAATTGCGCAATTGCGCGATTGCGGGTCCGGTCAGTCAGCGATGGCGGCGGCGCTCAGCCCCGCCTGCCTGACCATCCAGAAGCCGGACCAGTCGACCAGCTCGTAATGCGTGGACCTCTTCACCTTGCGGCGCCGGACGATGCCGGCCTGGTGAAGCACCCTGAGATGCTGGGATGCGTTCTGGTGTGAGGTGCCTAGCTGCGCGGCGAGGCTCTGCACGCTGGCGCTGCCGGCGTTCAGGATCTCCATGAGCCGAATCCGGGTCGGCGTAGCGATCACGCGCAACCAGGCGACGATCGACTCGACCACCTCGTCGGACAGGGGCTCGCTAGCCGAGTCCCGTCGTACCTCACTGATTTTCTGACGATCTACACACTCAGTCATTGGTCTCTACCTAACGGAGCACTGAGGTGACAAAGTGGTCCCCCCCTTTTTCCAAGGCCGACCTTCACTCACTCCGAAAACCGGCAGGCAGAAGCGCCTCGGCCCAGAGGGGCCGAGGTCTTCAAGGGGCTGCCGGAGCCCTGTCCTACAGAGTCCCGGCGCCTCAGCGCAGGCGGAGAACGGTGCCCGGATAGATGAGGTTCGGGTCGCCCGTGCCGATGCGATCTTCGTTTAGGCGCCAGAGGCGTTCGACCTCTTCTTCGATTTCGAGCGCGTCCGCACTTGGCGAGAGGACTCCCGCAGCGATGTGCGACAGGCAGTCGCCGGGTCGCACGACGTAGGAATCCTTCCCGGCCAGGCCGCGGCCCGGGTCAGCAGGCGCCGCGACTGGATGCGGCGGAGGCGATGGCTCTTCGGCCGGTTCAATCGGCACTGGGACTTCGGCCGGTGCAGCCTGCCTGCTTGCCGTAGACCGCTCGGCTGGCTCCCGCTTCGGCGCGACGATCGACTGGTTGGCGACTGGCTCCGAGACCGCCGCCGAAGAGGTCTGTTGCACAGGTTCGGGCTCGGGGGCAGGGGATGCCACCTCGGGCACCTCTACCGGCTGGGCCTGGGGTTCTTCGACAACGGCTTCGGCCGCGGCACTCGTGACTTCTTCGGTGGCCGGCACTTCAACTTCGACTTCCGCTGCGCCGCCTTCTTCGGTGCCGGCGGCAGGCGCTTCTTCGAGAGGAACTTCTTCACCGCCGGGGTCGAAGTCAGGTTCGCTCGGCGCTTCGACCGGCAGCGCCGCTCCTTCGCCTTCGCTGTCTACCTCGCCGGCCGCAGCGGCGCCGGGGAGGGTGGTGCCGAGGAGGAGCATCGTGGACAAGACGAGCGCCAGGAGACGGCGACCAGGAGAGGGACCCGATTCCAAGTCCGGGGAGACGGAAGTCAGATGCTTGGTCAGGTTTGCCATCGGGTTCCTCCTCGATTGTCAAACGTGTTGTTTCACTCCACGGGGTCCGTTACGCAGCGATAGGACTTTCGGCCGTCGAAGGTGTCCGTGGTCACGTCGGCGCTGCCCGCCGGGCCGTTGATGTAGAGGACTTTCAGCGGCTCGCCAGGCGGATCGAGCCAGACGTTGCTAGTCAGCTCGCCACCGGGAGCGAGCGGCATCTGGTCGTCCTGGACTGCCACCATCAGCTCGCCGTAAGTCGGCAGCCTGCGGCCCGGATGATCTTTGTTGTCGGTCGACGCGCATTCAAGGACGGCTGACCCAAAGGCCGCTGGCGGGCGTGCCGTCATCTCGAAGCAGGTGCCAGCCGCCGGTTTCGTCCCTTCCGGGCAATGATCGACGTAGCGCAGCGGAAGGAAGCCGCCGAGCCTGGCCGCGTTGCGCGCGCGGCGAACCGCGCTCAGGCTCGACTCCTTGATCTGCCTCGCCCGAAGCGAGTTCCGCTTGATGTCCTTGCCCGTGAGGCTGTGATTCCTCACCTGGGCCCCGGTGATCTTCAGGGCAGCGTAGGAGCTGCCGCCCAGGGCAATGAAGACGGCAAGGGTGGCCATGACGTTGGCGTAGGTGATCTTGTCTCGCAGGACTCTCAGCATTCGCATCCCTCTCCTCCGTGGTCGGCGACGGCGACTCTGCCTAGCATGGCCGTCCTCTCACCCGGACAGTCAACACCCGGCTGCTGCCGGCCTCAAGCGGGTGGCCAGCCTCGGGCGGCAGGTGGACTCGGAGGTTGAAGTGCTGCACTCCGCAGATCCTCGTAAAGGGATACTCCAAGCTCCAGCTTCCGTCCGGCTTCGTGCGGAGGGTCTTGAAGGTCTGCCACTCCCCGGAGTTTCGGTACTGGATCTCGAGCAGCTTCCCTGCCTCGGGCAGCGGCCGGCCCTTGACCCGGCCGCTGAAGACGACGGAATCGCCGTTCAGGATGCGGTTCGGCTCCGCGGTGAACGTGGAGTACGCCTTGACCAGCAGGTTCGCGGTGTCCTCTACCGGGAGGATCGTCGCGGTGCCCGGATAGACGAAGCGGAAGCGTCGCGACGAGCGTGCCTCCACGACGTAGGCGAAGTCGCCGCGGGCGTTCGTCGTTACGTCGCCCTCAAGCTGCTCGCTCCCGCCCGCGACGTGGGAGTAGACGAGGAGCTTCGCCCCGGCCAGTGGGTGCCCGGCGCGGTTGATGAGTCGGCCGGCGAGCTGCACGCGTTGCCCGAACGCCACCTTGGCCGCATGCTCAAGGACGGTGACGGTCCGCCGCACCTTGCGCTTCTCCCCATCCCGCCGCACGGTGCGGAGCACCGTGCGCTTCTGGACGATTCCGGCTCGCATCGAGGTCGCGATCCGCAGCGGCAATCGGAGGCGCATCGGCTGACCGTCGAGGCGGCGATCCGTGCTGGCGAGGTTGTTCGCCTGATCGTGAGCCGTGGCCCGCAAGTCGTAGTCGCCGGGCGGCAGAGCGGCGTCGTCGACCCGCGCGACGAGACGGTCGCCCTCGCGCGTTGCCGGCAGCACCTGCCACACCCCTGAGCCCGCGCGGCTGATCTCCATGCTGCCGCCACCGAGGCCCGAGATGCGATCGGTGACGAGGACCGAGACGCGCGTCGGATCCTCGGCTGAGGAGGCCTCGAAGCCAAGCTCGGGAGGATGCGGGTCGAAGCGCAGTCGGACGGGAATGGAGGCGTTGTTCGGCTGCTGGTTGCCGGCCGCGTCCTGGCGCCACAGGCGTAGCTCCCACTCCCCAGGCGCCGGCACGGTCAGATTGTCGACTTGGGCGATCTCAGCGCCCGCACGATCGCCACCGACGCACTCGCTGCTCCCGGCTCTGCAGATCCGATAGTGCGCCGCGGTGATCGGAGCGCGGTCGCTCTCGGGCGGGTTCGTCCAGGCGACGTCGAAGTCGTTTTGGCTCCGCCATGACTCACCGCCGGCCAAGCCCACGGGCACGGCCCCGGGGGCGGCGTTGTCGATCCGGACCGTGACGGGTGCCGACTCGGCGACATTCCCCGCCGCGTCCTCGGCAGTGACGATCATTGGCTGAGTGCCTTCGGGCGCCCGGCTGGTGATGACTTCGATCTCCCCCCGGCCGCTCGGGCACGGAATCCGCTGTGAGTAGTTGCAAGCTCGCGAGTCTTGTCCCAGTTGCGCCCCACCGAGCGATGCGCGGCCAACCTTTATCCCGACGTTGTCGGAGGCCTCGTAGGCGAAGCTCTGTACCCCGCCTACCCACTCGCCGCGGGCGAGTGGGCTATCGTCGTGGATCATCGCCGAAGGCCCGATGCCGTCCACGACGGTCGCCTCGGCGGCGAAGGTGCGGATGTAGTTCTGGCCTCGCGAACTACAGAACTGATGTGAAGGCGTACCGACGCAGACGACGCGCTGGACGACCCGCGTGGCGCCCCCCAAGTCATAAGCCCGAGGCCGGGGCCAGCTTGACGCCTGCGCCCTGTCCGGGCGCGGGCAGTTGCGGTTGGCGCGGACATTCTTGATCGCCACAGCAGGCGCGCCAGGCCGCTCGGCGTAGAGCTGAAGTGCATATCGACAGTCGCGCCGATGGGCGTGGCCCGACCAACGCAGGCGCGAGAACGTCGTGCCCGGCGGGGCGTCTAGGACGAACGCGGACTGCGCTCCCTTCGCCACCCGGCCTTCACGCGCGACGTTGGCGGTGACCAGTCCCCGCAACTCCGGCCCGTAAGGACCGCATGCTCGTCGCCACTTCATGCCCTTGGTGGCGAAGTCCTCAAAGGCGGTGCTCGCGTAGCCCGCCCCGTCGGCCTGACAGGCGAGGATCGTGTATTCGCCGGCCGTCGCTGGACGGGGCAGGGCCACGAGCGCGACCGCGGCGACAAGGGCAAGGAGAAAACCGCGAGTTGACCGGCGATTGCTTTCTTGAGCGCGCTGCATCATGGACCTGAACCTCCTGGACGTCCAAACTGCGGGCCGGCGCCAGCCGGGACGGCGTCCGGCTGGCGAGAGCTTTCGATAGGCGCCGGTTCGTCGGCTGCTTCTTCGCTTTGCGCGGGTTCCGCTTCTTCTTCGGCCATATAGGGCGGCCGCGTCGGTTCGAAGTTGTCCGGGACCGGCGACGCCTCAACTGGCTCCGGCTTCGGTTGCTCTTCGGCTTCGGGAGGCGGGGCTTCCGTGGCGGGCGGTTCTTCGGTGGCCGGCGGTTCGACCGGCGTGTATACCGGCGCCTGCGCTTCGGGTTCAGGTGGCGGAGGAGCGGAAGGCTCCTCCCCGGAGACGGCCGCGATCGCGCCTTTGGCAGGCGCGAGCGGGTCCACGCCCTTCTCGACGCAGTACGCCGCTGCGCCGCCACCGATAGTGAGGCAGCTAGCTACCACCGCGGCGACCGTTCCGGGTCGCGCCGCAGCGAGAGGCGTCGGATCGACCGGCCGATAGTGGGTCACGGCGGCGGTCGCGTGCTGTTTGAGCTGCGCCCCGCTGTCGAAGATCTGCTCCTTGGCGGCGGCGAGTCGGTCGGCCGCGCCCTGCATCACGCGCTCCACCACACCCGGCTGCGCGCCTTCGGCTACTGGAGCGGGGAGCATGGCGCCCGCCTTCTCCCGCCAGGCGATCAGCCGCTCAGAGAGGATTTCGCAGCGCCCGCAACGGGTCAGATGCTGGCGGATATGGTCCTCCTCGATCGAGGTCGCGAGGCCGCAGACGGAGCGCAGCACGAGCGGCTCGCCATACCTACAGCCGCCTCCCGCCATCCGCGCGAGAACCGCGCGCGCCTCGTCCATGATCTCCAAGAGCTCGCGCTTGACCTTGCGCTGGGAGAGACCGAGGCGTTCCGCAATCTCGGGTCGCTGCTTGCCCGCGACCCAGAGCGCGAGGATGTCGCGCCTGCGCTCAGACAGCGCGGCGTTCACCTCCTCGACCAGCGCCGCGAGGTCGGCATCGTCCTCGTGCCTGGCCAGCTCCTCCATCGGCCCGGCGTCCTCATCCGGAATGTCGGCCATGCGCTCATCGATCCGCTCGACCCCGAACTCGTAGGCGTGGCGTGCGGTCTCGCGGTTCAGCAGGCGATGGGCGGTCGTGCGAATCCAGGCGTAGACCTCGCCGGGCGCGGTGATTCCCTCGGCGTGCTCAAGGAAGCGCTTGCAGGCGGTCTGGATCGCATCCTCGACCTCGTCGGGCGAGCACTCGGGGTGCCAATCGGCCAGCTGGACTTTCAGGGCGCGGGCGCGCTCGCCGCGCACAAGTCCCAGAAGCGAGGCGCCGTCGCCATTCGATCGGATCGTCGCAGAGCGCTGAGAGTCCATCTGTATAACGGAGCATCGAGAAGGGAAAGTGGTCCCCCCCTTTCTTGGTGCTCTACTTCTCACGGCCGTCTTCGAACTCCGAAGCAGCGCACCGAGCGAGGTAGTGGCTGTCCTTCGCTGGCGCTCTACCTTTCACAGCCGCCTCCAATGAACGCTAAGGGCCGATTGCCATACTCGGCATCGGCCAACCAACTAAAGCCACTACCCAGTTTTCAGGACTTCAAATCTAACACCAGACAACGAGCCCTAACGCGCTGGCCGCCTGTTGCAGCCGCCCCTAAACCGCGTAGGCTTTTGCGCAAGCAAGAGCACCGCGAGCCGCCCGCTCGTAGTGTGAAAGGGGGACAGATGACCGCCACCACGCTTGGTATTGCGATTGCCGTTGCAATCGGCTTCTGGCTCTTCGGAGGCATCGTTCTGCGTGTGGGCGGCGCCCTGATCGCCTTGGCCGGTCTTTTCGGGCTTGCCATGAACGGCGATGTCAATGGCCTCCTAGTCCTTGTCATCGGCCTCCTGCTCTGGCTTGCCGGCCACTGGCACTTCGCGCTCCGTCACCATGAATACAAGAGCCCGCTCGCCGAGCGGGTCTTCCAGATGTTGCCGGAACGACTCGACCCGACTCGTCATTGGGGTGTGCGAGTGGCGCCTGTCCTACCGATTGATGAGCGGCGACCTGGCAATGATCCGTCGCGCTCGGAGGAAGGCGACGGGGTCTGACTGCCTTGCGGTCTTGACTCCAGATCCTGAGTGGTGCTCAGCTCACCGCCGCGCTGGCCTGCCGCCGGCAGCAAATCCGTAGATGAGCGAGGGGAGGCACCAGTTGGTGATGGTGTTTGCCGCCGCTACCACGAGGAGCGGCACGGCGAGGACCCAGGCGAGCGTCGGCGCGCCCGCCCAGAAGGCGACGGCGATCGCCGCGATCCACGGCGTCGCCATCTGACAGGCGAAGCGGCGCGGCGCCGGGTTGGGCGGCACCCTCGGCCCACCGAGCAGCGGCCGCAGGACGGCGTCGTAGACGTAGTCGAACGGATGCTTGGCGGTGAGGAAGCCGCCGACCGCAGCGGTAGCTGCCATCGCCAGCAGCAAGACGGGAGAGGCGAGGGCGGTGCCGAGCGCAATCCCAGTGAGGCAAAGGACCGGCGAGAAGCGCAGGCCGAGCCAGAGGCTCCGCCGCTCGCCATCGCTGAGGCTGCCATAGCCCTGCATGGTCAGGCAGCTACGCGACCAGCTCGCGAAGCGTTCGATCATCTCGCTTCCTCCTGGCGGCGGTGGGCGAGCAGGGAGATGCTGGTGACGCCGTATTTGCTGGTTGCGTTGTCGGCCCGGTCGGAGATGAAGCGGTAGCGGTCGTTCTCGCGGACCTCGGCGATCTCGAAGCCGGCGGCCTCGATCGTCTCCAGGTAGAGGTCGCGCTGCATGGCGCCGCCGATGCATGCTGCCCACAGCGAGGCGTCGCAGGTAACGCCTTCTGGAAGCTGCTTGGCGCTGACGATGTCGGCGATCGCCAGCCGCCCACCCGGTCGCAGCGCCGCCGCCGCAGCGGCGAAGACGGCGGGCTTGTCTGGCGAGAGGTTGACGACCCCGTTTGAGATCACGCAGTCGACCGAGCCCGGATCGACCGGGGGGTTCTCGATCTGGCCTTCGCGGAACTCGACGCTGGCGATGCCGACATCCGCGGCAAGGTCGGTGGCCTTGGCCAGTTGCTCGGCCGTCATGTCGATGCCGATCACGCTGCCGGCCTCGCCCGCAGCGAGCGCGGCCAGGAAGGAGTCGGTCCCCGACCCGCTGCCGAGGTCGAGCACGACCTGGCCGGGCGCAATCGCCGCCAGGTCAAGGAAGTAACCGACGCCCGCGAAGGAGTCGATCGCCCCGGCCGGGATGCGGTCGAGGTCGGCGGCCGGGTAGCCGAGGCGCTCGGCCAACGGCCGCCCGGTCTCGAAGTGGAAGTCGTGCTCGGGGTGCAGGGCGACCTCCTGGTACATGCCCTTGACGCGCTCGGTGAGGTCGGCGGTGTCGAGCTGGCGTTCAGTCGTGGTCATCGGAGTGTCCTTCCAGTTAGGTCTGCTGTGGGCTGGCGTGCGCCAGCCGCCATTCGGGCCAGCCGTCCTCCAGGCGGCGGGCCGTGCGGCCGGCGTCTTTGAGCCGGCGAACCGCGTCGTGCGAGTAGGCGCAGAAAGGGCCACGGCAATAGGCGATGACCTCGCGGTCGGCCGGAAGCTCAGCCAGCCGGCGCTCCAGCTCGGCGAGCGGGATCGAGCGTGCTCCCTCGATGTGACCGGCGGCGAACTCCTCCGGCGGCCTTACGTCGACGAGGACCACGTCACCACTCGAAAGCCGCTCCAGCAGATCCTCGCGCCCGATCGTCTCGACGTCCTCGCCGAGGTAGTCCTGGGCGGCGCGCTCGACCTCGGCAAGCTGCGCCGCCGAGGCGTCACGCAGAGCCAGCCAGAGGCGCAGCGCCTCCTCGCCGGCCAGCGCGTAGACGACGCGCGTGCCTTCGCGGGTGCGCGTGACCATCCCGGCAGCGTGGAGCGCCTGCAGGTGCTGGGAGGCGTTGGCCGTGGACTGCCCGCTCGCTCGCGCAATGTCCTCGACGCTGCGCGGCGCCTGCGCCAGCAAGTCGAGCAGCTCGAGCCGGCGTGGGCTGGCGAACGCCTTGCCCATCAGCGCAATCGCCTCGAACAGGGTCTGCTTTGCGTTGCTGGATGCCATGTTTTGATATTCAATAGAACTCTTGATAGCTTGTCAAGCCCGACCTGAACCAATTGGAGGTCCACATGTTCTTCCGACAGCTCCTCAACGACGAAACGGCGTGTGCCTCCTACCTGTTGGGCTGCAAGAGCCGCGGCGAGATGGCGGTCGTCGACCCCCATGCCGATCTGGTCGAGACCTACGTCGCTCTGGCGGAGGCTCAGGGTGCGCGGATCTCGGCGGTGCTTGAGACGCATGTGCAGGCCGATCACTTCTCGGGCATGGCGGCGCTGGTCGAGCGCACCGGCGCCACCGCCTACATGCCGGCCGATGCCGAGGTCGAGTTCGACCACCAGGCGCTTGGGGATGGCGACGTGGTGAGGTTGGGCAACACCGAACTCGAGGCGATCGCCACTCCAGGTCACGCCGCCGCCCATCACGCCTACTTGGTCACCGATCACGCCCGAGCCGACGACCCGTGGATGGTGCTGAGCGGCGACGCGCTCTTGGTCGGCGACGCCGGACGACCGGACCTGCACGCCCACGGTGATCGCAGCGCCGAGGAGATGGCAAGGACGCTCTATCGCTCGCTGACCGAGAGGCTGCTCTCCCTTCCCGATGACCTACTGCTCTACCCGGCCCACTACTCGGGCTCGGTCTGCGGCCGGGGGCTCTCGGGCAATCCCGCCTCCACGGTCGGCTTCGAGCGCCGTCACAACACGGCCCTGCAGTTCTGCTCCGAGGAAGAGTTCGTCGCCGCGCTGACCAAGGACATCCCGCCTGCCCCGGAGCAGCAGGCCGCGATCATCACCGCCAACCGCTCCGGCCGCCCGCTCATCAGCAACACCTAGAGCAAGCTGATGTCCGTTCGGCGAGTGCAACTCGGGCTGCGCGAGAACATCGCGCAGTTCTGGCTACTGGTCGCCGTCACCGCCTTCGTCGGCGCGATGGTCGGCCTGGAGCGCTCGACGCTGCCGCTGATCGGAAAGGAGGAGTTCGACCTTGCCTCCAACGCCGCGGTGCTCTCGTTCATCGTCGCCTTCGGGCTGGTCAAGGCGCTGACCAACCTCGGCGCCGGAGCGCTGGCACAGCGGCTCGGGCGGCGGCGACTGCTGATCGCGGGCTGGGCGGTGGCGCTGCCGGTGCCACTGCTGATCGCCACGGCGCCGAGCTGGGCCTGGATCGTCGCCGCCAACGTCCTGCTCGGCGTCAACCAGGGTCTCGCCTGGTCGATGACCGTCGTGATGAAGATCGACCTCGTCGGGCCGAAGCGCCGCGGCTTCGCGCTGGGGCTCAATGAGGCCGCCGGCTACGGCGGAGTCGCTCTGGCCGCGGGGCTGAGCGGCTGGCTCGCAGCCGAGTTCGCGGCCCGCGACGTAGTCGTCGTCGCCGGGGCGATCATCGCCGTGGCGGCATTCCTGCTCAGCGTCCTGTTCGTCCGCGACACCAGCGAGCACGTTGCCTTGGAGCAGACCAACCACCCCGACGCCGACGGCAACCCGCCCCTGCTGCGGGAGGCGTTCGCGCAGGCGAGCTACCGCGTGCCGGCGCTGCGTTCCTCTTCCCAGGCGGGCCTCGTCAACAACCTCAACGACGGCCTTGCCTGGGGGCTGGTGCCGCTGTTCCTGCTAGCTCATGGCGCCGGGGTCGCCGAGATCGGACTGGTCGCCGCGATCTATCCCGGCGTCTGGAGCGTCGCGCAGATCGCCACCGGCCACTGGTCGGACAGCATCGGCCGCAAGCCGCTGATCGTGGCCGGCATGTTCGTCCAGGCGGGAGCGCTTGTGGTGCTCGCGCTCAGCAACGGTGCCATCCCCGTCGCGGCCGGAGCCGCAGCTCTGCTCGGCCTCGGGACTGCCCTGGTCTACCCGACGCTGATCGCCGCGATCTCCGATGCCGTCTCCCCCGTCGCGCGTGCGCCGGTGGTCGGCGTGTATCGCTTCTGGCGCGACATGGGCTACGCACTCGGCGCTCTGATCGCGGGCGCCACGGCAGACGCGCTTGGCTACGGCGGTGCGATCGCGCTCGTGGCCGGGCTGACCGCCGCGTCTGGGCTCTGGGTGCTTATCGACATGCCCCACAGAAAGCAGCCCAAAGAGGTCGACGAGACGATCGAGGGGACCCCGCTCTCCGGGTCGCAGGCAGGGCGCTTCTAGCCAGAAATGCTGTCGGGGATCTGGCCGCTCGTCCCGTAGGCCACGACGATCCGCTGGCGATCCTCGAGCACCAGCCCTGCAAAGTGCTGAGACGGCTTGCCGTCGACCCACATGCGGACCGCCTTCGCACCGCCAGCTCGATACGGCCCCAGGCGCTGGGCTCCGATCGGAACTCCCCAGATGGCGAAGAAATCACCGAGAGTGGCGCCGTCGCCCGCCTCGTTGTGGATCATCCCGCTCTCATCGTGGGTGTGCAGACCTGCCATCTCGGTCGGGGGGTTGGTGGGGTCGATGCCGATGTTCGCCGGCACCTTCACCCGCTTGCCGTTCGCGTAGACGCTCAGCCGCGGATGAAAATGGGAGCCGCCGCCTTCGGCCATCGTGGGGACGCCGGCCTGCAGCCGCCGCTGTTCGAGCCCTCGATAGTGCTGTCCGAATGCTCCAGGCTCTGGGGTCGAAGAATCCGATCCACCGATCACGGTCAGCAGCAGCGCTCCGATCACGAACGCCCCGAAGACCCCCGCAAGCCCTAGCTGAACGATTCGCTCCCGGCTCAATTCTCCGCAACCCGGCCAAGCGCGCGGGCAAGCTCCTCGGCACCGAACGCTCCCTCGAACCGGGCGCTGATGCGGCCGTCGCGGTCGATGATGAAGGCCCAGGGCTCGGTCGGCAGATTGAAGGCCCGCAGCTGAGGCCGCAGTCCCTTGCTGGGGTCGTTGTCGTTGAAGACCTCCATGTGGATGAAGGTGGCGCGATCGCCGGATTCGGCCTTTACCTGCTCGACGATGTCGACGGTCGGCCCGCAGACTCGGCTCTGGCAAAGCTGCGGCGTTGCGAAGACGATCAGAACCGGCTCCTTGCCAACAACGTCGGCGAAGTCGGTCCCGTGCATCGAGTCGGGTGGAATCCGCGTCTCGATTTCGCTGATCTGCCCAACGTCGTCGGCGATCGGCGTGTGGATAGGAGGCGCCGGATCACCTACGTCAGAGACCGAGCTGAACTGACCGACCACGGCGCTCGGCAGGCGGGTGGCCTCCAGCTTTTCGCCCCGCCGGATGAGGGCTAGCATCGTTAGCTCGCCGCGACGCGCCAGCTTGACCCGAGGCACGACGTACACCGAGGTCGCAGCGCTCGGATCATCCGCCGTCGTTTTTGCGCGGAACGCGGGTGGCGTCTTCAGCGAATCGACGCGGGCCGGGAACGGACCACGCGCTGGCCCGTTTGATCCTTCGGCGAAGTAAAGGGCGATGTCGGCGTCGTTGATCTGCTTGCCGCCGAGCGTGAAGACGCCAAAGGCGAAGCGATTGGGGCCAACGTCGAAGACTCGGCCGGCAGGAGAGACGACCAGCTTGGCTTCGGGTAGCTGAGCGATCTCAGCAAGGCTTCGGCCCTTGGCGGCTGGAAACTCCGATGCGGCGGGGGCTGGGCGAGCCTCAGAATCTTCGTCAGAGCCCCCTCCGCATCCGGTGAGAAGCGCGGCAACGGCGAGGGCGAGCAGGATCGCGTGATGCTTTGGGCGAGCCATTAGGGGTCATAAGTTACGTGCTGCGCGTCTTCGACCCGAGACTTACGGGCGCCGCGCCACACCGAGGATGTGAGGAATCGGTGGCACCGGCGGGCCGGGCGTAAAGGCAATCCGCCTGCTGCTCTCAATCTCGAAGCCAGCCTGCTCGATGGCTGCGCCAGTGTCGCGACTGAGGTGGCAACCGCCCGCGACGCGCGGCCAGAAGGTCGCATCGGCGAAGCGCTGCATTCGTGCCCATCGCCGCGGGTGCGCGATCACATGCTCGTAGAAGCGAAGCTCTCCACCGGGACGGATGACCCGGCGAAGCTCGGCGAGAGCACGCTGCTGATCGGGGACCGAGCAGAGGACGAGCGAGGCGATCCCGGCGTCGAAGGACTCATCGGCGGCGGGGAGCTCGCCGGCAACCCCCTCGACTACCTCCACCTCGACCGCCGCCTTGGCTGCCGCCTCGATCGCCGCGGTACGCAGCACCGACTCCGGCTCGACCGCGAGCACCCGCTCCACGGCATCGGGATAGCAGGCGAAGTTGAGGCCGTGGCCGGCGCCGACCTCGACCACCTGGCCTTTCAGTCCGGCAAGCAGCTCGCGGCGGTATTTGTCCTCCTTGTCGGAGGCCGTCCGCATGTAGAGGCGGGCGAACAGCGGGTGGTGGACCTTCTCTGCAGTAGGAGTCATGGTCCGATAACGTACATTATCTGGATAATGGTGGCTATCTGAGATGACGACCAAGGTGCTGAACAGGCGCGAGCGGCAGGAGCAGACCCGCGAGCTGCTGCTTGACGCGGCGGCGATGGTCTTCGCGCGGCGCGGCTACCACGAGGCCAGCGTCGAGGAGATCGCCTCGGAGGCGGGCTTCTCCACCGGCGCCGTCTACTCCAACTTCGCCGGCAAGGAGGAGTTGTTCCTGGCCCTCGCCGACCGCGAGGTCGAAAAGCAGGTTGCCGAGATCCACGCCGTCGCCGAGAGCGTCGAGGCCGGCGGGGAGGCGGCGGCTGAGGCCGGCCGCCAGTTTCAGGAGCTGCTGGAGCGTGACCGCGACTGGCCGCTTCTCTTCTATGAGTTCTGGTCCTTCGGGGTTCGAAACGCGAGGATTCAGGGGGAGTTCACCAAGCGCCGCCAGGCTGTGCAGGACGCGCTGGCCGAAACGCTCGATCGGCTCGCCGCCCAGCTCGGTTTCGAGCTGCGCTTCCCCGCCCCGATGCTGGCGACCGCGATCGGCGCGACGCTGAACGGACTCGCCTTCGAGCGCGCGGCCGATCCCGGCGCGATCTCCGACGAGGTGCTGGGCGAGTTCGTCGCCGCGATCCTCGGCTGCTCGATCACGGTGGGAGAGCACTGATGAAAAGTCGCCGCTCCTACGGGCCGCTGCCACCGGGACCACGCGCTCCGGCCGCGGTCAACATGGCCCGCCTCGTCCAGCACCCGATCGAGTCGCTGGTCGGCTGGCGGGAGCGCTACGGCGACATCTACACCGTGCCGCTCGTCGTCTTCGGTGTTGGCGTCTACGTCTGCGACCCGGAGGCGATCCGCGGAATGCTGACCGGCGATCAGTCAGACCTGCACGCTGGGGAGGCCAACGCCCCTCTATCGCCCGTCCTCGGTGACAAGTCGTTGCTGACCCTCGACGGGCGCGAGCACATGCGCCAGCGCAAGCTGCTGCTGCCGCCCTTCCAGGGTTCGGCCGTGCAGAACTTCCGCGAGGTGATCCGCAAGGTCGCCGAGGCCGAGGTGGACGACTGGAAGGAAGGCGATAGCTTCGTCATGCGCGAGCGGATGCGGGCGCTGACCTTCGAGGTGATCGTCCGCGCCGTCTTCGGCGTCACCGAGCGCGAGCGGATCGAGCGGCTGCGAAGCGCCCTCGTCTCCGTGCTCGACATGCAGATGGTCTTCGCCCTGCCGAACGCCCTGCGCCGCGATCTCGGGCGCTTCAGTCCCTGGGGCCAGTTCCAACGGCGCCTGAAGGCAGCCGACGCCCTGCTCTATGAGGAGATCACGCGCCGCCGTTCCGAGGCCGACGTCGAGCAGCGCACCGACGTCCTCTCGCTGCTGCTGCGAGCCCGCGACGAGAAGGGCGAGCCGATGACCGATATCGAGCTGCGCGACGAGCTGATGACGATGCTCATGGCCGGCCACGAGACGACCGCCACCGGACTTGCCTTCGCCTTCGACCTGTTGCCGCGCAGCCCCCAGGTCCTCGCCCGCCTGCGCGACGAGCTGGAGGGCGAGGACGACACCTATCTCGACGCCGTGGTCAGCGAGACGCTGCGGCTGCGGCCGGTGATCGACGCGGCGGAGCGCACCCTGACCAAGCCCCGCACGATCGGCGGCTGGGACCTGCCCGCCGGCATCCGCGTCTATCCGGCGATCACGGTCGTCCACCTGCGCGAGGATCTCTATCCACAGCCGCACGAGTTCCGCCCGGAGCGCTTCATCGAGGAAGAGGCGCCGTCCTACGCCTGGCTTCCCTTCGGCGGCGGCATCCGCCGCTGCATCGGCGCCGCGCTGGCCCAAGCAGAGATGGCGGAGGTGATCCGCATGGTCGTCTCGCGCGTCGACCTCGAACCGACCAGGCCCGGCCCCGAACCCGTGGTCATGCGCGGCATCACGCTCGTCCCCCGCCACGGCACGCCGGTCAGGGTGCGGCGCGCTGCCCGGGCGCGAAACAGCGCCGCGCCCGGGTCACCACGCACGAGCGGTCAGGCCGCGGCCTCCGCGTAGGATCTCTGGCTACGGCAGCGTCCGCCAGTAACTCCAGAACGCCTCGCCGATCAGCAGCACCAGCACCGCGAACCACAGCGTGAGAACGACGCCGTGGTAGCGGACCGCGACGCTGACGGCACCGCGCAGTCCCGCCGGCACTGGCAGGTTGGCCTGGGCAAGGTTGTGGAGCGTGCAGTAGAGGAAGGCGACGATCGTCACCACCCAGACGACCATGCAGTAGGGGCAGAGGGCCTCGATCCGGTAGAGGCTCTGGAAGAAGAGCCAGTGGACGAAGACCAGGGCGAAGGTGAGCCCCGCCTGGACGGCGAGCCAGAGCCAGCGCGGCAGCTTTGCGCCGCCGAGCAAGGCCACGCCGATCGCCGTCGCGGCAGCGAAGCCGGCGATCCCAAGTAGCGGGTTGGGGAAGCCGAAGGCTTCGGCCTGGTCGGTCGTCATCACCGAGCCGCAGGAGAGGATCGGGTTGATCGAGCAGGTCGGGATGTAGGTCGGGTCTTCGACGATCCGCAGCTTCTCGACCGCGAGCGTGAAGGCGGCGAGCAAGCCGACCGCTCCGCTGATAGCGAGGATCGGCCCGATCGCCTTGGCGATGAACGCCGCGCTCGCCGTCTCCTGTTCGGCCGCCCCGCCTCTATCCACCACGGTCGCCACGAAGCCTCCGGCTACTGCTCCAGGGCGGCGTCGATTTCCGCCTTCATCTGCTCATGGGATTCCGGCGTCAGCGGTTCACCGTCGAGGAAGAGCGAGGGCGTGCCTTCGACCCCGAGCGCCAGCCCCTCGTCGCGGTCGCGTTCGATCCGCGTGGCGGCCTTGGGGTCTTTTACGTCGCGGCGGTACTGCGCCATGTCGAGGCCGAGCTCCCGGGCGAAGCCGGTGAAGACTGCGGCCTTCGACTCCTGTGCCTCTCCCCACTCCGCCTGCGTCTCGAACATCATTTCGTACATCGGCTCGAGCTTCCCCTGCCGCGCTGCCGCCTCGACCGCCAGCGCCGAGTTCATCGCGTTGAAGTGCCCTTCGTTGGGGAAGTAGCGAATCGCGAAAATGACCTCGCCGTCGTATTCGGAGCGCAGCTCCTCCATGATCGGGTAGAGCGCCCCGCAGCCCTCGCACTCGAAGTCGAGGAACTCGACCAGGGTCGGCTGCCCCTCGGGAGCCGTGGAGAGGCGGTGGGAGTCATCGCGGATCACCTCGGCTCCACCGTCTGAGCTAGCGGTCTGCGGCTCCTCGCCGGAGGAGCTGCCGAGGACGATCGCGACGAGCCCGCCGAGGACGAGCACCGACACGAGGATGAGAGTGAGCTTTGCATTGCGGGTCATGGTGTGGAACTGCTCCTTTCGCTACTGCTCGGTGACGCGGCTGACTGCCTCACGCAGTTCCTCGGCGCCAAAGGCACCCTCGATCCGCGTGTCGATGGTTCCGTTCTTGTCTACGACGAAGAGCCAGGGCTCGGTGCGAAGGCCGAATGCACCGAGCTGGGAACGAGCGCCCCTGCTCGGATCGTTCTCCTTGAAGACCTCCATGTGGATGAAGGCCACCTCGTCGCCGGCCTCGTCCCTGATCTGTTCAGCGATGTCGACGACCGGCCCGCAGACCCGGCTCTCACAGAACTGCGGGGTCGAGAACAGGAGGACGATCGGCTTCTGCCCAAGCGCGTCGGCGAAGTCGACCTGATGCATCTGATCGGGCGGGATGCGGGTGTCGATCTTCTCCAGGTTGCCGCCCACGTCTTCAGCCGTCGGCGTGTGGATGCGCGGCGGTTTCTCGCCGACATCGGGGACTGCGTCGGAGCGGCCGACCACGGCGCTCGGCATCCGCGTTCCCTCAAGACCACCGGGAGTGCGGAGAAGCGCGATCGCCCTCCACTCGCCCGGCGCAGTGAACTTGACCTCGGGAACGACGTAGACCGCCGTCGTCGCTTCCGGTCCCTCGACGCTGGTCGCCGCCCGGTAGGCGGGCGGGGTCTCCAGCGACCTGATCGCGGCCGGAAACGGGCCGATCGCCTTGCCCCTTTTCCCTGGTGCGAAGTAGAGGGCGACGTCGGCGTCGGGCACCTGCTTTCGACCCAGTGTGAACACGCCGAACGAGTAGCGGTTCGGACCGACCTCGAACTCCTGGCCGGCGGGGGAGACGACCAGCCGGCTTTCGTTGACGCCTTCGGCGAGCTGGGGAAGCGTTCTGCCCTTGGTGGCGGGGAAATCGGCCGCGCTCGGCGCTGGCCGGGAGGGGTCGTCCTCGGAGCCGCCACAGCCGGCGAGTGCGAGCACGACGAGGATGGCAGCCACCAATGAGGGGGTCTGGCGTCCAGACATTTCGTTCCTTTCAGTTGTGCCCGGTCGCCTCATTCGTTCCCAACCGAAAGCAGGAAGAGGCCGAGGCAAGTGAAGACCACCATCACGGCGAGCATCCAATACTGGGAGCGAGCCGCCTGGCGGTAGTGACCCCAGTATGCGATTGCTCGATCGTGGGCAAGGGTGAGTCCGAGGACGTGGCCGACCACCAGCGCCGCCACCTGGACGTACCAGATCGCATTGGCGGTGAGGACGCGATAGTCGACGCCGTTGGAGGCCGTGCCGAAGAGATCGGTGGTCCCGGTGCCGAGCGGGTCTGAGAGCAGATAGGTGAACTGGGCCTGCTCCTGAAAGACGAAGAGGCTGAAGTAGTGGGCGAGCAGGTAGGCGAAGGCGATCGGGATCAGGGTGTGGGCGAACCCCGTGCGCAGCTTGTTGAACGCCGGAGCGCCCTCGACGCTTCGCATCCCCCGGACGCCGATCAGGTAGATGGCGGCGATTCCGGCGACGCAGAGGAGGAGAAAGAGCGTGTCGCCGAGCCTCACCGCCGAGGTGATCTCAAAGCCGAGATTGAGGAGGCGTTCGTAGGTCCAGGTCAGCGCCCCTTGGAGGGGGCCCTCCGCCGCGCCGTCGTAGGCGGTCGTGCCGATCGAGGCGGCGACCACCGCGAGCGAGCCGGGCACGGTGGCCCACTTCCCCGCCGCGGAAAAGGGCCGGCGGCGCCCGATGCGTCCCTCGCGGGCCTCGAAGATGCCGAGTTGGGCGAACATCCCGAAGTAGACGGAGAAGATCTCTCCCCGCGAGCACCACTTCTCGGTCCCGAAGACCGCCATCATCGCCAGGGTGTAGGCGCTGTAGAAGAGGGCGGCGACGGCCGCCGGGTGGGGCGAGAGCCCGACCGCGATCCCGCCGCTCACCCCGTAGACGATCTCCAGCCAGACGAAGGCGACCAGGCCGACAGCGGCCGGCCAGCGGCCGAGCGCCTCTGGGTAGGCGAGGTGGATGGGCCGCTGACCAGCCAGCTTCGTCAAAGCGCCGCCAAACAGGCGCCCGACTGCGCGCCAGGGGTTGAAGGCGCGAAAGACATCCCCGAGCACCACGCTCACCGCAGGGAAGCCGAGCCAGACGGTGACGAAGATGAAGGTCAGCGCGAAGTTGCGATCGGGAGCCTCGGTCCCGCGCAGCCCCGCGTAGATCGCGACCCCGAGGAGAAAGACGCCGATCAGGCCACAGAGGGCCTGAGTCAGCGACCCGCGCAGAGCACGCAAGAACCCCTTGCCCAGCGGCCGCCAGCGCTCCTCCTCGAAGCGCGGCTCGCGCCACGCGACCGAGAGGGCAAAGAAGGAGACGATCAAGACGATCGATGCAGCCCACGCGAAGAGCCAAGCCGGAATCGGCAGATCCTGGCGCGATGCCAGCGCGTGGGCGAACGGCAGGAGGTTCACGGGTTGACCTGAAGCTCCGCGATCGGCTCGGCCCGGTGCTCCAGCTCGACCTCGAAGATGCCTTCCAGGTTGGCGGGGAAGTCGAAGCTGACCGACCCGCCGGCCGCAACGTCTTTCGAGATGTCATAGCCGTGCAGGTGAACCTCGTCGTGGACGTCTGATTCGACCTTGAAGCGGACGCGATCGTCCGCGCTGTAGGTCAGCTCCTCGACGCCGCCGACTGGCTTGCCGTTGCGGACCACGATCTTCGGAATCGACGGCTTCGGCTGCTCTCGGTCCCCCTCCACGACCTTCGCCGAACGGTCGTCGCTTCGCGGTTCCTGCTTTTCAGCAGCGCTGTCCCCATCGTCCTGGAGGACCACGAACAGCACGACGGCGAGGGCGACGGCCGCGACACCCACGAGTGCCCTGATGGCGTTCGACTTCATCCCTCATCGCTCCTCTCACTCAGCGCGGCGCAGCGCGCGTCGGACCTCCCTCGGCCGGACGGCAGAGGGCCTAGTGGCGCAAAAGCGCGAGAGGCGGAGGTCGGCGGGCGAGGCCGAAGGCAAGCGGCGAAAGGCCGATCCGCACGTCGGCGGCCCGGCCAGGCTTGCGGTTTTCCTTCGCCGTGGAGGAGAAGGTTTGAGGCTGCGCGATCTCAGCGACCAATTGCTCCAAGCGACCGATCCAGCGATCGAGGGCAAAGAAGATGGGGCCGAGGAAGGCCGAGAGCAGGAGCGTCAGCCACCATCCATGCCCAAGGGCCGCCAGGACACCCTCCGCATGAGGCGCGAAGAGCACCGCCTCGAGCGTCTCCTGGGCGACGTAGACGCCGAAGATCGCGACGACGAAGATCGCGGAGCGCTGGATTGGTGGCCTTGACGAGCCGGAACTCTGCTTGGTCGGCCCGAAGTATGCGATCAGCAGACGAGCCGCGATCACCGTGAAGGCCAACGCCGCGAGGGTCGGCGGCACATGGCCGAGATACGAGTAGCCCTCGGCCCGCAGCTCCTCCCCCAAGCCCGACCCGGAGGTCAGCAGGTAGTGCAGCTGATGGACGGCGAAAGCGCCGAGCGCGATCAGTGCAGCGGTGCGCGAATGCGAAGCATCTCGGCGCATGGTGGGGCGATTCTAGGGGTCAGGGACCGCGATGAGCTGCGCGTTTGCGGTCCCGATCCCATGACGACAAGAACGGCATCGGGTCGATCGGCGAGCCGCCGCCGTAGTAGGGACCTTCCCAGACCTCGAAGTGCAGATGGCAGCCAGACGCATTGCCGGTGTCGCCGACGTAGCCAACCGGGCGGCCCGCGCTGACGCTCTGGCCGGCGCTGACGCTGGCGGCTTCGCTCATATGCATGTAGACCAAGTCGATGACAGAGCCCTTCACGTCGATCACGGCGTAGTTGCCGGCGCGAGGGTGATATTTCACGTAGCGGACGCGGCCGGCCTGCGCGGCGACGAGTGGCGTCCCGCAGGGCGAACCGATGTCGACGCCGTCGTGACCACGGCCGGCTCCGATCCCGTCCCAATACTCGTGCGCCCCGCGGATCGGGAAGACCTGACGTGATGTCGCGCCGGGAACGGCCGCTTCGGGCGTTGACGGGGAGGGACTGGCGCTGAGTCCGCCCTCGCCGGCAGTGGATGAAGCGGCGCTCGCCATCGCCCAGGTGGACATCAGCGCGAGCGCCACGACGAATGCGAAAGCTCCAAGCCTGCGGGAGCGTCCTTCTATGGGTCCGACCAAGATGAATCCTCTCTCTTGAGCCGGCGGGGTTAGCTGTCGGGCTCGCGCTGAAAGAGCTGCGCTACGGACGCCTAAGTCCGATTCGCCCCTGGGGAGATTTCTCCCCTTTGGTTCCCCCGCTCCCTCGCCATGTGGTCAAGGGATTAGGCAGTTGGTCGCGGCGCAGTATAGGCACCGTGAGGGCCGGATCGAAGTTCTGCGGCGCCGCCAGGCGTGGGAGCGGCGGCGTCGGGACTACCGCCCTGAGACGAGCCGGAAGTAATCTGGCGGGCCGTGATCTACGCCGCCATCAGCTCCGACCCGGCGGCCGGGGTCGGCATCTTCGCCGCCCTCGCGGCCGGGGTCCTCTCCTTCCTCTCCCCCTGCGTTCTGCCCCTGGTGCCCGGCTACCTCTCCGCTGTCAGCGGCGTATCCGCCAGCGAAATGGACAGCGCCGGTTGGCGGCGGGTACTTGGTCCCAGCCTCCTCTTCGTCGCGAGCTTCTCGGCGATCTTCATCCTCCTGGGGCTGACGGCGACCGCTCTCGGGTCCTTCCTGCAGGATCACGAGCAGGTGCTGACCAAGGTCGCCGGTGCCCTGATCGTTGCTATGGGCCTCCTCTTCGTCGCCTCGCTGTTTGTCGCTCGCCTCAATCGCGAGTGGCACGTCGAAGCCCTGCTCGAGCGGGCCGGCAGGGGCGGGCCGGTGATCGCTGGCGCAGCCTTCGCGATCGCCTGGACGCCCTGCATCGGTCCCACCCTCGGCGCCATTCTCACCGCCGCCTCGTTGACCGACTCGGCCGCTCGCGGCGCCTTCCTCCTCGCCGTCTACTCGGCCGGCCTGGCGATCCCGTTCCTGCTCACCGCGGTCGCCTTCTCCCGCATGACCACGGCGTTCGCGGTCGTCAAGCACCATTACCAAGCGATCATCGCGACCGGCGGGGTCATCATGGTCGCGATGGGGGTGCTGATCTGGACCGGCGAGCTGACGCAGCTCAACATCGAGGCCCAGAGCCTGCTGAGCGAGCTTGGCCTCGACTTCTGGAACGCCGTTTAGATGGCGGCCCGCCACTCCGAGCAACATCCGCAGGACCCTCCGGCCGACGAGCAGGAGGGCAACGGCAAGACGAGGCGGGAGCGAATTGTCCAGTTTGGCTTCGGAGCGGCCTTTGTGGCGCTCATCATCGGGATCGTCCTACTCATGCTCAATGCCGAACTGGGGTCTTCAGAAGAGCAAGAAGGAGCCTTCGGCCAGCACTACAACGGACTCCAGGAGCGACGGATCGCAGCTGGTGTGCCGACGATGGGTGATGCCCGTTCTGGAGACCATCTCCACCCGCAACTGGCTCTCTACGCTCGTGGAAAGGAGATCGTGGTTCCGGTCAATATCGGCATCGATCCCGACCTCCCGCACTCTGAGATGGCGGGTCTTCACACCCATGACGAAGAGGGCACGATCCATGTGGAGAACGCCGCTGGCTCGACCCTGGGCCAGTTCTTCGAGATCTGGGGAGTGCCCCTCGCTCAAGGGCGCCTCGGGCCGTACCGGGCGAATAGGGAAAGTGCAGTTCGGATGTGGGTCGACGGCCGCCCGTCACGCGCCTTCGGCGCCTTGAAGCTGGCCGATCCGCAGGAGATCGTGATCGCCTATGGCCCGCACGGCGCGCCGCCACCACCGCTCGACGCAGGATGAGCAGGGAACTCTGTCCAGGTCAGCTACCGGGGCTTGGCCCGCAGCAAGCCGACTCCGGGGATGAAACGCCCGACCCGCGCGGCGTAGCCGGCGTAGGTGTCGCGGTGGACGCTCATCAGGTACGGCTCCTCGACGACTCGCACCTGTAGCTCCAGCGCGATCATCAGTCCTGCGAGCCCGGCGAGGGCCACCCAACTCGGCACCAGCAAGGTCAGTCCGAGCGCGGTCGGCAGCATCGCCGCGAAGATCGGGTTGCGGACGAACGCGAACGGGCCAGTGGTCACGAGCTGCGTTCGCTCCTCGTGGTCAACGCCGATGCGCCAGCTCGTCCCCATCGCCACCTGGGCGTAGAACGTCGCCGCGATTCCGCCGATCGCGAGGACGACTCCGACGACGTGCGCGGCCGTGACGTCGAGCGCGGAGATCGGCTCGAACACATCGAGCAAGGCGAGCACCGGGGCTGCGGCTCCCACCAGCAAGGCGACGGTGAAGCCAACCCCCGCGATCCACTCCGGCGAGCCGGGTCGCCCGCCGAGGCCGTGAAAGCCGGTCGAGCCGGTGCGGCGAAGCTGGATCAGGGTGCGCAGCCCGAAAGCGAGGACGAGATAAACCGCGTAGAGGATGAGCGCGAGCGTCGCCACTGCCTAAGCCTTCTGCTCGCAGCAATCGTCCTCACAGCTCTCCTCGGTGAAGCCGGCGCCGTCGAGCGGCGAGCTGACGCAGCAGCCCTCGCCGCGCCAAGCCTCAAGCCCCTCTCTCACTGCGACGGCAGCGATCAGCATGCCGACCAGCGGATCGAGCCACCAGGCGCCGATCAGCGCATTGCCGAGCAGGCCGACGAGAAGAGCGCCGGCGAGGTAGGCACAGAGCATGTTCTGGCGGCCCTCGCCCTTCGTCGCCGCCGAACCGAGCTGGTCGGCAAGACGTTCCTTGGCGATCCCGAGCATCGGCATGAAGATCACCGAGCCGAGCGCGAGGCCGATCCCGACCCAGCTCACCTCCGGGTGCTCGGCTCCGAGCAGAGCGCGGGTTGACTCGAAGGCCACGTAGGGGGCGAGCAGAAAGAACTGGACGGCCACCAGTTTCTGCGCTCGCTGCTCGGCGGCGTGGGAGAACATCCGGTGGCCGGTGAAGCGCCAGATGATGATCAGGCTCGCGACGCCCTCGATCCCCGAGTCGAGGCCGAAACCAACCAGGGCGATCGAAGAGGCGACGATCCCGGCGGTGATCGCGACCGCGCCCTCAATCGTCATCCAGAAGAGCGAGAGCCAGGAGAGCAGGCGGACGCGGCGGGCCAGCTCCTCGTAGCGCTGGCGCGAGATCGAGACAACCGGCGGCGCGGTGCTCGCGGCTGCGGGCTGCAGGGTCGGAAGCTCGACCGGGCTCACGCCGCGATCCCCTGCGCGGACACCGCTGCCAGTAGGGCGCGGCCGCGCTCGGTCAGCTCGTAGATCACCATCTTGCCGTCGCGCTGCGAGCGAGCGAGGCCGGTGTTCTTCATCAGGCGGACGTGGTGGGAGACGAGCCGCTCGTCGCGGCCGACGATCCAAGCCAGGTCGCAGACGCAGGCGGACTCGCCGGCATCGAGCGCGAGAGCAACGGCGAGACGAGTGGGATCGCCGAGCGCCTTGGCCCCGGCCGCCCAAAGCTCCAGCTCCTCGACGGTCGGAAGGTTCTTGCGGACGCGCTCGGCCTTCGGCAGGTCGAGGCAGAGCAGGTCGCAGGTGTCGGGGTCTCTAGTCATGCCACCATCCTACAAACATTCGTACAGATATGCGAATGTATCCTCTAGCGCTCTTGCCCACCCTCGCCGAAAGGTCCGAGATGCCAGCCGATGCCGAGCCCCGCTACATCCCCGCCGCCCGCTGGCGGATCTTCACTCGCCTGTATGACCCGGTGCTGGCGGTGGCGATGCGCGAGCGTCGCTTTCGCCACCTGATGGGCCAGCGGGTCAGCGCCGACCTCCCACGCGAGGGAACCGCGGTCGACGTCGGCTGCGGAACCGGGACTTTCGCCGTCGCCCTGGCGTCGCAGCGAACGGACGCGAAGGTCGTCGGCGTCGATGGCGACGCCGAAATCCTCGCGCTGGCACGAGACAAGCCCAGCGCCAAGGCAGTCACATGGCATGAAGGGTTGGCGCAGGAGCTCCCGCTGGCCGATCAGAGCGCCGACGTCGTCACGATGTCGCTGGTGCTGCACCACCTCCTGCCAGAGGAAAAGCGGGAAGCGCTGGCCGAGGTAAAGCGGGTCCTCAAGCCCGGCGGCCATTTGCACATCGCGGACTGGGGGCCGGGCCCCATGATCCGCTGATTAGCGGACTGTTCTTCGTCGCCCAGGCGATCGACGGCTTCGACCGCACGCGAGATCACCGGGCCGGCCGGCTATCGGAGTTCATTACCGAGGCTGGGTTTGGCCGGGTGGAGCGCTACGGATGCTTTCGCACGGCATTCGGCAGCCTCGACCTACTGAGGGCAGGAATCGGTGAGACGAGGCCACCGGCTATAGGTTCAACGCCATGAGCGAGTCGGATTACGGGGAGGCAAGCCAACAGCAGTGGGGCGACTCAGCCAAGCGCTGGGCGCGCGCCGCAGAAGAAGAGGACACCGGCGCATCCGCGGACGCCGCCGCCTGGATGCTCAAGGCCGCCGACCTCCAACCAGGCGAGCGGGTCCTAGAGCTGGCTTGCGGTGCGGGACGGGTCGGCTTTCAGGCAGCGAGCCTGGTGGGACCTGACGGGATGGTTCTCTGTTCGGATTTCTCGGAGGCGATGGTGGCGGCCGTCGAGGAGCGCATTGCCGGCCTTGGCATGACGAACGTCGAGACGAGGGTTCTAGATGCTCAGCACCTCGCCCTGGACGAAGGAGAGATCTTCGATCTCGTGCTCTGCCGCTTCGGCTACATGCTGATGGCCGATCCGCTGCAGGCGCTGAGGGAAAGCGGTCGAGCCCTTCGTCCCGATGGACGTCTCGTGCTTGCGGTCTGGGCGTTGGGCGAAAAGAACCCTTGGATCTCGACCATCTTCGACGCGGTGATGGCCCGGCTAAACGCACCGCCCCCAGAGCCAGGAACTCCAGGGCCGTTCTCGCTCGGCGCCCCGGCGGACCTGCAGGAGCTGCTGGAGCGAGCCGGGCTGGTGGAAGTAGGCATCGCCGAGATCGAGACGGAGCAGACATACGAATCGCTCGAGGCATGGTGGGAGAACCTCCGCGAGGTCAGCGGGCCGCTGGCGGCCCTGTTGGCTGCGCTTCCCGACGCCGATCTGGAAGCCATCCGCGCCGCGGCGGTCTCCGGGGCGCAGGACTTCGTGGCAGATGACGGCAGCGTCGTCTTCCCGGCCGCAGTCATCGGCGCAGAGGCACGGAAACCCGCGTAGGCGCCTCCCTGGGTCAGGAGGCGTTGCGTGGCTAGTGACTGTGGTCGTGGCCGCGCACCGTGCGCCACGAAGCCCAGGTGATTCGGAGAATGACCACGGTGATGGCGAGGCCGATGAGGGGATCGGCGATCGGCACGCCGAGAGCGACGACTGCGGCGCTTGCCACGACAGCCAGGCTGACGTAGGAGTCGGCGCGGGCGTGATTGCCATCCGCGATCAGCGCCGGGCTGGCAAGGCGGCGGCCGGCGCGGGTACGGATGATCGCGGCAATCCAATTGCCGGCGAAGCCAACGATCCCGGCTCCGGCCAAGGCGAGGAGATGCGTCGGGGTCTCGGGATTGATGAGGCGCAGGACCGCCTCATAGCCGGCGACGCAGGCCGAGACGAAGATCGCGGCGACGACGAACAACCCGGCGATCCGCTCGGCGCGGAGCGAGCGCAAGAGGAAGGCGACACCCAGCGGGAGCGCCGTGGCCGCGTCGCCGAAGTTGTGGATCAGGTCGGCGAGCAGGGCGATGCTGCCGCTGGAGAGGAAGATCGCGACCTGGGCGAGAGCGGTGATTCCGAGCACCGCCAGCGAGAGACCAACCGCCTTCAATCCCTCGCGGGAGCGTTTGATGCTCTCGTCAATCAGACCGTGGGAGTGCGTGTGGCCGCCGTCGTGGTCGCGTGACGGCAACTCGGCCAAATGGGCGTGAAGACCCGAGTGCGGGTGGGCGTGCGTGCGCCCACCGTGACGATGCAGGTTGCCGCTCAGCGGTTCGTAGGGAAGCGCGTGTTGGGCCACCCCGGAAGGCTAACCGGCCGGATGCCGGTGGAAATGTTCTTGCCAGAATCGCGGCGCCATGCCGCCGGAACGGCTCGCCTCCGACAGACCGCTCACGATGAGCCCCGATCCCACGGGCGACTCCCCGCGCTCGATCTTCCTGCGCTTCCTCAAGTTCGGCCTGCTCGCCTGGGGAGGCCCGGCAGCGCAGATCGCGATGATCAAGCACGAGTGCGTCGATGAGGAGGGCTGGGTCAGCGAGGAGACCTTCAAGAAGACGCTGGCCGTCTATCAGGTGCTCCCCGGCCCCGAGGCCCACGAGCTCTGCGTCTACTTCGGGCGGACGCGCGGCGGCAAGCTCGGCGGCTTCCTCGCCGGGCTTGGATTCATGCTGCCCGGCTTCGTCCTCATGTTCGCCCTCTCGATCGTCTACGTCGAGGCGAACCTGGCCGGGCACCTCGAAGAGCTGTTCTACGGGCTGAGCGCGGCGGTCGGCGCGGTCGTCCTGCGTGCGGTGGTCCGGCTGAGCGGGACGTTCATCACTGACGCCTGGCTGGCGGCGATTGCGATCGCAGCCTTCGTCCTCACCGTGTTTGCCTCGGCGAGTTTCGTCCTCGTCCTGCTCGGCGCCGGGGTTGCCTACGAGCTGCGGATCAACGCCGGCCGCTGGATCGGCCGGACCCATTCCTTTTCGCCGGGTGTCCTCGCGATCGCGGTCCTCACCGGAGCCGTGACGCTCTCCTTGACCGCGGAGATCTTCCTCGAGGGACTACAGGCCGGGCTGCTCACCTTCGGCGGCGCCTTCACGGTGATCCCCTTCCTCCAGCAGGCCGCGGTCGCCGACCACCACTGGCTCACCGACAGCCAGTTCGTTGACGGACTGGCGATGAGCGGCATCCTTCCCGCCCCACTGATCATCTTCTCGACCTTCGTCGGCTACGTTGCGGGCGGCACCGCTGGAGCCCTGGCGATGACGCTCGGCATCTTCCTGCCCGCCTTCGTCTTCCCGATCTTCTTCCACCGCTTCCTCGTCGCCGTCGCCGAGAACCCCCGCATCCGACCCTTCCTGCTCGGCGTCGCCGCCGGCGTGATCGGGCTGATCGCCGCCGTCACCGTCGACATCGTGGACGCCAGCGTGGTCGACGTCCCCACTGCCGTGCTCGCCATCGGCGCCTTCCTTGCTCTTAACCGCTGGCACGGCAAGCTGACGGTGCTCTACGTGGTGCTCGGCTGCGGCCTGATCGGCGCCGCCTTGCAGCTCACGGTGCTCTAGATGGCCCCCTGCCTTGGCGGCCCTCAGCCGCCGCCGTTCCAGTGGCCGAGCGTGATCGCAGCGAAGCCCGCGACGAGCGCGGGGGTATGGGCAGGGGGTCGGGTTATCGAGGCGCGTACATAATCACCGCAATTCCAACGAGACAGATCGCGGCGCCGGAGAGGTCATAACGGTCGGGCCTGAAGCTGTCGAAGGCGACCCCCCAGGCGATGGAGCCGACGATGAACACGCCGCCGTAGGCGGCCAACACGCGCCCAAACTCGTTGCTCGGCTGGAAGGTGGCGACGACGCCGTAGAGGCCGAGCGCGAGGACTCCGAGGACGACGAGCAGCGGTCCCTTGTCGTCGCGCAGGCCGATCCAGACGAGGTAGGCGCCGCCAATCTCCGCGAGAGCGGCCGCGACGAACAGCGCGATTGACTTGCCGGTCACGGCCGGATCGTCGCAGTCCCCGCCGACACCGCTCGCCTATCCCAGGCGGCGACTCAGCTCACCCGGCGTACGCCGAAGGCGCGCGTGCTCAGCATCCTGCCGCTCCCCTGCCCGGGCGGCGGCGCAGGATCAATGCCACCGCGACGGCGACCACGACGGCGCAGACGATCGCGGCCACCAGGCCAAGGGTGCCGCCGATAGTCGCGCCGGCCACTGCTCCGAGGATCGCTGGCCCCGCGAAGCAGCAGAGCGCTGCGAGGACAACGGCACCAGCGCCCAGGATCGGCCCGCGGCCGGAGGCCTCCTCGGCGCCGCTCACTTTCCACCTCCCGCGAACGCGGCGACCAGCTCGTCGGCGACGGGCTGTCCGTCCTCGGGTGCGGCGAGCGTCAGGATCAGCACTCCCTCGCGCTCGACCAGCTCGAGGTCAAGGAATGAGCAGCAGTCGGCCTCGGCGGCAACGATCTCCTCCAAGCGACGGCGAGTGGTCGGGTCCGAGCGAAAGCGCAGCGTGTGCTTTCCGTCCTCGGTGTCGCGGTTGATCAGGCTGGTGGCGCCCACCTGGGCGATCTCACCGAGGCGCTGTTGCAGATCGTCGGCGCCGAGCGAGCAGGCGATCGGGGTGTCGTCAGTCATTTCGATTCCTCCGGTTTCAAGGGGCAGCTAGTGTTGACCCTGAACCCAGGTTTAGGTCAAGGAGAACCCGTGGCGACAGCAGAAGCAACGCTCAGCATCGGGCAGGTAGCCGAGAAGGCCGGCGTCAAAGTGTCGGCGATCCGGTTCTATGAACGCGAGGGCCTCCTACCGGAGGCCGAGCGCATCAGTGGGCAACGGCGCTATGACGAGATGGTGATCCAACGCCTCGGAACCATCGACGTCGCTAAGCAGGCCGGTTTCTCACTGGACGAGGTGCGCGTCCTCTTGACCTCGATCGACCAGGGCGCCCCGGCACATGAGCAGCTCCGGGCGCTCGCAAGTCGCAAGTTGCCCGAGGTAGACGCGCTGATCGAGCGAGCTCAGGCGATGCGCGATTGGCTGACGACCGCCAGCAGGTGCGGATGCGAGACCTTGGATGGCTGCGCGCTGTTCGACGGCGATGCGGAGCCGCTACAACTCGTCAGGGTTGGCGGGTCGGAAAACTAGACATCAGCCTCGGTAGCGCAGGAGCCGCCTTTCCGGCTCGTCGTGCAAGTCGGAGTCTGCTGGGCCGACCCCCACCCGCCATCAGCCGTTGACGGCCTTCTTCAGTTCGGCTCCGGGGCTGAACTTCGCTGCCGTCTTCGCGGCGATCTGGATTGACTCTCCGGTCTGCGGATTGCGGCCCTCCCGAGCCGGCCGGGCGACCGTCGAGAACTTGCCGAAGCCAGTGAATTTGACTTCGTTGCCGGCCGCGAGCTGAGCGGTGATCTCCTCGATCGTCGCCTCCACCGCGAGCTTCGCCTGGCCCGTCTCGAGCCCGGTCCGCGCGGCTACCTGCTTTGCCAGCTCATCCCTGGTCGTAATCGACATCTCGTCTCCTTGAAGTAGCGTGCGCAAGGCCCGGTCAGGCCTGCTGTTCACGGACTTTCTACAGGCCCGGGCGGAGCTTCTTCGCGGCGAGCAGTTGACGCATCTGCTCGTGGAGCGCTGGTGCCCCGACCATGACGAAGCCTGTCTTACCCGTGTCGCTATAGCTGTAGCGACCACTCCAACCGGCCCTTTCCGTTTTCAGCCACTTCTCCCCAGAAGTGGCTGAAACCCTGCATATCGGTTCATATCCGTTCGCATCGAGGTTGGCGGCGCCCATCAGCCATCGATGCAAAGGGGCTGGTAATCGACAGCTTCCTGGTGTTTCTGGCGATTGCGACCCCTTTGGATCGCACCCAGGAGGTCGGCGGTTCGAATCCGCCTAGCTCCATCGCTCGATGTCCCTGCACGTGAGGGTTTCCGTCTTCTCCGAGGCTTTCCAACCGCTGCTGAATTTGGCCGCCAGCAGAGCTAGGGGGCGCATAAGTTTCGCCCCCATCAAGTACGAGACCGCGCTACAGCCGAAGGCGGATTCAGATCTCGGGCCGGTTGCTCAGCCCGATGTGGCTCATCGGGCGGCTACGGGATCGATGCCGATCGTGCTGGGGCGGATCACTTGCGACGAAGATTCAAGTTAAGCGTTCCACATGAACAGCGCAGCGCCTCCTCATTCCCTGGCATCCCATTGACATAGATCAATGAGTCGCAGTCTTTGTTGCTGCAGGTGAACAAATCGGTGAATTGCTTGCACGCCTCGACTACAGGCTCAAAGTCGGCCTTGCTCATGGCCGCCCAGTCGTTGTTGTGGACCAGAGCATTGATCGCCCAGTTCTCGTCATCCTGGGCAAGGATCGCCTGAGCTCGATCAGCCTTAAGCGCCTCGACTTGCTGTTCGGCCGCCTGGTTACTCCACGAGCTTGCGGAGCTCGCCGCCTTTTTCAGCAAGTCCCCGTGACGACTCTTGACTGCGGCGAAAAACACACCGAGGTCATAGTTGTTGTCGGGTCGGTAGATCACCCGGGCCTGCAGATTGGCGGCGATGTCCGCCATTGATGCCTCGAGGTTGCGACGCAGCTTGTGAGCGGCGCCGGGGACATCGTTATTAGTCAGGTCTGCATCTATCTGCTCCCAGAAATCACCACCCGAGCCGTACAATGGGCCGCCGTCGACGCTCCAGCTATGAAACCGCGCTAGGGACTGACGATCGATGAGCCCGGAGGACTGCATTTGCCGGGCCCAAACCTCGTCGTGGGTCGTGATGATGAATTGGACGTTCGGAAAGACTTGTTTCAGCAGGTTGCAGAACTGGCGACGATGGTTGGTATCGACCGAAGTCACCACATCGTCGAGTACGGCGAGTCGGAAATTGTTCCCGAGCAGTTGATCGAGGAGCGCGAGATAGAGGCACACGCCCATGCCGTCCTGGTGACCCTCGCTGTGGTAGGCCATCGGTGGAAACATGCCCAGACCGTAGAAGTCCACCTCAAGGTCTAGCTTGCCCGCGGACGGAGCCAGCCCCGCCTTAAAGGCCGACTCATCGTCGGCGTTGATCCGGCGGTAGTAGTCGCTGAAGTTGTCCTCGACCGTTTTGTACAACTCGGTCAGAGCTTCGTCGGCGACATCGTTGTAAACCTGATATATGGCTTGTGCGGTCTGTTGCGTCGCACCAGTATTGGCCGCTGCGGCGCGCGCCTGCCGAAGCCGTGACCACCGCTCCTGGGCAATCGTGAGAGCAGTCCGCGCGCTGTTGGTGGCGCTCTGGTCAGGCGATGCTTCGATGGCCGACTGCAACTCGGAAAGAATTTCCGGCACTGCCGGGGGAACTGCCATTGGATCACCGCCCAGACGAGTGGCCTGCTGACGGATCGCCTCCAGGCTTCCCAGATTCGCTTCAAAGCTGGCCAAGTCGTTCGACAGGTCGAGCAATGCAGCATGATCGTCGCCGCGGCCCAACGTGACTGCGTGCGGTTGCGCAGTCTGAATCAGGGCGCGAACGCGTCGGAGCTCGCCGACAATTCTCTCCGCCGCTTGCTCGATGCGCAGCTGGAGGTCCGACGCGGCCGCCGACCTAGCCAGCTTGCTCTCGAGATGAGCGCGCAGCTCGTCGGCGTCTTGCCAGGTGCGGTCGCATAGGGGACACGCGGCCTCGGTGACCAGCGGCAGGCCAACCTCAATCAAGTGACGATGCTTAAGCGCATCCAGGATCGTCGGATCTGCCTCCAACTCGGCCAAGGCAGCCGTGAGCTCGTGCGCTGCCTCAGAGAACTCGGTGTGCTCCGCGATATATCCAGAAAGAGCTTCAATGTCGCGAAGCGCCGATGCCTTGTCGAATCCCATCGCCGCCGGGGATCCCGTCGCTCCGGCGCTGAGATCCGTGTCCGGGGTCACGGACGCCAGAGGATCGAGTCCGAGGATTGCGCGGTGCTTATTGACAACGGTGGTGACCTCCGTAGCCAACAATGCCGTCAGGTCAAGATGCCGTCGAATCCCGTCCTCGGAGTTGGCGACATCCGTGTCGGCACGCTTTGCCTCGGTAGAGGTCTTGGTCAGGGCGCTACGGAGCAGTCTCCGTATCTCGTCAATGCGATCGAGCTTCAGCAGCTCCTGCACCTCCTGGGCCCTCTTGCCTGGCTCCGCGTTGACGTACTTGATGACCTCCCGTCGAGACAGCGTGAGCTCGGGATGCTGCGCCGCCCACTCGACTCCCGCAACCAGCTCAGGCGTGCTCGGCTCCAGGTCATATTGACCAGCCGTTTTGATGCATCGAGTCAGGACGGCCGTCTGACCGCTGTCCGCAAGGCAGATCGTCAGCGACACCTTCGCCGCTGCCGGGTCGTCTCTTTGATGCACATGTGGTCCGTGCCTAGTCAGGCTCACGCCGCCGGTGCCAGCGCCGCTGAGGCGAGCGACATTGCCAGTGAGTGCGAAGTCAATCGCATCTACTACACCGCTCTTTCCAGACCCGTTCGGTCCCAGCACTACAAATGACTTTCGTCCCAAGTCGAGCTTGAGCTCGCGAATGCCGCGAAACTCCTCGATGTGAACAGCCACCAGTTGGATCACGCAGCTGGACCTTCGCCGTCAGCGCGATACAGCCTTGCTAGCTCGTCGGGCTTCGGAAGCTTCTTTTGAACCAAGACGAGCTCGAGCCTTTCCGCGACTGCGGCGGGCACATCGTCAGACGCTTTCAATCGATCCAAGAACGTCGCCAAAACATTCGACTCAATCCCTGCCATGTTTCCTCATCTCTGCCCATTTCGGATTTCTCTTTTCTTCGAGAGCCGGGCTAGAAGCTTTGAGACGGACGAGCCGGGTGCATGGGGAACGCTGGCAAATCGTTCGAGGCTGGCAATCTCGCGATCCCTTTCGTGACGCTTTGAATAGAGGATTGCCAGCTGCTCGTAATACCACGGAGCGACCCCCAGTCCTTCGCTCGGGCCTCGGCCTCGGTGGCCTCGATCAACTCGAGCAGCAATTGCTCCGCCTCGTCAGTGAGACCCGAGCGACGCAGCTCCTTCACTTGGTCGATGTACTCGGTGTAGTGGTTACGGCGCAGATAACCGGGCCCTGTTCCGGTCGATCGATTCGATGGATCAGTGCTCACCCCTGGGCTTGCACGCCGGCGACCTGCACTGCTCGCGGTTTCCTTGCCCTCATCGTCGTACGGGGGCCAGGACACGAGACCGCCCTCGTCACGCTGCATGATTTCCGGACCTGGAGAGAGTCGGCGACCGAGCCATACGTGAACGCCGATGTTTGGGGCGTCCTCTGAACCCCCCCGGAGGATGCCGCAGACCTCGAAGCGACCGCAGCCGACGGCGTCGAGTGGGCCCGAGAGCTGCGCGGCGATATACCGCGCGAGGTAGCCGATGTGGCGACCGTCAACCTCTGCGCGGAAGCATTGGAGTCGTAGGTGTTGGTTGGCTCGCGAATGATCGCCACCTTGACGGGGATCAGGTAACCCTCGTCGCGGGGTGGGCCGGCCAGTGCCGTGAGGGCCTCTTTGTAGTGACTCTCCCCCGAAATGAAATTGCCCGGAGCGTCCCATCCGCGCCAGTCCTCCATATCGATCCAGCTGACATCAACGTTGGCTGGCGCCAGCTCAGTCGGCGTCGTTCTGAAGCGGTCAAGGATACCCATAGCGGGAGAGATCCTAAGCGCTCGAACATGCTCTGGGTACGAGGCAAGTCGCGAGAGTCAGCGTTTAGCGTGGGTGCTTCGAAGAGAGCGCCAATCGCGAGGGCTCGGAGTTCGCGGCATGGAGGGTGCCGAGCTCATGCGAAGCAAGGCAACGCCTCCTCCGATCAGCCCAAACGGGGCGATCCCCACGGCTGTCGTCCGCGCCGCGATAAATGCCGCGAGGATCCCAGCGAAGATCAGCAAGGCCCCAAGGACGAGACTGAGTTCCTGAGCGCGCAGTCCGATTGTGATCTGGCGCAATTCCAACTTGGAGATGACTTGCTTCGAAGGGAGGGGTGGCGGCCGCGTAGCGTTGACATCGGCAGCTACCCGGCGCTGCTCCAGCGCCGGGGGTGGGCTGCCGGCGCTCAATCGGGAACCTCGGCAAGGCTCGGGGCCGGATCGAGGTGGACACCTTCAAGAATGCGTTGCAATTCGGCCGACTGCCGGCGGGCTCTCCGGCGGCGCTCCCGACGGTAGGGCTGGGTGCGGAAGTCGGGCCGCTGTGCGGACAACAACGTCTTCTTCGCCCAGTCGGACAGTGGGTGGCTGGGGCCGAGGTCAGCGAATAGATCTTGGAGCTGGGCATCAAAGCGCTGCCATTGCTCGAACTGGCGGCGGTAGAGAAAGGAGCCATAGGACGGCGGACCTTGATGACGCCATTTCTCCAGGGTGGCGGAGATTCGCGCGGCCTTGAGGATCTGCAAGGGCGTGAGCCCGGTTGCCTCTTTAACGACCACGCGCAGGTGGTCGGGTGAGAGGGCCGTGCGCTCAGCAGCTACCCAGACCCGTCGGCCAGCAGTGAGGTAGTCGAGCGCGAGACGGATCTGTACTTCCTTGCGTAGCGTCGTGAAATCAGTCCCAGAATCAGAAAGCAGGCGCTGCAGAGTGCTAGACGAGACACAGAGGATCTGGGCGACGTCGACAAGAGTGCGCCTGCCGCGATCGAGGGCATCCGCAATTGCCATGCGAACTTCGGGAAGGGTTGGTCGCGAACTGTTCACCAACCCTGGTTTAGCGGAAGCGATAGGAGTCGCGCAAGGGGTCACCCTGAGTGCCTAACCGCCAGGCTTCCTAGGCCTCACTCCGCTGTCGCTTCGGCTCCTTCTAGGAATCCTGGCATGTAGAAGGCGAGATCTGGCGTCAAATTCGATCCCAAGAGACGATGCCAGTCCACCGGAAATCTCCGCGTTGAGCCTATGTCCGCGAGCGCCAACGCTGTGCTTCGGGATCCCAATGTCCGTCAGCTTCCGACCGAAGCACCCGGTCGAGAAGCCGCACGGCCGCCGCGTGGCCGGTCCCAATTCCGTCGGCGATCCCAACCTCTCGAGCCAGGACCGCGTACGGTCTTGCCCACGACGATGGTGGCGAAGGCGTGGCGTTCGGGAGCGGCTGGCGACCGCGCTGCGCGAAGGTAGTCGTGAGCGCTTGGTGGAGGCGCTCGGCGTCGATTTCGGCCAACTCGCCGATCAGTACGAGGTCGATGAGATCCTTGACTCGGGTGCTCTCCCGTTGATCTCGTCCGAAGGCCCCGGTGTAAGCGTGGAGCTTCTCGGCAACGTGCTGCTCAAGTGAAACGACCGGCAGTTGCAGCCCTGCGACGTCGGCAAACTCCAGCGAGCTCGCACCGAGAAGCGGCTCCGCTTGGATCGGCGTCGCTTCGCTGAACGCGACATCGACTGGGAACTGCTCGAACCGGCGGGCATCGAGGTCGGCGCGAACCGTGTAGCGGACGGCGTGGAATCCGGTGGCAGCGTCGAGCGCCGGCGTGCGGCGAACTTCGAAGACGAAGAAGTCGCCGAGGTCGACGTGGGTGGCGGCCCTCAGATGCTCGGTTGCCGCTTCCTCGTCGTCGGCTCGCCCGAGGTCGATGTCCTTGGTCGTTCGGGCGCGAAGGCCAAGGCGCAGCTCCAGCGCGAACGCGCCCTTGAGAACCCAGCCGCTCGACTCCGAGGTCGTGAGCCTGGCGAGGAATCGCTCGAAGGCCACGCGCTTGCGCAGGCGCAGCAGCGCGACGCCGGTCGCCTGGGCCTCATTCTTCAGGCGTTGCTCGAGCGCGGTGCGGAATGCGTTTGCCGTTTCATATCTCACGGCTATCCATCCTTCTCCGCAGCGCGGCGGATGAGATCGGCAACGCGGCCTCCGCGGCGATCGGCTCGGGCGAGAAGCAAACGACGGGTAGTCAGGCCTTCGCGCAGTGCTTGGCGGACGGCCATCTCGATCTGCTCGGGGGCCGTTCCGGCGGTGGCGGCATCGAGGATCGACCGCACGGGGTCGGTGACGCGGATGCCTTCGCGGGACACGACTTCGGACGGCTCGAGGGGCTTCGTCGTCGTGTGCAGGGTCACCCCTTGGAGCCGCCTGATCCCGCGATCGTCGCGATTGACCAGGAGATGGACGCTGTTCGGGATCACATCCGAGAGTTCGTGGAGGTCCAGCGCGCTCTCGTGGGAGACGACGGCCCGCTCGGAGCCGACCGCAAGCCACTTCGCCCGCACATCCTCGTGGGGGGATCCCGGGTACCCACGCAGGCGGTACAGACCGCGACGAATGTGCTCGTATCGCCCGGAGCGAACGTGGTGTGCGAGCAGCTGTGGACTGAAGCCGGCTTCGCGCGCCTGGCGGGCGGTGAAGTAGCCGTCCTGCCCGTAGGAGACTTGGTTCAGGGCGACCGCGTCCGGAGCTTGAGTGTCAGACATAGATAAAGGATAGCTATATCTATGAGCGACATATGTTGCCACTTCTCGTTTCGAACCCGCCTAGCTCCACTGAAGTCGCCCTGCACCTCACGGCTTTCCGCTTGACTGCGAAACGTCTTGTCGTCAGCCACTGTTGCGGGAAGTCAACCGTGGTCAATCCAGATGACAATCCATACGGGCGCCTCACGCGTGACCGACTCAAGCTCAGCGGGCCTGCCGCCGAAAGATCTTCACCTTGACGCGTCCGCCCATCAGCCGCTCACGCCTCGCAACGCTTGCCCTCGCAATCGGCCTGCTGCTGGTCGCGCCCGGCGCTGCCTCGGCGGCGACCTCGCAGGGCTCCTTCCCGTACTGCTCGTGGTGGGCGAAGACGACGCCGGAAACGCTGAACGTCGCCTTCCCCGATTCGGCGGCGACCTACTGGACGACGCCCTTCTACGCCGAAGACGGCCTCGAGATCGAGATCCAAGGGCAGTACCCGAACGCCCGCTATATGTCCTTCAACGTCTACGACGAATCCGGCGGCTCCTTCGAAGCGAACGGAGTGTCGTCGGGAATCGCCGATTACCAGATCGATCCGAACCCAGGCTCGGTCAACCCGTTCCAGGCCGAGGGCGAACCGGGGGGCTCGTTCACCGTCACGCTGAGCGGCGACGCGAAGCCTGACGAAATGAACGCGCTGCCCCTGGCCCCAGTGGGGGCAACCGGGAAGAACGGCACGCCGCTCGGCTTTCTTCTATACAGGGTCTACCTGCCGAGCGGTGGCAACGGCGCAGTGCAGCTGCCGAGCCTCGCCCTTGTCAAGGACGGCAAGCGGATAGCCCTGCCGCGGTGCCCGGCCCCGACCGCCGAGCGCGTCGCATCGGTGCGCTCGAAGGCGTCGGCGCGGAAAGCCGCCCGGGCGTTGGGCACGAAGCTCCAGGTCAAGCCGAAGCGGCTGCTCCGGGCGCTGCTAAAGCTCGGCGACACGGCGAAGGGCGGGTCCTCGAAAGGCACGGACCCCTGCCGGGGCTCGGAATGCCCGCCGCCGCTGAAGTTCTTCCGCGCCTCGGCGGCCTCGACCAACTCCTTCTTCCCGAACGTCAACAACGCCTACGTCTCGGCGCTCTTCCGCCCGGTGGCGGGGAAGGTCTTGGTCGTCCGCGGCAAGGCGCCGACGACGCCCCCTGGGACCAGCCCCGTGCCCTGGCCGCAGCAGGACCTACAGCTCCGCTATTTCTCCCTCTGCAACAACGTCTACCGGAGCCCCTGGCCGGTGGTCGCCAACCCGCTGGCCGGCGGCGGCGCCGAATACGGCTGCGCGGCGGATTTCGAGACCAAGCTGAACGCGGCCGGCGAGTACGCCTACGTCGTTGCCAGGCCCGGCGAGCGGCAGGCGGTCGAAGCGGCCGGGGGGACCTTCATCCCGCTCTCGACCACCCAGCCGCACGCCCGTCAGATCCTGATCCTGCGCAACATGCTGCCAAATGAAAGCTTCGAGCACGCCGTCCAGAACGCGCCTCAGAACGCCGACCCCGCCGGCGCGGCCCGGGCGATGGGCGCCTACTACCCGCGGACCTACCGCTGCACGCTGGCCCAGTTCGAAGTGGGCGCCCGCACCTGCGGCTGAGTCCCAGTCGGGGCTCGGAGGCGACCTCGAACCGCCCCCTCGATTTTCAGCCACTTCTCGCCAGAAGTGGCTGACTCCCCGCATATCCCCGCTAATCCCCGCGCATCCGGCTATTTCGGCTGCTCGGCCACAAGTCGCAAATATCCCTGTAAATCAGCATGTTTTAGGTGTCCATGCTGGAGATGACGACCTTGGATCGCACCCAGGAGGTTGGCGGTTCGAATCCGCCTAGCTCCATCGAGGAGAGTCCTGCATAGGCGGGGGTCGCGTTGTGGGGGTCGGTTCGAACCACCCCAGGAGACAGGCGTCGGTCCTGAGGGTCCGATGCGGTAGTCCCGGAGGCAGAGGTGCGGCAATGGGCGGATGTGAGGCTCCTTGCCGGGTCGCATCCTCTACCGCGTGAAGCGGATCGTGATCATCGGCGCCGGCACCGGCGGCACCATCGTCGCCAACCGCCTGCGCAGGCACGCTCCCGAGGAGGAGCTGCAGATCGTGGTCGTCGACCGTGACGACCTTCACCTCTACCAGCCCGGCCTCCTCTTCGTCCCCTTCGGCCTGGAGGCACCGGAGAAGATCGTCCGCTCCCGCCGAGCCCAGCTCCGCGACGGCATCGACTTCCATCTGGCCGAGGTCGATCGCATCGAGATCGAGGGGAACCGCGTCCACCTCGCCGACGGCACGAGCCTCGACTACGACGCGCTGATCCTCGCAACCGGCGCCACGCTCCTCCACGAGGAGACCGAGGGCCTGCGCGGCCACGGCTGGGGCGAGAGCATCTTCTCCTTCTACTCGCGCGAGGACGCGACGGCGCTTCGCGACGCGCTCGCCGGCTTCGACCGCGGCCGGCTCGTCGTCAACCTCGTCGACCTGCCGATCAAGTGCCCGGTCGCGCCACTCGAGTTCTGCTTTCTCGCCGACTGGTTCCTGCGCGAGCGGGGCGTCCGCGACCAGGTCGAGATCACCTTTGCGACTCCACTCGACGCGGCCTTCACCAAGCCCGTCGCCGCCAGCCACCTGGGCGGCATGCTCGAGGAGCGCGCGATCGGCCTGGAGACCGAGTTCGCCACCGGCCGGGTCGACGGCGCCGAGCACAAGCTGGTCAGCTGGGACGAGCGCGAGATCCCCTTCGACCTCGCCGTCGTCGTACCCCTGCACGGGGGCGCGCCATTTGTCTCCCGCTCCCCCGGCCTCGGCGACGACCTCGACTTCGTCGATGTCGACATCCACACCCTGCAGGCGAAGGCGGCGCCGAACGTCTTCGCGATCGGCGACGCGGCGAGCCTGCCGACCTCGAAGGCCGGTTCGGCGACCCACTTCGAGGCGGAGACGCTCTGCGCGAACGTCGAGCGCGTGCTCGCCGGCGAAGAGCCGCGGGGCAGCTACGACGGGCACGTCAACTGCTTCATCGAGAGCGGCTTCCACAAGGCGCTCCTGATCGACTTCAACTACGAGGTGGAGCCGCTGCCCGGCCGCTACCCGGAGCCCCACCTCGGCCCGCTGCCGCTGCTGCGCGAATCGCGGCTAAACCATCTCGGCAAGCTGGCCTTCCAGCCCCTGTATTGGCATGTGCTGCTGCCCGGTCGCGAGATCCCGGGCGTCCCCGCGCAGATGTCGACGGCGGGCAGGCACGTACCCGGCCCAGAAGGAGGAGAGCAGTGACCACGATGACCTATGCCGACACGCCCGTCGACGTCGACGCCGAAGGCTTCATGACCGACCCGGCCCAGTGGAACGAGGAAGTCGCCGCCGCGATCGCCGCAGAAGCGGGCATCGCGGATTTGACCGACCGCCACTGGCTGGTCGTCAACTTCATGCGGAACCGGTACCTGGAGTCCGGCTCGGCGCCTTCGATCCGCACCCTCGGCAAAGCCTCCGGCGTGCCGATCAAGGAGCTCTACGAACTGTTCCCCAAAGGGCCGGCGAAGCTGGCCGCCAAGGTCGCCGGCATCCCGAAGCCGCGCGGCTGCATCTAGGAGAGGAGAGAGAATGAGCACGCAGGCGAACGGCATCGTCCCGCAGCCGATCGAGAAGGTGTCGATCATCGTCTCCAAGGGCTCGCTGGAGGGGGTCTACCCGGCACTGATCATGGCCAACGGCGCCCGCATGGAGGGGATCGAGGCGAACCTCTTCTTCACCTTCTTCGGCCTCGACGCGATCAACCGGGCCCGGCATGAGCACGTCAAGGTGGCGACGGTCGGCAACCCGGGACTGCACCTGTCGACCTGGGCGGGCGGCATCCCCGGCGTCTCCGCCCTCGTCACCCACAAACTGGCCGAGGAGATGGAGAAGCTCGACATCCCGCCGATTCCCGAGTTCGTCGAGATGATCGCCGAATCGGGCGCCGGCCTCTATGCCTGCAAGGCCTCGGTCGACCTCTTCGGCCTCGATACCGAGGACTTCGTCGAGGAGGTGGGCGGGGTGATCACGGTCGGCGAGTTCTACGAGCTGGCGGCCGGAGGGCAGATCATCTTCACGTAGGAGCGATGATGATGGCGTCCCCCGCCAAGGGCGCGGAAAGCCACCTGGCGGGCGCGGGAAATTACCGATGCCCGGCATCCCGGCTCGCTGAAGAATTCACCCACGAAGGGACATCGAGACTTCAGGAGGGCACAGACATGAAGGCGCTCGTCTATCACGGACCGGGGCAACGCAGCTGGGACGAGGTCGAGGATCCGAAGATCGTCGATCCCACCGACGCGATCGTCCGCATCGACACCACGACGATCTGCGGCACCGATCTCCACATCCTCAAAGGCGACGTGCCGGAGACGACTCCGGGCACGATCCTCGGGCACGAGGCGGTCGGCACGGTGCAGGAGGTCGGCGCCGGGGTGACCACGGTCGCGCCGGGAGACCGGGTGTTGCTCTCCTGCGTCACCTCCTGCGGCAGCTGCCGCTACTGCAAGGAAGGCCGCTACGGCCAGTGCCTCGGTGGCGGCGGCTGGATCTTCGGCCACCTGATCAACGGCGTGCAGGCCGAATACGCGCGGGTGCCGTTCGCCGACAACTCCGTCTACAAGGTCCCCGACGACCTCGCCGACGAACAGGTTCTCTTCCTCGCCGACATCCTTCCCACCTCGTATGAGGTCGGTGTGCTGAACGGGATGATCTCACCGGGTGACACGGTGGCGATCGTCGGTGCGGGCCCGATCGGGCTGGCGGCGATCCTCACGGCGACGCTCTACACGCCGGGCCGGATCGTCGCGATCGACCTCGCCGACAGCCGCCTCGAGAGCGCCCGGCGCTTCGGCGCCGACGCGACGATAAACAACGGCAGCGAGGACCCGGTCGCGCTGGTCATGGAGATGACCGACGGGCTCGGCGCGGACGTCGCCCTCGAGGCGGTCGGCGTGCCGCAGACCTTCGAGCTGGCGACGGAGCTGATCCGCCCCGGCGGCAGGGTGGCGAACATCGGCGTGCACGGCAAGCCGGCGACGCTGCACCTGGAGAAGCTCTGGATCCGCGACGTCACCGTGACGACCGGCCTGGTCGACACCTACAGCATCCCCCAGCTGATGCGGCTGATCGTCAGCGGGCGCCTCGACCCGGGCCTCTTCGCCACGCACCGCTTCGAGCTCGACGAGACGATGGCCGCCTACGACACCTTCGCCGACGCGGCCGCGACCAAGGCCCTGAAGGTGCTGATGCAGGGACCGGAGAGCCGGCGCCTGGCGGCGAGCGAAACCAGCGCGGCCGTCGCCGGCTGAACCGTGGCCCTCAGGGGAACCGGCTTGGTCCAAATCGAGTAGGCGTGGGCAACGGATGAACCCGGTCGATCCGCCGGGGATCGACCGGGTTCAGTCGGTGCAGCTCGGTCAGACCAGGTCGAACCGGTCGAGCTCCATGACCTTGGTCCAGGCCGCGACGAAGTCGGCCACGAATCGCTCGCGGGCGTCCTCGCTGGCGTAGACCTCGGAGAGGGCTCGCAGCTGGGAGTTGGAGCCGAAGACGAGATCGACCGAGGTGGCCGTCCACTTCGACTCGTCCGTTGCCCCGTCGCGGATCTCGTAGACGTGATCCTCCGACTCCGACTCCTTCCAGCGGGCGCCCGTGGAGAGCAGGTTGGTGAAGAAGTCGGCTGAGAGCACACCGGGTCGGTCGGTGAGGACGCCGTGCCGGCTGCCGCCGAAGTTGGCCCCGAGGGAGCGCAGGCCGCCGAGGAGGACGGTCATCTCCGGTGCCGTGAGGTCGAGCATGTAGGCGCGGTCGACGAGCAGCACCTCCGGCCGGAGCTTCTGGCCGGAGGGCAGGTAGTTGCGGAACCCGTCGGCGCGCGGCTCGAGGACGCCGAACGACTCGACGTCGGTCTGCTCCTGGGTGGCGTCGGTGCGGCCCGGACGGAACGGCACGGTCACCTCGACGCCGCCGTCGCGCGCCGCCTTCTCGACCGCCGCCGAGCCGGCCAGCACGATCAGGTCCGCGAGCGAGATCTGAGAGCCGCCGGCGTCGTTGAACTCGCGCTGGATGCGCTCGAGAGTCTCGAGGACCGCTGCGAGCTCCTCGGGCTGGTTGACCTCCCAGCTGCGCTGCGGCTCGAGGCGAATCCGGGCGCCGTTGGCGCCGCCGCGCTTGTCGGTCGACCGGAAGCTGGCCGCCGACGCCCAGGCGGTGGTGACCAGCTGGGCGGTCGTCAGACCGGAGTCGAGGACCTTCTCCTTGAGGGCGGCGACGTCGGCCTCGCCCACCAGGTCGTGGTCGACCGCGGGCACCGGGTCCTGCCAGAGCTGGGGCTCGGGGACCCACGGTCCCAGGAAGCGGCTGACCGGCCCCATGTCGCGATGCAGCAGCTTGTACCAGGCCTTGGCGAACGCCTCCGCGAATTCATCGGGGTTCTCCATGAAGCGGCGGGAGATCGGCTCGTACGTCGGGTCCATGCGCAGTGCCAGGTCCGTCGTCAGCATCGTCGGCCTGTGCTTCTTCTCCGGGTCGAACGGATCCGGGATGATCTCCTCGGCGTCCTTGGCGACGTACTGCTTGGCGCCACCCGGGCTCGTGGTGAGCTCCCACTCGTTGCCGAAGAGGATCTCGAAGAAGCGGTTGCTCCACTGGGTCGGCCTGTCGGTCCACGTCACCTCGAGGCCGCTGGTGATCGTGTCAGCGCCCTTGCCGCTGCCGTAGGTGGAGAGCCAACCGAGGCCCTGTGCCTCGAGCGGTGCGCCCTCGGGCTCCGGGCCCACGTGGTCGTCGGCGATGCCGGCGCCATGCGTCTTGCCGAAGGTATGGCCGCCGGCGATGAGGGCGACCGTCTCTTCGTCGTTCATCGCCATCCGCGCGAACGTCTCGCGGATGAAGTGGGCCGCCGCGCGCGGGTCGGCATTGCCGCGGGGTCCCTCGGGGTTGACGTAGATCAGGCCCATCTCGGTGGCGCCCACTTCGGGCGACATCTCCGAATCGCTGACGTAGCGCTCGTCGCCCAGCCAGGCGTCCTCCGGGCCCCAGAAGATCTCCTCCGGCTCCCAGACGTCCTCGCGGCCGAAGCCGAAGCCGAAGGTCTCGAAGCCCATCGACTCCATCGCGACATTGCCCGCGAGCACGAGCAGGTCGGCCCACGAGATCTTCTGGCCGTACTTCTGCTTGACCGGCCAGAGCAGGCGGCGCGCCTTGTCGAGGTTGGCGTTGTCGGGCCAGCTGTTGAGCGGGGCGAATCGCTGACCGCCGTCGCCTGCCCCGCCGCGGCCGTCGTGGATCCGGTAGGTGCCCGCCGAGTGCCAGCTCATCCGGATCATCAGGCCGCCGTAGTGACCGAAGTCGGCCGGCCACCAGTCCTGTGAGGTGGTGAGCACGTCGATGATGTCCTGCTTGAGGGCCTCGACGTCGAGCTTGGCGAGTTCCTCGGCATAGTCGAAGCTCTCCCCCAGCGGGTTGCCCTTCGGCGAGTGGGCGTGCAACACGGTGAGGTCGAGCTGGTCGGGCCACCAGTCACGGTTCGTGTGCGGACGGCCGCCGGTCTTCGGGGTCGGCGAGTCGATCGCCGGGTTCTCGCTCTCGCTGCCGTGCGCAGTGACGGAGTCAGGTGCGACCGGGCAGCCTTCTGCCGCCTTCTTGTCCACACCCTGCGCGCTGGACGGGGTGTTCTCGGGGGTAGAGCTCATCTACTTCCTTTCCTTCCGATGGGGGTTCATGAGGTGCGTCGGGCCGTGCAGTCGGAGCACGTGCCCCAATAGACGACCTCGGCCTCGTCGACCACGAAGCCGTGGGCGTCCGAGGGGGTGAGACAGGGGGCGTGGCCTACCGCGCACTCGACGTCGACGATCGCACCGCAGGAGCGGCAGACCGCATGGTGGTGGTTGTCCCCCACCCGCGACTCGTAGCGCGCGGTCGTGCCGGCAGGCTGGATGCGCCGCACCAGCCCAGCGTCGGTGAAGGCCTCGAGCACGTCGTAGATCGTCTGCTGGGAGGTCGCGGGCAGCTCTGCACGGACCAGCTCGATCACCCGGTGGGTGTCGACGTGCGGGTGGTCCCACAGCGCGGCGAGCACCGCCAGACGAGGGCGGGTCACGCGCAGGGACGCCGACCTCAACTCGGTCTCGAAATCGATCTGCGCAAGCGCCGCGGTTGAGGTCTTAACTGGAATAAGTCCAGTGTATATCTACACACCGGATCTCGCGCCCCGCGCTCTCAAGCCGAAATCGGGTTCTGAGCGAGGTCGGCCGCGCGTCTTACCCGCGCCCAATTGACAGAGCCCACGCCCGTGGCGACATCGCCTGCGGGAAGCGAGTCAGCCGGCGGTTCGGACGTGCCGGTAGCGCAGGTCCAGGTAGACGAACGGCTCCAGACGCGTGATGCCCGGTATCTGCCTGAGCTCCTCATCGATCAAGCGCAGCAGGTCGCCGGGGTCCGAGCAAACCAGCTCGAGCCAGAGGTCGAAGCGCCCGGCCGCGATCGCCACGTAGGTGACCGAGCGGATCTTGGCGATCGTTCGCGCTGCCTCCTGGACGCCGACGGGCGGCACCACGATCGCGCCGACCAGGGCCACCGTTTCGAATCCGAGGCTCATCGGATTGGTGATCGCCATGATCTTCATCACGTTGGCGTCCTGCATGCGGGCGACCCGGCGCCGCACCTGACTCTCGGAGATCGAGAGCCGCTCGGCGATCATCCGGTAGGGGGTGCGTCCGTCCTGGTTGAGGATGTCGACTATCGAGATGTCGACGTCGTCGAGGTCGATGCTGGGGCCGCCGACGATCGGATTGGTGACTTCCTTCGCGCGGGCGAGCTCGAAGGCGCCCTCCTGGTAGACGAGCGACAGATAGAGGGACGCCTCCACGTCCACCACCCCCGAGATCGACTTGATCTTGGTTTCGATCAGGTCCTGGAGGTGGTCCAGCGTCCGACAGAAGACCTCGACGAAGATGTCGTAGCGGCCCATCGTCGTCACCACGTAGTCGACCCCCTCGATTTCGGTCAGCTGCTGGGCCACGGCGGAGAGGGCCGCGCCGGAGGTCTTGACGCCGACCATCGCGACGTATCGGTAGCCCAGCGCCAGGGGGTTGCTGACCGTGGTGATGTCGATAACGCCGGAGGAGAGCAGCGACCGCACGCGGGTGCGGACGACCTTCTCGGTGGTGGCCAGTTCGCTTGCGAGCGCCGCGTAGGAGGTGCGGCCGTCGCGCTGCAGGGCCTGGATCAGCCGCCGGTCGAGCTCGGAGAGGCGGGTCGCGATCGAGAGCACGCCCCCGTCCGGCTCTCGCCAGCGACGCGGGACCGAACTGGAGGATCCATCGCCATCCGTCCGAGCCATCATTGACCTCGCATTTTCCAATGGAGACGGCTCACCACGGTCAGCGCCGCCCGATCAGGGCTCGGGAGCCTAGCCGATCACGAACGGGTCGCGACTGACGCCGCTCAGCTCGATCCAGACGGCCTTGCTCTCGGTGTAGTCGTAGATCGCCTCGATGCCGCTCTCGCGGCCGATCCCGCTCTGCCCGACACCGCCGAACGGCGCGAAGGGCCCGACCGCCCGGTAGGAGTTCACCCAGACCGTTCCCGCGTGCAGGCGGTGGGCGACGCGGTGACCGCGGCGGATGTCGTTGGTCCAGACTCCCCCGCCCAGCCCGAACTCGCTGTCGTTGGCGAGCTCGACGGCCTCGTCCTCGTCCTCGAAGGAGCGCACCGCCAGCACCGGGCCGAAGATCTCCTCGCGCCAGGGGCTCGAGTCCGTGGGGGTGCCAAGCAGGATGGTCGGCTCGACGAAGAGCGGGCCGATCTCCTCGGCGACGCGGCCGCCGGTGGCGATCTCCGCCCCGGCCTGCCTGGCCGCCTCGATGTAGCCGACGATCGCCTGCAATTGCCGCGCGTTGGCGACCGGGCCCATTTCGGTGTCCGCGGCCGTGGGGTCTCCGAGCTTGATCCGACGGGCACGCGCGACGAGCCGGTCCACGACCTCCTCCTGCACCGAGCTGTGAACCAGGAGCCTGGAGCCGGCGATGCAGGTCTGCCCGCCGGCGGCGAAGATCCCGGAGACGATGCCGTTGACGGCTGCATCGATGTCGGCGTCCGGAAAGACGATCTGCGCCGACTTCCCCCCCAGCTCCAGGGTCAGGCGCGCCATGTGCTCGATCGCGGCCATCCCCACCCTCGTCCCGACGGTGGTCGAGCCGGTGAAGGCGACCTTGTCGACGCCGCGGTGGGTGACCAGGGCATTCCCGACCGCCGGCCCGCCGGTGATGACGTTGAAGACGCCGGGCGGAAAGCCGGCCTCGTGCACGCACGCGGCGAACTCCAGGGCCGAGGCGGGGGTGTGGTCCGAGGGCTTGACGACCACGGTCGCGCCAGCCGCCAGGGCGGGGGCGAGCTTCCAGGCCAGCAGCAGGAGAGGCGAGTTCCAGGGGACGATCGCGGCGACCACCCCGACCGGTTCGCGCCGCGTGTAGAGCAGGTAGTCGCCGCGGTCCGGCTCGATCGTCGATCCCGAGATCTTGTCGGCGAGCCCCGCGAAGTAGCGGAACCAGTCCGGCAGGACCTCCATCTGCTTCGACATTTCGCGCAGCAGCTTGCCGTTGTCGCGGGTCTCGACGGCGGCCAGCCGCTCGGCCTCGGCTTCGAGCACGTCGGCGAGCCTGTGCAGCAGCCTGCCGCGAGCCGCGCCTCTCAGCGCCCCCCACTCCGCCTCCAGGGCGGCCCGCGCCGCCGACACCGCCTCCTCGACGTCGGCTGCGGCAGCGTCCGGGACGACCGCCCAGGGCCGACCGGTGAACGGGTCGAGGCTCTCGTAGCGGCCGCCGCAGCCGGCGGACCAGCGCCCGCCGATGTACATGTCATAGGCCTTCAGCTCAGCGCTCATCGCGTCGGTCCTAGGACATCTCGATTGCCCGGCCCCGCCTGCGGCCGACGAAGTTCGCCGTGCCGACGCCGATCAGGAGCGCCGCGCCGTTGGCGAGTTCGTTCACGTCCGGACCCGCCCCGGCGAGCTGGAGACCGCTGTTGAGGCAGGCGAGGAAGAAGATCGCGACGATCACCCCGCCGACGTTCCAGCGTCCCGGTCGGATCGCGATCGCCCCGAGGAAGACGGCGGCGTAGGCCGGCAGCGTGAATTCCGGGCCGATCGACGGGTTGCCGGAGCCCGAGCGGGAGAGCTGGAGGATCCCGGCGAAGCCGGAGAGGGCGCCGCCCACGACATAGGTGGAGAGCGTCAGGGCCCCGACCCGGAGGCCGACCAGGGTGGCCGCCAGCCGGTTGGAGCCGACCGAGTACAGGTAACGCCCGTATGGCGTGTGGCTGAGGACGTAGTAGACGACGCCGGCGATGCCGAGGGCGACCAGGGCGACGACGGGTATTTCCACCAGCTTGCTGCGGCCGAAGCTGGTGATCCCCGGCGGGATGCCTTCGGTGACCGGCGTCCCGCCGCTGATCAGGAGCACCACGCCGGCGATGATCACCGTCATCCCGAGGGTGGCGATGACGGAGTTGATCCGGAGGCCGACGACGAGGACGCCGTTGGCGAGGCCGATCGCCAGGCCGATCGCCATCGCGACGATCACGCAGAGGAGGATCGAGCCGCTGCTCGAGGCGACGGATGCCGCGGCCACGGATGCAAGCCCCATGGTCGCCCCCGGCGTGAAATCCCACACCCCGGTCACGAGGGGCACCAGCACCGCCAGCGCGATTACGAGGTTGACCGACTGGTCGGCGACGATGAGCTGAAGGTTCGCGGTGGTCGGGAAGACCTCGCTGGAGGCCGGCAGGACCGAGAAGAAGAGGATCAGCAGGCCCGTCAGCAGCACCAGCGTGTAGGCCTCGGCAATCTCCATCAGCCGGGACCTGCCGGAGCGTTGGGGTACCCCGGCGGACTTCCGCCGACGCGGGGTCGGCGACCCGCCCGAGTCCTTCGCGCCGGGACCCGGCTGCTCGTCCGTGGTGAGCGGCGCGCCACTCATGCTTCCACCTGGTGCGCCAGCTCGACGAGCCGCGAAGGATCCAGCGGCTGCTCGCTGATCGAGTGCACTATCGAGCCCCGGCTCATGATCAGCACCCGATCGCATATGTGGGCCAGCTCCTCGACGTCTGACGATGCCACGAGAACGGCTCCCCCTTTCTCAGCACACTGCTGAATGGTCTTCCAGATCTGCTGCCGCGCACCGACGTCGACCCCCTGCGTCGGCTCGTCCAGCAGCAGCAGCTGCGGGTTGCGCCGAACCCAGCGGGCGAGGATCACCTTCTGCTGATTGCCGCCGGAGAGGCTGGTGATGGGGACCGCCGGGCTGGCGGCCTTGATCCCGAACTGCGAGAACCGCTCGGCGACGTCCGCCCGTTCTGCCCGACGACTGAATCTGCCCTTCCGCCAGAAGTCCCGCACCGAGGCAGCCGTCAGGTTGTCCGCCACCGACAGGTCGGGAAAGAGCCCCTGGGTGGGACGGTCGGGGGGTATGTAGCCCACCCCGGCCCTCATCGGGCCGGCGCAGCCGTGTCCGCTGACGACCTCGCCGCCGACCCTCACCGTGCCCGCCGCCAGCTTCTGCGTGCCGAAGATCAGCCTCAGCGTGGTCGAGCAGCCGCAACCGGCCAGGCCGGTCAGGCCGACGATTTCGCCCTTGGCGACCGACAGGCGGGCGTCCTCGACGATGCCGCCGCTCACCGCCGCGTCGAGAACCGGCTCCTCGCCGGAGTCGACGTGGTGGTGCGCGGCCGGAAAGTACGCTTCCGGCGGCCGCCCGACGATCGCTTCGACCAGCGAATCGTGGCTGAGGCCCTCGCCGGCGACGGTGGCGACGTGACGGCCGTCGCGGAGGACGGAGATCCTGTCGCCGACGTCGAGGATCTCCTCCAGCCGGTGCGAGACGAAGAGCACTGTCTGACCCGCCGCGGCGTAGCGCTTGAGCGCTTCCAGCAGCAGGTCGACCTCGCGCGGAGCCAGGGCGGCCGTCGGCTCGTCGAGGACGAGGACGCTCGCCTCGACCCCCTGCCGATTCTGGAGCGCTCGCGCGATCGTGACCATGGTCTGCGCCGCCGGCCTCAGGGTCCGCAGCTCCGCCTCCGGGTCGGCGTCGATATGGAAGCGCTCCAGGAGCTCTTCCGCCGCCTCCCGGGACTGGCGCTTGCGCACCCTCCAGAGCGGGCCCGTGCGGAACCGATGGCCCATGAGGAGGTTGTCCGTCACGGTCATCTCCGCAAAGGTGCTCTGCTGCTGGTGCACGAACGCCAGCCCGAAGCCGCGGGCTTCGGCCGCCTTGAACCTCGTCAGGTCGATCGAGCGCCCTCCCAGACGGAGGACGCCCGAGTCGGCCGAGTGGATGCCAGCGAGGATCTTGATCAGGGTCGACTTCCCCGAGCCGTTCCCGCCCACGAGGCAGTGGATCTCCCCGGGGCTCAGGTCGAGGCTGACGCGGTCGAGGACGACGTTCTCCCCGAACCGCTTCGAAACATCCTCGAGCCTGAGTCCCGAGCCTGCCTCGCTTGCGTCCGAGACAGCGAGATCCGTTGCCGCGCCGATTGACACGCTAGACGCCCCATGCCTTTTCGTAGAGCGCTTCAAAGTCGACCGGCGGCTTCCACGCCCCCGACTCCGGAAGGTTCTTTTCGGCCGTGAACACCTGCTGCCCGATGCCGCTGTTCACGCATTTCTCGTCGTTGAAGATGCGATTGGCGCAGTCGATCGCGGACCAGGCCTCCCATTCAGGGGAGAGGCCGCCGCCGACAGTGCCCACGCCTTCCTTGACGAGCTGCACTCCCGGCGTCCCGCCTTCGCCGACGCCCAGGTCGATTTCCCTACCGGAGGCCTTCACCGCAGCCGCCGCGCCGTTCGTCGCAACGAGTTCGAACGAGATGAACATGGAATCGGCGTCGGGGTTCTTGAGGAGCGCCTGGGAGGCCTGGCTTTCGAGCCCTCGGTAGACTTCCGCATAGTTGAAATTCACCAGATTGATGGTGCAGGTACCGCATTCCGCGGCGAATTTCTTCATATAGGTTTCCTGAGACTTCGCGCCAAGTCCTTCGGTCATGTTGAAGTAGATGGCGTTCATGTCGCCCTTGTTCTTGGCGAAGACGTACTTCGTCTGCGACATGGTCCATTCCGCCAGGTATTGGCCGTACGGGATGTCGTTCGCGTAGGTCACCTGGCCGGCGAAGTTTTCCGGTTCGGCGGCTTCGTTTTCGAGGTCCTGGTTGCAGTCGAACGACTCCGCTGAGATCACGGGAATGCCCGCCGCCTCGGCTTCCTTCAGGGCCGACTGGAAGAAGCTGCAATCGATGTAGTAGACGAAGATCGCGTCTGCCCCGCCGACGATCGCCTGACGGACGCCGGTCGCGGTGCGCGAATATTCGGCTTTGGTATCGAAGAGCGTCGTATCCCAGCCGAGTGCGTGGGCCGCATCTTCGGCGCCCTTCATGCCCCTCGCGCAGTACTGGACCGTCTGACCGCAGGAGATCAGGGCGACGGTCTTATTCTGGACCGGTGGCGGTGAGTCCGCCGGCGGCTCCTGGAACGTCCCCTTGGGTGAGACCAGGGTCGCCACTTCCTTTTCGGTCTTTTCGAGGAACTTGGTCGCCGCCGGAGTCGATTCGCCTCCTGACGAGCCACCCGACCCGCAGCCGGCGGCCACCACAGCGACAAAGCAGACGATGCTAAGCGAAAGCAGTAACGACTTCGAAAGGTTCACAATTCTCCTCAGCGGTCATGGGACGGGTCCGAAAAAAGCACTCTCTCAACGCGATCCTGCGGCTCAATATCGGGGTTCAATACATTCCACTTGCCATGTGTGTGTGATAGTGAGGCGATACCTGCTGATTCAGAAGGGGTTGGTGTGTGGGTGTGGACGGGTTCACGCTCGCGCTCCCTCGGGCTTGGCTGCCCCCGCACGCTCGTAGATCAGCCTGCCTCCGAGGAACACGTAGTCGACCTCGATCTCGGCCAGGGAGGAGGGGGCGACCTCGCGCGGGTCCTCGGCCAGCACGACCAGGTCGGCCAGCTTGCCCGGCGTGATCGATCCCTTGTCGTCGTCCTGGCCAAGCACCAGCGCCCCGCCGCGGGTGTGCATCCACAGCGCCTCCTCGACGGTGATCGCCTGCTCCGGCTCGATCACGTCTCCCGAGTAGCCGCGCCGCTCGACGCAGCACCAGATGCTGAACATCGGCCTCGTCTGGGATCGCTCGGAGCCGATCCAGACGTCGGAGCTGCCGGAGAGCTGCCAGCCGCGGTCGATCAGGGTGCGAAACGGAAACTGCCCGTGGCGGCCGTAGTCGCCGACGTAGCTCGGCAGGTAATTGCCGATCGCAAAGATGAAGACCGGCTGGGGCACCGGGATGATCCCCGCCTCCCGCCAGCGATCGGTGAGGGCCAGGTCGGGCAGGAAGTTGCCCGCGTGCTCGATCCGCGGCGGGCGGGAGAGCGGGCCGTTGTCGGCGGCCCGGACCAGGGCGTCGCAGACCAGCTCCTGGGCACGCTCGCCGTTCGCGTGGATCGCCAGCTGCAGCCCGGCCTCGCTCGCCCGGGCGGCGACTTCGGCGACGTAGTCGCGCTCGACGGCCAGCGTTCCGTATGACTCAGGGTCCCGCGCGTAGGGCCGCTTGACGGCCGCGCTGGAAGCGGTGAAGCCGCCGTCGGCGAAGATCTTGACCCCGTTCAGGCTGAGGTGGTCGGAGGACGCCGCGAATTCGTGCTCGCGGCTCGTCGCCGCATCGAGGCTCATCGTTCCGGGCACCCACTGGTAGGCGGCGACGCGGACCGGCAGCTCGCCCCGCAGAGCGAGCTCGTCCATCGCCCGCAGCCCGTCAACGCTCTCGGTGATCTCCCCCACCGTGGTCACGCCGTTCCGGGTGAAGAGATCCATCGCCCCGTCCCTCAGGGCGTCCCGCAGGCCGGCGCGGTCGAGCTTCGGCAGCGGCAGCAGGTTGTCCATCTCCTTGACCACGCCGGTCGGCCGGGCGCCCTCGCGCTCGACGATCGGCTGCCCGGTCACGCTGCCCTGCGGGGGAGCGTAGGACTCGTCGATTCCGCTCCGCTCCAGGGCCGTCGAGTTGAGCACGGTGATGTGACCGCCCGCTCGCAGCGCGATCGCCAGGTCGGTGCTGACGCTGTCGAGCTCCTCGCGGGTGGGCAGCCTGCCCTCCGCCAGCTTCTGGTCGAAGAACAGGTTCCCCTGGCCCACGACCCAGCCTTCGCTGCTCTGGCGGGCCGCTTCACGCAGCACCTCGAGCACCTCGGGGATCGTGCCGCAGGCCGGAGCGCGGACGTCGACGGATGAGTGGTGGGCACGCGCCGCCACCTCGTAGTGGGCGTGGACGTCGACGAACCCCGGGATCACCGGGCGGTCGCCGAAGTCGAACACCGGCTCGCCCTGGTCAGCCGGCTGACGGTCCGACTCCCCGTGGACGGCGACGATCCGATCGGCCTCGACTCGCACCGCCCGTGCGGTGCGGCCGTCGTCGTCCATCGTCAGGACCTTCTGCGAACGGAGGATCATCGTGACCGCGGCCCGCCGCTAGCTCAACCCGGCGAGGAGGGCGGCGCGGGCTTTCCGGGCACCGTCGCCGTCGTCGAGATGGGGAATGACCTCGCGCCCGAGCATCTCGATCGACTTCATGTGCTGCTCGTGGCCGAAGCCGTCGACGCGCAGCAGCACCTCGTCCACCCCGCGCCGCTCGAGGTCGCGAAACTGCTCGACCAGTTCGTCGGGCGTCCCGACGATGATCGACGGGGTCGCCTCCATCAGGAAGTCGATGTCGTCCTGGTGCTCCTCGAGATCCGCGAGGTGATTCATGTACTCGTAGGAGGGCTTCTGAGCCAGGCGCTTGTAGATGTCCACGATGAACTTGAAGTACTCCAGCGTGGTTTCCCTGGCCGTCTCGACCGCCTCCTCCCGGGTCTCGGCGCAGTAGGCGCTGGGCACGAAGATCCCGAAGTAGTCGTTCGTGTTGTTCTCGGGATCCTCCGCTCGTCCGCGGGCGTAGGCGGCGATGCACTCGTCGAGATAGTCGTAGCCGTAGTAGTTGTCGAAGGAGATGACGCCGATCCCACGCTGACCGGCGTTGTGGTGAGAGCCGGTGCTGGTGGCCGCGACCGAGATCGGAGGGTGCGGCGTCTGCAGCGGCTTGGGAACGACGGTGCACGGCGGGATGTCCCAGAACTCGCCATGGTGCTCCAGCGTCTCTTCGGTCATTGCCTTGATCACGATTTCCAGCGACTCGCTCCACTGGTCCTTGGTGTTGTGCGTCGGGACACCGAAGGTCTCCAGCGTGGTCAGGTTGTTGGACCGCGCCGTGCACAGCTGGGCCCGTCCGTCGCTGATCAGGTCGAGGGTCGAGATCCGCTCCGCGACGTGGATCGGGTGGTTGTAGGTGACGAGCACCGCTGACATGTTGCGGAGGATGATCCTCGAGGTGTGCTCCGCCACGGCCGCGTAGAGGACCTCGGGGGAGGCGACGCCGAACCGGGTAGGGCTGAAGTGCTGTTCGGAGGTGCCCCAGGAAGAGAGCCCCATCTCGTCGGCCAGCGTGGCCTCGCGAATCATCTCGCGGTAACGGGCGTGCAGGGTGGTCTGAGAGTGGTCACCCTCTTGAAGGAGTCCGACGCGCATATCCCTCTCGTTTCTTTGAGTGCGTTGCTGAGCTAACTTGCGTGGGCCAGCCGCTGGCCTATTCCAGGTTCGTCCAGACGACCTTGGTCTCCAGGTACTTCTCCAGGCCCTCGCGGCCGCAGTCGCGGTCGTAGCCGGACAACTTGAACCCACCCCACGGCGCGGCCGCGTCGAAATAGTTGTAACAGTTGATCCACACCGTTCCCGACCGCAGGAGCTTCGCCATCGTGTGTGCGGTCTTGAGGTTGCTCGTCCAGACCCCGGCGCTGAGTCCGTACTCAGTGTCGTTGGCGCGCTTCGCCAGCTCCTCGACCGAGTCGAAGGGCTGGGCGACCAGGACCGGCCCGAAGATCTCCTCCTTGACGAGGGTCATCTCGTCGGGCGCGTCGATGATCACCGTCGGCTCGACGAAGTAGCCGCCGTCGGTGTCCCTGTCGCCGCCGTCGCCGAGGGCGATGCTCGCGCCCTCGGCGCGGCCGCGATCGATGTAGCCGGTGACCCGCTCTCTCTGCTCCGCCGAGACCAGCGGCCCCAGCGTCGTCCCGGCATCGAGTCCCGGTCCCGCTTTCAGCTGTTCCGCGTGGGCGACCACCGAGCTGACCACGTCGTCGTAGGCGTCCCGGTGCACCATCAGGCGCGACCCGGCCGAGCAGAGCTGCCCGGTGTAGAAGAAGATCGCCGAGGCGGCGGCTTCCGAGGCGGCCTCGAGGTCAGCGTCCGGAAAGATGATGTTCGGGCTCTTGCCGCCGAGCTCGAGCGAGACCCGCTTGAGCGAGGTCGCCCCCTCCCGGGCGATCATCTTGCCGACCTCCACCGACCCGGTGAAGGCAATCTTTTGGACGTTCGGATGCTCGACCAGGGCCTGTCCCGCCACCTCGCCGAAGCCCGGGCAGACGTTGACGACGCCCTTCGGGAATTCGGCCTCGTTGATCAGCTCGGCAAGCCGAATCGCGGTCAGCGGGGTCTGCTCGGCGGGCTTCAGCACGACCGTGCAGCCGGCGGCGAGGGCTGGCGCGATCTTGAAGACGGCCTGGCAGAGCGGGAAGTTCCAGGGAACGATCGCGCCAACGACGCCGACCGGCTCCTTGGAGGCGTAGACGTGGGTGGCGACGTAGCCGGTGGCGAGCGTGTCCCCTTCGATCTTCGTCGGCCAGCCGGCGTAGTAGCGCAGGGTCTCCCAGACCAGGGGCAGGTCGGCGGCGCGGATGTGGGCCACCGGCTTGCCGGAGTCGAGGCTCTCCAGCTGTGAGAGCTCGTCCGCGTTCTCCTCGATCAGGATCGCGAGGCGCTCCAGCAGGCGACCGCGATCGGTCGGGCGCATCGTCGCCCACGGGCCCTCGAACGCCGCGTTGGCGGCGCGCACGGCGCGATCGACGTCCTCGGCCCGCGCTTCGGCGACCTCGGTGATCGTGCCCCCGGTGGCGGGGTCATAGGTGACGAAGGTGCCGCCGTCAGCCGCGTCGACGAACTCCCCGTCGATGAACATCCGCAGCGGCGACGCGATGAATTCGCGCACCTGCGGCAGAACCTCGATGCTCGGTATCTCCAGAGACGTGGTCATGGGTCCTCCTCAGATGCTCGGGGAGTAGTCGGTTGCGGACCAGAGTTCGTTGTCGATCCGCGCGATCAGCGGACCGTCCTGCTCGGACTCCTCCACCAGAGCGGCCCACTTGGGGTCGGCGAGCATCGAGTTCCAGCAGCTCCCCATCTGCTCGAAGCTCTCCCACCTGAGCAGGTAGTGGAGCTGGTCGAAGCTGCGGCCGACGGTCGGCTGCCAGAAGCCGACGATGTCGAAGCCGTGGGCTTCGAAGAGCTGCACCGTGCCGGTGCGGAAGCGGTCGCTGAGGGCAAAGATCTTGCCCGGTGCGGCCGTGTACGTCCGGAACTCGAAGAACATCGACTCTCCTCTCAGTGGACCCGGGAGTAAGCCCGGGCGATCAAGCTGCGGCGGATCGTACTTCACCGATTTTTCGCCTGTCAAGGGCACAATTCGTCATTTCTAGATGAAGTGGGGCGAAAACCACTACAAATCGTTTAATTATGGGAGCTTCGCGTTCCCGTTGAAGGTCCCAAACTCGCCCCGGAAGAAGACCAGTGGCTCGACCCCCTCGCGCGCCTGCAGGGCGGTCACCCGGCCGATCGCGATCGTGTGGTCGCCGGCGTCGTGCTCGGCGTCGAGCCTGCACTCGATCCAGGCGAGGGCGTCGTCGATCGCCGGTCCGCACTCGCGGCGGTGGTAGGAGACCGAGGCGAAGCGATCGGCGCCCTTCGCGGCGAAGTGGCGCACGACCTCCTCGTGGTCGCTGTGGACGAGGTTGACCACGAAGCGTCCCGCTCTGCGGATCTCCGGCCACGTCTCCGAGGACTTCGCCGGGCAGACGGCGACCAGCGGCGGCCGCAACGAGACCGAGGTGAAGGAGTTGCAGGTCATCCCCACGGGGCCCGAGGGGCGATCGGCCGTGACCAGGGCCACGCCGGTCGGGTAGTGGCCGAGGACGTGGCGGAAGGCGTCGGGCTCGACCAGCATCTCGGCCTCCCACTCGACGTGCGCGACGAGCTCGCCGGCGGCGCCGACCCAGCGGTGGGCTCGCGCCTGGTCGAGCATCTCCGCGAAGCCACGGCGCCAGCCCTCCTCCGCGGCGAGCTCGCCCGCGAGCGCTGCGAGCGCCTCGGGCGAGAGGAGGGCCTGCTCGCCCTCGATCCTCCCGGCGCCTGCCAGTGCCGCGGCGAGCTCGTCCCAGCGACGCTCGCCGCCGAGCGAGAGGGCGCGGACGTGGAGCTGGTCGAAGCGCCCCGAGTCGAGCAGGCGGGGGCCTGCCGGCGGCAGGCTCGTGAGGTCGACCTCGACGATCAAAGCCCCGGCTCCCGGGGGACGGGGATCAGGTGGCCGAGGCGTGCCCGCTTGGTCTCCAGGTAGCGAGCGTTGCCGGCGGTGACCCGCGGCTGCAGCGGAACCCGCTCGACGATCTCCAGCCCGAAGCCGTCGAGGCCCTCGTACTTCGCCGGGTTGTTGGTCATCAGGCGGACCGCCCGGACCCCGAGCTCGAGCAGGATCTGGGCTCCGATCCCGTACTCGCGGCTGTCGACCGGCAGGCCCAGCAGCAGGTTCGCGTCGACCGTGTCGTGCCCGCTCTGCTGGAGGTTGTAGGCGGCGATCTTGTGGGCGAGCCCGATTCCCCTCCCCTCGTGGCCGCGCAGGTAGACGACGACGCCGCGCCCGGCCTCCTCGATTGCCGCCAGAGCGTCCTCCAGCTGCGAGCCGCAGTCGCAGCTCTGGGAGCCGAAGACGTCGCCGGTGAGGCACTCGCTGTGGACCCGGACGAGAACCGGCTCGGGGGTGGTGACGTCGCCGCGGACGAGCGCCAGGTGCTCGGCGTCGTCGTTGAACGAGCGCCAGGCATGGCAGGTGAAGCGCCCGTGCGTCGTCTCCAGAGCCGCTTCGGCGCGGTGCTCGATCAGGCGCTCGTTGCGCAGGCGGTACCGGACGATGTCGGCGACCGAGCAGATCGGCAGGCCGTAGCGGCCGGCCAGGCGACGGAGCTCTGCGCCGTCGGCCATCCGCTCCTTGTCCTCGGCCACGACCTCCGCCAACACTCCCGCCGGCCGTCGCTTGCCCATCCGCGCGAGGTCGATCGCCGCCTCGGTGTGGCCGGCCCGCTTGATCACGCCGCCGGGACGGGCGCGCAGGGGGAACACGTGCCCGGGGCGGACGAAGTCGGTGTGCGTGCGCTCCGGGTCCGCGAGCATCTCGATCGTCCGCGAGCGGTCGGCGGCGGAGATGCCGGTGCTCACCCCGGTGCGGGCGTCGACCGTGACGGTGAAGGCGGTTCCCTGCCCCTCGGTGTTCATCGCGACCATCGGCGGCAGCCGCAGCTGCTCGCAGCGCTCGTCCTCGAGGGAGACGCAGATCACGCCCGAGGTGTGGCGCAGGAAGAGAGCGACCTTCTCCGGCGTGATCGCATCCGCGGCAACGATCAGGTCGCCCTCGTTCTCGCGGTCGGGATCGTCGGTGACGATCGCCAGCCCACCGGCTTGGATCTCCTTGATGACTGACTCAACCGACATGTCTCCCTTTCAACCCTCAAAAAGAGGCGAAATCATCGCCTATTTCGTCATTTCGCGGCGCATTCTAGCCTGAGTCTGGTCAAAATGGCGAATTCAGCCGGATTTTGCAGCGATATCGGTGGAGTACGATTCGCATGCCGAGGCGGCTCCGCGACCAACCTGGAGCACCCAGCGGGTCGGCGGCTCGAATCCGCCCAGGCCGGATCTAGACGATCTAACCGGCGCTGAGCAGGATGGCGCCGGCGAGCGTCATCGAGGCCCCGACGACCTGCGGGCGGTTGAGGCGCTCCCGCAGGAAGACCGTGGCGAGCAGCACCGTGACCACCGGGAAGAGGGAGCTGAGGACGGTGACGACGCTGAGGTCGCCGTGGTTCGTGGAGACGGTGAAGGCGGTCATCGCGGAGATGTCGACGATGCCGATCAGGAGCAGGGGCCAGACGGATCGGCCGCCGCGCTCGCGGACGCTGGCAAGGCCGGGACCGAAGGCGACGAGGTAGAGGAGCAGGGTCGCGACGGCGGCGATCCTGACGAAGCCGATCGACCAGTAGGGGTCCGATTCAGCCCCGACGGCGAGCGCCAACTGGGTCAGCCCGAACCCCGCGCCGGCGAGCACCGCGAGCAGGATCGCCTGGCGGTTGCGGGCCCCCTCGGGCGTCTGCTCGGAGCGCACCTCGCGGGTGGTGACCACGACGCCGACCAGGGCGACGGCCATCCCGAGGAACTGGGCAGCGCCGGGGCGGTCGCCGGAGACCAGTCCCCCGGCGATCGGGATCAGGGCGCCGAGCGCGGCGATCGGTGCGACGACGCCCATCGACCCCACCGCCAGCGCCCGGTAGAAGGAGCCGATGCCGATCACGAAGGAGATCCCGGCGGGGAGGGCGAGGAGGGTCCGGGGCGTCAGCGCCGGCGCCCCGCTGACCACGCAGGCGACGGCGACGATGGCGACCAGGCCGGTGAGCTGGGAGACCAGTAGGACCCGCGAGAGCGGCACCTGGCGCGCCAGGTAGCCGCCGAGAAAGTCGGATGTTCCCCAGAGCGCGGAGCAGGAGAGCGCCAGCAGGGTGCCGAGCATCGGCGGCAGGCTATGGGAGTCCCGGCTCAGCCGGTTCGTTGCCCGGTGGCGGCCGGCCGCGTCTCGGCGCCGCGGCGGTGGCTCGGGGTCCGCCTAGCCCGGCTCGGGCGACGCCAGCCGGGTCACCTCGCCCGCGTCGGGCGCCTCGGCCTCGCGGCTCGGCCGGCCGATGTGGAAGCCCTGGGCGTAGTCGACGCCCAGGGCGCGGACCAGCTCGAGCGTCTCCTCGTCTTCGATCCCCTCGGCGACGGTCTTCTGGCCGAGGCCGCGGGCGATCGAGACGATCGCCTGGACCAACCGCTGGTTGCCGGGGTCGCGCCTCAGCCCCCGCACGAACTCGATGTCGATCTTCAGGTACTGGGCGGGAATCTCCTTCAGGTAGGTGAAGGAGGAGAAGCCGGTGCCGAAGTCGTCGAGGGCCAGGCTGCAGCCGAGCTCGCGGATGCGGTGGGCGAATCCCTGGGCGTCGGCCATGTTGGCAACCGCCGCCGTCTCGGTGATCTCGAGGTTGAAGTTCGCCGGGTCGAGGCCGCCCGCCACCGCCGCTTCCAGCGTCGCCAGGTAGCGCGGGTCGGTCAGGGAGAGGGCGGAGACGTTGACCGCCACCGCCCGGCCCGCGCGCACCCGTTCGATCGCCGCGCCGAGGACGCGGAGGTCGATCTCCTGGATCAGGCCGAAGCGCTCGGCCGCCGGCAGGAACGAGGCAGGCAGGATCCGGTCGCCGTGCTCGTCGAGCATCCTCACCAGCAGCTCCTCGCGCACCACCTCGCCCGACTCGAGGTCGACGATCGGCTGGGCGAAGGCGACCATCCGGTCCTCAGCGAGCGCGGCGCGGATCCGCTCGACCCAGGTCAGCGCCTGGTTGTGCCCGGAATAGACGGTCGCCGTGTCGCCGCCCGCCTCCTTGGACGCGTACAGCGCGACGTCGGCGGCGATCATCAGCTCGTCGGGGGTGCGCTCGCCGCTGCCGGAGAAGGGTGCGACGCCGACGCTGGCGCCGACCTTCAGATCGGCGTCCGAGCGGACCGCGGCGATCAGGCTCTCGGCGACCGCGACCCCGTCCGCCTCGCTCGCCTCGCGGAGCAGGACCGCGAACTCGTCGCCGCCGAGGCGGGCGACGACGTCGGTCTCGCGCACGTTGGCGACGAGGATCGCCGCCACCTCGCAGAGCAGCTTGTCGCCGGCGGGATGGCCGTAGGAATCGTTGACGAACTTGAACGAGTCGAGGTCCATCATCAGCAGCACCCCCGGGTGCCCGTAGCGCTGGGCGTAGGCGAGCTGCTGAGAGACCTCGTCGCCGAAGCGACGGCGGTTGTAGAGGCCGGTGAGGCTGTCGTGGTCGGCCTGGTGGCGAAGCTGCTCCTTCATCTGGCGCTGGTTGGTGACGTCGTCGAAGACCTGGACCACGCCGACGACGCGACCCGCTTCGCGGATCGGCGCCGAGGTGTAGTCGACGGCGATCGAGGAGCCGTCCTTGCGCCAGAACAGCTCGTCGGTGATCCGCTGCGTCTCGCCTTCGGTCATCGACCGATACGAAGGGCACTCCTTTGGCGGATAGGGGGCGCCGTTGGGCCGCGTGTGGTGGAAGAGCGGGTGGGAGCGCTGGCCGATCAGCTCGTCGAGGGAGTAGCCGAGCATCTCGACGGCAGCCGGGTTGGCGTAGGTGATGCGCCCGGAGAGGTCGGTGCGGACGATCCCATCGCCGGCGGCGCGGATGATGCTTTCGTTGTCGCGCGCCAGGCGGTCGTTCTCGCGCACCGCGACGACGAGCCGGGCGAGGATCAGGCAGAGGACGACCCCGGCCAGGACGATCACGACGCCGCTGCGGCCCTCCAGCGTCGACTCGACGATCAGCCCGCCGGCGATCGCGAACGAGGCGACGACCGCGACGAGGAGCGAGGTGCCGCGCAGGGCGGCGACGTCCTGCAGCCGGGTGCCGAACTGGCTGGCGAGGCCGAGCAGCAGCACTCCGGCGGGCCAGGTGGCGTCGAGCAGCGTCCCGGGCACGTACTCCTGGCTGACCAGGAGCTTGACGTTGATCAGGTCGCCGACCAGCAGGGCGAGGGCGCCGAGGGCGAGGACCGCGTAGGACCTGCCGGCGCGGCGACCGCTCGGGGCGGTGACCAGGACCAGCAGGGCGATCATCGCCAGGTCGAGCATCGAGTAGTAGAGCTGCCCGCCGACCACGCTGGTCGCCTGCTGGACGTTGATGTAGCGGTCGAAGAGGAGCGCGTAGGCGAGGGCCCCGATCGCGAGGGCGATGATCGTCGCGTCGAGGGAGATTCCGAGCCGCGTGCCGGTGCGCTGCTCGCGGACCAGGAGGACGACGGTCGCGAGGATCAGCGGGTAGGCGGGGAGCCAGAAGAAGTCGGCGGTGGTCGGAAAGCTGGTCAGGCCGCCCTGGATGAAGAACAGCGATGCCTCGCCGCACGAGTAGCTGAGCAGGGCGACGCCGAGCAGCAGCCAGGGCCAGCGCACCCGCTCGCCGCCCAGCAGGCCGGTGAGCAGGGCGCCGCTCGCCGCCGCGAACATGATCGCGACCGCGAACACTTCGACGGTTCGCTGGTGGTCGCTCCCCAGCCCCAGGGCGAGGATCGCGGTGAGGACCACCTGCGCGGCGATGGCGAGGCCGAAGATCGACCGGATCGCCGCGCGCGCGAACCGCTTCGTCGGGCCTTTCCCAGTCGCGGGATGCATCCTCCCCTCCATCGGCAGGAAGCGGCCAGCGCTGAGCGCACCTCCCCGCCGACTCGTATTCTCGTCTAGTGGGTCGCGGCGCGCTCCCGCCTCAGGTGACCAGACGGCCGATCGGCTGCGGGATCGTCACCGGCACGCCCAACGGCCCCTCCGCCGCCTTCCACTCGTATTTGTCGCCGACGCGCTGGAGGTCCTCGAGGGTCGGCATGTAATGGTCGGTGTAGGGCGGGACGGGGTATTTGGCCGATTCGGACAGTTCCTCGAAGAAGTGCTCGAAGCCGCCGGGCAGGATTAGGCAGAGGAACTTCGCGGTGGTCGAGGTCACTTCCCACTCGTGCACCGTCGAAGGCGGAACGTAGAAGAACGCCCCCGGGCCGACGTCGCGGTAGACGGTCTCGCCGATTCCGAGGTCCAGCGTCCCCTCGAGGACGTAGAAGGCCTCGCTCTCCTTGGGGTGTTCGTGCCCCGGCGCCGCCATGCCCCGCGGGCCGGCGAACTCGAGCAGGCCGAACTGGCCGTCGGTGTCCCGGGCCCGCGCCTTGGCGGTGAGCAGGCCGCCCATGAACCACAGCGAGGGACCCTCGCCGTCGTTCAGCAGGTAGGCGGGCGCGACGCCGTCGGGGCTGCCGCCGGCATTGGTCGGCGAGACCGGCTCGTCGTCGCCGATCTCCACCGCCGGGTTCGCAAAGGACTTCGCCATTTGTCTCTCCTCCATCTCGACTGGATTGCCGTTCACAGATTTCCCCGCTGGTACTCCCAGATGCGGCCGAGGATCTCCTCGGCCACCCCCTCCCAGGCCGTCAGCTCCTGCTCGGAAAGCAGTTGTGGCTCGCCGCCGGCGGCGACCGCGTCCCGGTGCATGCGGGCGGCCGCCTCGAGCACGCTCATCCGCGCCACCGCGATGCCGACCTCCCCGCCCACCGTGACCGCCCCGTTGCCCCGCAGCAGCAGGACGGAGGAATCGCCGAGCGTCGCCGACACCGCCTCGCCACGCGTGCGGTCGCGGATCAGCCGGGCGTCGTCGAAGACGGGGATCTCGCGGCCGAGGAAGGCTCCCTGACCGTGGATCGGCCGCAGGCGCAGCCCCGCCGCGGCGAGCGCGGTCGCGACCTCCGGCTGCGCCCGGCAGACGGCGCCGACGTCGGGGCGAGCGCGGTAGATCGCCAGGTGGATCCAGGCCTCGCCGGGGACGCCGGGCGGCAGCGTCGCGGCGTCGAGCGGGACCGTGGCGAAGCTCGACTCCGGCCCGACCGTCCCCAGCGGCCGCGGCGGGGTGATCAGCATCGCCCCCTCGCCGTGGCGGGCCGAGACATGGCCGAAGGCCGTGACCAGACCCGCTGTTGCGAGGGCGCGCGCCGCTCCGGCGAGCTCCCGCTCGGACTCCCCGGGCATGATCAGGAGACCGAGGAGCCCGTCGTCGCGGCGGCGTCGGTGAGGACCGGCGCGGTGCCGTAGGTGAAATACGTGTCGGGTCGCTTGGACCCCCACATCTCGAGGCCGAGGCGACCGTTCTCCGGATCCCAGCGGATCGGCTCCCAGTCCGGGGCGAAGATCAGGAAGCCGCCGGTCCAGACCTCGATCCGGTTGCCGGACGGCTCGAAGCAGTAGAGGAAGATCGCGCCGCTGGTCCCGTGCTGTCCCGGGCCCCACTCGATCTCGATGCCCGCATCGGCGAGGATCGTCGCGGCGCGGATCAGCTCGGTCGGCGACTCGAGGTAATACCCGACGTGGTGGAGCTTCGTCCCGCTCTGGCTTTCGTTGCGCATCAGGGCGATCTCGTGCGAGACGTTGGTCCGGCTGAGCCAGGAGCCGAGCCGCTCGCCGGAGTCCGCTTCGACGAAGTAGCGATGGTGGATGCCGAGCACCTCGGTCAGCCACTGCTGCTCGGCGGCGACGTCGTCGGCGAGGAAGTTGACGTGGTCGAAGCGACGCGGAGCGATGCCGTGGCCGGTGTAGCGCTGCGGATGGCTGGCCAGCTTCGAGACCATCGACGGGTCGGCCTCGACGAAGCGCTCGACCTCCCAGTAGAGCTCGGTGGGGATGCCCTGCGGCGTGAGGAAGCGCAGCGAGTCCCCGTGGCCCCGCTCGGCCTCTCCCGCCGACCAGCTGAACTCGACCCCGAGCTCGCGCAGACGGCCCCCGATGCGCCGCAGCTCGCCCTCGGACTCGACTCGCCAGCCGATGTGCTCGACGCCCGACTCCGCGGCGCGGCGAAGCACCAGGGTGTGGTGGTCGAAGTCCTGCCAGGCGCGGAGATAGACCCGGTCATCGGTCTCTTCGGTGACGAAGAGACCCATCAGGTCCGTGAAGAACTCGCGTGAGGCCTCGAGATCGGTCACGCACAGTTCGGCGTGGCCGATGTGAGCAACGGGCATGGAACTTTCTCCTCTCCTTGCGTCCAGCACGGCCGGCGGGCCGCGCCCGCCCGTATTAAACCATATTCATAGTTATGAATGGCCCAGAGGCTAGGTCGCTGCCCGGGCCGCGGCCGGCGGGTCGGCCCGGGCGACCGCCTCGGTCAGCGGCGTGTGGCGTTCGGCCGCCTTGCGAGCCTTGGCTTCGTCGCCCGAGGCAACCGCCTTCACCAGCTCCTGGTGGAGGGCGAGGTTCTTTCGCGAATGCGCGGTGAACTCGTCGTCGGGGGCGACTCCGGCGATCGAATCGCGGACGAAGTCGAGCAGCGCCAGGTAGATGCCGGTCAGCAGCGCGTTGTCGGAGAGCTCCGCCATCCGACGGTGCAGGCGCCAGTTCGCCTCCAGGTAACCACCGGCGTCACCCAGGTGCCCTTTCATCTCGCCGACGATCTCCCACAGTTCCTCGATCTGCTCGGCGGTCGCGTGCCGGGCCGCCGACATCGCCACCAGCGGCTCGAGCGCGTTGCGGACCCGGAGGCCGTCGGCGACCGAGACCGGCATGCCGCGAAGTCCGAGGATCAGGTGGCTGAGCCGCATCTTCGGCTCGGGCGCGGCGACGAAGATCCCGCCGCTGGGACCCGGCCGCGCCTTGACGATTCCGCGCGTCTCGAGCAGGCGGACCGCCTCGTTCATCGTCCCCGAGGCGACGCCGAACTGCTGCCGCAGGTCGCTCTTGGTGCCGAGTCGCTCGCCGACCGGGAGGGCTTTCTCGACGATGATGTTGCCGATCAGCCGGGCGACGGCCTCCGACCGCGAGACGTTCGCGTCCTCGACGTCACGGAGCCCGTCGGGAAAGCGGGAGACGGAGGGCTGCTCGCTCCTGCTCATATGCGCATACTAGTCCCGCGTTGCGGGCGCCAGGACGCGCCGCGGGGCGGCCGCGGGGCTCACCGCGCCGCCAGTTCCGCGGCGATGTCGATGATCAGGTCCTCCTGCCCACCGACCGCGCGGCGCTCCCCCACCTCGAGCAGGATGTCCTTGGGGGAGACGCCGAAACGCTCGGCGGCACGCTCGGCGTGAAGGAGGAACGACGAGTAGACACCGGCGTAGCCGAGCAGCAGGGCCGAGCGCTCGACCCCGCGGGGACGATCCATGCGGGGACCGACCACGTCCTCGGCGACGTCCATCATCGCCAGCACGTCGACGCCGGTCGGGTGGCCGCTGCGCTCGAGGGCGGCAGCCAGCAGCTCGGTGGCGGCGTTGCCGGCACCGGCGCCGATGCCACGCGTGCAGCCGTCGATCCAGGTGGCGCCGGCCTCCGCCGCCGCGACCGAGTTCCCGACCCCGAGGCCGAGGTTCTCGTGACCGTGGAAACCGACCCCGACGTCGGCGGCGAGGCCCTCGCGCAGCGCCGCGACCCGGGCGCGCACCTGGTCGGGCACCAACGCCCCGGCCGAGTCGGTCACGTAGACGGCCTCCGCCCCGGCGCCGACCATGATCCGGGCCTGCTCGAGCAGACCCTCGGGCGAGTTCATGTGGGCCATCATCAGGAAGCCGACCGTCGCGAACCCGAGCTCGCGAGCGCGGGCGAGATGCGATTCGGAGATGTCGGCCTCGGTGCAGTGGGTCGCCACCCTGATCACCTCCGCTCCCGCCTCGCGGGCCAGCTCCAGGTGGTCCTTGGTGCCGATCCCGGGCAGCAGCAGGACCGCCACCCGCGTCTCCGCCTCGCCGGTCGCCGCGGCCGCGGCGCGGATCAGCTCCAGCTCCTCGACCAGCGAGAAGCCGTAGGTGAAGGAGGAGCCGCCGAGCCCGTCGCCGTGGCTGACCTCGACGATCGGCACCCGCGCGGCGGCGAGCGCGGCGGCGATCGCCGCCGCGTCCTCGCTGGTCCAGCGATGGCGCTTGGCGTGGGAACCGTCCCGCAGGGTGCTGTCGACCAGGGTGATCATCGGCCCGGCCCGGCCTCGACGGCGCGGCCCGCGAGCGCCTCGCCGACCCGCACCGCCGCCGCGGTCATGATGTCGAGGTTGCCGGCGTAGGGCGGCAGGTAGTCGCCGCCGCCTTCGACCTCGACGAAGACCGAGACGCGGCCCTCGTCGAAGACAGGCTCGGTGCGCAACCGGTAGCCGGGGACGTAGGCGGAGACCACGTCCGCCATCTCCTCGATCGAGGCGGCGATCGCCTCGGTGTCGGCGTCCGCCGGGATCGAGCAGAAGACCGTGTCGCGCATCATCACCGGTGGCTCGGCCGGGTTGAGGATGATGATCGCCTTGCCCCGCTGGGCGCCGCCGATCTCCTCGAGGCCCTTCGCGGTGGTGCGGGTGAACTCGTCGATGCTCTGCCGGGTCCCGGGGCCGGCCGAGCGCGAGGCGATCGTCGCGACGATCTCGGCGTAGTCGACCGGGACGACCCTCGCCACCGCGGCGACGATCGGGATCGTCGCCTGCCCGCCGCAGGTGATCATGTTCACGTCGGGCGCCTCCCAGTGGGCCTCGAGGTTGACCACCGGCACCACGCCGGGGCCGAGCTTGGCCGGGGTGAGGTCGATCGACTGCAGGCCCGCCTCGGCGAACCGCGGCCCGTTCTGGCGATGGGCGCCGGCCGAGGTGGCGTCGAAGACGAAGCGGCACTGCTCCGGGTGCCGCAGGATCCAGTCCGCCCCCTCGGCGGAGGCGTCGAGGCCGGCCGCCCGGGCGCGCGCCAGCCCGTCCGAGGCGGGGTCGATGCCGACCACCGCGGTCAGCTCCAGGCTCTCGGAGCGCAGCAGCTTGAACATCAGGTCACTGCCGATGTTGCCAGAGCCCAGCACCGCGCAAGGAGTCCTCGCCATCGTCATGCCTCCCTTCCGGAATCGGTGAATGCGACCGCGACCGAGCCGAGGTTGGTGAACTCCCCACGCAGCGTTTCGCCCGCGGTCACCGGCACCGCGGCGTGCAGAGCGCCGGAGAGGACGACGTCGCCGGGACGCAGTCCGTCGCCGAACTCGGCCAGCGCGTCGGCCAGCCAGGCGACGCAGCGCAGCGGGTCGCCGAGGGCGGCGGCGCCGGCGCCGGTCGAGACGACCTCCTCGCCCGAGGACAGGGCCATGCCCTCCAGCCGCAGGTCCAGCTCATCCAGTGGGACGACCTTCGAGCCGAGCGCGAAGCGGGCCGAGGAAGCGTTGTCGGCGACCGTGTCGACCAGCTGGATCTCCCAGTCGGCGATCCGCGAGTCGATGATCTCGATCGCCGCCACCGCGCCGCCGATCGCCGCCGCGGCGCTCGCCCCGGTGACTCCGGGGCCGGCGAGCTCGCTCTCGATCAGAAAGGCGATCTCGGCCTCCGCGCGGGGCGCCAACAGGCGGTCGACGGCGATGCTGCCGCCGTCCTCGACCGCCATCCCGCCGAGCAGCGCTCCGAAGTCGGGTTCCGCGACGCCGAGCAGGCGCTGCATCGGCTTCGAGGTGAGGCCGATCTTGCGGCCCACCAGGACGTCGCCGGCGGCGAGCCGGGCGCCCACGTTCTCGGTCTGGATCGCGTAGGCGTCGCCCAGGGTCAGCCCCGGCTCGGTCCGGGTCAGCGGCTCGATCGGCGTGCCCGACCGCTCCGCCTCGCGCAGCCGCGCCGCGAGTTCCGCCCGTCGCGAGCCCGCGACCTCGCTCATGAGGTGAAGAAGTCGACCATCAGGCGGGTGAACTCGTCGGTCCGTTCGATCTGCACCCAGTGGCCGGTCTTGCCGAAGACGTGGAGGCGGACGTCGGGGATCAGGTCCATGAGGGTCAGCGAGCCCTGGAAGGGGATCACCTGGTCCTCGTAGCCGTGGACCAGCAGCACCTTCTGCTCGATCGAGCCGAGCTCGTCCGGGCTGAGCGCGAGGTCGTCCATCCAGCGCTGGCGCGGCGCCGGGAACATCGCCTGCCAGGCCTCGTCGATCCCGGGGGCGACGCTCGCCTCGTGCCGAAGCCGGACCAGCTCGGGGGTGGCGACGGCCGGGTCGTTGGAGAGCAGCTGGATCGTCCGGCGCATGTTCTCCTCGCTGGGGGTGTAACCCCAGACCTGGTCGAGGCCCGGAGGGATCGGCCCGGGCACGCCCATCGTCCCCATCACCGCGATGCGGCGGATCGCCTCCGGGCGCTCGACCACCATCGAGAGCGCGACCGCGCCGCCCATCGAGTTGCCGATCACGTCGAAGCTCTCGATCCCGAGCGTCTCCATCAGGGCGAGCCCGTGGCGGGTCCAGGTCCGGCGGCCGTACTCGACCTCCCCGACCGGCATCGTCTTGTTGAAGCCGATCTGGTCGTAGGCGATGACCCGGAAGCGCTCGGCGAGCTTGGGCATCACCAGACGCCAGTTGGCCCAGGCCGAGACACCGGGGCCCGAGCCGTGGACGAGCAAGAGCGGCGGGCCCTCGCCAGCCTCGTGGAAGTAGGTCGGCTGGCCCTCGACCTCGATCATCGTCCCGGTCGCTTGATCAGTGGTGGTGCTCACACGGCTCCTTAATCCAGTGGGACAATTCCGACGATTGATTATAGCTAATGGTTTCCCGGTGCGACCGGGTCGCGAGCCAGCTCGCCCGTGTTGATCGCCTCCAGCAGGCGGTGCTCACTGAGGTCCGCGGCGGCGAGCTCGCCGCGGAGGCGGCCCTGGAAGAAGACGAGGACGCGGTCGCAGAGGATTGCGAGCTCGTCGAGATCGCTGGAGGCGACGAGGACGATCTTGCCCTCGGCGGCGGCCGCTACGACGATCGCGTGCATCTCGGCCTTGGCGCCGACGTCGACCCCACGGCTCGGGTCGTCGAGGAGGATCAGGTTCGGCTCGGTCTCCAGCCACTTCGCGAAGACCACCTTCTGCTGGTTGCCGCCCGAGAGCTCGCCGACCCGTGCAGCAGGCGAAGCCATCTTGATGCGCAGCGCCTGCCGCCAGAATTCCGCCCGCCTCCACATCGTCCCCCGGCGCAGCAGGACCCCCATCCGCCGCAGCGGCCCGGAGCTGACGAGGGCGACGTTCTCGTAGATCGTCTTGTCGAGCATCACGCCGAGCCGCTTGCGGTCGGCGGGGACGAAGGCGACCCCGGCGCGGACCGCGGCGGTCATCGAGGTGAGCCGGCCGGCGCCGCCGGGCAGCTCGATCCGTCCGGCGTCCGGCCGGCGCCGGCCGAACACGGCATCGAGGACCTCGCGCGGGCCCGACCCCTCGAGGCCGGCGAGGCCGACGATCTCCCCCGGCCGCGCCTCGAGGTCGAACGGCTCGAGTCGGCCACGGACGGCCAGCCCGGAGATGCGGAGCGGACCGGGCGCCGCCCCCCGCCCGGCGCCGAAGCCGGCGCGCGGCCGCGGCGCCCGCAGCTCGCTGCGCTCCTGCTCGGGCGGCGAGCCGACCATCTCGATCACCGCCTCGCGGATCGACATGCCGGCGACGGGCCGCCGCGAGACGACGACCCGCGCGTCGCGCAGCACCGTGACCGTGTCGGCCACGGCGAAGACGTCCTCGAGGAAGTGGGAGACGTAGACGATCCCGACCCCGCTGTCACGGAGATCGCGCACGACCTTGAGCAGGTGCTCCGTCTCGGCCGCCTGCAGGGCCGAGGTCGGCTCGTCGAGGAAGAGGTAGCGGGGCTTGCCGAGCAGCGCCCGGGCGACCTCGAGCAGCTGCTGTTCGCCGAGCCGCAGCGTCCCGACCGCGCGGCCGAGCTCCACCCGCAGGCCGACGATCGCCATGACCTCACGGGCCCGGCGGGCCATCTCGGCGCGATCGAGCAGGACTCCGGCGTGGCGCGGCTCGCGGCGCAGGAAGAGGTTCTCGAGCACGTCGAGATCGGGAAACATCGTCAGCTCCTGGGAGACGATCGCGACGCCGGCCCCGGCGGCGTCGGTCGGATCGGAGAAGGCGACGGGATCCCCGTCGAGGAGGAGGCGGCCACCACTGGGCCGCTCCGCCCCGACGAGGATCTTGACCAGCGACGACTTGCCGGCGCCGTTGGCGCCGAGCAGGGCGTGGACCTCACCCGGATGGATCTCCAGGCTCACGCCCTGCAGCGCCCGCACCCCGGCGTAGCGCTTGCTGATGTCGTCGGCCAGGTACACCGCCCTATTCGAACGCCGCCGTCATCGGCTGCATGCTCGCTTCGACGTCACCGAGCAGGGCTTTGACCTTCGGTGCGTACCACTCGACTTCGGCCGCCACCGAAGCGCCCCGCGCTTCGATTTCGTCGACGTTCTCTTTCGTGATCGGCGTGAAGCCCGGGTCGAGCCAGCCTTCCGGCACCGGTTTCCCCTCGCGGGCGGCTTCGACCAGCATCTGCACGGCGCCGTAGCCGAGCAGGTACCAGTTGGAGGCCACCGCGGCGTCATAGGTGCCGTCCTTGATCCCGCGCATCGTCGAGGGCGAGGCCTCGAGCGCGCCGGCCGGGAAGTCGGCGCCCTTGTCGCGCTTGACCTTGTAGATGCTGGCACTGTCCTGATCGCAGGTGCCGAAGGCGATCGCGGGATCCGGCGTCGCGTTGAGAGCATCGCTCCAGGCGCCGGTGTTGGCTGCCGGTTCGACCTTCGAGTCGAACACCTTGACGGTGACCTCGGGGAGCTTCTTTTCGATCACTTCCGTGAAGCCCTGGGTCCTTTCGTAGAGCGTGCCGGCGTTGCCGGGGACGCACTGGCCGACCAGGGCGACGCCGGTCGTGTCCGGGCCCAGGCCCGCCGCCGCGACGGTTTCTTCGGCCAAGGTGCGGGCGATGCCGATCGCGCTGACCCCGACGAACGTCTTGAGCGGCGAGCTCGAGACTTCTTCCGGGGTGTTGATCGGCTTGTCGTTGATCGCCAGCGTGTAGTCGAGTTCTTCGGTCAGCGTCTTCATCGTGCGCTGCCAGGCTTCGGGCGGGAACGCGTCCACGCCCATCGCGTCGAGGCCGGTCGCCAGCATGTCGCTGACCTGCTTCTGGGCCGCGACCGGTTCGATCGTCGGTGGCCCGTTGACGGAGAGGTCGACGCCACCGGCCGCCTCCGCGGCCTGTTCGGCGCCGAGCTTGATTTCCTGGGCGAACTGGACTCCGGTCAGGGGCAGCTCGATCCCCACCGAGACCTCCTTCTGTTCCTTCTGTCCGGATTCGCCGGTGCTTGCGGAGCTGTCGCCGCCGCCGCCACAGGCGGCAACCGACAGCCCGACGATGGCGGCCGCGACGATGGCGCCCGTCAGGTGCAGCGCACGCCTTGATCCCGATGGTCTCTTCACTGTGTGCTTCCTCCTCCTTGTTGACAGGCCGCTGCGGTACCGCCTATGCGCCCCGCAGCGCTCGCTCGGCTCTGCGCCGACGCACGAGTGAGTCCAGGCCGACGGCGATCACGATCACCGCGCCCGTAACGAAGTTCGTCCAGATCGAGGGGATCGAGAAGAAGACGAGCCCACTGTTGATCACCGCGACGATCAGGGCGCCGAACAGCGCGCCCGGCACGGTGCCGCGGCCGCCCGACACGGCGGTCCCGCCGATGATCGCGGCGGCGACCACCTGCAGTTCGAGCCCGATCCCGACCGTCGGGTCGGCGCCCTCGAAGTAGGCGAGGCTGAGGATTCCCGAGAGCCCCGCCAGGCCCCCGATCAGCATCAGCGCGTAGAGGCGGATGCGACCGATCGGGATGCCGGAGAAAGCCGCAGCATCGCGGTTGGAGCCGATCGCCCTGACCATCGCCCCGAAGCGAGTCTTGGCGAAGACGACGGTGAGGACCACGCCCAGCACGACGACGGCCCAGGCGGCGACCGGCACTCCGAGCAGTTCGCCGCCGAGGGTGCTGAAGAAGCTGCTGTCCACGGGCAGGCCCGAGACCGGCTTGCCGTCGCTGAGGACCGTCGCGATGCCGCGGTACATCGACAGCGTCCCCAGGGTGACGATGATCACCGGGAGGCGCAGCACATTGCTGAGGACGCCGTTGGCGCAGCCCATCAGGACCCCGATCGCGATCCCCAGCGTCGCCGCGATCCAGGGGTTGACCGAGAGGTCGGCCATCAGCAGGCCGGCGGCGATGATCGTCACCGCGTAGGTCCCGCCGACCGAGAGGTCGATCTCCGACATCGCCAGCAGGAAGACCATCCCGTAGGCGACGATCGCCACGAAGGCGGCCGAACGGAGCGTGCCGAGCAGCACGTTGGTCTCGAGGAAGCTGGAGTGGAAGAGGCCGATCAGGAGCACCAGCGCGACCAGGGCGCCAACCACTCCGACCTCCTCCACGGAGAGCAGCCGCCGCCCCAGCCCGAATGACCGGGCGCGCCAGGTGGCCCGCGGCTCTCCGCCAGGCTCCTCCGCTACGGCCAGGTTCGACCCCGGCCCCGAATTTGGGTGCATCGGATCCATATCGCTCCTCCACTAACGAGCCGAATGATCCTAATCTATATAGCGATTTTCGTGGCGCGCCGCTTCCCTCGCGAACCGCGCCCACGTTCAGCGCGAGCTGATCCGCGGTTGCGGCACGGACTCCGCGATCGGTTCAGGCCGGGGTCGGGTGAGCCGCGACGCGCTACGGGATCAAGGCCTGCGGCAGCTAGCGGGCGGCGCCGCTAGGCGGGCCATTCGGGCTGCTCCTCGCGGGCCCTGCGGCGCACCAGCGCGGCAGCGGGAGGGGCGAGCACGGCGAGGAGCGCGATCAGGCCGCCGAGGCAGATCGCGCCGACCGCGAGGTCGACGAGGGTCGGGGTGGCGATCCGCCAGGCCGACTCCGCCGCTTCGCGGTCGGCGTCGCCGGCGAGCAGCGCCGCGACCACCTGGTGGCCGGCGAGCGCCCGAGCGAGCAGGGCGAGGCCGCCGGCCGCGGCGAGGCTGAGGCCGACGCCGAAGAGGGTGCGGGCCAGGGCGGCGCGGCCGAGCAGCAGGGCGAGCGCGAGCAGGGCGATGGTGGCGATCGTCGCCGGGACCGGCAGCGAGCGGATCGCCCGCACCGCGTCCTGCGCCCGGTCGAGCTCGTCGGCTTCGAGCACCTCGATCCGCGCCGACCCCGGTTCGACCAGCGAGGCGAGATCGCCGGCCGCGAGCGATTCCGCCAGCTCGGTTTCGCTCAGCGAGTCGGCGAGTTCGCGCAGGGCCGGGGTCAGGTTGACCACCACGGCGCCGTCGCTCGGGGCTTCTGCGTCGAGGACGCGGAGCAGCTTCCGGTGGGCGCCGCGGTTGGCCCGCAGCCAGAGGACCCGGAACCGCGGCGAGGCGATCACCTGCTCGGCGAGGGCGGGCCCGCGGCGGCGCAGCTGCGGCAGGACCTCGGCGGCGACTTCGTCTTCGCCCGCGGCGCTCAGTCGCGCTTCGGCTTCCTCGATCAGATCCTCGGCGAGGAAGGCGGCGACCCGCTGGCGGACTTCGGGGCGGTCGAGCATCCGGCCGCTGACCGCGACCCAGCTGCGGGTGTCGAGCAGCTGTTGGTTGGCCCAGATCGCGGCGATCGCGAAGGCGCCCAGCACCGCCGCCAGCGCCAGCACGACGGTGACCGCGAAGGGATGACTGCTCCGCTGCCGTGGAGTCACCGCCTCCGAGCGTACGGAGGCGTCGATGCCGGCGGCCCCCACCGGGCGGCGGAGCGCTGCAACCCGCACTTCATCGCTCGCGGCCGGCGACGGCGAGCCGATGGAGGGACATGAGCCTCCTCCCCCGCCTCCGCCGCCACCTGTCGTTTGCCAACGTCGTCGCCTGCCTGGCGCTCTTCGTCGCCCTCGGCGGCAGCGCCTACGCCGGCAGCAAGATCAACGGCAACAGCATCGCCAAGCAGTCGATCGGCGGCGGCAAGCTGAAGAACGAAACGATCACCAACAGGCAGATCAAGAAGGGCTCGCTGAACTCGAGCGTGATCAACGTCTCGACGCTGGCGACGGTGCCCTCGGCGCAGACCGCGATCAGCGCGACGAGCGCGGGATCGGCGAACACGGCGAACAGCGCCGACAGCGCCAAGACCGCCGACAGCGCGACCACGGCGACCAAGGCGACCACGGCGACCACGGCGGAGACCGCGGCCAAGGCGACGAACGCCGACCACGCGACCAGCGCCGACGTCGCCGGCCAGGCGAACAGCGCCGATACGGCGGCGACGGCCGCTTACGCCGACACCGCCGGCGACGCCGACACCGTCGACGGCGCGACCGCGGCGGAGCTGACCGACGCCTGCCCGGCCGCGACGACGCTCTTCGGCGGCATGTGCTGGGAAAACTCGACGCGGCCGACCGCGTCCTGGATCGTCGCCGCGAAAGAATGCGGCGATCGCGGCGGGCGACTGCCCTCGGTCAGCGAGCTGATCGCCTACGTCCTCCAGGAAGGCGCCCAGGTCACGGGCCACGTCTGGTCCGCCGACGTCGCCGACGCCTCGGGCCTCGAAGAGGTGGTCGTCACGAGCGACGAGACCGGGCGCGGAGTGAGCAACGCCGGCAGCCCCCACGGCTACCGCTGCCTCTTCTACCGGACCAACGCCGGCTGACCCAGGACCCGGGTCCCTCGCGCTGGTGAGCGCGTGCGGGTCAGGGCAGCCGCGGCGGCGCCGAGCGGTAGGTCGGCGGGGTCTCGGAGAGGCGGATCGGGTTGCGGGTGAGGGGGACGGACGGGCCGCCGCCGGGGCGCGGGACGTCGACGATCGGCTCGAGACCGATCTGCGCGGCGAAGGCGAAGGCGCCGGCGAGATCGTTGACGACGCCGGCGGGGACCCGGCGGGCGGTGAGGGCGGCGGCCCACTCGGCGGCGGTACGGACGGCGAGGGCCGACTCGAGCTCGGCGCGCAGGGCGACGCGGTGCTCGACCCGTGAGGGATTGGTGGCGAAGCGCGCGTCCTCGCTGAGATCGGGGCGGCCGAGCTCGGCGCAGAGCTCGCCGAACTGGCGGTCGTTGCCGACCGCGAGGACGAGGTCGCCCTCGCCGGTGGCGTAGAGCTCGTAGGGCGAGATGCTGGGGTGGGCGTTGCCGAGCCGGCCGGGGACGGTACCGGCGACCGTGTAGCCGGAGGCCTGGTTGACGAGCGCGGCGAGCAGGGCCGAGAGGAGGTCGACCTCGACCCGCTGGCCGCGGCCGCTGCGCTCGCGGTGGCGGAGGGCGGCGAGGATGCCGACCGCGGAGAAGAGGCCGGCGACGACGTCGACGAGGGCGACGCCGACCTTGAGCGGCGGCCCGTCGGGCTCGCCGGTGACGCTCATCAGGCCGCCCAGCGCCTGGACCAGGAGGTCGTAGCCGGGCAGGCCGGCGCCCGCCTCGCCGGCGCCGAAACCGGTGATCGAGCAGTAGACGAGGCCGGGATTGGCGGCGGCGAGCTCCTCGTAGCCGAGGCCGAGCTTCTCCATCACCCCGGGCCGGAAGTTCTCGACCACGACGTCGGCCTCGCGGGCGAGGCGCCGGGCATCGGCGCGATCCTGCTCGGCGGCGAGGTCGAGGACGAGGCTGCCCTTGTTGCGGTTGACCGACTGGAAGTAGGTCGCTTCGCCCCGCTCGTCGTAGGGCGGTCCCCAGGCGCGGGTCTCGTCGCCGCCGCCCGGCCGCTCGACCTTGGTCACCTCGGCGCCGAGGTCGGCGAGCACCATCGTCGCCAGCGGCCCGGCGAGGACGCGCGAGAAGTCGAGGATGCGAAGCTCGCCGAGAGCGCCCGCTCCGCCCGCCTCGCCCGGGGCGCCGCCTGCCGCCTGGCCGGGGTCTCCGCCTCCCACGCCTGGCCCCCGATTACCTCGCTCCGCCGCCATCTGCTTCAATCCTGACAGATTTTCGAAAATCGAAAGGAACCGATGACCAGCGCCACCGCCGCTCCCGCCAAGACCCGCCCCGAGGACTACCTCGCGATCGACCGCCTGCTGTCCGACGAAGAGCGCGACATCCGTGACACGGTGCGCGCCTTCGTCGCCGACAAGGTGACCCCCAACGTCGGCGACTGGTTCGAGGAGGCGACGATCCCGCGCCAGCTGGCGACCGAGCTGGGCGCCCTCAACGTGCTCGGCATGCACCTCAGCGGCTACGGCTGCGCCGGTGCCAGCGCCACCGCCTACGGCCTCGCCTGCATGGAGCTGGAGGCGGGTGACTCCGGGGTCCGGAGCCTGGTCTCGGTCCAGGGCTCGCTGGCGATGTTCGCGATCTGGAAATGGGGCTCGGAGGAGCAGAAACAGGAGTGGCTGCCGAAGATGGCCGCCGGCGAGGCGATCGGTTGCTTCGGCCTGACCGAGCCCGACGCCGGCTCGGACCCCGGCTCGATGCGGACCCGCGCCCGCCGCGACGGCGAGGACTGGGTCCTGCACGGCCAGAAGATGTGGATCACCAACGGCTCGATCGCCGACGTCGCCGTGGTCTGGGCGCAGACCGATGACGGCGTCCGCGGCTTCGTCGTCCCCAAAGGCACCCCCGGCTTCACCACCCAGGACATCCACAAGAAGCTCAGCCTCCGCGCCTCGGTCACCTCGGAGCTGCTGCTCGACGACGTCCGCCTTCCGGACTCGGCCCGGCTGCCCGAGGCGACCAGCCTGCGCGGGCCGCTCTCCTGCCTCAACGAGGCCCGCTACGGGATCGTCTGGGGCGCCGTCGGCGCCGCCCGCGCCTGCTTCGAAGCGGCGCTCGAGTACTCCAAGGAGCGGACCCAGTTCGGCAAGCCGATCGCCTCCTTCCAGATCCAGCAGCAGAAGCTGGCGCAGATGGCTCTCGAGGTGAACCGGGGGACGCTGCTGGCGCTGCACCTCGGCCGCATGAAGGACGAGGGGACGCTGCGCCCCGAGCACGTCTCGATGGGCAAGCTCGGCAACGTCAACATGGCGCTCGAGGTCGCCCGCAGCGCCCGCCAGGTGCTCGGCGCCAACGGCGTCACGCTCGAGTATCCGGTGATCCGCCACATGAACAACCTCGAGTCGGTGGTCACCTACGAGGGCACCGCCGACATCCACGCGCTGGTCGTCGGCGAAACGCTGACCGGGATCAACGCCTTCCGCTGAGGCCGGCGACCCCGATGGCCACCCGCGCCGCCAGCAGCCCGCCCGGCACCGCCGCCCAGCATGCGCTGGAGGAGCTGCGGCGGGCGATCGTCGCCGGCGACCTCCGCCCCGGCCAGCGGGTCGGCCAGGAGGAGATCGCCGAGCGGCTCGGCGTCAGCCTCGCCCCGGTGCGCGAAGCGCTGGCGACGCTCGAGCAGGAGGGCCAGCTCACCTACAGGCCGCGGCGCGGCTACTTCGTCACCGAGCTGCGGCTCGAGGACCTGCGCGAGATCTACGAGCTGCGGGCGCTGCTCGAGGGGCGGGCGGCGCGGCGGGCGGCGCCGCTGCTCGACGAGGACGCGCTCGAGCGGGTCGAGCTGGCGGCGCGGGAAGTCGTCGCAGCCGCCGAGGCGGGCGACGTCGCCGCCGAGCTCGCCGCCAACCGCCGCTTCCACTTCGCCTTGCTCGAGGCCCCCGGCCAGGCCCACGCGCTGCGGCTGATCAAGCTGCTCTGGGACTCGACCGAAACCTACCGGGCGCTCTACTACAACTCGCCGCGCGAGCGGACCGAGGCGGTGCGGGCGCACGAGCGGATCGTCGCCGCCCTGCGCGACGGCGACCACGACCGCCTCGTCGCCGAGCTCGACGCCCACCGCCAGCGGGCGCTCGACCAGCTCGGCGAGATCCTGGTCTAGAGCGCCGCGCCCGTCGGGCGGCAGGGGCCGCGGGAGGCTAGGCCCCCGCGTGGGACCCGCGCGGGTGGATCGCCGCGTTGCCCTCGCGCAGCGGCTCGCCGGCGCGGCCGGAGCGCTCGGCGATGATCTCGGCGAGGACCGAGACCGCCACCTCCTCCGGGGTGGCGGCGCCGATGTCCAGGCCGCAGGGGGCGTGGACCCGCGCCAGCTGCTCGCTCCCGACACCGCTCTCGCGCAACCGCCGCTCGCGGTCGGCGGTGGTCTTGCGCGAGCCGAGGGCGCCGACGTAGCCGGCCTCGGTGCCGAGCGCCCCGATCAGGGCCGGCTGGTCGAACTTGGGGTCGTGGGTGAAGACGAGGACCGCGTCGCGGGGGCCGAGCTCGACCCGCCCGAAGGCCTCTTCGGGCCAGACCAGCAGGGTCTTCGCGGCGCGCTGGAAGCGCGGCGTCTCGAGGAACGGCGCGCGCGGGTCGGCGATCGTCACCTCGTAGCCGAGCTCGGAGCCGACCCGGGCGAGCGCCGCCGAGAAGTCGATCGCGCCGAAGATCAGCATCTTCGGCGGCGGCGCGAAGGCGTGGACGTGGACGCGGAGCTCGGCGCCGAGCGTGGCGCCGTCGGCGCCGTAGCGGCGGATGCCGCTGCTGCCCTGGGCCAGCATCCCCTCGGCGTCGCGCGAGACCGAGTGGTCGAGCAGCTCGGGACCGCCGAAGCCGCCGTCGAGGACGCCGTCGACGACGGCCAGCTTCTGCCCCGCCTGCGGCCCGTCGAGCAGGGTGGCGATCGCCACCGGCCGCCCGGCCGCGACCGCGTCGCGGGCCTCGGCCTCGACCCGCGCCTCCTCGCCGGAGAGCTCCTGGACGAAGACGTGGACGGTGCCGCCGCAGGTCAGCCCGACCGAGCCGGCGAGCTCGTCGGAGATCCCGTAGGTGACGGTGTGCGGGTCGGCGCCGGCGAAGATCGCCTTCGCCTCGCCGACCACCGCCGCCTCGACGCAGCCGCCGGTGATCGAGCCTTCGATCGCCCCATCGGAGGCGATCAGCATCAGGGCCCCCGGTTCGAGCGGCGCCGAGCCCTCGATCCCGACCAGCAGGGCGGCGACGACGCGGCGGCCCTCGCGCAGCCACTCGCTGGCGGTCGCGGCGATCCGGCGCGTGGTGGTCATGCTCACGAGGCTACTGCGCCGAGGACGCTTCGACGCCTTTGACGAGGGCGTCGATCCCGCCGGTGAGGAAGTCGACCTCGGTCGGGCGCTGCTTCTCGAGGCGCCCCCGGCGCCCGCGAGCAGATCCTCGAGTGGACCGTCCTCGCTCCCGACGACCTCGAGGCCGCCAACCCCAACCTGGTCGGCGGCGACAGCCGCGCCGCCGCCCTCGCCGTCCTCGCGTCCCGCCTGCGCCGGTAATGCGGCACCGCCTCCCTACCGCGCCTTCGCTGACCGGCCGGGCCGATGGGCCGAAAACGTGAAAATAGGGGCCGATATCGGCCCATCGGCAGAGCGGGCGACTCCCGGCGGACGCCGCGGTTCTTGGAACGCCCGGGGCCTGCCGCCGGTCCCTTCTATGGGGAAGAACCCGCAACTCAGGAGGTTTTTCATGGCTGATGCAGGATTGTTCATCGGCTGGGGCGCGCCGGTGCGGGGCAGGGAGGAGAGGGGGCTCGACGTCTTCCAGGAGGCGTTGGCGCTCGAGGCGAGCCTGCAGGAGGAAGGGGCGATCGAGAGCTTCGAGGTCGTCCTGCTCGCTCCCCACGGCGGCGGGCTCGCCGGCTTCGTGCTCGTGCGCGGCTCGCGCGAGCAGATCGAGGCGGTCCGGCAGCGCGAGGACGTGATGAGGATGAACACCCGGGCGGCGACGATCGTCGAGGAGTTCGGCGTGATCGACGCCTTCCTCGGCGAGAGCGTGGGCTCGCAGATGGAGACGTACCGCGAAGCGGTCTCCGAGCTCGCGGCCGCGGTCTAGGGGCGGACCTACTTGGCGCCTTTTGCATCAATGAGGTGCAAGAGGCGCCAACCAGCGCTCGGCGTTCAGCGCACGGCTGCCTTAATACTTTGAAATTCTTGACTTTATTCCCCTGAGGTGGGAGCCTTCCGGCGGGCACTCATCGAAGGAGAGAACCATGATCGGACGAAAATCCGTCATCGGCATCGCGACGCTGTCGGCGCTCGCCGTCTGCGCGATTTCGGCCCCGAGCGCGATGGCGTACCAGACAGCCGTCACATGCTCGAGCGGCGCCGCTTCGAAAACCTTCACCGACGCGCACTGCACGACCGCCGGGGGCCTCGGCACCTACGGTCACGCGACGATCTCCGCCGGGGAAATCATAGAAATCGGCGGCAGCAACGAAAGCACCGCGTCAGAAACATTCGCCGCGGCGCCGTCGCGCCTGAAAGGGGCGCTGTCCGGAGTCGCAACGGAAATCGAATGCACTGGGGTGACCGGAATCGGCATCCTGCGCAACGTGCAGCCCGCCGTCCTGATGTTCGTCGAAGGCGCCGGCGAACTCCACTACACCGGCTGCAGCGTCACCAAACCGGCCGGCAAAGGCTGCGAAGTGAAAGAAGGCGAAGTCAACACTGAGGTCCTCTACGCGACCACCGACAGCCAGCTGAGCGGCTTCCTGAAAGTCGAACCGGGCTCGACCGCGAAAGAAAACAAGCTGGCCTTCATCACGATCGAAGGCTGCAGCATCTTCGCCCTGAACAACACCTTCCCCGTAGGGGGGCACCTGTTGGCAAGCGTCAACGGCGCGACAGCGACCACGACCCACTCCGGGATCACAAGCCAGGAAACCCTGACCTTCGGTGGCGTCAAAGCGGGCCTCGAAGGCGCCTTCACAACCACGGCGGTAAATGGCGGTCAGGGCATCGCCCTCACATAGAGCGGCTCAGGCGCTCAGCGCCGGCACCGCGCCGATCAGCTCGAGCGCCTGCTGCGGCGCTATCCACTCCGCACCCTGGTCCCGGGCGACGGCCTCGTCGACGAGGCGGCCGGCGACGACGCTGAGGCCGGAGAGGAAGCCGGGGTCGGCGCTCAGCGCCCCGGCGGCGCCCTCGTCGGCGAGGCGCAGCAGGTAGGGCATCGTCGCATTGGTCAGGGCGCCGGTCGAGGTGATCGGCACAGCGCCGGGCATGTTGGCGACGCAGTAGTGGGTCACCCCGTCGACCTCGTAGGTGGGGTCTGAGTGGGTGGTCGGGTGCGAGGTCTCGAAGCAGCCGCCCTGGTCGATCGAGACGTCGACCAGCACCGCTCGCCGCTTCATCAGCGCCAGCTGCTCGCGGCTGACGACGTGCGGGGCCTTCGCTCCCTTGACGAGGACGGCGCCGACCACCAGGTCGGCTTCCGGAAGGCGGCTCTCGATCTCAAGCGAGGAGGCGTAGCAGGTCGAGGCGCGGCCGTCGAAGATCGTGTCGAGCTCGCGCAGGCGGTCGATCGAGCGGTCGTAGACGAAGACGTCGGCGCCGAGCCCGATCGCGACCTTGGCGGCGTTCATCCCGACCACGCCGCCGCCGATCACCATCACCACCCCGGCGGCGACGCCGGGGACGCCGCCGAGCAGGACGCCGCGCCCGCCGAGCGGCCGCTCGAGCATGAAGGCGCCGGCCTGGGCGGCGAGCTTGCCGGCGACCTCGCTCATCGGCGCCAGCAGCGGCAGCCGCCCGGCGCGGTCGGTGACGGTCTCGTAGGCGATGCAGGTCGCGCCGGAGGCGAGCAGCCCGCGGGTCAGCTCCGGGTCCGGCGCCAGGTGCAGGTAGGTGAAAAGGGTGTGGTGCGGCGCCAGCAGCGCGACCTCGGAGGGCTGCGGCTCCTTGACCTTGACGATCGTCTCGGCGCCGGCGAAGAGCGCCTCGGCACCGGCGACGATCTCGGCCCCCTGGGCGGCGTAGTCGGAGTCGGCCACGCCCGAGCCCGCGCCGGCGCCCGCCTGGACCAGCACCCGATGTCCGCGCGCGCTCAGCTCGCGCACCCCGGCCGGGGTCAGCGCGACCCGAAACTCATCTGTCTTGATCTCGGTTGGAACCCCGATCCGCATCGCTGCCGTCCTCTCGCTCGCAGTCGCGATCAGCTCGCGCTCGTAATTTCGGCTCGATTGAGCCACCGCTGGCGCGAAAAAACCAGGGCCTCGCCCTAGACTTCTCGGAATCGACAGCGATGGACGCGATCGACAGACAAATCCTCAGCATGCTCAGTGAAAACGGCAGGGCCTCGTTCGCCTCGATCGGCGCGGCCGTCGGGCTCAGCCCGCACGGCACGGCGGACCGCGTCCGCCGCCTCGAGCGCGACGGCGTGATCCGCGGCTACGCCGCCCAGATCGACCCGGCGGGGGTCGGCCGTGGGCTCGAGGCGCTGCTCGACATCCGGCTGCTGCCCAGCACCGACCCCGACGAGTTCGAGCGCCAGGCGCTGCGCCTGCCCGCCGTGCGCGAGGTCGACTTCCTCACCGGCCGCTTCGACTTCCAGCTGCGGCTCGCCTGCCGCGACGCCGACGAGCTCGACCAGACCGTCCGCGCGATCCGCCGCGAAGCCGGCGCCGCCGCGACCGAGACGCGAATCGTGATGCGCTCCGCCACCTCCCCGCCCCCCTAGACTGAATTCCATGGAGCCACTGCGCGACGGCCACGGCCGGCCGATCACCAGCCTGCGCGTCTCGGTCACCGACCGCTGCAACTTCCGCTGCCAGTACTGCATGCCGGCGGAGGGGATGGACTGGCTGCCGCGCGAGGAGGTGCTCTCCTTCGAGGAGATCGAGCGCCTGGTGCGGCTGCTGGCGCGGATGGGCGTCACCGACCTGCGGCTGACCGGCGGCGAGCCGCTGGCGCGGCGCGAATTCCCCCAGCTGCTGGCGCGGCTCTCGCCGATCCCCGGGCTCGAGGACCTCTCTCTGACCACCAACGGCTACCTGCTCGAGCGCCAGCTGCCGGAGCTGGTCGCGGCGGGGCTGCGGCGGATCAACGTCTCGCTCGACTCGCTCGCCCGCCACCGCTTCCTCGAGCTGACCCGGCGCGACGCCCTCGACCGGGTGCTCTCCTCGCTGCGCGCCGCCGAGGCCTACCCCGAGCTGCACCCGATCAAGGTCAACTGCGTCGCGATCCGCGGCTTCACCGAGGAGGAGATCCTCCCCTTCGCCGAGTTCGCCCGGCGGCGCCCCTACGAGGTGCGGTTCATCGAGTTCATGCCGCTCGACGCCGACCACGCCTGGGACCGCGACAGCGTCCTCAGCGGCGCCGAGATCCGCGCCGTGATCGAAAGCGAGCACCCGCTCGAGCCGATCCCGCGCGAGCCGCACGCGACCGCCCGCACGTACCGGTTCGCCGACGGCGCCGGGGCGATCGGCTTCGTCAACCCGGTCTCGGAACCGTTCTGCGCCGACTGCAACCGGATCCGCGTCACCGCCGACGGCAAGCTCCGCACCTGCCTCTTCAGCCTCGCGGAGACCGACCTGCGGGCGACGATGCGGGCGGGCGGCGGCGACGCCGAGCTGGAGCGGGTGCTGCGCGAGGCGATCTGGCGCAAGGAGCTCAAGCACCACATCGCCGAGAAGGGCTTCCGCCAACCGGCGCGGACGATGAGCGCGATCGGCGGCTAGACGATGGAGACCGGCGGCCGTCCGGCGGCCGGCGCGCCGGAGCGGATCGTCTCGGTCGTCCTCGCCGCCGGCGCCGGCCGCCGCTTCGGCGGCCGCAAGCAGCTGGCGCCGCTGCGTGGACGGCCGCTGCTCGAGCACGCGCTCCTCGCGGCAGCGGCGGCGCCGGCCGAGGCGGTGATCGTGGTCCTCGGCGCGCACGCGGAGGAGATCGAGCGCGGGGTCGAGCTCGGCGCCGCCGGCGTCGTCCGCTGCCCGGACTGGGAGCGCGGCCAGGGGGCCTCGCTGCGGGCCGGCCTGGCGGCGCTCGGGCCGGACGTCGCCGCCGCCCTGGTGACGCTCGGCGACGTGCCGTTCGTCCCGCCGGAGGCGAGCCGGCGGCTGCTGGCCGCCCGCCGTCCCGGCGTCGCCGCGCTGCGCGCGGTCTACGGCGACCACCCCGGCCACCCGGTGCTGATCGAGCGCCAGCTGTTCGCGCCGCTGATCGCCGCGCCGCCCGGCGCCAAGCCGGCGGCGCTGCTGCGCGAGGCGGGCACCCGGGCGGTCGAGTGCGGCGACCTCGGCGACCCGGCCGACGTCGACACCCCCGAGCAGCTCGCGGCGCTCGAGGATCAGGCGTAGTGGTCGGGGTCGAACGCCGAAGCGTCGAGCACCCGGCCGCGACGGTCGAGCCGCACCGAGACGAGCAGCGCCGAGCGGCCGCTGCGGGCAAAGCTGTGGACGCTCTCGCCGATCGGCAGCGCCGCGGCGGCGACTGCCTCTTCGGCGGCGAGACGGGCGTCGGAGCGCAGGACCTCGAAGCAGATGCCGGCGCCGGCGAGGGCCGCCGCGCCGGCGGCGAGGACGGTGAGCAGCGCGAGGTCGCGCGCCGAGCCGAAGTAGGCGCCGAGCAGGCAGCCGACCAGCACCACGAAGAGCAACGGCCCCAGGCTCCACCCGAGCTTGTCCTCGATCCCCCCAGACATGGGGAGTCAGGATAGACGGGCTCTGCAGGGCGGCGTCGGTGGAGGCGGGCAGCCGCGCCCCTGACACCAACCGCGATCCGGCCGGGTCTTTACCTGGGTTTCACCTGCGCTGAAGGTTGGCGGGCGACTCTCGCATTGGACACGTCGAGAGGAGGACCGAGATGCCGCGGATTTTGATCGTCACCGACGCCGGGGACGCCGGCGAGGTCGTTTACAGCGAGAATGTGGTTCCCGCCCACCTGCAGTCCGAGCACTCCGGGCGGCTGCTGGTCGAGCGGCTCGCCTGGGCCGTCGAGGACGCCCGGCGAGCCGAACGGAAGCAGCTCGAAACGCGTAGGGCTCCCCGCGAGGTCGATCTGGAGCTGGTTCAGGAGGAGGAGAGAGCATGGATACGTACGTGATTCTTCGCCGCAGCGGCTGGCGCTCGCCGGCCGAGCTGGAGGAGGCGGCCCGACGCTCGGCCGAGGTCGGCGACGAGCAGATGGCCGACGACATCCGCTGGATTCGCAGCTACGCCCTCGAGGAGGGCGACGGCACGGTCGGCACGGTGTGCATCTACCAGGCGAGCAGCCCGGAGGCGATTCGCGAGCACGCCTCGCGCGCCGAGCTGCCGGCCGACGAGATCATCAGGGTCGCCGACACGGTGATCGTCCGGCCCGATCCCGAGGCGGCGGCGGCCTAGCCGCCGCCTCGGACGTGGAGGGGTCGATGGCGCAGGTCGCCGCCGAGAACGCCGAGACGGTCGAGGCCTGGAGCGGGCCGCTCTTCGAGCTCTTCGTCCGCTACCGGCCGATCGTCGCCGCGGGGCTCGGCGCCCACGGCGAGGCGGCGCTCGCCGCCCACCCGCCGGCGCCCGGCGACCGCGTCCTCGACCTCGGGTGCGGCTTCGGCGACACCACCCGGCGCCTCGCCGAGCTGGTCGGCGGCGGGGCGCTCGGGGTCGACGTCGCCGAGCCGTTCGTCGAGATGGCCCGCCGCGAGGCGGCGGAGGCGGGCGCCGCCGACGTCGAGTTCCGCCTGGTCGACGTCCAGAGCGGCGAGCTCGGCGGACCCTTCGACTACGCCTTCTCGCGGATGGGGATCATGTTCTTCGCCAACCCGGTGGCGGCGCTGCGCAACGTCCGCGCCGCGCTGCGGCCCGGCGGGACCCTCTGCGCCGTCGTCTGGCGTCGCAAGCTCGACAACGACTGGGTCCACCAGGCCGAGCTGGTCGTCGAGAAGTACCTCGAGCACCCGGAGAAGACCGACGAGCCGACCTGCGGCCCCGGTCCCTTCTCGATGGCCAACGCCGACACGCTGACCGAGCAGCTGAAGCTGGCCGGCTTCGAGCAGATCACGCTGCGGCGCTGCGACCTGCCGATCAAGCTCGGCGACGACCTCGACGCCGCGGTCGAGTTCACGATGGCGCTCGGCCCGGCCGGCGAGGTGCTGCGCCTCTGGGGCGACCGGGTCGACGAGATCCGGCCGGCGATCGCGGCCGAAATCCGCGAGGCGCTGGCCCGGTTCGACGGCCCCGACGGGGTGCTCGGCCCGGCCTCGACCTGGATCGTCAGCGCCCGCGTCCCACCGGACTAGACGATCGATCCACGACCCGGCCCGCGGCGGCCGTCGGCCCAGGAGTCCAGCCCGCTCTAGCCGAGCTCGCGCAGCAGCAGCAGCAGGCCGATCAGGGTGCTCGCGTCGCGGATCTCCGGCAGGGCGGCCGGGATCTCGGCGATCGGCAGGCGCACGATCTCGATCTGCTCGTCCTCGTCGCGCTCGCCGCTGGCCGGGGCGAGGCCGGTGGCGGCGAAGATCCACTCGCGCTCGCTGAGCACCCCGGGGCTGGTGTAGATCACCTGCAGCTGGCGCCACTCGGAGGCCTGCAGCTCGGCCTCCTCGGCGAGCTCGCGCCGCGCGCACTCGAGCGGCGTCTCCTCGTCGACGTCGAGGGTGCCGGCCGGGATCTCGAGCAGGCGGTCCTCCTCGACCGCCTCGCGCGGCTGCGCGACCAGGTGGACAAACTGCTCGTCGTGGGCGACGATCGCGACCGAGCCGGGATGCTCGGCGACCTCGCGGACGACGACCGTCCCGTCCTCGCGGCGATAGGTCTTGCGGGCGAGGTCGAGCGCGTGGCCCGCGAGCAGGACCTCCGAGTCCAGCAGCTCCATCGGCCTAGGATCTCAGCGATGACCGACGCGTCCGCGCGGCACCGCCATTACCTCGATCTCGTCCCCGAGACCCCGCGCTCGCGCTTCGGGCTCTAGCTCGCCGCCCGCCTCAGTACCACTTGCCGCGGGCGAAGCCGCCGAAGGCGATCAGCCCGATCAGCAGGATGATCAGACCGATCCAGAAGCTCCAGACGATCATCAGGACGATGCCGATGATGACCAGGATCCCTCCGACGGAGATCCCTCCGACTCCGCCTCTATCCGTCCTCGTGCTCATCGCGATCGATCCCTCCTTGTCGGGTTTGGACATCCGTCCCTTACCCGTCGGGGTGCGAGGCTGAACTACCCGAGGTCGGCGACGACGCGGAAGCCGGTGTTGCCGGAGGAGCTGTCGGCGGTGTTCGAGGTGCGGGCGGCGACGCGGTAGCGGTTGCAGTAGGAGTGGTGGCAGAGGTAGGAGCCACCGCGGATCGCTTTGCCGAGAACGACGCCGCGGGGATCGCGGAAGTCGCCCTCGCACCATTCCCAGACGTTGCCGCTGGTGTTGTGGAGGCCGTAGCCATTGGCCGGGAAGGCGTCGACCGGGGCGGTGCCGAAGTAGCCGTCGGCTTCGGTGTTGCGGTCGGGGAAGCTGCCCTGCCAGACGTTCATCCGGTGCTCGCCGCCGGGCTCCAGCTCGTCGCCCCAGGGGAAGCGCTTCTGGACCAGGCCGCCGCGGGCGGCGAACTCCCACTCGGCCTCCCTCGGCAGGCGCGTCCCCGACCAGGCGCAGAAGGCGCGCGCGTCGTTCCAGGAGACGTGCACGACCGGGTGCTGCTCACGGCCCGCGAGCGAGGAGCCGGGCCCCTCGGGCCGGCGCCAGTCGGCTTCGAACACCTGGCGCCACCATTGCGCCCCGACCAGCGCCCGGGTCTCCGGGAAGTCGGCGGGCAGCAGGCCGGCGAAGACGAAGGACCAGCCGAAGCGCTCGGCCTCGGTGACGTGGCCGGTGGCGGCGACGAAGGCGGCGAAGCGCTCGTTGCTGACCGCGTGGGGGTCGATCGCGAAGGGTTCGACGACGACCTCGCGGACCGGGCCCTCGCCGTCCTGCGGGTAGCCCTCGCGGTCGTCGGTCCCCATCAAGAAGGCGCCGCCTTCGAGCTCGACCATGCCCTCCATCGCGCTCACGCGATCAGCGCCGCGGCGAGCGCCGTCCACTCGGCGCGCGGCAGGCCGTCGGTCGCGGCGGGTTGCAGGGCGACGTGGTCGGCGCCGGCCTCGAGGTGGGCGCGGGCGGCGGCGGCGATCCGCTCGGCCGAGCCGTGCGGGACGACGGCGTCGATCATCCGGTCGGAGCCGCCGGCTTCGAGGTCGGCCTCCTCGAAGCCGCCGCGCAGCACCGCATTGCGATAGTTGGCGAGGCCCAGGTAGAGCTCGGCGAACCCGCGCGCCCTGGCCCGGCCGCGCTCCTCGTCCTCGTCGAGCACACAGGCCATCTCCGGCGCCAGCAGCGGTCCCTCGCCGAGCCGCTGGCGCGAGAACCGGGTGTGACCGACGGGAACGAAGTAGGGGATCGAGCCGGCGGCGCGCGAGGCGGCGAGGTCGATCATCCGCGGCGCCAGCGCCGCCAGCAGCCGCCGCTCGACCGGCGGCCCGCCGGCTTCGTCGAGCCGGTCGAGGTAGCCGCTGACGGCGCTGAACGGCTTGCTGTAATCGCCGTCCTGCTCGGGGTGGCCGGCGCCGATCCCGGCCAGGGCACGGCCGGGGAAGTCGCGCTCGAGGCGCTCCCAGTCGGCCGCCATCTGCGCCGCGTCGTAGCGCCAGACGTTGGCGATGCTGGTGGCGACGGTCAGCGTCTCGGTCGCCTCGAGCAGCGGCCGCAGGTCGCTGAGGCCCGGGGAGCCGCCGACCCAGAGGGCGCCGAAGCCGAGCTCCTCGAGCAACCGGGCCGCCTCGGGTCCGTCGTCGCCGAGAACTCGTTTGCTCGCCCAGATGCCGAACTCGGTCAGCGCCACCGGACGATTCTATGGAGGGCGGGTCGGCGGCAAATAGAATGGGCGCTTGCGAAGCGTCAGGCTCCTCCGTCCCCTGCTCGGCGCGCTGGCGCTGGCGCTGACCGTCGTCGCGACCTCAACGGCCACCGCCGGCGCCGCTCCGAAGGCTGGTGAGGAACCGTTCTTCCCTCACGCCGGCGACAGCGGCTACGACGCCCTCCACTACCACGTCCGCCTCGTCTACTCGCGGGCGGGAACGATCAAGGCGGTAATGACGATGCGGGCCCGAGCGCGGGCCCGGCTCGAGCGCCTCACGCTCGACCTCGACGGGCTCACCGTCAGCCAGGTCAAGGTCGACGGCGGCGGCCAGGACTTCAACCGCGGCCACGACAAGCTCGTCGTCCACCTGCTCGACCCGATCCCGCGCGGGCAGCGGTTCAAGCTGACCGCCTACTACGGCGGGCGGCCGCGCACCCTGGTCGACGAAGACGGCTCGTCCGAGGGCTGGTACCCGACCGCCGACGGGGCGCTCGCGGTCGGCGAGCCGGAGGGCACCGCCGCCTGGCTCCCCTGCAACAACGTCCCCCGCGACAAGGCCAGCTTCGCCGCCGAGCTGATCGTTCCCCGCGGCCTCACCGCGGTCTCGAACGGGCGCCTGCTGAAGGTCCGCCGCGAAGCCGGCCGCACCAACTTCCAGTGGCTCGAAGACGCCCCGATGGCCCCCTACCTGGCGGTGGTCGACATCGGCCGCGGCAAGCTCGTCCACACCCCGATCGCCGGCCGCCCCGGCTGGACGATCCTCGACCCGAAGCTCGCCAAGCGCTCCCGCAAGGTGCTCTCGCACCTGCCCGAGATCGTCCGCTTCGAGAGCTCGCTCTACGGTCCCTACCCCTTCGACGCCGCCGGCTCGATCGTCGACGACGCGCCCGGGCTCGGCTACGCGCTCGAGACCCAGAGCCGGCCGATCTACCCCTACGTCCCCGACCTGACCACGGTCGTCCACGAGACCGCCCACCAGTGGTTCGGCGACTCGGTCGGACTCGAGCGGTGGCCCGACATCTGGCTCAACGAGGGCTTCGCGACCTGGACCGAGTGGTACTACGCCGAGCGCCACGGGCGCCGCAGCGCGGCGGCGATCTTCCGCAAGCTGCGCCGCGTCCCGGCCTCGAACGCGAAGTTCTGGAACCCGCCGACCGGGCGGCCCGGCTCGCCGAAGCACCTGTTCGGGCCCTCGGTGTACGTTCGCGGGGCGATGACCCTGCAGGCGCTGCGCGAGAAGATCGGGACCCGGCCGATGCTGCGGACGCTGCGGCGCTGGGCCAGCGTGAACCGCCACGGCAACGGCGACACCGACCAGTTCATCGCCCTCGCCGAGCGGATCTCCGGCAGGAACCTGGGTCCGTTCTTCCAGCGCTGGCTGTTCCAGAAGGGAAAGCCGTGACCGCTCGCCTCGACCGCGGCTGGCTGCTCGGCGCGCTCGCGGCGGTGGCGCTGCTCGCCGCCGCGCCGGCCGGGGCGAAGCCGCGCCATCCGCATCACCGGCCACCGGCCCGGGTGCAGATCGGGCACGTCACCCTCTCGGCCCCGACCGCGCAGGGCGGCGCCGCGCTCCTGGTCCCGGTCCACTACCCGATTCACTTCTCGGGACGGGTGATGCCGCTGACCGTGCGGCTGCGCCAGCCGGGCAGCCGCGCCGTCGCATCGTTCGTCCTGCACGAGCGGGTCGGCGCCGGCCTGCTGCGGATCGGCGAGCGGCGGCGGCGCTTCACCTTCGTCCACCGGGTCGGCCTCACCCCGGCGCTGGCGCGGCAGGTTCGCGGCGGGCTCCGGGTCGAGGTGAAGGCGGGCGGGATCCTCGACGTCAACGAAGACGGCAGGCCGGAGCTGGTCTCGCGTGACCAGACCGCGCCGGCGCCGGCGCTGCTGGCGCCGGGCAACGGTCGCCTCTGCAGCTCGGTGCCGCGGCTGCGGGTCGGCCACGGTCGCTCGCTCTCGATTCCCCTGCCCGCCTGCACCGCGGCGGTCCGCTGGCGGGTCGCGATCAAACCGGGTGCCGGGCGGGCGCGGATCCGCCACGGGCGCCTGCTCTACCAGGCGCCGCCGAGCTACCGCGGCGCCACCGGCCTGGTGCTGCGCGGCCGCCCCAGCGACGTCGGGGCGATCTCCGCGGCGGCGGCCGGCGAAACCGAGGTGCCGGCGCCGGTGCAGATCTTCGTCGGCCCGCCCTCGGGGGTCGTCGTGCGGGCGATGGGCGACTCGGTAACCGCCGGCTTCGGCTACTACGGCAACGGCGAAGCGTGGCCGCTGCCGGCGCTGGCGCTCTGCCGCCCGGCCGGCCCGCCCTACAACGACGCCTGCTCCTCGAACTCGGAAATCCTCACCAACAGCTCGAAGGCCTTCGAGTACGCGCCCGACTACGGCCTCGCCAACAACGTCTCCTGGGCGGCGCAGTGGGCGAACCGGTACGGGATCACCAACTACGAGAACCTGGCGATCAGCGGCTCCGAACCGAAGGAATGGGCGCCGGGCGGGATCCTGCACGAAAAGACCGCGCAGATCGAGTCCGAAGACCCCGACTACGTGCTGATGACGATCGGCGCCAACCCGCTGCTCTCCGAAGTCCTCTTCGGCACCGACAACATGCGCTGCGCGATCTACGCCGACGTCTTCGGCAACTTCGCCGAATGCGTCGAAAACGCGTTCGCGAAAGTCGAGCTGCAGACGAACCTGCGCAAGCTCTACGCCGACCTGGTCGAACACACGCAGGCGACGATCTACCTGATGCAGTACCCGCTCACGGTGCCCTCGGTGGCGCTCGCCTACACCTCGACCCAGATCGCCGAGATGGGCCAGCTGCTCGACCGCGAAATCGCCAAGGTCGCGGGCGAAGTGAGCCCCCAACGCCTGCAGGTCGTCTCGCCGCCCCACTTCAACGTCGGGGTCAGCGTCGAACCGGTGTACCCGTCGAACTTCAGCTGCTCGCGCCTCGGCCTCGAGGTCGACGGGCCGAGCGTGCAGAGCGAACCGACCCAGGACGAGCTCGAAGTCCTCGATCCCTTCTCCTTCTGCGCCGGGCCGGTCCCGTCCGGGCCGCCCTGGGTGATCAGCGGCGACACCGGCATCCATCCCAGCGCCGCCGGCCATGCGCAGATGGCCTCCCAGGTCCCGGCCCCCGAATAGGAGTCCCGCCGTGCGCGTCCTCGCGATCGTCCACCAGCCCGAAGCCGGTCCCGGCGTCTTCGCGGAAGCGATCGCGGACGCCGGCCACGCCCTGGACGAGTGGCTGCTGCCCGAGGTCGCCGAGCCGCCGGCCGACCCCCATGGCTACGACGCCGTCCTGGTCCTGGGCGGCGCGATGAATGCCGACCAGCGGGACCGCCACCCCTGGCTCGCCGAGGAGGACCGCCTGCTCCGCGGACTGATCGAGCGCGGCACCCCGCTGCTCGGCCTCTGCCTCGGCGGCCAGTTGGTCGCCGAGGCAGCCGGCGCGTCGGCCCGCCGCGCCACGCGGCCCGAGATCGGCTGGCACCCGGTCGCGCTGAGCGCCGAGGGGCGCCGCGACCCCCTGCTGGCCCCGCTGGCGCCCGGCTTCGAGGCCTTCCAATGGCACAGCTACGAGTTCACGCTGCCGCCCGACGCCGTTCCCCTCGCCAGCAGCGACGTCTGCCTGCAGGCGGCGCGCGTCGGCGAGCGCGCCTGGGCGATCCAGTTCCACCCGGAGGTCAGCGCCGCCGACGCGGCGGCCTGGATCGACGACTACCGCTCCGACCCCGACGCGGTCCGGATCGGCCTCGACCCCGCCGCGCTCGGCGCCGAGACCAGCGAGAAGATCGACGCCTTCAACCAGCTCGGCCGCGAGCTGTGCGGCCGCTGGCTGGGGCAGGCGGGGTAATTCCCCACCGCGTTCGTCGTTTGTCAACCAGAGGGCGACAAACGACGAACGCCCTCAGCCGACCTGCCCCGGCGTCAAATAGGCGCCGGAGAGGCCGCCGTCGACGAGAAAGGTCGAGGCGGTGACGAAGCTGGAGTCGTCGCTGGCGAGGAAGAGGGCGGCCTTGGCGATCTCCTCGGGCTCGCCGAAGCGGCCCATCGGGATGTGGACCAGGCGCTTGGCGGCGCGCTCGGGGTCCTTGGCGAAGAGCTCTTCGAGCAGGGGCGTGTTGACCGGGCCCGGGCAGAGGGCGTTGACGCGGACGCCGCGGTCGGCGAACTCGACGCCGAGCTCGCGCGAGAGGGAGAGGACGGCGCCCTTGGAGGCGGTGTAGGAGCCCTGCGAGACGGCGGCGCCGAGCACCGCGACGAAAGAGGCGACGTTGATCACCGAGCCGCCGCCGGCCTCGAGCAGGTGCGGGATGCCGTGCTTGCAGCAGAGGAAGACGCCCCTCAGGTTGACGTCCTGGACCCGCTGCCAGGTCTCGAGGGTGGTGTCGAGCACCGAGCCGTCGTCGCTCGGGTTGATGCCGGCGTTGTTCATCAGCACGTCGACGCGGCCCATCTGCTCGCGGGCCTCGGCGAGGGCGGCGCGGACCTGGTCCTCGTCGGCGACGTCGGCGGCGATCGTCAGCGCTCCGACCGCCTGCTCGGCGTCGAGGTCGATCCCCACCACCCGTGCGCCCTCGGCCGCGAACAGCCGCGCCGTGGTGGCGCCGATCCCGCTCGCCGCGCCGGTGATGACGCAGACCTTGCCCTCCAGTCGTCCAGCCATCTCAGCTCTCCCCGGTCGCGTAGTAGACGTTCTTCAGCTCGGTGTAGTGGTCGAGCGCGTCGGGGCCGAGCTCGCGGCCGACGCCCGACTGCTTGAAACCGCCGAACGGAGTTGCGACCCGCACCGAGGTGTTCGAGTTGATCGAGATGACGCCGGTCTCGATCGCCCGCGCGACCCGCAGCGCCCGCGCCCCGTCGCCGGTCCAGACCGAGCCCGAGAGCCCGTAGATCGTCTCGTTGGCGAGCCGCACCGCCTCCTCCTCGCCCTCGAAGGGGATCACGCAGGCGACCGGGCCGAAGATCTCCTCGCGGGCCGGGCGCTCGTCGTTGCCGACCGGCGCCAGCACGGTGGGCGGGAACCAGTAGCCGGGTCCGGCGGGGGCGCTGCCCTGGATCGCCACCGGCGCGTCCTCCGGCACGAAGCTCGCGACGCTCTCGCGCTGGCCGGCCGAGATCAGCGGGCCCATCTCGGTCGACTCGGCCAGCGGGTCGCCGACGGCGATCGCCTCGACCCGCGGCGCCAGCGCCGCCATGAAGTCGTCGAGCGCCGTCCGCTCGACCAGGATCCGCGAGCGGGCGCAGCAGTCCTGGCCGGCGTTGCCGAAGACCGCGCCCGGAGCCGCCGCGGCGGCGGCCTCGAGGTCGGCGTCGGCGAAGATCAGGTTGGCCGACTTGCCGCCGAGCTCGAGCGTCACCCTCTTGATCGTCGCCGCGGCCCCGGCCGCGATCCCGCGGCCGACCTCGGTCGAGCCGGTGAAGGCGATCTTGGCGACGTCGGGATGCTCGACCAGCCGCTGCCCGCAGACGCTGCCCGGCCCGGCGACCACGCTCAGCACCCCCTCCGGCAGCCCCGCCTCGCGCCCGATCCGCTGCAGCTCGAGCGCGGTCAGCGGCGTCAGCTCGGCCGGCTTGAGGACCACGCAGTTGCCGGCGGCGAGCGCCGGCGCCAGCTTCCAGGCGGCGATCGTCAGCGGGAAGTTCCAAGGAACGATCAGGCCGACGACCCCGAGCGGCTCGCGGAAGGTCATGTCGACGCCGCCGGCGACCGGGATCGTCTGCCCCAGCAGCCGCTCCGGCGCCCCGGCGTAGTAGTGGAAGGTCTCGACCACCATCCCGATCTCGCCGCGGGCGTCCCCGATCGGCTTGCCGGCGTTCCGCGCCTCGAGCCGGGCCAGCTCCTCGCGCTCGGAGTCGATCGCCTCCGCCAGCCGCCGCAGGACCAGCGTCCGGTCGGCCGGCGCCAGCGCCCGCCAGGCCGGGAAGGCGGCTCTTGCCGCGGCAACCGCGGCGTCCACCTCCTCCGCCCCGGCCCGCGGCAGCGTCGCCATCACCCGCTCGGTCGCCGGCTCGATCACCTCGATCGCACTCATCCCGAGCTGTTCCTTTTGTCCACCTGTCGGGCAAAAGGAACAGCTGGACGGGGGGCGGCGCTCGCGCTGGAGGGAGTCGCGGCGCGGGCCGCGTCGACCAGCGCGGCGATCACGGTGCTCTCGGGATCCTCCTCGGGGTGCCAGACGACGCCGAGCGCGAAGCGCCTGTCGGGGAGCTCGATCGCCTCGACCAGGTCGTCGTCGACCGACCAGCCGCTGACCCGCAGCCCCTCCCCCACCCGCTCGACGCCCTGGTGGTGGTGCGACCAGACGACGAAGCCCTCGACGCCGGCGGCGGCGCAGGCGAGCGAGTCGGGCGCGAGCCGCACGTGATGCTCGCCGAAGGTGCCGGAAACCGCGCGGTGGATCCCGTGCCCGACCGAATCGGGCAGGTGCTGGTCGAGGCTGCCGCCGAGGGCGACGTTGAGCAGCTGCATGCCGCGGCAGATCCCCAGCAGCGGCATGTCGCGCTCGATCGCCGCCCGCGCCAGCGCGATCTCGAAGCGGTCGCGGTCGGGCCAGGTGCCGCGCGTCTCGACGTGCGGCTCGGCGCCGTAGCTGCTGGGGTCGAGGTCGGCGCCGCCCGCCAGGATCAGCCCGTCGACCCGGTCGAGCCACAGGTCGGGGTCGGCCACCGCGGCCTCGTCGGGCGGCAGCACGATCGCCAGCCCGCCGGCCCGCTGGACCGCGCCCACGTAGCTGCGCGGGGCCAGCGTCACCTCGTACTCGTTCCAGACGCCCCAGGAGACCTGCTCGACCGCGGCGCAGATGCCGATCGCCGGCGGCGGGCTCGCCCCGCTCTGGCTCATCACAGCCGCTCGAACCCGCGGTACCGCTCCCAGTCCGTCACCGCCGCCTCGAAGGCCTCGATCTCGACCTCGGCCCGGTTCAGGTAGTGCTCGACCACCTCGGCGCCGAACGCCGCCGCCGCGACCTCGCTGGCGGCGAAGGCGTCGCGCGCCGCGTAGAGGTTGCGCGGCACCCGCGGCTTGTCGGACTCATACGCGTTGCCCTCGAAGACCGGCTCGGGCGAGAGCTCCTCGTCGATCCCGTGCAGGCCGGCGGCGATCAGCGCGCTCAGCGCCAGGTAGGGATTGACGTCGGCGCCCGGCAGCCGGTTCTCGACCCGCAGCGACTCGCCCTCGCCGACCACCCGCAGCGAGCAGGTCCGGTTGTCGCGCCCCCAGGCGATCGCGGTCGGGGCGAAGGAGCCGGGCGCGAAGCGCTTGTAGGAGTTGACGTGCGGCGCGTAGAGCAGGGTCAGCTGCTCCATGCAGGCGAGCTGACCGGCGAGGAAGCGCTCGAACAGCTGCCGGTCGGCGGCGAAGGCGTTGCTGCCGTCCTCGCGGCAGAGCGAGATGTGGACGTGGCAGGAGTTGCCCTCGCGCTCGTTGTACTTGGCCATGAAGGTGATCGAGCAGCCCTCCTGGGCGGCGATCTCCTTGGCGCCGTTCTTGTAGATCGCGTGGCCGTCGGCGGTGGCGAGCGCGTCGGCGTAGCGGAAGTTGATCTCGTGCTGTCCGAAGTTGCACTCGCCCTTCGAGTTCTCGACCTGCAGGCCGGCGCCGACCATCTCGTTGCGGATCCGCCGGATCAGCGGCTCGACCCGGGCGGTGCCGAGCAGGGAGTAGTCGACGTTGTAGAGATTCGCCGGCGAGAGGTCATGGAAGCCGCGCTTCCAGGCCTCCTCGTAGCTGTCGCGGAAGACGATGAACTCGAGCTCGGTAGCGGCGTTGGCGGCCAGTCCACGCTCGGCCAGCCGGTGTAACTGGCGGCGCAGGATCTGGCGCGGCGAGGCGACGACTTCGCGCCCGTCGTCCCACTCGAGGTCGGCGAGCAGCATCGCCGTCCCCGGCAGCCACGGCACCATCCGCAGCGTCCCGAGGTCGGGCACCATGCGGAAGTCGCCGTAGCCGGTCTCCCACGAGGACATCGCGTAGCCGGCGACCGTCGCCATCTCGACGTCGACCGCGAGCAGGTAGTTGCAGCCCTCGGCGCCGCGCTCGAGCACCTCGCCGAGGAAGTGCGAGGCGGTCAGCCGCTTGCCCTGCAGGCGGCCCTCCATGTCGGCGATCGCCAGCAGCACGGTGTCCACCGCGCCGGCGCCGACCGCCTTCTCGAGCTCTGCAAGCGTCACGCCGGGAACGTTACGGGGCGGCCGCCCTCACGGTGCCTCCGGCAGCGGCGGCGGCGGCCCGATCTCTTCCTCGATTTCGACCTCGCGGATCGGGCCACTGAAGCTGCGGCGGGCGCTCAGCAGCCACCAGAGTCCAACCGCGACGATCACGACGAGGACCGTGAGCGGCGCGTAGTTGAAGTACTTCCAGTCGAATTCCGCATTCCACGGCACCGCGATCGGCGCGGTCGGGAGGCTGAAGATGATCACGCAGATGATCACCCACACCACCGCGGCGGGATTCACCCACTTGTACTTGCGGCCGAGGTTCCACGGCCCGGGTTGGAAGCGGTCGCCCTGGCGCCAGCGCAGGTAGACCGGGATCACGTAGGCGATGTAGAGACCGATCACCGCGATCGAGACGACCGCGACGAACGCGTAGGTGTAGTTGTTCGCGTCGCCGACCAGCGCCGGCAGGGTGACCAGCCAGGCGATGAACGCCATGAAGAGGACCGAGAGGTGGGGGATGCGGTGGTGGTTCAGCCGGGTCCAGAGCTGGTGACCGGGCACGGCGCGGTCGCGCGAGAAGGCGTAGTTCATCCGCGAGGCGCTGGTCAGGCACGACATCCCGCAGAACAGCTGGCCGACGGTGGCGATCAGGATCACCATCTTCGCCGCCCACGGATCGAGGGCGCTGTCGAAGATCGCCAGCGAGGAGCCAAGGCCGATCCCGTTTTCGGCGTCGTTGATGAAGCCGGTGTTGGTCGCCGCGAAGGTGATTGCCAGCAGTACCAGCCAGCCGATCGCGCCGGCCCAGAAGACCGACCGCCAGACCCCCTTGGCGGCGCCGATAGAGGCGCCCCTGGTCTCCTCGCTGATGTGGGCCGAGGCGTCGTATCCGGTCTGCGTGTACATCGTCAGCAGGAACCCGAGCGGCAGCACGTAGAACCAGAACATGCCGTCGCCGAAGCCGGTGTTGTTGATCGTGTGGCCGAAGACGAAGCTGACGCTCTGGTGGTCGGAGGGGACGAAGATCAGGATCGCGATGATCACCGCGACGCCCAGCACATGCCAGCCGACCGAGATGTTGTTCAACCTCGCCACCAGTGGCGAGGAGTAGATGTTGATCAGCGAGTGAACCGCGAGGATGACGGTGAAGAGGCCGAAGGTCTCGAGCAGCACGTGGTCGCCGTCGGCGAAGTTGACGAAGCCGAGGTCGAGCCCGTACAGGCTCAGCAGCGCGTAGAGGAACTGGGCCGAGGCGTAGACGACCGAGGCGATGATCCCGACCAGGCCGATCAGGTTGAACCAGCCGGTGAACCAGCCCCAGGCCTTTCCGCCGAGGTCAGAGGACCAGTAATAGATGCCGCCGGCGGTCGGGTACTTGGAGACCAGTTCCGACATCGAGAAGGCGACCAGGAGGATCAGGCCGCAGATGATCGGCCACCCCCAGGAGATCGCGATCGGGCCGCCGCTGTTCCAGGCGACGAAGTAGGTCGTGAAGCAGCCGGCGAGAACCGAGATGATCGTGAACGAGATCGCGAAATTCGAGAAGCTGCTCCAGGCCCGGTTCAGTGACTGTTTGTAACCGAGTTCCGCGAGCCGCTGTTCGTCATGGTCTTGGGTCGAAACGCTGCGCTCCATGCCGCCTCCTCCTGAGCTTCCGAACCTGACGAGCTAAAGGTGTGGTGACCCGACCTAACGGATCAGGGCGAGCCTAGACCGGCGGTCGGATCCCTGTCAATGGCGCGCCGGCGAATTTCGCGGCGGGTGCGCGGCGGGGGTTAGGCGGCCAGCGCGGTCGCCGGCAGCCGGGCGGGCAGCAGGCCGGCGAGGATGTGCTCGGTCCCCTCGAGGTGCTCGCGGACGATCTTCACCGCGCGGCTCGAGTCACCCTTGCGCAGGGCCTTGACCAGGCGGCGGTGCTGCTCGTTCGATTGCGCCAGCACCTCGGCCGGGTGTGCGATCTGGGTGATCAGGTCGGTCATCTGCGCCTGCACGTCGGTCATCGCCCCGATCAGCCGCGGCGACCCGGCCGCCTCGGCGAGGCCGATGTGGAAGCGCACGTCGGTGCGCCGGTACTCCTCGAAGTCCTCGAGCTCGCTGCCCATCTTCTCGGCCAGCGCCTCGAGCCGCTCGAGGTCCTCGCCGCCGCGCTCGGCGGCCAGCAGCGCCGCCCCGCACTCGATCGCGACCCGGTAGTCGAGCACCGCCCAGGCGCCCTGGTCGAGCGCCTCGCCGCCGCGCTCGGCGAGCGGCGGCTGCTCGGCGACGAAGGTCCCGCCCTTGCGGCCCCGCAGCGAGACCAGGTGCCCGCTCTGGACCAGGGTCGTCAGCGCCTGGCGCAGCGTCGAGCGCGAGATCCGCAGCCGCCGCGCCAGCTCGCGCTCCGGTGGCAGCTGACTGCCCGGTGCCAGCAGACCGAGGCGGATCGCCGTCCCCAGCCGCTCGACGGTCTCCTCGAAGGTGCTCGGCGGCCGCACCGGCAGGAACACGGTCTCCAGGGCGGCGTCCCGTTCCATTCCGAAACGGTAGCGCCGGAAGCGCGATCGCGCCGCGCTACTAGGTGCGGAGCACGACCTGCTCTGCGAAGCCGACGAGATGATTCGCCTGGCGGATCGCCTTTTTCAGCTGCGAGTTGCTGACGTTGAGGAAACCGTAGTGCGCGGTGTCCTTGAGGCTGATCAGCTGGCTCAGTTTCGCTGCAGCCGCTTTGCCTCCGGGTTCGATATTCGCGAGCAGCCTCGCGGCATCCTGGTGGTTGTCGGATCGTGATCGCTGTTTCAGGGCCGCACAGCAAGCGGCGTCGGCCGCCGCGATTCCTCCGAGGATCGCGACGGACGCAGCGACACCTGCGTACTCGAGACTTGCGTCGTCAGTGTCGCCCACCAGCGTGGCTACCTCGAGGTGGCTCCTCGCTTGGTCCAGCCGCTGCCGCGCCTCGCGCACTCCGCAGCTCTGGGTTCTGCCGCTCTTTCGCGCCATCATTTCTTCAACAGCTTGCGGACAGGCGTTCCGGCGATGTCGATCGCGTCCCGATCGAGCTCACGCAGGGCCGGCGGCCGGCGACGACGCAGTCCGGACAGCTGCTTCTCTCCCAGCTCGACGATGCCTGCGTTGTTTCCGGTCCATATATGAATCTTCTCGGCGAGTTGCTCAACCTGCTTGCGCCACGACTCGTCTTCGGAGTCGACTCCGACGGGACGGACGAGGAAGAGGTCGACGTCGCTTTCTGCGTCTCCGTCTCCTCTCGCCGCGCTGCCGAAAAGCGAGAGATGGCGGGGCTCGGTCTTCCAGCGCATCACCCGCTGTCGGAGCCTGCGAACGAGCTCCGCTCGCGCGCCGGCCATCTCCTGGACGGCTTGGGCCAGGAGATGGTCAAAGTTGAGGGTGTAGAGGAAGGCCCGTCCGGCGCTGACCCGGTGGACCAGCCCTTCGCTCACAAGCCGGTCCAGGGCGTGTTGCACCCCGGTGGGAGAGCGTCCGATTTCCTCGGCTAGCTGGCGACCGCTGCGAGCTTCGCGCGAACCAACGAGCGCTACCAGCAATTCGGTGTCGATCGTCGCCGAGATTGCGATGTAGGGCTTACCGACGTTCATGCCCTAAATATAGATCAGGTGTTCTATATGTAGGTTAAGTGTCCTATTTGTGGGTCATGCCTCCTTCATCGAGGATCGTTCGCTCGGGCCCCGTCGCCCCCCCCACTAGACCAGCAGGCCGACCGCCAGCGCCACCACGCCGGCGGCACCGACGGCGCTGCCGATGCCGAGCAGCCAGCGGCGACGGACGATGATCGAGACCGAGGCGAGGACGATGCCGACCTCGAGCCCGACCTCGGCGAGCTCGAAGGAGAGGTGCTTGTCCTCGTAGGCCTCGACGTGGTGTTCGTCGCCGTGGATCTCGTCGCGCAGGCGGGCGTCGGCCGGGGCGAGCTCCTTCTCGACCCGGGCCTCGTGGCGGCGCGCCGCCGCCGCAGCCTCGGCCTCCGCGCCGCCGCCGGAGCCGAGGACGCGGAAGATGTCGGCGTTGCCCTCGATCACGTCGGTCTTCAGCAGATTGCTCTCCAGCCGCGAGGTGGCGTCGGCGCGGTGGGTCTCGCCGGTGATCACCTCCTTCACCGCCTTGTTGGCGAGGAAGGCCGAGACCGCGAGGAAGGCGGCCATCACCGCGACCGCGAAGGCGGCGCCGGTGGCGTGGCGAGGGGAGTGGCCCTCGGCCACCTCGTTGCTGCGCTCGTAGCGCTCGTATGCGCGGTGGGCCTCCATCGGTATCCGAGGCGCGGTTCCTACCAACCGGATCGGCCGTCTCAGGGTCCTGATCGAGAAACTTTCATCCTTTGTGTCGATTTCGCGCCGTCCCGTTCGTCGCCCTGGCAGAACCGCAACCCAGCGCAAGGAGGAAGTCATGGGCAGGATCGTCGTAACCGAGTTCATCTCCCTGGATGGCGTGATCGAGGACCCCGGCGGCTCGGAGGACTTCGAGCACGGCGGCTGGACCTTCGAGATCGACCGCGGCGCCGAGGGCGACAAGTTCAAGCTCGACGAGGTGTTCGAGGCCGAGGCGCAGCTGTTCGGCCGCAGGACCTACGAGGGCTTCGCCGCCGCCTGGCCCGAGCGCGAAGGCGATCCGGTGATGGGCGAGTTCGCCAAGCAGATCAACACGATGCCGAAGTACGTCTACTCGAAGACCCTGCGGGATCCGAGCTGGCAGGCCACCACCGTCCTCGACGGCGATTTCGCCGCCGAGATGCGCCGGGTCAAGGACGAGGTCGACGGCGTCATCCTCGTCGCCGGCTCCGCCACCCTGGCCCAGGGCCTGCTCGAGCACGACCTGCTCGACGAGCTGCGGCTGATGCTCTTCCCGGTCGTGCTCGGCAGCGGCAAGCGTCTCTTCGCCGCCTCCGGCAAGCGACCGCTGAAGCTCGCCGACGCCAGAACGGTCGGCGCCGGCGTCCAGATCCTCACCTACGAGCGCGCCTGAAGCAGTCCCGATCTACGGCTGCGGCTGTTCGAAGGTGCGCTGGTAGGTGGTCGCCGGGCCGCCGCCGTAGATCGGCTTGAAGGGCGCCTGCTGGGTGCAGGCGGGGGCGCCGATCGAGCTGGTGCTGTTCTGTTCGGCGAAGGCGTATTTCTTGATGTTTTCGAACAACGCCTTCGCTTCGTCTTCGCTCCCGCCTTTGGTCCGTTCCTGGAGCGCTTTCGACTTCCACGGTTCGGAGGGCAGGGTCGCGGTCAGCCCGGCGCTGCACTGCTGGGTGCCGAAGCTCGGCAGCGAGCCCGACTTCAGCAGTTCGGCCCAGCGCGGCGGGCTGTAGGCGCTGGTGCGGTTGATCGCCAGGCGGCTCGGATAGGAGGCGAGGGTTTCGGGGTTCATCGGCCCGATCACCCGCAGGTAGTGCGGGCGCACTTTTTCGCTTTCGCTTTCCTTCGGCAGCAGGCCGTTGAAGGTCGCCGCGAAGTTGGCGAAGAAGGAGGTGATCTCGCTCTTGTAGAGGTCGAAGCCGACCAGCAGCGGGTTGAGGTTGCGGATGAACGGGTCGAGCGCCCGCAACAGCGGCGGGAACTCGTCGCGGAAGAGCTTGCGGAAGGCCGCCAGACCGGTCGGCGCCAGGGCGTTGACTTCGCCCAGCGCGTTGAAGAAGTCGCGCGCTTCCGGTGCCAGCTTGGCGAATGCGATCAGGGTCGGCGAGAGCTGTTCGGCCGCCGGCACCAGCTGGCGCATCAGCGGGTCGGCGTTTTCGGAGAAGGTGCGCAGGTCGGCCAGGGTCAGCTTCGACTCGTCGAGGAAGGTCGGGAAGGCGCGGAACAGCGCTTCGATGTCGCGGTTGCGCCGCGCGGTGGTACTGAAGACCGCGTTCGAGTTGCGGATCAGGTCGGCCAGCTCGCCTTCGCGGCCGCGCAGCGCCCGGAAGGTGGTGGCGCCGTTGCTGAACAGCTGCGAGACCGCGAGCCGCTGGCTGTCGAGGGTGCGGAAGAGCCGTTCGAACTCGGTGAAGGTCGGTTCGAATTCGCCGATCGCGTAGGAGAGGTTCTGCCCCTGGCCCTCGATCGCGACCGCCGCTTCCTGCTGCCAGGCCTGGAAAGCGGCGCGGGTCTTGGCGTCGAAGGTGCGGAAGATCTCGTCGAGCTGGACCGACTTGGCAATGTTCGCCGAGGGCAGCATCGCGCCGTCCTCCAGGGTCTTGGCCCGGTTCGAGCCGGGCGTCAGTTCGATGTAGGTCTCGCCCAGCAGCGTCTTGGTCCGCAGCATCGCCCGGGTGTCCTCGGGCAGCGGCGCGTACTGGTTTTCGATGTCGACGATCGCCAGCGCCTGTTTGCGGTTCGGCGCCAGTTCGATCCCCTGGACTTTGCCGACGTTGACGCCGGAGATGCGGACGTCCGACTGCTGCGCCAGCTGGGTCGCCTCGTTGAAGGGGATCTTCACCTGGTAGGGCTTGGCCCGGAACGGCGTCGGCCCGCCGAAGGTGACCCAGAGGAAGAGCAGGATCCCGAAGCACGACAGCGCGAAGGCCGTGATGATCAGGAGTTGCGTGGTGCTGGGCGCGCGCTTGCTCATTTTTCCGTGTAGGCGCAGGTGCCGGGGGCTTCCTGCCGTTCGGGGTTTGCTGCGAAGTTGACCGGGATTTCGCCCTGCCGCGGGAAGCCGACCATTTCCAGCAGCGTCTGGAGGAACTTGTGGCCCTTGGCGGTTTCGATCGCGACGAAGCCGAAGCCGAGGTCGGCACCCGTGCAGCTGGTCAGCAGCGTCGCCCGCAGGATCGGGCCCGCCCCGTCCTGCAGGTTGAAGGCGGCGTTGAAGTCGTGGTTCAGCCAGGCGAGGTAGAAGAGGGTGCTCTCGCCGCCCTTCGGCTTGTAGGCGAGCTGGTTCGTCAGCGAGTTGAGGCCGCCGAGGCTGTGGCCGAAGTTGCGCACCGACTTTTCGAACGGCTCGGCAGCTTCCGCGCCGTGGGTGAGCAGCGGCCGGATTTCGCGGGTGAAGGGGCGGACCCCGTCGCGGATCGGCGCCGTCGTCTGCTTGAACAGCTGGGTGGTCGACTTGAAGGCCGGGGTCAGCGCCGCGGTCTGCGGCAGCAGCTTGGTCAGCGACGGGTAGGCGACCTTGGAGAAGCGATCGGAGCTGGCGAAGCCCTGGTTCGCCGCCCGCAGCGCCCCCGGGAAGCGTTCGAGCGCGTCCTGGATCGCCGCCTGCTGGTTGGCGAAGTTGCCAAGCGCCGCGTCGGAGGAGGTGACGAACCGGCGGATCTGCGCGTCGTGCTGGGAGAGCTCGCCGGTCAGCTGGCCGAAGTCGTGGATCACCCGCGAGAGCGCCACGTGGCGGGCGGCGATCGCCTTGTTGAGCTTGGCGACGTAGTGGACGAAGGGCTGGAAGCGGCGCAGGGCGTTCGAGAGCCGCAGGCTCTGTCCCCTGCCGCCGATCCCCTGCGCCCCGCCGGCGACCAACAGCTGGATGTACTGGCGGGTGTCGGCGTCGAGGGTGGCGAGGAAGGCGTCGAGGTTGACGTTCGGTTCGGTCTGCGCCTGGCTGAAGCGGTGGCCGCTCTCGATCTGCTCCTTGCCGCTGCCCGGTTCGATCTCGACGATCATGTCGTTGAGCCCGGTTTTCGGCCGCAGCAGGAAGCTCGCGTTCGGGTGGAGCAGTTCCATGTACTTCGGTTCGATGTCCATCCCGACCACGGCCTGGCCGTCTTCGATCTCGACCGAGGTGACTTTTCCGATCTGAACGCCGGCGACGTCGACCGCCTGGCCCTGGCCCGGCGTCACCGCCTGGGCGCTCGAGAACTCGGCGCTGATCTGTTCGTATTCTTCGCCGACGAACGGGATCCAGGCGGGCAGCGTCGCGTTCTGCTGGATGAAGATCGCCAGCATCATCACGATCCCGACCAGGGTCAGCGCCAGGATCGCGATCGTGTCCTTGCGGCGCCCGCGGGCCTGCCGGCCGAGCCAGGCGCGGAAGTGTTTGAAGCGGCTGACCTCTTCGGGCCGGCCCGCGGTCATGGGTTCACCCCCGCGACGGAGGGCGAGGCCGGGCCGACCTGGCCGAGCGGGCCGTTGACGTTCGGCACCTGCTGGCTGTCGCAGCGGACGTTCGGCCGCAGCGGCGGCTGGGTGCCGAGCCGGGGCTGGGTCCCGAGCGGCTGTTCGAGCACGTGCGCGTAGTTGATGCCTTCGCTCAGGGTGGCCGGATTGCCGAACGGGTTGGGTTCGCCGACCAGCAGCGGCCCGTTGCCGATCTGGGCCCGTGAGTAGGGCCCGTTGCCGTCGAAGTTCTGGTTCGAGGCGGCGAAGTTGGCGAGCAGGTAGAAGAACTCGCGGTAGCTCGGCTGGCCGGTGCTGAAGCGGTCGTTGATCACCTGGTTGCCGGCCGGGACGAAGACCTGCGAGGTGCAGAGGCTGAGGCGGTTGATCTGCGGGATCGCGTTGCGCTTGCCTTCCCGCGCCGCGCCGGCCAGCCCCGGCGTCGACTTCGCCAGCAGCTTCGCCACGCCGAGGCCCTCCTTGCCGCTGAGCAGCGGCCGCATCTGCGCCAGCCACGGTTTCGAGGCGCTGATCAGGCTCGGCAGCTCAGCGACCGCCGGCCGCAGCTCGATCGCGTAGGTGCGCAGCGGCGGCAGCGTCTTGTTGAGGTCGACCAGCGAGGTGTGCGCCACCTGCAGGGTCGGGGCCAGGAGGCGGACCGTGGTCGCAAGATTGGTCGACTGGTTGGCCAGCGCCCCGGTGAAGACGTCGAAGTTGGTGATCAGGCCCTGCAGGTCTTCGCTGTTGGCGGCGAAGGCGCTGAAGGTGCGGCCGGCGCTGGCGACCAGCCTGGAGAGGTCGCGCTGCTGGGTGCCGAGCAGCGCGTCGGTCACCTGCGAGCTGTAGCGGCCGGCGTCGCCGCCGTATTTGAAGGCGCCGTTCAGAGCCCCGGCGCCGGTCACGCCCCGCACCTCGGGCAGCTGGGTCAGGTCTTCGTCGGCCGTCGGCTTGTGGGTCAGCGCGTTGCCGTAGCTCTCCAGCAGGTGGCTGAGGTCGGCGCGGACGGGCGACTGCAGGGCGCTGAGGACCTCGTCGATCTGGACCGCGGTCGCCGTCTGGCTGACCGGGATCGTGCCGCCGCTCGAGAGCTCCGGCGCGCTCGGGCTGCCGGGGCTGAGTTCGATAAAGAAGTTGCCCTCGAGGAAGATCCGCGGTTTGACCGTCGCGAAGGCGTCGTCGTGGATCGGCCGGCCGGCGTCGTCGACGGTGAAGGTGACGGTGGTCGCGTTGCCGTCGCGTTCGGCCGCGACCACTTTGCCGACGTCGACGCCGGCGATCCGCACCGGCGAGTTGGTCGCGATGTTGGCCGAGTTGGCGAAGGTCGCCTTGACTTCGTAGCCGTAGCTGGTGAACGGGATGTGTTTGGTGAACGCCAGATACGGCCCGACGGTGAGGACCAGGATGAAGATGATCGCGACCGTGACGTTGCCCGGCCGCCAGCGCAGGAAGCCGCCGTTGCGGGCTTCCTGGGCGCGGCGATCGCGCTCCGGCAGGCGGGTCATTCGCCTTCACCGCTCGTTTTGGCTGCTTTTTCCCCGCTCGTTTCGAGCTGACCGCGGGTCGTCGTCCCCCACAGTTCCGGCGCGTTGCCGATGATCGTCTTGCCGGGCACGTACTTCTCGTTGCCCGCTTCGCAGACTTCGCCCTGCCCCGGCGCCGCGGTCTGCGGGTAGGGATTGAAATGGAGGTGGTTGCGGCGCTCGTCGGGTCCGCCGCCGTTGGCCGGCGCGGCGGCGAAGGTGCTCTCGCTGTTCGGGCCTTCCGGCGGGCCGAAGGAGATCACGTTCAGCCAGTGCCCGTTTTCGTTGCCGATGCTGGCGGCGTTCGAGACCTCTTCGAAGGTCAGCGTCCAGTAGTTGCAGACGGTCTGCGAGGGGGTGACGTAGCGCAGCGGCGGGCCGAGCTTGCGGTTGAGGTCGGTCAGCAGATCGAGCCCGGTCATCGTCCCCGGCGCTTCCTGGAAGTCGACCAGCGCCTGCGCGGTCGGGGTCAGCTGGGCGTTGAGGGCGGGCGAGGAGTTGAGCGCCGGGATCCCGGCGTGCAGCGCTTCGGCGATCACCGGCGAGGTTTCGCCCAGCGCCCGCGCCCCCGGCTGCAGGGCCGTGAAGAAGCGCTCGGAGTCGCGCAGGAAGGGCCGCAGGACCGGCAGGTCGGCGTTCGCCTCGTCGAGCGTCGGCGGGCTCTTTTCGATCGTTTCGACGATGTAGGGACGCGAGACGCGGGCGAAGGCGGCGAAGGTCTGGTCGAGGGCGACGAACATGCTCGCCTGCGTCGCCGCGACCGGCGCCACCGTCGCCGAGAGGTCCTCGAGCGCTTCCCAGAAGCCGCCGAAGTCGGTGCTGGGAGCGACGATCGTGCGCAGCACCGGCTGGCCGACTACCGCCAGCCGCCGCAGCGCCCCGATCGCTTCGTTCAGCTGCGGGCCGCGGCCGGCCAGCGCGTTGCCGAACCCGGCCAGACCGCGGCGGATCGCGATCCGGGTCGGCCTGTCGAACATGTCGAAGAACTGGTCGATGTCGACCGGTTCCGGCGTCGCCTGGGCGAGCGGGATCGTTTCCCCGGCTTCGAAGCTCTGGGAGGAGTCGCCGGGCGTGATTTGCAGGTACTTCAAGCCGAGCGCCGACTTCGGCCGCACCATGATCGTCGAGTCGTCCGGCAGCGGTTCGGCGGCCTTGTCGAGCGCCAGCTCGATTTCCGCCGCGACCCTGCCGTCGCCCTCGTTTACCGGCACCACCGACTTGACGACGCCGACCCGGCGGCCGCCGATCCGCACCTCGTTGCCTTTGACCAGGGCATCGGCGTTGGGCAGCCGCGCCCGCAGGTCGTAGGTGGTGACGAACGGCAGCCCGTTGTTGGCGTTGTAGGCGAGGAAGACGGCGACGATCACGACCAGCACGGTCACCGCCCCGACCAGGATCGGGCTGCTGGCGAATCCTCCGATGCCGCTGCGGTTCCTGCTCATGGCCCGAGGAGGTAGTCGAGGAGCGGCGCGGTGCCCCTGGTGGTCGCGGATGCTTCGCCGAGTTCGGCCCTGCCCTGGCCGGCCGCTGCGCCGCCGTCTTCGGTCGCGCCGGCCTGGCCGATCCCGATCGCCGGTCCTGCTCCGGCGGCGGTGCCGCCGCTGCGTTCGGCGCTTTCGCCTTCGATCTTGTCCAGAAGCAGCTGGATCAGCTCGGTCGCGCTGGTGCTGGCTTCGGTTTCGGTTTCTTCCGGCGAAGCCGCCCCGGCTCCGTTGAAGCGGGCGACGCAGCCGGAGTAGCCAGCGGGGCTGGCGATGTATTCGACGCAGGTCGAGAGCTTGAATCTCGTCCGCGCGAAGTGCCCGTACTGGTCGAAGCCGTTGATGACCGCGGTCGTGTTGTAGATCAGTTCGGTCAGGTCGCCCCAGCCGCCGGTCCGCTGCAGGTTGGTCAGCAGCTTCGCCAGTTCCGAGGTCGGCTGGACGCCGGACTTGGCCAGCGTCGCCGCCTTGCGCACCACCGGGTCGGCGGAGGCGAACAGCGGCCCCGATTCTTCGCCCGCTTTGCCGAGGCTCTTCAGCGCCACCGTGGTCGCTTCCGAGAACGGGGTCAGGGTCCGGGTCGCGTCGGTCAGCGACGGCGCCGCCTTGCCGAATTCTTCGAACACCGGCCGCGCCGCGTCGGAGAAGCCCTTGAGCCGGACCATCGTCTGTTCGAACTCGGTCAGGAAGCGCGGGAATTTGCGCAGCGACTCTTCCAGTTCGGCGCCATGCTCGGAGCTCGCCGCGGCGGCGGTGCCGCTGTTGGCGAGGAAGCCGGCGACGTGCTGGCGCTGGCGCGAGAGCGGCCCGAGGATTTCCTCCGAGTCGGCGGCCAGCTGGGCGAGCTGGTCGCGCTGCGCCGAGAGGACGCCGAACAGGGTGTCGACGTCGCGCAGGACCGGGTTCGCCCGCTTGACCAGCACCTCGAGGTCTTCGCCGCGGCCGGCCAGCCCGGCGCCCAGTTCGTTGAAGATCAGGCGGAAGCGCTGCGCGTAGGGCAGCGTGTTGATGTCGTTGATCAGGTCGGGGTCGACGCTGGTGCCGTTATTGCCGAGCGGCAGCAGGTACTGGCCCTCGCCCGGACCGGATTCGATCTTCTTCAGCGGCGGCGGCGCCGGCGAGCCGGGGGCCCGCGGCAGGGTCGGCCGGCAGTCGACGTACTTCTCGCCGATCAGCGACTGCGGCCGGATCTGGCAGCTGGCGTCCTGGCGAAAGTCCTCGAAGCCGGGGTCGGCGATGTCGAGGACGAGGATCGCCTTGCCGGGGACCGAGACCGGCTTGCCGTCCTTGTAGGCGACGGTTTCGCCGGGGCGCGAGACGCTGACCGAATCGATCGTGCCGACATTGGCGCCCGCCACCCGCACCTGCTCGCCGGAGACCATGAAGGCGCCGTTGTCGAAGACCGCCCGCACCTGGTAGCCCGAGCCCGAGCTGCCGCCGGAGACCAGCAGGACGACCGCGACGACGATCGCCGCCAGGATCACCACGGGTATCAGTCGCCGGATCATGGGCCGGGAGGCGCGTCGCCGGGATTGCAGGTCGAGGGGTCGACGCCGCCGTCGCCGACGAACGGGTTCGAGCCGTCCGGCGCCGACTGGGTGGCGCCGCCCGGGCAGCGGCGATGGACGGGCGGCGAGGAGCCGAAGAATTCGTTCTGCTGCGCTTTGGTGATCGGTTCGAGGCTGCCGCCGTTGTACTTGAAGAGGTTCTGGGCGGCGAAGGCGGAGCGGACGTAGTGGCCGTTGCCGTCGTAGTAGCCGGCGATCTGCCCTGCCTTGCCGAGCCCGTTGAAGAAGTCCGGCGTGTAGGCGCGCCAGGCGCTGAGGTCGGGCTGGAAGGCTTCGATCCCGGCTTCGGCATGCGGGAAGGCGCGCGAGGCCTGGCGCTCGACCGCGGGCAGCAGCCGCAGCAGGTCGACGGTGTCGTTGGCCGGCCCCGGCTTGCTCGCCGCTTCGCGCAGGTAGTGGGTGAACGGCACCAGTTTCTGGAAGATCGGTCGCAGTTCGGCGAGGAACGGGGCGAGGTTCCTGGTCGCCGGCTTGGCCGTGTCGACCAGCGGTTCGAGGTCGTCGATCGCGGCGCGCAGGTTGACGAAGGTCGTGTTGCTCTGGCGGAAGACCGGCGGCAGCCGCCGCAGCGACTGGTCGAAGGCGACGTTCTGGCTGGCGATCGATTCGAACGCCCGGCTGGCGTTGCCGATCGCGCTCGAGAGCTGCTCGCCGCGGCCGGCGACCGCCTTGGTCAGCTTGCTCGAGCTGGCGATGAACTTCGCCAGCAGCGCTTCGTCGCGGTTCAGTTCGCCGACGAAGGCGCTGGTCCGGTTGAGCGCGGTGCCGAAGTACTTGTAGGCGTCGTTGGCCGCCTTGCCCTGACCGGCGTAGATTTCGGCGTTGCCTTCGATGAACTGCCGCAGCCCCTTGCGCACCGGCGGCGGGAAGGTGTTGAAGAGCTGGTCGATGTCGACCGGGGTGGTGGTCGAGGCGAGCCCGAGCTTGGCGCCTTCGTCGAGCGCGGGGTTGCTGTTCGGCCCGGGGCTGATCGAGACGTAGTGGTTGGCGACCCCGGAGAGCGAGGTGGCGCGGATCGTCGCCGTCGTTCCCTCGTGCAGCGGCTGGTCGACTTCGACGTGGACCTCGGCGAGGTTGTCGTCGCTGAGGCCGATGCTTTCGACCGTCCCCACCGGCGAGCCGCCGATCAGCACCTGGTTGTCGTTGACCAGTTGGCCGGCGTTCTGGAAGACCAGCGTGTACTTGTGGCCGCCGTTGCCGGTGAAGAGGACGATCGCGAGGACGATCACCGCCACCGACAGGGCGGCGATCGCCGCAATTCGCGCGGGGGAAGTCCTTCGGCCAGCCGCCGGTCCTCCCTCCTCGCCTAGTGCTTTGGCAGCCACGTATTCGTCGCTCGTCCCTCCGCCGCTCCCTCCTACCGGCGGAACGGGCGAAATCGTATCCGTTGGCCCCCCGGCCAAGAACGGCCGAAGCGGGGACTTAACTCCAAGTCAACGCGCTTCCAGGCCCAGCTCCGCGGCCCGGCGACGGTTCGGCCCGCTCGCCGAATCGGCGAACTAGACGTTCAGCTTCGGCAGCGCTCGCTGCAGCCAGCGCGGCAGCCACCAGACGCGGTCGCCGAGCAGCAGCATCAGCGCCGGCAGGAGCACGATCCGGACCACGGTCGCGTCGAGGAGGACGGCGACCGTGAGGCCGACGCCGAGCTGGCTGACGGTGGCGATCGAAGCGCCGGCGAAGACGATGAAGACGGCCAGCATGATCGCCGCCGCGCCGGTGATCACCCGCGCCGTCCTCTCCAGCCCGAAGCGGACCGCGGCGGCGTTGTCGCCGTGCTCGTCGTAGTGCTCGCGCATCCGGATCAGGAGGAAGACCGCGTAGTCGATCGAGAGCCCGAAGACGATCCCGAAGATCATCGTCGCCCCCACCGCTTCGACGTAGGAGTGGCCGCCGAGCGGGAAGTCGCTGGGCAGCTCGGTGAGCAGGGTGAGGATGCCGAAGGCGACGCCGACCGTCAGCAGGTTGAGGCCGGTGGCGATCACCGCCAACGGGATCGCCCGCAGGATCGCGATCAGCGCCAGCAGCGTGACCAGGGTGATCGCCGCGATCACCAGCGGCATCCGATCGCGGGTGATGTGGCTGTAGTCGTTCAGCTGGGCGGCGCCGCCGGCGACCCCGGTCTGCAGCCCGGCGCTGGCGCCGAAGTCCTTGGCGACGGCGTCGAGCCGCTTGTTGAGGCGGACCGAGCCCGGCGTGTTGAAGCTGTAGTCGGAGATCACCAGCATCGAGGCGGCCTGGCCGCCGTTCTCGACGTCGACGGTCGCCGACGCCGCTTCGCGGGTCGATTTCTTCGCCCCGTCGAGGGCCGAGAGCACGAAGTAGCCGGAGTTGAAGATGCCGGGCACTTCGCGGCGCACCCGCCGCGCCTGGTCGCGCAGTTCGGCCCTGCCGCTCAGCACCTGGACGCTCGCTTCCTGCAGCCCGGTTTCCAGCGGCGCCGCTGCTTCGAACCCTTCGGCCAGCCCCGCTTCGAGCGCCTCGGCGCCGCCCGAGAGGCGCTGGATGCCGTCGACCAGGGCCAGCATCCCACCGCTCAGCTGATCGACGCCGCTGCCGAGCCGCTTCGCTTCCTTGGCCAGCCGTTCGGCGCCGAAGGCGAGCTGGTTGCCCCCCTTGTGGATCTTGTAGAGAGCTTTCTGCAGCAGCGCGGCGCCGTTGCGGATTTTCCGCAGCCCGACGATCGTCGACTGGTAGAACTGCCGCGACCTTTCCGCCTCTTCGAGGTCGGCGAGCAGCCGTTCCCGCATCGCCCCCAGTTCGGCCGGCAGTCCCGCGTAATCTTCGGCGTAGGGCTCCCCGCTGGTCGGGTCGGTGCCGGAGACCGCGGCTCCGGCCTGGCGCACGGCGTCGAGCGCGGCGCCGTAGCTCGGGTCCGTCTTGCCGACCCCCATCGCCTCCAGCGCCGCGATCGCCGCCTGCAGCTGTTCGTCGGCGACGGTGGCCGGCGCAAGCAGCTTCGGCAGCGTTTCGTTCGCCTCCTTGCGGATGCCCTTTTCGGCGCGGCGAGCGCGGTTGAGGCCGTTGGCGCGCATCGTCAGGCCGCCGATCGAGAAGAGGGAGCCCTTCAGTTCGGCGGCGCCGACCGCCCCCCGTAGCTCGGCTTCCTCCAGCCGCCGGGCCCCCTTGGCGAACCGTTCCAGCGCCCCGATCGCCCGCTCGCTGCCGCGCGTCGCCCGGTCCAGGCCGCTCGCCAGCAGCCGCGCCCCCTTGCCCGCCCGCTCGGCGCCGAGCGCCAGCAGGCCGGCGCCGTCGCTCGCTTCGGAGATCCCGTTGCGCAGTTCGCCGACGCCGCCGGCGGCGACCTGCAGTTCGCGCCCGAGCTTGCCCAGTTCCTTGACCGGGCCGATGTTGCCTTCGGTCGCCAGCGCGGCGTTCCCGAGCGTCCGCAGCGGTTCGACCTGCTGGGTGATCTTGGTCGGGCCGATCACCTGCCGCACGCCGGGCAGCATCGCCAGCCGGCGCTGGAAGCCTTCCAGCGCCGCCAGGTCGGTTTCGGTCGTGATCGGCCCCGAGTCGGTCGCGGCGACGACCTGGAACGGCGCGTCCCAGCCGGGCCCGATCGCGGCATCGATTCGTTCCGCGTCCTGGCGCGCGGCGGCGTCCTGCGAGAGCTGGTCGGGGCTCGGCGGGCCGGTCTTCAGGCCCAGGGTCGGCGCCGCCAGGGCCAGCAGCACGGCGCCGATCAGCACCGCCACCAGCGCCGGACGCCGCAGCGAGGCGTTGACGAAGGTCATCAGCCGCGAGCGTTCGCTCGCCGGCCGCCCGATCCGCCAGCGGTCGACGTTCGGCCCGAGCAGGGTGAGGATCGCCGGCCCGACGATCGTCGCCACGGCGACGCTGAGGACGACGACCATCGCCAGCGTCCCGGCCAGCGAGATCAGCAGCGAGCCGGGCAGGATGAAGAGCGAGACCAGCATCGAGAGGACCAGCGTCGAGCCGGCGAACATCGTCGTCCGGCCGGCGGTGCGGCGGGTCCTGCGAGCCGCCTCGTGGGCGGCGTTGCCGGCGGCGAGCTCCTCGCGGAAGCGCGAGACCATCAGCAGCGCGTAGTCGACGCCGAGCGCCAGCCCCATCATCGTGCAGACGGTCAGCGCGAAGGCGTCGATCTCGAACCAGTTGGCGAAGAAGTAGAGGATCCCGCGCGAGGCGATCACCGTCACCGCGCCGAAGGCGAGTGGGATCACCGCCGCCACCGGCGAGCGGAAGACGAGCAGCAGGACGATCAGCAGGAAGGGGATCGCCAGCAGCTCGCCGCGCTCGGCGGCGTCGAGCGATTCGTTCTGGATCGCCCGCGAGAGGGTCGCGAAGCCGGTCTGGGTCGCCCGCACCGGCGGCCGTATCGCTTCCTCCAGTTCCCGTTCGACTTCCGGCACGGTCTCGTTGACCGCCGTTTTCAGGTCGACGTCGAAGTTGGCGAGGATCAGCGCCCGCCCGGGCCCCGGCTGCAGCCCCTGGACCTGGCCGCGGTCCCAGGGCGAGAGGGTGCTGACCCCGGGATGCGCGCGCCGCAGCTTCGCGACCAGCGCCTTGCCCTGCTCTTCGACCGCCTCGGGCGGTCCCTCGAGCAGGATCGCGAAGGGCTCCGAGTCGCCGAAGTGCTCGCGCAGGAGCTGGTTGGCGCGCGAGGATTCGGTCCCCGGGACGTTGAGCGAGGTGGGGTCGAGCCGCGCCTCGACGCCGGTCCCGATCACGCCCAGCGCGGTGAGCACCAGCGCGGCGAGCGCCAGCACTGCCCATGATCCTGCCCTGCCCCGCCGCCGTCCCTCGCGGCTGCCCTTGCTTCCCACAATGCTATTTTGGCGTTCCAGGGGAACGGGAGGATTGAGGTTTCGTGGTGAAGAGGTTCGGAAAGGTGGGGATCGGCGCGCTGATCGTGCTGCTGGTCGGGGCCGGCTCGGCGGCGGCGCTGCGGCTGACGCTGGGCAACGTCGTCGTCGTCACCGACGGCGGCTTCACCCCGACGACGCTGCCGAAGCACCACTTCGGGCCGATCAAGCTGCACGGCTACGGCAAGATCTCGACCAGCGACGGCGAGAACCCGCCGGTGCTCGACACGCTGACGATCTGGTTCGACAAGCACGGCGAAGTCGAGACCAGGGGCCTGCCGGTCTGCACCCAGGGCAAGCTGCAGGCGACCACGCCGGCGGTCGCCCGCAAGAACTGCCGCGGCGCGATCGTCGGCAAGGGCTACGGCACCGCGGTGATCGCCTTCCCAGAACAGAAGCCGTTCACCGCCTCCTCGCCGATCACGATCTTCAACGGCCCGCGCAAGCACGGCAACCCGACCGTGCTCGCCCACGCCTACCTCGGGGTCCCGGCCCCGACCACCTACATCGTCCCGGTCGAGATCCAGCGGGTCCACGACGGCCGCTACGGGTTCAAGACCGAAGCGAAGATCCCGCGGATCGCCGGCGGCTCCGGGATCCCGATCTACGGTCGCCTGCGGATCGGCCGCGAATGGAACTACAAGGGCAAGCGCTTGAGCTACGCCAACGCCAGCTGCGCCGACGGCCGCCTGCAGGGCAAAGGCCAGTTCAGCTTCAAAGACGGCACCCTGCTCGAAGGCGAGATCATCAAAACCTGCACCGGTAGATGAGGCGCCGCCGGCTGCGGACCGCGATCCCGCTTGCCGCCGTGGCGCTGCTGGTCGCCGCCGCCAGCGCCTACGCGATCCGCGCCGAAATCGGCAAGACGGTGGTCAGCGCCACCGCCGAACTGCAGCCGCGCGAGCTGCCGGCCAAGGGCGGCGCCCCGGTCACCCTCTCGACCACGGTGCGGATCAACACCAAGGACGGCTCGCTGCCCTCGCCGCTGAAGACGCTCACCTTCGAGCTCGACAAGAACGGCTTCCTCGAAACCAGGGGCCTGCCGACCTGCACCCTGGCGAAGCTCGAAGGGACGACGCCGCGGCAGGCGCGCAGCCGCTGTGCCAAGGCACTGGTCGGCAAGGGCACCGCGACGGCGCGGGTGCAGATGCCCGGCGCCCCGGCGGTGAAGATGAACTCGCCGCTCACCTTCTTCAACGCGCCGCCGACCGGGGGCCGGGCGACGATCATCGCCCACGCCTACGAGACGATCCCGCGGGCGAACACGCTGCTGGTGCCGATCGTGATCGAAAAGGTCCACGACGGCCGTTACGGCTACAGGGCCGAGGTCGAAGTTCCCGAAATCGCCGAAGGCCACGGCTCGCCGATCCTCGCCCAGGGGACGATCGGCGTCACCTACAGGCACGGCGGCCGCGAGGTCGGCTTCCTCAACGCTCGCTGCAGCGGCGGTCGCCTGCAGGTGCAGGGCAAAATGACCTTCGCCAACGGCGACTTCTTCCCGGCGACCCTGACCTCGCCGTGCCACGTGCCGCGCTGAGCACCCGCCTCCTCGCGGCCGCCGGCCTGCTCGCCCTCCTCGCCTGCTGCCTCGCCCCCGCGCCCTTCGCCGGCGCCGACGGCGCCACCGTCACCTACCGCAACCTCGTCCTCCACGCCGACGGCGGCTTCACGCCGCGGCAGCTGCCGCGCGCCCGCTTCGCGCCGATCAGCTTCCGCGGCGAAGTCGAGTTCTCGACCCGCTCCGGGCTCGGCCGGCCGCTGGCGCTGACCGAAGCGGTGATCGACTTCGACCGCGACGGCCGCCTCGACGTCGCCGGCCTGCCGAGCTGCGCCGCCACCGAGGTCGCCTCGCTCTCCAGCGCCGACGCGCGGGCCGCCTGCGGCGCTGCGCTGGTCGGCGAAGGGCTGGTCGAAGCGGCGGTCGAACCCTCTCCCGGCGCCGCGCCGGTCTCCCTGCGAGCGCCGCTGACGATCTTCAACGGCCCCGCCGAAGCGGGTCACCCGACCGCCGTCCTGCACGCCAACCTCGGCGCCCCCGCCGCCCAGACCCTGGCGATCGCGGCGCCGATCGAACGCATCCGCGGCGAATTCCGCTACCGCGTCACCATCCACGTGCCGCCGATCGCCGGCGGGCTCGGCTCGCTGACCCTGCTCCGCGTCGACATCGGCCGCCGCTTCCAGGCCGGCGGCCGGACCCACAGCTACGTCTCCGCCCACTGCCGCGACAGCATCCTCAAGACCCGCGGCCGCTTCGCCTTCGCCGACGGCACGATCGTCGACGGCAGCGTCGAAAAGTTCTGCCGGGCCAGATAGCGAGCGCCGGGCCTGCGCACCGCCCCCTCCCCGCCCTTCCTATAATCGGCGGTCCCGGGCCGTTAGCTCAGTTGGTAGAGCAGGAGACTCTTAATCTCAAGGTCGTAGGTTCGAGCCCTACACGGCCCACTCGACCGCCGCGCCGGCGAGCTATTCGCCGAGGCCGGTGCCGCCGAGCGCGCCGCCGGGATTTTCGAGGCTTTCCGGGGCGCTGGCGGCGGCGCCGTTCTTCTGCGCTTGCTTGGTGGCTCTTTCGATTTCCGCCAGCTGTTTCTGGGCGCTTTCGGCGCTTTTCTTTTCGGACTCGAAGCGGTTCTCGAGCTGTTCGCGTTCGAACTTGGTGTTCGCCAGCTTGCGAGCTTCGGCGAGGACCTGTTCTGCCTTGCCGTAGTCGAAGGTGTAGACCTCGTAGAACGCGAGCTGGCTGAGGGAGTTCAGGGTCGGGCGTTTCTGCGCCGCGATCCTCTGCGCCTGCACCGCGCTTTCGACATTCGATTCGAAGCTCGAGGCGTTCTCGGCGAAGGCCAGGTTGAAGAGCGCCGGTGCGACCTGCTGGGCGGTGTTGGCGTTCGGTTCGCTCGTCGCGTCGAGATATTCCGACCAGGAATTGCTCGCCAGCCTGTACTGCTGCAGGGCGGCCGCGACTTCCGATTCTTCGCCGCTGGCAAGGTGCTGCTGCGCGGCGTTCAGCTGGTTGCGGGTCAGGCTGAGCAGCAGCGCTTCGTCGCCGGGCTGCTGCTGCAGTTCGGTTTCGATCCGTTCCGCTTTCTTTTCATATTCCTGCGCCAGATCGCTGCCACTGCCGCCGCCGCTGTTGACCAGTTCGCCGATGTTGAACGGGCCGACGACGAGGAAGAGGCTGCCGGCCATCAGGACCGCCAGGATCGCGTAGACGGCTTTGATCACATGCCGCCGTTTGCCGCGGATGTCGAAGACCATCCTGTGCTCGTTGCCTGATGCCATTGCGCGCGTTCCGTCCTATTGCGGCGAGGGCTCGACCGCCCCGCCGGGTTCCCTCGGCCTGCCAAAGACCCGCGAGATCAAGATACTCAACTCAAAGAGAATCAGCAGCGGCACCATCTCGATGATCATCGAGACCGGGTCGACGCCGGGAAGCGCCGCGGCGACGATGGCGATGATCAGGTAGGCGTAGCGGCGGTTCTTCGAGAACTGCTCCGGGGTCATGATCCCCAGCCGCGTCACCGCCAGGATCGCCAGCGGCAGCTGGAAGACGATCGCCCCCGCCAGCTCGGTCATCGAGAAGAAGCCGTAGTAGTCCCGCGCCCGCACCTGGATGTTGAACTGGGTGTCGTTGAAGTTGAGCAGGAAGCTGACCGCGGCCGGCATCACGACGAAGTACGAGAAGGCGATGCCGGCGCAGAACAGCAGCGGGAAGAGCAGCAGGATCGGCAGCACGACCCGCTTCTCGCCGGGGCTGAAAGCGGGCAGCACGTAGGCGTAGAGCTGCCAGAGCCAGACCGGCAGCGAGAGGATGATCGCCGCGTAGGCCGAGACGGTCAGGGTCGTCGTGAAGGGCTCGGTGACGCCGAAGGTGATCAGCCGCTTGTGGTTCTCGGGCAGCGGCCCGCCGGCGATTTCGAGCAGCAGGTGGTTCTGCCAGAAGCAGAGCGCCAGGGCGACGCAGAAGACGACGATGCAGACGATCAGCCGCGAGCGCAGCTCGTCGAGGTGCTCGACCAGCGTCAGCTGGTCCTCGTGGGAGACCGGCCTTACGCGGCGCGCCACGGCCGCCGCTCCTTACGGCTTATCGCGGACGACCTCCGCCTCGCGCTTCTCCTCGGTCTGCGGGGAGGGCGACGGGGTCGGGTCGGCGGCGGCGATCTGCGCCTGTTCGTCGGGTTTCCCGTCCTTCTCGTCGTCCTCGCCGGTGATCGATCCTTTGAACTCGCGGATGCCCTTGCCGAGGCTCTTGCCGAGCTCGGGCAGCCGTTTCGGTCCGAAGACCAGCAGGGCGATGATCAGGACGATTGCGATCTCGAGGGGTCCGATGTTTCCTGGCATCTACAACGGATGGTAACGGGGCCGGGCTGTCCACGGATCATCTGACCCAGCCGGGCGTCTAAAAGTTCTTCAAAGAACGGATCAAGTCGGGGCCGGCAGGGTTCGATAGAGAGAGATGCCCGAGACCAGCCCCGACAGAAGCCACCCGAGCGAGGTTCTGCACCTCTGCCCCTGCTGCGGCTCGGGGATGGTCCAGCCGCTCGCCTGGGAGCCGGCCGGCGACCGCACCAGCTGGCGGGTCTGGCGGCGCTGCCCCGAATGCGACTGGCGCGCCGACGGCGTCCACAACGAGGCGGCGATCGACGCCTACGACGAGCAGCTCGACCGCGGCGCCCACGAGCTCGCCGCCGAGCTGCGCGAGCTGCAGCACGCCAACATGGCGGCGATGCTCGCCACCTTCGCCGCCGCCCTCGACGCCGACCTGATCGGCGCCGACGACTTCGGCCGCCGCCCGGCGTAGCGACGGTCCGCCCGGGGTAGGGTGTGGCCGTGGCCGTCGAGGCAAAGCTGAGCGGGACCGCGGCGCTCGTCACCGGCGCCTCCAGCGGAATCGGCGAGGCGACGGCGCGCAGCCTCGCCGCGCAGGGCGCCGACGTCGCCCTGCTGGCCCGCCGCGGCGACCGGATCGAGGCGCTCGCCGAGGAGATCGGCGGCGACGTCCGCGCCCTGCCGATCGAGGCCGACGTCAGCGACCGCGAGCAGGCCGAGGGCGCGGTCGCCCGGGCCGCCGAGGAGCTCGGCCGGCTCGACGTCGTCGTCAACAACGCCGGGGTGATGCTGCTCGGTCCGATCCTCGAGGCGCCGGTCGAGGAGTGGGAGCAGATGGTCGCGGTCAACCTGCTGGGCCTGCTCTACGTCTCCAAGGCCGCCCTCCCCCACCTGCTGAGCGCCGCCGAGTCGGAGCCGCGCCGGGTCGCCGACCTGGTCAACGTCTCTTCGGTCGCCGGCCGCGTCGCCCGCCTCGGCAGCGGCGTCTACAACGCGACCAAGCACGGGGTCGGCGCCTTCAGCGAGTCGCTGCGCCAGGAGGTGACCGGGCGCCACGTCCGCGTCTCGCTGATCGAGCCCGGCGCGGTCGCGACCGAGCTCGTCAGCCACAACCGGCCCGAGGTCCAGGAGCGGCTCAAAGGCCGCTTCGACGACGTCGAACGGCTCGCCTCCGAGGACATCGCCGACGCGATCTCCTACGTCGTCACCCGCGAGCGGCACGTCGCGGTCAACGAGGTTCTGATCCGCCCGACCGACCAGGCCGGCTGAGGGCTCGCCGCGCCGGAGCCTCAGCTGTAGCGCTGGACGACGCCGTCGGCGACCAGCTCGAGCAGCTGCCGTTGCTCGGCCTCGAGGCCGGGACCGTCGAGCGCCCGCTTACCGGTCGCGACCATCGCCAGCGCCCGCGAGCGCACCTCCTCCAGCGCCCCGGTGGCCGCGATTCGGTCGCAGAGCGCCTCCGCGGCGGCGGCGTCGAGGCGCTGCAGGTCGATCGCGCGGAGCGCCGGGTCGCGCTCGGCGGCGACGATCAGCGGCAGGGTGATGGTGCCGTCGAGCAGGTCGGTGCCGCGCGCCTTGCCGGTCCGCTCCGGCGGCCCGCTGACGTCGAGGACGTCGTCGAGCAGCTGGAAGGCGAGCCCTACGTCGGCGCCGAACCGCCGCAGGCGCTCGTCGTCGAAGCCGAGCAGGCAGGCGCATTCGAACAACGTCGCCGTCTTCAGGCGGCAGCGATGAAGGTAGCGCCGCTCGTCGATCGTCAGGTCGAAGGCGTCCTGGCGCTGCGCCAGCTCGCCCCGCGCCAGCGCCACCGAGGCGTCGGCAAGGAGCTCGACCGCGCGGGCGTCGCCGGCCGCGGCGAGCAGGGCGAAGGCGCGCGAGAGCAGCAGGTCGCCGGTCGCCAGGGCCCGCGAGCGGCCCGAGGTCGCGGCGACGGTCGGCACCCCGCGCCGCAGCGGCGCCTGGTCGAGCACGTCGTCGTGGACCAGGGTCGCCATGTGGACGAGCTCGATCGCGGTCGCCGCCCGCACCGCCGCCTCGCCGCCGCCCTCGCCGGCGCAGAGCAGGACCAGCATCGGCCGCAGCCGCTTGCCGCCGGCGGCCAGCGTCGCCGCCGCGTCGGCGCCGACCGGCGAGTCGGCGAACGGCGCGATCGCCGCCCGCAGCCGGTCCTCGACCTCGCCGAGCCGGGTCGGCAGCCAGCGGCTGGAGGCATCGAGCACCGCCGTCACCGGCGGCGGCACGGCGGAGCGCTCGCTCACCCGCTCTCGCTCACCCGCGGACGCCGCTGTGGATCGCGATGATCCCGCCGGCCAGCACCGTGTAGCGAATCCGGCCGAAGCCGGCGCGGTCCATCTTCTCGGCCAGGCCGAGCGGGCTGGGAAAGCTGCGCACCGACTCCGGCAGGTAGGAGTAGGCCTCGGGGTCGGCGGCGCCCAGTTTTCCGAGCAGCGGCACCGCGCGGTCGAACCACAGCGAGTAGAAGGTCGAGAGCGGCGGCCGCTGCGGCTGGGTGATCTCGAGGATGACGAGCCGGCCGCCCGGCTTCAGGACCCGGGCGAGCTCGCGCAGGCCGCGGTCGAGGTCGGCCAGGTTGCGGACCCCGAAGCCGACCGTGACCGCGTCGAAGCGGCCGCCGTCATAGGGCATCTGGAGCGCGTCGGCCCACTCGAAGCGGACGCCCTCGGCGTCCCGCTCGGCGGCCTTCTCACGGGCCAGGTCGAGCATCGGCTCGGAGAAGTCGCAGCCGACCACCGAGCCTCCCGGCGTCACCCGCGAGGCCAGCTCCAGCGCCAGGTCGCCGGTCCCGCAGCAGGCGTCGAGCGCCGCGTCGCCGGGCGCCAGCTCGGCCCGGTCGGCGGCCCGCTGGCGCCAGCGGTGGTGCAGCCCGGCGGTCATCACCGTGTTCAGCGCGTCGTACCGGCCGGCAATCCGGTCGAACATCCGGTTGACCTGGCCGGCGAACTGCGGCGAGTGACGGTTGTCGTTGATCGTGTCCATGGGGCGAGCGTAGCGAGCGGGGCGAGGGGACCGGCGGCTCACCTTCATGCTCCGCAACTGCCCACCTCGGGCCGTGAGGGGGGCTGTGGGGTACCCCTCCCGTGCTCCCTGGGCAATTTGCCGTGAAGTTTTGCTCTAACGACGTCAGGCGCTCCGCTGCAAATTGCTAACGCCGGTCCGCGCGGGAGGGGTACCCCACATCCCCTCACCTCCGCAACGAGCTCCCAACCCCGCCCCAAGGTCAATCAGCTTTCTTTAGAGCTTCCGAGGGACGAAGCCCAAAGTTGACCGACTGACCTTCGGCCGTTTCCCTTTGTAGGTGGGGGTTGGGTGTCCCTCCGAACGTTTTGCGATTGAGGCCCGGAGCTCGCAAGAGGCGCCAGCAGAATCCTCTCCACGCCGACAGATCGAGAGAGGAGGGACACCCAACCCCCACCCCGCACCGGCCCCGCGCCCTAGCGCTGTTCGTCCCGCCGCCTAGTGCAGCGAACTGAGGAAATCGGCGAGCTCGTCGATCTTTTTCGGCGGCAGTTCCCGGAAGGAGGGCATGATGCCGGGGCCGATTTCGACCGAGCGGACGATCGCGGCGCGCGGGATGCGGGCGCCGATATGGGTCAGCTCCGGGCCGGGGCCGTTGTTGCCGTTCTCGCCCAGCTTGTGGCAGGCCAGGCAGCCGGCGCCGGCGACGACCTCCTTGCCGGCTTCGTACTGGGGCGCGACCTTCATCTCGATTTCGGTCGGCGAGCCGCCGGTCGCGCCGAGGTAGGTGAGGTAGGCCATCGCCGCGATCGTCAGGCAGCCGGCGGTGGTCGCCAGCGGCCGGCGCTCGGGGCGGCGCTCCGGGTTGCGGTCGTAGAACGGCAGCAGGAGCAGCAGCACCATGCAGATCGTCGGGATCCCGATCGTCGCGATCGGGACCAGCTCCGGCGGCTTGATCACGCGCAGAAGCTCGAAGAGGAAGAAGAAGTACCACTCGGGACGCGGCACGTAGGTGGTCGTCGTCGGGTCGGCCTTCGGCCCCTGCTCGGCGCCGAGAATCAGCGACATGAGGATGATCACGCCGACGACGATCAGCGCCATCGTCGAGTCCTTCATCACCGCGTAGGGGAAGAAGGGCTTCCCCTTCTTCTTCAGCAGCTCATATTCTTCGAGGTAGTCCTGCTTGTCCTTGGCCTTCATGCCGGCGCCGCCCCTCCGTCGTGGCCGTCGGCCCGCTCATAGCCGTTGACGTGTCCGTTGACGCGGCCGTTCGCAGCGCCCGCCTCGAGCTCGGCGACCGGCGCCGCGACCTTCGGCTTCTCGCCCTTGACCCACGGCGGGGCCGTCGTCCCGAGCTTCACCACCAGGTAGAGGTGGGCGCCGATCAGGGCGATGATCGCCCCCGGCACCAGCAGCATGTGGATCGCGTAGAACCGCGCCAGCGTCGTCGCCCCCAGCTCGGGGCCGGCGCGCAGGAAGTCGCTCAGGTAGGGGCCGACGATCGGGCCGGTGCCGTTGATGTTGATGCCGACGATCGAAGCCCAGAAGGAGCGCTGGTCGAACGGCAGCAGGTAGCCGGTGAAGGCCATCGTCATCGTCAGGATCAGCAGCACCACGCCGATCACCCAGTTGAGCTCGCGCGGGTACTTGTAGGCGCCGAAGAAGAAGGTCCGCCCCATGTGGAGGAAGACCAGGATCACCATCACCGAGGCGCCCCACTTGTGCATCCCGTGGACGAACTGGCCGAGCGGCACCTCGTTGTTGATGTGGGAGATCGACGCGTAGGCCTGGGTCGCCGAGGGCGTGTAGAACATCGCCAGGAAGACGCCGGTGACGGCCTGGACGATGAAGGCGAAGAGCGTCGCCGAGCCGAGCGTGTAGAACCAGTTGGTCCCTTTCGGCACCTTGCGGAACAGCATCCCGGTGAGGAAGCCGCTGGCCGCCAGCCGCTGGTCGAGCCAGGCGACGGTGTCGATCGGCGCCTCTTTGGCTTTCTCGACCAGGTTGTCGAGGTCGCCCGGCCGTTTCGGCGGCGCCGTCTTCAGGTCGGCCGGCGCCGGCCCTTTCGGCGGCGTCGTGCCGGGCTTGGCCACTTGGCGCAGTTGCGCGGGCAGGAGTGCGTCTCGCAGTTTCGCCATCTAGATCACGGGGCCGGGAAGGTGGATGGACGCGGCGGGTAGAGGTATTCCCAGATCCCGCCGGTGAACTCGCCGGGGTCGCGGGCGCGCACCGGGTCGAGCTGGTTGGTGACGCTGTAGCGGGGGCCGATCTCGACCTGGCCGTTGCGGACCCGGGTCTGGAACTGGTCGAGCGGCCGCACCGGCGGACCGCCGATCCGCCGACCCTGGAAGTCGTAGACGCCGCCGTGGCAGGGGCAGATGAAGTTGCCGGCGGCTTCGACGAAGCGGACCGGGCAGCCGAGGTGAGCGCAGCGATTGGAGACGGCGACGAACTTGCCGGGTTCTTCTTCCAGTTCGGCCGAGCTCATGCGCACGTAGGCGGTCTGCTTGCCGGCGTCGCCGATTCCCTCGGTCTCGGTGAAGACGACCTGGCGATAGGTGTCTTCGACGAAGTCGCTGACCGGACCGACCTTCTCCCAGCGCTCCTTGCCGCGGTGGAAGATCGGCGCCACGGCGAAGCCGACCGCGGGCAGGATGATCGCCGCCCCCGCCAGGCCTCCGAGAGCCTGCGAGCCGATCGTCAGCGCTTTGCGCCGGGTCATCGACTCGCCCTCGAAATAGCCTGGTGGCCGGGGCTCGGGTCTCTGCCGCGGGACCCCCTCGGCCCCGTTCGTTTTGTCGCCGTTCTCAGCTGCCACAGTCGTTCCGCGTAGGGCGGTGAAGTCTATTCCCTTGGAGGGATAGGCGGCCTCCCCCTGTGGGCCGATCGGGCTCTGTGCGAAACGTCACTCAGCGCCCGGCGATCTGATATGCGGCAGCCGTCCAGAGCGGCTCGACCTCGGCGCCGCGCTCCTCGGCGTGCAGCTGCGCGCAGCGGCCGATCAACTCGGACAGGATCTCGACCGCGGCGGTGTCGCCGAGCAGCGCCAACCGGTCGAGCCCGAGCGCGTAGAGGTAGTCGCCGGCGAGCAGGCCGAGGTCGGGATCGTGTCCGGCCAGCAGCCGCGGCTCGCCGTAGTGGAGCAGGTAGCCCTCGCGGACCGCCTCGAAGACGAAGGCGTACTCGCCGGGCGCGGCGGCGGCGCGGGGCCCGGCGGCGGCGAGCTCGCCGAGGCGGGGACGGGCGGCGGCCTCGACCACGTGCGGCGAGATCGGCGTCCCCTCCTCGCGCAGCTGCACGGCGAGGGCGCGGAGCGCCCCGGCGGGCTCCACCGCCGCTGTCATGCGAGGGCCTCGTCGAGGGACTCCGCGGCGGCCTCGAGGGTGCGGTCGACGCTGACCTCGTCGTGGGCGAGGGAGACGAACCAGGCCTCGAACTGAGCCGGCGGCGGGTAGACGCCGCGCTCGAGCATCGCCCGGCAGAAGCGGGCGTGGGCGTCGAGGTCGCAGGCGCTGGCGGCGGCGAAGTCGCGGACCGGGCGCTGGCTGAAGAAGAGGGTGAGGAGGCCGGGGACGGCGGCCACCTGCAGCGGCCGGCCCTCGGCGAGGCGGCGCAGGCCGGCGGCGAGGCGGTCGGTCAGGGCGTCGAGCCGCGCGTAGGCGTCGGCGTCGAGCGCGGCGAGGGTGGCGCGGCCGGCGGCGACCGCCAGCGGGTTGCCGGAGAGCGTCCCGGCCTGGTAGACGTCGCCGGCGGGGGCGATCCGTTCCATCGCCTCGCGCGGCCCTCCGTAGGCGGCGGCCGGGAGACCGCCGCCGAGCACCTTGCCCATCACCGTCAGGTCCGGGTCCACCCCGTAGAGCTCCTGGGCGCCGCCGCGGGCGACGCGGAAGCCGGTGATCACCTCGTCGAAGACCAGCAGCGCGCCCGCCTCGCGGGTCGCCTCGCGGAGGAACCGGAGGTAGCCGTCCTCGGGCGGGACGACCCCCATGTTGGCGGCGACCGGCTCGGCCAGCAGCGCCGCCACCTCGTGCTCGGCCAGCGCTTTCCTCACCGCCTCGCGGTCGTTCCACGGCACCACCACCGTCGCCGCGGTCTGGGCGGCGATCACCCCGGGGCTGCCGGGGACGCCGAGCGTCGCCATCCCCGAGCCGCCCTCGGCGAGCAGGCCGTCGGAGTGGCCGTGGTAGGCGCCGGCGAACTTGACCACGACCTCGCGGCCGGTGATCGCCCGCGCCAGCCGCACCGCGCTCATCGCCGCCTCGGTGCCGGAGCTGGTCATCCGGATCATCTCGACCGACGGCAGGCGCGCGGCGACCTCGGCCGCCAGCGTCACCTCGCCGGCGGTGGCGGCGCCGAAGCTGGTCCCCAGCTTGGCGGCGTCGATCACCGCCGCGACCACGCTCGGCTCGGCGTGGCCGAGGATCAGCGGTCCCCAGGAGCCGACCCAGTCGAGATAGCGGTTGCCGTCGACGTCGACCACTTCGCAGCCTTCGCCGCGGGCGACGAAGATCGGCTCGCGGCCGATCTGCCGCATCGCCCGCACCGGCGAGTTGACGCCGCCGGGCAGGACTCGCTGGGCGCGCTCGAAGAGGCGCGCCGACCCAGCCCCCTCGCTAGGAATGCTCCGCCTCCCAGCGCGCGTAGTCCTCGGTGAAGTAATGGAGGCGGATCTTCTTGTACTCGGTCGAGGAGTAGAGGGTGGCGCGGTCGTCGGGGCCCATCCCGCACTTCTCGGCGATCGAGTCGAGGACCGCGTCGCACTCCTCTTTCGAGCGGCCGTGGGCCATCGTGAAGACGCTGTAGGGCCAGTCCTCGTAGGTCGGGCGCTGGTAGCAGTGGGAGATGCCGCGGGTGGCGGCCATCCGCCCGCCGATCTCGAGGATCTGGTCCTCGGGAACCTTCCAGACCCCCATCCCGTTGGCCGAGAAGCCGGCGCGGCGGTGGTAGAGGATCGCCGCGACCCGGCGCAGGATCTTGCGGTCGACCATCGTCCGCAGGCGCTCGAGCAGCTCCTCGGTCGCGATCCCGAGCTCGGCGGCGGCCTCGTCGTAGGGCCGCTCGACCGCCTGCATCGGCCCCTGCAGGGCCCTGATCAGGGCGATGTCGTCCTCGTCGTAGGGCTGCGCTTCGAGCTCGCGCGGCGGCGCCGCTTCGACCGTCGCGGCGAGCGCGTCGGTGTCCCCCTCCATCTCCAGGTTCATGTTGATCTTGAACAGGGTGAGGGTCGGCAGTTCGCGCATCGAGGTGGCGCCGGTCTCCTCCATCAGCGCCTGCAGCGTCCCCTGCAACCCGAGCTCGGAGTCGGGCGGGGTGGCGATCGTGAACCAGAGGTTGAACTCGTGGGTGCGCAGATAGTTGTGCGAGACGCCGGGGTGGGCGTTGACGATTCGCGCCGCCCGCTGCGGGTTCTCCTCGTCGACTTTCGCCGCCACCAGCATCGACTCGTAGCCGAGCGCGCGGGTGTCGAAGATCGGCGTGATCTCGCGGATGATCCGGTTGTCGAGCAGCCGCTGGGTGCGGGCGAGGACGTCGTCGAGCTCGAGCTCGGCCTCGGCGGCGACCGGGGCGAAGGGCTCGGGATCGAGCGGGAAGCTCGACTGCAGCAGGTTCATCAGCCGCTTGTCGCTCTCGTCGAGCGGGATCGCGGCGCCGTCCTTGCGGCTGCGCGCCTTCGACTGCGGAACTTTCGGGGACTTCACTGAAGCCAAGCTGCGCACTCCTTCGCGTAGTAGGTGATGATCGCGTCGGCGCCGGCGCGGCGGATCGCGGTCAGCGTCTCGAGCACCGCGGCGCGCTCGTCGAGCCAGCCCTGCTGGACGGCAGCCTTCAGCATCGCGTACTCGCCACCCACCTGGTAGGCCGCAAGCGGCGCCCCGGTCGCCTCCTTGACCCGGCGCACGACGTCGAGATAAGGGAGCGCCGGCTTGACCATCAGCATGTCGGCGCCCTCTTCGAGGTCGAGCAGCGACTCGCGCACCGCTTCGGTGGCGTTGGCGGGGTCCATCTGGTAGCCGCGGCGGTCGCCGAATTCGGGGGTCGACTCGGCGGCGACCCGGAACGGCTCGTAGAAGCTCGAGGCGTACTTGGCGCTGTAGGCGATGATCGGGGTGTCGGCGTGGCCCTCCTCGTCGAGCTGGAAGCGGATCGAGCCGATCCGGCCGTCCATCATGTCGCTCGGCGCCACCGCGTCGGCACCGGCGTCGGCGTGGGAGATCGCGGTTTTCGCCAGCAGCTCGACCGAGAGGTCGTTGTCGACCTCGGTGCCGCCCTCGCGGAAGACGCCGCAGTGGCCGTGCGAGGTGTACTCGCAGAGGCAGACGTCGGTGATCACGGTCAGGTCGGGGTGCGCCTCCTTCAGCGCCCGCACCGCCATCTGCACGATCCCCTCCTCGTCGTAGGCGCCCGAGCCGACCTCGTCTTTGGCGCCGGGGATGCCGAAGAGGATCACCGCGCCGATCCCGGCGGCGGCGATCTCGCCCGCCTCCTCGGTCAGGTTGTTGATCGAGTAGCGCGAGATCCCCGGCAGCGACGGAATCTCCTCGCTGACCCCCTCGCCGGCGACGACGAACATCGGCTGGATCAGGTGCGAGGGTGAGAGCTCGGTTTCGCGGACCAGGCCGCGCAGAGTGCTGGTGCGGCGCAGGCGGCGCATGCGCGTGGCGGGAAATGGCATCAAGCGCGAGTTTAGGGAAGGGCCGTTAGCGTTCGCCCGCGTGCAGGCCCAGGGGCTGACCAAGCGCTACGGTGATCGCGAAGCTCTCCGCGGGGTTGGCTTCGGGGCCGAGGCGGGCGAACAGATCGCGATCATCGGCCCCAACGGGGCCGGGAAGACGACGCTGCTCTCGATCCTCGCCGGGATCCTCGCGCCGGACGAGGGCGCCGTGGAGACGGGCGACGCCGCGGTCGGCTGGGTGCCGCAGCAGGCGGCGCTCTACCGGCGGCTGACCGTCGAGGAGAACCTGCTGCTGTTCGCGCGGCTCGAGCGGCACCCCGACCCGCATGCCTCCTGCGAGGAGATGCTCGAGCTGACCGGGCTGGGCGAGCGACGCGGTGAGATCGTCGCCCGCCTCTCCGGTGGCAACCAGCAGCGGATCAACATCGCGATCGGGCTGCTGGCGCGCCCGGCGGTGCTGCTGCTCGACGAGCCGAGCGTCGGCCTCGACCCGCGCCAGCGGGCGCGGCTCTGGGAGTTCGTCTCCGGCCTCGCCGGCGGCGGCACGACGGTGATCTTCTCGACCCACGACATCCAGGAGGCCGAGCGCTACGGCGGCCGGCTGCTGGTCCTCGCCGACGGCGAGGCGCTCTTCGACGGCCCGCCGGAGGAGCTGCGCGAGGCGGTGCGGCGCGAGGCGCCGGAGGCCGCCGACCGCGACTTCGAGACCGCCTTCGTCGCCTTCCTCCACCACCGGGGGCACTGACGGAGATGCGCTGGCTGCTGCTCAAGGACCTGCAGATCCTGCGCCGCTCGCCGCTGCAGTCGGCGCTGCTCGTCCTCTATCCGGTGCTGATCGCCGTCCTGGTCGGCTTCGCGATTTCGCGCGGACCCGAGAAGCCGCGGGTCGCCTTCCTCAACGAAGTGCCGCAGAACAGTCGCATCGTCGTCGGCGGGCAGAAGCTGCCGGACGCCAACGTCCAGCAGCGGATCTGCAGGAAGGTCGAGTGCGTCGCGGTCGGCTCCAGGGCCGAGGCCGAGGACAAGGTCTCCTCGGGCGAAGTGCTGGCGGCGCTGATCCTCCCCGCCGACCTGATCAACAAGATCAACTCGCTCTCGACCCTGACGCCGGGGACGCCCGAGGTCGAAGTCCTGGTCAACGAGGAGGACCCGATCAAGGCCAGCCTCGTCGACGACCGCATCACCGCGCTGCTGGCTCAGGCCAACCTGGCGATCGCGCGGCGGATCGCCGACGAAGGCAGCCACTACCTGAAGCTGGTGATCCAGGGTGGCAACCTGCCGGTGCTGGGGTCGCGGATCCACATCCTCGGCCTGCGGGCGAGCGCCCACATCCTCGAAGCGCTGGAACCGGCGCTGCCGCCGGGACCGCTGCGCAGCTCGCTCGCCCAGGTGACCGAATTCGCCAACCAGGCCGGCGACAACCTCGACATCGCCGGGCCGTTGATCCAGCGCCTGGCCGAACCGATCAAGGTCGACAAGGTCGTGGTCGGCGGTTCCTCGCCGCCGCTCGAAGTCTTCGCGATTGCCGTCGCCGCGACCTTCACGCTCGCCTTCGTCACCGTCCTGCTGGTCGCCGGCTCGCTCGCCCTCGAGCGCGAGGAGAACGCCTTCCCGCGACTGGTCCGCGGCCTGGTCTCGGAGACCGGCCTGCTCGCCGAGAAGGTGGTGCTCGGGGTCGCGGTCGGGCTCCTCGTCACCCTCCTGATGCTCGCCGGGCTGCAGATCTTCGTGCCGCTCGAATGGGGCCGGATCGGCCTCTGGCTGGCGGCGATCGTGCTCGGCGGCGCGGCGCTGGCGGCGGCCGGGGCGGCGCTCGGCGCCCTCGCCCGCGAGGTCCGCGCCGTCTCCCTGCTCGCCTTCATGGTCACCCTGCCGATCGCCTTCCTCTCGCTGATCCCCTCCGGCGCGGTCGGCTCCGGCCTCTACTCGGTGATCAAGGTGGTGGCGGCGCTCTTCCCCTTCAAACCGGCGCTGGAAGCCCTGACCGGCGCCCTCGATTCAGCCGGCCCGTCGCTCGGCGGCCCGCTCCTGCACCTGGCGATCCTGCTCGTCGCCTACGCCCTGATCGCCCGCCTCGCCCTGCGCCGCTTCACGGCAGTCTGAGCCGGTACCTCGACCCTTTCCCCACCCGGCGCGCCAAAATGTCGGTACCCCGATATTTTCGGCGCTCCAGGGCCCAAAAGATCGGTACCCCGACTTTTTGGCCCCGCGGCTACAGCGCCAGCGGGATCGCGTTGCCGCGGAGGACGGCGGTTCTGGCGGCGGCGAGGCCGGGGTCGAGGCTCGACTCGACGAAACGCTCGAGGTCGAGCTCAGGGGCGAGGATCGCGCGGACGCGCTCCAACACTTCGATCTCGCCGAGGCTGGGAAGGTGCCGGCCGGCCGACTCGATCGCCGCCACCGCCACCTCGCCGCCGTCGAGCGAGAGGCAGCCGTGGCGGCTGACGAAGGCGTCGAGGACCGAGAGGTCCTCGCCCTCCACGGTCCTCACCTCGAGCTCGAGTTGGGCCAGCTCGTAGTTGGGTTCGGTGGCGACGATCGCCTCCTCCTGCTCGGCGGTCGGGTAGGCGACGTAGACCGGGGCGACCGTGCCGGCGCTGCGCTGCAGGGTCGAGGGCACGGCGCCGTAGGGCGAGATGTGGGCCGAGTAGACGACGTCGAAGTCGGCCAGCCCGGCGCGCAGGACCGGCAGCGGCTCGGCCGGCAGCGGCGCCAGCTTCTCGGCGAGGACCTGCGGCGAGGCATTGGCGCCGTAGGCCAGCAGCGGCCGGCGGCCGACCAGGTCGGGAGTCTCGGGCAGGTCGTGGGTGCGGTCGCCGACCTGGACGAAGGAGCGCAGCGGCGCCGGGTAGGGGTAGGCGGCGGCGTTGGCGAGCGCCTCGCCCGGCGAAGGCTGCCTGTCGATCGGATCGGGAACCTCCATCGGTAGATCTAGGCCGTACCCGATCACCGCATCGATGCAACTCGCCGCGGGCGCGGGCGAACGGCGGACAACGGCCCGGTCATTGATCTAGGGTCCGCCAATGCGGGTCCTCTTCATCGGCGACGTCGTCGGCAGCCCCGGCCGCCGCGGCCTGCGCGAGACGATGCCGGCGCTGCGCGAGCGGCACGCGCCCGACCTGATCGTGGTCAACGGCGAGAACTCGGCCGGCGGCATGGGGATCACCGAGCGCACCGCCAACGACCTCTTCGCCAGCGGCGCCGACGTGATCACCTCCGGCAATCACGTCTACCGCCACCGCGAGGCCTACGAGTTCATCGACCGCTGCGAGCGGCTGGTGCGGCCGGCCAACTACCCGAGCGGCAACCCGGGCCGGGGTCACACGGTGGTCGAGATCGCGGGGAAGCGCGCCGCGGTGATCAACCTCTCGGGCGGCATCGGCCTGACCGTCGCCCGCTCGCCCTTCGACACCGTCGACGCGATCCTCTCCCAGCTCGACGCCGACTTCGCGATCGTCGACTTCCACGCCGAAGTCTCGAGCGAGAAGGTGGCGATGGGCTGGCACCTCGACGGCCGCGTCGCCGGGGTCTTCGGCACCCACACCCACGTCCCCACCGCCGACGGTCGCGTTCTCCCCGGCGGCACCGCCTTCATCGCCGACGTCGGCATGACCGGCTCCCGCGCCAGCGTCCTCGGAGTCAAGCCCGAGCAGGTGCTGCGGCAGATGATCCAGCAGATGCCGACCCGCTTCGAGACCGCGAGCGAGGACGTCTGGGTGATGGGCGCGGTGGTCGACGTCAACGAGCGGGGGCTGGCCGACCGCTTCGAGCAGGTGATGGTGCCGGCTCCGCCGCAGGACTGAGCGCCGCCTCCTCCCCTCCGCCCGGCTCCCGCTCCAGCAGCGCCAGCGCCACCAGCAGCAGCGGGTAGAACCAGACGATGTAGAGGTAGAACCAGTGGTGGAGGGTGAGCTGGATCCCGATCACCAGCGCCGCCGAGAGCGCCGCCACCTGCAGCAGCGACTTGCGGCGAGGGACGAAGGCGAGCGCCAGCGCCAGCGCCGCGAGGGCGGCGAGCAGCAGCGTGTGCAGCCATTCGAGGTTCGCCTGCCCCCAGACGCTGAACGGCGAGCTGCGGCCGGTCTGGGCGCCGAGCGAGCGGTCGAAGACGGTGCGCAGGCCCGGGTCGATCGCCGGCCAGATCATCGCCGCGACACCGACGAGGACGAAGCCGGCGGCGAACAGCAGTGCCGTCCGCGGCAGCCGGCGGGTCTCCCCCGGCGGCCGGTAGGCGAGCAGCATCGGCCCCAGCACCGCGGGGAAGAACTTGGCGAAGGTGGCGAGCGAGAGCATCACGCCGCGGGCGAACGGCCGGGCGAGGACGAGCAGGGTGGCCACCAGCAGCGCCGCCAGCAGGCTGTCGTTGGAGTTCGACTCGAGGACGTAGGCGGTGTAGGGATAGGCGGTCCAGCCGAAGGCGAGGATCGCGGCGAGCCGGCGGCCGGCGGGTCCCGGCCGCGCCCGCAGACCGAGGAGGACGAGGAAGCCGAGCACCGCGAGATCGAAGATCACGCCAGCGGCATGGGCCGCGGGCAGGTCGTCCCATTCGCCGCTGTAGGGCCAGATCAGCTCGAAGGGGACGTAAGCCAGGTAGTTGACCGGCCCGTAGGTGTCGCCGGAGTGGATGTCGTCGGGGAAGTTGTCGTAGATCGGTTCGCCGTGGACGATCCGGTCGGCGCCGACCACGCCGGCGTAGCCGACGTCGATCGCGCCGGCGTTGGCGACGTTGAGGCCGACCCGGACCCCGAGCAGGAAGAGCGCCGCGATCACCAGCCAGGCGGTCGGCCAGACCGGTCGCAGCCCCTCCCCCCTGCCGCGAAAGCCGATCCACAGCGCCCGCGCCAGCAGGTAGACGAGCGGCGGGTACTGGAGCGGCACCGAGACGCCGATCTCGGCGCGGTTGAAGAAGAAGTGCGAGACGGTGAAGCCGAGCAGGAAGACCAGGTCGAGGTTTGCCGCCCGCCGCCAGCGCCGCCAGTCGAACAGGCCGACGAGGAAGATCAGACACAGGGGGACGAAGACGAAGGGCGAGTTGAGGGCGTGGCCGAAGGCGCCCGAGTAGCCGCGGGCCATCTTCCAGGCGACCTGGAAGCCGGTCCATTCCTCGGTCACTTCGGGACGCTGGGCGTCGACGTAGACGACCGCGACCTCCTCGTCGGCGGCGAAATAGGCGACCTGCCAGTGGCCCTCGGTGAAACCGGTGGTCGAGCTGAGGCTGCCGTTCTGGTGGCGCTCCCTCGCGACCGCGGGGGCGCGATCGGCGGCGCGGGTCGCCTCCAGTTCGGTCGTGCCGTTCGGCGGCGGGACGTCTTCGTCGCTCGTCGCGGCGAGGGCCGGCGGCGCCAGCAGCGCGACGAGGAGCGCCGCCAGGACGAGCGCCCTCGCCGCCACCCGCAGCTTCATCCCGACCCTCCCCCAGCGGGGTCGAGCCCGAAGTGCTCGCGCACCACCGGGGCGACGTCGCGCAGGGTCCACTGCTCGCGCTCGTCGGCCGCGTCCGGCCCGCAGCCGACGAAGAGCAACGGCCCGAGGCTGTCGCCGGCGTGCAGCGCCCCGTGGCTGCCGCCGCCGGCGTGGGTGACGCCGCCCCAGTCGACCGCCTCGAAGCCGAGCTGCAGGGAGAGGACGAAATCGCCCGCGTGGGGCGCGGTGAGCGCCGACCAGACCCGCGCCAGCGGGTCTGGGTAGGTCGCGCTGCGCAGCCGCCCGGCCGCGATCTCGGCCTCGAGCACGGCCGGCTCACCGGCCAGCTCCCAGCTGCCGCCGCGCAGGTCCTCGACCCCCGTGCCGGGCCGGAAGCGCAGCTCCTCGCCGCCGCGCTCGACCGCCGCCCACTCGCCGCCGGCCGGCGGCATCCCCGGCTGCTCCCGCCGCAGCTGCACGCCGCCATCGTCGACCAGCCGGCAGACCAGGTCGACGCCCTCCAGCTCGGTCAGCCGCTGACGCACCGCTTCGGGCTCGGCCCGCCTCCCCTCGCCGGGCAGCAGGTAGACGTGGGCGGCGCGGCCGGTCGGGCTGACCGCCAGCTGCGCCAGCTCGGGCCGGTCGTCGGAGGGCTGCAGCACCGACCACTCGGCCGCCAGCAGCTCGGCCAGCGGCAGCCCGCGGTGGACGTCGGTCTGGGCGTGGTCGGCCATCAGGATCACCGCGTGCGCGGCGAGGAAGTCGTCGATCCCGCCCGCCGCCTCGACCAGCTGGGCGAAGCACTCGTCGGCGCGGGCGATCGACTCGACCGTCGCCCCGGGCCCGTTGCGGTGCGAGTAGTTGTCGTTGTCGGGCAGCGAGAGGAGCAGGAAGTCGAAGCCGTCGTCCTTCAGCAGCTCGACCGCGCAGCAGGCGGCGTAGGGGTCGCGGACGCCGGGAATCGAGGTCGACTTGCAGGGCACCTCGCGGCTGGCGTAGAGGTCCCCGTAGAACAGCTCGGTCGGGCCCCAGGTGTGGTGGCGGAAGTGCAGCCGGGTGGTCTCGATCGCCCGCCGCATCAGCCCGTCGAGCGAGACCGGGTGGCGGTGGCGGCCGCGGTAGATCAGGAACGGGGTGCAGGCGGTGCGCTCGCCGGCGTCGTCGAGGCTCTCGAAGATCGTCTCGACGTCCGGGTTCAGGTGCGCCAGGTTCATGTTGAAGACGAGGTCGTAGAGGGCACGGAAGACCCCGAAGGCGCGAGTCGCCTCGAGCGAGGAGCCGTACTCGACGTAGCGCCGCTCGAGCCGGTGGTACCAGTTCATGCCGCTGATGAAGTGGCGGTCGGCGCCGAGGCCGGTGGCGATCTCCGAGCAGGCGACCGGGGTCACCGAGGGGAAGCTGGAGACGCAGTCTCCGATCAGCACGCCGCGCTCGAGCAGCGCCCCGAAGGTCGGCGCCCGCCCGGTGGCGACGGCGCGCTCGAGCATGTCGGTGCGCAGCGAGTCGACGTAGGTGAGGATCAGCTTCTTGCGGCGCGGAGCCGCCATCGCTGCCTAGCGGAGGACGCGCAGGCCGGCGTGTTTGCGCTGGGCGCGGCGGCGACGCGAGATCGCCAGCCAGGCCAGGGCAAGCACGATGACGATGATCGCCGGCGAGAAGGCGATCGCGATTCCGGCGACGGCCAGGGCCGCAAGGCTGACGAAGAAGGCGAGCGCTCCCGCCCCACTCCCTTCGCGCCGGCTGGCGCCGGAGACGAGGTCGGAGATGATCAGGCAGCCGGCGACCGCGCCCACCAGCCCGAGCGCGGCGCCGAGCGCGTCGTCGAGCAGGAAGCCGACGATCAGGCCGATCACCGCGGCGAGGATCGTCATCCGTCCGCGGGCGGACCCGTGAGTACCGGTGGTCCCGGCGAGCATGCCGATCGCCAGGCCGATCCCGAGGTCGGTGAGGAAGTCCACGGGAGGGAAACCTAGCGATCCGCCACACTTCGGTACGGAATGGCTGAAGTCCCGCGACCAAGACACCGCCGCCGGGCCCACTCGAGCGCCCGCGACCTCGAGCGCTACGCCGGCCTCTTCGCCGAGCGGACGACGGTGATGCGCTCCTCGGCGATGCGCGACCTGATGGCGATCACCGCCCGCCCGGAAGTGATCTCGCTGGCCGGCGGCCTGCCCGACACCTCGACCTTCCCGGCGCAGAGCTTCGCCGCGCAGATGACCCGCATCGCCCAGGAGTCGGCGGCGGAGGCGCTGCAGTACGGACCGACCGAGGGCTTCGAGGAGACCAAGGACTGCATCGGCGAGGTGATGGCCGCGGAGGGGATGCTTCCCGACCCCGAGGACGTGATCGTCACCACCGGCGGCCAGCAGGCGATCGACCTCGTCTGCAAGACCCTCGTCGACCCCGGCGACGTCGTCGTCTGCGAGGCGCCGACCTACCCCGGCGCGGTCCCGGTCTTCTGCAGCTACCAGGCCGACACGGTCCAGATCGAGGTCGACGAGGAGGGGATGCGGATCGACCTGCTCGAGGAGTTGCTGGAGCGCCTCGGCCGCGAAGGCCGGCGGCCGAAATTCGTCTACACGGTGCCGAGCTTCCAGAACCCCGCCGGGGTGACGATGTCGCTCGAGCGCCGGGTCCGCCTCGTCGAGCTCGCCGCCCAGCACGAGATGCTGGTCGTCGAGGACAACCCCTACGGCCAGCTGCGCTACGAAGGCGAGCCGCTGCCGCCGCTCTACCAGCTCGACGGCGGCGACTTCGTCATCTACCTCGGCACCTTCTCGAAGATCCTCTCCCCCGGCATCCGGCTCGGCTGGGCGGTGGCGCCGCCGCCGGTGATGGAGAAAATCGTCCTCGGCAAGCAGGCCGCCGACCTCTGCACCTCGACCCTCACCCAGTACTTCCTGCACGAGTACTTCAAGGAAGGCCGCTGGCGCGACTACATCGCCGACCTGGTCGGGATCTACCGCCGCCGCCGCGACGTGATGCTCGGCGCCCTGCGCGAGCACTTCCCGGCCGCGGCGAGCTGGACCGAGCCCGAAGGCGGGCTCTTCATCTGGGCGACGCTGCCCGACTACATCGACACCAGTGACCTGCTGGCCAAGGCGCTGCGCGCCGACGTCGCCTTCGTCCCCGGCCAGGGCGCCTACGTCGACGGTCGCGGCGGCAGCTCGATGCGCCTCAACTTCTCCGGCGTCGGCGAGGCCGAGATTCGCGAGGGAATCCGGCGGATCGGCGAGGTGATCGACGACCAGGTCGAGCTCTACGGAGCGTTGACCGGCGAGCAGCCGCCGCGGCGCGCGGAACACGGCGGCGACTCGGAGGGCGAGGAGAACGTCGTCCCGTTCCGCAAGACCGGCGAGGCCGGGGCGCCGTGAAGGTCGCGGTCCTCAAGGGCGGCCGCTCGCTCGAGCGCGGCGTCTCGCTGCGCTCCGGCGCCCGGGTCGAGGACGCGCTCGAGCGGCTCGGTCACGAGGTGCTGCCGATCGACGTCGGCGCCGACCTGGTGCGGCGGCTCGAGGCCGAGCGGCCGGACGTCGCCTTCGTCGCGATGCACGGCGCCGGCGGCGAGGACGGCACCGCGCAGGAGCTGCTGGAGATCCTCGGCATCCCCTTCACCGGCCCCGGCGCCTCGGCCTGCGCCCGCTGCATCGACAAGGTCCTCGCCAAGCACGCGATCCGCGAGGCCGGCGTCCCCACCCCGGACTGGTTCGGCTTCAAACAGACAGCCTTCCGCGAGCTCGGGGCCGCCGACGCACTCGGCGCGCTCGAGGCCAGCCTCGGCTTCCCGCTGGTGGTCAAGCCGAGCCGCGGCGGCTCCTCGCTCGGCGTCCGCTTCGCCGCGGCGGCGGCGGAGATCCCCGGGGCCCTGGTCTCCGCCTTCAGCTACGACGAGCAGGTGCTGCTCGAACGCTTCGTCGAAGGTCGCGAGATGGCGGTCAGCGTGCTCGGCGACGAGGCGCTGCCGGTGGTCGAGGCGATCCCGGCCGAAGGCGACCGCTACGACTTCGAGGCCCGCTACGAGATCGGCCGCACCCGCTTCGAGTGCCCGGCGGCGCTGAGCGACGGCGAGCGCGCCGCGGTGGTCGAGGCGGCGCTCGGCACCTACCGGGCGCTGGGGCTGACCGGTTTCGCCCGCGTCGACCTGATCCTCGCCACCGACGGCCCCTGGGTGCTCGAGGCCAACGCGATCCCCGGCCTCACCGACACCAGCCTCCTCCCCCAGGCCGCCGAGGCCGCGGGGATGTCCTTCGAGGATCTCGTCAGCAGGATCCTCGACCTGGCGCTAACGCCCGCAGCCGCCTAGCCCCAAGCACCGCTCCGGCCGGCGATTCTTAGGAGCGAAAACCAAGCAGTTCAAGGACGAGCGAGGGAGTGTGCTTCTGCACATGACCGAGCGAGGACGCCGAAATGCGCCGGTTTGCAGCCCTAAGAATCGCCGGAGGCAAAGTCTTCGGGCGTGACCTCGTCGAGGAACTCTTTGAATTTGTCGACGACCTCCTCGGTGTCCTCGACCTCGTGCTCGAACTCGATCGCCGACTCCTCGATCACCTCCTCGGCCGCGAAGATCGGCGCCGAGACGCGGACCGCGAGGGCCAGGGCGTCGCTCGGCCGCGAGTCGATCTCGACCTCGGAGCCGCCGACCGAGACCGTGATCGAGGCGTAGAAGGTGTTGTCGCGCAGCTCGGTCACCGAGACCCGCTCGCATTTCGCGTCGAGGTTCTCGAGCACGTCGGAGAGCAGGTCGTGGGTCATTGGCCGCGGCGTCGAGGCGCCCTGGAGCTTCATCAGGATCGCCGCCGCCTCGGGATGCCCGATCCAGATCGGCAGGAAACGGTTGCCGTCAACCGTCTTCAACAAAACGATCGGCTGCTTGCCGACCATGTCGAAGCTGACTCCGTAGATCTGCATCTGCTGCACAGTGGGCGATCCTGGATTCGAACCAGGGACCTCGTCCTTATCAGAGACGCGCTCTAACCAACTGAGCTAATCGCCCGGGGACGGCGATTCTAGCGGCGCCGCGTCTGGGCGATCCCCGCCTGTCCCGGCGGCGCCGGCGGACTAGCGCCGCTTGCGCCCCAGGGCGCGGGCGAAGGCGCGGGCTTCGTCGAGGTCGTCGAAGCGCAGCTCGACCGCGATCCCCTCCCCTTTCGGCCGCACCGTGACCTCGTGGCCGAGCGCCTTCTCGAGCTGGTCGCCGGCGGCGGCAAGAGCCGCCTCGGCGTCGGGATCGAGCCCTCTGCGCTTCGTCCTCGCCTTTGGCTGGCCAGCCAGCCGAACCCTGTTCTCGGTCTCGCGGACCGACCATCCACCGCGCGCCGCGTCGCGTGCCAGGCGGCGACGGACGTCGTTGCCGCTCGCCCCGAGGATCGCCTTGCCGTGGCCCTCGCTGAGCTCGCCGGACTCGAGCATCGCCAGCGCCTCGTCGGGCAGCTCAAGCAGCCGGATCAGGTTGGAGATCGAGGGCCGGCTGCGGCCGACGCGGCGGGCGAGGTCCTCTTTCGAGAGGCTGAGCTCGTTCAGCAGCGCGTCGCAGGCCCGCGCCTCCTCGACCGGGTTGAGGTCCTCGCGGACCATGTTCTCGATCAGCGCCGCCTGCAGCCGCTCGGTCTCGGCCTGGTCGCGGACCACCGCCGGCACCTTCTCCAGCCCCGCCTGCTGGGCGGCCCGCCAGCGTCGCTCGCCGGCGACCAGCTCGTAGCTGCCGTCGTGCAGGGGGCGGACCAGGAGGGGCTGGACGACGCCGCTGGCCTCGATCGAAGCGGCCAGCGCCGCCAGCGCCTCGGGGTCGAAGTTGGTCCGCGGCTGCTCGGGGTTGGGCTTGATCAGCTCGACCGGCAGCTCGCGCAGCTCCCCGGCCCCGCTCGCATCGCCTTCCGGCAGGATCGCCGACAGGCCGCGGCCGATCCCGCGCCGCCCGGCTTTGCTAGCCACGGGCGGCGAGCTCCTTCGAGAGCGCTTGGTAGGCGACGGCGCCGCGCGAGGATGGGGCGTGCTCGGTCACAGGCAGACCATAGCTCGGCGACTCGGCGACTCGGACGCTGCGCGGGATCACGGTCTCGAAGACCATCTCGCCGAAATGGCGGCGCAGCTCGGTCTCGACGTCCTGGGCCAGCCGGGTGCGGTCGTCGTGCATGGTTATCAGCAAACCCGAAACCTCAAGTCGAGGGTTGAGTTCGCGCCTGATCAGGCCCAGGGTCTCGAGAAATTGCACCAGACCCTCCAGCGCCAGGTACTCGGCCTGGACGGGGACGATGACGCGGTCGGCGGCGGTGAGCGCGTTGACGCTGACCGGGCCGAGCGACGGCGGGCAGTCGAGCAGGGTGGTCTCGAAGCGCTCGCGGACCGGGCCGAGCCGCTCGCGCAGGCGCGTCTCCGAGCCCTCGATCCGCGGTAGCTCGACCGCGGCGCCGGCCAGGTCGCGACTGGCGGGGACGAGCCAGAGGTTGTCCGGACCGGCGGGGCGCGCCGCGGCGGCGACCGAGGTCTCGCCGGTGAGGCAGTCGTAGGAGGAGGGATGCGCGTCGGCGGCAGCGCCGAGGGCGGTGGTCGCATTGCACTGCGGATCGAGGTCGACGAGCAGCGTCTGGTGGCCTTCGGCGGCGGCGCAGGAAGCGAGATTGACGGCGGTCGTCGTCTTCCCGACCCCGCCCTTCTGGTTCGCCACCGCGTAGACCGTGCCCATTGCCGCTCAGACTATTGACGCTGTCCCGGCGGCGAATCATCGGCGGGGGCGGTGATTCTGGGATAGCCTGCCGCGCGTGGCGGAAGACTACGACTGGCCCGATTCCCCAGCTGAGCGCGCTCAGGAGTTGGTCGAGGGCGTTCTCGACGAGCTCGACCTCGACGGCGAGGTGGTGGTCGAGGAGAACGACGACCGGATCGAGCTCAGCGTCGAGGGCGATGACGACTACGGCTTGCTGATCGGCAAACGCGGCCAGACGATCGACGCCCTGCAGCTGCTCTGCTACCAGGCCGCCTTCCGCGGCATGCGCGAGCGCAAGCGGGTGGTGCTCGACGCCGCCGGCTACCGCGGCCGACGCCGCGAAACGCTCGAGGGCCGCGCCGACCGCGCCGCCGAGCAGGCGCTCTCCAGCAGCCGGATCGTCGAGATGGACCCGATGAGCGCCCAGGAGCGGCGCGTCGTCCACGAACGCCTCAAGGACCGGGCCGGCGTCGAGACCTACAGCGAGGGCGACGAGCCGCGCCGCTGCGTGGTCGTCGCGCCGCTGATCCCCGAGTGAGCGAGCCGGGCGCGGAGCTCGCGCCCGAGGCCCGCGCGGCGCTGGGGGCGGTGCTGGAGCTGCTGCGCGAGGATCCAGCCTCGCTCAGCTCGATCACCGACGAGCGCGCCTGGACGGTGCACGTCGCCGACAGTCTCACCGGCCTCGAGGTGCCCGAGGTGCGGCAGGCGAGGCGGGTCGCCGACGTCGGCGCCGGGGCCGGGTTCCCCGGCCTCGTGCTCGCCGTGGCGCTGCCGGATGCCCGCGTCGACCTGATCGAGTCGGTGAGCCGCAAGAGCGGCTTCATCGAGCGCGCCGCGGCGGCGGCCGGGATCGGCAACGCGCGCGTCCTCAACGCCCGCTCCGAGGAGGTCGCGGACGGCGAGGGGCGCGAGGCCTACGACCTCGTTACCGCCCGCGCCGTCGGCCGCCTCGCGACCCTCGCCGAGCTGGCCAGCCCGCTGCTGCGCGAGGGCGGCGTGCTGGTCGCCTGGAAGGGCCGACGGGACGCCGACGAGGAGGCGGAGATGGAGCGTGCCGCGGAGGTCCTGGCGATGCGCCCGGAGGCGGTTCTCGACGTCGGCGAGCGGGCCGGCAGCCGGCACCGCCACCTGCATGTGACCCGCAAGTCGGGCCCGACCCCGGTCGATCTGCCACGCCGGCCGGGCATCGCCAAGAAGCGCCCAAAGGGAAGCGCCTAGCGGCGCGTGGGGGCGCGAGCGCGCGCCGAGGAGGGACTAGCGAAACTCCCGCGGCCACGCCCCTTGGGTCGGAGCGCCGTCGGAATGGCGCGGCGCCCTTCTGTCGCTGGCGCTGGAGCAACGGCGGACGCTGCGCGGTTTCGCTAGTCCCTTCTAGCGGCGCTTGCGCTTGCGTTTTTTTGGTGGTGGCGGGGGTGGTTTCGAGGCGGCGATCGCGGCCGCCCCCTCGGGCGTTGCCACAACCGGCACCGGGATCACCTTTTTCATCACCAGCCCCTGGCCGATCGTCCAGAGGTTGGTCGTGATCCAGTAGACGATCAGCCCTGCCGGGAAGGTGATGATGAAGGGGACGAAGACCAGCGGCAGGACGAACATGATCATCCGCTGGCTCTTGTCCGCGGTCGCCGACATGAAGAAGCCCGAGACGAGCTGGGTGCCGACGTAGAGGACCAGCAGCGCAACCAGTTCGCCACCGGTCGCCTTGCCGGTGAGGTCGTGGACGAAGAGGAATTCGGCGCCGTAGGCGGCGCATTCGCCGGCCTGGGGGCAGCCCATGTCCGGCGGGAGCTCGTGGCGCAGCGTGTAGAAGAGGGTGATGAAGACCGGCAGCTGGGCGATCAGCGGGATGCAGGAAGCGAACGGATTGACTTTGTTCTCTTTGTAGAAGCGCATCATTTCCTGCTGCATGCGCTGTTTGTCGTTTTTGTATTTCTCCTGCAGCTCTTTGATCTGCGGCTGCAGGGCCTGCATCGCCCGCATTCCTTTGAGCTGTTTGTAGGTGAGCGGGATCAGGAGCGCCCGGGTGACGATGGTCAGGGCGACGATCGAGAGCCCCCAGCTGAGGCCGACGTCGTCGTGGAACCACTGCAGGACCGCGTTGGCGATGTCGATCAGCGGCTGCAGGACGTTTGCCACGGGGACGAACATCAGGGACGCGCCTCGCCGTGGTAGTCGGCAGGATGGACGTGGCCGAGCCCGCGCAGCGTGAAGCGGTCGGGAACCGGGTCGAAGCCGCCGTGGCTGAACGGGTTGCAGCGCAACAGGCGCCAGGCGGCAAGAAGCGACCCGCGCAGGACCCCGAAGCGTTCGACCGACTCGACCGCGTAGGCCGAGCAGGTCGGCTCGTAGCGGCAGCGACGCGGCCGACCTGGCGAGATCCAGCGCTGGTAGCCGCGTAGCGGCGCCAGGACGATCCGTTTCACGTGGAACGCCCCTTCGAACTGCCGGCCAGCGCCTCTTCGAGCGAAGCGGTGACTCCGGCCGTCCCCTCGCGCTCGACCAGGTCGCCGATCTCGCCGCGGGCGACGATCACGAAGTCGTGCCCGGCCGGCAACCGGTCGGAGAGGCCCCAGAAGGCCTCGCGCAGCGCCCGCTTGACCCTGTTGCGATCAACCGCCCCGCCGACTTTGCGGCTCACCGAGACGCCGAGCCTCACCCCGTCACCCTCCTCGTCGCGGCGCGGAAAGGTGTAGAGGACGAGATAACGGGTCGCATGCGAGGAGCCGTCGCGGTAGACGCGGTCGAACTCGCCGCTGCGGGAGAGCCGCCGTCGCTTCGACGCCACGGCTAAGGGGTAAGGCGCTTCCGCCCTTTGCGCCGGCGCCGTTTGAGGATCGCGCGGCCACCGCGGGTGCTCATCCGCGCGCGGAATCCGTGGGTCTTCGCCCGCTTCCGCTTCTTCGGCTGATAGGTGCGCTTCATTGGGTCGCGGAGTATACGGACGCGCCTCGTCGATGTGGGCAGCTATCGCCCATTCTTTTGCGCCGGGGCCCTGGCGAAATCTTTTCTGCGGGATTTGCTGGGTGCCCAGGCTGCCGTCTCAGGCACGTCGCTATCGTCGCCGCAGGTGCCTGATGACACGCCAAGAGAAGACCTCGACGCCCTCTGGAGGGCGACCCAGGACCGGCTGAAGGCCTCGGTTCCCGACTCCACCTACCGCCTCTGGCTCGAGCCTCTGTGCACCGCCGGAGCCGACGCGGAAACGCTTTACCTGACCGCCCCGGAGGGAATCCGGACCTGGGCCGAGCGGCGCTACTCGGCGCTGATCGTCGAGGCGCTCGCGGCCGCCGGCGGCAGCGCGACGCGGGTCGCCTTCGTCGGCGAGCGGGCCACGGTGCCGGGCCACGAGGAGCCCAACGGCGTAGACCTCAACCCGAACTACACCTTCGACCGCTTCGTGATCGGGCCCGGCAACCGGCTCGCTCACGGCGCCGCGCTGGCCGTCGCCGAGGCGCCCTCGGAGGCCTACAACCCGCTCTTCCTGCACGGGCCGCCCGGGCTCGGCAAGACCCACCTGCTGACGGCGATCGCCAACTACCTGGGCGACAACGCCCCCGGCCTCAGCGTCCGCTACACGACTGCCGAGTCGTTCACCAACGAGTTCGTGGCGGCGCTGAAATCGACCGGCGTCGAGCGCTTCAAGGCGCGCTACCGCGACATCGACGTGCTGCTGATCGACGACGTCCAGTTCCTCGAGGGAAAGGCGGCGACCGAGGAGGAGTTCTTCCACACCTTCAACGCCCTGTACGAAGCAGGCAGCCAACTGGTGCTCTCCGCCGATCGCATCCCGAGCGAGCTCTCGACCCTCGCGGCCAGGCTGCGCGACCGCTTTGAGTGGGGCCTGACGATCGCGGTCGAGCCACCCAACCTGGCAACCAGGCTGACGGTGCTGCGGCGCCTGGTCCAGGAGTCTGGGATCGAGATCGCCGACTCCGGGGCGCTATCCGAGCTGGCACAGCGGATCGACGCCAACGTCCGCCAACTGCACGGCGCCCTGACCCGGGTCATGGCGCATGCCTCGCTGCTGGCGAAGCCGCTCTCCAGCGAGCTGATCGCCGAGGTCATCCCCGGCGTCTCGCGCGGCGCCACCGCCACCTCGGTCGAGGAGATCCAGCAGCGGGTCGCCGAACGCTTCGGGATCTCGCGCGCCGAGCTGATCGGCTCGAGCCGCGCCGCGAGGCCGCTGCGCGCCCGACAGGTCGCGATCTTCCTGACCCGCGAGCTGACCGACCTCTCGCTGCCCCAGATTGGCCGCCTCTACGGCGGTCGCGACCACACCACCGTGCTCAACTCGCTGCGGCGGGTGGAAGCCAGCCTCGGCGAGGACGACGATCTCTCCCAGCGAATCCGCGAGCTGCGCCGAGCAATCCACAGCCCCGGCGGCGAAGGGGCCTGACGGCCGACGACGCTGCAAGAATCCGCAGCCCCCACAACCTCCTCCACAGGGCGCAAACGGCTCCACCACGCCAATTCCCCCGCAGGCCGGATCTTTTCCACAAGACCTAATCCAACTCAAGAAGGCGATCAACCACTTGAAGCTCACGACCAAACGCGAAGAACTCGTCTCGAAGCTCTCGGTCGTCTCGCGTGCCGTCTCGACCCGCGCCGCCACCCAGTCGCTCTCGGGGGTCCTCCTCACCGCCCGCGCGGGCAGGCTCACCCTCGCCGCGACCGATCTCGACCTCGGCCTGGAAACGACGCTCGAGGCGGAGGTCGAGGACGAGGGCACGACCCTGCTGCCCGGCCGGCTGCTGGCCGAAGTCGCGCGCTCGCTCGGCGACGCGACGGTGCGGATCGAGACGCGCGAGGCCGAGCATGACGTCGAGATCAAGAGCGGCGGCTCGCGCTTCCATCTGCGTGTGCTGGCGGCCGAGGACTTTCCGAAGCTGCCAGCGCCGGCCGAGCAGCCGGCGCTGACCCTACCCGCGGCGGCGCTCGAAGCCAGCATCGAGCTCGTCGCCCGCGCCGCCTCGCGCGACGACATGCGTCCCGTCCTCACCGGCGTCTTCGTCGTCGCCACGGGCAAGGAGCTGACGATGGTCGCCACCGATTCCTACCGGCTGGCGGTCAAACGGACCGAGCTCGAGTCCGAGCTCGGCGGCGAGCTCGAGGCGAACATCCCGGCGCGAGCGCTGCGCGAGCTCGGCCGGATCCTCGCTGCCGAGGAGGCCGGCGCCGCGGAGATCACCCTGCTGCCGAACCAGGCGGTCTTCACCGCCGGCACGATTACCCTCAGCACCCGCCTGATCGACGGCCAGTTCCCGAACTTCCGCCAGCTCTTGCCAGAGTCCTACGAGCACAACGTGCGGCTGCCGCGCGACGAGTTCCTCGAAGTGACCCGCCGGGCCAGCCAGTTGGCGCAGCGCAACGCGCCGCTGCGGCTCTCCTTCACGGCGGGCGAGCTGACGGTGGCAGCCGAAACGCCGGACGTCGGCGATGCCCGTGAGACGATGCCGGCCTCCTTCGAGGGGGAGGACCTGGAGATCGGCTTCAACCCCGAGTTCCTCAAAGAGGGGATCGAGAGCGTCGCCGGCGAGGAGGTGCTGCTGCGCCTGATCTCACCGCTTCGGCCCGGTCTCCTGCAGCCGGTCGAGAACGAAGACTTCCGCTACCTGGTGATGCCGATCCGCCTCAACGTGTAAGCCTTGAACCCTCGACTCCTTCCCACACCGGATCACCCGCCTGGTGCCGCGATGACGCTCGGCGCCGACGCCTGAGGATGGTGTGCCGGTGCTCGTCACCGCGATCGAAGCGCGGCCGCTGCGCAGCCTCGAGCGGGTGCGGGTCGAGTTGGCGCCCGGGATCGTCAGCGTCGTCGGGCCCAACGGCGCCGGCAAGACGAACCTCGTCGAGGCGCTCTACTTCGCCCTGACCGGGCGCTCGTTTCGGACCTCGGACCGCCGCGAGCTGATCCCGTTCGGCGGTTCGCTGGCGCGCGCGGAGGCGACCATTCGCGACGAGGACGGGATCGAGCGGCGGCTGCTCGCCTCGGTCAGCCGCGCCGAAGGCCGCCGTCACCTGCTCGACGGCAATCCCGCCGACCCGGCGACGATCGCCCGCGCCCGCCCGCCCGTCGCCGTCTTCGCACCCGATCGGCTCAGTCTGGTCAAGGGGCCGCCGGCCGAGCGGCGAGCGCACCTCGACGGCTTCCTCGCCGCCCGCTGGCCGGCGCGGGAGGGGCTCCGCCAGCGCTTCGGCCAGGCACTGGCGCAGCGCAACGCGCTGCTGGCCCGGCTCGGTGCGGGTTATGGAAACCCGAGCGACCTGGGCGTCTGGGACGCCGGCCTGGCGAGCGCGGCCGCAGCGTTGGTCGAGGCGCGGACCGAGGCGGTCGCCGAGTTGGCGCCGGCGTTCGCCGCCGCCGCGGCGGACCTCGGCCTGGAGGGGGGCGCGGAGCTGGCCTACGCGCCCCGCGCCGAAGGCGACGCGGAGCAGATCCGGGTCGGCCTCGAGCAGCGCCGCGAGGCCGACGTCAACCTCGGCCGCAGCAGTTGGGGGCCGCACCTCGACGAGCTGAAGCTCGAGGCGGCTGGCCGCTCGCTCCGCAAGTACGGCTCGCAGGGGCAGCAGCGGGCCGCCCTCCTCGCTCTCTTGTTCGCCGAGCGCAAGGCGCTGCTGCGAGCCCGCCGGGTCACCCCGCTGCTGCTGCTCGACGACGTGATGAGCGAGCTCGACCCCGGCCGTCGCGAGCTGCTCGTCGCCCGGCTGCGGGACGGCGGCCAGACGGTGATCACCGCCGCCGATCGCGAGTCGCTGCCCGAGGCGGCGCTTGCGGCGGTCGTCCCGATGCCGCCCGGCGAGCGGGCGAGCGCGGCCGCTGCATGACCCGCCGCCGCGCCCCCCGTCCCGCCGGCGAGGCGTTCCGCGCCGCTCGCGAGCGCGTCGCTCCCCAGACCGGGCTGGCGGCGGCGCAGGCCGTCTGGTCGAGTGCCCTCGGCGAGCGACTCGCCCGCGCCGCCCAGCCGGTCTCCGAGCGCGACGGCACGCTGACCGTGGAGTGCGTCGACGGCGTCTGGGCACAGGAGCTCGACCTGATGCAGGCGACCCTGCTGGAACGGCTGCGAACCGAGCTCGGCGATCGAGCGCCGGCGGGGTTGCGGTTCCGGGTCAAGAAGGACTAGGAGGGCCGGTCGGCGAGCTGCGGAGCCGTCGCTCCGCAGAGCAGCTCCTGGTCGTTCCAATTTATCCACGATTTGCAGGTATTTCGTGGCTCTTCAAACTGGGATCCGGCGGCTCGAACTGATATCCTTATGTCAACCCGATCAGGCCCCGACAAGCCCGGAGATCGGCCTCCAGGCGTCGGGGCTTCGTGTGTCGGCAGAGCGCCGGCCTGAGTTTCTGCGTTTCGGCGCGACCCAACGGAAGGAAGCATTGCCTAAGAACAAGACCGACTCCGCCGGCTCCTACGGGGCAGAGGACATCACCGTTCTCGAGGGCCTCGAAGCGGTTCGCAAACGACCCGGGATGTACATCGGCTCGACCGGACCCCGCGGTCTTCACCACCTCGTCTACGAGATCGTCGACAACTCCGTCGACGAGGCGCTCGCCGGGCACTGCGACACCGTCAGCGTCGTCCTCCACCCGGACAACAGCGTCACCGTTTCCGACAACGGGCGCGGCATCCCGGTCGCGACGATGAAAAAGGAGGGACGGCCGGCGGCCGAAGTCGTGCTGACCGTGCTCCACGCCGGCGGCAAGTTCGGCGAAGGTGGCGGCTACAAGGTCTCGGGCGGCCTGCACGGCGTCGGCGCCTCGGTCGTCAACGCCCTCTCCGAGCGGCTGCACCTCGAGGTCCGCACCGACGGCCACGTCTGGAGCCAGGACTACGAGCGCGGCAAACCGCAGAACAAACTGGAGAAGGGCGAGCCGAGCAGCGAGCACGGCACGACGATCACCTTCCTGCCCGATCTCGAGATCTTCGAAGACATCGACTTCGACTTCGAGACGCTCGCCGAACGACTGCGCGAGACCGCCTTCCTCACCCGCGGCCTGAAGATCGACCTGATCGACGAGCGCGGCGAGACCAACAGCGTCACCTTCCAATACGACGGCGGCATCGAGGACTTCGTCCTGCACCTCAACGCCAACAAGGAGGTGCTGAACCGCAAGCCGATCTATTTCGAGGGTGAGAAAGACGACGGCGAAGTCGAGATCGCGATGCAGTGGAACAACTCCTACCAGGAGTCGATCTTCTCCTTCGCCAACAACATCAACACCCACGAGGGCGGGACCCACATGTCGGGCTTCCGGGCGGCGCTGACGCGGACGCTGAACGCCTACGCCCGCGCCAAAGGTCTGCTGAAAGAGAAGGACGACAACCTCGCCGGCGAGGACGTGCGCGAGGGTCTGACCGCGGTGATCTCCGTCAAGCTCCACGATCCGCAGTTCGAGGGGCAGACCAAGACCAAACTGGGCAACCCGCCGATCAAAGGCCTGGTCGAGGAGACCGTCAACCGCAAACTGGCCGAGTACCTCGACGAGAACCCGCCCGAGGCGCGGAAGATCATCAGCAAGACGATCGACGCCGCCCGCGCCCGCGCCGCCGCCCGCAAAGCGCGCGACCTAACCCGCAAGTCGGCGCTCGAGAACTCGACCCTGCCCGGCAAGCTCGCCGACTGCACGGTCAAGGATCCGGCGCTGGCCGAGATCTTCGTGGTCGAGGGAGACTCGGCCGGCGGTTCGGCGAAGCAGGCCCGCGACCGCAACACCCAGGCGGTGCTGCCGCTGCGCGGCAAGATCATCAACGTCGAGAAGAGCCGGATCGACAAGGTCCTCGCCAACAACGAGATCCAGGCGCTGATCACGGCGATCGGGACCGGCGTCCACGAGGAGTTCGACATCGAGCAGGCCCGCTACCACAAGATCGTGATGGCGACCGACGCCGACGTCGACGGCGCCCACATCCGCACCCTCGTCCTCACCTTCCTCTACCGCCAGATGAAGGAGCTGATCGAAGCCGGCTACGTCTACATCGCCAAACCGCCGCTCTACCGGGTGAAACAGGGCAACCAGGAGACCTACCTGGAGCGCGAGTCCGAACTCGAAGAGCTGCTGCTGCGCGACAAGCTCGAGGAGTTCGAGCTGGTCGACGCCTCCGGCGAGTCTCGCAAGCTGACGCCGACCCGCTGGCAGGCCTACATCCGTCGCTCGAAGGAGTACGAGGGCTGGGGCTCCTCGCTGCAGGCCGACTTCGGCCACGAGGTGGTCCGCTTCCTCGAGGAGTCGAGCCTGCTCGACGAACAGGTCGCGACGATGGCGGCCGCCCGCGAGGTGCTGAAACGGAACGACCCGAAAGAGCCGTTCGAGACCCAGCTGGTCGAGAGCTCCGACGACCTCCTCGTCGTCAAGGCGATCGAGCGGACCTCGGGCCTGGCCCGCACCCACCGGCTGCCGGCGTCGCTGTTCGAGCACAACGACTACCGCCACTTCGCCGACGTCCACGCGGCGCTGCTGAAACAGGTCGGGCGGCCGCCGTTCGAAGTCAAACGCGGCGAGAAACGCAACGTCGCCCTTTCCTTCGAGGCGCTGCGAGGCGCGGTGCTGGAGCTCGCCCGGCTCGGCGTCCAGCTGACCCGCTTCAAGGGACTCGGCGAGATGAACGCAAAACAGCTGCGCGAGACGACGATGGATCCGGCCTCGCGGACGCTCGCGCGGGTGACGCTCGACGACGCCACCACCGCCGACAAGATCTTCTCGATGCTGATGGGCGACCAAGTCGCGCCGAGACGCGACTTCATTGAGACGCATGCGAAGGATGTGAAGTTCCTTGATGTTTGATGAAGTCGCGACTGGCGCGGACGCTGCAAACCGGCGCATCTCGCGGTCCTCGGTCGACTCGGATCGGGTCACGCACTGTAAGTGCGCTCCCCTCACCTCGCTCCCTGCGTCCCACGACCTGCTTGGTTTTCGCGCCCGTGACGGTGTCCTTACTGGTAACGGTATGAATTCGGAGGTTCGCTAGTGGCGCTCGAGGCTCTTACCGGCAATATCGAGGACCGCGCGCTCGAGCAGGAGATGCGTTCTTCGTACCTCGACTACGCGATGAGCGTGATCGTCGGACGAGCGCTGCCGGACGTCCGCGACGGGTTGAAGCCGGTGCACCGGCGCGTGCTCTACTCGATGCACGACCTCGGCCTGCAGCCGACCCGTCCGTACCGCAAGTGCGCCTTCATCGTCGGCGAGGTGATGGGCAAATACCACCCGCACGGCGATTCGGCGATCTACGACACGCTGGTGCGGATGGCGCAGGACTTCTCGCTGCGCTACCTGCTGGTTGACGGCCAGGGCAACTTCGGCTCGATCGACGAAGACCCGGCGGCGGCGATGCGCTACACCGAGGCCCGCCTCGGGCGGCTCGCCACCGAGATGCTGCGCGACATCGACGCCGACACCGTCGACTTCGGCCCCAACTACGACGAATCGACGCAGGAGCCGCTGGTCCTGCCCTCGCGTTTCCCGAACCTGCTGGTCAACGGCACCTCGGGGATCGCGGTCGGGATGGCGACGAACATCCCGCCGCACAACCTGCGCGAGGTCGCCGGCGCGGTGGTCGCCTACATCGACAACCCGGCGATCGACCTCGAGGGCCTGATGGAGCACATCAAGGGCCCCGACTTCCCGGGCGGCGGGATGATGAGCATGGAGGGGATCCGCGACGCCTACGCCTCGGGGCGGGGCAGCATCCGGGTTCGCGCCCGGGCTCACGTCGAGCCGCTGAAAGGCGGCAAGGAGGCGATCGTCGTCACCGAGCTTCCCTTCATGGTCAAGAAGGGCGGCGAAGGCGGGCTGATCACCAAGATCGCCGAGCTCGCTCGGGACAAGAAGCTCGAGGGGATCTCCGACCTGCGCGACGAGAGCGACGAACGCTCGGGGATGCGGTTGGTGATCGAGCTCAAACGCGGCGGGCCGCCGGCCAAGGTCGTGCTCAACAACCTCTACAAGAAAACCGCGATGCAGTCGACCTTCGGCGCCAACATGGTGGCGCTGGTCGACGGCGTCCCGCGGACGCTCTCCCTGCTGCAGCTGATCCACCATTACGTCGAGCATCAGCGCGAGGTCGTCACCCGTCGCACCCAGTACGAACTGCGCCGCGCCGAGGCCCGCGCCCACATCCTCGAGGGCCTGCTGGTGGCGCTCGACAACCTCGACGCGGTGATCAAACTGATTCGCGCCTCGAATGACCCCGACGACGCTCGGGAAGGACTGATCGAGAAATTCGAGCTCTCGCGCGAGCAGGCGCAGGCGATCCTCGATATGCGCCTGCAGCGCCTGACCGCGCTCGAGGCCGACAAGGTCCGGGCTGAGCACGCCGACCTGATGGAGCGGATCGGCGAACTGCGGGCGATCCTCGGCGACGAGGCGAGGGTGATGGGCCTGGTCAAGGACGAGCTGGCCGAAATCGTCGCCACCTACGGCGACGAACGCCGCACCGAGCTGATCCACTTCGAGGGCGACGTCGGGATCGAGGACATGATCGCCGACCAGCAGATGGTGATCTCGCTGACCGCCTCCGGCTACGTCAAGCGGCTTCCGCTCGCGACCTACCGCCAGCAGCATCGCGGCGGGGTCGGGGTGATGGGGATGAACCTCAAAGAGGACGACTACATCGCCCACCTCCACATCAGCTCGACCCACGACTACCTGCTGTTCTTCACCAACCGCGGCAAGGTCTACCGGCTCAAGGTCTACGAGCTGCCGGAGGGATCGCGGACCTCGAAAGGCAGCAGCCTCCGCAACGTGCTGCCGCTGCGCGAGGGCGAGGCGGTGATGGCGGTGATCCCGACCCGCGACTTCAAGGAGAACAAGTACCTCGTCTTCGCGACCGCCGACGGGCTGATCAAGAAAACCGAGTTCCTCGCCTATAACACCCCGATCCGCGCCGACGGGATCATCGCGATCAAGGTTCGCGACGGCGACGAGCTGGTCCAGGTCCGGCTCACCTCGGGCGAAGACGACATCCTGATGGTCTCCCAGTCCGGCCAGGCCGCCCGCTTCTCGGAGAAACTGGTGCGGCCGATGGGCCGCGACACCAGCGGGATCAAAGGGATGAACGTCGCCGGCGCCGACAACCGCGTCCTGGCGATGGACATCGCCCGCAACGACACCGAGCTCTTCGTCGTCACCGAGAACGGCTACGGCAAGCGCACCTCGGTCTCCGAGTACCCGCTCAAGGGCCGTGGCACGAAAGGCGTCCTCACCGCCAAGCTGACCGAGAAGAAGGGCGGCCTGGCCGGCGCCCTGATCGTCGGCGAGCACCAGGACCTGCTCTTCATCAGCCAGAACGGCATGGTGCAGAGGACCCCAGCCTCCGGGATCTCGAAGATGGGCCGCTCGACCCAGGGCGTGCGGGTGATGAACATCAAGGACGACGATCGGGTGAGCGCGGTGGCCTTGGTGGTGGAGAGCGAAGAGAGCGTGGCGAAAGTGGAGGGCGAGGTGCCTCCGGCCCCCGAGGTCGTCGCGGCCGGCGGAGTTTCAGCCGACGCGGCAGCCACGGACGGAGCATCTACCGACGGTGCTGCTTAGGCACCACCGTCGACGGCGCCAAATCGCTGGCACGGCTATCCCAGAGCCAGCAGATACTTGCGGGAGGAACATAGTTGCGGTAATCCGCAAGGATGCAGTTCCCGCAACTAAAGTCGCGTGATGGACGGGTGACCCTCAAGGTCGGCCCCCGCCGCGCGACCCTTTCGCTCGATGGCGCGCAAATCGCCGGTTTCGACGTGCTCTACGAGCCAACGCTAACCCTCGGCCAGGCGCGGGAGCTGGCGCTGAGCCAGGCGCGCGAAACGCTTGTCGCCTTCGGCGAAGCATCGCCGCAGGCACGCAAGACGCTGAGAGACGCCGGTGCTTCCTATGCCTCCGAAACTGGGGAGATCTACATCCACGCCCCACCGGTGCACATCGAGGTCCCCGGCCGCTCACGCGCCCTTGCCAGGGGTGGCATCGGCACCAGCATGGGCGCCGGCCCGGCTCCCTTCGGCCTCCGCGGTGGCAGGGTCCCGCGCTGGTTGCTACTCAACGCTGATGCGAAGCCGACCTTCGGCGAGCTCGCACGCGCTGTGGAGCTGAGCGAGTCGAACGTCTCCCGCACGGTGCACGGGCTCGCTGCCGAAGGCCTCGTACGAGTCGGGCACGACCCTTTCGACGACCGCCGTCGCTTCGTCTTGGTCGACCGGCCACGGCGCTTGCTCGAGGCCCTCGAGCGGGCCTGGCTGTCACGACGTCTACGCTCGATGACCGTCACCGTCGGCGCCAGCGATGCGCAGGAGGGCGAGCGGATCCTCACCCGCGCTGCCGAACGGATCGATCGGCGCTATACGGTGGGCGGCCTGCTCGGAGCGGAGCGCCTTACCTCGGCGGTGCAACCCGCGTCAGTGACCGCTTGGGTAGCCAGCACCGACCTCGAGGCTTGGGCCGACGCCCTCGACGGCCATCCGACCCGACCGCACCCGGGCACGATCACGCTCAGCGTGGCTCCGGATCCGTTTGTGCTCTCGATGGGGTTCGACCGCGACGGCGTCCATATCGCCGACCCGGTCCAGCTCTACCTCGACTGTCGCCGCTCCGGTGAACGAGCGCTCGAGGCAGCCGAGGCGATTCGGACGGAGATGGGTTGGTGAGGGTGATCGAGCCGACGCCGCTCGCACGCGCGGCGTCTGAGGCGCTCGGGCCGGTTCGAGACGAGGTGGTGGTGGTCGGCGCGCTCGCGGTCGAGATTGCGCTCTCGGGCTCGGAGATCGCGTTGACGCCGACCGCCGACGTCGATGCAGGCACTCGCGCGGAGGACGTCGCCGCGGTGGTAACCCACCTTGAGGCGACCGGATTCGAGCGCAGCAACCTCGCCCACGAGCGAACGTTCACCTGGGTCAAGGATGGCGTGAAGGTCCAGCTGATGCGGCCTTTCCATCCCTTCCCCTCCCCCCAGGCGAAGGGCCTCCCCGAAAACAATCTTGTCGCCGAGCTCGAGGCGAATAAATGGGAGGTGGCGTTCGCCGAGGATCTGGAAATCGGGCGGTTCTGGTCGGCTCGTCCGGCGGCACTGGTCGCTCTGAAGGAGGCGGCGTTCGGCCGGCAGCGGTTCGGCAGCGACCGGGTCGTCGACCGTGACTTCAGTGACGCCGTCCTGCTCCTCGACCACCACCGGCGGCTGATCCGTGAGGAAGCGGCGCGCTCGCCGCAGCTGCAGCAGCGGATCGCGCGGGCGGCGGAGCGCCTTAGCGAGGATCCGACTCACGCCGTCCGCGAGCTCGTCGCGATCGGTCAGGTCGAGAACGTCCTGGCCGGCGAAGCGCTGGTCTCGCGAGTCGCGCGCGAAACCGTCGAGGACCTTTCCTAGGCCGCTAAGCCGCCTGCGGCAGGTACTGCTGCCAGGCCACCGGGATCTTCGGGCTCGCCACCTGGATGAAGACCGTCGGCGGCGGCGCCTTCGGGGTCCGCGCCGGGTGCATGTGGATCTCGCGCGGCAGGCGGTTGCCCTTGCGGCGATTGCAGGAGGCGCAGGCGGCGACGATGTTCTCCCAGACCGATTGGCCGCCGCGGGAGCGGGGGATGACGTGGTCGACGGTGAGGCCGGATTTGGTCGAGCCGCAGTACTGGCAGGTCCAGGAGTCGCGGGCGAGGACGGCGCGGCGGGTGATCTTGCGGCGGTGGGCCTCGCGCGGGATGCGGACGTAGTTGGTGAGGCGGATCACGTCGGGGTGGTCGAGCGTCATGTGCTCGGAGTGCAGGACCGCGCCTTCGCGGCGCTCGAGCAGTTCCGCCTTCTCCTTCAGCAGCAGCACGGTTGCGCGTCTCAACGTGCAGACGTTGATCGGCTCATACGTCGCATTGAGCACCAAGACCCGCGCCATTCTGCGGGATTGTAGGGACAGTCGGCGGCGGGCCGCCGATTTCGGACAGTCGCTCAGGCGACGGGATAGCTGCCGAGGACGCGCACCGACTCGGCCTTGGCCCGCAGCGCCTGCATCGCGGCGGCGACCGGCTCGTCGTCGATCCCGCCTTCGAGGTCGCAGAAGAACATGTAGCGGCCAAGGCCGCGCCGCAGGGGGCGCGACTCGATTCGGGTCATGTTGACGCCGCGATCGGAAAACTCGCTGAGAGCGCTGACCAGCGCCCCCGGATGGTCGGCGCCGAGCTCGGAGAAGACGAGGGAGGTCTTGCGCGGCGCCCCGGCGGGCGCCTCGATCTCGACCCCCTGCGGCGCGATCCAGACGAAGCGGGTGGTGTTCTCGGCCTCGTCCTCGACCCCTTCGCGGAGGATCGAGCAGCCGTAGAGCGTCGCCGCGGCGCGCGCCCCGAGGGCCGCCCAGGGGCGCTCGGACTCGCTCACCATCCGCACCGCCGCGGCGGTGCTGGAGACCGAGCGGCGTTCCACCTCGGGCAGGTTCTCGCGCAGGAAGCGGGCGCACTGGGCGAGCGGCTGCGGGTGGGAGAGGACCGCCTCGACGTCGCCGAGGGCGACCCCCTCGCGGCCGATCAGGTGGACCCGCACCCGGTAGTCGTGCTCGCCGCCGATCGCCACCCCGTCGGCCTCGAAGGCGAGGGTGTCGAGGGTGGGACGCACCGAGCCCTCGATCGAGTTCTCGATCGGCACCAGCGCCCGGTCGGCCTCGCCCCGGTCGACCGCGAGGATCGCCTCCTCGATCGTCGCCGTCCGCAGCGGCTCGAAATCGGCGCCGGACATCGCCTCGCCGAGCGCGTCCTCGGTGAAGGTCCCCGCCGGACCCAGGTAGGAGATGCGCATGGGGCTAAGTATCGCCGCCCGCCCGCCCGCCGCGTCGTCGCCGCTATTCGAAGACGACGACGTAGGTCGCTTCGTTGTTTTCGGTGATGTTCTCGCCGGGGACCGGCTTTGCTTCCACTTCGAGGGAGACTTCCCCTTCAGGCGTCGGCGTCAGCGGGATCGTCGTCGTCCCGATTTCGCCCGCGGCGACCTGTTCGATCGTCCCTTCGAGCGTGTTGCCACCGTTCACCGAGACCGCCACCGCCACCCCGTTCTCGGTCGATTCGCCCTGGTTTTCGACCTGGACTTCGACTTCGGCGGCTTCTTCGACCGCCACCGCGTTGGCGCCTTCGCTGCTCAGTTCGGTGCCGTTGATGCTGACCGCGGTGAGTTCGAGCCCGTGGACGCCGGGCGTCGCCGCGCCGGTCGAGCCGCTGACCGCGCTGAGCGCCGAGCTGACCTTGTCCTCTTCGAGCCATTCCGGGCTCGGCAGCACGGTGCTTTTCGGCACGCCGCCGCCTTCGACCCCGTTGCTCTCCAGCTCGCTGTCGATTTCGGGTCGCACGATCGATTCGTAGAGGACGTCGCTGGCGAGCAGCTTCTGCATCTGGCGAGCGATCACCACCGTCGCCCGCGCCGCGCCCTCGGTGCCCAGGGCGGTGCTCATTTTCGCCGCGATTTCGTCCATCGCGCTCTTGCGCAGCTCGTAGGAGAGTTCGAGCGTGCTCTGGGCGTGGGAGAGCTCGCCCGGGGCGCTGAGCGCGTCGACCCGCGTCGCCAGGCTGTCGATCGCGCTGCGGTCGGCGTCGACCTGGTTGGTGAACTCGGTGACCGAGAGGCCCCCCGGGCTTTCCAGCTTGTCGAAGAAGTCTTTGCTCGTCTGTTCGGTCGAGTTGACGATCTGTTCGACGTTGCGCGCGTAATCGGTCAGCGCCCGGTGGGCGCGGGCGTCGAGGCAGCCCTTCACCCCGAGCACGATCAGGATCAGCACGACCAGCCCCGCGCCCAGCGCCAGCGCTCGCCGCAGCATGATCTGCTGGCGTTCGGGTCGGCGTTTGGGGCGCGGCCGTCGCGGCGGCCGCCGGGCGGCGGAACTCTCCAAGAAGCTCTCTCCAGGCGTCGGGGCTGGGTCGGTGAGTATGAACACTAGGGCGCCGACCGGCCGAAGAGCGCCAGCAAACGGTGTCATTTTCCCAGATCCGGTCCCCAGAGCCGGCCTCGATCCGGGCGCAGGCCAGGGTGGCGTGGGGCGCTGGGCGCGAGCTTGCGGAGGCAGGATCGCGGTTCGCCGCGGCGAACTCAGCCAGTGCTTTGGTCGGCTCGCTCGTGCTCAACCGGTTCCTGATCGAGCGCCGCATCGGCAGCGGCGGCTTCGGCGTCGTCTACGAGGCCTGGGACGGCCGCCTCGAGCGCCCGGTCGCGGTCAAGGCGATCGCCCAGCGCGGCGAGGCCGGGCGCCGGGTCCTGCGCGAGGCGCAGGCCGCCGCCCGCCTCAACCACCCCGGCATCGTCACCCTGTACGAGCTCGGCGAGGAGGACGGCAACGCGCTGCTCGTCACCGAGCTGGTCGAGGGCTCGACCCTGGCCCGGCTCGCCCACTCGGGCGAGCTCTCCGACCGCGAGATCGGCGAGATCGGCGCCGACCTCTGCGAGGCGCTCGACCACGCGCACTCGCGCGGGGTCGTCCACCGCGACATCAAGCCCGAGAACGTCCAGGTGACCGACTCCGAGCCGCGCGCCAAGCTGATGGACTTCGGCATCGCCCGGCTCGCCGACGAGGCGTCGCTGACCGCCGCCGGCGACGTCGTCGGCACCCTCGCCTACATGTCGCCGGAGCAGGCCGAGGGCCGCGAAGCGGGTCCCGAGGCCGACGTCTACTCGCTGGCCCTGACCCTGTACGAGTGCTGGAGCGGCGAGAACCCGCACCGCCGCGCCACCCCGGCGGCCACCGCGCGGGCGATCGGCGGCCGCGCCCGCAGCCTGCGCAAGGTGCGCCCCGACCTGCCGCGCCAGCTGGCCGAGGAGATCGACGCCTGCCTCTCGGCCCGCCCCAACCGCCGCCCCTCGCTGGAGGAGCTGGGGACCGCGATCGAGGACTCGCTCGACGAGCTGGCCGACGATCTGCCGGGGGAGCGCCGCTTCCGGCTCGCGCCCGCGCTCGCCGCCCCGGCCCTGCTGGCGGCGATCGCGATCTTCCTGATCGTCGGGCACGGGGCGTTGTAGAGCACCGGTCCCGCCGTGGTTCTCAGCCCCGATCTCTAGGATTTCCGGCTCGGTCGGTCGCGCCGCCAGTCGAGCGCGACCGGCAATCGATGATCTAACCCAAAGGAACGATCCGATCGGCCTTCTCCGCAACCTCGAGTCCCGCATCGAAGGCCTGGTCGAGGGCGTCTTCAGCCGTGCCTTCAGCTCCGAGGTGCAGCCGGTCGAACTGGCGCGCAAACTGGCGAAGGAAATGGACGCCCACAAGACCGCCTCGGTCCAGCGCGTCTACGTGCCCAACGAGTACACGGTCTTCCTCTCGCGCCAGGACCGCTCCAAGCTCGAAGGCTACGAGCGCTCGCTGGAGCAGGAGCTCTCCGGCTACCTGCTCGAGCACGCCCGGCGCCGCAACTACGACCTGCTGACCCGCCCCGCGGTCTCGTTCGAGACCGACAACCGGCTGCGGCTCGGCGAGTTCGGGATCCAGGCGCGGCTGGTGAAGCCGCCGGCGCGCGAGGGCGAGGCGCCGAGCCAGGGGGAAGAAGGCCACACGATGGTCTACTCGGCGGTCCGCGAGCGCGACCGCACCCGGCCGAAACACCCGGAGCAGGCGGTCGGGGCGCTGGTCTCGCCGCGCGCGGTCGTCTCGCTCGAGGACCGCCGCTACGTGCTCGACGGACCGGTGGCGACGATCGGTCGCTCGAAGTCGGTCGAGTGCGTGTTGCCCGACCCCAACGTCTCCCGCCGCCACGCCGAGCTGCGCCGCTCGGAGTCCGGGGACTGGGCAATCGTCGACCTCGGCTCGACCAACGGGGTCAAGGTCAACGGCCGCCGCGTCTCCTCGACCCGCCTCCAGTCGGGGGACCAGGTGACGGTGGGGACGACGACCTTCATGTTCGACGTCGAGCAGTAGGCGCGCGGGGGCCGGCCCGGCCCGGCTCCGCCGAACCCTTCCTGAGGTCTCATTAAGGTGCGCTAACAATGGAATACGACCCGATATCGGTGGCGCTCAAGTTCGGCTTCCTCGCCGTCCTCTTCCTCTTCATCCTGGTGATCGCCCGCAGCGCCCTGAAGGACCTGCGGCGGACCACCGCCCCCGCCCCCGACGCGACCGGGTTCCACGCCGCGCCGGCCTACGCCGAGGCGCCCCATTCGGTCGACGCCTGGCTGATCGCCGAGCGCGGCGGCGGCCTCGAGGCGGAGGCCCGTTTCGACTTGATCGGCGGCCTCTCGATCGGCCGCTCGGGCGACGCCGACGTGCAGATCGAGGACCGCTACGCCTCCGGCATCCACGCCCGCGTCTTTCCGCGCGGCGACCGGTTCCTGGTGGAGGACATGAACTCGACCAATGGCACCCTGCTGAACGGCGCCAGCCTCCGCGACGAGGCGGAGCTGGTCGACGGCGACAGGATTCAGATCGGCGACACGGTGTTCCGGTTCCAACAGTGAGGCGCGGGCGGAGAACAGGGGCTCGATGGCGCTGAGGATCGAAGACTCGGCGGTCCGCAGCGACACCGGCCGCCAGCGCAACGCCAACGAGGACTCGGTCTTCACCCGGGCGCCGCTGTTCGTCGTCGCCGACGGGATGGGCGGCGCGCAGGCCGGCGAGGTCGCCTCCAAGACCGCGGTCTCGGCCTTCGAAGCCGAGCTGCCGCAGGGCCCGCCGGAGCGGATCCTCGAGCAGACGATCAAGCTCGCCAACCGGGCGATCCACGAGCAGGCGCAGAGCGACCCCAACCTGGCCGGGATGGGGACGACGACGACCGCCGCGATCCTCGACCCCGAGGCGGAGGTGGTGGCGATCGGCCACGTCGGCGACAGCCGCGCCTACCGCTTCCGCGCCGGCAAGCTCGAACGGCTGACCCGCGACCACTCGCTGGTCGAGGAGATGCGGCGCAAAGGGCAGCTGACCGAGGCCCAGGCCGAGGATCACCCGCAGCGCTCGATCATCACCCGCGCGCTCGGCCCCGAACCCGAAGTCGAAGTCGACGTGCAGACGGTCCCCGCCCAGGCCGGCGACATCTTCCTGATCTGCTCCGACGGGCTGACGACGATGCTCGACGACGCGCGCATCGCCCGCATCCTCTCCCGCGCCTCCTCGCTGGCCGCGGCGGTGCGGGCTCTGGTCGACGAAGCCAACCGGGCCGGCGGCCGCGACAACATCACCGTCCTCCTCTTCAAACTGGCCGATGCCAGCGCCGCGCCGGCGCAGGAGGAGGGAGCGACGCTGATCGGGCCCTCCGCCGAGGCGGCGGGGCTGAGCGCGACCGAGGTGAAAAAGCGCGCCGCCGCCGAGGCCGCCCGCAAGCGGCGCGAAGCGCTGGAAGCGCGGCCCCGGCACCGCCGGCTGAAGACGGCGCTGAAGATCGGACTGCCGCTGCTGCTGGTCGCCGCGCTGCTCGCCGCCGCCTGGTACGGCAACCGCCAGGTCTGGTTCCTCGGCAGCGACGAGGCCGGCCGCGTCGCCCTCTACCGTGGCGTTCCCTACGAACTGCCCTTCGGGATCAAGCTCTACGACGAGCGCTACTCGATCCCGATCCAGACCGACTCGCTGCCCGGCCGCCGCCGCGACGCGGTCACCGGCCACGACCTGCGCTCGCGCTCCGACGCCGTCGACCTGATCGAAGAAATCGAGCGCAACCAGGAGAACGCGGCGCGCCGAGCCGCGGCGCGGGAAGCGGCGCGGGCGAAATCCGAAGCGCAGGCGGAAGCCGAAGCGGAACGGCAGCAGGAACGGGCCGAACGGCAGCAGGAACCGACGCAACCGCAGAAGCAGAGGCAGGAAGGCAAATGAGCTCGGCCCGCAACCGCGAGCTGCTGGCGCTGGTCCCGGTCGCGCTGCTGCTGACCGCCGGCTTCGCCGGCGTCTTCGCCCAGGAGAGCTCGCGGCTCGGCAACGCCAGCCTGATCTACGGCGCCTACTTCTTCGCCGTCTGCCTGGCGACCCACATCTACCTGCGGATCCGGCTCCCCGACGCCGACCCCTACCTCTTCCCGCTGGTCGCGCTGCTGACCGCGATCGGGCTGGTGATGGTCTACCGGATCGACGAAAGCCTGGCCCGCGACCAGGCCAACTGGTTCGTCCTCGGCCTGGTCCTCTTCGCCCTCGCGATCCAGTTCCTGCGCGACTACGAGGTGCTCGAGCGCTACCGCTACCTGATCGCGGTCGGCGGCCTGCTGCTGCTGCTGGCGCCGCGGCTGCCGGGGATCGGGCAACAGGTCAACGGTGCCTACCTCGGGGTCAAGATCGGGCCCGTCGCCTTCCAGCCGGCCGAGTTCTCGAAGCTCGCGATCGTCATCTTCCTCGCCAGCTACCTGCGCGAGAACCGCGAGGTGCTGGTGGTCGGCGCGCGGCGGATCCTCGGCGTCACCCTGCCGCCGCTGAAGCACTTCGGGCCGATGCTGGTGGTCTGGGGCGCCTCGATGTTCATGCTCGTCTTCATCCGCGATCTCGGCAGCTCGCTGATGTTCTTCGCCGCCTTCCTGGCGCTGCTCTACGTTGCCACCGGGCGCTTCTCGTTCGTCGTCATCGGGATGGCGCTGTTCGTCGTCGGCGCCTGGTTCTTCGCCGAAACCGTCCCCCACGTGCACGACCGGATCGAAATCTGGCTGCACCCCTACAGCGACCCGCAGGAAACCGGCTACCAGATCCTCAACTCGATCTTCGCCCAGGCCGACGGCGGCCTCTTCGGCAAGGGCTTCGGGCAGGCGCTGATCACGATCCCAGGCACCGACAACGCGCTGCTGCCGGCGGCGCAGACCGACACGATCTACTCGCTGATCGTCAACGAGCTCGGCCTCTTCGGCGCCTGCGGCGTGATCCTCATCTACCTGCTGGTCACCGCCCGCGGCTTCAAGATCGCGCTGCTCGCCGCCGACGGCTTCTCGAAGCTGCTCGCCACCGGCCTGACCGCGGTCTTCGCGATCCAGGCCTTCGTGATCATCGGCGGCGTCACCCGGGTGATCCCGCTGACCGGCGTCACCCTGCCGTTCGTCAGCTACGGCGGCAGCTCGATCGTCGCCAACTTCGTCCTCGTCGCCCTGCTGCTGCTCGTCTCCGACCGGGCGCGGCGCGAGGCGGTCGAACCGGCCGGCCGCGAGGCCGTCGCAATGGGGACGGCCTGATGGGCCGACGGGCCGATTTCGGCCCCATATTTCCCGTTTTCGGCCCGTCGGCGGAGTCGTGCGGCGGCGGGGCGGGGAGGAGCGGGCGTGAATAGGCAGATCGTCAAGCTCTTCGCCTTCATCATGGCGCTGTTCGCCGTCCTGGTCGGCTTCACGTCCTACTGGTCGGTCTTCGACGCCAAGGCGCTGAAGGAACAGAACGCCAACAAGCGACCGCTGCTCGAGCAGCAGCAGATCCGCCGCGGCCGCATCCTCGCCGCCGACGGAACCGTGATCGCCAAGTCGGTCGCCAAGGGCAAGGGCGCCAACCTGCGCTTCGTCCGCCGCTACCCCGAAGGCACGCTCTTCGGCCACCCGATCGGCTACAGCTTCGTCCAGTACGGCGACAGCGAGTTCGAGCAGTTCCACAACGACGAGCTGATCGGCGAAAGCTCGGAATTCGAGTCGATCCTCGACGAGATCACCGGCTCCGAGCAGGAAGGCAACGACATCGTCACCAACATCGACTCCGAAGCGCAGAGGGTGGCGCTGTCGGACCTGGTCGAAGCCGGCTACGGCGCCGTGGTGGCGATCGAGCCGAGCAGCGGCGAGGTCAAGGTGATGGCCTCGAACGCTCCGTACAACCCGAACGCCGTTCCCTACAAGTACTCGCAGCTGGTCAGGCGGAAGCTGGCGACGCCGCTGCTCAACCGCGGCACCCAGGGTCTCTACCCGCCGGGCTCGACCTTCAAGGTGGTGACCGCGGCGGCGGGCCTGGAAAGCGGCGCGATCACGCCGGAGACGACGATCGACGCGCCGGGGGTGCTCGAAGTCGAAGGCAACGCCCTGCACAACGATTTCGACCAGGACTTCGGCCCGATCGCCCTCGACACGGCGCTGACCAACTCGGTCAACACCTGGTTCGCCCAGCTGGGCCAGAAGATCGGGCAGGACCGCCTCTTCGAAACGATGGAAAAGTTCGGCTTCAACGCGACGCCGCCGATCGACCTCCCCGACGACGAGGTCTACGAGAGCGGCGTCTACGAAGACGGTCGCACGCTCGGCCGCAACAGCCCGGTCGACCTCGGCCGCCTGGCGATCGGCCAGGAGCGATTGCTGACGACGCCGCTGCAGACCGCGATGGTCGCCGCCGCGATCGCCAACGGCGGCAAGCTGATGAAGCCGCAGATCTGGAACCGGGTGATCGACCCCGACGGCCGCGTCGTCAAGCGCCTCGACCCCGACGCCTACAGCGAACCGATCAGCGGCGAGACCGCCGCAGAGCTGACCACGGCGATGGAAGGCGTCGTCTCCGAAGGCACCGGCACCAACGCCGCGATCCCCGGCGTCCGGGTCGCCGGCAAGACCGGCACCGCGGAAACGCCGGGCAACAAGGCCTGTGGCGGCGGGGTCGAAGAGAACCAGGCCTGGTTCATGGGCTTCGTTCCCGCCGACGATCCGAAGATCGCGATCGCCGTCAGCGTCGAGTGCACCGAACAGTTCGGCAACGACGTCGCGGCGCCGATCTTCCGCGACGTCGCCGAAGCGATCCTGGCAGGCGAAGAATGAGGCGCAATGGCTGAGATCCCTGCCGGCACCGTGTTCGACGGGCGCTACCGGATCGTGCAGCGGATCGGCGGCGGCGGCATGGCCGACGTCTACCTGGCCGAGGACACGCACCTGCAGCGCCGCGTCGCGCTCAAGGTCCTGCACCGCCACTTCGCCCAGGACCAGCAGTTCGTCGAGCGCTTCCGCCGCGAGGCCGAGGCGGCGGCGGGGCTCTCGCAGCCGAACATCGTCGCCGTCTACGACCGCGGCGATTTCGAGGGCACCTACTACATCGCGATGCAGTACGTCGAGGGTCCGACCTTCCGAGCGCTGATCGACCGCGGCCTGACCATCGAGCAGGCGGTGGCGATCGTCCGCCAGGTCCTCGAGGCGGCCCGCTACGCCCATCGCAAGGGGATCGTCCACCGCGACCTGAAGCCGCAGAACGTGATCGTCGACCCCGAGGGCAAGGCGATGGTCGCCGACTTCGGGATCGCCCGCGCCGGCGTCTCCGACATCACCCAGACCGGCTCGGTGATGGGCACCCCGCACTACCTCTCGCCCGAGCAGGCACAGGGGCAGGAGGTGACCGCGGTCTCCGACCTCTACTCGATCGGGGTGATGCTCTACGAGGCGCTCACCGGCCGCGTCCCCTTCGAAGGCGAAAACGCGGTGGCGATCGCGATGAAACAGGTCTCCGAGGTGCCGCAGCGGCCGAGCTCGATCAACCCGCGGGTCTCGCCGGCGCTCGACGCGGTGGTGATGCGGGCGCTGGAGAAGGATCCCGGCCAGCGCTTCCAGAACGCCGACGCCTTCATCGCGGCGCTGACCGCGGCGATGCGCGAACCGGCCGCCGGCGGGACCGCCAGCTTCACGGCGCTGCCGCCGGCCTACGTCGAGCCGACCGACGCCGTGGAGCCGATCGAGGAGCAGGCGCGGCGCAACCGCTGGTGGCTGGTCGCGCTGCTGGCGGCGGTGATCGTCGGCGTCCTGATCGCGCTGCTGCTGACCAAGGACACGACGACCGAAGTCCCCGACGTGACCGGCAAGAAGGTCGAATTCGCGATCGCCCAGCTCGAACGCAACGGCTTCAAGCCCGGCAAGGAAGAGAAAGTCCACCGCCAGGTGGCGGCCGGCACGGTGCTCGAGCAGGAACCGCCGCCGGGCGAGGCCGACGAAGACTGCTCCTTCATCACGCTCTTCTGCTCGAAGCCGAAGGTCAACCTGACGGTCAGCGTCGGGCCGGGGCAGAGCGTCGTCCCCGGCACCGCCGGCGAAACGCAGGAAGCGGCGACGGAAAAGCTCGAAGCGGCGGGCTTCGACGTCGCGGTCGAAGGTGAGAACTCGAGCTCGGTGGAAGAGGGGAAGGTGATCCACCAGAGCCCCGGCGGCGGCGAAACCGCGACCAACGGCTCGACCGTGACGATCTTCGTCTCGCGCGGACCGAAGCTGGTCAAGGTGCCGGTCCTGGTCGGCAGCAACCGGCGCACCGCGGTGCAGCTGATCCGCTCCCGTGGCCTGGTCCCCGAAGTCGGCGAAGAAGAAACCGAGACGGCGGCGGCCGGCGAAGTGCTCGAACAGTCGCCCTCGGCGGGGCAGCGGGTCGAACCGGGCTCGACCGTCTCGATCGTGGTCGCCAAGGCGAAGCAGAAGGCGAAGGTCCCGAACGTGATCGGCCGCGAACGCCGTGACGCGGTCGAAACGGTTCGCGCCGCCGGCCTCGCGCCCTTCGTCGAAGAAGAAGAAACCGAAGTCGAAAGCCAGATCGGTCGCGTCCTCGACCAGTTCCCGACGCCCGGCTCCCAGCAGCCCGAAGGCGCCGAAGTGACGCTCGTCGTCGGCAAGCGAGCGGTGGTCGTGCCGGAAGAAGAATTCGAACAACCCGAATCAGAAGGGGCGCTGCCGTGAGGGTCGCGGTGCTGGCCGGCGGCCGCTCCTCCGAGCACGAGGTGTCGCTGCGCTCCGGCGCCTCGGTCGCCCGCGGCCTGCAGGAGGCGGGCCACGAGGTGGTGACGGTGACGATCGGCCGCTCCGGCGAGTGGCGGGCGGGAGAGGACGAACCGGTCGTGCTCGCGCCCGGCGGCGGCCTGTTGGGCGCCGACGCCGTCTTCCCCGCGCTCCACGGACCGTTCGGCGAGGACGGCAGCGTCCAGGGCCTGCTCGAGCACCTCGACGTCCCCTATGTCGGCTCCGACGTGCTCGCCTCGGCTACCTGCATGGACAAGCTGACCCTGAAGCGGCTCTGCGCGGTGGCCGGCGTTCCTCAGGTCTCCTTCGTCGCCGTCGACCCCGGCCGTCCCTGGCGCCAGGAATGCGAGGCCCTCGGCCTGCCCGTCTGGGTCAAGCCCTCGCGCCTCGGCTCGAGCGTCGGCATATCTCGCGTCACGCAGCTCTCCGAGCTCGACCGGGCCGTCGAGCTGGCGCTGCGCCACGACCCGCGGGTGATCGTCGAGGCCTCGGCCCCCGGCCTCGAGGTCGAGTGCTCGGTGCTCGGCAACGACCCCGGCGCGCTGGAGACCTCCTCGCCCGGTCAGCTCGCGGTCAACGCCGACTGGTACGACTACGAGGCCAAGTACCAGGCGGGCGGCATGGACCTGATCGTCCCCGCGCCGCTCCCCGAGGAGCAGCTCGCTCAGATCCGCGCCCTCGCCGCCGAGGTCTTCGCCCTCGCCGGCTGCGCCGGCCTCGCCCGCTGCGACTTCTTCGCCGACCCGGGAGGCGCGATCCTCGTCAACGAGATCAACACCATGCCCGGCTTCACCGAGACCAGCGTCTACGCGAAGCTGTTCGAGGCCAGCGGCCTCGCCTACCCCGAGCTCTGCGACCGCCTCCTCCAGCTCGGCCTCGAGCGCCACCGCAGGGCCCGCTCCTACGAGTTCTGAGTAGACGATCGCCGCGCGGGCTCAAGATCGGCGGCGATGCTGTCGATCAGGGCCGAGATGTCCCGCTCGAGGTCGATCCTCCTCCTGACCGTGACCCTGGCCTTCGTCCTCGCCGCGCCCAGCGCGGCCTCGGCGCTGAGCTTCGCGATCGACAACGAAAGCGGCCGCCCGGCCGACGACGTCTACGTCACGATCGCCGGCTCCGATTTCGACGTGCCGGGGATGGCGAACAACGTCCCGCGGCGGCTGAGCGAAGTCCCGAATCCGCTGACGATCAACACGATCGAAGCCGGACGCGTCTACGTCTCCTACGGCGCTCCGGTCACCGAAGGCGAACCGTTCAGCTCCCCGACCCGCTTCGACTGGGCCGAGCTGACCGTCAAGCCCAGCGCCGACGACGTCGCCAACCTGACCGCCGTCGATCAGTTCGCGATCGGGATGAGGCTCGACACCTTCGGCGCCGGCGGCGCTCCCCTGGAAACGGTGAGCGCGACCAACTCCAACACGCTCTTCGACGCTCTGCAGCAGATCCCCGGCGGGCCGCAGGCGACGATCAGGAACCCGAGCGGCGAAATCGTCCGGGTCCTCTCGCCGCTGCACGCCACCAGTTACCCGGACCTCGGCGAGTACGTCCGCTCGATGGCCGGGCAGACGATCACCCTCCGCACCGGGCTGTTCTTCAAACCGTTCGCGACGAGCTTCTACAGCGGCACCTTCGCCAGCGACGGCTCGATCGAACTGACCGGAGTCACCAACCCGCTCGGGATGGCCAGCTCGCCGATCTCCTTCACCGGTGCGGAACTGATCGAAGACATCTACACCGGGGCGAACACTCCGAACAACGGCGAGGGCGCGATCCGGCGCGATCTCCTGGCCGGCTTCAGCGCCGGCTTCTGGGGCGGCAAATACGGCAACGACGCGATCGCCTTCTGCTCCAACCCGACGACCACGGCGCAGGGAAGCTGGTGCCCGAACGGTTTCAACCAGCCCGCCTACGCCGCCGCCCGCACCGCCCCGGCGCCGTTTCCGAGCTACGAGCCCTACGCGGCGGTGATCGCCCAGTACGCAGACGAGTACGGCAATCCGTACAGCGATGCGTCGGGCCGAGTCACCGTCGGCCTCGACCAGCCGGTCGACGGCGGCCCGGTCGAAACCCTGCGGCTGACGATCCTCCCCGACTCGCCCACCGCGCCCACCGCGCCCAGCTCGTCGCCGCCGAGCGGCGGCGGCTCCGGCCAGGCCTCGGGCGGAGCGACTCCGACTCCGGTCCAGGCTCAGCCCTCGGTCAGCTTCCGCGTCGCCAAGGCGCTGCGCCTCCGGGGCGGGAAGCTGCGGGCCGGCAAGCTGGTCTGCGCCACCGCCTGCGGCAAGGTCCGCGCCGTCGCCCGCAGGGGCCACGCGGTGATCGGCCGCGTCAGCAAGCGGGTTCGCTCGCCCCGCGCCGTCCTGCTGCTCAGGCTCACCCCGCTCGGCAAGCGCGTCCTCGCCCGCAGGGGCCAGCTGAAGCTCAGGCTCGACGTCTGGGCGACCCCGCCCGGCGGCCGCACCGCCCACGCTTCGTCGCTGCTCACTCGGTCAGCTTCACGTCGCTGATCTCCACCTGGTAGCGCCCCTCCTGGTCCCGCGCCGAGGACGCCTTGGTGAACCAGATCAGGAAGTGCTGGGCCGGCTTCGGCACGTTGAGGTCGATTTCCGCGGTCTTCGAGGCGTCGCTCACTTCGCCCACCGGCTCGCCCCATTCCTCGAGCGATTCCGGCGGGCTCTGCGCGGTGGCGAAGATCTGGGCGTCCCAGCCGGGGGTGGGGGAGCGGACGATCATCTCGGTCGGCTTCGCCGGCTCGGTGTCGACGTAGAGGCCGACGCCGGGGTCGGGCCCGGTCTTGGTGCCGGCGAAGGTGGCGGTGTCGTAGTGCTCGGTCGACCAGGCGGTGCCGGAGGGGTTGCCGTCGACCGCCAGTTCGATCGTCGAGTCGCTCTCTTCGCCGTCGCCCTGAGGGTCGTAGGGGCTCGCTTCGGTGATTTCGACCGGCGTGCCCCTTTCTTCGATCCCACCGCCGCCGCCCTTGCCCCCGACCGGGCTGTTGCCGGAGCTGATCAGCTGGGTCGCGGCGAGGGCGCCGGCGCCGACGAGGACGATCAGGCCGATCGCCGCCCACGACCAGCGGGCGCGGGCCGAGAGCTTGCGCTTGGCCGGTGGCACCGCCTGCAGGACGCTGGTCGCCTCGCCGGTCGTCGAGCCGGCCCGCGCCGCCTCGACCTCGAGCGCGGTCGAGAGGTCGTCGATCATCTCGCCGACGTCCTGGTAGCGCTGGTTCGGGTCCTTGGCGGTCGCCCGCTCGACCACCAGCGCCGCCGCGGCGGAGAGGTCGGGGCGGCGGGTCTGGACGTCGGGCAGCTCCTCGTTGACGTGTTTCATCGCCACCCCGACCTGGCTGTCGGCGTGGTAGGGGACCTGGCCGATCAGCATCTCGTAGAGGACGACGCCGAGCGAGTAGACGTCGGAGCGCTGGTCGACCCCGTGGCCCATCGCCTGCTCGGGCGAGACGTAGTCGGTGGTGCCGAGGACGCGGCCGGTGGCGGTCAGGCCGTCGCCCTCGAGCTGACGCGAGATCCCGAAGTCGGTCAGCTTGGCGCGGCCCTCGGAGTCGATCAGCACGTTCTGCGGCTTGATGTCGCGGTGGACCATCTTGCGGGCGTGGGCGACGGTCAGGCCGCGGGCGATCTCGATCGCGTAGGCGAGCGCCTCCTGGGCGTCGAGGGCGCCGACCCGGCTGATCCGCTGCTTCAGCGTTTCGCCCTCGACGTACTCGAAGACGATGTAGGGGTGGCCTTTGTCCTCGCCGGCGTCGATCACCGCGACGACGTTGGGATGCGAGAGCTTGGCCACCGCCCGCGCCTCCTGGCGGAAGCGCTCGAGCTGGTCGGCCTGCTCGGACATCTCGCGGTGCATCACCTTGACCGCGACCGGGCGGTCGAGCGTCGTGTCGCGCGCCAGGTAGACGGTCGACATGCCGCCGCTGCCGAGCTTCGCCTCCAGCCGGTAGCGGCCGGAGAGCACCGTTCCGATCATCTGCGAGCTGGTCGAGGCGGGGTCGATCACGTCAGTCGCCGAACGTTACGGCCCCGGACCATCTGAGGTCCAGATAGAGCGGCAAATGGCACGGCCCCGTGCACTTTCGCCGGCTTGGCGAACCCAGTCTCAGCGACGGGAACCTAGAAGAAGAAGCGCTAATTCCGAGGCGGCTTGGTCGGCCACGGCTCGGGATAGCGCACCTCGCGGTCGCCCTCGAGCACCTGCCCTATGCGATTCGCTCCGGGGTAGTGGACTCGCAACAACTCCAAGGCCTGCTGCTCAGAGGGAGGGGACACCACGCAACAGAAGCCACATCCAAGGTTGAAGACTTCGCGCATCTCGCCGTCCCCTACCGCGCCGCGCTCTTGGATTAATTGGAAGATCGGTGGGACTGGGAGCGGGTCACTGATGTCGTAGGTCACCCTTGCATCGAGCCGAAGAAGGTTCTCGAAGCCAAGCGAGGTTATGTGAGCGAGCCCCTTCACTTCGAGGCCAGAGCGAAGCAACTCAAGGATCGGCTTCACATAGATCTCAGTCGGCTCTAAGAGAGCGTCACCGAGGGATCTGCCGAGCAGACCCTCTGGATCGGCGTCCAATGGCAGACCGGCAAGAGCCTTGCGCGCAAGCGTATATCCGTTCGCATGAAGCCCGGTTGACGGGATCCCGATAACTAGGTCGCCCGGGGCAATGTCGGCCCCCGTGAGAATTGAGTCGAGGGACACGACCCCAAAGCAAGCGCCTGCGAGGTCAAAGCCATTCACGATGTCCCCGAGTTGGGCCAACTCGCCACCGGGAATCTCAATGCCCGCAAGTTCGGCACCGCGCCGTAGACCAGTACCGATTTGACCCTCGCGGCCAGGATCCGCCTTTTCGACCGCGAGGTAATCGAGCATTGCGATCGGCTCAGCCCCCACGCAAAGAACGTCGTTGACGTTCATCGCAACGCAGTCGATTCCGACGGTGTCGAACCGCTCGAGCTCCTCAGCAACAAGGATCTTCGTGCCAACCCCGTCAGCAGATAGCGCAATTCCGAGATCCGATCCAATGCGCATCACGTTGGCGAAATGACCACTGGGAAGTACCTGGCGCGATGCCATGTTCTTGGACGCGGGTGCGAGGGCCCGAACCAGGGAGTGCACAGCCAGATCGGCTAGGTCCTGATCAACGCCGGCTCTCGAATATGCCGCGGTAGGCGTATTCATCGGCTAGAGGTGATTTGCGTCTGGGATCAAACGACTCGGTGGGATGCCGTGAACGTAGCTACGACACGGGAAATCTATCCGGCATCAAAGACGCTCTTTTCGGCGCCAGGCTAATAGTCGCAGTTTCCTGGGGAAGTGATCCTCTCGACGCCGCAGCTTGACCAGCACCGCCGCCGCCAGCGCCGCCCGGTAGGCCGCGTAGGGCCAGAGCGCGCGGTCGCGCTCGACCAGGCCGATCAGCCGCTGCGAGGCGAGGGTCGAGGCGAAGGAGGCGCCGACCCCGAGCGCCAGCGAGCGGCGCAGCTCCGGGGTGGTGCCGCGGCGGGCCAGCCGCGCGCCCTTCAGCGCCGTGGCGCCGACGATGATCGGCAGCGCCACCGTGCGCGAGAGCAGGTTGGCCTGGTCGCGCGAGAAGCGCCGCGCCCGCGCCGCGGCCAGGGTCGAGCCGTTGCGGGAGATCCCCGGCGCCAGCGCCGCCGCCTGGGCGAGGCCGAGGGCGAGGCCGTCGAGGGGGGTCGCCTCGCCGCGGCCGCGCTGCTGCGGGCGGGTGTCGGCGAGGACCATCGCGGCGGCGCCGACCAGCAGCCCGATCGCCGTCGCCCGCGGGCCGCCCAGCCGCTCCTCGATCGTCCGCTCGCCGCAGTAGCCGACAAGAGCCGCCGGCAGGAAGGAGAGCGCCAGGACCAGCGCCCGCCGCCATTCGAAGCTGCGCAGCTCCTCGCCGATCACCCGCCGCTGGCCGATCAGCAGCGCCGCCGCGGCGCCGGTGTGGAGCGCCACCTCGAAGCTCTTGCGCACCTCGGGGTCGATCCGCTCCCAGTCCCAACCGGCGAGCCAGGGGAGGAGGACGATGTGGGCCGAGGAGGAGACGGGGAGCAGCTCGGCCGGTCCCTGCACGACGCCGAGGAGAAGCGCCCGCCCGACCGGGATCGGCGCCGCGGCCGCGCTCGCCGGCGCCTCGCCCGGGAGCGTCAAGCCCCGCTGGCGCCGGCCGCTTCGGCGTTGCGGCGCCGGCGCCTGACGTACCAGTAGACGATGCCGGCGACGATCGCCGCCGCCACCACGTAGTCGAGGTAGCCGAGGTTGTGGCGCCACTCCTCCCAGTTGGAGCCGACGCCCTTGCCGAGCAGGCCGAGCGCCAGCACCCAGGGGATCGAGCCGAGCAGGGTGAGGATCGAGAAGCGCCAGAAGGGCATCTTCGCGACCCCGGCGGGCAACGAGATGAAGGTGCGGACGATCGGCAGCATGCGGCTGAAGAAGACCGCCCAGTTGCCGTACTTGGCGAACCAGTCGTCGGCCCACTTCAGGTGCTTCTGGTTGATGTGGATCAGCTTGTTTTTCTCGAGCAGGTCGAGGCGGCCGTAGTAGCCGACCGCGTAGGCGATCCAGGAGCCGACCAGGTTGCCGAGCACGCCGGCGGCAACGATTTCGAACATCGTCAGTTCGCCTTTGGAGACGCTGAAGCCGGCGAACAGCATGATCGCCTCGCTGGGCACCGGGATGCAGGCCGACTCGAGCGTCATCAGCACGAAGACGGCGGCAGCGCCGGCCGAACCGATGAATTCGGTTGCGACGTCGACGATCGGTTCGACCACCTTGTCGGTGATGCTGGCGAGGAGGAGGGCCGGCATGCGAGCGCTCCATCGTACGCAAGGACCCGGGCGCAGGCCGCTTCCCCGCCTGCGATGCGGGTAGGGGGCCGTAGACTGCTTGGGTTCGATGAGCCGCCTCAACCACCCCGTCTACCGCATCAGGGTCATCCAGGTGCTGGCCGACGCGCTGCTCGTCGCGCTCGCCTACTTCGCCGCCTTCCAGCTGCGCTTCCTCGACGACCCCCACGGCTGGCCGCAGCGCTACGAGGAGCTGTTCGCGCAGACGGTCGGCTTCGTGATCCTCGGCAAGCTGATCGTCTTCGCCGCCTTCGGGCTCTACCAGAAGTGGTGGCGCTACGTCAGCGGGCGCGACTTCATGCAGATCCTCCGCGCCGTCGCCGTCGCCAGCGCGATCCTGGTGATCGCCTTCGCGGTGCTGAGGCCGAGCCCGCAGTTGCCGCGCTCGGTCGAGGTGATCGACTTCATCCTCACCCTGATCCTGATCGCCGGCGGTCGCCTCGCGGCGCGGCTGATCGTCGAACGGCCGACCCGCGGCGAGCGCCTGCCCAAACACGAGGTGCTGGTCGTCGGCGCCGGTTCCGGCGGCCAGATGGTGGTCCGCGAGTTGCAGCTCAACCCCAACCTCGGCGCCACCGCGATCGGCTTCGTCGACGACGACCCGCGCAAGCGCGGGATGCGGCTGCTGGGCCTGAAGGTGCTCGGCTCGACCCGCGAGATCGAGGCGATCCTCGACGAGACCGGTCCCGACGAAGTCGTGATCGCGATCCCCTCGGCGCCGGGTGCCCTGCGCGGCCAGGTGGTCGCCGCCTGCCGCGGCCGCGAGATTCGCGTCCGCACCCTGCCGACGGTCTTCGAGCTGCTGCGCGGCGGCGTCCAGCTCAACCGCCAGCTGCGCGAGGTGCAGGTCGAGGACGTGCTCGGCCGCGACCCGATCGTCCGCGAGCTCGACCGCGTCGGCGCCTACCTGCGCGACCGCATCGTGCTGGTCACCGGCGCCGGCGGCTCGATCGGCTCCGAGCTCTGCCGCCAGATCGCCCAGGTCAAGCCGCGCCTGCTGGTGATGCTCGACCACGCCGAGGACAACCTCTTCCAGATCGACCGCGAGATGGTCGAGGAACGCCACTTCACCAGCGCCGAGGCGGTGCTCGCCGACTGCAAGGAGCCGCACCGGATGCTGGAGGTGATGCAGCGCTTCAAGCCCGACGTCGTCTTCCACGCCGCCGCCTACAAGCACGTGCCGCTGATGGAGTCCAACCCGCTCGAGGCGGTCCGCAACAACGCGATCGCCACCCGGGTGACGGCCGAAACCGCGGCCGCCTCCAAGGTCGAGCGCTTCGTCCTGATCTCGACCGACAAGGCGGTCAACCCGCAGACCGTGATGGGCGCCTCGAAGGCGATGGCCGAGTGGATCGTCGAGGCCGCCGGCGCCGCCCACCCCGGCACCCGCTTCGCCTCGGTCCGCTTCGGCAACGTGCTCGCCTCCTCCGGCTCGGTGGTGCCGATCTTCCGCCGCCAGATCGAGCGCGGCGGCCCGGTCACCGTCACCCACCCGGAGATGACCCGCTTCTTCATGACGATCCCCGAGGCGGTGCAGATGGTGATCCGCGCCGGCGACATCGGCGCCGGCAAGGGCGAGGTCTTCGTCCTCGACATGGGCGAGCCGGTGAAGATCGTCGACCTCGCCCACAACATGATCCGCCTCGCCGGCTACGAGCCGGGAACCGACATCGCGGTCGAGTTCGTCGGCCCGCGGGCGGGAGAGAAGCTGCACGAGGTCCTCTTCTCGGCCGACGAGAAGCCGCAGCCGACCGCCGCTCGGCGGATCAACCGCGCGGTGCGCGAGGCGCCGCTCGACGTCGATTGGGTCGAATCGACCCTGAACTCGCTCGAACATCTGGTTCTGGCCGGCGACGAGGCTAATTTGGCGGAGCGAGTCGTGGAGCTGATCGCCGCTCGGGGCGGCGACGCCGCGACCTTCATTTACGACGAGTAGCCTCTCGCCACCCTTTGATCGATGTGATCGAACAGATCGGCGCGTTCGCCGGGCTCGCCGCCTTCCTGGGGCTCGCCGTCCTCGCCCTCCTCTCGTTCGCGCACGGGCGCGACATCCGGCGGCTGCGCGATTGGGCCGGATCGGCGCCCGAGCGCGAAGCCGAGCGCAAGGAGTCGACCTCGGCGATCGCCGCCCAGCGAGCCGAGGAGCTGCGCCAGCTGGAGGAATCGCGGACCGCCGAGCACGAGGCGATCGAAAGCCGCGAAATCCGCCGCCAGCGGCGCGAGGAAGGGCTGCCCGAACTGACTCGCGGCGAGCGCGTCCGCCAGAGCTTCTCCAATTTCGGCGACCGGCTCGGGCAGCCGCTGGTCCTGGTCGCGATCTTCGTCGTCTGCGTGCTGATCGCCGCCGGGGTCGTCTACGCGATCACCTCCGGTGGCGAGGAAGGCGGCGCCAAGGGCAGCGGCAGCACCAACACCGCCAGGGCGGTGAAACCGAGCGAAATCGAAGTCGCCGTCCTCAACGGCACCTCGGTTCCGGGCCTCGCCGCCAGCTACGGCGAAAAAATCGAAGAGAAGGGCTTCGAAGCCGGCGCCGTGACCAACTCGAGCGAAACCTTCGAAGACTCGGTGGTGATGTTCAAGCCGGGTCACGAGCCGGAAGCGAAACTGGTCGCGAAGCGGATCGCGGTTCCCAAAGTGCAGCCGATGAGCGGCGAAATCATCCAGGTGGCCCGCAAAGCGAACGTTGCGGTGGTGGTCGGCGAGGACAATGCCGAAGCGGCCGAATAGGGCCGGGCTCGGCTCGCTCAGTCCCGCCGCCGTCGTCTTCGCACTGCTGGTCCTCGCGACCGTCGCCGCCTTCGCCTACGCGCAGCGGGTGAAGCGCGACCCCCTGGTCGTCGACAAGGTCGCCTTCGGCGTCCACCGGGACGGCGTCAGCAAGAAGGCGCAGAGCACCTTCACGCCCAACGGCGACTGCCGGCACGACAGGATCCGGATCCGGTTCCGCACCACGGTGTCCGACGACGGCAACGTCCAGATCGTCAAGCCCGGCGGCGGGATCGTCGCGACGCTGGCGCGCGAACAGTTCCTCAAGCGCTACACCTTCCACACCTATTACTGGAACGGTCGCTTCGAGCGGGGTGGGACGGCGCCTCCCGGCCGCTACAAGCTGCGGGTGACGCTGCTCGGGCAGGACCGGGTGCTGGTCACGCCGGGGACGATCCACCTGCACGATGTGCCGCCCCGCCCGGGGCGCTCCTGCAGCCAATCGGAAGACCGCCCGACGGCGGGCGCCGGGCGGTCGCGTTGAGCGACCTGCTCGCCGGCGCGGGCGTCGTCCTCGCCGCCCTCGCCAGCGCCGCCGCGATCCTGCTGCCGCCGAGCCGCTCGCGCTCCGCCGCGATGATCGGGGCGCTGGTCCTCTGCCCGCTCCTGATCCTCGGCGACCAGTGGCACAGCCACCAGATCGCCGACCTGCGCGACAGCACCGGCAGGGTGGTCGCCCTGCTCGCGGTGGGCGCGGTCGCGGTCGCGGCGCTGGCCGCGATCTTCCGCCGCTGGCCGTGGCTGGTGCCGCTGGCGATCGTCGCCGCGCTGCCGTTCCGGGTGCCGCTCCACTCCGGCGGCGACACCGCCAACCTGCTGGTGCCGCTGTACCTGGTGATCGCCGCCGCGGTCCTCGCCACCGCGCTGCGCGACTGGACCGCGCCGCCGCCCTCGCGCGGCCGCCGCCGCGGCCCGGTGCTGTGGCTGCCGCGGCTGCTCGCCGTCTTCGTCGTCCTCTACGCCCTGCAGGCGCTCTACTCCGAGGACTTCTCGAAGGGCTTGCAGAACGCCTGCTTCTTCCTCGTTCCCTTCACCGTCGCCTACGCCCTGCTGACCGACGTCGACTGGGACCGGCGGCTGCTCTCCTGGACGCTGGTCCTGGTCGCGGTCGAGGCGGTCCTCTTCGTCCTCGTCGGCTCGGTCGAGTACGTCACCAGGGAGCTCTTCTGGAACGACGCGGTGATCCGCTCCAACGCCTTCCACACCTACTTCCGCGTCAACAGCGTCTTCTGGGACCCCAACGTCTACGGCCGCTACCTGGCGCTGGTGTTGGTGGTGGTGACGACGGCGCTGCTCTACGTCAAGGAGCGGCGGCCCTTCTGGCTGCTCGCCGGGACGATCCTCGTCCTCTGGATCGGGCTCGCCCAGACCTTCTCGCAGTCGAGCTTCATCGCCCTGCTCGCCGGGCTGGCGGTGCTGGCGGCGCTGCGCTGGAGCTGGCGCTGGACCCTGGCGGCGGTAGTGGTCGGGGCGATCGGCGCGGTCCTGGTCGTGATCCTGATCGGCGGCAAGGGCGTCAACTTCAACCGGCTCAACGTCGACACCAGCGGCCGCGCCGACCTCGTCTCCGGCGGCCTCGACCTGTTCGCCGAACGGCCGCTGCAGGGCTACGGCTCGGGCTCCTTCCAGCGCGCCTACCGCGAGCACCGCGCCGAGGAGAAGGCGCCGGTGACGATCTCCCACACCGAGCCGATCACCGTCGCCGCCGAGCAGGGGCTGGTCGGCCTCGCCGCCTACGTGGCGCTGATCGTCGTCGCGATCTGGACGATGGCGGCGGGGATGTGGTCGCGGGCGTCGGGCCGCGAGCCGACGGTCTTCGACGCCGCCCGCGCCGCCGTGCTGGCGGCCTTCGTCGCCCTGCTCCTCCACACCCTCGCCTACGCGGGCTTCATCGAGGACCCGATCACCTGGGTGCTGCTCGCGGTGGGCGCCTCGCTGGCGGCCCATCGGGCCGGCGCGATCCGCACCCCCGCTTAGGCTCCTCGCGTGTCCGGTTACCTACGCCGCCTTGCGACGACCGGGGCCGCCTACACGGCGGCGAGCATCCTCTCGAAGCTGATCGCGGTCGCCCTGCTGCCGCTCTACACGCGGCACCTCAGCACCGACGACTACGGCGCCGCCGAGGTGATGTTCGCCGCGGTGGTGACCGTCAGCATCGTCGTCCGCTTCGGCCTGCTGGAGGCGCTGCTGCGCTTCTATTACAAGGAGGACGAGGATCCGGGCCGGGTGGTCGCCGGCACCTTCGCCGGCCTCTTCTGGCTCTCCACCCTCGCTGCCCTGATCCTCCTGCCGCTGGCCGGGCCGCTCTCCGAACTGCTGCTCGACCAGCCGGCGGCGGAGCTGGCGCGGATCTCGATCGGCGGCCTCTGGGTGCTGACGATGATGGAATTCCTCCTCACCCTCTTCCGGGTCGAGGAGCGGGCGCGCGCCTACTTCCTCACCACCCTGCTCAACGTGCTGGCGACGATCGCGGTCACCGTCGTCCTCGTCGTCGGCGCGGGGGAGGGGGCGCGGGGCCTCCTGCTCGGCAGCTACGCCACCGGCGCCGCCTTCGTCCTCGGCCTGATCGCGCTGCAGTGGCGCCGGCTCAGCCTCCGCCCCGACCTGCCGCTGATGCGCCGCCTCTTCCGCTTCGGCCTGCCGACGATGCCGGCCGAGGTCTCGCTCTACGCGCTCAACTTCGTCGACCGGCTGATCATCGTCCGCTCGATCGGGCTCGCCGAGGCGGGCCTCTACTCGCTGGCGGTCAAATTCGCCCAGGCGGTCAACGTCCTCGTCCGCGGCTTCCAGCTCGCCTGGCCGCCGCTCGCCTACTCGATCCGCGACGACGACGAGGCCCGCCGCGCCTACGCCACCGTCGTCACCCTGTTCGTCGCCGGCTGCGCCTTCGTCGTCACCGGGATGTGGCTCTACGCGCGCTGGATCGTCCGCGCCCTGGCGGCGCCGCAGTTCTTCGACTCCTACGAAGCGGTCGGGCTTCTCGCGGCGGCGGTCACCCTCTACGCCCTCTACCTGGTGATGGTCGTGATCCTCGGCCGCACCGGCCGCACCGAGTTCAACCTCCCCGCCGCGATCGCCGCCCTCCTCGTCAACGTCGTCCTCAACCTGGTGCTGGTGCCGCCGTTCGGGATCGTCGGCGCGGCGCTCGCCCTGGTCGCCTCCTACCTGGTGGTCGCGGCGCTGATGTACGCCTTCACCCAGCGCCTCTTCCCGGTGCCCTACCAGTGGGGACGCCTGGCGCGGGTCGTGTTCGCCGCCGCGGTCCTGGTCGCGGTCGGCGAGCTGGTGATGCCGACCGACGGCGCCCTCGGCTTCCTCGGCCGCGGCGCCCTCTGGGCGCTCTACCCGCTGGCGCTCTGGACCAGCGGCTTCTTCAGCGCCGAGGAGCGCGGCTGGATCGCCCGCCTGCGCCACCCGCGCCGGGTGCTCGCCGGCATCGCCGCCCTGCGCTCGCAAGAGCCCGCTGTCGAGGGCGCCGTTCCCGAGGTCTACGAGTTCGAGCGCACCGACGAGGACCGCACCCCCTAACTCGTCGGGCTGTTCCTTATCCACACCATTCCGGGATAAGGAACAGCTGGGCGGGGGTCATGGGCGTTCGGCGCGGTCGCGGAGGCTTTCGCCGCGGGCGGGATGGAGGGCCTGGCGGGCGTGGGCGCGGAAGATCGCGGCGCTCGGCGCTCGGCGCAGACCGGCGACGAGGGCGCGCACCGCATAGGCCCAGGCGGTGAGGCCGCGCACCGCGAGCGCCGGCACGCGGCCGTGGTGCTTGCGCATGTAGAGGTCGCGATTGCGGTGGAACTCGACGATGCGGGGGAGGCCGGCGGCGAGGTCCGTCGCGAGCTGGTCGTGGTGGACCGCCTGCGCGGCGGGGACGAACAGCTCGTGCCAGCCGGCATCGGTGAGCCGCTTGGCGAAGTCGCACTCGTCGTAGTAGACGAAGAAGTCGGGGTCCATGAAGCCGACCTGCTCGGCGGCGGCGCGACGGACCAGCAGGGCGCTCGATTGCGCCCACTCGACCGGCCGGATCGCGTCCCCCTTGCTCTGCACGGTCAGCCAGCGGTGCAGGAAGAGGGCGCCGGCGAGGGCGGTGCCGACGCCGGGGAAGCGCCAGGCGCAGGGGGTTGGGCGGCCGTCGGAGTCGAGCAGCTGCGGCGTCGTCGCGGCCGCCTGCGGGTCGGCTTCGAGCGCCGCGAGGAGCGCCGCCACCGCCCCCGGCCGCAGTTCGGAGTCCTCGTTCAGCAGCAGGCAGTACTCGCCCTTCGCCTCCCGCATCAGGGTCGAGTCGTTCTCCGCCTTGCCGGTCCGGCGCTGGCGCTCGATCAGCACCGCGTCGCCACCGCGGGCGCGGACCGCGGCCGCCGAGCCGTCGGTCGAGGCGTTGTCGAGGACCAGCACCTCGCGCTCGACCCCGGCCGGGTGGGTGCGGTCGATCGAGTCGAGGCAAGCGAGGAGCAGCTCGCGGCCGTTGGTGTTCACGACGCAGTAGGAGAGCGCGGGCGGCAAGGCGGTCACGATAATCGCGGACCTGACAAAAACTGTCAGGTCACTGTCCAGTCGGAAGCCGTCCACCCATGCGCGTCCAACTCGTCGACCCATCCGCCTTCACGCCGCCCTACGACCGCGCCCTCGCGGCGGCGCTGGCGCGCGCCGGCGCCGAGGTCGAGCTGCTCACCACCCGGTTCCTCTACGGCGAGGTGCCCGCGGTCGACGGCTACGCGGTCGACGAGCGCTTCTACCGGCGCTCCGCCGAACGCGGCCTCGCCGCCCGCGGCCGCCTCGGCTTCAAGCTCGCCGAGCACCTGCGCGACATGCTGCGCTTCCGCCGCGCCGCGACCGACGCCGACGTCGTCCACTACCAGTGGCTGACCCTGCCCGGCCTCGACTCCCGCCTGCTGCCGCCGCTCCGGCCGCGGGTGATGACCGCCCACTACATCCTGCCCCCCGCCCCGAGCCGCCGCCAGGTCGCCTCGGCGCGGCGCGTCTTCGGTCGCATGGACGCCGTCGTCGCCCACTCCGAGCACGGCGCTACCCGCCTGCGCGAGGAGGTCGGCCTCGCGCCTGATCATGTCCGCGTCATTCCCCACGGCGCCTTCGACTACCTGACCCGCCTGCCGAACGAGAAGCCGCTGCCCGAGGAGCTCGAGGGCGCTATGGGCCCGGTGATCCTCTCCTTCGGCCTGATCCGCGCCTACAAGGGCCTCGAGGTCCTGCTCGAGGCCTTCGCCCGGATCGAGGGCGCCGAGCTGTGGATCGTCGGCAACCCGCGGATGGAGGTCGAGCCGCTGCGCCAGCTCGCCGCCGCCGCGCCGGGACGGGTGCGCTTCGTCACCCGCTTCGTCGAGGACGCCGAGATCCCGGCGATCTTCCGCCGCGCCGACGTCATCGCCCTGCCCTATCTCGACGCCGAGCACTCCGGCGTCCTCTACACCGGCCTCGCCTTCGGCAAGCCGCTGGTGCTGAGCGCCGTCGGCGGCTTCCCCGAGGTCGCCGCGACCGGCGCCGCGCGGCTGGTCCCGCCTGGCGACGTCGACCGCCTCACCGCCGCCCTCGCCGAGCTGACCGCCGACGAGGCCGCGCGCGCCGAGCTGGCCGCCGCCGCGGCCCGCGCCGCCGCCGGTCCCTTCTCCTGGGAGGAGGCCGCCCGCCTCACCCTCGACCTCTACCGTGAGCTGCTCGCCGCCCGCGCATGACCACCGTCGCCGCGATCCTCTTCTGGCTCAGCGTCAGCCTCCTCGCCTACACCCACCTCGGCTATCCGCTGCTGCTGGCGTTCGTCGCAAGGACGCGTATGTCGGACCAACGACGAACGCGGGCGCTCGCGGACGCCGAGCTCCCCACGGTCTCTCTGATCGTCCCCGCCTACGACGAGGAGGAGGTGATCGCGGCCAAAGTCGCCAACGCGCTCGCGCTCGACTACCCGCGCGACCGCCTGCAGCTGATCGTCGCCTCCGACGGCTCCAGCGACCGCACCGCCGAGCTCGCCCGCGCCGCCGGCGCCGGCCTCGTCCTCGAGCTGCCGCCGGGCGGCAAGGTAGCCGCCCTCAACGCCGCCGCCGAGGAGGCCGCGGGCGAGATTCTCGCCTTCTCCGACGCCAACAGCGTCTGGGCGCGCGACGCCCTGCGCCGCCTCGTCGCGCCCTTCGCCGACCGCGGCGTCGGCTACGCCTGCGGCCAGGTCCGCTTCCTCGACGCCGGTGGCGACAACCTCGAGGGCGCCTACTGGCGCTACGAGATGGCGGTGCGGGAAATGGAGTCGGCGCTGGCCGGCGTCACCGCCGGCAACGGCGCGATCTACGCGGTCCGGCGCGACGCCTACCTGCCGCTCGCCGCCAGCGGCAGCCACGACCTCAGCTTCCCGTTCCTGCTGGCCAAGCGGCGCCTCCGCTCGGTCTATGTCCCCGAGGCGCGGGCCAGCGAGAAGATGGTGCCGACCCTGGGCGGCGAGCTCGCCCGCAAGCGGCGGATGATGGTCGGTCTCTGGGACATCGTCGTCGGCGAAGGGATGGTCTCGCCGCGCGGCTACCCGCCGCTCTACGCCTTCGAGCTCTTCTCGCACCGGCTGCTCCGCTACCTCAGCCCGCTGCTGCACCTCGTCGCCTTCCTCGCCAACGCGCTGCTGCTCGGCGACGGCTGGTTCTATGACCTGCTCTTCGGCTGCCAGCTGGCGCTGCTCGCCGCCGCCCTCCTCGCCCGTCGCTTCCCGCTGACGCCGCTGCGGATCGCCCGCTACTACGTCGAGACCACCGCCTCGATCGCGCTCGGCCTCTGGGACCGGTTGCGCCACGGGGCGAGCGGCCGCTGGCAGAAGGCGGAGGGCACCCGCTGATGCCGCGCGCCTTCGACCTCGCCGCCGCCGCCCTCGGCCTGCTGGTGCTCTCGCCCTTCCTGCTGGCGGCGGCGATCTGGATCAAGCTCGGCAGCCGCGGCCCGGTGCTCTACCGCCAGCGCCGGGTCGGCCGCGGCGGCGGTGAGTTCGAGCTGCTGAAGCTGAGAACGATGAAGCTCGGCTCCGACCCGGTCGGGATCGGCACCGCCGTCCTGCGCGACGATCCCCGCGTCACCGGCGCCGGCCGCTTCCTGCGCCGCACCTCGCTCGACGAGGTGCCCAACCTGGTCAACGTGCTGCGCGGCGAGATGGCGATCGTCGGCCCGCGCCCGACGATCCCCGCCCAGGTCGTCGCCTACACCCCGCACCAGAAACGCCGCCACGAGGTGCTGCCGGGGATCACCGGCTGGGCCCAGGTCCAGGGCCGGGCCGGCATTCCCTGGGAGGAGCGGATCGAGCTCGACGTCGAATACGTCGACCGCCGCTCCGCCGCCCTCGACGCCCGGATCCTCGCCCGCACCGTCTGGCTGGTCCTCACCGGCCAGGGCCTCGCCCCGGACTGAGGGGTCGACGGGCCGATTTCGGGAGCCATCTTCACGAAATCGGCCCATCGACCCCTTGGGTAGGGTTGGCGCCGTGAGCACCGACCGCCCCGAGGTGAGCCTGCGCCGCTTCGAGCCCGGCGACGCCGCCGCCGTCCACCGCTGGTTCAACAACCCGGCGGCTACCGCCTCGCTGATGGAGCAGCGCGACGAGTTCACGCTCGCGCAGGCGGAGGCCTGGACGCGGCGGGCGATGGACGACTCGGGCGAGGACCGCAAGTACGCGATCGTCGTCGAGGGCTACGAGGAGCCGGTCGGCTTCACCGCCCTCTACGGCCTCTTCCGCCAGACCGCGCCCGAGCTCGGGGCGCTGATCGGCGACGACGTCCGCGGCAAGGGCGTCGGCCGCCGGGCCGAGGCGCTGACGATCGCCAAGGCCTTCGACGAGTTCGGCGCCCACCGCGTCTACGGCCGCATCCCGGCCCGCAACGAGATCGCCAAGAAGACGGTCGCCGGCCTTGGCTGGAAATACGAGGGGACGATGCGCGCCCACCTGGCGCGCAGGGACGCGCCGCCCGACGACTGCGAGCTCTGGGGCGTCCTCCCCGACGAGTTCCGCGCTGCCGCCGCGGACCTGTTGGGGTGAGCGCCGCGGCGCCCCGGGCGCGGGCGGAGCTGATCGAGGACGGTGGCGCCGCCGCCGCCTCACCCGACTTCTTCCGCTCGCCGCAGTTCCTCGCCGCCGAGAACGCCACCCACACGCTGCGGATCGAGACCGAGGAGGGGGCCGAGCTGCTGGCGCCGCTGCTCGTCCGCGCGATCGGCGCCGGGCCCGAGCGCGACGCCACCTCGCCCTACGGCTTCCCTGGCCTGGTCTCCCCGGCGGGGGTAGTCGTCGACCCCGCCGCGATCGACTTCTCCGCCACCGGCCTGGTCAGCGTCTTCTTCCGCCACCGCATCGGCGAGCCGCCGCTGGCCGGCGCCACCCCGCGCAACGTGGTCGAGGTCGCCGACCCGGCGCTGCCGCGCAAGAGCCGGCCGTCGGACCGCCGCCAGATCCGCCGCAACCTCGAAGCCGGCTACGGGCTCGAGCTCGTTCCCGGCGGCGAGACGAGCGCCGCCCAGCGGGCCGGCTTCGTCGATCTCTACGAACAGACGATGCGCCGCACCGAGGCCGCCGAGCACTACTTCTTCGGCCAGCCCTACTTCGACCGGGTTCTCGCCGCCGAGCGCACCTGGCTCGCCCTCGCCACCGACCCCGGGGGCGAGCTCGCCGCCGCCTCGCTCGCCGCGGTCAGCGACGGCTACCTCCACTACTACCTCAGCGCCAGCGCCGACGCCCGACTCGCCGACTCGCCGATGAAGAACGTCGTCGCCCTGCTGGTCGACCACGCCGAGGGGCTGGGGATGCCGCTCAACCTCGGCGGCGGCATCAGCCGCGGCGACGCGCTCGAGGAGTTCAAGCGCGGCTTCGCCAACCGCGAGGAGCAGTGGACGACCTCCGAGGTCGTCTGCGACTCCGAGGCCTACGAGCGGCTGAGCCGCGGCCGCGACGCCAGCGGCTACTTCCCCGCCTACCGCGCGCCCTGAACGTCAGGAGGCCGGTTCGGCCGGCGTCGGCCCGGTGAACTTGAAGACCCGCACCGGCTCGCCGCCGTACCTGCCCCAGGTCTGCTTGCCGAAGGCGCGGATCGCGTCGAGCGTCTTCGCGCCCTCGTACTTGGGGCAGGCGAGCAGGTTGGTCCAGGTCGTCGCCGCCACCTCGTAGGGCATCTTCGGGTTGGGGAACATCAGCGCCGCCCCGTACATCGTGTCGTAGAGGCCCTTCAGTTCGAGCTGCGCCTGTTCGGGCAGGTCGGGCGAGTACTGGACCTCCAGTCGCCCGTGCTCGAGCGAGTGGACGAAGTCGATTTCCGCCGGCGTTTCCGCGTAGGCGCCGTCGGCCTGCTGGTAGGGCGGTTCGACGTGCGGGCCCGAGGTCGGCGGGTTGGTCTCGTAAGCGGGCGGCTCGGAGCCGGCCGGGATGTGCTCGTGGCCCTCGTCGCGGAGCTTCAGCTCGAGCTTGCAGCCCGCCCGCTTCGCGGCCTCGGTCAGGTCGGTCGCCTGCGCCGTCGCCGGCACGATGCCGGCGCGTTCGTCGGGCTTCACCCCGTTGGTCGAGCCGTAGGAGAGGTTGAGGTTGATGTGGGCGCCGCCATCGTCGAGCTCGCCTGAGGCCGCGCTGCCCTTCTCGTCGCCGCCGCCGGTGACGAGGACGATCACCACCACGGCGATCGCCACCAGCAACGCGGCGGCGGCGCCGTAGGCGAGCAGCAGGCGGTTGCGGCCCTTCGCCTCGCCCGCTTCGGCCTCGATCCGTTCGCGCCGCAGCTCGTCTCTGTCGCGATCCCCCTCCGCCACTGCGCCAGAAGCCTATTCGGCGTGCCTAAAGCCCGGCTATTCGGCCTCGACCGGGGCGCCGACGTCGCCGCGGGTCCGCTCCCACGGTCGCGCCGCGCGCAGCGAGCCAAGCACGGCGCGGGTCGCGGGCGCCCGGTTGAGGGCGTAGAAGTGGATGCCGGGAGCGCCGGCGATCAGCAGCTCGGCGCACTGCTGCGCGGCGAACGCGACCCCCAGCTCGAACTCGCGCTCGGGGTCGCCGCCGGCCGCCTCGAAGGCGCGCTCCAGCGGCGCCGGGATCGTCGCGTCGCAGAGCTCGCAGATCCGCTTCGTCTGCGCGTAGCTGGCGACCGGGATCACCCCGGCGAGGATCGGCGCCTCGATCCCCTTCGCCCGCGCCGCCCGCGCGAAGTCGAAGTAGACCTGGTTGTCGAAGAACAGCTGGGTGATCAGGAAGCGGGCGCCGGAGTCGACCTTGAGCTTCAGGTAGTTGAGATCGGAGTCGAGGTCCGGCGCCTCCGGGTGGACCTCTGGGAAGCAGGCGCCGCCGATCGAGAAGTCCCAGCCGGCGTCGATGAACTGGGCCAGCTCCGCCGCCGACCCGAGACCGCCCTCGGGCTGGACGAAGTCCTCCTGCCCCCGCGGCGGGTCGCCGCGCAGGGCGAAGACGTTCTCGATCCCGGCCGCCTCGATCCGGTCGAGCGTCGCCGCCAATCCCTCGGTCGTCTCGCCGACGCAGGAGAGGTGGGCCATCGTCTCCAGGCCGAGCTCCTTCAACCGCCGCGTCACCTCGACGGTGCCATCGCGGGTCGAGCCGCCGGCGCCGTAGGTGACCGAGACGAAGTCGGGCTCGAGCTGCGCCAGCGCGCGCGCCGTCTCGACCAGCTCCCGGGTCGCCTCCTCGGTCTTCGGCGGGAAGAACTCGATCGAGAAGGTCGGCCCCCGCGTCGCGATGATCTCGTCGATCCGCATCGGGCCAGGGTACCGGGGCAGGGCCGGGACGCGGTTCAGCGCCCGGCGACCTCGAAGCTGTCCGAGTCCGGATCGGGATCCGGGTCCCTGCCCTCGGCGAGCCGCTGGAAGTAGGCGGTGATCTCCTCCAGCTGCTTGCCCTTCGTCTCCGGGACCAGCTTCCAGCAGAACCAGAGGGTGCCGAGACCGATCGCGGCGTAGAGCCAGAAGGCGCCGGTTCGCCCGAGCCCGTCGATCAGCAGCAGGAAGGTCAGCGAGACGATGAAGTTGAAGGTCCAATTCGCCATCGTGCCCAGCGCCGCCGCCTTGCTGCGCACGTTGAGCGGATAGATCTCCGCGTTCAGCAGCCAGAAGATCGGGCCGAGGCTGATCGCGAAGGAGCCGACGTAGAGCATCAGGCTGCCGATCGCGACGATCGTCGCCACCGCGCCGCCACCGCCGCCGAGGAAGGCGGCGCCGAGCGCGAGCAGAGCGAGGACCATGCCGGAGACGCCGACCATCAGCATCGCCCGCCGCCCCTTGACGTCGAGCAGGCGGAGCGCCAGGAGGGTGGCGCCGACGTTGACGATGCCGACCCCGATCGAGGCCAGGATCGAAGCCGCGGAGGAGTCGATGCCGGTGAATTCGATGATCGTCGGGGCGTAGTAGATGACCGTGTTGATGCCGGTGATCTGCTGCATGATCGCCAGCCCGACGCCGACCACCAGCGCCGCTTTCACCGCCGGCTCGAACAGCTCGCGCCAGCTTCCGGGCCGCTCCTCCTCGACGCTCTCCTCGATCTCCCCGAGCTCGCGGTCGATCGTGTCCGGGTCGTCGACCCGGATCTTCGCCAGCGTCGCCCGCGCCGCGAAGCGGTCGCCGTGCATCACCAGCCAGCGCGGGCTCTGCGGCATCCGCAGCATCCCGAAGCCGAGCGCCAGCGCCGGCACGCAGCCGAGCCCGAGCATCCAGCGCCAGCCTTCGACCCCGTCGAAGGCGAGGCTGACCAGGTAGGCGACGAGGATCCCGATCGTCACCGCCAGCTGGAAGAAGCTGACCAGCCGGCCGCGGCTCTCCGGTGGCGCCACCTCGGAGATGTAGACCGGAGCGGCGGCCGAGGCGAGCCCGATCGCGACGCCGATCACGACCCGGGAGACGACGAGGACGCCGAGGTCGGGGGCGGCGGCGCTGCCGAGCGCGCCGAGGATGAAGACCGCCGCCGAGAGCAGGATCATCAGCCGCCGCCCGTAGTTGTCGGCGGCGGGGCCGGAGATCGCGGCGCCGGCGACGGCGCCGATCGGGACCGCGGCGACGACCAGCCCCTGGGCGAAGCTGCCGAGGTCGAAGTCCGTCTTGATGAACAGCAGCGCCCCGGCGATGATCCCGGTGTCGTAGCCGAACAGGAGCCCGCCGAGGCCGGCGATAGCAGCGGTGAGGACCACGTTGCGGCGCGCCCGCCGCGCGGACGCTTCAGAGGCCGTGCCCATTTCCGGGGGAACGTATAGCCACCGGCAGACGCGCCGCCACCCCCCGATCGGCGGCATTGACAACGGCTCGATCCCCGAGTTTGCGGATTCCCGCGGGCCGCGACCCTTGCTTCCCGGGCGGACCCCGCGTAGGTTCGCCCTGCGACCGGGAGAGACCGGCCCCCGCGAAAGCCAAGCGGGGAGCGGTTCTCGAAGGTGACGAAACGAGCTTCTGAGCGCGAAGGCTACGCGCACGGCAGGCGACGAGCGTCATCACCGGTCGTTTTACGTGCGCCCGTTCGGCCCCGCCTTCGTCCGCCCGGCGGCGTCCGACCCGGCGCCTAGCTTTGGCCGCGCCCGGGAGACCTGCCCTCCTTGGCCGGCGACCGGGGCGCCACGCAGCCGGGAGTCGGGCGTCGCCGGCGAACCCCGTGAGCCTCGAGGCGACTAGCCCGCCCGCTCCCCACTCGTTGCAGAGGCTTCACCCCGCCGGGGGTGAAGCCTTGCGGCGCTCAGCGCTCGAGCGGCGCTGTGGCCACCGTCCCCGGCAGCCCGCGCTCCGAGGCGGCGCCGGCCCGCACCCCTGACCACTCGCCGGCAGGCGGCAGTTGCAGGGCGAAGCTGCCGCGCCGCCCCTGGACCGCCAGCGCTCGCACCGGCCCCACCTCGCCCGCCGCGTCGACCGGGGCGGCGACGAGGCGGGCCGGCGCCGCTGTTGCCGCCGCCGGCTCGGCGAAGGAGTACTCGACCAGCGCCAGCCCGTTCTCGCGGCGGCCGCGGAGGCGGGGGGCCGCCGGCGGCGCCAGACCGCCGAGGGCGGTCCTCTCCCCGTCCCACGGCCGCGCTTCCCGCTCGAGCCCCGCCGGGTCCCACCACTCGGGCCGCCGCCCCGGACCGCGCGGGCTCTCGGCCTCGAAGTACTCGCGGCGGCGGGTGGCGCCCCAGCGTCCCGGCCAGCGGACCCACTCGGGCCCGTCGTCGCCGATCGGCTGCAGCCGTGGCCGCACCAGCGGGCCACCAGCGTCGTTGTGGTCGGGGACGACCGGCGCCGCGAAGGTCCCGGCCCGCGGCAGCGGCGCGTGCGAGCCGCGCGCCGGGTAGACGACCGCGACCGCCCCGTCCTCGTCCTCGGCGGTCTCGACCTGCTCCCAGCCGAGCCGCCGGGAGCCGTCGCTGCCGGCCAGGGTCAGAGTCCGCGGCTCGGCGTCCTCTCCGAGCCCGATCTGGACCAGTTGCCAGTCGCCCTCGTGCTGCTCGATCCCGAGGTGGCCGCGATCGCCGAAGTAGAAGAAGAGCCAGTACTGCAGCCAGAGCGAGCCGGCCGGCCCCCGGCGGGCGCGGCCGTAGACGACGTCGGCGAGCTGCGGGTCGCCGCGCAGCGCCAGGCTGTCGGCGGCGAGCGAGCCGCCGCACTCGTCGAGGTGGTCGCCGCTCTTCGCCGGCTGCCCGTCGGCGTAGGAGGAGGCCCCGAGGAAGGAGAGCTCGAGTCGCGGCTCGCCGCCGCGCGGCGCGGCGGCGGCGATCAGGGTGCCGTCGGCGCGGTGGAGGCTGTTGCTGCGGCCGCCGGGCAGGGCGAGCGAGCAGATCGTCGCCGCCGAGTCGGCGCGGCTGCACTCGAGCGAGTCGTAGCGGAGCAACGGCCGGTGCCGGGCGAGCAGGGCGGTCAGCTCGGGCGAGCGTGGCTGCGGCTCGCGACCGCCGCGCCTGGCGCGGCGCGAGCGGAGGCGGCCGACCGGGGTGCGTCTGGAGCTGGCGCCGAGCGCGGCGCGGACCCGGTCGGGGTCCATCCAGCGCGGATGCGGCGGCAGCGGCGGCAGCGGCTCGATCCCGGCCGCGGTGGTGAGGCCGTCCGCCCGCAGCGCCGCGTCGGCGAGCAGGTAGCCGTGGTTCTCGAGCACCGCCTGCTCGGCCTCGCCGAAGGCGTCGAGGTCGGTCCGCACGGTGGCGATCGTTTCGGCGACCAGCCGCTCGTCGTAGCCGCCCGCCGCCGGCAGCTCGAACGCCCATTCGAGGCACTCCTCCCAGCCCGCGGCGAGCCCGCTCAGGGTCAGTCCCGAGGCACCGAAGACGAAGCGCGGGCCCCATTCCGACACCTCGCCGAGGTCGGCTGTCAGCTCGCGCGCGTAGCGCTCCTCGAGCGCCGCGGTCGCGCTGCCGCCGAACGGCCGCCGCAGCAGCGAGCGGGCGCGGACGTTGCGGCGGGTGATCTCGCGCAGCGGTTCGGCGACCCGCTCGGGCCATTCGCGGTAGGCGCCATGCAGCGGCCACGGCACCCGGGTCGCGAGCAGCGCGGCGACGATCGACCCCCCGGCGACGGCACCGACCGTGCCGGTCCGGGCGAGCAGGCCGAGCTCGTTCAGCCGGGTCAGCGCGCCGAGGTGGAAGAGCGCCGCGCGGAAGCCGCCGCCGGCAAGCCACAGGGCCTTTTCGCCGCGCTCGATTTCGTCGCTGGCGAGGCCGCCGAGACGACCCACGGTGGGACGCTCCCCAGCGCCCCTGCGGGGGGGATGGCCGAACATGAGGTTCGTCATTTAATCAGCGCTATTTGCTGCGACGAATGTGTCCGGTGGGATTTCGCAGCGATCGCCGTGCCGGCGCCGACATGGGAGGATTGGCCGGTGGGGGACGTGGTTGGCTATGAACGGAGCGGCGCCGCCGCGGTGCTGACGATCAGGCGGCCGCAGTGCCGCAACGCGGTCGACCTGCCGACGGCGCGGGCGCTGCGCGAAGGCTTCGACGCGTTCGAAGCCGACGCCGAGGCGCGGGCGATGGTCCTCACCGGCGCCGGCGGCGAGGCCTTCTGCGCCGGCTTCGACCTCAAGTCGGACGGGCTCGACGTCGACGACCCGGCCGGCCCGCTCGGCTTCACCCGACTGACCGCGGCGAAGCCGACGATCGCCGCGATCGACGGCTGGTGCGTCGCCGGCGGCCTCGAGCTGGCGCTCTGGTGCGACCTGCGGCTGGCGACGCCGACCTCGACCTTCGGCTGCCTCGAGCGGCGCTGGGGCGTGCCGCTGATCGACGGCGGCACCCAGCGGCTGCCCCGCGTCGTCGGCCTCGGCCGCGCCCTCGACCTGATCCTCACCGGCCGCCCCGTCGCCGCCGAGGAGGCGCTGGCGATTGGGCTGGTGACCGAGATCGTCGAGCCCGGCGCCCACCTGACCAGGGCGCTCGCGCTGGCCGAGCGGCTCGCCGCCTTCCCGCAGGCGGCGCTGCTCGCCGATCGCCGCGCCGCGATCGAGGGCGCCGGCCTGCCGCTCGCCGAGGGCCTGGCGCTCGAGCATCGGCTCGGTCGCGAGACGCTGGCCGAGGCGATGCGCGGCGCCGCCCGCTTCGCCGCCGGCGAGGGCCGCCACGGCTCCGGCGCCTGAGCCCGATCCGGCTGCAGTTGTCCCCGGTATGCGGGGACAACTGCAACGCGTGGGGACAACCGCAACCTAGTTTCGGGCCATCGCCGCCGCCGCGGCGGCGGCGCCGCGGTAGGGGAGGACGGCGACGTACATCAGCTCGCCGCGCAGTTCGCGCAGCTCGCCGCGCCCGCTCGCCAGCCGCGAGTGCAGGACCGAGTGGATTCCCGCCGCCGTCGCCTCCGGGGTCAGCGCCGGCGCCTCGAAGAAGCCTTCGGTGGCGCCGCGCTCGAGGAAGGCGGCGGCGCGTCGCAGGGCCAGCTGCCGCCGCGCCAGCGGTCGGCCGCCGGCCGGGTGGACCTCGACCAGCAGGGCCCGCCCGAGCACCGGGTCGTCGTCGAGCAGCTCGAGCAGCCGGCCGAGCCCGGCCCGCAGCTGCCCTTCCCATCCACCCCTGCCAGCCGCCACCCGGACCTCGGCTTCGACCGCTGTCGCCGCCTCCTCGTAGGCCACGGCGAAGCAGTCCTCCTTGGAGGCGAAGTGGTCGTAGAAGGCCTGGCGGTAGAGTCCGGCGCGGTCGAGCACCGTCTGCACCGAAGCGCGTTCGTAACCCTGCTCGCCAACCACGGCGAGCATCGCGACGAGGATTTTCTGGCGCTTGGCCTCCGTCAAGGACCCGTCAGCGGCGCCGTCCGCCCACCCGAACCTCCCGTGTTCGGTTTGGGAAACGATCAGTCCCGCAAAGAAGACTCTACGGGTTTCGATCAGACGAAACACCTGAACCAGTGGCGCTGGGGTACGCTGGCGTTCGTGGCAGACCGCCCCACCACGATGCGCCCCCCACCCGGCCGCCAGCAGCTCTCCCGCGAGTTCATCGCTCGGCACCAGCGTGCCCGGATCATCGCCGCCCTCGCCGAGGAGACGGTCAGCCGCGGCTACCGCGCGGTCACCGTCGCCGACATCGTCAGCCGCGCCGGAATCGCCCGCAACACCTTCTACGAGAACTTCAGCTCGAAGGAAGACTGCTTCCTCGCCGCGCAGGACTACGCGGTCGAGGAGGCGCTGCGCCGGGTCGTCGAGGCGGCCAGCGCGGTCGAGAGCTGGCCCGCCCGGGTCGACGCCGGCCTCGCCGCCTTCCTCGGTTACGTCGCCGAAGAGCCGGCGCTGGCGCGGACCTGCATCGTCGAGGCGCTCTCCGCCGGGCCCGACTCGCTGGCCCGCTACGAGCAGTCGCTGCAGGCCTTCGGGCCGCTGTTCCGAATCGGCCGCAAGGTCTCCCCGCACGGCGAGGAGCTGCCGGCGACGCTCGAGGAGACGGTGATCGGCGGCATCTTCTGGGTCATCTACCAGCGGATCATCCAGGGCGACACAGAGCGGATCGAGGAGCTGCGACCGGACCTCGTCGAGTTCGCGCTGACCCCCTACATCGGTGCCGACGCCGCCAAGCGGGCACTGGCCGAATAGCGAACTCGTCTGTAGGCTCGGGCTCCCCCGACCGGTATCGTCGCCTCCACTTGCCTGCCGACCCCCCCAATTCAGTCGACGCGGAGCATGAGTATCCGCCCGAGCTCTCGCGCCTGCCGCCGGGCCGGCACGGCCTGCCGCGCGAGTTCGTCGTCCACAACCAGCGCGAGCGGTTGATCGCCGGGCTCGCCGAGGCGGTCGCCGAAAACGGCTACGCCTCGACCACGATCGCCCACATCACCCGCCACGCCGCGGTCTCGCGGCGCACCTTCTACGAGCACTTCAACTCCAAGGACGAGTGCTTCGTCGCCGCCTACGACACGGTGATGACCGAGCTCTCCGAGCGGATCGAGAGCGCCTTCCAGCAGGAGTCTGACTGGCCGCAGGCGGTCCGCGCCGGGCTCGCGGCGATGCTCGGGTTCCTCGCTGCCGAGCCGAACCTGGCGCGTCTCTGCATGGTCGAGTCGCTGGTCGCCGGCCCGGTCGTGGTCGAGCGCTACGACGCCGCGATCCAGGGACTCGTCCCCTACCTGCAGGCGGGCCGCGAGGGCCGCTCCGAGGAGGTCCTCGCCCGCCTCTCGCCGACCACCGAGGAGGCGCTGGTCGGCGGCATGGTCTCGCTGATCTCGCGCCGCATCATCGCCGGCCAGGCGACCGAGCTCGAGGAGCTCCTGCCCGACCTGGTCGAGTTCGCCCTCACTCCATATATAGGGAGCGACGAGGCGACCAAGATCGCTCGCGCGTAGCGGTCGTCCGCGAGCGGGGGCCGGGTCGGGGTCTCCCTCGTTCTGACAAGCAGCCCTGCGGGCTGCTTTGAGTATCCGCCAGCCCGAGGGAGACCCCGCCCCGGCCCCAAGCGCCGAGACGGTTGCGCAACCGATCAGGTGCGTGAAATTTAGCTTTCGGGGGTTGACTTTCGACGCGGCGGACACGAACATACGTTCGTATGGAGATCGCCTGCGTCATCGACAGTCGTTTGGCGTCTCCGGCGCGCCCGGGTCGTTCCGGGGGGCCTCGGCCCGGGCGCGCAGAGCTTGACGATCCGGTCGCCGCGGCGGAGGCGACCGAGCGGATGGTGCAGCGGCTGGAGGCGCTCGGGGCGGCGGTCGAGTCGCGGCGGGTGGGGGAGGCCTTCTTCGCCGTCGACGGGCTGCGGGGGATGTACGGCGGCTCCTCCGAGGCGGTGCTGGCGGTGGTGCGGCAAACGCTGGGGCGACGGCGGCGGATCGCCACCGGGCCGACGCGGTTCGCCGCCTACCTGGCGGCGACGGAGTGGGGGAGCCCGGTTCCGGTCGAGGCGCTGCGCTCGCGGCTCGAGGCGCCCGCGCCCGAGGTCGGGGCGCTGCTGGAGGCGCTCGAGCGACTTGGGATCGAGACCCTGCCGGCGCTGGCGCGACTCTCCGCCGACCAGGCCGCCGACCGCTTCGGCCGGCTCGGCCTGACGGCGCTCCGGTTGGCGCGCGGCGAGGACGAGCCGCTGCGCCCGCGCCCGCCCTACGAGGACCTGGCGGAATCGATCGAGTTGCCGGAAGGGACGGCGGGCCGCCTGCTCGAGCGGGCGCTGGAGCTGCTCGTCGACCGCCTGCTGGCGCTGCCGCAGCGGCGAGGCCGGACCCTGCTCGGGGTGCGGCTGGGAGCGCTGCTCGCCGGCGGCGGCAGCTGGAGCGTCGAACAGGGCCTCGGCCGTCCGACCGCCTCGGCGCGGGCGCTGGCGCGGCTGCTGGCGCCGCGGCTTGGGGAGCTGCCGGGACCGGCGACGGCGCTGCGGCTGCGGGCGCTCGGCCTCGGTCCCGCCGCCAGCGACCAGCTCGAGCTCGCGGTCGGCGGCGAGGAGCCGCGGCGGCGCCGGCTCGGCGCCGCGGTGCGCGAGGTTCGCGCCACCCAGGGGGCGGGCGCCCTGCTGAAGATCCTGCCGGTCGACTCCGCCTCGCGCGTCCCCGAGCGCTGGGCGATGTTGACCCCGTTCCCCGAGCTGTGAGCGCCGGCGGCCGGTCGCTGAAGCGCCTCTACGCGCCCGAGCCGGTCGCGGTCCGGCTCGACCGCGACCGGCGGCCGCTCGCGGTCGACGGCGTCGCGGTCGAAGCGGTGCGCGAGCAGTGGGTGGTCGAAGACCGCTGGTGGGACCCCGACCGGCTGCGGCGCTTCTACTACGAGCTGGCCCTGGCCGACGGCCGCATCGCAGTCGTCTACCGCTGCGCGGTCAGCGACCGCTGGTTCCGCCAGCGCGCCTGAGAGAGGGGGACCGACCGCGATGTCGACTCCGCCCTACGTGGAGCTCCACGCCCACTCCGCCTTCTCCTTCCTCGACGGCGCCTCGACCCCGCTCGAGCTCGCCTACGCCGCCGAGGCCCACGGCTACCCGGCCCTGGCGCTGACCGATCACGACGGCGTCTGGGGCTTGCGCGAGTTCGCCGAGTCCTGCGAAGGCCTCGACCTGCGCCCCCTCACCGGCACCGAGCTGACCGTCCGCCTCGACCGGGCCGATGGGCCGATTTCGGGAAATATGGACACGAAATCGGCCCATCGACCTCCGGAGCTGGCGCACGTGACGCTGTTGGTCGAGACCGCGGTCGGCTATCGCAACCTCTGCCGCCTCCTCACCGCCGCCCACGCCCACACCCGCGACAACACGCCGCGAACCGCGATGCCGCCCTGGGCGACCTTCGAGCAGCTCGAGGCCCACGCCGAGGGCCTCGTCTGCCTCTCCGGCTGCGCCCGCGACGGCGCCCTCGCCGGCTCCTGGGAGCGCGGCGACAGCGCCCGCGGCGAGCGCCTCGGCCGCCGCCTGCTCGCGGCCTTCGGCCGCGAGCGCTTCCGGGTCGAGTTGCAGCGCCCCTACTGGCGCCGCGACCGCGCCCGCAACCGCTGGCTCGCGACCGTCGCCGCGCGGCTCGGCGTCGCCACCGTCGCCACCGGCAACGTCCATGCCCACGCCCGCCGCCGCGCCCACCTGCAGGACGCGCTGGTCGCGGTCGGCCGCAACGAGACGCTCGAGGAGTCCGAGCCGCACCGCCGCGGCAACGCCAGCTCGGTGCTCGCCGCGCCGGCGGCGATGGCGGCGCGCTTCGCCGAGCACCCCGAGGCGGTCGCCGAGACGCTCCGCCTCGCCGAGCGGCTCGAGTTCGACCTCCGCACCGACCTCGGCTACCGCTACCCGCAGGCCGAGGACGCCGACTTCGTCCTCGCCGAGATCTGCCGCGTCCGCCTCTTCGAGACATACGCCCGCGAGCCTCACTGGCGCGCTGCCGAAGCGCGGCTCGCCGAGGAGCTGGCGACGATCCGCAAGCTCGGCCTCTCCGGCTTCTTCCTCCTCCACCACGAGCTGCTGGAGCTGGCCCGCGACGTCGCGGTCGAGGTCCGCGGCGCCTCCGCCGCCCGCCGCCCGCTGCCGCCGGGCCGCGGCCGCGGCTCCAGCGTCAGCTCGATCGTCTGCTACCTGACCGGCCTCTCGCACATCGACCCGGTCAAGAACAACCTCTTCGCCGGCCGCTTCCTCAGCGAGGGAATCAAATCGATGCCGGACATCGACCTCGACTTCCCGCGCGACATCCGCGAGGTGCTGATCCCCCGCGTCCACGAGGTCTACGGCGCCGAGCGCTCGGCCCTGGTCGCCGCCTTCCCGACCTACCGGCCGCGCGGCGTCGTCCGCGACCTCGGCAAGGCGCTCGGCCTGCCGCCGGAGGAGATCGACAGGGTGGCGAAGACGGTCGGCTTTCACGAGACCTCGCGCGAGCTGGAGCGCGACGTCGCCGCCGCGCTCGGTCCCGAGCGGGCGCGTACGCCGCGCTGGCGGGCGCTGCTCGAGCTCGGCGCCGAGGCGCTGGGGCTGCCCCGCCACGCCTCCCAGCACTCGGGCGGGATGGTGATCTCGACCGACGCCCTGGTCGAGGTCTGCCCGGTCGTCCCGGCGGCGATGGCGGGTCGCCAGATCGTCCAGTGGGACAAGGACTCCTGCGCCGACGCCGGCCTGCTGAAGATCGACCTGCTGGGGCTGGGGATGCTCTCGGCGGTCGAGCGCTGCGTCGAGGAGATCGCCGCCGCCCGCGGCGAGCACGTCGACCTCTCGCGGATCGAGATGGCCGACGAGCAGACCTACGAGTCGATCCGCGCCGCCGAGACCACCGGCGTCTTCCAGATCGAGAGCCGCGCCCAGATGCAGATGCTGCCCCGCACCCGACCGGAGAACCTCGACGACATCACCGTCCAGGTGGCGCTGGTGCGGCCGGGGCCGATCCAGGGCGGCGCCGTCCACCCCTACATCGAGCGGCGCAAGGCGCTGCGCGAGGTCCCCGGCTACCAGGTCCCCTACGAGCACGAGCTGCTGCGCGGGCCGCTGGAAGAGACGCTGGGGACGATCGTCTACCAGGAGCAGGTGATCGAGGTGGCGATGGCGCTCGCCGACTTCGCCCCGGCCGAGGCCGAGGGGCTGCGGCGGGCGATGAGCCGCAAGCGCTCGCAGGAGGCGATCGAAGAACACCGCGACGCATTCCTCGTCGGCGCGGTCGGCAAGGGGGTCGAGCTGGAGATCGCCGAACGGGTCTGGTCGCAGATCCAGGGCTTCTCCGGCTTCGGCTTCCCGAAGGCCCACTCGACCGCCTTCGGCCTGCTCGCCTACCAATCGGCCTGGCTGCGGATCCACTACGGCCCCGAGTTCCTCTGCTCGCTGCTGAACGAGCAGCCGATGGGCTTCTACCCGCCCGACTCGCTGGTCCACGAGGCGCAGCGGCGCGGCATCCGCGTCGCCCCGCCCGACGTCAACCGCAGCCGCCTCCTCTGCCACGTCGAGACGCCGCGCGAGAACCCGGAGCTGCGCGGCGGCCTGGTGGTGCGGATCGGGCTCGGCTACGTCAAGGGAGTGAAGAAGGAGGAGATGGAGGCGCTGGTGGCCGAGCGCGAACGCGGCGGCCCCTACCGGGGGATCGCCGACCTCGCCTCGCGTTCGGGAGCGGGGCTGGCGAGCCTCGAACGGCTGGCCTGGGCCGGGGCGCTCGACCGCGTCCCCCGCGACCCCGGCGGCGACCGCCGCCGGGCGCTGTGGGCGGTCGGGGTGAGCGGCAACAGCAGCGGCTCACGCGGCGGCACCCAGCTGGCGCTGCCGATCGAGCCGCCGGACGCGCCCGAGCTGGAGCCGCTCGGCGAGTGGGGCGAGATGATCGCCGACTACCGCACCACCGGGATGGTCCTCGGCCGCCACCCGATGGAGCTGATGCGCCCCGAGCTCGACCCCGAGCTGCTGCGCAGCTCCGACCTCGAGCGGACCGAGGACGGAGCCAGCGTCGAGGTCGCCGGCATGGTCACCGCCCGGCAGCGGCCGGAGACGGCGAAGGGGGTCGTCTTCATGCTGATCGAGGACGAGCGCGGCAGCGTCAACCTGATCGTGCCGCCGCGCGTCTACGAGCGCCACCGCCGCGTCGTCCGCGCCTCGCCGCTGGTCCGCGCGACCGGCAAGCTCGAGCGCCGCGAAGGGACGATCAACGTCGTCGTCCGCGAGATCGACGAGCTGGAGCGTCCGGCCGCAGATGGCGCCGCGGACCCCGCCGCCACGTCGGGCACGCCGGCGCCGCGCGAGGACGCGAGCTCTTCGGTCGACAACCTCCTGCCCGGCCGCGGCGGCCTGCGCCGCCGCAAGCTCCGTCCCTCGCCGCCGAACCTCAAGCCGAAGCGCCGCCAGCTACCCGAACCGGTCCCGCCGCCACCCATCGCCGCCCGCCCTGCCGGCCCCGAACCACCGCCCCGCGCGCCCTCCCGCCGCGAACGCGAACTGGTGATCGCCGAGCTGCGCGAGGTCGCTCCCGCCGGCCACAGCTTCGGCCGCCGCCGCTAATCAGCTCACGGCGAGCACGATCCTGCCGCCCGGCCGCAGCACCGCGAGCGAGCGCTCGCCGCCGATCGTCATCGGCGGCTCGACGATCCCCGCCATCCCTTCCCGGCCCGGGTCTCGAGATCGACCGGGACCCCGGCGGCGGCGGCGATGGCCCCCACGGCCCGATCCCATGACTCCGCTAGCGTCGCCAGCTTGAGCTGGGTCAGGCGAATCGCGGTCGACGTGCGGCCCCTGCGGGAGTCGCGCGACTTCCGTTGTCTCACGATCGGCGAGCTGATCACCGGCCTCGGCACCCAGGCGACCCTGGTCGCCCTGCCCTACCAGGTCTTCGTCGTCACCGGTTCGGCCTTCCAGACCGGTTTGGTCGGCGCCGCCGAGATCGTCCCGCTCGCCGCCGGCTCGCTCTACGGCGGCGCCCTCGCCGACCGCTTCGACCGCCGCACCCTGCTGCTCGCCTGCCAGCTGGCGCTGGTCGCGGTGGCGACCGCCCTCTCGCTGGCGGCGATCTCCGGCCAGCCGCCGGTCTGGCTCCTCTACCTCCTCGCCGCGGCGATGGCCGGCGCCGCCGGGCTGCAGCAGGTGGTGACCGCGGCGATCGTCCCCAACACCGTCCCCCCGGAGCAGCTGCGAGGCGCGCTCTCCTTCACCTACGGCCTCTTCACCCTGACCGCGGTGGTCGGACCGGGGATCGGCGGCCTGCTGATCGCCGGCTTCGGCCTCTCGGTCCCCTACGCGGTCGATGCGGTCAGCTGCCTCGGCATGGTCGGCGCCGCCTTCCTGCTCTCGGCGCAGCCGGTCGATCCCGGCGTCGAGCATGAGCCGGTGCTGCGCTCGATCCGCAGCGGCCTCGCCTTCGTCCGCCGCCAGCAGCCGGTGATGGGCGGTTTCATGATCGACCTCTCGGCGATGACCTTCGGAATGCCGCGCGCCCTCTTCCCGGTCCTCTCGCTGACCGTCTACCACGCCGGCGCCAGCGGCACCGGGCTCCTCTACGCCTCGGTCGCCGCCGGCTCGACCGTCGCCGCCCTGACCACCGGCTGGCTGCTCCACGCCCGCTGGCTCGGCCGCATCGTGCTCGGCGCGGTGGCGATCTGGGGCGCCTTCATCGCCCTCGCCGGCCTGGTCGAGTCGATCTGGCTCGCCGCCCTCTTCTTCGCCTGCGCCGGCGCCGCCGACAGCGTCAGCGCGGTCTGCCGGACGACGATGTCGCAGACCCTCACCCCCGACCGCATGCGCGGCCGGATGAGCTCGGTCTTCAGTCTCGTCGTCGCCGGCGGCCCGCGCCTCGGCGACGTCGAGTCGGGGACGGTCGCGGCGCTCACCTCGGCGAGCTTCTCGGTCGTCTCCGGCGGGCTCGCCTGCCTCGCCTCGGTCGGCTTCGTCGCCGCCCTCTTCCCGCAGCTCGCCGCCTACGACGGCGACGCGATCGGCGCCGGCGCGGTCGGCGAGGAGGCGATCGAGCTGGCGGTCGCGCGGACCGAGGCCGAAGAGCTCGCTTGAGCGTTCGCCATTTCTTCCCCCCGTCGCCCGTGGCTGCTCGTCCTCGCCGGCCACCCGACCCTGCACCATCCCGAGGGCTCCGAGAGCCTCGACCCCTGGGACGTCGTTCGCTTTCCCAAGGGCCCGACGGGCGCCCGCGGAATCCGCGACGAGGAGACCGACCCGCTGGTCCGCCGCGCGAGCGCGGTCGACTACTTCGACGGCGAGAGCTGAGCGGGGTTCAGTCGCCGCCCTGACGGCGCCACCGTTCCAACTGGCGCCCGAACCGCTGCTGGCGCCAGCGCCAGATTCCGAAGGCCACGGCTCCGGCCATCGTCGCGCCTCCGGCGACGCCGAGGGAGCTCGGGTAAGCGAGCGTCAGGGTGACCTCGCGGCGCTGCCGAACGGCAATGTGCATCGTTCCCCTCCCGATAGGTCTGACACGGCGACGGCGCCTCCCCAGGCGCCCCCGACCCACCGTAGAGAACCGGGGCTCGGGAGTCTTCAGACAATGATTAACCGGCATTAACCAAAACGGACGGCCAGATTTTGACGTTCGGCAAATGCTTTTAGCGCTGAGCGACTGAACCGGTATCGCGGCGCCGATCAGTGGCATCCGCCGCCGTCACGCTCCGCCCCGCGACCGCGATCGACCCAACCGATCGAGGGCTTCTCGCTCGACGTGCCGACCCCGGCGAGGGCTATGCTCGCTGGCCGGAGTACCCTCCGTCCCCGGAGCTCGTCGACTTCGTTTTCGAGCGCCGCGGCCTGCCGGCGGGGCTCGGCTGAAATCTTCCACGCGGTGTCCGATCAGCTCCGGCGCCTGCGTCGGTCCTACACACGCATGAACGCCACCCAGAACGCCGCCAAGACCGAGGACCCGCCCCGCGCCGAGCGCCGCAGCTGGATCGCTCTCTACGTGCTCTGCGCGGCGATGCTGATGATCGTCCTCGACGCGACGATCGTCAACGTCGCCCTGCCCTCGATCCAGGACGACCTCGGCTTCAGCCAGTCGAGCCTGGCCTGGGTCGTCAACGCCTACATGATCCCCTTCGGCGGTCTGCTGCTGCTCGCCGGCCGGCTCGGCGACCTGCTCGGTCAGCGCCGCGTCTTCATGGTCGGGCTGGCGATCTTCACCGTCGCCTCGCTGTTGTGCGCCCTCTCGCCGACGCAGGGAGTGCTGATCGGCGCCCGCTTCGTCCAGGGAGTCGGGGGGGCCCTGGCCTCGGCGGTGATCCTGGGGATGATCGTGACGATGTTCCCGAGCCCCGCCGACCAGGCGAAGGCGATCGGGGTCTACGGCTTCGTCGCCTCGGCCGGCGGCTCGGTCGGGCTGCTGCTGGGCGGCGTCCTCACCGAGGCGATCTCCTGGCACTACATCTTCGTCGTCAACCTGCCGATCGGCGTCCTCGTCGCCTGGCTGGCGCTGCGCCTGGTCGACAACCCGGCCGGGATCGGCCTCTCGCAGGGCGCCGACTTCCCGGGCGCGGCGCTGATCACCGTCTCGCTGATGCTCGGCGTCTTCACGATCCTGCAGATCACCGACTGGGGCTGGGGCGACCTGCGGACGGTCGCCGGCCTGCTGATCGCGCTCGCGCTGCTGCTCGTCTTCATCCACCGCCAGGCGCGGATCGCCAACCCGCTGATGCCGCTGCGGCTCTTCCGCTCGCGCAACGTCTCCGGCGCCAACGCGCTGCAGGCGCTGCTGGTCGCCGGCATGTTCGGGATGTTCTTCCTCGGCGCGCTGTACCTGCAGCGGGTGCTCGACTACAGCCCGCTCGAGGTCGGCCTCGCCTTTCTGCCGACCACGGTCGTGATGGGCGCCCTCTCGCTCGGCTTCGCCGAAAAGCTGATCATGCGCTTCGGGCCCCGCACGACGATGATCCCCGGCGTCTCGCTGGTCGTGGTCGCGCTGCTGCTGTTCGCCACCCGCACCCCGGTCGACGGCGACTACCTCACCGACCTGCTGCCGCCCTTCCTGCTGATCGCGGTCGGGATCGGCACCGCCTTCCCGGCGATCATGACCGTGGCGATGTCCGGCGCGACCCCGAGCGACGCCGGCCTCGCCTCCGGCCTGGTCAACACCAGCATGCAGGTCGGCGGCGCGGTCGGGCTGGCGGTCCTCGCGACGCTCTCGGCCGAGCGCACCAACAGCCTGCTCGCCGACGGCGCCACCCAGGCCTCGGCGCTGACCTCGGGCTACCACCTCGCCTACCTGATCGGTGCCGGCCTGGCGGCGATCGCCGTCCTCCTGGCGATCTTCGTGATCCGCCCGACGCCGACCCCCGGCCAGGGCGGCGCGACGGCAGGCGACGAGCGCCAGGCCGTCCCCGAACCGGTCGCCTGAAGAGCCGCCGACCGCGGCTAATCTCGGCGCCGCCCGGCGCCGATGCATGGCCATGCCAGTTTCCGGACCGATGTCGAGCCCGCTTGCCGGGCGCGAGCTCGAGAGCGAGCGTGCCCGGATGGGCAGGATCTCGGGATTCCTCTGGACCATCTCCGGGTTGGTGGCGCTGACCTGCCTCTTCCTGCCGGGCGCCGAGCATGCCGGCCTCGGCTGGGTCTTCGCCCTGATCGGACTGGTCCTCGCCTACGGCGTCGGCAGCGTCATCGGCCTGATCCCCTGGCAGCGCGCGACGCTCGACCAGCTCGCTCTCGGCACCGTGGCGACGATCCCGGTGGTCGGGCTGGGGATCTACCTCAGCGGCGGCTCGGTCAGCTTCGTCGAGCCGATGCTGTTCTGCTCGCTGCTCTACATCGCCTTCTACTTCCCGCCGCGCTGGGCCTGGCCGCTGACGGTCGAGCTCGTCCTCGTCGCCGCCGCCCCGCTGCTCTACGACGGCGGCGCGATCGAGAATGCCTTCCTGCCCCGCTACCTGGCGCTCGCCGCCACCTTCCTCGCCGCGACCTGGGTGATGCTCGGCCTCAAGGGTCAGCTGGTCGGTGCCGCGGCTCGGCAGCGCGAGTTCGCCCGCCGCGACCCGCTGACCGGGGTCGGCAACCGCCGCGATTTCGACCAGACGCTGCGCGCCGAGCTCGAGCGCCGCCGCGGACGCCGCGACCCCAGCCCGCTGGCGGTCCTGACCATCGACCTCGACGACTTCAAGAGCGTCAATGACGGCCACGGGCACGGGGTCGGCGACGCCGTCCTGCGCGAGGCGGCGACCCGCATCCGCGCGGTGCTGCGCAGCGACGACCGCCTCGCCAGGATCGGCGGCGACGAGTTCGCTGTGATCGCTCCCGGCGCCAACGAAAGCGGCGCCCGGATCCTCGCCGAGGCGATCGACGTCGCCCTCGCCGCCGACGCCGGCGAATCGGGGATGCCGGCGCCCCGCGCCTCGGTTGGCTGGTCCGTCTTCCCGCTCGACGGGGAAGGCTACGGGTCGCTGATGCAGGCCGCCGACGGGCGGATGATGCGCCGCAAGCGCACCGTCCAGCGCCTCGCCTCGGACGCGCGCGTGGTTGGCTAGCGCTCGACCCGCGCCGACTCGAGCACCCCGAGCAGCTGCGTCACCCGGCAGACCAGCAGCCGCTCCTCGTCGATCTCGACCCAGACCCCGGCCGAGGCTGGGAAGACGACGTGGTCGCCGACCGCGACCGGCATCTCGACCCCGGCTCCCGCCCACCAGTCGAGCCCGGGCCCGACCGCGAGCACGATGCCCTGTTCGGGCGGCGGCTCGTGGGTGCCGGGCGGGACGACCAGCCCGGAGCGGCGCACCCGGTCCTGGTCGAGCTCCTTGATCACGATCTGGTCGAACAGCGGCCGCAACTGGTGGCGGACCGACTCGGTCGGATCTGGAATCTGCGCGGTTCCCATCGCCCCAAGTCTCGCATCCCCCGCGCCTCGGAGCGAGCGCCGAGCCCGTCCCGGGGCGAACCCTCCGCCGCTGACGACTTGACGGGCCTATGGGCCCGCGAAAACGTCAGCGACGGCCGGCAGAGGCTTGGAGCCTTACCGCGCGACAGCATGGGATCATCGCCCGGGCGCAGTTGCTCGCTCTCGGGTTCTCCGCCGACGCCATCCGCCACCGGCTCGAGACCGGGCGCCTCCACGAGCTCCACCGCGGCGTCTACGCGGTTGGCCGCCGTGAGGTCGGACCGCTCGGACACCTTATGGCCGCGATTCTCGCCTCTGGCTCGCTTGCCCAGCTGAGCCACCGCAGCGGTGCGGCACTGTTGGGGATTCGCCGCCAGGAGGGCGGGCCGATCGACGTCAGCATCCCGCTGGGAACGGGGCGCCGGCGGCCGCGAATCAAGCTTCACCGCCGCACTCTCCCGCCCCGCCGGCTGGTCCACCGCATCCCCGTCGGCGACCCGCTCTCGATCCTGATCGACCTCGCCACCTGCCTCGAGACCGAAGAGGTCGAAGAGGCGGTCAACGCCGCCGACCGCCTGAACCTGATCGCCACCCCGGACCTGCGGACCGGCCTCGACCGCGTCCCCACCCGCCCCGGCGTCGGCCGCCTCCGCCGCCTCCTCGACTCGCAGACCTTCAGCCGCTCCCAGACCGCGCTCGAGCGTCGCTTCCTGCCGATCGCCCGCGCCGCCGGCCTGCCCAGGCCCGGCAGCCAGGTCCGCCTCGGTCGCTACCGCGTCGACTTCCACTGGCCCGAGCTCGGCCTCGTGGTCGAGGCCGACAGCCTCACCTACCACCGCACCGTCGCCCAGCAGACCACCGACATGGAACGCGACCAGGCTCACGCGCGCGCCGGGTTGCGCACCCTCCGCTTCAATCATCGGCAGGTCTTCCGCGAGCCGCGCTACGTCCGCGAGGTCCTCGAAGACGCGATCCGCCACCTGCGCTGAGCGCCGCAAATCAGCAGGGGGCCGCGGCGGGGGAGAGAATCGTCACCTCCTATGGCCGTCCCGTCCCCATCGCCCTCCGGGCGCTCGCGCCGGCAGCTCGGCACGGCGGCGCTGGCGCTCGGCGCGCTCGGCATCGTCTTCGGCGACATCGGGACCAGCCCGCTCTACGCGCTGCAGACCGTCTTCGCCGCCGACAACCACGCGGTGAAGCCGACCGAAGGCGACGTCTTCGGCGTCATCTCGCTCGTCTTCTGGGCGATCACGCTGATCGTCTCGATCGAGTTCGTCGTCTTCATCATGCGCGCCGACAACGACGGCGAGGGTGGGATCCTGGCGCTGATCGCCAAGGTCGAGGGCGCCTCGCTGCGCTCGCCGCGGGCGAAGGCGATCCTCGTCGCGCTCGGCCTCTTCGGCGTCGCCCTGTTCTACGGCGACGGAATCATCACCCCGGCGATCTCGGTCCTCTCCGCGGTCGAAGGGGTGAAGGTGGTCGAGCCGGGCCTGGAGGAGATGGTGGTGCCGATCACGATCGCGATCCTCGTCGCGCTCTTCTCGATCCAGCGCTTCGGCACCCACGTCGTCGGTGGCGTTTTCGGCCCGGTGATGATCGTCTGGTTCACGGTGATCGCCGTCCTCGGCGTCGCCCAGGTCGCCCCCCACCCGGAGATCCTCAAGGCGATCTCGCCGCACTACGCGGTCGAGTTCTTCGCCGACCACTTCGGCGTCGCCTTCATCTCGCTCGGCTCGGTGGTGCTGACGATCACCGGCGCCGAGGCGCTCTACGCCGACATGGGCCACTTCGGCCGCGGCCCGATCCGCCGCGCCTGGTTCCTGGTCGTCTTCCCGGCGCTGATCCTCAACTACATGGGCCAGGGCAGCCTGATCCTGGAGACGCCGAGCGCGATCGACAACCCGTTCTTCCTCCTGGTGCCGCACTGGGGCCGGGTGCCGATGGTGCTGCTGGCGACGGTCGCGACGGTGATCGCCTCGCAGGCGGTGATCTCCGGCGCCTTCTCGGTCACCCGCCAGGCGGTGCGGCTCGGCTTCCTGCCGCGGGTGTCGATTCGCCACACCTCCGCGCGGGAGATCGGCCAGGTCTATGCGCCGGCGGTCAACTGGGCGCTGCTGGCGGCGGTGATCGCCCTGGTGATCGGCTTCGGCTCCTCGACCGCCCTGGCCGCCGCCTACGGGATCGCGGTCACCGGCACGATCACCGTCGACACCCTGCTCTTCCTCGTCGTCGCCCGGGTGCTGTGGAAGAAACCCGGCTGGCTGATCGGGCTCGGCGCCGCCGTCTTCTTCACCGTCGACTTCGCCTTCCTCGGCGCCAACCTGACCAAGGTCGAGCACGGCGGCTGGTTCCCGCTCTCGGTCGGCGTCCTCCTCTTCACCGTCCTCAGCACCTGGCGCCGCGGCAGCGACCGGGTCAACAGGGAGCGGGTCGAGGCGGAGGGATCGCTGGCCGATTTCGTCGCGGAGCTCCACTCCTTCGACCCGCCCGCGGCCCGCGTCCCCGGCACCGCCGTCTACCTCAACGCCCGCCGCGAAACGACGCCGCTGGCGCTGCGTCGCGGCCTCGAGTACAACCGCTCCCTCCACGAGACCGTGGTGATCGTCTCCCTGGTGACGACGAAAGCGCCCTACGTGCCCGAGGCCGAGCGCCTCGTCGTCGACCATCTCGGCTTCGAGGACGACGGGATCACCCACCTCACCGCCCGCTTCGGCTTCCAGGAGCCGACCGATGTCCCGCGCCTGCTGAGGCTCGCCAAGGAAGGCGGGATCGAGGGCGACGTCGACCCCGACCGCGCCATCTACTTCCTCTCCCAGATCAGCATCGTCCCCGGCGACCGCCCCGGTCTGCAGCGCTGGCGCAAGCACCTCTTCGTCGCCCTCGCCCGCAACGCCTCCAGCCCGGTCGACTATTTCAAGCTGCCGCGCGAGCGCACGGTCAGCATCGGCTCGCAGATCGAGCTCTGAGCTCGCCGGCTCGCCTCGTAGGTCCGTCCAAACCGCGGCGCCCAGGCCCATCCTGGTTTGAAGTCGAACTATGTTGAGCATTAGGTACTACTGAGGTCGGGGAGGCAGGGGTCCCCCGAGGGAAGGAGAGGTGCATGTTTGGAGCAAATGCGAGCCCGCGGCGGCTGCCGCGCCTGCTCGCTCTCGTCCTGGCGGCGCTGGCGCTGCTCTGCGGCTGGTCCGCGGCGCAGGCTCGGGCTGCCGCCAACTACGTCTCGCTCGGCGACTCCTACGCCGCCGGGCCGCTGATCCCCAACCAGCTGCCGCCGTACGGTTGCCTGAAGTCGGATCACAATTACGGGCACCTGGCGGCGCCGAGCATCGGTTTCAGCCTGCGCGACCCGAGCTGCTCGGGCGCCGAGACCGAGGACATGACGCAAACCCAGAACGTCGAACCGGGGCCTAACCCGCCCCAGTTCAACTCGCTCGACGCGGAAACCAAAGTCGTCTCGCTGACCATCGGCGGCAACGACATCGGCTTCTCCGAAGTGGCGGAGAGCTGCATCACGCTGAACCCGTTCGCGACGCCGTGCAAGGACAAATACGACTCGGGCGGCCACGACCAGCTGGCCGAACGGATCGAACAGACGGCGCCCCTGGTGGCGGCGGTCCTGCAGGGGATCCACAGCCGCGCCCCGAGCGCGGAGGTGTTCGTCGTCAACTACCCGGCGATCTTCCCGGAGACCGGGTACGGCTGCTGGCCGCAGATGCCGATCGGGTTCGGCGACGTGCCCTACCTGCGGGCAACCGAGCAGCGCCTCAACGCGATGCTTGCCACCCAGGCGGCGGCCAACGGCGCGACCGTGGTCGACTGGTACAAAGCCAGCATCGGCCACGACGCCTGCAAGTCGCAGTCGAACCGCTGGGTCGAACCGCTCATCCCGGGCGAACTCGCGGCCCCGATCCATCCCAGCAAAGCCGGGATGCAGGGAGCCGCCAACGCGCTCGTCGCGGCGGTGAACTAGAGACGGTCCTGGCGGAGGCGCGGCAGCCGCTGCGCCTCCGCCGTTCCGCCGGCCTGCGCCCGGATCCGGCGGTCGCCTCAGAGCTCGCGCTCGTAGAACAGCATCCGCGTGCCGTGCGGGCCCTCCAGGTTGGTGAAGCCGGCGCTCTCGTACAGCGCCCGCGCGGCGCTGTCGGATTCGCCGGTGTTGAGGTCGATGCCGGTCGCGCCCGCCTCGCGGGCGGCGTTCATCGTCGCCTCCAGCAGCGCCCGGCCGATGCCGTTGCCGCGGCGCGCAGGCACCACGTAGAGCTCCTGCAAATACGCTTCCGGCTTGCCGGTGTAGGGCGAGGGACGGAGCCGCCACAGCGAGAAGCCGTCGGCCTCGCCGGCCAGCAGCGCGGCGGCCTCGCCGCTCTCCAGCAGCGGCCGGATGAACCCGGTGAGCGCCTTGACCCCCGACGTATCTTCCTCGAACTCGGAGTTGAAGTCGTGCAGCAGCCGGGCGACGGTCGGCGCGTCTGCGGCGCTGGCGCGGCGGACCTCGACCCGCGGCCGGGCCACCGGCGCCTCAGTCCTGCGGCATCTTGAAGACCGCCTGGGCGGAGGCGACGGGCATCCCTTCCGCCTTCGCCTTCAGCAGCCGTGCGGCGCTGCGCGCCTCGGCCTCCTGCAGCTCCTCGAAGGCGCGCCTCTGGATCGCCTTCGCTTCCTGCAGACCCTCGTCGTCGAGCACCAGGGGCGTGCGGGTGAACCAGAAGTCCTTGTCGGCGCCGACGACTTTCGCCTTCGCCGAGGCGGTGAAGTCGTCGAGGACCGCCTGCATGACCTGGCCGACGATGTCTTCCTTGACCACCGGGTCGAGCGATTCCCACTCGCTGGTGTCGACCATCGCCCGCGTCGTCGCCCGGTAGAAGTGCTCGACGGCGCCGCGCACCTGGCGCTCTTTGACCAGCTCGATGCAGCCCAGCTGTTCGAGGCGCTTGGTGTGGTAGCTGACGTTGTGGAGGTGGTCGCCGAGCTCGCGCGCCAGCTCCGCCGGGCTCGCCGTGCGTTCGTTCAGCACCCCCAGGATCGCCGCTCGAAGCGGGTGCGACATCGCCTTCATCAGGCGTTCGGAATCCTGCCTGCGGCGGTCCCTGGTCGGTGGCATCTGCGCGTTCCCTCCGTTGCAGTGGGGTTGAGCGGTTGACCTTACCTACTCAAAATTAAGTTGCCGCAAAACATCTACCGGGAGCGGGCGATGTAGACGATCTTGTGGTCGCGCTCGTCGTCTGGGGGTTCGCGCAGCACCACCTCGCTGGCTTCCTCGCGCTGGCCTAGCACCGCCAGGCACTCCAGGCCAGCGCCCGCCAGCGCCGCTTCGACCTCCTCGATCGGGAAGTAGCGCTCCTGGTTGACGAACGGCTCGACCCCGTCGCCTTCGATCCGCACCTGATAGACGGGGCGCGACTCGTCCGCGCGACCGAGCCCGGTCCAGGTCCAGCGGCGCCCGTCCTTGACGACCTCGTCTTCCATCGGCTCGTAGGCGAGCCGGATCATCAGCATCGAGTTGCAGTCGAAGAGCAGGAGGCCGTCGGCGGCGAGGTTGGCGCGCATCCCCCGCAGCGCCTGTTCGAGCTCTCCGTCCCCGGTCAGGTAGTTGACGGCGTCGTTCATCGCCAGCACCAGGTCGAACGAGCCGAACACCGGCAGCTCGCGCATGTCGGCGACGTCGAGCTCGACCGCATCCCCGAACTGCTCCCGCGCCCGCTCCAGCATCGCCGGCGAGAGGTCGCAACCGTGGACCTGGAAGCCCCGCTTCAGCAGCGGCTGGAAGGCGCGGCCGGTGCCGCAGCCGACGTCGAGCACCCGCCCCTTGCGCAGCCCGCGCCGCTCGAGCTCGGGCAGCAACTTGCGCCCGAGCCACATCTCGTAATCGTTGCGGTGGTTGAACTCGTCGTATATCCCGGCGAACCTCTCGTAGGTCGAGAAGGCCGCATCCCCGGACCGCGATCCCATCACGTCAGTATCCATGCAACGGTGAAGCGGTGTCCACCGGCGAGGCGAAACACGTCAGCGAGCGCGTTCGCGAGGCCGCGGCCTGGGTCGCCGGGCGCGCCCGCTCGGTGCGGATCGAGTCAGAGCGGATCGAGGCCTATGCTGCGGCGCTGCCGCCGCCCGCGTCGCACCCGCCCGACCCCGAGACCGAGCTGACCATGGGCGACCGCGAGGCGCGGGCCGCCTTCGTCATCTGCCTTGACGCGATCAACTTCGGCTCCGGCTGGTGGCCGACGATCCGCAAGCGCCCCGGCCGCAGCGGCTACTTCACGGTCGCCGCCGGGCTCGCCCAGCGCTTCCGCTGCGCCGGCCCCTGGACGGCCACCGAGCTGCGGGCGCTCGACGCCGCCGCGATCGCCGCCGTCCTCGGCCAGGACCCCGGGCACCCGCTGATGGCCGACTTCGCGGCGGCGCTGCGCGATGTCGCCGCCCGCGTCAAGGCCGACCACGGCGGCAGCTTCGCCGCGGTCCTCGACGCGGCCGGCGGCTCGGCGCCGGCGCTCGCCGACCTGCTCGCCAGCTGGGACGCCTTCGCCGATGTCTCCATATATGAAGAGCGCGAGGTGCCGTTCTTCAAGCGCGCCCAGATCGCCGCCGCCGACGTCGCCCGCGCCGGGCTGGCCGAGCTTCGCGACCTCGACCGCCTCACCGCCTTCGCCGACAACCTCGTCCCGCAGGTGCTGCGGGTCGACGGCGTCCTGCAGCTCGATCCCGGTCTGAGTGCGCGGATCGACGCCGGCGAGCTGCTCGTCCACGGCTCGCCCGAGGAGGTCGAGCTGCGGGCCGCCGCGGTGCAGGCGGTCGAGCTGCTCGTTGCCGCCCGCGCCGCGGCTGGCCGTCCGCTGATCCCGGCCGAGATCGACGCCGCGCTCTGGACCCGCGGCGGCGAGCGCCGCTACAAGTCGCGGCCCCGCCCCCGCTCGCGCAACACGGCCTACTAGCGACTAGGCGGGGGCGACCCGCGCGGCGAATTCGAGCAGCAGCCGTTCGACCGTCGCCACCCACGCTCCCCTTGCGCCAACAGAGTCGCCGCCGCGCAGCCCGCCAGGCTGCCCCCGACCACGACCGCGTCGTACCGCACACGTACGGTCCTGATCGTGCGCCCATAACGGCAGGTTTCGGCGCCCCTCTCCGGGGCTAGGATCCCCGCATGGGCCCCCACAAGGACAGGGAGATCCCCTGGCGCAAATGGATCCTCGCCGTCCTCGTCGCGCTGGTCGTCGTCGTCGCCCTTCAGAACTCCCAGCAGGTCTCCTTCGAAGTCCTCTTCGTCAGCTTCGACGCGCCGATGATCGTGATGCTGCTGATCTTCGCCCTGCTCGGCGCGCTGATCGGCTGGGCCGCCCCGGTCCTGATCCGCCACCGCCGCACCGAACGCGCCGCCCGCGGCGCTGTCGACGCCAAGGAGATCGAGAAGAAGAGGTGAGTGCGCCGGCCCGGTCGGCGAGCGCACCGATCAAGATGACTTGATTCTTTAGCTTATGCGTGTAGGTTCTCCGATTGATCAAAGTAGGCGATTGAAACGGGGCAAGGGGGACGGGACCTATGCGGCTCAGGATCATTCTCATCGTCGGCGCTATCGCTCTCTTCGTTGCCGGCTGCGGCGGCGGCAGCGACTCGACGTCGGGGGGGACGACCTCCGGAGGCACGACGGCGGAAGGCACCACGGCCTCGGGCGACGGGAATCAGACGACGGCGCAGAAGAGCGAAGGCGGCGGCGAATCGAAACCGCTGAGCAAGACCGCATTCAAGACTCGGATCAACGAAATCTGCATCCAGGTCCCGCCGGGTTACGAACGAGAACTCGAAAAATTCGAAAAGGGCGGCAAGAAGCTGTCGGTCGCGGAAAAACATCTGAAGGCCGCGGTTCCGCCTCTCATTGCAGCGCAGGAAGAAATGGAAGCGGTGGTCCCGCCGGCGGGGGAAGAGCAGAACCTGGAAGAATTGATCGCCGCCCTCGAATCGGCCGCGAAAGGTCTCGAAGCGAAACCGTCCTCGGAACTGAGCGGTCCGAAATCGCCGTTCGCGGAATTCCAGAAACTGAGCACCGAATTCGGCTTCGAAACCTGCAGCGGGCTGTGAGCGCCGCGGGGCGGGCTGACTACAGCGGGCTGGGCGCGATCGGCTGCCGGAACAGCTCCGGCGACGGGATCCCGATCAACTCGCCCCGGTAGCGCTTGCGGTTCCCGTAGACGACCCAGGTGGTGTCGATTTCGCCGATCTCCCGCACCAGCCGCAGTTCGTCCGGGTGCTGCTCGAGGTGCTCGAGATGGGTCAGCCCCGCCTCGTAGCGGCCGGCCAGCAGCTCTGCCGCGACGATCGGCTTCGACTGGACGTCGACGATCTCAGCCCAGTCGTCGGGGTCGATGTAGCCGGCGGTGGCGGGAACGAGGCCGAGCGTCCTGGGTAGCTCGACCTCGCGGCGGCTGAGCACCGCCAGGGCCTTGGTCGGATAGATGAACGTGTCGACGACGAAGACGTCGCTCCAGTAGCGCTCCGTGATCTTGTGGACCAGCGGATGAGCGCTGCACTGGATGAGGAACGCGTTCTCCTTGCCCCGGATCCTCTCCAGTCCGTCGAAGAAGTCTCCGATGAAAGCGATCTCGAAGTCCTCGACCCCCTGGAAGTCCATGTAGGCGACCGCGGCGCGCTCATGGCAGGTGCCCGTCGGCCCCAACGTAACGAGCTCGATCTGCGCCGGATCTCCTTCCCAGGCCATTCCCGTGCACAAGACTACTCGATTAAATTGAAACCTCAACTTATTCGCCGAACACGCCAGATTCTTAATGCACCGCCCGACTTTTATCGATCCGCTATTTTTGATCGATGGGCCTAGGTGACAGGGGCCGGCTGGGCGGCCCAGAATCGCCGCATGGGGAAGAGTCCGGGTTCGCGGCCGCTGAGCTTCGCCGCAGCCGACCAGCGCGCAAGCTCAAGCCCGGCCCTGGCCTGACCGCCGACGTCGTCTTCGCCGACCAGCGCCGCCGCCTGCGCGAGGCGGCGATCGAGCTGATCGCGGCCGGCGGATATGAGCGCGCCACGGTCCGCGCCCTTTCGCAACAGGCCGGCGTCTCGACCCGCACCTTCTACCGGCAGTTCGCCAACGTCGCCGACTGCGTCGGCTTCGCGAGCGAAGCGACGATGCTCGAAGGGCTTGAGCAGATGAGGGAGGCGGCCTCTGCCGCTCAGGCTCGGGAGGAGGCCTTCAAGCTGGCGATAGCGTCGCTGACGCGGTACTTCGCGAGCCATCCCGATGCCGCCTCCGTCGCACTGATCGAGGCTTTCGACGCCGGCCCCCCGATTCTGGTGCGGACGCGGATCGTGACCGGCACATTCGAACAGCTCTTCACCGATCTGCTGGACACATCACAGAATCCAGTCGCAGTTCCGCGCCAGCTTGTGACCGGCATGGTCGCCGGCGTGATGCGGATCGCAAGGGCAACAACGATGGCGGGCCGGGCGGACGAGCTGCCGGCGTTGGCTCCCGGCCTCAGCCGCTGGGCTCTCTCGCTCGCGACTCTGTCCGGGGAGAAGCTCTTCAGACCGTTCGCTTTGACGCGGTCCGGCAACGGCTTGCGCCGCGAGACGAATCCCTTCCCGGACAGTCGAAGGTTGAACAGTTCAACGCTGGGAGGCGACGACCGCGACCGCATCCTCAGAGCCACCGTCAGGCTCGCCGCCGCCGACGGTTTCGCCGCCCTGACCATCCCGCAGATCCGGCGAGTAGCTGGAGTCTCGAGGCAGAGTTTCAACCATTACTTCGCGAGCGTACCCGAGTGCTTCCTGGCCGCGGTCGAGTGGCTGGTGCGCGAGGCGGCAGTCCGAGCACGAGCCTGGGCGATCGATGAGCCCAACCTGGACCGTCGAACACACAGGCTGGTTCTCGCCCTCTGCGCTCAGGTGGCGAGGAACAACGCGCTTGCCGGCCTCGGCTTCGCGGGCGTGCTGGAAGCCGGACGCGACGGCCTCCTCTGCCGCGAGCGCATCCTCGCGACCGGCGCCGAGAACATACGCCGGGACCTGCAACTCACCGGAGGCGCCGGCGAGCTCCCGCTAGAGGCCTCGGTAGCTGCCGCCTGGCGAGTGGCCGATGTTGAAGTTGCCGCCGGCCGCGCCAGTCGTCTCCCAGGGCTGTCCGCGCTCCTCACCCAGATGATCATGGTTCCGGTTCGCTCCCTCGCGGCGAGCCCGGCCGGAGATAGATAGACAACAATGCTCGACAGCCCTTGAGCATCTGGTGATGCTGCGGCAGGCTTCGTGACTCGGTCCTTTTACGTCAAAGGAGGAGATCATGACCCGATCCATTTTTAGCTCCGTGCTCGTGTGCGGATTGATTTTCGGTGCGTTCGCCGCGGCGAGCGCTTCTGCCGAAGCGCCGGCATACAAGTGCACCAGCGGGGGCAGCCAGTTCAAAGACGAACACTGTCGCGAAGCAAGCGCTTCGGGCCCATACGGGGCCGAACTGCTTCCGGAATCAGAAACGGCGATCACCGTAACGAACGCGCAAACTGCCGAAGGGACATCGGCGGCCGCAGTCTCGAAGCTGCTCGGAACGCTCTCCGGCGTCATCACCGAAATCCAGTGCACCGGGCTCAGCGGCGAAGGCTCGCTGACCAATGCCGCAAAATCAGCCACTGGCACCTTCACGCTCAACTCCAGCGGCTGCTCGGTGACGAAACCGTCCGGCAAAGGATGCGTCATCAATGGCAACGAACTCGTGACGAACCTACTTAAAGCTACGACCGGCGGTCAGACCGCGAACAAATTGAAACTCACTTCCAATTCAGGCGAAGCGCTGACATCCATCACCCTCGAAAAATGCTCGATTGGCGCATTGAACAACACTTATCCTGTGACCGGGAGCTTCATCGCCGACACCAATGGCGCCACAATAACCACGACCCACGCTGGCCTCACATCGCAGGCCACGCTGAAACTGGGGGGCGTCAAAATGGGCATGGAAGGAGCCTTGACACTCGAAGCCGGTGAAGACGGAATCAGTTTCGGGGTCGAAGAAGAAGAAGAAGGCTGCCTCTAGCTGAGCTATGGGCGCATCGCGGCCCTATTGCACGCCGCGCACTGCCCCGCGCAGCGGTGCGCGGCGCCAACTCGCCGTCGGGAAGCAGGACATATTTTCCGCCTACCTCCTGGGGCGCTTCTCAGCTGGCAGATCCGAAAGATAGACAACATTGACGCAAAAAACTTGATTGTTTTGCGCGACATTGCCAGGCTGCCCTCAGTCGGTCAGGGAAAACAGATCGACCGCTGCGCGGGCCTCGCAGGGCTTGATTGAGGCCCCGCAACTCGGCAATACCTACAAGGAGAACTACACATGATTGGACGTAAATCCGTCCTCGGCGTCGCCGTGCTCTGCGCGCTGGTCTTCGGCGCCTTTGCGGCGGCCAACGCCTCGGCCGAACAGCGGGCCTACAGCTGCTCGGAAGGCGGCGCTCAGTTCACCGACGCCCACTGCCTCAGCGCAGGATCGGGACCATATGGCCACGTTCTGCTCGAAGGCGAAACCGCAATCACCGGTACGAACGCCAACACCGCCGAAGGTACATCCGCGGCCGCAGTCTCAAAGCTGCTGGGTGCGCTTTCGGGCGTCGTCACCGAACTGCAGTGCACTGGCCTCAGCGGCACCGGTCAGCTGACCAACGCGGCTTCGTCCGTGTCCGGCACTGGCGTCATCACCTATGAAGGCTGCTCGGTGACGAAACCGGCCAATAAAGGCTGCAAAGTCGCTGGCAACAAAGTCGTGACGGAAACCCTCAATGGCACGACCGTGGGTCAAGCCGCGAACAAGCTCAAATTTACTCCCTCTGGGGAAACGTTCGCCAAAATCACGATCGAAGGATGCTCGATCGGCGCTCTGAACAACACCTTCCCGGTCACGGGAAGCCTGGTCGCCGACACCAGTGGCGCTACAACCACCACTACCCACGCGGGAATTACATCGCAGGGCACGCTGAAATTCGGCGGAGTCAAAGCGGGTCTCGAAGGGGCCTTGACAATTAAGGCCGGCGGCGACGGAGTCGCTCTTACATAGAGCAGTTGTAGCGGCCCCAGGTCGTAACATGACCGGATCGGGCGGCGTGTCAGCGCCGCCCGATCCTCTTCGGCCAGGGTAAGCACCGCGCCGTGCCTCTCCGGCATGAGGCCAATGCCGCGGTCGCCCCCTTTGTCTTCGAGTGGCACTCTCGAGCACGGCCCTTGACAAGAGCCCCGCTTCCGTGATCCAATTATCAATCGGTACGGGGATGTGCAGTCGCAGAAACGCGACTCTCATCGACAGGGAAACAGGGAATTGGAAAGGGGATCGCTGCGCCGAGGTAGCAGGCCGGCCGGCTTAAGCGGGCGGCTATTGCCACGTTGCCGATCAGGCCAGCGCTCTTCCGGCAGGGATCAAAGGAGAAGAGAGATAGATGTCCCGAAGAATTCATGAGAAGCTCGGCACCGCCGGCCTGATCATCTCGATCATCGCGCTTGTCGCCGCACTGAGCGGGGGCGCATATGCAGCCTCCGGGGGCCTGACCGGCAAGGAGAAGAAGCAGGTCAGGAACATCGCCAAGCAGGAAGCGAAGAAGTTTGCAGAGGCCGGCCCGCAGGGCCCGAAGGGTGATACCGGCGCCAAGGGCGATACGGGCGCCAAGGGTGGGAACGGCACCGACGGCAACAACGGCACTCCGGGTACGCCTGGCCTTCCCGGTCTTCCGGGCGCGAAAGGCGCGAAGGGCGACCAGGGGGACCCGTGGACTGCGGGAGGAACGCTGCCCTCCAAAGCAACGGAGACCGGGACGTTCGCCTTCAACGCACCTGGCGGAGGGCCATCCGTGAAGATCCCCATCTCCTTCCCGATCCCCCTGGCAGCCGGATTGGGCGCAGGTGGGGTGCATCTCTTGACGGCGGACGGCACCCAGGAATACGTCTTCAACGAAGAAGCCTTCGAAACCGAAGAAGTAACGCCGGCGGCCGGTTGCTCCGGGACCGCGGCCGCGCCCGCGGCCGCGCAGGGGAACCTCTGCGTCTTCGTTGCCTTCATCGAACCGGCGATCGTCGAAAGCGCGGTCCCCTCCCAGACCGGTTCGAACATGATCGTCGATCCGTCATACGTTTGTGAAGGGCTGGGATGCCTTCCCGAACTCGGCGGCGAAGGCGTCGGCACCGGAACGAGCGGCGCTCGGATCGAGGTGGCCCAGGCTGAACCCTCCTATGGATACGGGACCTGGGCGGTGACGGCGCCTTAGGCCTACGAACGGTCGTAATTCGGCCGAACTGCGATCTGCCGGCTCGGCGTCGGCAGATCGCAGTTCCGACAAGTAACTGCGCACAGGCGGACTCGCACAAACGCACAGGAACAGAGGCTATGAGCAATTCAAACGCAGGCAGCGTCGCCAGCAATCCCGTTCGAGCCGGAGTAATACTTATGGGTGTCATTGCGCTGCTTGCACTCGTCGGCCTCTCTGCTGCATCGCGCGCGTCAGCGGTCAGTTGGGAAACCGTGAAGAACTTTGGGCCACTCAAAGTCCCGCAGAGCCCCTCTGAACTTGACGAAGACGTCCAGCTCGGCGGGGCCAGTGGTATGGCTGTAAACCTGACTGGGAATGGCGGCGTCGAACCGGGAACGGTATACACGGTTGGCACCGGCGTCAAAGTTCCGTGGCACGTTGCTCGCTTTTCGCCTGAAGGAGACTTCGAACTCGCGTGGACGTCGGAAGTTCGATGTGGACCGGAGGCCGAACCGGCAAGCATCTGTCCGACCTTCCCGACCGGTGTGGGCGGCGGGGTCGATGTTGCCGTGAATCAGATCACTGGCGACGTGTACGTCTTCGTCACCAATCGGGCTAAAACGATTTCCGTCTACAACGCGGACGGGACGGGCCCGATAACCCAGTTTGCCGAATTCGAAGCTTCCGGAACGGCTACGAGCAGTCCAGGAAAAGTACACGGGACCAACTTCACCGAAAACATTGCCGTCGATAATGGAGGAAACGTCTATGTATATGACGTAGACCTCTCCACGGATCAGTTCCAGCGCCTGATGGTCTTCAAACCGTGCACGCCTGGAAACTTTGAAACCTATTGCTACGCAGGCAAAGCCATGGACATCGGTGGAGGGTTCCCGCCGGGCAGCGCGGCCGGGCGGCCAATGGTCGACGACGAAGGCGACGTGTACGTCTCGGACGAAGACACCATCCAGAAGTTCGACCCATCACAGCCATCGACTCCGATCTGTACGTACACCGCACCGAAAGGTGGTATCACGGCTACGACGGTAAATCCGGAGACCGGGGCAGTGTTTTATTACAGCTATAAACCAGAACCGGTCGTCCACCAGCTCGCTCCGTGCAACGGAGAAGGAAAATTCGTCGAGGCGGGCCCCCCGATCAGCCTGACTCCGCCGAGGGGCTTCATCGAAGGAATGACCTTCAATCCGGATGCGCAGTTCCCCGAAGAAGGGGAACCAAAGCACGAAGCCGGGATCCTTTACGCGGCCGCATCAAGTGCTTGCCCCCTGGTCGGGTCCTGTTCGAAACAACAGCAAGAACAGACCTCACAGGGCTACATGGTCGCTCAGTCCATTGCCGGCCACCCACCGATAGTGCAATCGGAGTCGGTCACGAACCTCGGCGCTGCGAGTGCGACCCTCAATGCACAGGTCATACCCAATGGTTCCTTAACGAGGTATGCGTTTCAGTACGTCAGTGAAGCGTCATACATTCTTACTGGGTTTGCCGGTGCAAACGTCGTCCCCCCTGGCGGTGCAGTGCTAGGAAGCGGCCTGCAGCCGCTCCTGGCGTCGGCGACTTTGACCGGATTGTCGCCGGCGACGGCATATCGCTATCGCATCATTGCTACCAATGAAGCCGATTCCGCCTTCGGTGATGCCGGAAGGTTCCAGACCTTTCCGCCAGAAGTGGGAGGACTACCTGACGGACGAGCTTGGGAGCTGGTGTCACCGTCTCAGAAGAATGGGGGCGAGGTTCTGCCTGGCGAACCCCTCAGCGCGAGTTGTGGTCCTGAATGTAAGCCAGGCTCGGCTGCAAAGCGCTTCCCAGTTCAGGTCGCACCGAGCGGGGACGGCGTCTCTTACCAGGGGCAACCGTTCTCATTGAACCAGGGTGCGCCGGAATACGACGAGTACGTCGCGACCCGGACCCCATCGGGGTGGAATACGTCGAGCATGAGCCCACCTCTGGTTGGTGTGCCTCCGGTTGGCACGGAATTCGAAGCTTTAGCGTTCGACAGCGCCCTCAGTCGAGGTCTGACCTATGCAACCAACCAGAGCCTAGTCCCGAGCGCTCCAGCCGGCTACCGGAACCTGTTCAGCGAGCCGGTCGGAAATCGCTTCGATCTCGCACCACTGCTTACCGTGGTGCCGCCCAATCGGCTTCCGACCGGCGGAGAGCCGTTCAGAATGAGATATGTGGGCTCGTCGGCGGACCTATCACGGGTCTTCTTCGAAGCAAACGATGCGCTTACCGGCGGAACTGCATTCGCTCCGCCTGCCGTGGACGGCGGTGCCGGGAAGAACAATCTCTACGAGTGGCACGGCGGCCAACTCGAGCTAGTCAACGTTCTGCCGTCCAATAGCGAATCCTCCCCTGGGTCCGCGTTCGGTTCTGGGCTATTGCTCAAAACCCCGGCCACCCCTGTGCCCAACTATTCGAACGCGATCGCGGCGAATGGTGCGGTGGTGTTCTGGAGTTCCGAAAGCGGTCAGGTTTATATTCGAGAAAATGGTGAACGTACGCGTGAAATCCCGGACCCGGTCGGCAAGTTCCTCACGGCTGCCGCCGACGGATCAAGGGTTCTGCTTAGCGACGGGATTCTTTACGACCTGAAAACCGGCCTTCCGACCGACCTGACGGCAGGCAACGGCGGCTTCCAGGGCATGGTCGGCCAGAGCGATGACTTGTCCTCGGTTTACTTCGTTGCTACTTCCGTCGTTACGGGGGCTGCAAACGGCTACGGCGTGACCGCTCAGACCGGGCAGAACAATCTCTACTCGTGGCACGATGGTGCGATCAGCTTTGTGGGGAGGTTAGTTCCGGAAGACCTCGATAGATATGGTGTGTGGAGCGCTACGCCCGTGCAACGCGCAGCCGAGGCCAGCCCGAGCGGTCGCTGGTTGGCGTTCAACTCGAGGGCCAATTTGACCGGTGCGAATACTCAGGGACCGTGCGAAAAATTCGACCTGGTGCTGAAGCGATGGGTTGGGACGGTGTCGTGCGAAGAGGTTTATCTATACGATTCTTTGTCGGGGGCCCTGCGCTGTGTCTCCTGTAATCCCGGTGGCGCCACCCCTCTCGGCGGCTCATTCCTGAGGGTGATGGGGAACGCGAACCGCGGATTCGGATCGCTGGATCAGCCCCGGTACCTGACGAACAGCGGGCGTCTCTACTTCGACACGCGCGACCGGCTATCGAACCTCGACACCAACGATCAGGTAGAAGACGTCTACCAATATGAGCCGGTCGGAGTTGGTAGCTGCGGGTTGCCCGGAGGATGCGTCTCGCTGCTCACCAGCGGGCGGGGAGCCTACGACTCGAACTTCCTCGCGGTTGATCCGTCAGGGGACAATGTCTTCTTTACGACCAGGCAGCGACTCGTTCCACGTGACCAGGACGAACTGATCGATCTCTACGACGCCCGCGTCGGGGGCGGACTGGCGTCCGACTACGCAGTGCCGCCGACCGAATGCCTCGGCGAAGGCTGCCAACCATTGCCGGCTCCTCCTCCGAGCGAGCCGAGTTCGGGTTCTACGACGTTCGATGGGCCCGGCAACCTGAAGCCCAAGAAGGCGAAGAAGAAGCACCACAAGAAGAAGCACAAGAAGCACCACAAGAAGAAGCACAAGAAGAAGAATAAGAAGGGCAAGAAGAAGAACAAGAATGGCAGCAAGGCAAAGGGCGGCAAAGCTAAGAACGCGCGGGGAGGCAGCAAATGATTCGCCGAGGCTTCGTTCCGCTTCTGACGCTTCTGATCCTGTCGGCGCTGCCGGCGAGCGCCCATGCGGCGTTTGGTTTCGTGCCCGGCACCACCAAGGTGACCGCGCTTGACCGCGAAGGCAGGGTCGTCTCTCAGGCGGGCGCTCACCCGGATTCCTTCAGCGTTCAGTTCGAACTGAACCAGGACACGGCAGGAAACACCGAAGGCGGCGAACTCCGCGACGCGATCATCGATCTGCCTCCTGGCTTCGTCGGCAACCCGCAGGCAGTGCCCGAGTGCACGAGGCAGCAGTTCGAGGGACAGAGCCCCAAATGCCCCGGAGCATCGCAGGTGGGGATTCTGCGGGCGACCGCCCCCGAACTCGGTGAAACGATCAATCCGATCTACAACGTCGAACCGCCCCCGGGCGTGGCCGCGCAGCTGGGTTTTTCTCTCTTCAACTTCGTTGTGACCCAATACGCTTCGGTTCGGACCGACGATGGTTATGGGATCACGGTCGCGACGCCGAACATCCCCCTAGAAGTCACGAGCGCTGAAGCGACGATCTGGGGTACGCCGGCTGACAGCAGCCATGATTCCGAACGCCAATGCGCCGGTGCCCTAGGTTGCTCCACCGACGCCCCACGAAAAGCGTTCCTGACGCTGCCCACCTCGTGCGGGCCGTTCGCGATGACCGTGAAAGCGGCTTCGCGAACGACGGGGACCTACGTGCCCGAAACCGTGCCGCTCACCGGACCGGAAGGTCTTCCGGCGCCGATTTCCGCCTGCGAGGCCGTGCCGTTCAAACCGGCGATCAACTCCTCGCCGACGACTTCCTCAGGCGAGACTCCGAGTGGTCTCAACTTCAACCTGAAACTGCCGAACGAAGGCCTGACCGACCCCGGAGCGATCTCCGAAACGCAGCCGGTGAAAACCGAAGTGACGCTGCCGCGCGGGGTCACCGTCAATCCGTCTGCCGCCAACGGCATCGGCACCTGCCTGCAGTCGCAGTTCAGAGTCGGTGACTGCCCCGAATCGTCGAAGCTGGGAACGTTGCTCGCGAATACGCCGTTGCTCGACGAACCGATCGAAGGCGCCTTCTATCTCGCAGCCCCTCATGAAAACCGGTTCAACTCGCTGCTCGCTCTCTATATCGTCGCGCGGGTGCCCGATCGCGGGATTCTGGTCAAGCAGGAAGGAGAGGTGCATGCCGATCCGGTCACCGGGCAACTCACCACCACCTTTGACCGCCTGCCGCCCATTCCATATTCCTCATTTGAAGTGAAGCTTCGCGAAGGGCCTCGGGCGCCGCTGATCACGCCGCAGACTTGCGGCAGCTTTACCACGGACATCAGGCTCTACTCGTTCTCCGCTCCGGGTACGCAGGTGCTGAAAACGGCGCCGTTCACCATCAGCTCCGGCGCCAGCGGAGGAGGTTGCGCCTCGAGCGAAGGTGAGCTTCCGAATCGGCCGCAGTTCGAAGCGGGGACGACGACGCCGCTCGGGGGCACCTACTCGCCCTTCGTCTTCAAGCTCTCTCGCGCCGACGGCACCCAGCGCTTCTCGGGAGTCGAAGCGAAGCTCCCTCCGGGTCTGACCGGCAAGCTGGCCGGGATCCCGTATTGCTCGGAGGCGCAGATCGCGGCCGCCTCGGCCCGGTCGGCCGAAGGCGCGGGGGCGCAGGAGCTGTCTGCTCCGTCGTGTCCGGACGCCTCTCAGGTGGGCATCGTCAACGTCGGCGCTGGCGCTGGCTCGAGTCCCTATTACGTCCAGGGCAAGATCTATCTCGCCGGTCCCTACAAGGGGGCACCGCTTTCGCTGGCGATCATCACCCCGGCGATCGCGGGACCGTTCGACCTCGGCACGGTGGTCGTGCGGACGGCGCTCTACGTGGATCCGTTCACGGCTGACATCCGGGCCGTCTCCGATCCGCTGCCGACGATCTTGTCGGGGATACCGCTCGACGTCCGCTCGGTTTCGCTGCAGATGAACCGTTCGAACTTCGTCCTCAATCCGACCAACTGCGAAGCGATGTCGGTCGGCGGCTCGGTTACCACGACCGCCGGCCAGAGCGCCTCGCTCTCCAACCGCTTCAAGGTCGGAGGCTGTCGCGACCTGCCGTTCAAGCCAAAGATCTCGATCATGGTCAAAGGAGCGACGCGACGCGCCGGCCACCCCGCTCTCAAGGCTGTGGTGACCTTCCCGAAAGGCACGTCGGCGAACATCGCCCGCGCCCAGGTCGGACTGCCGCACTCCGAGTTCCTTGACCAGGGGAGCATCAAGACGGTCTGCAAACAGGCGGATCTGCGCGCCGGAACCTGCCCGAAAAAGTCGATCTACGGCAAAGCCAAAGCGTGGACGCCGCTGCTCGACAAACCGCTCGAAGGGCCGGTCTACCTGGGCGTCGGCTTCGGGCACAAGCTGCCTGACCTGGTTGCTGATCTCAACGGTCAGGTCCGGATCCTCGCCCACGGCAAGGTCGACACCACCAAGCACGAAGGGCTGCGGAACACGTTCGAAGCGGTGCCGGACGCCCCGGTCAGCAGGTTCGTCCTCGAAATGCAGGGCGGCCGCAAAAAGGGATTGCTCGAAAACTCGACCAACATCTGCAAGGGGACCCACAAGGCAGAAGTGCGGTTCACGGCGCACAGCGGCAAAGTCCTGAGCTTCAAGACGCCGCTGAAGAACAGCTGCCACAAGAAGAAGAAGCACAAGAAGCACTCGGGTCGCGGGCGCTGAGCGCCGCTGCCCGGGTCCTGCTTTCGTTGATACAGGGGTACCTAAAACTAGGTTTTTCTCCTGGCTCCTATGTGGTGTAAGTCGCCGAAAATGGCTTCAGCAAGGGGAATCACGTATCGCCGCAAGTAGCACTGAGTGTTGGGGATTGACATAGCGGGTTAGAGATGCTGGGATGCGTCTCGGCTTCGGTACGAAGCCGTTTGGGACCGCTTTCAGACGGGTCCCGACGTCAGGGGGCGGGAAAGGGCCCGCCAGAGGGAGATAGGGAGACGCCTAGGGCCATGGCGCGAGGGAATTGGGAAGAGGGCTCGGAAAACCGAGCTGCAGGAACGTTGTTGCTGTCTCGTCCCGGTTCCGCCGTGTCCCCAGCCCTGTGCATTTCGCAGGGTCCGCGACAGCTCCGAAACGACCGGAGTAGTTCTCCCCGGCCTGGCGCCCAAGGACAACAGTCGATAACGGAAGGAATGCTATGAGGTTCCTGAAGCACCGCGGCAAGCAGCTGGTGGTGGCGAGCATGGCGGGGGTACTGGCTCTGCTGGTATTCGTCTCGCTCGCGACGGCCGCGTCGCACAATCCGACGGGCGAATTCGCGCAGTTCAACGAGTGCCCGCTGAACAATCCGGAAGTCAACGATTGCATCTACTCGGTCAGCAGCGGCGGCTACTTCACGGTCGGTAAAAAAACCGTGCCGCTGGCAAATCCGGTGACGCTCCAGGGCGGGTACGTGGGTGCCGGTGAAGAAATCGAATTCTACGGGGCCGAGAACGGCAACACCCTCTCGAAAACCCCGCAGCCGGTTCCGGGCGGTCTGCTCGGGATCACCGCGCCGAGCTGGTGGCCGAAATTCATTCGGGACTGGTTCAACGAACAGATCAACAACGGGTTCACCGGCGTCAAAGCGACCGTTGAACTCGCGGGCCCGACCAAAGGCCACCTGCCAAACGTCAAACTGAGCACGGAAAACCTGATCTTCGGTGAAGGAACCGCGCTTGGCCTGCCGGTCAAGATCCATCTGGAAAACGCGATCCTCGGTAGCAACTGCTACATCGGGTCCGACAGCAAACCGGTCCAGATCGATTTCACCACCGGGACCAGTGGCAGCCTCACCGGCGACCCGGGCACGGTGTCGTTCAATGAAGAATTCACCCTCACCACGGTGAGCGGTGGCAAACTGGTCAACAACACGTTTGCCGCGCCGGCGGCGAGTGGATGTGGAGGGATCTTCTCCTTCTTCGTCGACCCGCTCGTCAACTCGATCCTCGGCACGCCGTCCGGCTCGGGGACCAACTCCGCAGTCCTGGAAGGCAAACTCCAGGATGCAGCGGCGTCAGCGGTCATCGAAAGCGAATGATCCTGATCAAGGGTTAGTGGAGTAGCGAGGGTCCAGAGGCGTCGCCACGGGAAACCGTGGCGGCGCCTCCCTCGTTTTCTGAAGGCCGGGTCTCGGCTCGGTAAGAAACAAAAGGGAGAAAAGCATGAAGAAGTTAGTAGCCGCAGTGTTAACGGCAGGGGTCTCATTGGTGTTCGCATCGGGGGCTCTGGCGGCATCTCACAATCCGACTGGCGAATGGGCCAACTTCGCAGAGTGCCCGCTCAACAACCCGGTGGTCGAACAGTGCGTGTTCTCCGAAACCACCGGCGGATCGGTGAAGCTCGGCAGCAAGACGGTCCCGATCGTCAACCCCGCCAAGCTGCAGGGTGGTTTCTCGGGGTTCGGCACGGAAATCCAGTTCTACGGCGCTGAGAATGGGGAAACTCTCTCGAAAGCGCCTCAGCCGGTGCCAGGTGGCCTGCTCGGTCTGCTCAACTGTAAAGAACAGACCAACATCATCATCAAAGGCCTCTGCGAAGCGGCTCTCGAAAACGGGCTGACCGGTGCCAACGCCACCCTCGAACTGGCGGCGCCCGCGACGCAGATCAAGATCAACACCGAAAATCTGATCTTCGAAGAAGGCACGGCACTCGAACTGCCGGTCAAGGTCCATCTTGAAAACCCGCTTTTGGGCAACAACTGCTACATCGGCTCGAACGCGAAACCGATCGTGATCGCCTTCACCACCGGCACCAGCGGGTCGCTGCAGGGCGAAGCCGGCGAAATCTCGTTCAACGAACTGTTCGACCGGACGATCGTCACCGGCTCGAAGCTCGTCAACAACACGTTCGCGGCACCGGCTGCCGCTGGTTGTGGCGGGCCGCTGATCAACCTGGTCGTCGATCCGGTCGTCAACTCGATGGTCGGCCTGCCGGCTGGCTCGGGGACGAACTCGGCGATCCTCGAAGCCAACTTCGAAACCGGCGCGGCGGAATCGGTTCGCGCCAGCGAACCGTAGAGCTCGGTCGCCTCTCGAAGTAGACAGAGCGCCGTCGCGGGGGACCGCGGCGGCGCTTTTCAATGTGCGAGCGCTGTGGACTTGACGGGCCCGAGGCTCCCAGGATAAAGTTCCTGTGCAATCAGAAGTTGACGATTATGACTCGCATCCGTGCCGCCATCCTCATCGCGCTCGCGCTCGCTCTCTCCCTGCTGGCCGGGTGCGGCTCGAGCAGCTCGGGCAACAACTCGGAGCCGATCAGCAAGACCGCCTTCCTCAAGCAGGGGAACAGCATCTGCTCGCAGGCCGCGAAGCAGCGCGATGAAGATCTCAAGGCCGCGACGGAAGAAAGCGACGGCTCGGGCGGCAGCGAGGAAATGGCGGAAATGGTCGACGTCGCACTGCGGTCGGTCGAAGCCATGGCCGATGAACTCGCGGAACTGAACCCCCCCGCCGCCCAGAAGAAACAGGCAAAGGCGCTGGTCAAGGAGCTCGAAAGGGAAATCGAAGCGCTGCAGGCGAACCCCGACGACCCGGTCAACGCCAAGTCCTTCGAGGCGGCCAACGCGACCGCGCGCAGCGCAGCGCTCTACGACTGCGAGATCTAGGCGGAATCAACCCCTGGCCGCCGTCAGCCTTCGGCCGCGACGAGTTCGATCCGCGCCGCGGCGACCTCGGTGCCCCGCAGCTCGCGCAGCGACCGCGACACCGCGCGCAGCCGGCCGCTCAGCTCCCGGTCGGCGAGCAGCTTCGCCATCGCCCCGGTCAGCTCCGCCCCCGAGTGCCCGTAGGTGTCGAGCCGGACCCCGAACCCCGTCTCCTCGATCCGCTGCGCGTTGTCGTGCTGGTCCCAGAAGATCGGCAGGACGACCATCGGCTTGCCGAAGTGGAGCGACTCGGTGACGGTGTTGTTGCCGCCGTGGGTGATCACCAGGTCGATCTTCGGCAGGATCGAGGTCTGGGGGAGGAACTCGGCGCCGGCCATGTTGGCGGCGAGCTCGATTTCCCTCGCCTGCGGTCCCTTGGAGACGATCACTCGGTAGGGCCGGTCGGCCAGCTCGGCGATCAGCTTGCGCATCAGCTCGACGTCGGCCGAGCCGAGCGAGCCCATCGAGAGGTAGATCAGGGGATCGCTGCCATCGCGCATCGCCTCCGGCACGTCCCAGGCGGCGTCGGTGTCGCGGACGCAGGCCTGCAGGTTGTGCCAGTGGTGGCCGAGTGGCTGCGCGCGCGGGTAGTCGATCGCCTCCGGATAGAGGTAGAGGTTGAGCCAGGGGCTCTCGTGGATGAAGTCGTAGCGCCGCAGGGGCGGCGTGCCGCGCTCTTGGCACCACTCGCTGAAATCGTCGTGGATGTCCTGCAGTGTGCGGCTGTAGGCGGCCCAGAAGGTGTCCCACTCGCGGTTGTCGGCGGTCGGGAGCCCGGAGAAGGGCGGCGGGATCAGGTGGTCCTTCATCTCCGCCGGGTTGCAGGAGGCGATCCGCACCCAGGGGATGCCGGAGGTGAGGAGCGCCGGGAAGGTGACGACGTTGTCCTCGACGACGACGTCGGGGCGCAGCTCGTCGAAGATCTGGTGCAGGCGGTCGTCGACGTAGCGGGCGCCGTCGATCAGGGCCTGGAAGGTCGGGGCGATGAAGGAGCCGAGTTGTTCGATCGTCGTTTCGCGGAAGACCGGCGCGGTGTCGCGGATGAAGTCCTTCCAGAACTGCCCCGGCACTTCGTCCGCCTCGGGCGGCGGCGTCAGCCGCATCAGCCGCTCCTCGAAGCCCTGCTCCTCGAGCGTGCCGGCGAACGACTCCTCGACGATGAACACCACCCGGTGGCCGCGCCGGCGCAGCACGTCGCCGATCCCGACGCAGTTGTTGGTCGGGCCGAAGGCCCCCTCGGGGAAGAAGACGATCGTCGAGCCGTCGGCCACCCGCTCCATCTATCGCAAGCAGAGGCCCCGGCGCAAGCTCAGGGGGCGAATAGCGGTGGCCGGCGCCAGCAGACGCTGCGTCCGTCCTCGGCGAAGCCGGCGCGGAGGAAGTTGCGGCCCGCTTCGGCCCGGTCGTCGGGGCTGTCGAACGACTCGGCGACGACCAGCTCGCAGCCGGCCTGCGCCGCGTCGACCAAACGGCGTCGGATCAGCTCCGAATGGCAGCCTCGATGCCGGGCATCCGGGGCGGTGGCGTCGAGTCCGAGGACCGCCAGACCGTCCTCGATGAACAGCGCGCCGCAGGCCACCTCGCGCTCGTCGAGGTAGGCGGCGTAGCAGCGCCAGCCCTCGACGTCCGGCAGGCCGAGGAGCGGCACCGTCGCCAGGTCCGAGACGTCCATCGCGGCGGCGAAGATCAGCGACATCCCTTCCGTCTCGGCCGCGCTCAGCTCGCGGACGTCGATCTGCGACCCGCCGTTCGGGCTCGGCGGCAGCGCCGGGCGGACGTAGCGCCGGATCGTCGGACCCTGTTCGTAGCCGCGCGACAGCAGCCAGGCCTCGGCCTCCCTGCTTTCGGGGCGGTCGGAGGCGACCACCACCAGGTACTCGACCTCGCGCGAGCGCATCCATTCGACCGCCTCGGCGAGGTGACCGGCGGCGACCGCGCCCGGCTCCGCCGCGCCCTGGATCGTGTTCATCAGGACCGAATCGGCCAGGCCGGCGCAGGTGGTCGCCAGGACCGGCCCGTACCAGCGCTTCCTGATTTCCAGCTCCTCGACGGCATCCCGCGGCGCTGCGTCCCAGATCCCCTCGCGGAAGTGGGACTCGGCTGCCGCGATCGCAGCTGCGTCGTACCGCATCGGCATGCCTCCCCTGGCTGGGCCACCCGTCCTCTCCACTATATGGACAAGAGTCCCTGCGTATCAACCGCAAAATCGGGTCGATAGCAGGATTTCACCGATTTTTGGGGAGGCCGGGGCCGGCTCAGAGGCCGGCCGGGTGCCTGGCGATGAAGCCGGCGAGCGTCCGCGCATCCGGCATCCCCATCTTCCAGCGCGGCCCCCTCACCCCCGGCCAGTTGCCGCGGGTGTCGAAGCGCAGCCCGGCGACGACCATGAAGACGTGCTCGCGGTTGGCGTAGACGGTGATCCACCTGCCGACGCCCGCCTCGCCCCAGTAGGCGAGCTGACCGGAGACCATCGTGCTCGCCAGCAGCCCGCCGGCGTGGAGCGCGTAGCCCACCGCCCCCGAGCAGTCGTAGCCCCTGCTGAGGAAGCTGCGATGGCCGCCGCCCCAGACGTAGGGCCGGCCGTTGATGTGGTTGGCCGCGGCGATCACCCGCGCGACGACCGGCGGCGCCCCGGCCGGCGCGATCGCCCGGCCGGCGACCAGTTCGCTGCCGCAGTTTTCGCTGCTCCGCACCGCGCCGGGGGGAGTCGGCATGCAGCCGGTCCCCCAGGGGATGCCGGCGGCGCCGGCCGGGGCCGCCGCGGTCGCGGCCGCCAGCGTGGCGACCGCGCAGAGAACGAGCACGAAGCTGATCGCGAGTCGTCGCACCTTGGGCGTCAGGGTACGGGACCGGCGCACGAAAAGGGGCGGCCCGGAGGCCGCCCCTTTTCACGACTCGGCGATTGCAGCCGCCGCTTGCCTCCGGGCTCAGCCCTTCGGCGTGCAGGCGCGGACGAATTCCGTCTTCGCTTGGGTGCCGTCGGCGAACTTCGCCAGGGCCTGGGCCTGCAGCTTGCCGTCGGTGCATTTGGCGGTCAGCGGGTGGTACGTCTTGCGGCCGACCTTGACGTTCCTGTCGACGGTCAGGTTGAAGCTCGTCACCGAGCCCGCGCCGCCGGCGATCTTCGGGATCGTCGCGATCGATTTCAGGCCGTAGCGACCGTTCTTGTGCTTCTTCACCTTGACCGTGGTGACGATCGCCCCGGTGATCGGCGCGTTGAAGTACGCGTGGACGTAGAGGGTCGTCGTGCCGCCCGAGACGCCGCCGTTGACCAGCAGCAGCTTCGAGCTGACCGGGATCGGCTTCTGTTCGGGGAAGGCCACCTCGACGGTGGTCTTTCCGGTCCCCATGATCGCGTCACCGCACGCTTTTTCCGCCGCCTTGGTGTCGCGCGACTGCAGCTGCCCGCCCTTGCAGGCCGGGATGCCCTTCACGTTGATGAAGCCGTTCTTGTCGGTTTCGATTTCGACCGTCTTCAGCGCCGGCGGGTGGCTGCCATCGGTCGTCCCGATCTTGCCCGATACCTTCAGCGCGATCGGCGCCGGCGTCTTCTTCGGTAGCGCTTTCGGCGTGAAGTGGCCGTCCGCGGTGAATTTGAGGTTCCCCACCTGCACGGTTACCGGGCCTTCCCCGGCCGCGCTGGCGAAGCCGACCGCGCTCAGCGCCATCAGGGCGCAGAGTGCGGCAGTCAACGTCAAGAACTTGCGCATTTCCCTTTATCTCTCCTTTTGCAGCGACTTTTAAGCAGCCGCGGCGATGAAACCATTGCGTGGATTCGCGAAGAATTCCCTCTGGGCGGGGAAAGTACCAACTTCTGTCTATTCGTAAACCCCGCCGCGACTACCATCATCAACACGTAAAGAAGCGAAACGGAGCGCTTCTCAGGTACCGAAATGCGGCCTTCACGGATCCGTCTCCGCCGCCCGCGCCCGCGCCCGCTCCGCGTTCGCCCGCTCGGGGCCGAGGAACGGCAGCGAGATCCAGAAGGCGAGGTCGGGAAGGCGGGTCGGCAGCCGCGCTGCGGCGCCGTGCAGGATCTCGCTGTAGAGCAGCTCGTTGATCCCGCCCGCCAGCGAGAGGGCGGTGATCCCGGGCAGCTCGACGCTCGTCTCGGCGCGGCCCGACTCGAGGAAGCCGCTGAACTGGCGCAGCGCGGCGTCGCGCCGCGCCAGCGCCCTCGGCCCCGCCGCCAGGACCTCGACGATCGCGAACCGCGCCCCGCTCGGGTGCGCCGCCAGGTGCGCGAGCAGCGAGCGCAGCGCCGCGGTCGCGCGCTGTGCCCAGGGGGCGCCGGGCAACGACTCGAAGTTGTTCGACACCTCGCCGTAGAGGCGAGCGAAGAGCGCGTCGTAGGTCGCCAGGAAGCATTGCTCCTTGCTGTCGAAGTGTTCGTAGAAGGTCTTGCGCGAGACGCCGGCGACCTCGATCACGTCGACCACGCGCGTCTCGCCGTAGCCGCGCTCGGAGACCACCTCGATCATTCCCGCCCGGATCCGCCGCCGCTGCGAGACGCGCACCGTCTCCCGCGAGAGGCCGTGCCTGCCGCGGGGCAGCCGTTCGTCGTGCCGAGCCAGGCGTCTGCCGCTCGCGCCCACGACCCTGACGGTACCGTAGTGGCGCTCTCTCAGTCCCCGAGGCGGATCGTCTGCTCGCGGTCGGGGCCGACCCCGACCAGGCGGATCGGCACGCCGACGAACTCGGCGATGAAGTCGAGATAGTCGCGCGCCGCGCTCGGCAGCTCGGCCTCGCTGCGGGCGGCGCCGATGTCCTCGTCGAAGCCCGGCAGCTCCTCGTACTCCGGCGTCGCCGAGTGGAGGATCGACTGGTGGTACGGGAAGCTCTCGAGCTCGGCGCCTTCGCGCGAGCGGTAGCGGACCGCGACCCGCAGCGGCCCGAGGCCGCGCAGGACGTCGAGCTTGGTGATCGCCAGCGCGTCCATCCGGTTCAGCCGCACCGCGTAGCGCAGCGCCACCAGGTCCATCCATCCAGCCCGCCGCCGCCGCCCGGTCGTCGTCCCGTACTCGTGGCCGGCCTCGACCATCCGCTCGCCGACCTCGTCGCTCAGCTCGGTCGGAAACGGGCCGGCGCCGACCCGGGTCGCGTAGGCCTTGGCGATCCCCCAGACTTCGCTGATGTCGGTCGGCCCGACGCCGGCGCCGACCGTCGCCGCGCCGGCGATCGGATTGGAGGAGGTGACGAAGGGATAGGTGCCGTGGTCGAGGTCGAGCAGGGTCGCCTGGGCGCCCTCGAAGATCACCGTGCGCCCGGCGTCGAGCTCGTCCCAGCAGAGCCGCGCGGTGTCGGCGATGTGCGGCTCGAGCCGGTGCCCGAAGCTGACGTGTTCCTCGACCATCGAGTGGACGTCGAGCCGCGGGTCGGGCCCGAGCGCGGCGACCGCCTCCGGGCCGCCGCCTCCCTCGCGCTGCAGTTTGCGGCGCTGCACGCCGAGCTCGCGCAGCGCCTGCTGCTTCGGCTCCAGCGCGGCGCGGATCTTGGTCCGCAGGATCTTCTCGTCGAGCAGGTCCTGGACCCGGATGCCGAGCCGCAGCGCCTTGTCGGCGTAGGCGGGGCCGATCCCGCGCCGCGTCGTCCCGATCGAGTTCTTCCCCAGCTTCGTCTCGCCCGCCGTGTCGAGCAGCACGTGGTAGGGCATGATCAGGTGCGCGTTGGCCGAGATCCGCAGGTTGGCGACGCCGATCCCGGCCCGTTTCAGGTCGTCGATCTCGCCCAGCAGCACCCGCGGGTCGACGACGACGCCGTTGCCGATCACGCAGGTTTTGTCCTGGTGGAGGATCCCCGACGGAATCAGGTGGAACTTGTACTCGCGCCCCTCGCGGACGATCGTGTGGCCGGCGTTGTTGCCGCCCTGGAAGCGCACGATCATCGTCGCGTCCTCGGCGAGGACGTCGGTCACCTTGCCCTTCCCCTCGTCGCCCCACTGGGCGCCCACTATGACTACGCCAGGCATGCGGAGGTGATTCTGACGATGCCGGCGGCCCGCCGCTCGCGCCCTCGCCGGAGGGCTAGGCCTGGACCCGGTGGTCGGGGCCGAACAGCGGCAGCGGGTCGCCGCACATCTCGATCAGCCGCGAGACCGTGCGGCGGCCGATCTGGTCGCCCAGCTCGCGCTCGCCCTTGCCGATGTCGCCGCTGGCGTTGCTGGTGACCAGCACCGAGCGGCGGTTCTCGTAGCGCTCGTTGATCACCGCGTAGAGCTGCTCGACCACCCAATCGGTGTGGCGCTCGGAGCCGAGGTCGTCGATGTAGAGCAGGTCGACCGAGGTGACGCGGTCGAAGAAGACGGTGTAGGCGTTCTCCGAGTCGGCTTCCTGGAAGGTCTGGCGGATCCGGTTGAGCAGCTTCGGGGTGAAGTAGACGGCGACGGTCTTGCCGGCGGCCAGGGCCTGGCTCGCGACCAGCATCCCCAGCGTCGTCTTGCCGGTGCCGGTGTCGCCCATCAGCCAGAGGCCGTTGCCCTCCTCGAGGTTGCGGTCGAGGTTCTCGCAGAAGTCGCGCGCCGCCTGGACGACGTGGCGGCTGGTCATCTCGCGGGCCATGTCGGCGACCGGCGGGCGGTCGAAGGAGACGCCGCGGTAGCGGGCCGGAATCGCCGAGGCGACGCCGCGGCTGCGGCCCTTGCGCAGCCGCTGGGCGCGGCACTCGCAGGGGCGGGCGACGTCCTCAGGACCGAGGATCCAGCCGGAGCCGTCGCAGACCCCGAGCGGGCAGACCTGCTCGCGGAAGGGCTCGGATCGGGCGATCGCCGGCACTAGAAGTCCGGCCCCGCCGCCTCGGCCAGCGGCGGCCCTTCGCCGACCGGCTGCTCGATCGGCGCCTCCTGGCCGGTGTGGTCGGCGAATTTCGGATAGCGGTCGAGGAAGACCAGCTTCCTGGTCCCGATCGGTCCGTTCCTGTGCTTGGCGATGATCAGGTCGGCGAGGCCGTCGGGCTCTTCGTCGGGGTCGCGGTAGTAGTCCTCGCGGTAGAGGAAGGCGACGACGTCGGCGTCCTGCTCGATCTGCCCCGACTCGCGCAGGTCGGAGAGCTGCGGCTTCGGCGGCGTCCGCTGCTCGGGCGCCCGCGAGAGCTGCGAGATCGCGACCACCGGCACCTCGAGCTCGCGGGCGAGGATCTTCAACCCACGGCTGATCTGGCCGACCTGCTCGACCCGGTTGGCCCGGGGGTCGTCGGAGCGCATCAGCTGCATGTAGTCGAGGATGATCAGCCCGAGGCCGCCGCGGTCCTGTTCCTGGGCGTGCAGGCGGCGCGCCTTGGCCCGCAGGTCGAGGATCCCGAGGTCGGAGGAGTCGTCGAACCAGAGCGGCGCCTGCTCGAGCTCGTTGCAGGCGCGGACCACCTTCGGCCAGTCGCGCTGGGAGACCTGTCCCTTGCGCAGCTTGTCGCCGGAGATCCGGGCGCGGCAGGCGATGAAGCGCTGGGCCAGCTCGACCTCCGACATCTCGAGCGAGAAGAAGGCGACCGGCAGGTCGCGCTTGACGGCGACGTTTTCGGCGATGTTGGCGACCAGGGCGCTCTTGCCCATCGCCGGCCGGGCGGCGACGATGATCAGGTTGCCGGGCTGGAAGCCGCCGGTGATCGCGTCGATGTCGCGGAAGCCGGCCGGCGTCCCGGTCATCTCGGTCTCGCCGGTCGAGAGCTTCTCCAGCCGGTCGACCTCGTCGTGGAGGATCTCGGAGAGCAGTTTGAAGTCGGAGGCCTGCTCTTTGTGGGCGACGTCGAAGAGCAGCTTCTCGGCCCGCTCGGAGAGCTCGCGCGGCTCGCCGGCTCGCTCGTTGACCCAGCCCTGGATCTCCTGGCCGGCGCCGAGCAGCCGCCGCAGCAGCGAGTTCTGCTGGACGATCTCGGCGTAGTGCTTGGCGTTGCCGGCCGCCGGCACCTTCGCCGCCAGCTCGGAGACGTAGTGCTTGCCGCCGGCGGCGTCGATCATGTTGCGCTGGGTCAGCGCCTCGGCGACGCTCAGCGCGTCGACCGGCTTGGAGACGGCGTAGAGGTCGTGGGCCGCCGCGAAGATCGCCCGGTGGCGGTCGAGGTAGAAGTCCGAGTCCTTCAGCTTCACCTCGTCGATCACCCGGGTCAGCGCCGGCTCGGCGACCAGCATCGCGCCGAGGACCGATTCCTCCGCCTCGATGTTCTGGGGCGGGACGTGGGTGGCGGCTGGCTGCGGCATGGGAGAAGGAGTAAAGGCGGAGCTGCGGCGGAACTGCGGGGGGAGCGCTGCGGGCTTCGAAATCAACCAGAGGCCGGCCGCGGGCGCGTCCTGCGAATGCGCCTTTTGCGAGCGAGAGTTGACGCTTCCGTTACGGCTCTGCCGCTATTTCGGCGAGGGCCGCGCGAAAGCCGTACGAAAGGCTAGGCGAGGGCAGGATGGTCGCCGTCGAGCGGCGCTGCGATTTCCGCTTCGTCGAGCAGCTGCGCCTCGCCGCGCCGCAGCATCCGCAGGGTGATGATCGCGATGCTGAGGATCGCCGTCGCGCCGAGGCTGAGCTGGACGCTGAGCAGGCCCTCGCGGGTCCAGTAGACGTCGCGCAGGTCGAGCAGCAGCGCCGCCTCGTCGAAGGTCAGCCCGATCCCCGCCCCCATCGGCACCGCCAGCGTCTGCTCGAGCTGGTCGTCGTCGCTTACCAGGGCGGCGATCCCGGAGCCGAAGGCGAGCAGGATGCCGGGCACGAAGTGGTGGATGTGGCGGCCGCCGATCGAGACGTTGCGGAACGGGCCCCAGCGCTCGCGGATCCCGTAGGTCGAGATCCGCACGAGGGCGAAGGAGCCGAGGAAGCCGGCCAGCAGGTTGAAGAGGACGGTCTCCGAGCGCGGCGCCGCCGCGTAGCCGCGGACCGCCGCCTCGACCGTGTCGATCGCCGCCGCCTCGACCGTGTCGATCGCGCCGGTCGGCGTCAGTTCGAGCTGTTCGTGCCCGCGGTGCTGGCGGGCGCGGCGGCCGAGCAGGCGGCCGAATTGGTCGGCGAGGACGAGGCCGGCGCCGCCGATCGCCACCGCGGCGAGCCCGACCGTCGCCCGCTCGGAGCGGGTCCAACCGGCACTGCGCCGGAAGGGCGCGACTACTTCTCCTCGCTGATGATCGTCTTCACCGACGCGGTGGTGTCGTCGGCGAGCTCGATCTCGACCATGAAGGTGCCCAGTTCGCGCAGCGGCTGGTCGAGCTTGACCTTGCGTTTGTCGATCCGCAGGTCACGGGCCTCGCGCAGCGCGTCGACGATCTCCTTTGGCCCGACCGAGCCGAACAGCTTGCCGTCTTCGCCGGCCCGCTGGTGGATCGTGATCACGGTTTTCGAGAGCAGGCCGGCCGCTTCGGCTTCGCGCTCGGCGCGGGCTTTCGCGGCCCGTTCGGCCGCCTCGAGGCGGCGCTGCGCCTCCTCCAGCGCACCCGGCGTGGCGGGCTGCGCCAGCTTGCGCGGGATCAGGTAGTTGCGGAGGTAGCCGGGGGCGACGTCGACGGCCTGGCCAGCTTCGCCGAGCGAGTCGACGTCCGCGAGCAGGATCGCCTGCGCCATCAGCGCTCTCCGACGTACGGGAGGAGGGCGATTTCCCGCGCCCTCTTCACCGCGACCGAGAGCTGCCGCTGGTGGCGGCGCGAGAGCCCGGTAACCCGCCGCCCGCGCGTCTTCCCCTTGTCGGAGAGGAACCGCCGCAGCAGGTTGAGGTCCTTGTAGTCGACGACTTCGGCGTTGACCCGCGTGTATTTGCGCGGCCGAGCGCGGTCGCCGCCGCGGCGTCCGCGGCGGCCGCCGGCTGGGGATGAAGATGACTCTCTGGCTCGTGGCATGCGACGCCGGATGGTACAGAGCCGCCAATCCGGGCGCCGCCAGCCTGCGCCCGCGATCCCGCTCAGGGGGCCGCGGTGGGTGCGGCTTAGAACGGGATGTCGTCTTCCTGGCCGCCGCCGCCACCGCCGACGCCGGCTCCCTGGAAGTCGGAGGTGTCGGCCGGGACGTCGCTCTGCGGAGTGAAGCCGCCGCCGTTCCCCTGGCCCTGGCCCTGACCGCCGCCACCGCCGCCGTCGCGCGAGCCGAGGAACTGGACGGTGTTGGCGACGATCTGCACGGCCTGCCGTTTGCCGCCGTCTTTCGCCTCCCACTCGCGCCAGTCGAGCCGGCCTTCGATTGCCACCGGGCGGCCCTTCTGCAGGTAGGTCGCGCAGTTCTCGCCCTGGGCGCCCCAGACGACGACGTCGAAGAAGTTCGGCTTGTCGACCCAGTTGTCGCCTTCCTTGCGGCGGCTGTTGACCGCGACCCGAAGTTCGCAGACGGCGGTGCCGCCGCCGGTGTGGCGCAGCTCCGGGTCGCGGGTCAGATTCCCGGTGATGACCACCACGTTCACGTTCGAAGCTGCCAAAACACTCACTCCTCTGAAGATCGTTAGCTGGGTTCCAGTCTAAGCAGGCCGACGGCGCCACTTCTCCCCCCGGCGACGGGCTTTCCGCCCAAAGAGCGGGGGAGGTGGGTCGTGGAGGCGGTGGACGCTACTCGGCGGCCGGCGCGGGGGCGGCGGCCTCTGCGCGGTCTTCGCGCGGGGCGGGATCGCCGCCGTCGCGCGGGCCGCCCGGGGCGGCGCCGCGCTCGCGCGGGCCGGGGGCGGCGGTGGTCGCCGGCGGCACGATCGTCGGCGTGCCGGGGTCGACTTTGAAGATCCGGAAGCGGAGGACGCCGTCGGCGATCTTCAGGTTGTGGTCGAGCGAGTCGAGCAGCGAGCTCGGCGCCTCGAAGCGAAACCAGCGGTAATCGGCCTCGGTGCGGTGATTGATCTCGTAGGCCATCTTGCGCAGCCCCCAGGTGTTCTCCTGTTTGAGGCTGCCGGCGCCCTCGATTTCGCCACGCGCGCTCTGCGCCAGGGCGTCGCGCGCCGGGGCGTCCAACTGGGGGTCCAGCATCAGGACCAGCTCGTATTCGCGTGCTGCTGCCAAACGGCGGCTGACTATAGCGACGCAACGGCTTCGGGGAGCGCCGAGGCAGGTGCTAGCGCGGCGCGAACTCGGCTGAGCCATCTTCGAGAGGGGCCGTCGGCGCTGGCGCCGGGGCGGGTGGTGGAGGCGCCGCCGCCTCCGGTTCCGGCGGCGATGCGGGGCTCGGCTGCGCTTCTGGCGCGGGCATCGCTTCGGAGCCCGGCGGCGGTTCGGATCCTGGCGTGAGCACAGGGTCGGGCGTCGGCTGCGGTTGCGGCTTCGGCGTCTGCTCCCGCCCGCTCGCCGGCCGCTGCGCGCGCTCCCGCCCGGGGCGGCGCCGGGGCCCGGGGGCCCGCCGCTGGCGGGAGGACCGGTGGCCTGCCTGCAGCCCCCGGCGCCGCCGGTGGGCTGGCTTTCTATCGCTATCCGACGGAAACCCAGCCCGCGCCGCTTTCGCCATCCGCGGCAGCCCCACGTCCCTCCCCAGCGGCGGCGGCTCGGGCGCGCGCAGGAGGCCCGGCAGCGTCGCCACCGCCACGACCACGCCGAGCGCCGCGGCGCCCACCTTCGCCACTGCCTGCCAGCGGATCCGCAGCGCTCGCACCGGGACCCAAGCCCCGGACCGTCCCCGCCTCTCCCCCGAGCCGCGGCTCAGGCGGCGGTTTTGCGCCGAAGCACCTCGATGTCGGCGAGCTGGTCGTCGATCCAGTCGCCGGGGTTGCGGGAGAAGATGATCTCCTTCAGCCCCTCCGACCAGCGGCGCTTGGTCTCCGCGTCGAGGGTCAGCGCCCGGTGGATCGCGTCGGCCTGCTGCTGGATGTCGAACGGGTTGACCGAGATGCAGTAGTCCCAGAGCTCGTGGTGGGAGCCGGTGTTCTCGGAGAGCATCAGCACCCCGTCGCGGGTGTTGACCGCCGGCGCCTCCTTGGCGACCAGGTTCATCCCGTCGAAGATCGAGTTGACCATCAGCAGGTCGAAGTGCTTGTAGCGCGCCACCGCGTCGGGGAAGTTCTCGTAGATCTTCAGGTCGATCGGCATCCAGTCGGTCGTCCCGTGGCGGTGGTTGACGACCGCGACCAGGGCCTCGATCCGCTCCAGGTACTCGGCGTACTCCGGCACGTCCTGGCGCGAGGGCTGCAGGTGGGCGATGAACGTCACCTGTTCGCGGAACTCGGGATGCTGGGTGAGGAAGGTGTCGAAGGCGGTGAAGCCGCGCAGCACGTTCTTCGAGAGGTCGGCGCGATCGACGCGGATGATCAGGTACTTGCGCCGCCGCTCGAGCACCTCGCGCTCGGCCTCGGCCACCTCCGGCGAGACCGCCACCTGCTGCAGCCGCTCGGCGTCGATCCCCAGCGGGTAGGCGCGGGCCAGCGTCCGGCCGCCCTCGTGCCGCACTTCGCCGGTCGCGTAGTCGACCTCGGCTTCCAGCAGTTCGTCGCAGCAGCGGAGGAAGTTGATGCAGTAGGCGACGGTGTGGAAGCCGATGATGTCGTTGGCCAGCAGGCCGTCGTAGATCGCGTCGCGGATCCGGGTCGGCAGCACCCGCCAGCTGTCCGGCTGGGTCCAGGGGATGTGGACGAAGTGGTGGAGGAAGGCGTCCGGGCGCTGCTCGCGGATCATCCGCGGCGCCGTGTAGAGGTGGTAGTCGTGCAGCATCACCAGCGGGTCCTGCTGGCCCTCGATCTGCTCCAGCACCGCTCGGGCGATGTCGCGGTTGACGGTCTGGTAGCCGTAGTCCCAGGCGTCGAGCTCCTGCTGGCGGATGTCGGGCGCGTTCGAGAGGTCCCAGAGGTAGTGCTGGATGAACCAGAGGATCGGGTTGGCGATCACGTTGTAGAAGCGGTCGTAGGCTTCGGGGTCGGAGCCGACCAGGCAGACGCGGTAGTCGATGCCGCCGAGCGAGATCTCGGTCGGGCCACCGGCTTCCTCGGCGACGGCGACGTCCTCGTCGGTCATCGCCGAGGCGATCCAGAGCGCGTCGCGGTGGCGGACCAGGTCCGAGAGCGCGGTCACCAGCCCGCCGCCGCCGCGGCGCACCGAGCGCTCCCCGTTCTCGTCGAGTTCGAACTGGGCTGGGCCGCGGTTCGAGACGATGATCAGCGGCGAGGCGTCCACGGCCGCAGAGATTACGGGGTCGCCCCGCCCGCCCGGACCGCGCTCAGGCTTCGAGCCGGCTGAAGAGCTCGAGCCAGTCGCGCAGCAGTCGCGGCGAGAGGAACTGGCGTCGGGCGTGCTCCTTGCCCTCGCGGCCGAGGCTCTTGCCGAGGCCCGGGTTGCCGAGGACATCGAGGCAGCGCTCGGCGCACTCCGCGGGCGAGTTGACCAGGTAGCCGGAGATCCCGTCCTCGATCTGCAGCGGGATGCCGCCGACGTTGCCGGCCACCGTCGGCCGCCCCTTCCAGAGCGCCTCGGTGACGGTCAGCCCGAAGCCCTCGCGAATCGACTTCTGCAGCACCACGTCGGATTGCGACTGGAAGGCGTTGACCTCGATCGCGCCGACGTTGTTGAGGTTGCTGAGGATCTTGATGTCCGGGTCGTTGTCGGCGTATTCGTAGGTCTTCTGGAAGTACTCGCGGCCCTCCGGGTCGTCGCTCGCCATCGAGCCGACCATCGCCAGCTGCGCGTCGGGCACCCGCTCGGTCACCTCGCGGTAGGCGTCGATCACCCCGATCGGGTCCTTCCAGGGGTCGAAGCGCGAGACCTGGGTCAGCAGCGGTCGCTCGACGTCGATCCCGAACTGGCGGCAGACGAAGGCGGCGTCCTCGGGCGAGAAGGCCATGTTCTTCGGCGACAGCGGGTCGATCGCCGGCGGGATGATGTTGACCCCCTCGGCGCCGTCGTCCATCGCCGCCGGCACGTAATCGGGCATGTGCCAGACGCTCGCGTCGTATTCCTCGATCAGCGGCAGCAGGCGTTCGATCGGGGCGGGGTTGGGGTTCGAGAGGTCGATGTGGCAGCGCCAGATCCAGTTCTTGCCCTTCTCGGCGGCCCCGCGCCGCAGGCCGATCGGCTGCGGGTCGTGGACGATCACCGTGTCCCACTCGCCCTGCAGGCCCTCGGCGTTCAACTGGTTGATCTCGTCGAACAGCGCCCACTGCTCCTCGCTCAGCGTCTCCGGCGCCCCCTGCAACGAGTTGTGGAGGAGCTTGGTCGCGTTGAAGAACTCCTCTTTGCCGAAGATCACATGCCAGTGCGCGTCGAGCCCGATGTCGCGCATCAGCGGCACGATCGTGTAGAGAATCTCCGAGACGCCGCCGCCGAAAGCGGTGGCGCTGACGTGCAGTACCCGCTTCCCCTTCAGCGGCTCCGCCAGGGCGCGGATCTGTTCGGTCACCTCTTTGCCGACGATGTGGGTGTAGTCGGCGAGACTCTTGTGGCCAAGTGCGACTTCCTGGAGCAAGGCCGGAGTTCTACACCTATAGGCGGCGGGGTGCGTCTCAGCCTTCGCCGGGTGCGTCCGGGCGCGCTTCGAGCGCCACCTCGATGTCCTCGCGCTTGCCGTCGTGGATGATCGCCAGGTCGACCCTGTCGCCGGGTTCGTGTTCGGAGACGAACCGCGCGAGATCGTCGACTTCGACCACGTCCTTGCCGTCGACCTGCAGGATCACGTCGCCGCCGACTCGGTAGGGCTGGCCCTGGAAGACGAGTTTCTCGTCGCCGCCTTCGAGCCCCGCCCTGTCGGCTGGGCCACCGGGGACGACTTCGGCGATCAGGCCGCCGAATTCGGTGTCGAGGCCGAGCTTTTCCGCCAATTGTGGATAGAGCGACTCGCTGGAGACCCCGATGTAGGCGTATTCGGCCTTGCCCTTCTCGCGCAGCTGCTCGATCGAGCGCTCGATCGCCGAGACCGGGACGGCGAAGCCGACGCCGTCGTTGGCGCCCGAGTTGGTCTCGATCTGCTGGTTGATCCCGAGCACGCGGGCACCGGCGTCGAGCAGCGGGCCGCCCGAGTTGCCGGGGTTGATCGAGGCGTCGGTCTGGATCGCGCCGACGATCTGGAACTGGGTCAGCGATTTGACCGAGCGGTCGGTGGCGGAGACGACGCCGACCGAGAGCGACTGCTCTTCGCCGAAGGGGCTGCCGATCGCGGCCACCGGCTGGCCGACCTTCAGCGTCGAGTCGTCGCCGAGCTCGAGCGGGTGCAGTTCGAAGCCGTCGGGTTCGACCTTCAGCAGGGCGACGTCGGCGAACGGGTCGAAGCCGACGATTTCGGCGGCGACCACGTTGTGGTCGGGGAACTCGACGAAGACTTCTTCCGCCGGCTCGCGGCTGCCGCTGGATTCGTCGGTGACGACGTGGGCGTTGGTGACGATTTCGCCGTCCTCGTTGAGGACGAAGCCGGAGCCCTCGGCGGCCGAGCCGGCGTCGAAGATCGAGCGGATCGTGACCACCCCGGGCGAGGCCGCTTCGAAGACTTCGGCCGCGTCGAAGCCCGGCGCGCTGGTCTCGATCGCGACTTCCGGCGGCGGCGACGTTTCCGCGGCGGTCGTTTCGGTGCTGGTCGCGGTGCCCGAGCTCCCCTCCTCGGCGCCGGGCGTCGCGTTGCCGGAGCCGCAGCCGGCGGCCGCGATCAGCAGCGCCGCCAGGCACAGCAGCAGCGCCAGCAGGGCCGGCGGCGCCGGGCGGCGCCGCGGCGCCAAGCGGCCTCGGCTCACGAGGCGGCCTTGGTCGCGACGGCTGGCGCCGGTGGCCGCGGCGCCAGGTCCTCGCGGGCGGGCGGCAGGTCGAGGGTGAAGGCGGTGTAGCGGCGGCTGGAGCTGATCGAGAGCCGCCCGTCCATGCGCTGCGCCAACTCGCGGGCGATCGCCAGCCCGAGCCCCGAGCCGCCGGCCGAGTCGGCCGTGTAGAAGCGCTCGAAGATCCGTTTTTGCACACGGTGCGGGACGCCGGTCCCCTCGTCGGAGACGGTCAGCTCGGCGCGGCGGTTGGCGAAGTACGTGTTCACGGTCACCTTGGTGCCCTCCGGCGTGTGCGTGAGGGCGTTGTCGAGGAGGATACGGATGATCTGCCGCACCCGATCAGGGTCGCCGAGCGCGATCGCCGCCCGCTCGGGAGTGCGCAGTTCGAGCCGCGAGCCGTGCAGGTCGGCGCGCGGCGCGAACTCGCGCGTCACCTGGCGGGCGAGGGCGCCGAGGTCGACCGGCTGCGCCTGCATCACCATCGCGCCGGCGTCGAGCTGGGAGAGGTCGAGCAGGTCGGCGGTCAGCTTCGTCAGCCGCTCGATCTGGTCGCGCATCTCACCCAGGAACTGCTCGCGCTCCGCCGGGCTCGGGTCCTCGTCTTCGAGCAGCTCGACGAAGCCGCCGAGGCTGAAGATCGGCGTCCGCAGCTCGTGCGAGGCGTTGGCGATGAAGGCCTTGCGGGCCGAGTCGAGTTCGGCCAGCCGTCCCTGCATCTGGTTGAAGGTGCGGGCCAGCGGCGCCAGCTGCCCGGTGGCGGCGACCGGGATCGTCGTTTCGAAGTTGCCGTCGGCGACTTTGCGGGCCGCCTGCTGCAGCTCCCGCACGCTGTCGGCGGCCATCTTCGCGTAGTAGAAGCCGAGCAGGGTGGCGATCGCCAGCGCGATCAGGCCGCCGATCGCGATCTGCCCCTTGACGTCGCCGAGCCCGCTGGCGGCGCCGCCGATTGCGACGACGTAGAGGTAGACGATTGCGACGCTGCCGAGGCAGACGGCGATCGCGGCGAAGACGATGCGGCCGGCCAGGGTGTTGAGGCGCAGGCGGCGAGCCATCGGCGGGCTAGCGGTCCTCCGGGGAGGGCCAGCTACTCCTTGAAGCGGTAGCCGACGCCGCGGACCGTGAACAGGTATTCGGGCTGCTTGGGGTCCGCCTCGAGCTTCTCGCGCAGGTGGCGGATGTGGACGTCGACGGTGCGCGGGTCGCGGTAGTCGGAGTCGCCCCAGACGTGCTCGAGCAGGGTCTCCCGGGTCAGCACCCGGCCCGGCGAGCGGGCCAGGGCGCCGAGGATCTCGAACTCGACGTAGGTCACTTTGACCTCCTCGCTGCCGAGCGTGACCATCCGCCGCTCGAAGTCGATCGTCAGCTCACCGGCTGAGATCGGCTCGTCCGGAGTGCCGTTGCCGGCGCCCATCCGCGAGCGGCGCAGCGCCGCTTTCACCCGGCTGCGGAACTCGCGCAGCGAGAACGGCTTGGTGATGTAGTCGTCGGCGCCGACCTCGAGTCCGGCCACCTTGTCGGTCTCCGAGCCCTTCGCGGTCAGCATGATGATCGGCACCTGGCTGCGCGAGCGCAGCGCCTTGCAGACGGCGACGCCGTCGAGCTTGGGCAGCATCAGGTCGAGGATCACCAGGTCGAAGCGGCCCTCTTCGAAGCGCTGCAGGGCTTCGCCGCCGTCGAGCGCGGAGGTGACGTGGTAGCCGTCTTTGCGCAGGGGATAGCTGAGCAGGGTCTGAATTGACTGCTCGTCGTCGACCAGCAAGATGCGCGCCGTCCCATTGGCCACCCGTCTAGATTAGATAGCGGATTCCTTTGGACGCATGTGCGATTACTAAGAACTAAGGATCTCGGGCTCTCTACCGATAACCAGGGTGATGCAGCCAGCAGAGTTGAAGAACTTGGTCGAATCCGGTCAGTACAAGCCGGACCCCGCGCGGGTCGCGGTCGCGATGCTGCGCCGCCGCGCGGTCAGGGACCTGCTGCTGCCGAATCTCAGCGCTGTGGACCGAGCTGATCAAAGCCGCGCGTCCTCAGGGTTCCGCCCCCGGGCAGCCTGATCTCGACCCCCTCGCCCGCGCCGACCTCGCCGATCGGGGTCAGGCTCGCTTCCGCCGCCTCGGCGATCCGCCGTTCCGCCGGCGTCAGCCGCTCGGGCGGGATCGTCGCCAGCAGCTCGTAGTCCTCGCCGCCCGAGGCGGCGAGCTCGAGCGGGTCGCGGCCGGCCGCCGCGGCGACCTCGGCCAGGCCCTCGGCGAGGGGAAGGGCGGCGGCGTCGATCCGCAGCGCGGCTCCGCTACGGGCGGCGACGTGGCCGGCGTCGCCGGCGAGGCCGTCGCTGAGGTCGATCATCGCCGTGGCGCCGGCCGCGGCGAGGGCGGCGCCGGCTCGCAGCCGCGGGCTCGGGCGCAGCTGGCGGCGACGCAGGCGCTCGGCGGTCTCGGCCGGGACGGCGGCGCCGAGCTCGGGGCGCTCGAGCAGCAGCAGGCCGGCGGCGGCGCCGCCGAGCTCGCCGGTGAGGACCAGCAGGTCGCCGGGGCGGGCGCCGCCGCGGCTGACCAGCAGCTCCGGCCGCGCTGCGTGGCCGACCACGGTGACGGCGAGCGAGAGGACGGGCGAGCGGCTGACGTCGCCGCCGGCGATTGCGGTGCCGCTCGCGGCGGCAACCTCGGCCAGCCCGTCGGCGAGCTGCAGCAGCTCCGGTTCCCCCAGCTCGGCGGGGACGCCGAGCACGACGTAGGCCTCGCCGGGCTCGGCGCCCATCGCGGCGAGGTCGGAGAGGGCGGTGGCGAGCGCCTTGGCGCCGACGTCGGCGAGGGCGAAGCCGTCCTCGCGGCGAAAGTGGACGCCCTCGACCACGGCATCGACCGAGGTCGCCGTGGCGCCTGCGGGGAGGGTGACGGCGGCGTCGTCGCCGCTGCCGAGCACCAGCCGCGGGCCCGCCGCCGGCAGTCTTTCGCGCAGCGCCGCGATCAACTCGAACTCGCCCACCTATCTGACTATCCCAGGGGCGGCGCAACTTGGTGGCGCTGCGCGTGTGACTAACCTGCGGATGGACGTGGAGCGCCGCCAATCACTCCTGCACCGCATCGGCGAGGCGGGCGCGACGATCGGATCGAAGCCACCCCGCAGCAAGCGGGCGCGCCTCGCGCTGCAGATCGGGCTCGCCGTCCTGATCTTCGGCTTCCTCGTCCTGACCGTCATCGACCAGTGGTCGGAGATCCAGGCCGAAGGCGTCCACTTCCACGTCATCTGGCTGATCCCGGCGGTGGTGATCCTCTCCAGCTTCTACTTCTTCAGCGCCCTCGGTTGGGACTTCATCCTCCGCTTCCTCGGCTACCGGATCGGCATCGGCCGCGCCCAGGTCGCCTGGGGCCAGCCGCTGCTGGCGCGCTACGTGCCCGGCAGCGTCCTCTACGTCCTCGGCCGGGTGCTGCTCTCCGAGCGGGCCGGCGTGCCGCGGCGGATCACCGTCGCCAGCATCGTCTACGAACAGGCGATCTCGGCGACGTCGGCGATCGTCGTCGCCGCCTACTTCATCATCAAGCACCCGGACCTGCAGTCGACCCCGTTTCGCTGGGCGGTCCTGCTGCTGATCCCGGCGGCGATCGCGGTCCTCCACCCGCGGGTGTTCGGTCCGCTCGCCAACCGCCTGCTGCGCGCCTTCGGCCGCGACTCGCTGCCGACCCTGATCCCCCTGCGCGGGGTGATCCTGCTGATCGTCTACTACTCGCTGAACTGGGTCGTCGTCGCCTTCGGCATCTATTTCACCGCCCGCTCGGTCACCTTCATCCCCTTCAGCGACCTGCTCCTGGTCGGCTCGGCGCAGGCGATCGGCTACTTCGCGGCGCTGGTGACGCTGGTCCTGCCGGCCGGCCTCGGCGCCCGCGACGCCGCCTTCGCCTGGGCGGTGAAGGCGGCGCTGCCGAGCCGCAGCTTCGCCCTCGGCTCGCTGATCTCGATCGTCGTCCGCGGCGTGATGACGGTCGGCGAACTCCTCTACGTCGCCACGGTCACCGCCCTCGGCCGCCGCGAGGGCTGGTCGATCCACACCGGCATCCTCCATCCCAGCCCGGAGGAGGAAGAGGCCGGGATGGACGCCGGCGGCCGCACCCCCGAGATCCTCTAGCCCGGCCGGCCAAAATATCGGGGTACCGATCTTTCGGCCCCTGGAGCGACCAAGAGATCGGTATCCCAGTTAGAGGGGGATGCGGGCGCCGAGCTGGTAGGCGGTGAGGGCGAGGGTCAGGAGCTGGAGGGGACGGTCGCGGGAGACGGCGACCAGCGGCAGTGCCCAGACCAGGTACCAGGGGAGCAGCCAGGAGGTGGCGAGCAGGAGGCCGAAGCCGGCCCAGGCGGCGGCGCGGACCCAGTCGCCGCCGCGCCAGGTCCAGGCCAGCAGGCAGGCGACGGCGGCGCCGTAGAGGACGAGGGCTGCGACGCGGACGGCGTCGGGATCGAGGCCGGTGAGGCGAGCGCAGGCAATCGGCAGGCTGAGGTGGCTGGTGCGGCCCTGGTTCTCGCCCGCCAGCCCGAAGGCGTTCAGCCAGTCCCAGCCGAAGGCGAGGTACGCGGCGACGCCGATCGCCACCGCCGCCCCGGCCGCCCCGGCGAGCAGCCGGCCGACGGGCCGATATCGGGAGCCATGTTCACGAAATCGGCCCATCGGCGGGGCGGGGGGGCGCGCGGTGGCGAGGAGCGCGAACGGGGCGAGGAAGGCGGCGGAGAGCTTGACCGCGACCGCGGCGACGAGCGCGGCGCCGGCGGCGGCCTCGCGCTGCGCCAGGACCGCGGCGACGCCGAGCGTCGCCAGCAGCATCGTCAGGCCGTCGTTGTGGGCGCCGCCGACGACGTGGACGAGGACCAGCGGGTTGAGGGCGACGAAGGCCGCGGCGCGGCGCGGGTCGACGCCGCGCCAGGCGCCGATCCGCGCCACAACCGCCGCCAGCCCCAGCACCGAGAGCGCGGCCACCGCCTTCAGGACCGCCACCGCCGCGTCGACCGGCAACCACGCCAGCGGGTAGGTGGCGAGCGTGAACAGCGGCCCGTAGACGCTGCTCTGTTCGGTCCAGGTGACGTGGGCGAAGGCCGCGTCGCCGGGCACCGCGTCGGGCGCGGCGAGGTAGGGGTCGAGGCCGTGCCGGACGCCGAGCCGGGCGTAGTCGACGTAGCTCCAGACGTCGTGGGAGAGCAGCACCGGCGACGCCGCGAAGGCGGCGACGAAGAGGAGGATCAGCCCCCAGACGACGCGGCCTCCCAGCCGCGGCGCCGCCAGCAGCACGCCGAGGTAGGCGAGGAAACCGGCCCAGACGAGGCCGTAGGCGAGCCCGGCGTCCAATCGCTACCCGCAGGCCACCGGCGCGGACCTAGCCGCCCGTCGCGGCCTCGCCGCCGCCCAACTCCGCTTGGCTCGACGGCGGTTCGGGCGGCAGCGGCGCCGGTTCCTGGCCGGCGCCGGGCGCGTAGGCGTTCGGGTCGTAGCCGCCCACCGCGGCCTGGCCGGGCAGTTCTTCGCCCGCTTCGGCCGCTTGCTCGGCCTCGCTCTTGACGCCGCCGCCGTGGTCGTTCGGGCCGCCCCGGGTGAACTGGCCGTAGTAGGCCGCCCAGCTGATCCGCTGCGACGGTTGGCTGAATTCCTCGCAGGGGATTTCGCCGTTCTCGTACACCTGGTTCCAGATTTCGGCCGGGAAGGTGCCGCCGAAGACGGTGATCCCGTGGACGCTGGTCATTTCGATCTCGTTCGATTCGGGGTAGCCGACCCAGACCGCGGTCGCCAGCCGCGGCGTGTAACCGGCGAACCAGGCGTCGGTGTAGCGGTCGGTCGTCCCGGTCTTGCCCGCCTCGCCGGCGCAGCCGGTGTAGGCGGCGGTGCCGGTCCCTTCGGCGATGTTGTCGTGCAGCAGCCGCGTCACCTCCCAGGCGACCGGCCGCGAGAGCACCCGTTCGGGGTCCGGCCCTTCCGGGTGGTCGACGTGGCCGTTGGGGAAGACCACCTTCTCGATCGCCACCGGGTCATGGTGAACCCCGCCGGAGGCGAGGGTCGCGTAGGCGTCGCTCATCTCCAGCGGCGAGACGCCGATTCGCAGGCCGCCGATCCCCTCCGCCGGGATCCCGTCGAGCTTGCTGGTGATCCCCATCGATGCCGCCGTCCGCGCCACGTTCTCGGGCCCGACGTCGAGGTCGAGCTGGGCGAAGACGGTGTTGTCCGAGGTGACCGTCGCCTGCTGCAGGTTGACCGTCCCCTGGTAGCCCTCGTCGGCGGTGTGGACTTCCCAGTGGCCCCACTGTGGCAGGGTAAGGTCGAGCGGTTTCGAGTCGTAGTAGGTCGAGTAGGGGTCGATCCCCTGCTTGATCGCGGTGGTGAGGACGAAGGCCTTGAAGGTCGAGCCGGGCTGGCGGTGGCCCTGGGCGGCGAGGTTGAACTGGCTCTGGGCATAGCTCGAGCTCGAGACCATCGCCCGGATGTGGCCGTTGCGCGGGTCGATCGAGACCAGCGCCGAAGCCGGATCGGTCGGGTACGGGAGGGTCGAGCGCATCGCCTCCAGCCCGACCCGCTGCAGGTGGAGGTCGATCGTCGTGTGGATCTCGAGGCCGCCGCGGCGCACCGTGTTGACCCCGTAGTGCTCGAGCAGCCTGTCCTCGACGTAGTCGAAGAAGTAGGGCTGGCGGTGCGAGAAGAAGTCGTCGGCGACGTCGAGCTGCAGGCCCGAGCGCATCGCCGCCCGCGCCCGCTGCGGGCTGACGTAGCCGAGCTTGCGCATCGCCGCCAGCACCTGGTTCCGGCGTTCGCGCGCCGCCCGCGGGTTGGTGATCGGGTTGTATTCGGAGGGCGCCTGCGGCAGCCCGGCGAGCAGCGCCGCCTGCGGCAGGTTGAGCTTCCAGACCGGCCGCGAGAAGAAGATCCTCGCGGCGGCGCCGACCCCGACCGCGGTCGACCCTTCGACCGTCCCGTAGGAGGCGATGTTCAGGTAGGAGCCGAGGATTTCGCGCCGCGTGTGCTTTTCGAAGTACTCCTGCGCCAGCTTCGCCTCGACGATCTTGCGTTCGAGGGTGCGCTCCGGGTTCTGGATGCAGAGGTTGCGGACCAGCTGCTGGGTGATCGTCGAGCCGCCCTCGACCGCTTCGCCGGCTTCGAGGTTGGCGACGGCGGCGCGGATGATGCTCTGGTCGTCGACGCCGCCGTGTTCGTAGAAGCGCTGGTCCTCGATCGCCACCGTCGCCAGCTGCAGCCGCTTCGGGATCCGCTCGATCGCGACCGGGTTGCGGGCGACGCTGGCGGCGATCCGGCCGAGACGGGTGCCGTCGGCGGCGTAGATCGTCGAGTCGCCGCCCTTGCCGACCGGCTTGCAGTCGCCAAGCGGCGGCGCGTCGGCGGCGACGTTGAGCACCCAGGAGATGACCGCGATCGCGGCGATCGCGACCACGGCGAGCAGGCTGCCGAGAATCACCAGCAGCTTCGCTCCCAACCCCGCTCGGCGGCGCTGACGGCGCCGGATGCGCTGCGTCATCGGCCAGAGCGTACGCGCTCGGTGGCGGCGCTTGGTTAGGCCTGCGTGTCGCCGCTCGAGCGGTTATGACGCAGCCGGGTCCGCGTCCTGCGCGAGACCTGTGAGACTGCCGGCGGCATGAGCGCGGCTAGCTACTCCGCGGAGGCAGTCGAGCCGGCGCGCCCCGGCGGCTTTCCCTACGCCAACTGGGGAGCCTGGATGGGCGTGCTCGGTGTGGTGCTGGCGCTCGTCGCCGGCCTGATGCTGGCGATTCCGTTCTCGATCATCGGCAACAACGCCGACGGCGATCTGACCACCTTCGGCAACGTCGGCGTCCAGGCGGCGACCGAGCTCGGCTTCCTGCTGGTGCCGATGGCGGTCGCCGCCTGGCACGGCGCCGCGACCCTCGCCCTGATCCTCGCCCGGCTCGGGGTCCGCCGCTTCCGCCCGGTCACGGCGCTGAAATGGGTCGGGGCGACGATCCTCGCCTACCTCGTCTTCAACGCCGTCTATGTCGCCGTCTTCGGCGAACCGCACCAGGAGGACATCGCCGAGGGCTTCGGCGCGGTGCCGGTCCAGGTGCTGCTGATCGTCATCCTCGCCCCGCTGAGCGAGGAGATCTGCTTCCGCGGGATGCTCTACGGTGGCCTGCGGACGCGGCTGCCGGTGGTGCCCGCGGCGCTGGTCGGCGGCCTCGTCTTCGGCGGCCTGCACGCGCTGACCGGGATCAGCGCGGTGCCGCCGCTGGTCGTCTTCGGCTTCCTGCTCTGCCTGCTCTACGAGAAGACCGGCTCGGTCGTGCCGGGAATCCTGCTGCACATGCTGAACAACTCGGTCGCCCTGCTCGGACAGTAAGGTTCGCCGATCGTGAATCGTCGTCTCGCCCCCCTGATCGCGGTTCTGGCGCTGCTCGCCGCCTGCCCGGCCCTCGCCGCCGCGGCGCCGAAGCCGGATCAGCAGAAGCAGGGGCAGCAGCCGAAACCGAAGCCCGAAGCGGCGCCGAAGGCGACGGTGAAGATCGAGGTCGGCGGCCTGCACGGCGGCCGGGCGACGATCTGGGACGAGGTCCCGGTCCGCGGCACCGTCTCGCCCTTCGCGCCCGGCCAGCGGGTCGAAGTCGTCTTCTATCTCGACGGCAAGCCGCTGGTCCGCCGCAAGGTCGCGGTCCAGCAGGGGCCGAACGAAACCGGGACCTTCGAGTCGAGCGTGGTCCTCCGCGCCGACGGCAAGTACGCGGTCAGCGCCAAGCACGCCGCGACCGCGGTGCTCGGCGCCGACTCGACCGTCCGCAAGAGCTGGAGGGTCAGGTTCCCCGGCCTGAAGCGCGGCGAATGCTCGAAGCTGGTCGAGGGCTTCAAAGACGCGATGGCGCGGATGGGCTACGCCTCCGGCGGCGGCAAGTGCTTCAATGACCGCCTCGCCCGCGAGGTCCTCGCCTACCGCAAGGTCAACGACAAGGACCGCAGCAAAAAGGCCGGACCGGGGATCGTCAAGGCGGTCTACGGCGGCAGGGGCGGCTTCCACGTCAAGTACCCGGACGCCGGCGAACACGTCGAGGTCTCGCTCTCCAAGCAGGTGATGGCGCTGATCCGCAACGGCAAGCCGTTCGCGATCTACCCCGTCTCGACCGGCAAGCCCTCGACCCCGACGATCACCGGCCACTACGCCTTCTACCGCCCCGAACCGGGCACCAACTCGCACGGCATGGTCTACTCGTGGTACTTCATCCGCGGCTACGCGGTCCACGGCTACGCCGAAGTCCCGAACTACGCCGCCAGCCACGGCTGCGTGCGGACCTTCATCGCCGACCAGCCGCGGATCTACGAACAGCTTCACCTGGGCGAGGACATCTTCGTGTATTGAGGGCGTGTGACGCTGCGCATATCGGCGTCCTCGGTCGCTCGTGTGCAGAGCACACTTCGCTCCCTGCGTCCTTGATCTGCTTGGTCACACGCCCTCAATACGTCGTATGAGCAATCTCGAGACAGCCAGGGCCACGCTTCTCGCCGAGCTGCGCGAGCACTCGCTGATCCTCGGCGAGGTGACGCTCGCCAGCGGCGCGGTCGCGCAGTATTACGTCGACGCGCGGCGGACGCTGATGCGGCCGGCCGGGTTCCGGGCGGCGGGCGAGCTGATCGCGGCGCGGGCGTTGGAGCTGGGAGCGGCGGCGGTCGGGGGGCCGGCGACGGCGGCGATTCCGCCGGCCTGCGCGGCGATCGCGGTGCCGGCGGGGGAGGGACTGGTCGCCTTCTTCGTCCGCAGCGCGAAAAAGGACCACGGCCTGCAGCGCTGGGTCGAGGGGCCGGTCGAGGCGGGGATGCGGGTGCTGGTCGTCGAGGACACGGTGACGACCGGCGGCTCGACCGCGACCGCGGTCGGGCGGGTTCGCGAGGAGGGCCTCGAGGTGGTGGGAGTGGTCGCCGTGGTCGACCGGCTGGCCGGCGGCGGCGAGCGGATCGAAGCGGCGGCCGAAGCGCCCTACGGCGCCCTGGTCACGATCGACGAAATCTACCCCGACCGCCCCGACAAGCCCGTCTAACCGGCCTGATCTCGTCCCTGACGAGTTGACGGGCCTATGGCACCCACAATTCGTCAGGGATGGATTGTGTTCAGTGGCGCTTGCGGGCGACCTGCTCGAGTCCGACCACCGCGGTCCGCTTGCCGCCGGGGATCGAGGCGATCAGCTGGGTCCGCAGCTTGCCGCGCTTGCTCAGCAGCAGGCGGGCGCCCCTGGTCAGCCCGATTTCGAAGCCGTGGCCGCGACGGCCGCCGAGGTGGAAGGAGCGGCGCGCGAGGGTGCGGGTGACGGTATGGATCCGCGGCGGCTTGCCGCGGCGGGGGATCGCGATCCGGTAGCGGGTTCGCAGCGCCAGCCAGCCGGGGCAGGTCGTCCCTTCCGGCCAGGCGCAGTTGATCCAGACGCGGACGCCGCGGCGGGTCTGGCGCAGGTGCGAGAGCACCACCGCGACCGGGATCCGCGTCGCCTTGCAGCCGAGCAGGGTGTCCGCGCCGGGGGCGTAGTCGAGGGCGTAGACGCAGACCGGCTGCGAGCCGGAGGCGGTGATCGGGACCCTCGAGTCGAAGCCGTGGTTGGGCCCGGCCTCGGGGTGTTGGACGCCGACCGCGCGGCGGGGGAGGGTGGCGATCGAGCCGAGCTCGTATTCCTCGGCCCCGGGCGCGCCGGCTTCGCCGCCGACGGTGACGCGGATCGCCGAGGCCGAGGTCGGCGAGTTGGGGTCGAAGGCCCAGCCCTTGACCCGCAGCATCCCCGGTTCGGGCGCGCTGGTGAGGTTGAGTTCGCCGACCGGGTCCTCTTCGCCCGGCGGCGGCGGGGCGCCGCCCTCGCCGACGGTCGCGGCGTCGACGTAGTTGCTGTCGATGTTGATCGTCACCCCGCCGTAGCTCTCGTTGTGGCCGCCCTGGTACTGGTGGATGCGCTGGTGAAGCGTCCAGCCGGTCGACGGCACCGCCGGATCGAGGGTGTTCTTCTGGCCGTTCCAGTTGGCGATCCAGAGCATGTCGGGGAGGGTGTAGCCGGTGCCGAGCTGGGCGCCGAGGTCGGCGATCCCCGAGGAGCTCGAGCTGTAGACGCCGGAGACGTAGCCGAGCGCGTGCAGCTTCTCGGTCCAGGCCTCGAGGAAGGCGAGGGTCGCGCTGGTCGCGCTGGCGGTCCGCGAGTAGGCCTCCATGTCGAAGTAGATCGGGCTGCCGGGGCCGATTCCGACCGCGTTGGCCGCCGCGACCGCGTCGAGCGCCTCTTCTTCGCCCTGCTTGACGGCCCCGAACGGGGTCAGCTTGGCGCAGCTCGAACAGGCCGAGGTCGGCGCCTGCAGGCCGACGTAGGTGGGGATCAGGTGCCACCCCGCCGCCGTCTGTTCGCCGACCCAGGTGGAGGTCAGGTTGGGCTGCGAGCAGGCCCGGTTGCCGCCGCCGATGTAGACGCCGACCGCCCGGTAGGGCGACTGCGCCCAGGCGTCCATCGACTTCGCCGAGGGGGCGGCACAGGCGTCGAAGCCGAGGCCGGTGAAGACCGCGCCGCTGGCCGAGGCGCCGGCGATCCGCCGCGGCGCCCGCCGGATCGCCGAGGACCGCGCCCGCGCCGCGCCGCGCCCTTCGACCAGGATCGCCCGCCGCTTCCCCATCGCGCCGGCGGGGCAGCGCTGATTCGACGAAGGCGTCCCCAGATAGACCGCCCTGCGGTCGAGCCGCACGCACATCCCCGGATGCCGGGCGAGCCGGTAGACCGGCCAGGAGGCCGGCGCCTGGACAGCCTTCCCCTGGAAATGGAGAGTTCGCGCCGAGGCGCTCGAAGGCAGCGAGAGCAGGCAGAGCAGGGCCAGCGCGCCCAGCGCCGCCCCCGCCCAGATCCCTCTCTGCTTATCGGCCAGCCTCACGTCTCGTTCTCCCTAACGAGTTCGGCGCCCGGAAGTTGTGCCCTGCACCCCGGGTCGCAACCTCCCGCAACCCCCCTGGCGCGGGTGACTCGGCTGCCAGGCGCGTCTAGCTTCGGTGCCCCGAACCTAGGCACGAAGGAGGAGCGATGGCAGGCGAGGTGACCCTGGACGAAGCGATGAGGGTGGTCGAGGCCGCGCGGGCCAAAGCCGATGAGATCGGCGTGCCGATGGACATCGCCGTGGTCGACGGCGGCAACAACCTGACGGCCTTCGCCCGCATGGACGGCGCCTGGCTCGGCTCGATCGACATCGCCCAGAACAAGGCCTACACCGCCCGTGCCTTCGACATGCCGACCAGGGACCTGGCGCCGCTCGCCCAGCCCGACCAGCCGCTCTACGGGATCGAGGCCTCCAACGACGGCAACCTGATCGTCTTCGCCGGCGGCATACCGCTCACCGACGGCGACGCGGTCGTCTGCGCGATCGGCGTCAGCGGCGGCTCGGTCGAGCAGGACCACGAGGTCGCCGAGGCCGGCGTCGCGGCGTTCCGAGGAGGCGACTCGTGATCGCCAACAGGGGCGTCGCCTACGTCGAACCGGGCAAGGTCGAGGTCCGCGCAATCGACCTCCCGACCTTCGAATTGAAGGACGGCCCGGGCGTCAACCCGGCGAACGTCGGTCGGCAGCTGCCGCACGCGGCGATCGTCAAGTGCGTCACCACCAACATCTGCGGCTCGGACCAGCACATGGTCAGGGGCCGCACCACCGCGCCGGAAGGGCTGATCCTCGGCCACGAGATCACCGGCGAAGTCGTCGAAACCGGGCCCGGGGTCGAGTTCATCGCCGCTGGCGATCTCGTCTCGGTCCCCTTCAACATCGCCTGCGGCCGCTGCCGCCGCTGCAAGACCGGCGACACCGGCGTCTGCTTGAACGTCAACCCCGACCGTCCCGGCTCGGCCTACGGCTACGTCGACATGGGCGGCTGGGTCGGCGGCCAGGCCGAATACGCGCTCGTCCCCTACGCCGACTGGAACCTGCTCAAGTTCCCCGACCGGGAGCAGGCGCTGGAGAAGATCCTCGACCTGACGATGCTCTCCGACATCTTCCCGACCGGATACCACGGCGCCTTCACCGCCGGCGTCACTTCCGGCTCGACCGTCTACGTCGCCGGTGCCGGCCCAGTCGGCCTCGCCGCCGCCCACTCCGCCCAGCTGCTCGGTGCCGCTGTGGTGATCGTCGGCGACCTGATTCCCGAGCGGCTCGCGCAGGCGCGGAGCTTCGGCTGCGAGACCATCGACGTCTCGCAGGGCGACCCGAAAGACCAGATCGCCGAGATCCTCGGCGTGCCCGAGGTCGACGCGGCGATCGACGCGGTCGGCTTCGAGGCCCGCGGCCATGGGGGCGACTCGGGGCAAGAGGCGCCGGCGACCGTCCTCAACTCGATCATGGACGTGACCCGCGCCGCCGGGCGGCTCGGCATCCCCGGCCTCTACGTGACCGGCGACCCCGGCGCCGTCGACGAGGAGGCAAAGCAAGGCTCGCTCTCGATCCGGATCGGGCTCGGCTGGGCGAAGTCGCACAGCTTCACCACCGGCCAGTGCCCGGTGATGCGCTACCACCACGGCCTGATGCAGATGATCCTCAACGACAAGGCTCAGATCGCCAAGGCCGTGAACGCGACCACGATCAGCCTCGACGAGGCGCCCGAGGGCTACCGCGACTTCGACCAGGGCGCAGCCAAGAAGTTCGTCATCGATCCGCACGGGATGGTCGCGTCTCGATGAGCCGCGCGCGGGCGGCGGCAAGTTCCCCCAACGCCAGTTCGAGCGCCGCGCGGTCGCAGCGCACCCGGCCCTCGAGCCGGTAGGGGTTGCCGCGCAGGACCGGCCCGAGCAGCCGGCGCAGGCGCGCGATCTCGGCGCGCACGGTCACCAGCTTGGAGCCGGGGTCGTAGGCCAGCGATCGCAGCTGCTTGGCTGTGAGCCCCTCCGGGTGGAGGGCGAGTCGCATCACCAGCTCGCTGTGGCGCGGGCTGAGCTCCGCCCGCCAGTCGTCGATCGTGATCTCCGCGCGTCCCAGGTCGAGCGCCCGGATCGCGACGGTCGGGGTCGGGCGGCGCCGGGGAAGCGGTGCGGTGCGGACGAAGAACGCGTCCTCCTGCGGGCCCAGCCGCTCGGCGACTTCGGCGCCCTCGGGCAGCTTCAAGCCGCCGTCCTCCCGAACGGGCAGGGACGGTCCCAGCCAACCGCGCGGCGAGGAGGCGAGGACCCGGCCGTCGCGCGAGACGATCGCGCTGCGCCCGCCGCCGCCGCGGGCGAGCCGGTCGATGTAGCTGGCGCGCAGCTCCTCCTCGCTCGCCGCAAGTTCGCGAGCGAGCGCTTCCTCGACCACCCTGGCGACGGCGGCGACCAGGGAGAGGCTGTGCGGGTGGCCGGTGCGGAAGTCGCCCGAGATGTTCAGGACGCCGACCAGATCGCCGCTGGCCGGGTCGTGGATCGGCGCCGCCGAGCAGGTCAGGCTGTGCAGGCGCCGGTTGAAGTGCTCGGCCGAGAAGATCTGGACCGGGTGGTCGAGCGCGATCGCGGTGCCGACCGCGTTGGTGCCGACCGCCGCCTCGCTGCAGACGTGGCCGGGGAGGAACCGCGGCGCGGCCGCCGCGTCGAGAGCCCTCGTGTGGCCGTCGATCCAGAGCAGGACGCCCTCGGGGTCGGCGAGGACGACGAAGTAGACGGCGTCCTCCGTCGCCTCGCAGAGCATCCGCGCGACCATCGGCAGCAAGCGCGAGGCGGGGTGGTCGCGCAGCGCCCGCGCGGTCGCCGGCGCGTCGAACCTCGCCGGCGCCCGGCCGTCCGGGTCGACTCCCTGCTCCGCCGCCCGCTGCCACGACTTGGCGACCACCGGGCGCAGGACCGGGGGCACCACCCCCTTGCGCAGCGCCACGTCGTGCGCCGCGCGCAGAAGCGATGCCAGCTCGACCGGGTCGGTGCCGGTCGGGACCCCGACCCACGGGCTGCGGGAAAGGCGGGGCATCGGGGCGGAGGATATCTCCGCGGCCCCGGGGGGCGGAGGATATCTCCGCGGCGCTACCCGGCGCCGAGCAGGCGGCCCGACGGATCGTGGTTGTGGAAGGCCTTGCGCACGGTCTCGTGAACCTCCCACAGAACCCGGGTGCCGTCGGGAAAGAAGGCGGTGTCGCCCGCTTCGATCTCGACCGGCTCGCCCCCCTGCGGCGTCACCGTGGCGCGGCCCTCGATCAAGGCGACGGTCTCGTCGGCGTGATCGAGGTAGAAGCTGCCGGGCGTGCAGTGCCAGACGCCGTTGAAGAGGGTCCCCTCCTCGTTGCGCCAGAGGACCGCCACCGCAGCCTTCGGGTCGCCCGAGACGACGTCCTCGGGCGGGATCGGCCCCGGCTCGACCGGCGCGGTGGCGATCGGCAGCTTGACCACGGTGGGGGAAGCTTGCGTATCCATCTCCATCTCCTTCGTTCTCGTTCGGCTCAGCGGGTAAGCGTGACCTTGGACAGGCCGTGGGGGTGGTCGAGGTCGACTCCCCGCCGGCTGGCGAGGTGGAAGGCGGCGACCTGACCGGGCAGGACGGCGAGGATCGCGGCCAGCCAGCGCGGGGTCTCGGGCGGGATCGCGATGTGCAGGTCGGGGCCCCCGGGCGCCGGCAGCGGCGCCCGGGAGACGACCACGATTCGCATCCCGCGCTCGCGGGCCTTCTCGAGCACCGCGCCAGTGCTCTGGTCGAGCCGCCCGTCGGTGTCGATCAGCCACAGGGCTCCCGAGCGCCCGAGGGCGGCGACGGGCCCGTGGAGCAGGTCGGGCGGCGAGAAGGCCTCGGTGACGATCGCCGCGAGCTCCCTTATCTTGAGCGCGGTCTCGTGGGCGGTGGAGAAGTCGAGCCCGCGCCCGACGGTGGTGAGGACCGTCGCCTCCTCCAGGCGATCGAACTGCGACCGCCGCGCGAGTTGCTCGGCGACCGTCGCGTCGACCAGCTCGGGGAGGCGCTCGAGCCATGCCCGGCGCTCGGCGTCGGGGCGCATCGACTCGATGATCTGAACCAGGGCGTGGAGGGACGCGAGATAGGTCTTGGTCGCCGCCACCGAGCGCTCCGGCCCGGTTGCCAGTGGCACCACGACGTCGGCGACGGCGGCCAGCGGCGAACCTTCGTCGTTGGTCAGCGCGATCGTCGGCCGGCCCTGATCGCGGGCGGCGGCGAGCACGCCGACGATGTCGGGCGACTGGCCCGATTGCGAGATCGCCAGCACTGCCGCGCCGCGCAGGCTGGGAGCAGCCGCCCTCGTCTTGAAGAGCGAGGGTGCGGCGAGGGCGACGTTGACGCCGGTCTCGAGTCCGAACGCGTACTGCCCGAAGCGAGCGGCGTTGTCGGAGCTGCCGCGTGCCGCGATCACGAGGTAGTCAGCGCCAGCGATCAGCCGGCCGGCGTCCTCGGCAGGCTGCATCATCGTTGCGCGGCCGGCGATCGCCGAACCTTGCTCGCGGAGCTCGCGCTCGAGCTGGGACACGGGGGAGTCGGAAGGGTTCATGGGTGCGAATCGGTGCCGAAAGCGGCAAATAGCCGTCGCGCGTGATATAAATTTCTGCCTGAAAAGAAATGTACCAGAGCACCGTCAACGACATCAACGAGTTCCTGGTCCGCGACGCCATCCGTGAGCTCGGTGAGGCGACGAGGGGAGACCTGAGCGAGCGGCTGGGGCTGTCGCTGGCCTCGGTCAGCCGCATCGTCAGGCGCCTCGTCGAGGCCGGCATCGTCACCCAGGTCCAGGCCGAGTCCTCGACCGGGCGCGGCCGCCGCAGCGACATCATCCGCTTCAACCAACGCTCCGGCTCGGTGATCGCGGTCGACCTCGGCGGCACCAAGTGCCACGGCGTCCTCGCCGACCTCGGCGCGGACACGGTCGCCGAGGACTACCGGCCGACGCGCGCCGACGGCAGCCCCGCCGAGACCCTGGTCGCCACCGTGAACGCGCTGCGGGGAGAGGCCGAGGCCGCCGGGCTGCCGGTCCACGCGGTCGTCGTCGGCATCCCGGCGGTCCCCGACCCCGACACCGGCCTGGTCGGCTCGGGCCCCAACGTCGACTGGAACGGCTACGACCTGATCGGCCTGCTGACCGAGCACGTCCCCGAGCCGTTCCGGATCGAGAACGACGTCACCCTGGCGGCGATCGGCCAGGCCTGGAAGGGCGAGGGGAAGGCGGCGAGTGGCTTCGTCACCCTCTCGATCGGCACCGGCATCGGTGCCGCCGCCTTCGCCAACGGGCAGGTTCTGCGCGGTCGCCACAACCACGCCGGCGAGATCGGCACGCTGCTGATGAGCCGCGAGCAGCTGCGCGCCGAGCCGGGCGCGCTGGCCGGACTCGAGTCGGTGGCCTCGGGGCCGGCGCTGGCGCGCCGGGCGAAGGAGCTGCTGAGGTCGGGCCGCGAGTCGAGCATGAACGCCGAGGGCCTCGACGCCGAAGACGTCTTCGCCGCGGCGGCAGCCGGCGACGAGCTGGCGCTGGAGGTGATCGACGAGCTCCTCGACTACGTCGCGATCACGGTGATCGACCTGGCCGCCGTCCTCGACCCCGAGCGGATCATCCTCGACGGCAGCGTCGGCAGGGCGCTCGAGCCCTACGTCGCCGGCCTCGAGGAACGGATCTCCTGGCGCCTCCCCCACGTCCCCGCCGTCCACTTCTCGCGCCTCGGCCCCAACGCCACCGTGATCGGGGCGATCGCCGGCGCGCTGGCGCTCGACCGCGAGGTCGAAGCGCGCCGAACCGTCGCCGAGATCCCCGACGACGGCCTCCGCGTCCTCGCGACGCTGCCCTCCTACGGGGCGGGAGCCGGCGGCTCCGGCGAGGAGCCGAGCGAGGGGCCCGCCACGGAGAGCGGCGATGTTCCTTGAGGTCCTGCGCCGCCGCAACCCGGATTTCGTCGACGCGGTCATCCGCCTGCACCGCGCTGGCGAGATCCCGGCCGGCTCCTACGCGGTCGACCTCGACGCGGTAACCCGCAACAGCGAGCGGCTGCGCAGCGAGGCCGATCGCCTCGGCCTCGAGGTCTTCGGGATGACCAAGCAGGTCAGCCGCGGCGAGCCGTTCCTGGCGGCGATGCGCGACGGCGGCATCGCCAGCACGGTCGCGGTCGACATGCAGTGCGCGCTGGCGACCGAGCGGGCGGGACTGCGGCTGGGGCACGTCGGTCACCTCGTCCAGGTCCCGCGTCGGGAAGCGGCCACCGCCGCCGCCCTCGAGCCCGAGAACTGGACCGTGTTCGACCAGGGCAAGGCGACCGAGGCAGCCGCGGCGAGCGATGCCGGCGGCCGCACCCAGGCGATCCTCGCCCGGATCGTCGGCGCGGGAGATCGCTTCTACCCCGGGCACGAGGGGGGCTTCGATGCCGACGAGGTGCTCGCCGTCGCCGACGCCGTCGACGCGCTGCCAGGCGCCCGCTTCGCCGGCGTGACCACCTTTCCCGCGGCCCTCTTCGATCGCGAGAAGCGGCGGGTGGTCCCGACCCCGAACCTGGCGACGCTGGAGGCGGCGGCGGCGCGCCTCGCCGCCGCCGGCCGCGCCGACCTGCGGGTCAACGCCCCCGGCACCACCTCGGTCGCCACCCTCTCGATGCTGGCCGACGCCGGCGCGACCCAGGTCGAGCCGGGCCACGCCCTGACCGGGACGACGCCGGCCCACGCCTTCGCCGATCTGCCCGAGGAGCCGGCGGCGCTCTACGTCTCGGAGATCTCCCACCATGCCGCCGGGCGCGCCTACTGCTTCGGCGGCGGACTCTACGTCGACCCGGTCTTCGAGCCGTACGCGATGAAGGCGCTCGTCGCCGAAGGCGAGGGCGAGGACGCCAGGCTGCTCGTCGAGGCGGAGCTGCCGCCACCGGCGGCGATCGACTATTACGGGATGTTGACGCCGCCGCAGGGGCGCCGTCTCGCCCAGGGGGCGACGGTCCTCTTCGGCTACCGGATCCAGGCCTTCGTCACCCGCAGCCCGGTGGTGGGCGTCGCCGGGGTGAGCGCCGGCGAGCCGCGAGCCGTCGCCGCTTGGCGGCACGACGGGTCCGCGCTGAAGCCGTTTCCCGCGGCCGCCTGACCACAGGCCGCCGGAGCGGAGAGGACGAGTTCCACTGCGGGAAAAGCTTTTTGCATCTTTCACTTGCAGGCTGAAAATAAAAAGGCTATGTTCTTTCTTGCAAGCGGAGATATTTGAAGGGAACGATGGGTCAAGACACTGCCGTCAACGCTCCGAGCCGACTCAGCCGCAACGGTGCGCGGCTCGAGGAGCAAACCTGGAGGATGCGCCCCTGGACGATGGCCGGGCGCAGTGGCCGGACCAGCTTCTGGGTCGATCAGGCGCTGGCCGAGGAGCCGCAGGCCGAGAGCGAGGCCGAGCGGCTCGAGGGTGAGCTGGACGTCGACGTCTGCATCGTCGGCGGCGGCTTCACCGGGCTCTGGACGGCGATCCGGCTGCTCGACCACGAGCCCTCGCTGTCCGTCGCGGTGGTCGAGGCCGAGCTCTGCGGGACCGGCGCCAGCGGCCGCAACGGCGGCGTCATGTCCGACTGGTGGATGGAGGTCGACACGCTCCGCAAGCACTTCGGCAGCGACGGCGCCAAGTTGCTCGCCCACGCGGTCGGCGGCGCCGCCGACGAAATCCAGGCCTTCTGCGAGAAGGAAGGCATCGAGGCCAACGTCGCCCGCGCCGGCTGGTACTGGACGGCGACCACCGACGCCCAGATCGGCTCGCTGGAGCACATGCTGAGCGCGACCGAGTCCCTCGGTGCCGACGTCTACGAACGAGTCGAGGCCGACGAGCTCGAGCGGCGGCTCGGCTCGCCGATCCACCGCATGGGCCTGCGCGACCGCAAGGGCGGCTCGCTGCACCCGGCTCGCCTCGCTCGCGGGCTGCGGCGGGCGGCGATCAAGCGTGGGGCGCGCGTCTTCGAGCGCTCGCCGGTCGAGGAGATCCACGCCGGGTCCGGCGTCTCGGTGAAGACCGAGCGCGGCAGGGTCCGGGCCCAGCAGGTCGTGATGGCCGCCAACGCCTGGATGGCGCACCTCGACGACTTCCGACGCGACACCTTCATCTGCTCCAGCGACCTGGTCGCGACGGTGCCCGCGCCGGAGCGGTTCGAGGCGCTCGGCTGGACCGGCGAGGAGGTCAGCTTCGACGCCAAAGCGATGCTGTTCTACTGGCGCTCGACCAACGACCAGCGGGTCGTCTTCGGCAACGTCGGCCGCAAGCTCGGCCTCGGCCCGACGATCGAGGACCGCTGGGAGCGACCCTCGGAAGAGCTCTACCGCGAGATCGAGATGGGTCGGCGGCGGGTGCTGCCGCGCCTCGGCAACGTCGAGCTCACCCACGCCTGGGCGGGACCGATCGACCGCTCTTCGACCGGCCTGCCACGCGTCGGCAAGCTCGGCGGGGACCCCCGCATCACCTACGTCATGGGTTTCTCGGGGACCGGCGTGCTGCCGACCGTGACGCTCGGTCACTGCCTCGCCGCGGTCGTGCTCGATCGCGACGACGCCGCCCGGGCGCAGGCGGAGCTGCTGACCCGCTCCGGCTCGCCCTTCCCGCCCGAGCCGATTCGCTACCTCGGCGGCCGCCTCGTCCAGAACGCGATCATCAAGAAAGAGTCGGCCGAGGACCTCGGGCGCAAGCCGCCGCGGCTCCTGACCGCGCTGACCGAGAGCTTCCTTCCGGACGGCACCCACCTGGCGCCGCCCACCCTTGCCTCGATTCGCAAAGCAATCCAACGCTAGCCACTGGCTGTCGGCCCGACCACCGATATGGAGACCAAAATGTCTAAACCCAAACTCGCGTCCGCAGCGCTGATGCTCGTGATCGCCCTGACCCTCGCGGCCTGCGGGGGCAGCAGCGGCGGTTCGGGCGGCTCCGAGACGGCCGCGGTCGACATCGCCAACCACGAACCGAACCCGCCGATCTGCGAAACGACCGGCCCCAACGGGGAAAAGTCGACGCCGATCGAACAGTTCAAGATCAGCCCCGCCGACGTGGAAAAGATCCGCGCCAAGCACTTGACCGCGGCGATCGCCTGGCACACCTCCGACGAAGTGACCTCCTCGGTCGAACGCGGCGCTCAAGCGGCGTTCGACGAATTGGGGATCGAACTCGTCGGCAGCACCAACGCCGAATACCAGGCCGACAAGCAGAGCGAACAGGTGCGGACGATCCTCGCCAAGAAGCCGGACATCCTGCTCTCGCTGCCGGTCGACCCGACCGCGACGCGGGCGGCGTTCGAAGCCGCGGCGGCCGACGGCACGGCGCTCGTCTTCGAGGACAACGCGCCGGAAGGCTTCACCAAGGCCGGCACCAACTACGTCAGCGTGATCTCCAGCAACCAGTGTCAGATGGGCCAGCAGACCGCCGAAGCCCTGGCGCTGGCGATCGGCGAAGAAGGCGAAATCGGCTACATCTTCCACGACGCCGACTTCTACGTCACCAACCGCCGCGACGAAGCGGCCAAGAAGACGATCGAAAAGTACTACCCGGACGTCAAGATCGGGGTCGAACAGGGGATCGCCGACCCGGCGAAATCGGAAGAAGTGGCGAACGCGATGCTGACCCAGAATCCGCAGCTCGACGGCATCTACGTCACCTTCGGCGAAGTCGCGCTCGGCGTCCTCAGCGCTCTACGCAACAACGGCAACACGACGACCAAGATCTCGACGATGGACCTGCAGGAACCGCTGGCGATCGACATGGCCAACGGCGGCCCGACGGTCGCGATCGTCGCCGAGGGGCTCTACGAAGACGGCGAGGCGATGGCCCGTGCCGGCGCCCTCTCGCTGATCGGCAAGAAGGTGCCGCCGTTCATCATCTCCGAAGCGGTCACCGTGACCAAGGACAACCTGGTCGAAGGCTACGAACGCTCGCAGCACCGCAAGCCGCCGCAGACGGTGATGGACGCGCTGGGAGGCTGAGCGGGGCGTGAACACCGTCGTGGCCACCGAAAGCAGGCTCACCCCGCTGCGCAGAATCGCGCAGCTGGGCAGGAGGATCGACCCCGCGGCGTACGTCGTCTACCTGATCTTCCTCGGGATCCTGCTGTTCTTCGCGATCACCCTCTCCGGGGAGGGGTTCACCTCCGAACAGAACCTGCTGAACATCCTCCAGCAGGCGGCGCCGGTCGCGGTGATGGCGGTCGGGTTCACCTTCACCATGTCGGCGGGGGAGCTCGACCTCTCGATCGGCTCGGTGGTGGCGTTGGTCGCGTTGGTGGCCGCGGCGATCATGAAAGAGGCCGGGGTTGCGCTCGGCATCGCCGCGGGGCTTGGAGTGGGCCTCGCCGTCGGCACCCTGAACGGCTTCTTCGTCACCGTCCTGCGACTGCCGTCGTTCCTGGTCACTCTCGCCTCGATGGGCCTGGTCGCGGGTGTGGCGCAGACCGTTACCGACCTGAACTCGGTGGCGGTCACCGATCTCGGTTTCGCCGAAGTGTTCGGATCCGGCGACCTGCTGGGCGTCTCGACCCTGATCTGGTGGATGGTCGGGGTGACCCTGGTCGGTCACTTCGTCTACCGCCACACCCGCTTCGGGGCGCACGTCCTGGCCACCGGCGACAACGTCGACGCCGCCCGGGCGGCAGCGATTCGCACCCGCCGGATCAAGTTCGCGGTCCTGCTGATCAGCGCCCTGGCCGCCGCGCTCGCCGCCCTGCTCTACATCGGCCGCCTGCAGGGCGCCCGGTACACGCTCGGCAGCACCGATCTGCTGACCGTGATCGCCGCCGTCGTGCTCGGCGGCACCAGCCTCTTCGGCGGCAAGGGCAGCGTCGTCGGCGCGGCGATCGGCGGCATCATCCTCTCGATGCTGAACAACGGCTTGATCCTCTCGGGGCTGAGCGTCTCCGAGCAGAACATCGCCCGCGGCGGGCTGCTGCTGCTGGCAATCTCGGCGACGCTGCGGGAGAAGCGCGCATGAGCACCGCGACCGCCGAGCGCGGGACGGTGGTGATGCGCCTCGACAAGGTCGGCAAGGACTTCGGGGCGGTGACGGCGCTGCGCGAGCTCTCGCTCGATATCCGGGTCGGGGAGGTGATGGCGATCGTCGGCGACAACGGGGCCGGCAAGTCGACGATGATGAAGCTGATCGCCGGCGTTTACCAGCCGAGCCGGGGCGAGATCCTGCTGGGCGGCGAGCCGATCAAGATGACCGACCCCAGCGTCGCCCGGCGTCACGGGATCGAGGTCGTCTACCAGGACCTGGCGCTGGCCGACCAGCAGACGGTCTACATGAACGTCTTCCTCGGCCGCGAGCTGACCAAGGGCCCCTTCAGGCGGCTCGACCGCAAGCGGATGGCACGCGAGAGCGCCGAGCTGATCGAGGAGCTCGACGTGCGGATACCGAACGTCAACGCTCGGGTCAGCGACCTCTCCGGTGGCCAGCGCCAGGGCGTCGCGATCGGCCGAGCGGCCCACTGGGCCACCCAGCTCGTGCTGATGGACGAGCCGACCGCCGCCCTCGGGGTGCAGGAGACGCAGCGGACCGAGGAACTGATCATGCGGATGCGCGAGCGCGGGCGGGGGATCGTCATCGTCAGCCACTCGCTCGACCAGGTCTTCCGCATCGCCGACCGGATCTGCGTCCTGCGCCGCGGCGAGCAGGTCGACGTGCTGGACAGATCGGCGACCTCCGGCGACGAGGTGGTCGCGATGATCACCGGCCTGCGCAATTCCACGGCCTGAGTGCGGCAGCGCCTCCGGCCCACCCCAGCTATTCCCATCCGCCAACCAAGCTGCCAATGGGTAGTCGGCAGTTGCTTCTGGCCGGTACCGAGCTCATACTGTACGAACATATGTTCGTACTGGTAGCAGAGGATTTCGATTCCCGATGCCGTCGACCGCTAGGGACTGAGTTCCTCGCGGTCGTTTCCGATCCGTACGGCTCGATCCCGAGTGAATGCGATAAGCATTCCTGCGGTCTGTGCCGGGGTTATTCCGTAAATCAACGCCGAGACGATCTGGCGTCCGCTAGCAGCGTGTCCCTCCTCGCTCTCCAAGCGGCGCTGGAGACGTTTCAAGGCGTCTTCGGCGAGAGGATCAAGTGGGATTGAAGTGGCCATCCGCAAGGAGTCCTATGCTGAGGAACGAATGAAGTTCTCATTCACCACAGTCGTGAGGCTACCCTAGGAGTGCAGTGAGATGGACGATACGACGAAACTGAAGGAGTTGATCCTCTATCTCGCTCAGAAGATGGAGGAGGAACAACACGTCGGACGCGGGCGAATCAAGCTCGCGAAGTTGTTATGGCGGAGCGACTTCGCGGCCTTCTGGCGATTTGGCGCCCCGATCACCGAGGCGCAGTATCAGGCCGACAGGCTCGGGCCGGCGCCCGTCAACGAGATGCTGGCCCTGCGCGACCTCGAGGGCGCGGGTCGCCTCGAACTCCTGAACGAGTGGGACCAGCAGCAGATCCCCGTGGCGGTGGGGGTTCCGGCGGACCTCAACGTCTTCGCGGCGGCTGAGATCGCACTGGTAGACGACCAGCTGCGCCAGTATCGCCTGGTTACGGCCCGGGCGATGGTAGACGAGGCCCACGAATTTCCTGGCTGGATAAACGCTTGGCGCGGCGGCACGGGAAAGCATTCGCCAATTCCCTTCGAGTCGGTGTTCTGGGACGGGCGGACCGAGCTTGAACCTTGGGAGGAGGCCTACGCGCGGGTTCTAGCCGCGGAGCTTGGTATCTCATCCTAGTGTGGGCGTCTATAAAAAGGATCGCTTCGAACAGCGGCTAGAAACTCTCGGCGCCGAACTTTCGCGTCTGGACGAGGCGATCCGCTTCGCCGAGCATCAGTTGTCGGAGTTCCCTGAAAGTGGCATTCCGACCTCGGTTCCAGGCCTCTATGTGTTCCCGACTCGCTTGCCGTCGGCGCGTGGCCAGGTGCGAGTCTCGATCTTCTACGTCTACGACGGCACGGACGTCTGGTTCACCGACCTCGGAATGCCTCCAGCGAGCGGGCCGGCCGGACCGGCCGATGAGCAGGCTCATACTTAGGCCACCAAGGAGGTCACGTAAGTCGGAGCTCTGGGAGCGGCTTTGCCGAACGCCCCGAGCAGGATTCGAACCTGCGGCCTATCCCTTAGGAGGGGAGGACAGCGAGCCGGAGCGCGGCCGATTGGCAAGGGCTTTCGCGGCGCTTTTCCCATTGCAGAGCGGGTTCTAGTTCTCCGCTCTGCGTCGCGGGAAGTCGCGATGGGTCGCTCTCCCGTGTCCATATTGTGTCCTAGTGAGAATCAACTTGAGATCGCGTCGATGCCGAGCAACGCCTGCTCAGGCTGATGCCATCGGTAGGCCAATGATGAGCTCGCCTAGCCCGAGGGAAACCCCCGCGCTCTCCCACCGACCTCCCGGCGAGTCTGTTGGCAGACGAGGCGAAATAGTGGCGGCGGGACACCACCCGGCAACCTCTCCCGTCCGCGCGGACAAGTCATCGACGAAGCACAGGACGAGTGCCCAATCGTGTAGAAGCTCTTGCCCAACGCTCGCCTCATTGCGCGATAGATGAACGAGCACCTCGTCTCTCCGCCTCGTTGTCGCCTTGACCTCGAAGAGCCGCGGATTGCCCGCCACCCTTGGGGCGAGCACATCAAATCCCAGGGCATCCGATTCTAGGCTCACCCGCCTCACAGCGCGTGCGAGATGATGGTGGCCAAGATCTCTGAGTTCGGCCCTCGCAGCCGCGACTACGATTTCCTCTCCGATATCCCCGATCAGCTTCTTTCGGGCATCGTCGTAACGTTGACCCGCAACGATCAGAAGCTCTTCGCGCTTCCGCGCATCGGGCACTAGCTCGGCCAGCCCTGCGCTCGCTTCGGGCGTCAGCGGGTCCGTCATCAGAGCGATCGACTCGGAAACGATATCCGCGATCGCATCTTCCTCTGAGCCGTCCAGCATCGCCGAAAGTCGCGGCGTGAGGTATAGCCGCCGGTCGTGCTCGAAGAGAAGACCGATGTCTATAAGCAGCTCCTCGCCAACGCGCAGGTCGTAAGGACTGAAGATTCCAGAAGTAGCTTTGTGCCAGTAGGACTCCACCGCCTCGCTCTTGGGGGAGCCCCAGGAATCAATCACACTCGCGGCGCGTAGAGCGGCGCGACAGGTATGGACGGTGGGAAGACCGGACGCCACTCGCCATCGCGGGGCTGGGTCAGGCGGCAAGATGTGCGAAGAGTGCTGTGGAGTCATCAGGTTCGATCCATTCGCCGAAGCCGCTCTCCTCATCAGGGAGCGCCATCGTCGTTAAAGCTGAATCCGACAGGAGCTCGGCGAGGCGTTCTGCCTTCGTTGCGACTCGACCCGAAACGGACTGGTCGATAGTTCCACTCGCGACGAGGAAGGTGATCCTCGTTTCCGTTCCAGATTCAAGCCCTAGCCTATGGATCCGATCGAGAGATTGGAGGTACTGCCCCGCGTTGAAGGTACGGTCGACATAGATCGCGTCGTGGCAGGTTTCGTGAAGACTCACGCCCTCGGACATCGCTGCCGGGTTCGCCACGAGGACCGCGCAGGTCGGATCTCCTCGAAATCGCGAGAGCTCATCGTCGCGAGTGATGACATCACTGGCGTGATCGGCGCTTTGCGGCACCGCGCCGTGGATCATTGCCGGTTGATACGGGGCTAGCAGCTGCTGGAGTGCGTCGAAGTTACCGACAAAGTTCGTCCAGATGAGGGTCTTCCGCCCAGCGTCCGCATTTGCGGCTACTTGCGTCGCGAGCTTCTCGAACTTGATTGGCACCTCTAGCTCGTTGTATTGGCGAATCTTCTGCGCGAGCGTTGAGCCGTCTGGAACGGGAACGGGAGGCCAGCTTGGAGCACTCGTTGATCCACCAATCGCTGGGGCGAGAAGCGCCGGGTTCACCGCAGCCTCAAGGAGATACATCACGACTTCGCCGAGTCGTCCAAGCTCCGCTCGTTCATGCGGAGCAGCCTTCACGGCCCTCCGCATTCTCGTTTTCAGCATCTCGTAAATCTCGGCCTGGACTGGCTTCATCTTGCATTCCTCGACCCTAAGGATCGGATCGTCGAGACCAAGCTCGTCCTTCTTGGTTCGGACAAAGAAGTTGCCGAGGCGCTGGGAAAGTTCCGACATGACATGTGGAGCCGGGTCCTTGGCGCGAGCCGCCGCTGGCAATATCGAACCGCCGCTGCTCGGCCACAGGAATCCCACCAGTGCATCGAAATCCGTTGGATGCTGAGGGGCTGGAGTTCCAGTAAGAATGTCCCGGCGAACGGCGAAGTGTGCAAGTTCCAAGCAAGCGGCTCCCCATTGGCCATCGATTCCTCGCTTCATCCGATGGGCCTCGTCTAGAACAAGCTGACATTGACCGCCGCTCATCCAGTCCGTGAGCAGATCGAACCGGGATTTCAGCCGCTGGTAGTTCACGAGCAAGACCTCAGTTGGCCCCGGCGCCGACTTTCCCAGCTGCCGAACCTTCGGCGCCGGACGGAAGCACTGCTGCGCCTCCTCGGCCCAAGATTCGAATGCCGAAAGAGGCGCTACAACCAAGAGCCGATCGACGCAACCCTGTCGACGGAGAGCTTCGTAGCAGGCGTAGGTCACGGTGGTCTTTCCGGCGCCAGGTACTGAGAAATTCGCACCATGGGAGAGGCTCAGAATCTTCCGTAGATCCCGGCGCTGAAAGGGCAAAAGTGTTCGGATGAACCGGCTGCCGGACAGGAGGTTTTCGAGCGCGGCCTCCGACAACGGCTCAGCCTCACCTGCGGAGAGACGAGCAACCTCTTCATACTCCTGGGTACCCCGTTCGAGCAGCTTTGCTAGCCCCGGGGCAATGGCCGCTGTACAGCCGTAGGTCCGCAGCACCTGCGAGACCCACTGGCGGGCCATCAGAAAACGCTCGAGTGGGACGCGGACCTCCGTCATGGACACTCGCTCGACACGACCCGGCGCAATGTTTCGACCTAGGGCACGCCAGAGGTCCTCAGGCACATCATCGTCTCTAGCAATAACTACGCGAGACGGCGGGTCGGCCAGGGAAAGCGACAGCATTGAGTCCCCCTATGAGAGGACTTCCGATTCAGTCAATGTCTGTTCGAGCTCTTTTTGCCGCTTGCGAAGCTTCTTGAAGGCCATCTCAAGCGAGCGTTTCCTTCGATCGTCGAACTCCGAATCCGTGGCGAGCGCCTTCACCGAGTCGCTTGCTTCAGACAATTGTTTCGCGGCCGACTTCACCGCGCTTAGCGGGGCATCAAGTTTGTTTTCGTCTCGCCGGTCGCGCTTCTTCTCCTTGATACCGGTGAGGATGGCTGCCTTGACGCCATCCCTGACCGAGTCTCGTTCGATCGAGAAGTCGGTGCCGGGAATGTCGATGCGCTTACCGGGCCCCGTAACGGCATCTATTAGCTTCTTTAGGTCGACATCTTGCTGATCATCGTTTGATCCGGGCAGACCCAGGATGTCTCCACCAGACGATCCATCGACGGAATTTGGTCTCTCGAACGAAAGGTTCTCAGCGAAGCGACCGATGCCCTCATCGTCCTCCAGCTGGGGAAACATGTAGTCGTCCATGAAGTCAGCATCAATTTTCCTCAAGCTGTGGACAGGAGTGACGTCCACTGAGGTCGCCAGAAGAAAACTCTCCATCAATCGCTGCGCCTCCGCAGGGTCGGTCTGCATCAGGCTCTGTCGGTCGCGGAGTAGCTCGCGAAGCTGCTCATATCCGAGGCGATCAAAGAAGGCGAGCGGCAGGGGCTCCGTTGGGATCATCTGAAGCTCACGTATCAGGTCGAGCAACTGAAGCCGGGTTGCGACCTCTTTCTCCGCTTTCGAGGGATGCTCAGGGTCGATTCGAAGCTCATTTGCAATCTGTCTATTGGTGACGTTCCGATCGGATAGTTCGTCGATGAAGAGGAGCTCGTTAGTCAGGGTGTAGTCGACCTTGAGTTCCTTCCGCATCTGCAGGCGGAGCTCAAGGAGGGTGAGTTCCTCCGGCTGAACCGTCTCGGGTAGAACGGCGACCCGGATGACCCTCTTTGCGGGATCCTCGAACTCGCTAATGGCAACGGCCCGGGTGTTTGCATTAATCAACACACCGGAACGCGTAATCACCCCAGGGTGTTCCTGACCATCGGTTTCAAGTGATTTCTTTAGCTCAGCAAACTCGCTTGGCTTACGTGCCTCACGAACCAGTTGCCTAATGCGTCGCTGGGCGCCTTCCGAGTAGGGCTCGTTCTTGAGCTCTTTCCACTCGGGATCGTCGTGCAGCTGTGCCTTAATCCGGTGAGAGTTCGGATTCAGCACGATGTCGTCGATTCCCATCGTGATGACCTGGCAGATCAGGGCCTCGCCGCTGCCGATCGAGGGGAGCCGTTCGGCTTCAGGCTGTTTTGACGGCGGCTGCTTGTTCAGGTCGTCTAGGAGTTCTTTGATGCGCTGCCTGCGGTGCTGCTCCGTGGTCTGCACGAATGTCTCCTTATTCGCCGTCTCGACTGAAATCATACGATCCAGCCAGGATCGTTTCAGCCTATCGACAGGCGTTGATCAAACAATGAACCGAAAACCATTTGAGCCCACTGCTGCGAGCGGCGATGCCGTGGAGGCTCTCACCGCCGAGACCCGCGCTCGGCTCAACAGCGAGGAAGACGGACGAGCTGCATTTCGAGAAACGCTCGCCGCGATGGCGGTTCGAAAGCCGGACCCCTCGTGGTCGGATGGACGAGACGTCGTTGGCGAGGCTTTCCAGCGAGTGGTCGCGGCAGATGTCCGAAGAGCGCCCGGCCAGTTTTTTACGCCCTTGTGGGTCGCGCGAGCAATGGCTCATTGGCTGCTCGCAGAGCCCTCTTCAAACGTGCTCGATCCGGGCTGTGGATCTGGTTCGCTTCTGATCGCCGCCGCCGCCGAGCGGAGGGACAAACCTATTCATCTTCTTGGAGTCGATTCGGACCCGCTTGCAATCGCGATGGCAGAGCTCACGCGCGGAATACGGCAGATTGGGGACATGGAGCTAACTGTCGGAAACTTCTTGATCGGCAGCGACTCCTTCGGGTTCCCGGACGCCGTCATCTGTAACCCTCCGTACACCCGGCACCACGACATCCCAACCGAGTCAAAGCGAAGGATTCACGAAGGGTTTCAATCACGTCTGGGCCTACGACTCTCCGGGCTCTCCTCTTTGCATGTCCTGTTCCTGGTTAGAGCCCTGGAGGTTTCGGCACCCGATGCCAGGCTCGCCTTTATTACTCCGAGTCACTGGCTCGAGATGGGATATAGCAAGGTGGTAAGGGACTTCCTCCTCAGCCAGGCCCACGTTGACACCGTAGTTCGATTTCCCGCCGAGCACCTTCTTTTCCCTGGGGTGAGAACCACGGCGGCGATCACGCTGATTCGAAAGGGGGTTCCAGCTAAGCGAACCCGCGTGATCGACCTTCCTGGCGCCGCGAGTGCGGCCAACTTGCTGATTTCCGGCTCCGGAGATATCCCACAGGGAACGAGCATCCACCTTGAGCCGAAGGAATCGTGGCTCTCAAGGCCGCGAAAGCAGCCGAGCGGGATCCAATTGGGAGATATCGCGTTGGTCCGGCGGGGAGTCGCGACTGGCTTCAATTCCTTTTTCGTCCTGAGCGAGAAGCGGCGCAAGGAACTCAATCTCAGACGAACTTTGCTGAGGCCCTGTGCGACGTCGCCTAGGCACATCAAAGGCACCCGCATCAGCTCGGCGAACCTAGCTGAAATGGACGATGACGTGGCTCGATGGATCTTGGCTCCTCGGCGGGTTGCCCCAAGCGGTCCGCTGAGGGACTATCTCGATTTCGGAGAGTGCGAGTTAGGGGTTACGCAACGCTACCTAGTACGTCAACGAATGGAAGCTGGTCGGCGTTGGTTTGATGTCGAGATACCTACAGAAGCTCCAATCCTTTTCACCTACTTCAATCGCCCGACGCCGCGCTTTGTCCACAACACGGCTGACGCAGTTCCCCTCAATTCGTGGCTCATCGTTCGTCCTCGGCCTGGCGTGGACGTCGATGACCTGTTTGGGATCCTGTCGTCTGACGACGTGCTCAGTCGTCTTCAGGATACGGCTCGGGTATATGGACGCGGCCTCTGGAAGCTAGAGCCGAGGCAACTTCTGAATATCTGGCTTCCGCCAGGAGCCGAACGGCTGACGAGCCAACTCCGTTAGTCCACTTCGCCCCGCGACTCAGGGAGGCGAGGACCTAGCAGGGAGTCGTACCGTCGCGCGAGAGCCCATTAACAAGATCGCCAGGCTCAACACCGAGGCCGTGGGCCAAGCGAAGAATCGTCGTCAGTCTCGGCTCTCGTGCGCCCCGCTCCATGCGGCCTATGGCGGTCGGGTGAATGTCTGCCTCGCGGCCAAGCTCGTCTTGGGATACGTCGTGTTGGGCGCGGAGTTCGCGGAGACGGGCACCGAACGCCGCGCTGGCTTTGGCTGGGTCATGATCAAGGCGAGCCATCGGCCGGATGCTCGACGCTGCCTGCCATTCGGTCCAGAGCGTCTTGGTCGGGAGCGCTTTGGTCTACCCTGCCGATGTTCGCAATCGCCAATGGGGGTTCCGCATGCCTGTGTCTCGTATCTGCGCACTAGGGTCCTGGCGTCGAGGCGTCGGGTTCGCCGTCGTGGTAGTTCTTCTTCTATTCACCGGGCGAGCAGACGCGGCGGAACCGCCCATCGAAAGCCTCTCGCCGCCTAACGGCGCGTCCCTTCCGAACGGCACGGACCTCAATCAAGGTCCCCTGCATTTCACGTGTCCAACGGCGACGACCGAAAGCTCGTTCCTCCCAGTCACCTGGCGCGACTACGCCGTCCGGGTCGCAACTTCCCCGGAAGTAGGTCCGGACGGTGGACTGGCGACGGCTTTCACGATTGCCTACGGCATCGCCGTCCCGCTGAACGCGCAAGAGACTGAATGCCGAAATTCTCAGGCACCTAGAGTCCTTCCCCCCGGGACCTACTACTGGCAGGCCATTCGGTTCTATGCCGACACGCCGGGCCACATCGCGACGGGACCGATCTGGAGCTTTACGGTCCAGGCTCCTGCCCCTCCGGCTCCCCCGGCGCCGGCGCCCGAACCCACCTCATCGGCCCAACTCGCGACCTACGTTGCCTGCGGCCTCACGTCGAGTGCTCGGCGCTCGGGCTCCTGCCCTCGGAGAAGCAAAATTGGCCTGTTCTTTCAAAGCCCTGTGACCACCGGCTACAAGGTGTGCATCCGATTCCCATCTCGACAAGTTCGCTGCTCTGAGAATCAACAAGCATCGGCGGGACAGCTCTACGTGAACGCGGTGAGGTCGCACGCACCCGGCCAATACGCGGTGACCTGGTTTGTAGACGGCCGGCGAATTCAGCGCTACTTTTGGAGACAGACATAGACGGCGTCCGTACACCAATCGGTCGTTTCGTGTACGCCGACGAGAAAGCGCCCCCGCGCTGCGCCAACAGCCGGGGGCATGGCACAGGAGGTCTAAGCTCCCATGCAGGTCATAGGTTACGTCCGAGTTTCAACGGATGAGCAGGGTGAAAGCGGGGCCGGGATTGAGGCACAGCGGACTGCAATCACCGCGGAGTGCGAGCGGCGCGGCTGGCAGTTGCTCAACGTCGCCGAAGACCCCGGGTTCTCCGCAAAGGACTTGCGGAGACCCGGCATCCAAGCGGCGTTAGGGGCATTGAGCCGCCATCAGGCGGACGGGCTGGTTGCCGCAAAGCTGGACCGCCTCTCGCGATCAATGATCGACTTCACGGCGCTGATGGCAATGGCGCAGAAGCAGGGATGGGCGCTAGTAGCGCTCGACTGCGCCGTGGATACGACCACTCCGGCCGGAGAGGCGATGGCGAACGTCCTCGCCACCTTTGCGCAGTTCGAGCGCCGCTTGATCGGGCAGAGGACTAAGGAAGCGCTTGCGGCAAAGCGAGCGGCAGGCGTGCAGCTGGGACGGCCGCGAGCGCTGCCAGATCATGTTGTCGATCAGGTGGCCGCGGAACGGCGGCAAGGTGGCACGTTGCGAGAGATCGCGACTCGTCTCAACGATGACGGGGTACCGACCGCGCAAGGCGGGGCACGGTGGCACGCCTCGACCGTGCGAGCAGTCCTGCTTTCAGCCGAGCGACAGAGAGCGTGAGCACTGCCTGGAGCCCATGCGTCGCGTCCCTATGGTTACGGCCATGCTAAACAGTCACACCTCCCCAAATGAGGGAAGTGTGACACACGCTGGGCTCTAGTGGATCAGCGGTCGGCAAGCTCGCGCCGGAGCTACGCATAGCCATTGCCTATCCCATCTCCACACCAGCCCCGACACCGCATGGATGGGGGTAAGCACCCCTTTTTGATTCGCCGCATCGTTAGGAGTTCCCTAGCCTCGACATACGAGACTCAAATTCCAAGTGTGACACCGAAAGAGCTTCTGTGTCGTGTCAGTGTGACGTCCGTGTGACACTCGCTCGTTCACACTGAAAAATCTCAGATGCATTGCTCAAAGAGGTATAATGCATACATGAACGAAATCAAGAAAAGACGAGAACAGCTCGGTCTTAGCCAGGCTCAGTTAGCAGCCGCTATTGGCGTTGACCAACCCACCATCAGTCGGGTCGAGCATGGCTTTCGGCTCGCCGATCCAGATAGGCAGAATGCCCTAGAAAGGCTGCTGAACGGAGTGGGTGACTGAGTTGGCAAATAGCAAAGCCGCCCCCCAAGGAGCGGCCTCGACTAACGCATTACACAGTATACCGACATACTCTCTACGCGAAGCAGCGATTGCATATGCGGAGGCAGGCTTTCGAGTCCTGCCGCTTCGGCCGAACCGCAAGGAGCCATACGGCGGCTTAGTGCGCCACGGCGTCAAGGAAGCCAGCAGCGACCCTGAGCGTATCGAGCGGTGGTGGAGGATCAAACCCGCAGCAAACATAGGGATCGCCACCGGCGGCGGCCTGGCGGTCGTGGATGTTGATCCGCGCAATGGAGGCCAAATCGATCCGAGATGGCCTGGCACGTTGACGGCTAGGACGGCGAGCGGCGGTTGGCACTTCTACTACGGCGTCCAGGAGGAGATCAAAACCTCCCACGGCACCATTGCTCCCGGCATCGATCTCAAGGCGAATGGCGGCTACGTGGTAGCTCCACCGTCCGTCCGAGAAGGAGGGGGTTGGACCTGGGACAAGCTTATGCCGATGACCGTCGTCGGGGCCTCCATGTTCCAAGCGCGGGCGAAAGGCAAGACGCACTCCAATCGGCAGTCAAAGACTCTGGGCGAGAGCGACAGCAGATTCGTCCCACTGGATGTGATTCCGGAGGGCCAGCGCCACTCTGAGTTGACTCGTTGGGCAGGGTGGCTGCGTGGTCAGGGGTACAGCGCGCTAGAGATTGAGGAAGTCCTGGCCGCTGTTAACGCGACCGCGTGTGCCTCGCCGCTCGATGACGACGAGTTGGCCGGGATCATTGGGTGGGCAGCGAGGTTGGCGGCATGAGCCCTGAGCCGACGCCGAGGTTTCGATTTCGACGCCGCGACGGAAAGGGCTGGGGCGTAGCGGTGGATCACTTGAACCTGGATCAAACGGCCGATCTCCGATTCCGCCACCGCCTTACTAAGGGTTACGGCGTAGTAGCGGAGAGTCCGCAAAGCATCAGCGGTTGGTGGGGGGACCAGCCATGGGCTGGTCCCCACCCCACTTCAACCGCCTCCGACGATGCTTCCACCGAGGGCGGCAACCAAACTCCGCCATCGGGCACGCTTGCTGATCTCAAGGACAAGCTCACCCGAAGGGGGCGCACGCCGAACGCTCCCGCTGAGGTCGAATGGCTTGACCTGGATTTTGACTCTCCGCCCGAGCCACCGCGCTACATCGTGGGCGGACTCTTTGAGCGCGGCACCGTCAACATCGTGTCGAGTGATACTGGGGCGGGGAAGACTTGGGTCTCATTGTCGCTGGTCGCTGCTGCGCTCGCCGAAACAGACTGGCTCGGCCGATTAGTTGAGGCGCGGCGAATCGTCGTCGTGGATGAGGAGAATCCGGCTGCCGTGATCCTAGGGAGGCTGCGAGCGCTCGGTGTCACCAATGAGCAGGTTCCCGCTCTACGGTATTCGAGCCGCCAGGGAGTGGCGCTGGGCGATCCCGATTGGAACCGCTGGCTACTTGAGCAGGCCATTGAGCACGACGCAGACCTGATCCTGGTCGACACGGCGATGGCTGCCACGAATGTCGAGGATGTGAACAACAACTCGGAGGCCGTGGTGATCTACAGGGGACTCCGCGCTATCGCCGAGGAGGCTGACCTTGCGGTCGTTTTGTTCCATCACCATCGCAAGTCGCAGGCGGGTCAACCTAGGGGTGGTGGTCAGGCGATGATGGGCGGTCGTCAGTGGGCGGGTCAGGCAGACACGCATGTAACTCTAAGCAAGAAGGCTGGCGACCGTGGTGAGCCGTCTGTTGATGGACATACTGCCTTCGAGGTGGAGCTACGAGTAGAGAAGCGACGCAACGGGATCGAACCCCCGCCCGAGGAAATCCAGATCTCTGCTCAGAACGAGGATGGCTGTCTGCTGACCGCCTCAGTCGTGAGCCTTGGTGCGGTAACTAGAGAGCCATCCAAGGCCGAGGTGCTTGCCCTCAAGATGCGCGAGGCCCTAGCGGAGAGTGGACCGCTCAAGATCGGGACGTTGGCCGAGCAGCTTGACGAGGACAAGTCAAGTGGTACGTGGGAGCGCGCGAGGGAATATGGCCTTGAGGCGGGCTTGCTGGTCAAATCCGGCTATGGCATCTACGAAGCCGGTAGCGAGGTGCCGAGGATATGAGCTGCTACGCAGACTCGCTCGCAAAACTCCACCCAGGCGTGGCTTGCCCGGCGTGCAGATCGGGGGAGATTGGGCATGTGTGGTCGGATCACCTACGGGAAACTCCCGCCATTTTCGAGTGCCGCAACTCTGAGTGTCCGAGGCATGAGTTCCGCGTCCTGCGCCTGAACGACCGGATTGTTCATTGTGGGACGCCGGGCAGATTTAAGCCGCACCACAGGAAGCGTGCTGCACACCCAAAGGACCATCGACCGAGAGCGATGGAGAATCTGCCACCGCTATTGGATTGGGCGATCCGCAACGGCCGCCTACGAGGCGTAGAACGTGTCTAACGTCCTACCCGCACTCAGCGCCCGCCAAGTAGCCGACGCCTACGGCCTGAGTCGTCAGGCTATCTACCGTGCGATAAATCGAGGTGAGCTTAAAGGGTCGAAGCTGTGCGGGCGCATCCGCATCAGTCCTGGCGCGGTAGCGGAATGGATTGTGGCCAGCAGGATCGAGCCGCGCGAGGCTGCACGGCCGATCGGGCGGCGTGAGATTCGTGAATCTGGAATTGGCGGCGCCAGTCTCGCCGCTGCCTTCAACCGACTCGACAAAGAGGGGCCGAGATGAGCATCGAAAAGGTCGAGCGTAAAGGCGGCTCCGTGTGGAGGGTTCGGTGGCGTGATGAAGGTGGCAACGAGCGCTCGCGGGTCATCGGCAACAAACGCGATGCCGTTGCTTTTGACGGAGAAGTCAAGCGCAGGAAGCGACTCGGAGAGCTTGCGGCCCGTGATTCCGGAACCGAATCACTGGACGAATACGTGACGGAGGTTTGGGCAAAAGCCCACACGGCGCATCTCAAACGGAACACCCGGCAGAAGTATGCGTGCGTATATGACAAGCATGTCTCCCCGCGCCTCGGAGGGATGCAGCTTCGGAACATCGACCCGGAGACGGTAGCGACGTTTCAGTCGGAAATGGTGCGCGACGGCGTGAAGCCACACGCGGTCAACAAGGCCGTGATCCTGCTCGGCGCAATCTTGCAGCGAGCGGCCGAGTCAAAGCGGATCACCACCAATCCGCAGCGTCTGATCCGCAAGGTGGCACTGCCACAGAGCGAGGAGGTCCACCCGCTTGCACCTGCGACGGTTGAGGCACTGATACGCGCTCTCCCGGTCCGTGAGGCGACGATTGTCTCGGTGCTCGCCTATACGGGCGTGCGGCCTGGTGAGCTAAGGCGGCTCCGCTGGCGGCACATCAAGGATCAGACGATCATCGTCAACGCGGAGAAGACTCGAACGCGGAGGACCGTGCGCATCCTCTCTCCGGTTGCTGAGGATTTGAAGGCATGGAAGGACGCGAGCGGCGGTCCGAGCGACGACGAGTTCGTGTTCCCAAGTTCGGACGGCGGCGAATGGTCGGCAAACGGGTTCGAGAAGTGGCGCCGCCGAGTCTTCGTTCCGGGCTGCGAGTCGGCGGAGATCGGGAAGCCACGCCCATACGACCTGCGCCACAGCTTCGCCTCGCTCCTGTTGCACGAGGGCCACAGCGTGATCTACGTCGCACGGCAACTGGGCCACAGCGCCGAGATGACCCTGCGGACGTACGGACATGTCATCGACGAGTTGGACGACACTCCCAAGCTGCCCGCAGAGGAGGCGATCAAGGCGGCGCGGGAGCGCGACACCGCGACGGCCGAGGCATCGGCTACAGAAAATGAGCAGGAGAACAAGCCTAACGCCGGACACAAAGAGCGTGTCCGTTCTGTGTCCGCGCCACCGCGCCGCAAACGCGGCCACAGCGGCAAACCCTGTAGGCAAGCAGCGCCCCGAGCAGGATTCGAACCTGCGGCCTATCCCTTAGGAGGGGATCGCTCTATCCAGCTGAGCTATCGGGGCTCGGCGGCAATTGTCGCTCAGACGCGGCGGGCGCGCCGTGGCCGCGGCGGGCCGCAGGCGATCACGCTTCGTAGAGGCTCTCCGCCGCCAGGGCGAGGCCGCGCTGGCTCCAGAGCCGGACCTCCATGTAGATGTCGTCGCCGTAGGCCTCGAGGGCGTCGAGGGCGATCAGGGTGAAGCGCTCCTGCGAGATCGGTTCCTGGTCGACCGTGGTGCCGTCGAGCTCGGCGGTGGCGGCGGCGGCGCCGCGGACGAGGGGGCGGCCCCAGACCAGGGTGACCGCGCCGGCGCGGCCGTTCTCGCCCCGCCAGCGGCCGATGACGTCGTCGTTGAGGTCGATTTTCCAATCGGGGTTGTCCTCGGCGAGGACGTCGGTGAAGTCGGCATTGGCGGCGAAGTCGGTGGGCTCGCCGCCGGGCGGCTGGACGTAGGAGACGTGGCCGAAGAGCTCGATCCGGCCCTCCTCGCTCTCGCTGCGGACCGAGGCGGGAACCCAGATGCGCCCGCCCCAGGCGCGCTCGGGAAACCAGTCGATCTCCTCGGCGACAGCGACGCCGGCGGGCAGGTCCTCGATCGCGTCGCAGGCAAGCACGAACTCCTCCCGCAGCCGGGTAGCGAAGCGCCCGTGAGCGATTCCCTCCTGGCTGGTGTCGGCGATGAAGCGGGGGATTGGGCGCGGGTCCGGCGGCACGCTGGGAGGACCCTACTTGGATACCGATCTTTCCTGCCCCGCTGGGGCCAAAACATCGGTACCCCGATATTTTGGGCGCTCTGGGGACCAAAAGATCGGTACCCCGATATTTTGGCCCGCGGCTAGGCCGCTTGGGGGACGGGGTCGGGGGTGCGGCGGATCAGGGTGGCGGCGGCGAGGATGCCGAGGGCGCAGACGCCGGCGCTGATCAGGAAGGCCAGCTTGTAGCCGTCGGTCAGGGCGTCGAAGGCGCCGTGGCCGCTGTTCAGCAGGCCGTTGGTGTGCGAGGTGGCGAGGGTGCTGAGGACGGCGAGGCCGAGGGTGCCGCCGACCAGGCGCGAGGTGTTGACGACCCCGGAGGCGAGACCGTTCTGCGCCGCCGGCACGCCTTTGACGGCGACGATCGTCGAGGGCACCAGCGACCAGCCCGCGCCGAACGCGGCGAGGACGCCGCCGGGAAGGACGGCGACCTCGTAGTCGCTGGTCGGGGTGATCGTGGCGAGGATGAGGAAGCCGATCGTTGCCATCGACATCCCGAGCACCAGGGTTAGTCGCACGCCGAAGCGCGCCACCAGCTTCGGCGCCGTGGCCGAGGCGACGAAGACCGCCAGGGTCATCGGCAGGAAGGAGATGCCGGCCAGCAGGGCATCGTCGCCCTGCACCTTCTGCAGGTAGAGGGAGACGAAGAACCACATGCCGAACAAGGCCGAGAAGAGCAGGGCGACGATCAGGTTGGCCGCGCGCAGCTGCGGCATCCTGAAGACGTCGAGGGGGATCAGCGGGTCGCGGGCGATCCGGCCCTCGACCAGAACAAAGGCCGCCAGCGCCAGCAGGCCGCCGGCGATCGGCAACAGCACCCCCGCCGCTCCCCAGCCGAGCGTGTCGGTGCGGACGATCCCGTAGACCAGCGCCGAGAGGCCGCCGCTGATCAGCACCGCGCCGGCGAAGTCGAAGCTGCGCTCGTGGTCGGCGGCCCCCTCGACCGGAATCAGGCGCCGGCCGGCGAGGAGCACCGCGATCCCGATCGGGACGTTGAGGAAGAAGATCGCCGGCCAGGAGAAGGCTTCGGTGAGGATGCCGCCGAGCAGGACGCCGGCGCTGCCGCCGATGCCTCCCATCGCCGCCCACAGCCCGAGCGCCCGGTTGCGCTCGGCACCCTCGGCGAAGGAGGAGGTGACGATCGCCAGGCTGGCGGCCGAGATCACCGCCGCGCCGAGGCCCTGAAGCGCCCGCGCGCCGACCAGCAGGCCCTGGGTGTCGGCAAGCGCGCAGACCAGGGAGGCGGCCGCGAACAGGCCCATCCCGCCGAGGAAGACCGTCCGCCGCCTGAGCAGGTCGCTGGCCCGGCCGCCGAGCATCAGGGTGCCGGCGAAGACCAGCGTGTAGGCGTTGACCACCCACTGCAGGCCGGTGTCGGAGAAGTGCAGCGAGTCCTGGATCGAGGGCAGGGCGACGTTGACGATCGCGATGTCGAGGATGACCATGAACTGCGCCAGGCAGACCACGATCAGCAGGGCGTCGGAGCGGCGAAGTCTCATCTCGGGATTGAACGCATCGGGAGGGTCGGGCGTGAGGCGATCGCGACGGGCCTCAAAGTTCGATGATTATCGTACCAAGGTCGATTTCCTCGTATAATCGACGCATGGCAACGGGCCAACTGGACAGCTTCGAGCTCGACCTCTCGCTGATTCTCCACGCCCTCAGCGACCCGCAGCGACGCAAGATCGTCCGCGAGCTCGCCGCCAGCGAGGCGCCGGTCCCCTGCGGCCAGATCGAGCTGGGCGTCGGCAAATCGACCCGCACCCACCACTTCCGGGTGCTGCGCGAGGCGGGCCTGATCGAGCAGCGCCGCGACGGCACCCGCAAGCTCACCAGCCTGCGCCGCGAGCAGATCGACGCCGAGTTCCCGGGCCTGCTCGACGCGATCCTCGCGGCTGTTCCCGCCTAGCGTTCGACGGACGGCTTAGGCCGGCAGGCACTCGCGCAGGTCGGCGGCCGCCCGCTCCGGCGGGTAGACGTTGATGTCGATCCCGGTCGCCAGCTCGAAGCCGGCCTTGATCGTCAGCCGCGGCGCGATGTCGACGTGCCAGTGGAACTGCTCGGCGCCGCGCGGCGCGGTCCGCACCCAGAGGTTCAGCTCGGGCGGGCCGCCGAAGCGCTCGGCGAGCAGGCGCATCGCGGTGCGCAGCATCGCCGCGCCGGCGGTGTCGTCCTCGAAGCTGGCGGCTTCGCGCCGCGGCACCACCCGCAGCTCGAACGGCGAGCGCGACGCCCAGGGGCAGATCAGCGCCGCCTCCTCGTCGATCGCCACCAGCCGCGAGTTCCGCCGCACCTCCTCGACCAGGACGTCGGAGAGCAGCCCGGCGCCGGCGGTCCGTTCGGCGTACGCGCCGGCCCGCTCGCGCTCGCGCGCCACCTCCGCCGGCACGAAGGTCAGCGCGTAGAGCTGAGCGTGGCTGTGCTCGAGCGAGGCGCCGGCGCCGCCGCCCTCGTTGACGATCAGCTGCCGGTAGGAGGCGCCCGCGTGGGCGCGCATCCGCTCGCGCCAGGTGGCGACGGCGGCGTCGAACTCGGCGTCGTCGAGCTCGGCCATCGCGGTGACGTGGCGCGGCGAGTGGACCACCACCTCGTGGGCGCCGGCCGCCGGCCGGGCCGAGAAGAGGTCGGGTTCGCCGGCCCGGCGCGAGGCGAGCAGCGGGTCGCCGCTGGAGGCGAAGGCGCCCGCCTCGGCACCGGGGCTGCCAGCCGCGCCCGCGCCGCTCGGGGCGCCCTCGCCATCGGGCACGCCGAGCGCCGGGTAGAGGTTCGGCACCACCCGCGTCTGCCACCCGCCGCTGTTCGGCGCGCCGCCGCCGGGCCGCAGGGCGAAGACCTCCGGTGGAGTGCGGTCCTCGTGGCCCTCGCAGAAGGGGCAGTTCTCGCCGCCCTTCGGCTCGCTGCGCCGGGTCTGGAAGTTGTCGGGACGCGCGGCGCGGCCCGGGGCGAGGATCGTCCTCAGCCCCGTCAGCTGGTCGAGGCGGATCTCGGGCGCGGTGGCGACGTCGGTGGCGCTGGAGGAGCTCAGGTGCGAGAGGGTGGCAGATCGCCGGGCGGCTCAGTTCCCTCGCCGACGAGCGGGTCGGCCGGGACGTCGGGGCGGGGCCCTTCTTTCGGCGGTTTGGGCGGTTTCGCCTTGCTGCCGCCCGCGGCATGATCGGATCGTCCGATGAACGGCTCGAGCACGTCCATCGGCAGCGGAAAGACCACGGTGGTGTTCTGGTTCGAGCCGATTTCGAGCAGCGTCTGCAGGTAGCGCAGCTGCAGCGAGGCGGGGTTGGTGCTGATGATGTCGGCCGCGTCGGTGAGCTTCTGCGCCGCCTGGTACTCGCCCTCGGAGTTGATGATCTTCGCTCGCCGCTCGCGCTCGGCCTCGGCCTGGCGGGCCATCGCCCGCTGCATCTGGTCGGGGATCTCGACGTCCTTGATCTCGACCGCGGTGACCTTCACGCCCCATGGCTCGGTCGACTCGTCGATGATCTTCTGCAGCTCTTCGTTCAGCCGCTCGCGGTCGGCCAGCAGTTGGTCGAGCTCGGCCTTGCCGAGCACCGAGCGCAGCGACGTCTGCGAGATCTGCGAGGTCGCGATCAGGTAGTTCTCGACCTCGACCACGGCGCGGTTCTGATCGGTGACGCGGAAGTAGGCGACCGCGTTGACCCGGCAGGGGACGTTGTCGCGGGTGATGATCTCCTGCGGCGGGACGTTGAGCGTCACCGTCCGCAGGTCGATCTTGACCATCCGGTCGACCAGCGGGATCAGCAGGATCAGGCCCGGGCCCTTGGTCGCGATCAGTCGTCCGAGGCGGAAGATCACGCCGCGCTCGTACTCGCGCAGCACCCGGATCGAGGCCGCGCCGACGATCAGCGCGAAGAACAGCAGCACCACGACGATCCCGATCACGACGTCCATCAGCCGCTCCCTTCGCTTGCCTGCACGGGTTGCGGCTGCGGGCGCACCACCAGGGTCAGCCCGTCGACCGCCTCGACGATCACCCTATCGCCCGCCCGCACCTGGCCCTCGCCGGCCGCCAGCCGCGCCGACCACAGCGTCCCGTGGGTGAAGACCTGGCCGCTGGGATCGAGGTCGGTCCGGGCCTCGGCGCTGCCGCCGACCATCTCCTCCGGCCCGACCTGAGGCGGCGTGTTGCGCTGCGCGTCGTAGACCTTGCGGGCGACGAACCAGAGGCCGATCGCGGAGACGACCGCCAGCGCGATCAGCGCACCGCCGACCGCGTCGGCGGTGCTACCGCCCTGGGCGATGCCGATCACCCCGGCGGCGAAGAAGCCGACGACCCCGATCAGCCCGAGGGCACCGCCGGTCGGCAGCACCGCCTCGGCCAGCAGCAGCCCGGCGGCGACGAGGGCGATGATGAGGTAGGCATCCATGCCTGTCTAATTATCTGTCTTCCAGCGCGAAGCGCTGGATTTGTTCTTCGAGTTCGGAATCGTGCGCGTAGGGGCCCTGCTTCAGGTAGACGAGCTTGCCCCGCTTGTCGAAGAAGGCGGTGTCGGGGAGGCCGACCGAGGCGCCGAGGCTGCGGGCGATCGCTTTGTCGGAGTCGATGTAGCTCGGATAGGGAACCGGTTCTTCGCGCAGGAAGGTCTTTGCCGCCGCTTCGTCGTCTTCGGAGTTGACGCCGATGAAGGCGACCCGTTTGCCGTAGCGGGCCGAGAGCTTCTGCAGGACCGGGAACTCGAACTGGCAGGGACCGCACCAGGAGGCCCAGACGTTGGCCACCACCGGGTAGCCGCGCAGCTCCCGCAGCCGCTTTTCGAAGGCCGAGGCGCCGCCCGGCAGCAGCTTGCCTTCCTGCTCGTGGAGGGCGGCGAGGGGCGCCGGTGAGCCCTGCAGGGCCTGCGCGTAGTCGGGGTGAGACGAGCCCGTCGAGCCGCCGCCGGAGCCGCCGCAGCCAGCCGCCGCCAGCGCCGCGATCAGCAGCGCGAAGAGCGCCAGGAGGGGTGCGAGTCGCCGGTGCATCCGCGTCGTGATTACAATACGGAGAGGTAAGGTCCGTGGTTCGCGGACCGCTTGAGATCTCCGGGGGGACGGGATCCGCTCTCTCGGCAGCCTCGTTACACCCTTGCCTCCGCTGTTCGTCTCGTGCTCGCGGCGTAGGCCCAACCCAGAAGCCTTTGATGGCCAAACCCAGCGACGTTGCCGCCAGTGCGGCAGTTCCTTCAAGCGCCGACATCGAGCGGGCGGAAGCGTTCGCCCGCGAGCCCTTCCTGCTCGACGGCGAGGGCCCCGAGGCGCTCGCCCCCGGCACCGCCCGCCGCCGCGCCCTCGACGGCGCCCTGGCGGAGATCGCGGCCGGCGCCGAGCATCCCTCGATCGAGTGGCGCCGCGACTTCTCGCTGCTGCTCGGGCTCGAGCGGCTGCTCGCCGACGAACCGCCGAAGCTGCGCGACGGCGCGGAACTGAACCCGCACCAGGTCGACGCGCTGTCCGGCACCCTCGCCGAGCTGATGGCGCAGCAGCAGGAGCAGACCGACGACGAGCGCCGCAACGGCGACGGGCCGGAGGTCCTGCACGAGGAGCGCGTCGAGGCGGAGGAGGAGCTCGAGGACGGCGACGAGGCCGACGAGGTCGACGCCGAGGAGAACGGCGGCGAGGAGGACGAGGAGCCGCAGGACTGGCAGGAAGCGCCGGCCGACGAGGACGAGGAGGTGGTCGAGGAGGCGCCCGACGACCCCGGCGCCAACCGCCGCTTCTGGTTCGAGCACGCGACCGGCGCCGGCAAGACCGTCGCCGCGGTCGGCTTCATCGAGGCGACCCGCACCGGCGGCGTCCTGATCCTCACCCACCGCCGCAACCTGGTCGACCAGTTCATCGGCGAGATCTCCGACCGCGGCTACAAGGAGCGCCTGCGGCCGCCGCTGCTCGACAACCGCGACGACGCCGAAGGCCCGGTCACGGTCGAGACCTACCAGTGGTTCGTCCGCAACCACAAGCGGATCTCCGACGCCTATTCGATCGTCATCTGCGACGAGGCGCACACCGCGCTGGGTGAGAAAACCAGCGCCTGCATCCGCGACTGGGTCGGCCCCGTCTACATCGGGATGACCGCCACCGGGGCGCTGATCGCACGCCACGTCGCCGACCTCTTCCCGACCCAGACCTCGCGCTTCGACCTCGCCCAGGCGGCGCGGCGCGGGGTGATCGCGCCGCTGCGGTGTTTGCGGATTCCGCCCGGCCCGGGGGTGCGGACGATCGCCAAGGTGCCGCTGCGCAAAGGCGAGGTCGACCAGGACTTCGACCAGGAGGAGCTGGCCGCGCTGCTCGACCAAGAGCCCTTCAACGTCGCGATCGCCGACCTCTACCGCTCGCGCTTCCGCAAGGTGCCGGGGGTCGTCTACACCGCCGGGGTCCAGCACGCGAAGAACGTCGCGAAAGCGTTCCGCGATGCCGGGATCAACGCCCAGGCCGTCTCCGGCGAGACGCCGAAGCGCGAGCTGGCCGAGATCCTCGCCGGCTTCGAACGCGGCGACGTCGACGTGCTCTGCAACGCGATGCTCCTGGCCGAGGGCTGGAACAGCCCCCGGGCGACGATCTGCATGCACCTGGCGCCGACCGCCTCGCGGCGGATCTACCAGCAGCGGGTCGGCCGTGTTACCCGGCGGGCGCCGGGCAAGGAGGCGGGCCTGGTGCTCGACTTCGTCCATCCGGCGACCACCCACGACGAGTCGATCGTCACCCTCCACAGCCTGCTCGACCGCGACGTCTACCGCGGCGGCGCGATCGTCGTCGGCCCGGTGCGGCGCGGCCGCGGCCGCAAGGTGCGGGTCGAGCGGCGGATCGTCCCGGTCTCCGACGACGAGGCGAAGCGGATGGAGGTGCTGGAACGCGAGATCTGGCGGATCGCGGTCGAGAACCTCAACTACCCCGAGCAGCACGCCTGGGCGGCGCTGGCCGGCGCCCGGGTCAACACCCAGGGCTGGCGGCGAGCGCGGGCGATGCTGCAGAACGACCGCACCAAGGAACTGCGCCGCCGCTTCCTGCTTACCTGCGTGCAGCGCAACCGCAACTCGCAGCTGCGGCTGAAAGCGCTGGGCGAGATCGCCGACCTCGGCGACGCCGACGCCTTCGACGACGCGATCGACATCGTCGGCACCTGGAGCCGCGAGGACAAGCGGGCGGGGACGAAGGCGCTGCTGCAGGCGCTGGTCGACAAGCGGATCGGCCGCCGCGACCAGGCGCAGGCCTGGGTCTGGCGGCTCGCCTCCTACACCCGCGAGCTGCACGAGGAGTACGCGGTGCAGCGCTGGCCGGAGACGAAGCGGCTGCTCGGCCTGCTGGTCAACTCGTCCGGCCGGGCGCACGGGCGCAACGCCCGGCGGCTGGTCCACGCGGCGCGCAAACAGGACCGGCGGCTGGCGGTCTCGTTGCTCGCCGCCGCGGTCTCGCACACGCCCGAGGGCGAGGAGGTGCTGCGCGGGGCGCGGATGCGGATGGCGCGGAAACCGTCCGGGGTCGCGCGCGAGCTGCTGCGCAACTTCCCCAAAGGCGGCAAGCGCCGGCGCCGGCGCGGCAAGCGCAACGGCGGCGGCGAGAACGGCGAGGCGAACGGCAACGGCGGCGCCAACGGAGCGGCGAACGGCGACGAGGCCGTGGAGGCGATCAGCGCCGAGGAGGCGGCGCCGGGCACCGCGACGGGCACCGAGGAGTCGAGCAACGGCGGTGCGCCGGAGGCCGACAACGGCCGAGGGCTGGAGGCCGAGGGCCGCGGCGCGAGGGAACCCGAGGCCGACTCCGGGGCCGCGGCGAAGCCGAAGGGCAAAGGCAGGGCGAAAGCCAAAGCGAAGTCCAAATCCAAGGACAAAGACGAGGCGAAAGCGAAAGCGCGGAAGCGGCGCACCCGCAAACGGGCGGCGAAAGAATCCTCCGAGGGCGATCCGGCTGGCGGCGACGGCGAGGACGCGAGCGGCGGCGACTCAGAGGCGGGTCAGGTGGACCTCGCCGGCGCCGAGGGCGACGCGGTCCCCGTCGGCGAGCCGGACGAGTAGGAACCCCCGCTCGTCGACCCCGTCGGCGATTCCGGATCCTCCGTCCCAAGCGATCTCCCGCCCGAACAGCGCGTCGCGCTCCCGCCAGGCGGTGAGGACCTCGTCGGCCCCGGCCTCGAACCAAGCCCCGAGCCGCTCACTCAGCACCCCCGCTGGGCTGTTCCTTATCCCGGAACAGTGTGGATAAGGAACAGCTGGACGGTCGGGCCAGATCGACGTGGCGGTCTCGCGCAGCTCGGAGGGGAACTCATCGCGGCTGATGGTCAGGTTGAGGCCGACGCCGATCACCGCCCAGCCGTCCCGGGGGCGGGCCTCGATCAGGATGCCAGCCAGCTTGCGGCCGGCGACGAGGACGTCGTTCGGCCACTTGACCCCGCACTCGAGCTCCGGCCGCAGCGCCTCGGCCGCTTCGCAGACGGCAAGCGGGACGGCCAGCGGCAGCAGCGTGTGGCGGTCGTCGAGGGGGCGCAGCAGCGCCGAGTAGAGCAGTGCCTTCTGCGGCGGCGCCGTCCAGGTCCGCCCCTGCCGGCCGCGGCCGGCGGTCTGCTCGGCGGCGGTGACGACCGTCCCGCCCGGCGCCCCGGCGGCGGCCAGCTCGCGGGCGCGGGTGTTGGTCGAGTCGGTCTCGGCGTAATGCCGCCACGGTGCCCCGAACCTCCGAGCCCCTCGTCTTTTGTATGCCACAGGCATACGAAAGACGAGGCCTAGGCGCCGGCGTCGGCGAGCAGGGCGGCGAGGAGGCCGTCGACGTCGTGGCGCTTGGCCTCGACGTCGACGCGGAGGCCGAGCTCGCGGGCGGTCTCGCTGGTCACCGGGCCGATCGAGACGACGCGCGCCGCCGCCGGGAAGCGATCGCCGAGTGCCTCGACCAGGTTGCGGACCGTCGAGGAGGAGGTGAAGGTGACGTAGTCGGCGCCCTGGGCGGCGGCTACGGCCTCCTCCTCGGGCTGCTCGCGGACCGTCTCGTAGAGGGCGACGACGTCGACCTCGGCACCGCGCTCGCGCAGCGCCTCAGGCAGCACCTCGCGGGCCTCGGCGGCGCGGGCGATGAGCACCCGCCTGCCCGCCACCTCGACTCCGGCCAGCGCCGCGACCAGCGCCTCGGCGACGAAGCGCTCGGGGACGACGTCGGCGCCGATGCCGCGAGCGGCGAGCTCGCGCTCGGTTCCGGGCCCGATCGCGGCGACCGTCGCGCCGGCCAGCGCCCGCGCGTCCTTGCCCGCCGCCGCCAGCGCCGCGAACAGCAGCCGCACCCCGTTCGGGCTGGTCAGGCAGATCAGCGAGTACTCCTCGATCGCTGCCGCGGCGGCGCGCGCCTCCGCGCTCTCGACCAGCGCCTCGATCCGGATCGCCGGCAGCTCGACCACCGCCGCGCCGAGCTCGCGCAGCGTCCCCGCCAGGCTGCTGGCCTGGGCGCGGGCGCGGGTGACGACCACGGTTCGGCCGTGCAGCGGTCGGCGCTCGAGCCAGCCGAGCTGCTCGCGGCGGGCCGCGACCGCGCCGACCACGACCAGGGCCGGAGCGCCGATCCCCTCGCGCTCGACCGCATCGGCGATCGTCTCCAGGGTCGCGACCACGGTCCGCTGCTCGGGCCAGGTGCCGCGTTCGATCGCGGCGGCGGGCTCGTCGCCGTCGCGTCCCGCGGCGATCAGCGCGGCCGCGTTGTCGCGCAGCCGTTTGACGCCCATGTAGAAGACCAGGGTCCCGGGGAAGCGAGCGAGCGCCTCCCAGTCGAGCGCCGACTCGGTCTTCACCGGGTCCTCGTGGCCGGTGACGAAGGCGACCGCCGAGGCGTCGTCGCGGTGGGTCACCGGGATCCCGGCGTAGGCGCTGGCGGCCACTCCGGCGGTCACTCCGGGGACGACCTCGAACTCGACCCCGGCCGCCCGCAGCGCCTCGCCCTCCTCGCCGCCGCGGCCGAAGACAAACGGGTCGCCGCCCTTCAGCCGCACCACGCTGCGCCCCGCCCGCGCCGCGGCGACCAGCCGCTCGCCGATCTCCTCCTGCGGCACCGAGGGCTTCCCCGGCGCCTTGCCGACGTAGACCAGCTCGGCGTCCTCGCGGGCGCCCGCCAGCGCCCCCGGCGGGATCAGCCGGTCGTAGAAGATCGAATCGGCGGCGGCGATCAGCGCCAGCGACCGAGCCGTCATCAACCCCGGATCCCCCGGCCCGGCCCCGACCAAATACACGACCCCCCCTCGAGCGTTCACGCATCCTCCCCAGGTCGCCGCGGTCGACGGGCCGATTTCGTCCCCATATTTCCCGAAATCGGCCCATCGGCGGCGAGGGTCTCGGCCCGGGCGATCAGGTCGGCGGCGCCGGCGGCGATCAGGCGCTCGGCCAGCTCGGTGCCGGCTTCGAGCGGCTCGGCGGCGTCGGCCTCGAGCGCGTCGCGGATCCACTCGCTGCCGTCGGGCAGGCCGACGAAGGCGGTCAGCGCCAGCGACTCGCCGTCGACCCGGGCGTGGATGCCGACCGGGGTGGCGCAGCTGGCGCCCAGCGGCGCCACCGCCGCCCGCTCGGCGGTCAGCTCGCGCAGCGCCCGGTCCTCGCCGATCGCCGCCAGCGCCCGCGCCGTCTCCTCGTCGCCCTCGCGGATCTGCAGCGCCAGCGCTCCCTGGCCCGGCGCCGGCACCATCGCGTCCCGGTCCAGGCGGAAGGAGATCTCGCCCTCGCGGCCGAGCCGCCGCAGGCCCGCGGCGGCGAGCACGATCGCGTCGAGGTCGCCATCGGCGAGCTTGCCCAGCCGCGTGTCGACGTTGCCGTGCAGCTCCCGCACCCGCAGGTCGGGCCGCGCCGCCAGCAGCTGGGCGCGGCGGCGCAGGCTGGCGGTGCCGACCCGCGCTCCCTCGGGCACGTCCTGGAGCGAGGTCCCGGGCCCGATCCAGGCGTCGGCCGGGTCCTCGCGGACCGGTACGGCGGCGATCTCGAGCCCGAGCGGCATGTCGGCGCCGGGCAGGTCCTTGGCCGAGTGAACGCCGACCTCGGCCTCGCCAGCCAGCAGCGCCCGCTCGACCCCGCGCACGAAGCGCGACTTGTCGCCCGGCTCGCCGTCGGAGCTCGCCTCGATCAGCTCGGCGCCGCCCAGCCGCTCGGCGACCCAGCGTGCCTGGGTCAGCGCGAGGGCGCTGCCTCGGGTCGCTAGGCGCAGGGCCATCGCCGGGAAGCTAGCTGGATTTGCGGCGCAGCTCGGTGACGTTGCCGCGCGCCGTCCCGGCCTCGGGCTCGGTCTCGACGTCGAGACCGAACAGTTCGCGCAGCGCGCTGAGGTACTCGTAGGCGTCGTCGGAGCCGGCGGCGCGGCGCATCCGCAGGGTCGGCTCGTGCAGCAACCGCGAGGCCACCGCCCGCGCCAGCGCCTCGACCCGCTCGCGGTCGGCCTCGCCGAGGCTCTCCCAGCGGTTCTCGTTCTCGGCCAGGACCCGCCGCACGACCTCGTCGCCGCGGCCCCGCAGCGCGGTGATCGTCGGCACCACTTCCAGCGAGGCGAGCCAGCGCTCGAAGCGGTCGAGTTCGGCCTCGACGATCCGCTCCGCCCCGGGCGCCTCGGCCTCGCGGCCGCTGGCGTTGCGTTCGACGATCTGCTGCACGTCGTCGATGTCGTAGACGCTGACCCCGGCGATCTCGCGGCACTCGGGCTCGATGTCGCGGGGGACGGCGATGTCGATCGCGATCAGCGGCCGGCCCTCGCGCGCCGCCATCACCTGCTCGAGCCCTTCGCGCTCGACGATGTGGTGCGGCGAGTTGGTCGCCGAGACGACGATGTCGGTGGCTTCCAGCTGAGCCGGCAGCTCGTCGAAGCGGACCGCGGTGCCGTCGAAGCGCTGGGCCAGCCCGATCGCCCGGTCGTAATGGCGGTTGGCGACGAAGACGGTGCGGACGCCGCGGGCGACCAGCGCCCTGGCGACCAGCTCGGCGGTCTCGCCGGCGCCGACCACCAGCACCCGGCGCTCGCCGAGGTCGCCGAGCGCGCGCCGCGCCAGCTCGACCGCGACCGAGGGGATCGAGACCCCCTTCTCGGAGATCCCCGTCTCCTCGCGCACCCGGCCGCCGGTGGTGAGGGCGCCGCGGAAGAGGCGGTTGAGGATCGGCCCGGTCGCCCCCTCGACCAGCGCCAGCTCGTAGGCGCGTTTGACCTGACCCTGGATCTCGGCCTCGCCGACGATCATCGAGTCGAGCCCGGCGGTGACCCGCAGCAGGTGCCGCGCCGCCTCGGTCGAGCGGTAGGAGTAGAGGTGGCCGAGCAGCTCGGTCGGGCGGATCTCCGCCTGGCGGCTGAGCACGCCGAGCGCGGTCGACTCGGCCTCGACCGGGTCGGAGACGATCAGGTAGAGCTCGGTGCGGTTGCAGGTCGAGATCGCCCCCGCCTCGTGGATCCCCGCCGCCGCGGTCAGCTCGCGCAGGGCGCTGACCGCGCTGCCCTCGGTCAGCGAGAGCCGCTCGCGCAGCTCCAGCGGCGCCGTCTTGTGGGAGACGCCGAGCCCGAGAAGCTCAGACATCAGGCGCGCACCTCGCGGTCGGCCTCGGCCTTCGCCTCTGAGGCCTTGCGCTCGGCGACGCTCGCCACCTCGCGCAGTTCTTTCTCGATCCGTTGCAGTTTCGTCGCCATGATCCCGACGTAGATCACCAGCAGCAGGACGAAGACGATGTAGGCGCCGGCGACGTACTTGCCGGCCTCGTCGAGCGGCAGCGCCGGGGCGGCGAGCGGCAGCAGGTCGGCGAGCGGCATCAGCTCGGCGAGTGGCATCAGCTCACCTCCGGCGCGATCCGCGAGGAGCCGGCCGGGCCCGGGGCGTCGAGCGCGCGGCGCAGCCGCTTCACCTGTCCGGAGGCGCTCTTCGCGGTCAGCTCGAACTTCACCAGCGTCACCCAGAGCAGCGCCATCGCGGCGAAGCAGACGAGGAAGGTCAGCATCATCGAGCCCGGCAGGCCGCCTTCGGAGGTGGCGAAGACGCGCGGATGGACGAGCTGCTGCGCCATCCGCACGGCGAGGAAGTTGAGCGGCACGAAGGCGCCGGCGGTGACCGCGAAGACCGAGGCGTAGCGCGCCTGGCGGTCGCGGTCCTCGATCGCGTAGCGGAACGGGTAGTAGGTGCAGTAGAGGAGGAAGACGATCAGGAAGCTGACCAGCGTCGGCTCGTCCCAGACCCACCAGTGGCCCCACGAGGCCTTGGCCCAGATCGCGCCGGTGATCAGCACCCCGACGCCGAAGATCACCGAGATGTGGATCGCCACGTAGGAGTAGGCGTCCCACTTGCTGTCGTCGCTGCGCAGGTGGAGGATCGCGAAGACGCCGCCGATGACGAAGCCGATCAGCGCCGTCGAGGCGAGCGGCACGTGCAGGTAGAAGACCTTCTGGATGAAGCCCTGGTCGGCGTCCAGCGGCGCGTAGAAGAAGACCAGCGAGAAGCCCGCGGCGAACGCCACGACGGTCGCGATCGAGAGGGTTCGGAGTCCTTTGCCGTACATCTGGTCTGGGGGATAGTTCGCCCGGGTCGGGTCAATCCTCGAGGAGGAAGTCGAACACGGCCCATCCGACGAGGGCGAAGATCAGATCGTATAGACCGAGGACCATCAGCCAGGTTCCGAAGCGGTGGTAACCGGGACCGCCCAGCGCCAGCAGCGGCTCGGTGGCGCCGCTGGCGGCGATCATCAGCGGCACCACCAGGGGCAGCAGGACCAGCGGCACCAGCAGGTCGCGGGCGCGCGAGTTGACCGCCATCGAGGAGATCAGGGTGCCGACCACCGCGAGGCCGAGGTCGGCGAGCAGGAGGACCGCGACGAGCGGGCCGAGCGCCGCCGCCGAGTCGAGGAAGAAGATCGCGAAGATCGGCACCGCGACCAGCTCCAGCGCCGCCAGGTAGACGATCAGCGCCGCCGCCTTGGCGGCGAAGAGGACGCTGCGGTCGATCGGCGCCAGGCGGATCGCGTCGAAGCCGCCCTCCTCGCGCTCGGCGACGAAGAGGCGGTTGATCCCGAGCACCGCGGCGAACAGCAGCGTCGCCCACAGCACCCCCGAGGCGAGCGAGCCGGAGAGGCTGGTGCGGTCGAGCCCGAAGCGGAAGATGATGAAGGCGGTGACGGCGAAGAGCGCCATCGCCGGCAGCGACTGCAGGGTGCGCAGCTCCGAGCGCAGGTCCTTGGCGAGGATCGCCGCGAAGGCGACGCGCGAGGAGGTCACGAGACCGTCACCGCTTGTGCCGGAACCCTCACGAGATCGCCGCCAGCTCGCCGATCCCCAGCCGCAGCACCCGGTCGGCCTCGGGCAGGAAGCGCTCTGGGTCGTGGGTGACGATGACCCGGGCGTGGCCGCGGCCGGGACCGATCAGCTCCCGCGCCGCCTCGCGCCCCTCGGCGTCGAGGTTCGAGTCGGGCTCGTCGAGCAGCAGCAGCTCCGGTTCGTGCAGGACGCAGCGGCAGATCGCCAGCCGCTGCCGCATCCCGGCCGAGAGGTCGGCGACGCGGTCGTCGCCGCGGCGGTCCATCCCGGCGGCGACGAGGACCTCCCGGATCCGCGCCTCCGCTTGCTCGCCGACGATCCCGTGCAGCTTGGCGTGGAAGCGCAGGTTCTCGCGTCCCGAGAGGTCGCGGTAGAGCAGCGGCTCGTGGCCGAGGTAGCCGATCCTGCCGCGCAGCTTCCAGGCCTCCTTCGGCAGCGCGCAGCCGAGCACCAGCACCTCGCCGCCGCTCGGCCGCAGCAGCGTCGCCAGGATCCGCAAGAGCGTCGTCTTGCCGGCGCCGTTGGGGCCGAGCACGACCATCGTCGCCCCGGCGGCGAGCTCGAAGTCGACCCCGTCGAGCGCCGCCCGGTCGCCGTAGTCGCGGCGCAGCCCGGCGACCGCGACCGCCGGCCCGGCCGCCGCCGAGTGGGACTTCTCCTGCAAATCGGGCACTGGGGGATTCTCCCCCCTGGCGGCTTTCGGGGTCTGGCCGGAATCGGCCGGCTGCTCTAGGCTGCCGCGGCACTTTCGGCGGATGACCACTCATCGGGGAGCGCCGAGCGATCTCAAGGAGAAGCCAGATGAAGAACAGCAGAAGAGTCCTCGGCGTGGTCGCGGCGGCGGTTGCGGCGCTCGCCCTCGCGATCCCGGTCGCCGGCCTCGCCGCGCCGCACCCGGGCCAGACGGTCGAAATCGAGTCGACGATCACCACCAACCCCTACGCCAACGCCGGCAAGGTCAGCGCCAACAACCCCAACTGCACCGAGAGCCGCACCGTCGTGATCAAGCAGGTCGGGTTCGGCAGGATCGGCTCGACCACGACCTCGAGCACCGGCTCCTGGAAAGCCGAACCGGACTACAAGGGCGAAGTCCCGATCAAGGTCTACGCCGAAGTGAAGCCGGTCAGCGAGGGCACCGCAGGCACGATCTACAAGTGCCTCGGCGCCAAATCGCGGACCAAGACGATCCTCGGCGGCTGACCCGGGTGGACCGATGGGCCGATTTCGTGAGCATGCTTCCCGAAATCGGCCCGTCGGCCTTCGCGCTCAGCTGCGTTTGCGCAGGGTGCGGCGGCCGATCTTGAGCAGCGGCGCCGCGCCCTCGCGCAGCGCCTGCGCGCGCAGCGCGCCGCGCCCGTAGAGGAGCTTCGCCGAGGCCCGCACCGCTTCGCCCAGGGTGCGGTCGTAGGGGTGCCACCAGAAGTCGCGGGCGAGGCCCGGCTCCCAGGCGTTCATCTTGATGTTGACGCACTCGTAGAAACCGAATTTGGAGTGCGAGCGGCCGAGGCCGGAGTTCTTGACGCCGCCCCACGAGCACTGGCAGGTGCCGTGGCTGAAGGAGTGGTCGTTGATCCAGACCATCCCCGACTCGAGCCGCCGCGCGATCCGCTCGCCGCGGGCGCGATCCTCGGTCCAGACCGAGGCGCCGAGGCCGAACTCGGAGTCGTTGGCGAGCTCGATCGCCTCCTGCTCGGAGTCGACGACGACGATCGGCAGGACCGGCCCGAAGACCTCCTCGCGCATGATCCGCGTCTCGTGGGTGACGCCGGTGAGGACGACCGGGGCGATGAACTTGCCGGGCAGTCCCGGCACCTCGGTGGCGCCGCCGCAGAGCTTGGTCGCGCCGGCGGCGACGGCGTCGTCGACCAGCTCGATCACCGTCTCGTACTGGTCCTCGGAGGTCATCGGCCCGATCTCGGTCTCCCAGACCAGCGGGTCTCCGAGGCGCAGCCGCTGCGCCTCGCTGGCGACGCCGGCGACGAAGCGCTCGGCGAGCTCGCGCTCGACGTAGACCCGCTCGATCCCCGAGCAGGTCTGGCCGGCGTTGGCGAAGCCGCCCCAGACGGCGCCGGCGACGGCGTTGTCGAGGTCGGCGTCGGCGCAGACGATCATCGGGTCCTTGCCGCCGAGCTCGAGCACCGAGCCCTTCAGCAGCGAGGCGCAGACCTCGCCGACGTGGCGGCCGACCTCGACCGAGCCGGTGAAGAAGATCTTGGCGGCCGAGGAGCGGGCCAGCGCCTCGCCGACCGCGCCGCCGCCGTGGACGGTCCGCACCAGCCCCTCCGGCAGGCCGCCCTTCTCGAAGATCGCCTGGATCCTCTCGCCCAGCAGCGGGGTCAGGCTGGCCGGCTTGAGGACCACGCCGTTGCCGGCCATCAGCGCGATCGCGACCTCGCCGAAGGGGATCGACCAGGGATAGTTCCAGGGCGCGATCACGCCGACCACGCCGAGCGGCTCATAGGAGAAGTGCGCTTTCTTGGAGAGCGCGAAGGCCTGGGTCATCCGCACCTTCTCGTCGGCGAGGATCTTCGGCCCCGCCTTCGCGCACCAGTGCAGCGCGTCGACCGTCGGCAGCAGCTCCATCGTGTAGGCCTCGGCGCGCGCCTTGCCCTGCTCGCGGACCAGCAGCTCGGCGACGGCGTCGATCTCGTCGAGCAGCGCGTAGGCGGTGCGCCGCATGTACTCGGCCCGGCTCGCCGCCGGCAGCTCCGCCCAGGCCGGCTGCACGCGGGCGACGTCGTCGACCACCGCCTGGACCTGGTCGGGCGTGATCGTCGACACGCTCCCTAGAAGCTCCCCCGTAGCGGGATTGAACGACTCGAGGCTCGAGGTTGACGCGGACCCTGGTACCTGCGTAGCGCTCTCCATGCGATCGATGTTACGGCGGCGTGGGAGGGGCGTGGGGGAGGTCTCGACGGAGCCTCCCCATCTTTTGCTCCGGAGAGACCACCCCCACGACCCGCATACTCGGCCCAGATGAGCGACCAGCTTTTCGACACCGGCGACGCCACCGAACCCGCGGCCGCCGAAGCACCGTCCAACCCGCCCAACGCGCCGCTGGCGGTGCGGATGCGGCCGCGCACGCTCGACGAGATGGTCGGGCAGGAGCACGTGGTCGGGCCGGGGTCGGCGCTGCGGGCGGCGATCGAGTCGGGCCGCCCGCACAGCGCGATCCTCTACGGGCCGCCCGGCGCCGGCAAGACGACGCTGGCGCGGATCGCCGCCGCCGGCGCCGAGGGAGCCTTCGAGGAGGAGTCGGCGGTCAACGCCGGCAAAGCCGAGATCCGCGGCGTGATCGAGCGGGCGAGGGAGCGGCGCCGCGCCTCCGGCCGCCCGACGATCCTCTTCCTCGACGAGATCCACCGCTTCAACAAGGCCCAGCAGGACGCGCTGCTGCCGGCGGTCGAGGACGGCGTCCTGACCCTGATCGGCGCCACCACCGAGAACCCCTACTTCGAGGTCAACTCGGCGCTGCTCTCCCGCGCCCAGGTCTACGAGTTGAAACCGCTCGAGGCGGGTCAGGTCGAAGAGCTGGTCCGCCGCGCCCTGCGCGACCCCGAGCGCGGGCTCGGCGCCGCCCCGCCGCAGCTCTCCGAGGAGGCGCTGGAGATGCTGGCGCTGCGCAGCGGCGGCGACGCCCGCGTCGCCCTCTCGGCGCTCGAGCGGGCGGCGGAGCGGGCCGGTCCCGGCGGCGCCGTCGGGGTCGGCGAGGTCGGGGACGCGCTGCAGCGCAAGGCGGTCGACTACGACCGCCAGGGCGACCGCCACTACGACTTCATCTCGGCCTGGATCAAGGCCACCCGCGGCTCCGACGTCGACGCCTCGCTCTACTACCTGGCGGTGATGCTGGAGGGCGGCGAGGATCCGCGCTTCATCGCCCGCCGGATGGTGATCCTCGCCTCCGAGGACATCGGCGAGGCCGACCCGCAGGCGCTGCTGGTCGCCGACGCCGCCGCCCGCGCGGTCGACCGCGTCGGCCTGCCCGAGTGCGCGCTCAACCTCTCGCAGGCGACGATCCACCTGGCCCTGGCGCCGAAGTCCAACCGGGCGACGACGGCGATCGCCGCGGCCCGTGCCGAGGTCCGCGCCAGCGGCGCCAAGACCCCGCCCGACTACCTGCGCGACGCCCACTACCCCGGCGCCGCCGCGCTCGGCCGCGGCAAGGGCTACCGCTACCCGCACGACGAGCCGGGGGGCGTCGCCGAGCAGCCGCTGCTGCCCGAGGAGCTGGAGGGCCGCCGCTTCTACGAGCCGACCGAGCGCGGCTTCGAGGCCGAGCTCGGCCGCCGTCTGGCGACGCTGCGCGAGCGGCTCGGACGCTGACCGAAAACCGGCAGTACCCAGGAGTACCATTGGGGCAGATGAGCGGGGAGGGGAGGCACTACTTCGAGCCGGGGCGTTCGCTCGCCCGGCGCGTCCACGGCGACCGCGCCGTCGGCCTCCTCTACGGCCAGCGGGCGCTCCTGATCGGCGCCCTGGAACCGCTCACCTACACCGGCACGATGCTCACCACCAAGGCCGGCGACTTTCCCTTCGCCCGCCTCGCGCACACCGCCAAGGTCCAGGAGACCGTCTTCCTCGGCAGCCGCGAGGAGGCCGACAGGGCGCTTGCCGCCGTCCACCGCCTGCACGAGCGGGTCGCCGGAACGCTGCCCGCCGCTGCCGGCCACCACCCGGCCGGCAGCGCCTACTCGGCCTTCGATCCCGAGCTGATGTTCTGGACGCTGGCGGTGATCGCCGACTCCGGCCGGGCGATCTACGAAGCGATGGTCCGCCCGCTCGGCGCCGAGGAGCGCGAAGCGCTCTGGCAGGACTACGTCCGCTTCGGCGAGCTGTTCGGGATGCCGCGCGAGGTCGCGCCGCCGACCTACCCCGAGTTCGCCGCCTGGTTCGCCGAGCGGCTCGCCTCACCGGACCTCTGCGCCACCCAGCACGCGCTCGAGATGGCGCCGCTGGTCGCCTTCGAGCAGCCCGTTCCGCCCGCCGCCCGCGGCAACATCGCGGTCCAGAACCTGGTGATCAAGGGGACGCTGCCGCCGCGGGTGCGCGAGATCTTCGCGATCCCCTGGAGCGCGCGCCAGGAGGCAGCGTTTCGCGGCATCGCCGCCGGCCACCGCCGCGCCCGCCGCTTCTTCCCGCGCCGCATGCGCCGCGGCCGCAACGACGTCTTCTTCGACACGGTGACCCGCTCCGAGCGCCGCCGCGGCGGCACCCGCACGCCGGACCTCGTCGCCTGAGCTCCTTAGCAACTCGTTAGAGAAAACCGCGCAACTCTGCTCGGAACCCGGTGTTCTTACGGATGGCTTTCCAAGCTATGCCAGGGAGAGCCGACTCCGACCGGGGGCCTGGACTGGGGGTCTCCGGTCGGGTTTAGCCGACGGGGGAAGGGGCCGCCGGAGATATGTCTCTCCGGCGGCCCCCGTCGCGCCGCCGGCGGGCTGTTCCTTGTGTCCGCTATCCGGACAAAAGGAACAGCCCGGGCGGGTATCGTGGGTCCGTGGCCGAGGAGCGGGCGAAGAAGCTGCGGCTGGGCGGAATGGCGCTGCGCAACGGACTGCTGATCCACGGGCCGACCCACTGGGCCGCCGCGGCGCGCGACGCCGGCGGCGAGATCCAGGTCGCCTCGGCCCGCAAGCCGGAGCTGGCCCCCGGCCTGCTCGCCCGCGCCCCCGGCCTGCGGGGGCCGGTCAAACTCGCCGAGGCGATCGCGGTGCTGCCGCTGGCGCGGAAGCGACTGCCGGTGGCGCGGATGCCGTTCGAGGACTGGCGCGTGCTCGCCGCCGTCGGGGCGACGCTGCTCGCCAGCTCGGCGTTGCGGCGCCGCGGCCCCTCCTCGGCGCTGCGCGAGGGCGCGGTCCAGGCGATCGGCGCGGTGCCGGCGATGGTCGCCCTGCTCGATCGCGACCTCGCCGCCTACCACGCGGTCGAGCACAAGAACATCGCCGCCTACGAGCAGGGGGTCGAGGACGTCGCCGCGGTGCCGAAGGAGCACGATCGCTGCGGCTCCAACCTGATCGTGCCGATGATGCTGCTCTCGGTCGCCGGCACCGTCCTGCTCGAGCGGCTGGTTCCCGACCCCGGCCCGCTCGCCCGCGGCCTCACCGGCCTCGGCGGCGCCTCGCTGGCGGTCGAGATGTTCGCCTGGTCGGACCGCCACCACGGCGAGCCGCTGGCCGAGGCCTTCCACGCTCCGGGCCGGGAGATCCAGCGCCTGGTCGCGACCAAGGAGCCGACCCCCGCGCAGCTCGAGGTCGGCGCCGCGGCGCTGGCCGAGATCCTCCGGGTCGAGGCCGCGGCGGGCGCCGCGGCGAACGGCGGCGACGAGCCGCTGCCGCCGGCTGCATAGCGGCTGTCTCGAAACCCGCGCGCACGCCTGGCGGCGCGGGGAACACTTCACGGGGCGTCGTCCTCGGTCGGCCAAATGGCGCTGCCACTCAGCCTCCTTGCGTCCTACCCCCGCTCGGCCCCGCACTCGCCAGTCGCACACGCGGGTTTCGAGACAGCCGCATAGACTGCCGCGCATGTTCGGAAGGCTCGACCACGTGGGCGTCGCCGTCGAGGACCTCGACGCCGCCATCGCCCTCTACGAGAAGCAGTTCGAGATGCCGCTCGTCCACCGCGAGACGATCGCGGGGTTCGGCGTCGAGGCGGTCCTCTTCGACGTCGGCGAGAGCCACGTCGAGCTGATCTCGCCGCTCGACTCCGAGAGCGGCGTTGCCAGGTTCATCGCCAAGAACGGCCCCGGCCTGCACCACGTCGCCTACGCGGTCGACGGGATCGACGCGGCGCTGGAGAAGATCGCTGCCGCCGGGATCGAGCGGATCGACCAGGAGCCGCGGACCGGGATCCGGGGTAGCCGGGTCGCCTTCCTCCACCCGCGCTCGACCGGCGGGGTGCTGACCGAGATCGTCGAACCCGCAGGAGGACACTGATGGCCGAGGCACAGCGAATCGAGATCGGCTTCGAGGGCGGCCAGGTGATCTCCGCCCGCGTCTCCGAGGACGACCTCGACGACCTCCGCAAGCAGCTCGAGAAGGGCGGCTGGCACGACCTCCCGACCGAGGACGGCACTGTCGCCATCTACCTCGGCAGGGTCGCCTTCCTGCGCGTCGGCACCCACCACAGCCGCGTCGGCTTCGGCACCGTCGACTGAGCGGCGCCGGAGCGCCGGTTCAGCCGCTGCGCGGGGCGTAGCGGCGGTGCAGCATCAGCGTGTTGCCGTCGGGATCGCTGAAGATCGCCATGTGGCAGACGCCGCTGTCGATCGTCTCGCCCTGGAAGGCGACCCCGGCCGCCTCGAGCTTGCTCCGGGTCGCTTCGACGTCGTCGACGTGGAGGGCGATCGGGTGGGTGCTCGGTTCGAACTCGCGGCCGATCGAGGCGGCGTCCATCACCTGCAGCGTCAGGCTGCCGGTCTCGTACTCTCCGGCCGGGATTTTCCCATAGTCGACGGTGTGCTCGAGCCCGAGGGTCTTGCCGTAGAACTCCGAGGCGGCGGCGTAGTCCTTGACGAAGATCGTCACGAAGTCGACGCCGCTGACGTCGCTCGGGCTCACTCGGCCAGCGCTTTCGCGAGCAGCTCGTGGAGCCGCCGCCGCTCGTCCGCCGTCAGGTTGCCGAGCACCTCGTCCTCGAGGTCCTCGAGCCGTCGCTGGCCCTCGGCCAGGGCCTTCTCGCCGGCAGGGGTGATCTCGACGATGTGGCGGCGCCGGTCCTCGGGATCGCGGCGGCGCTCGACGTAGCCGGCGTCGTCGAGCTCGTTCAGCAGCAGGACGCAGTTGTTGGCGTCGAGCATCAGCGTCTCGGCCAGGCCCTGCTGCAGGCAGGCGCCCTCCTGGTCGCACAGCTGTTCGAGCGCCATCAACTGCTTCAGGCGCAGCCCGATCGACTCCTCGGTGGCGCCGCGGAAGACGACCTTCGAGAGCTTGGTCAGCAGCCCGATCGAGCCGGTCGCGGAGCTGGGGGCAGTGGTGGGATTCATGGTCTTTTCCTCGGTCTCCTAGTGACCGTAATACCATCCAGGATAATCCCTGGTACAGTGATCATCATGGCACAACTCATTAACAACAGCCTAAACCAAGAAACCTCCTCCGATCGGTCCCGCTGGACCGCGCTCGTCGTCCTCTGCGTCGGCATGCTGATGATCGTCCTCGACGCGACGATCGTCAACGTCGCGCTGCCCTCGATCCAGGACGACCTCGGCTTCTCGCAGTCGAGCCTCGCCTGGGTGGTCAACGCCTACCTGATCGCCTTCGGCGGTCTGCTCCTCTTGGCCGGAAGGCTCGGCGACCTGGTCGGCCGCCGCGACATCTTCCTCGCCGGCCTCGCCCTCTTCACCGTCGCCTCGCTGGTCTGCGGTCTCGCCCAGAGCGAGGCGATGCTGATCGGCGCCCGCTTCGTCCAGGGCGTCGGCGGCGCGATGACCTCCGCCGTGATCCTCGGGATGATCGTGACGATGTTCCCCGAGCCCGGGGAGCAGGCGAAGGCGATCGGCGTCTACAGCTTCGTCGCCTCCGCCGGCGGCTCGGTCGGCCTGCTGCTCGGCGGCGTCCTCACCGAGGCGATCTCCTGGCACTGGATCTTCTTCGTCAACCTGCCGATCGCCGTCGTCACCGGCCTCTTCGCGCTGCGGCTGCTCGGCCGCGACGAGGGCGTCGGCTTCGCCAAAGGCGCCGACATCCCGGGTGCGCTGCTGGTCGTCGGGGCGCTGATGGTCGGCGTCTACGCGATCGTCGAGGCCAGCAACTACGGCTGGAGCTCGGCCCACACGCTTGGCTTCGGTGCCGGTTCGGCGGCGCTGCTGGCCGCCTTCATCGCTCGCGAGGCGCGGGCCCGCAACCCCCTGGTGCCGCTCGGGATCTTCCGTTCGCGCAACCTCTCGGGGGCCAACGCGATCCAGGCGCTGATGGTCGCCGGGATGTTCGGGCTGTTCTTCCTCGGCGCCCTGTACCTGCAGCGGGTGCTCGGCTTCACCTCGCTCGAGGTCGGCCTCGGCTTCCTGCCGCTGACCGCGATCATCGGGATCCTCTCGCTCGGCTTCTCGGCGAAACTGAACATGCGCTTCGGCCCGCGGGCGACCCTGCTGCCGGGGCTGGCGTTCATCGCCGCCGGGCTCGGGCTGATGACCCAGATCTCGGTCGGCGGCAGCTACTGGTCCGAAGTGCTGCCGACGATGGTCCTGATGGGCGTCGGCGCGGGGCTCTCGTTCCCCTCGATCATGACCCTGGCGATGGGCGGCGTCCGCCCCGAGGAGGCGGGCCTCGCCTCCGGGCTGGTCAACACGACGCTGCAGGTTGGCGGCGCGATCGGCCTCGCCGTGCTGGCGACGCTGTCGAGCAACCGCACCAGCAGCCTGCTGGCCGGCGGCGAGGGCAACGCCGAAGCGCTGACCGGTGGCTACCAACTGGCCTTCGCCGTCGGCGCCGGGCTGCTGGTCCTCGCGATCGCCGTCGCCGCCTTGGTCCTGCGGCCCGGGGCGGCGGAAGCGGTTCCCGCCGGCGAGGCGGAGGTCGCCGAGCCGGCCTTCTCCACCGAGGCGGCCTAGGGACAGCGCCCCCGAGGAGGGGCCGCGGACAGTGCTCAGCTCACCCGCTCGCACTGTCCGCGTCCCCTCCCAACGCGGGCGCTCGCGTGGTCGCATCGGGTCGAGTCGAAAAGCCGAGCGTGAGCCTCGGTCTCACTCGAGACGCCGGCAGCAAATAAATCGCGCCGCTCATTCGCGGGCGCGGTAAGTTCGTTCGATCAGCACTCCGATCGCTCATCTCGCTGGGACCGAAGATGGCTGGGAGTGGAGCGAGGCGCAACGGGTTTGCCTTCGCACGGCGTATCGCTACGCACGCGATCGCAGCGAGGCCGAGGACATCGCCCAGGACGCTTTGCTCCGCGCCTGGCGTCGCCGCGCGACCCTGCGCAACGCCGAGCGGCGCGACCAGTGGCTGGCGACGATCGTCCGCAACGAGGCTTTCCGGACCCGCGCCCGCACCCGTCCCGACCTGAGCGAATCGATCGAGTACCTCGAGGGGGCGGAGGACGACCGGATGGTCGAAACCGTCGAGCACGCCGACCTGCAGGCGGCGCTGCGGCTGCTCAGCGAACGCGACCGCCGGCTGCTGGCGATGCGCTACGTCGAGGACCTGACCCAGGCGACGATCGCCCGCCGGCTGGGGATCCCCGAGGGGACCGTCAAGGTCCGCCTGCACCGGGCGCGCAACAAGCTGCGCCGCGCCTACGTCGCCCAGTAGCCCGCCGGCGCGTCGCGGTCGCTGTACACGGGGGCGAGCGCGGGCGCGGGAAGTTCGGACCGCTGTACAACCACGCGGCGGCGTCGCTGAACCACCATTTGCCAATGAAGACCGTCCCCCGCCAGATCGTCGCCTTCGGCGGCGGTGGGTTCTCGATGGAGTCCGGCAACCCGCTGCTCGACGACTACGTGCTCGGCCTCTGTGCGGCGGAGCGGCCGCGGGTCTGCTTCCTGCCCTCGGCGAGCGGCGACGCCGACCACTACATCGTCCGCTTCTACCGCGCCTTCTCCGCCCACCGCTGCGAGGCCAGCCACGTCTCGCTGTTCCGCCGCGAGCAGGGGCCGGCCGATCTGCGCCGCCACCTGCTCTCGCAGGACCTGATCTACGTCGGCGGCGGCAGCGTGATCAGCCTGCTCGGCGTCTGGCAGGCGCACGGCATCGACGCGATCCTGCGCGAGGCCTGGGAAAGCGGCGTGATCCTCTGCGGCCTCTCGGCCGGCTCGCTCTGCTGGTTCGCCGAGGCGGTGACCGGCTTCCACGGGGCGCCGCAGCGGCTCGAAGGGCTGGGCCTGCTGCCGTTCAGCAACTGCGTCCACTACGAGCCGGGCTCGCAGCGCCGCCAGGCCTACCACCGCTTCCTGCGCGAGGGGATGGTCCCGGGCTACGCCGCCGAGGACGGCGCCGCCCTCCATTTCGTCGGCGAGGAGCTCTCGCAGGTGGTCGCCTCGCGGCCGAAGGCGCGCGGCTACCGGCTCGACGTCAGCGGCCGGCGGGTGGTCGAGATGCGGATCGCGACGACCTTCCTCGGCGACAAGGGGGTCGAGCCCTCGGCCCCGTACCCGGAGGCGCTCTCCACCGCGGTAGCCCCGGGCTAGTGGCCGCCCGGGAGTCCAGCGTCAACGGCGACGGGCCGAGCATCGCGGTGCGGCGGGTGCTGGCGCTCGGCGGCCACGACTTCACCTCGCGGCCAGCCGACCGCGCGGTTTGCGAGCTGCTGCTGCGGCTCGCAGCCGAGCGCGGCGGCGAGCGGCCGCGAATCTGCATGCTGCCGACCGCCAGCGGCGACCCCTCCGAGCAGATCGGCCGCTTCTACGCCGCCTTCGGCGAGCGTGCCTGCGAGCCGTCGGACGTCTCGCTGTTCCGCCTCGGTCGCCGCCCGATGGCGCTCCGCGACCACCTCCTCGAGCAGGACCTGATCTACGTCGGCGGCGGCAGCATGGTCAACCTCCTGGCGGTCTGGGAGGCGCACGACATCGCCTCGATCCTCAGCCTCGCCTGGCGCCGCGGCATCGTCCTCGCCGGCCAGAGCGCCGGCGCGATGTGCTGGTTCGAGGCCGGGATCACCAAGTCGTCCGGCAAGCCGCTCGCCGCCGCCGGCCTCGCCCTGCTCTCCGGCAGCCTCTGCGTCCACTACAACAACGAGCCCGAGCGCCGCGCCGCCTACCTGGCGGCGGTGGCGGCCGGGATGCCCGCCGGCTACGGCCTCGACGACTACGCCGGCCTGCTCTGGGAGGGCGAGGGCACCCCCTCGGCCCTCACGGCGCGGCGCGGCGCGAGGGCGTACCGGGTGGCGGCCCACGACGGCGAGGTCACCGAGTCGCCGCTGCCGGCCCGGTTCCTGCCCGCCCCCGCGCCGGCGGCGCTGCGCGAGGACATCGCGGAGTTCAGGCGGATCAAGACGATGAGGAAGCGGGCGGGGTGGCTGGGGTAGGGACGGGCTGGGTGAGGGACGGGCTAGGGATCAGGGTTGGCGGCGGCGATCGCCGGCAGGACCCCCTCTCTCGGCCTGTCGGGGTGGGTCGGATTCGGCTGGCGCCTCGGGGAGCGCCGACCCTCAGCCGCAAAACGTTCGGGGGTCCTGCCGGCGCTCGCCAACGAATCCGTTGGAGTCCCGACCCCCTTTTCGTGAAAGCTGACTAGGGACGGGGGCGTCCCGACGGGGCGTCCCGACGGGACCGACCTCATTGCACTTCTCCCCACGCGATGCCTTTGTCCCCGCTATGTGGGGACAACCGCAACCGGTGGGGACAAGCGCAACGAGGTCGGCCCGCTCCCCCCGCTCCGCCCGCTCGCTTTCGCTCCGGCTCGCTCGCCCTCGCTCGCCGCCAACTCATCGGATCTCCCCGGCCAGACTCCGTCCCTCGCAAGCTCAAAGAGAGATGGGGCGGACCGTCCCTGGGACCTCGCGGATTCTCGCGGGCGAGCGTCGGCAGGA
>JBFWMZ010000002.1:0-241439 GCA_050251335.1 Solirubrobacterales bacterium
GAACGCGACGACGGACGGCGTCGTACGACCGCCCTCAGCGTTCTCGAGGACGGTGGGCTCGCCACCCTCCATCACCGCGACGCACGAGTTGGTCGTGCCGAGGTCGATTCCAATCGTCTTTGCCACTGTCTGGTTCCTCCAGCTGTTGGTTGTTCGGAAGTTCGCTATGAGGCCCGGCTCTTGCGTAAGTCCAGGGGTTTCGTGCCGATAGCCTAAGAAATCTGAGTGCCAGTATGGCAGATCTCAGAGACCGGTTCAAGTGTCTGCCTATAGTGGCGGCAGGAGCCCAAACCGATGCGATCCGGGGGAAGGGTCGCGATGAGGAGGGATTACATGAGCTCAGGGTCTCTACGCCGGCTGCTCGCGCTGGCGATCACCGCATTGCTCGCCGTCGCGCTGCTGCTGCCGGGCGCCGCGGGCGCGAAGGGCCACCATCATCCATCGAAGTTCAGGGGCCAGCAGCACGGCAACGGCCCGCATCGGCACGGCAACGGCAATAAGCACCGGCACCACCACGGCAACGGCAACGAGCACCGGCACCACCACGGTCACCCCGGCGGAGGACACCCCGGCTGGGGACACCCCGGCGGCGGCCACCCGGGCGAGGGTCATGGCCACGGCAAGGTCGTCGGCGTGATGACCCGCAACCTCTATCTCGGCGCCGACCTGTCGCCGGCGATCGGCGCGCCGAGCCTGGAAGCGTTCGTCGCCGCCAACGGCCAGGTCCTGCGCGAAGTGACCGCCAACGACTTCCCGACCCGGGCGGTGGGCCTGGCGGCGGAGATCGAAGCCGAGAAGCCCGACCTGGTCGGCCTCCAGGAGGTCGCCCTGTGGCGCACCGCGCCGCCGAGCCTGACTCCGATCCTGACCGGTGAACCTACCGCGACCACGGTCCGCTACGACTATCTGCAGCTGCTGCTCGAACAGCTCAACGACGGGCCGGGCCCCGGTTACGAAGTCGCTGTCGTGCAGAACGAGTTCGACCTCGAGGCGCCGGCGGACGAGAACGGCGTGGCAGGCGACGGACCCAACCCGGCGATCGCCAACGCCGAGATCAACGGCCGGCTGACGATGCGCGATGCGATCCTCGTCAGGCGCGGCTCCGGCACGCAGGTCGCCAACCCGACCTCGGGCAACTTCAACGCCCTGCTGTCGGTGCCGATCCTCGGCAACCAGCTGACGATCAAACGCGGCTGGACGGCGCTCGACGCCAGGGTCCGGGGCAGCGGCTGGTTCCGCTTCGTCAACACCCATCTCGAGGCGTTCGACCCGCCCCAGCTCGTCCCCAGCATCCGGGCCCTGCAGGCGGCCGAGCTGGTCGCGCCCGGCGGCCCGGCCGCCAACGGGGCGCTTCCGGTGGTCCTGGTCGGCGACCTCAACTCCGACGACGACACCGTCTCGCCCGGCGACCAGCAGGCCTACCGCGTCCTGCTCGAAGCGGGGCTCTCGGAGCGCAGCACCAACGACCCGCTCGGTTGCTGCCTCAACTCGAGCCTGCTGGCCGAAGGCGCCGGCGGCAGCGTCGCCGACTTCGACCACCAGGTCGACCACGTGATGACCGACGAACCGGCGATCGCGCTCGAGCACTCCGAGGTGACGGGCCTGCTGCCGGTCAACGGCTTCTGGGACTCCGACCACGCTGGACTGTTCAGCGCGCTCGACTTCGAGCCCTAGGAAGCTCCTGCAACGTGGCGGCGGGAGGGGTCAGCCCTCCCGCCGGCGCGGCGGATCAGCCCTCGCCCGCCACGTGGGCGACGAATTCGGCGACTTCGTGCGCCTGGGTCTGATTCAGGATTCCGGCGGGCATGCGGCCCGGGTATTCGCTGTCGATCCCGTTTTCGATCGCGTTGAGGACGCGGCCCTTGGTCGCCTTGATCGTCTCGGCGGCTTTGTCGCCTTCCGGCGGCCCGGTCGGGGCGAGCAGTTCGTCGAGGTCGGGTCCGTAGTTGCCGTCGGTGCCGGCGGCATAGAGCGTGTGGCAGGTGCCGCAGTTGATCTCGAACAGTTCCTGGCCTTCCTTCAGCGCAGGCGGCACCTTCTGGCCGCTCGAGGTCGCCTTCCCATTCGAGTCGAAGACCAGGAAGGGGACGGCCGCGGCGAGGAAGACGATGACGATGCCGAAGTAGATGAAGGTTTTCTTGCTCATGAATCGGGCCCCACTCAGGAGGCGGCGGGGATACTACCGGCGGCCCCAGAGCCGGCGTCACGCCGGCCGCGCCCGCCCACCCGGTTCTGCCTGTACCAGGGGCACATCCGCCGCAGCCCGCACTCGCCGCAGCGCGGTTTCGGCCGGCAGATCGTGCGGCCGTGGCGGATCAGGTTGACGTGCACCTCGTAGGCGTCCTCGGGCGGGACGATCTCCAGCATCAGGTCGTGCGCCTTCTCGAATGAGGCGTTTTCGGGAAAGAGGCCGAGCCGGCCGCCGACCCGGTGGACGTGGACGTCGACCGGGATCTCGGGGATGTCCCAGGTGAAGATCAGCACGCAGGCGGCGGTTTTGCGGCCGACGCCGGGCAGCTCCAGCAGGTACTCGAGGGACTCCTCGCGCGGCGCGCTCTCGGTCCAGTCGAGGTCGGGCGGGTCGCCGAGCTGCTCGAGGATCGCCTGGATCCGCGGCGCCTTCTGCCGTGCCAGTCCGCCCGGCCGGATCGCGTCCTCGAGCTCGGGCAGCGGCGCGTCGCGGACCTCCTCCCAGCTGGGGAAGCGCTCGCGCAGCGCCGCGAAGGCGCGATCGCGGTTGCGGTCGTTGGTGTGCTGGGAGAGGACGGTCTTGATCAGCTCGGCGATCGGGTGGCCGTGCGGCTGGTTCACCGGCTGCCCGTAGAGCTCGCGCAGGCGTTCGCGTATCGCGCGGACGCGGCGCTTGTCGGGGCGCTTCCAGGCGGGCATCGCGGCAGAGCGTATTTCCCGCTGGGAGCGTGAGCATCGCCACTTAACCTGGTTAACCGCCAAGTTACAATTGTCTGTCGGTGTCTCGCGCCATCGCGACAGTCGGCGAGAAGCTGCCCAAGGGTTGGGGCGACCTCGGGCGCCAGATCGGCATCCTGATCGGCGTCGACCTGATCTACGAGCTCGGCCGCGGCATCGCCGACTCCTCCCGGGCCGAGGCGATTGGCCACGGCCAGCAGGTGATCAACTTCGAGCGCGGCCTGCACTCGCTGTTCGAGCCGGGCTTCCAGGACTTCTTCCTCGGCGCCCACTGGACGGTCGACATCGCCAACCAGCTCTACCTCAACGCCCAGTTCTCGATCGCGCTCGGCTTCCTCGTCTGGCTCTACCTCTTCCGCAACCAGAACTACTACTTCGTGCGCAACATGTTCGTCGTCTCGATGTGCCTGGCCCTGATCGGCTACATCGGCTATCCGACGGCGCCGCCGCGGATGTTCCCGCAGGACGGCTTCACCGACACGATCACCGACTTCTCCGGCGTCAACCACGACTCGGCGCTGGCGAAAATCTTCATCAACCCCTACGCCGCGGTGCCGAGCATGCACTGCGCCTTCGCGCTGATGATCGGCGCCAGCGGCTTCATGGTCTGCCGCCACTGGTGGTCGAAAGCTTGGTGGGCCTTCTGGCCGATCCTGATCGCCTGGGTGGTGATTGTCACCGGCAACCACTACTGGGTCGACTGGGTGCTCGGCTGGATGGTTGCCGCTGGCGCGGCGCTGGTCGCCTCGCGGGTCCTGGCCCGGGCCCGCCCCGAGGTCTGGTCCTTCCGCCCGAAGGGCGCGCGCGAGATCGAGGTCTAGCGCTTCGAGGGGCGCTTCGAGGGGATTCTCGGGCGCCTCCGGGCGGGATTCGAGGCCGGCGCTAGGGGTCACCCTGCGCCGCTCCGGGGAGAGCGACCCCTATCCCCGCCAACGGAGCCAAGGTCCGGCCTCCCGCTTCCCCGGTTCCGAGCCCCAAGCCGTTGCACTTCTCCCCACCGATTGCCCTTGTCCCCTCATACCGGGGACAAGCGCAACGGGTGGGGAGAAGTGCAGCCGGACAGAGCTGCGCCAGCCATCGAGGTTGCCTTTTGCGTCGAATAGCGACGCAAAAGGCAACCTCATCGAAGCGGGCCCTCGCGATCGCCCCCGCGCCTCCGGCCCGGCCCGACCCCGACCCCGGCGGCAACACGGCCAGAGCGGCGCTCGCCACGAGCCCCCGGCGCTCCCCTCGCGCCCCCGAGGGCCGCCTCTGCGCACATCGCCAGCCGCCGCGCCACGCCAGCCGCCCGCACGACCCACCGGCCCACTCCGCCGCATCGACCTCAGCCTGCTCGGGTAGCCTTGCGCCAATGGCATCGTCGGCGCCCCCCAGGGCACCCGGTCCGCGCCGCAACGGCCGCACCCCCGCCCGCAGCGGGCAGGAGCTGCGCGCCTATGCGCGCGATCGGCTGATCGAGTCGCGGCTGACCCCGAACGCGATCTCGATGGTCGGCCTGCTCGGCAACCTGGTCGCCGCCCTCCTCGTCACCCAGCGGCTCTTCTTCCTCGCCGGCATCGCCTTCGTCCTCGGCTCGGTGATGGACACGCTCGACGGCCGCTACTCGCGGATGTCGGGCAAGGGGACGCTGTTCGGAGCCTTCCTCGACTCGACCCTCGACCGGATCGAGGAGGGGATCGTGCTCGCCGCCGTCGCCGGCTACTTCGCCGCCCAGGGCGAAGACTTCGCGGCGGCGATGTGCGTGGTCGCGGTGCTCGGCTCGCTGATGGTCTCCTACACCCGCGCCCGGGCCGAGGCGCTCGGGGTCGAGTGCAAGGTCGGCTTGGCGACCCGGCCGGTCAGGGTGGTGCTACTTTCGATCGGCCTGATCTTCGCCAAGGGCGCTGGAATCGGCGATTTCGAGCTGTTGGCGCCGGCGGTCTACCTGCTCGCCGGGCTGACGATCTTCACCGTCTTCCAGCGCGTTTGGCATGTCCGGAACGAGTTGAAGAAGGAGGAAGTCCGACCGGCCGCCCTCGCCGCAGACGAGGCGTCGGGCGGCGGCGACGAGGGCAACGGGCTGTAACCGGCGGCACGCCGGGGTGTGTGCATCCACCCAGCGCGATCCACTCGGATTCGGCGCGCTTCCACCAGACTTAGTCACAGATTCCGCGCGAATCCAGGAGAAAGAGGACTAGAGACTTCATGAGCGAGAACGGAACCAACGGCCACAGCAGCAACGGCGTCGGGCGCACGGACGACAAGGTCCGGGTCGCGATCGTCGGCGTCGGCAACTGCGCCAACTCCTTCATCCAGGGCATCCAGTACTACAAGGACGCCGATCCGGCGGACGAAGTGCCGGGCCTGATGCACGTCGACCTCGGCGGCTACCACGTCCGCGACGTCGAGTTCGTCGCCGCCTTCGACATCGACGCCGAGAAGGTCGGCAAGGACCTCTCGGAGGCGATCTGGTCGGGCCAGAACGACACGATCAAGTTCGCCGACGTCCCCAACCTCGGCGTCACCGTCCAGCGCGGCATGACCCACGACGGCCTCGGCAAGTACCTGAAAGAGAAGATCACCAAAGCGCCGGGCGAAACCGCAGACATCGTCGGCGTCCTCAAGGAGAGCCGCGCCGACGTGCTGGTCTGCTACCTGCCGGTCGGCTCCGAGGAGGCGACCAAGTGGTACGTCGAGCAGGCGCTGAAGGCGGGCGTCGGCTTCGTCAACTGCCTGCCGGTCTTCATCGCCCGCGAGGACTACTGGGACAAGCGCTTCCAGGAGGCCGGTCTGCCGATCATCGGCGACGACATCAAGAGCCAGGTCGGGGCGACGATCGTCCACCGCCAGCTGGCCCGCCTCTTCCACGACCGCGGCGTGCGGCTGGAGCGGACCTCGCAGCTCAACGTCGGCGGCAACATGGACTTCTACAACATGCTCGAGCGCGAGCGGCTCGACTCGAAGAAGATCTCGAAGACCAACGCCGTCACCTCGATCATGGGCCACGAGCTGCCCGCCGACCAGGTCCACGTCGGCCCCTCCGACTACGTGCCGTGGCTGACCGACCGCAAGTGGGCGCACATCCGGCTCGAGGGCAAGGCCTTCGGCGACGTGCCGCTGACCGCCGAGCTGAAGCTCGAGGTCTGGGACTCGCCGAACTCGGCCGGGGTCGTGATCGACGCCGTGCGGCTGATCAAGCTGGCGCTCAACAACGGCATCTCCGGCCAGCTCGACGGACCCTCCAGCTACCTGATGAAGAGCCCGCACACGCAGCGCCCCGACGATGAGGCGCGCGAACAGACCGAGGAGTTCATCGCCAAGCACCGGCGCGGGGCGGTCGCCCCGACCGGTGGCGAGAGCGCCAGCAGCGGCGAGCCCGGCACCGCCAAAACCGCCTCCTAGCCCCGCCCCCTTCGCCGAGCTGTTCCTTTTGTCCGGATGGCGGGCATAAGGAACAGCCCGGGGAGGGGGCCCGCACAGGGGTCCGTCCGGGAGCCCGCCGGCGCGGCGGGCTCCTATTCTGTTTGAGCCCGTGCCGGACGCTCCGCTCTCCATCGCCCAGGTCGCCCCTCGCCGGGGGCCCCGGAGCGGCCTCCCGGAGTACGTCAGCCGGCTCTCGGTCGAGCTCGAGCAGCGCGGCCACACGGTCACCCGGCTGACCACCGGCGACAAGGTGAAGCGCCTGCTGGCGACGGGGAAGCCCGACATCGTCCACGTCCACGAGCCGTTCGCGCCGAGCGTCTCCTCGGCGGCGCTGCGCCACTCCTACTCGCTCAACGTCGCCACCTTCCACGCGCCCCAGGAGCGCGTCCTCTCGACCCAGGTGGCGCGGCCGCTGGTCGAGGTCTTCTTCGGCCGGCTCGACGCCCGCACGGTGACCAGCGAGACGACCGCGCGGCTGCTCGAGGGCTACTTCCCGGCCAGCTACGAGCTGGTGCCGGAGGGCAGGGAGGCCGACTGGGGCGCGATCGCCGACGCCTTCGAAGCGATCTACCGACGGCTGCTGGCGCGGCGGCACCCGCTCGGCGGCGATCCCGCGCTGCGCAGGAAGCTGGTGCGGCGGCCGCTGATCGAGGTCGACCTGCACATGCACACCGACCACTCGGGCGACTGCGCGACCCCGGTCGAGGTGCTGCTCGAGACGGCCCGAGACCGCGGCCTTGGGGCGATCGCGATCACCGATCACAACGAGGTCTCCGGGGCGCTCGAGGCGCGCGAGATCGCCGCCGGGATGGACGACCTGCAGGTGATCGTCGCCGAGGAGGTGAAGACGGCCGAACAGGGCGAGGTGATCGGCCTCTTCCTCGAGGAGAAGATCCCGAAGGGGCTCTCGATGGCGGAGACGATCGCCGAGATCCGCCGCCAGGGCGGCCTCGTCTACGTGCCGCATCCCTTCGACCGCTTCCACTCGGTGCCCGACTACGAGCACCTGCTCGAGATCGTCGAGGAGGTCGACATCCTCGAGGTCTTCAACCCGCGGGTGGCGCTGACCGCCTTCAACCAGGAGGCGGTGCGGTTCGCCGAGAAGTACCGGATCGTCCCCGGCGCCGGCTCCGACAGCCATGTCGCCCAGGGGCTCGGCAGCGTCCGCGTCCGGATCCACGACTTCGACGGCCCGGCCGAGTTCCTCGAGGCGATGCGCGACGCCGACATCACCCGCAAGCACAAGAACCTGGTCTACGTGCAGACGCTGAAGCTGCTGCAAACCACGGGCCGGCCGAAGGCGCCGAAACGGCGCCTCGCCGACGCCAAGCCGGCCCGCGGCGGCCGTCCGCGGCGGCGGCGGCCGGCGAGCAAGAGCTGATGCACCCACCCCGGGGTAAAGGAGCCACGCCGGGATCGTCAAAGAATGCTCCGACGATGCGAGGCACCGACGACGAGATCCGCGAGAAGTACCTCGAGCGCGCGATCCGCGAGCTGAACCAGATCAGCCGCGAGATCCAGGAGTGCCCGCACTGCCCGCGCGGCAGATTGATGCCGGTGCTCGGCTCGGGCCACCCCCAGGCCGACGTCTTCATGATCAAGCACGCGCCGAGCGCGGCGGAGATCGAGGAGGGCGTCGCCTTCTACGGCCGCGCCGGCAACGCGCTGATGAAAAGCTTCAAGCGGCTCGGGATCGACCCACTGGTCGTCTACGGGACGCTCTGCGTCAAATGCCCGATCGCCGAGCCCGACCTGGCGGCGGGCGAGTGCGTGGCGCGGCTGGTCGAGGAGCTGGCGATCGTGCAGCCGAAGATCGTCGTCGTCATGGGCGAGCCCGCGCTGCGGATCCTCAACGGCCTGCAGGTGCCGCTCTCGCGGACGATCGAGCAGCGGGAGGGCGTGATCCAGGCCTTCACCCCGACGATCGACGCGCTCTACACCCCCGACATCGACGACTCGCTGGATGAGGAGGGCGCGAAGCAGCGCTTCTGGCGCTCGTTCCGGATGCTCGGCACCTGGTACGAGGACCTGCCGCCGTACTGACCCCCGCGGCTGGTCCCAAAAAATCGGGGTACCGATCTTTTGGGTGCTTGGGCGCCCAAAAGATCGAAATCGTGGCGGAGCTGGTGGCGTTAGGGGGCGGCGGCCTCGGCGACGGCGCACATCGCGGCGAGGGTGCCGGAGGCGAGGCCGCGGACGACGACGGTGTCGAGGACGGCGTCGTAGGCGGCGAGCGCGTCCTGGGCGGCGGTCGGGTTGGGAGCGGCGATCCCGACCGTGCCCTCGGGCTCGCCGAGCCGGTCGAAGTGGTGTTCGTAGCCGGGGTGGAGGGTGCGGTAGAACGATTCCTCCTTGGCCAGGCGCTCGGCGGCGTCGGCGCCGACGGCGGTGCGGACGTAGCCGAAGATCGGCGGCGTCTCGCGGCCCGCCGCCGCGGCCCCGGCTTCGACCTTCTGGCGGGCGCCGGCGGCGAACTCGGGGGTCATCCAGTTGAAGAAGGCCCCGTCGTAGGAGGCGCCGGCTAGTTCGCACATCTTCGGGCCCATCGCGGCGAGGACGAGGCGGCAGTCGGGGAGGGCGGCGCGGATCGTCGCCAGCTCCTCGCGCATCGTCGTCAGCGGCTTCTTCGCGAAGCCGGCGCCGACCCCGATCCAGAGCCGCGAGGGGTCGAGGCCGAGGCGCTCGACGTCGGCGGCGATCTGGTTCGCCGGCGTGCGGTCGAGAGCGATCACGCCAACGCCGAGGTCGAGCTGCGGCGCGCCGGCGGCGAAGACGGCGAGCGTCTCCAGCCCCTTCGCGCCGGGGTGGTCGTTCGACCACATCGAGGCGTAGCCGAGCTCTTCGCAGCGGGCGGCCAGCGGCCCGGCGACATCCGGGTCGAGCCCCGCCGCGACTCCGAAGCCTCGCGCCATGCTCAGCCCCTACCCGCCGCCGGCTTCTCGAACAGCGCCACGCACTCGATGTGGGGCGTCTGCGGGAACATGTCGACGGGGCGCACGCGGCGCAGCCTATAGCCGGCCTCGACCAGCTGCGCGGCGTTGGGCGCCAGCGTCGTCGGGTTGCAGGAGACGTAGACGATCTTCGGCGCCTCGCACTCGATCACGCGGCGGACGATTTTCTGCGAGAGGCCGGCGCGCGGCGGGTCGACGACGACGACGTCGGGCTTGCCGGCCTCCTCGACCAGCGGCCGCACCCCGGTGCGCGCGTTGCCGGCGACGAACTTCGCGTTCTCGATCTTGTTGCGGCGCGCGTTGCGCTCGGCGTCGGCGATCGCCTCGGGGACGATCTCCAGGCCCCAGACCTCGCCCGCCCGCGCCGCCAGCGAGAGCCCGATCGTGCCGATCCCGCAGAAGAGGTCGAAGACCCGCTCACGCCCCGAGAGCCCGGCGAACTCGGCGGCGACGCCGTAGAGGCGCTCGGCCATCTCGGTGTTGGTCTGGAAGAAGGCGCCGTGGGAGATCTCGAGCTCGAGCTCGAAGAGCCGCTCGCGCAGGCGCTCCTCGCCCAGCACGCCGGTCGGTCCCTCGGTGCCGCCCGAGTCGCCCTCGACCTGGGTGTGGAGGTCGACCGGCGGGCGCGGGAAGCGGGCCGGGGTGGTGACCAGGCGGGTCTGCAGCTGACCGGTCCGCCGCCCCTCGCGGACGGTGAGGTTGCGCAGCACGCCACGGCTGGACCGGGCGTCGTAGGCGGGGACCGATTCGGCTCGGGCCCATTCGCGGACCTCGTTGCGGGCGGCGTTGCCGGGCTCGGAGGCGAGGTGGCAGTCCTCGACGTCGACGATCAGGTCCCAGCGACCGCGGGCGTGGAAGCCGAGCGTCGGCTCGCCGTCATCGCTCTCGCCGAAGGAGTACTCGAGCTTGTTGCGGTAGCGCCAGGTCTGCTCGGCGGCGACGATCTCCTCCATCTCGAAGCCCTCGAGGCCCCCGAGCCGGCCCAGCGCCTCGGCGACCTGCGCCTGCTTCTCGGCCAGCTGGCGCTCGTAGGGGAGGCCCTGCCAGGGAGCGCCGGGGCAGGGCTCGCCGCCGTGGACGCAGAGGTCGGCGACGCGGTCGGCGCCGGGCCGCAGCAGCTCGACCGTTCGCGCCTCGGCGAAGCGCTTCTTGCCCTTGGTGACCTCGGCGCGGACCCGGTCGCCGGGCAGCGCCCCGGCGACGAAGACGACGAAGCCCTCGGCCCGTGCGACTCCGCGCCCGCCGAAGGCGAGCGAGTCGATCTCGACCTCGAGCAGCTCGCCGCGACGCGGAGCGCGGGCCGGCTTGCTGGGAGCGCCGGCCTCCACTCAGTCCAGTTTTTTCCGCGCTCGTCGCGCCGCCTGGGTCGCCTGTTTGCGCACCGACCCGGTGCGGCCGCCGATCTCGCGCCGCGCCTGTTTGACCAGCTTTTCCAGCTCGCCGAGGAGAACGTCGGAGTGTTTGCGACCCTTTTTCACCAGCTCGCCGAGCAGCTTCTCGGCGTCGCCGCGGGTCATCCGCCCGCGCTTGACCGCGTCGTCGACCACGTCCTGGATCCGATCGCGGCTCAGGGTCACGCTCTGCTCGAGGCTTTTGCGGAACTCGGCGACGCTCTTGTCAAGGCCGCTGGTCGCGCGGCTCGAGGCTTTCGAAGCCGTCGAGCTCGCCGCCGGTTTCGCTTTCGCTTTCGCGCCGGCTTTTTTGGAGCCGGATTTCGAGCTCGATTTCGCCGCTTTTTTCGCCGCCGGTTTCGACGCGGATTTGCTTTTCGCTTTGGCTTTCGCTTTCGCTTTCGACGACGAACCTTTCGCCGCTTTCGCTTTGCCCGTTTTTTTGTCCGCCATCTCGACGCCCTCCAGGTTCGGTTTGCCCGCTGGGTCCCTGCGACTATCTCAGTTCGGCAGCGCCGCCGGCTCGCCTGCCTCGAACCGCGCCTCGACGATCTCGTGATCGGAGAGCCGCAGCGCCCGGCCGTCGAGCGGCAGCTCGCGCCGCTCGGTCGGCAGCTGGGCCGGCTCGGCGCGCAGCCCGAGGTTGCGGCAGAGGAGGTGGTCGATCGCCCGCGGCGCCGTCGGCGCTCCCCCGATCCCGAACTCGGCGGCGAGCCGCTCGAACGCCTGCGGATGCTCGGCCGGACGCAGGTTGAGGTCGCCGCCGAAGAGCAGCGGCGCCTCGCCGGCCCACTCGCTCGCCGCCCGCGCCGCCCTCAGCACGTCCTCGGTCGCCAGCTCGGGACGGTCGTTGGTGGCGTGCAGGTTGGCGATGCAGACGCCCGAGGCGGTGCGGGTGAAGGCCATCGCGCGGCGCTCCGGCAGGCCCTCGTGGATCGCGACCTCGCGCCGTTCGGCGATCCCGCCGAGCTTGCCCGGGACTCGCACCAGGGTCAGGTTGGAGCCGCCCTCGCCGGAGGCCATCAGGTCGGGGTTCTGGCGCGCCAGCAGCGCCCGCAGCGGCGCCAGCGAGTTGCGCGAGGTCAGCGCCCGGTGGGCCTCGGCGCCGCAGGCGCGAGCCAGCGGCTCGGCGAAGCGGGGCGGCACCTCCTGCAGCAGCGCCACGTCCCAGGCGCTGGCGGCGAGCAGCGTCGCGAACTCGGAGGTCAGGTCGCGGTTGACCTGGACGTGGGTCTCGTTCTGCTCGTCGAAGCGCAGCAGGCGCGAGCGCCAGGTGCGCAGCGAGGCGTCCGGCGGGTGGTCGCGACCGTGGAAGAGGTTCCAGCAAATTGCGGTGAACTCCACGCCCGTAGTATCCCCGGCTTGAGCGCCGCCGCGAAAACCGAGAAGCGCGACTTCATAACCGGCGAGGAGCTGGGCGGCTTCGAGCTCGGCAAGCTGCTCGACCGCGCCGCCGAGCTGAAAGCGGGCCGCCGCGAGCGGGTCGGCGCCGACTCGCTCGCCGGCCGCAGCGTCGCGCTCCTCTTCGAGCGGCCCTCGACCCGGACCCGGATCTCCTTCGACGTCGGCGTCGCCGAGCTCGGCGGGCATCCGGTGATCCTGCGCGGCGACGAAATGCAGCTCTCGCGCGGCGAGTCGATCGGCGACACGGCGCGGGTGCTGTCGCGCTACGTCGACGCGATCGTGATCCGCTCCGGCTCGCACCAGAACGTCGTCGCGCTCGCCGCCGAGGCCGAGGTGCCGGTGGTCAACGCGCTGACCCCGCTGCATCACCCCTGCCAGGTGCTGGCCGACCTGCTGACCCTGCGCGAGCGCTGCGGCGAGCTCGACGGGCTGCGCCTCGCCTACGTCGGCGACGGCAACAACGTCGCCCGCTCGCTGGCGATCCTCGGCGAGCGCGCCGGGGTGCGGGTCGTCGTCGCGGCGCCCGCCGGCTACCAGCTCGAGGAGGGGACCGGCGCCGAGCTGAGCGCCGACCCGCGCGCCGCCGCGGCTGGCGCCGACGCTCTATATACGGACGTCTGGGTCAGCATGAGCGACCTCGAGGCCGAGGCCGATCGCCGCCGCGCCGACCTCGCCCCGTTCCGCCTCGACGCCGACCTGCTCGCCGCCGCCAAGGACGGCGCCGTCGTCCTGCACTGCCTGCCCGCGCATCCCGGCGAGGAGATCGAAGCCGACGTCCTCTACTCCGACGCCTCGGCGGTCTGGGACCAGGCCGAGAACCGGCTGCACGCGCAGAAGGCGCTGCTGGAGATGCTGCTCGCGGGCTAGCCTGGGCGCGCCGTGTATCCCGAAATCCACCTCGGCCCGCTCACCCTGCAGACCTTCGGGCTCTGCTTCGCGCTCGCCTTCCTCGCCGCCGGTGCGCTCGTCTACAAGCGCTTCGGCGAGCTCGGCAAGCCGAAGGACTGGGGTTACGAGATGGGCTTCGCGGCGCTCGTCGGCGGCGTCGTCGGCTCGCGCGTCTACTTCGTCGTCCAGAACTACGACCAGGTCAAGGACGACCTTCTCGGCAACCTCTTCTCCGGCTCGGGCCTGGTCTGGTACGGCGGCGCGTTGGGCGGCGCCCTGGCGGTCCTCGCCTGGGCCTGGTGGCGCGGCTTCCTCAACCTCACCCTGCTCGACGTCGCGGCGCCGGCGCTGGCGCTCGGCTACGCGCTCGGGCGCTGCGGCTGCCAGCTGGCCGGCGACGGCGATTACGGCAAGCCCTGGGACGGACCGTGGGCGATGTCCTATCCCGACGGCACCGTGCCGACCGACCGCACCGTCCATCCGACCCCGATCTACGAGACCCTGGCGATGGGGCTCGGCGCCTGGATCCTCTGGCAGCTGCGCGAACGGGTGCGCCCCGGCTGCCTGTTCGCGATCTACCTCGTCTACGCGGGGACCGAGCGGTTCCTGGTCGAGTTCATCCGCCGCAACAGCGAGGACTCGGTCGGGCTGACCACGGCGCAGCTGGAGAGCATCGGAATGATGATCGTCGGAATTTGCTGGATCGCTATCGTGGTCCGTCGCCACGGAGGCATCGGCCGCCCGGCGGCGAACGATTCGGTGGCGGCCGCGACTTGAGCGGCCCAGCCCGGTCGTCTATCTTGCGCAGAGACTTTGGACTGATCAAAACTTTTGACTATGGAGGAGCGGGAGACGATGCCGGCAGTGGGAGTCGAGAGCCAGGAGGAGCCGCGGCTGCGGACGATCAGCGCGCTGCTCGACGCAGCCGCTGAGCGGATCGCCGCCGCCGGGGTCGAGAACGCCCGAGCCGACGCCGAAGTGCTGGTCGCCGACGCGCTCGGGGTCGCTCCCGGGGAGCTTTCGGTCGACAGCGCCGAGGAGGTCTCCGACGAGGTCGCGGCGGCGATCGAGGAGCGCGTCGCCCGCCGGGTCGACCGCGAGCCGATCGCCTACATCCTCGGCCGGGCGCCGTTCCGCAACCTCGAAATCGCGGTCGACGAGCGGGTGCTGTGGCCGCGCCGGGAGACCGAGCTGCTGGTCCAGGTGGGTAGCGAACTGCCCCAGGGGGCGCGGGTGCACGAGGTCGGGACCGGCTCGGGGGCGATCGCCCTGGCGCTGATCTCCGAGCGGCCGGACCTGCGGGTCACCGCCTCGGACCTCTCGCCGGAGGCGGTCGAAGCGGCGCGCGAGAACGCCGAGCGGCTCGGCCTCGAGCTCGACGTCCGGGTCGGCGTCGGCCTGCCCGACGACCTCGAGGACGTCGACCTGGTGATCGCCAACCTTCCCTACGTCACCGACGAGACGATCTTCGACCGCTCGCCCGAGATCCGGCGCGAGCCGCGGATCGCCGTCACCGGCGAGTGCGGCGAGGACGGCCTCGGCGTGATCCGCGGCCTGATCGCCGAAACGCCCTCCGGCTGGCGGATGGCGATGGAGCACGACACCCATCACGGACCGGCGATGCGCGAGCTCCTGCGCGACGCCACTACCCTTCGCGACTATGAAGGTGATGAGCGGGTGACCGTCGGCTTCGCTCCATGAAGCTGACTCGATGCGATGAGTGAGGAGACGGCCGCCGAGGCCGTCGATCAGACCGCCGCCGCGAGCGGCGATCGCTCGGCTGCGGTCTCGACCTACGAGTCGCGGCTGGCGAAGCTGGAGAAGCTGCGGGCGGAAGGGATCGATCCCTACCCGCACTCCTTCGAAGGCCGCACCCACGTCGCCGAGATTCTCGCCGCCCACGACCCGGCCGAGCTGGGGGAGGGGCACCACGAGGAGTTCTCCTACCGGGTGATGGGTCGGGTGACCGGCGAGCGCGGCCACGGCAAGACCGCCTTCCTCGACGTCCGCGACATCACCGGCACGATCCAGGTCTACGCGCGGCGCGACGAGCTGGGCGAGGAGGCGTTCGGGCGGATCGAGGAGATCGACGTCGGCGACCTGGTCGGGGTCGAGGGCGTCCTCCACGTCACCAAACGGGGGCAGCTGGCGATCGCGGTGCGCGAGCTGACGCTGCTGGCGAAGGCGCTGAAGGACCCGCCGGACCTCTTCCACGGCATCTCCGATCCCGACGTGCGCTACCGCCAGCGCGAACTGGACCTGATCGCCAACGAGAACTCGCGGGAGATCTTCAAGACGCGCTCGAAACTGATCTGGGAGATCAGGAACTACATGAACTCCCGCGGCTGGGTCGAGCTCGAAACCCCGGTCCTGCAGCGGCTCACCGGCGGCGCCGCGGCGCGCCCCTTCGTCACCCACCACAACGCCCTCGACCGCGAGCTCTTCCTCCGCACCGCGACCGAGCTCTACCTCAAGCGGGCGATCGTCGGCGGCTTCGAGGACGTCTACGAGTTCGGCAAGTTCTTCCGCAACGAGGGGATGTCGCCGCAGCACAACCCCGAGTTCACGATGCTCGAGATGTTCGTCGGCGGCGCCGACTACAACGGCGTCATGGCCTTCGTCGAGGGCCTGGTCGCGAGCGTCGTCGAGACCGTCCTCGGCACCACCAAGGTCGAGCGCGACGGCGAGACGATCGATTTCGCCGCCCCCTGGCCCCGGGTCGTCCTCCGCGACGAGATCCTCAAGGAGACCGGCGTCGACATCTACCAGGCGAGCCGCGACGAGCTGGCCGAGCTGGCCGGCGACGATGCCGGCGAGGACGACGACTGGGCCGGCCTGGTCGACACCCTGCAGGGCAAGCTGGTAGAGCCGAAGCTGATCCAACCGACCTTCATCACCGTTCTGCCGATCGGCCTCTGGCCCCTGGTCAAGCCCCACCCCGACGATCCCAAGGTCTGCGAGGCCTTCGACGGCATCGTCGCCGGGATGGAGATCGTCGGCGGCGGCACCGACGTCAACGACCCGATCGACCAGCGCCAGCGCTTCATCGAACAGCGCGAACGGCAGGAGAAGGGCGCCGAGCCCGATCCCCATCCCCACGACGACGAGTTCGTCCGCGCCCTCGAATACGGAATGCCGCCGGCCTCCGGCTGCGGCCTCGGGATCGACCGCCTGCTGATGATCATGACCGGGGCCAGCACCCTGCGCGACGTGATCATCTACCCGGCGATGCGCGAGGCGCCGGGCGAGCGGTAACGCCGCCCGACGCGGCTAGCCTTCCAGCCGTGGTCGAACCGATCGAGGACATGCCCGCCGGCACGCTCGGCTTCCGCGCCGAGGGCGAGGTGACCGAGTCCGACTACACCGACGTCCTCGGGCCGGCCCTGCGCGAAGCGGTCGACAACGGCGGCGTCCGCCTCCTCCTCGTCACCCCGCCCGGCTTCTCCAGCGGCGAAATCGCCCACGTCGCCAAGCACGTCCAGGAGCTCCCCGGCCTCGGCCACCGCAGCGACTGGAAGCGCGTCGCCGTCATCACCAGCTCCGGGATGCTCCGCCGCACGGCGCGCGTCTGGGCGCCGATGGTCCCGGTCGAGACCAGGGTCTTCAAGCCCGACGAGGAACCGGCGGCGCGCGACTGGCTGCTCGAAGCCTGAGCCAAGGCGCGCCTCGTCCCCCGCCGCGGTGGTAGCTTCGATTCGCCCGCGTCACCTACCTGAGAGTGAGGTCGTCATGGCTGAGACGTATCGAGGGGCTTGCCTTTGCGGCGAAGTCGAATACGAGCTCCGTGACCCCGAGGGCCTCGGCTACTGCCATTGCAGCCGCTGCCAGCGCTGGACCGGCTCCAGCCTCGCCGGCGTCGTGGTCGCCGCCGACAACTTCCACTTCACGAGGGGCGAGGACCTCGTCTCCACCTACGAATCCGACTTCGCGCCCCGCAACTTCTGCAGCAACTGCGGATCGAGCATCTACGACGACCTGGGCGGCAAATACTTCGTCGCCGCCGGCCTCATGCGCGAGCTCGACCTCGAGCCAGCCTTCCACCTCCAGGTCGCCTACAAAGCCCCCTGGCACGAGATCGGCGACAGCGCTCCCCAATACGCCGAGAACCCTCCCGCCTGAACCCCGCGAGCGGCGAAGCTCAAGGACGCCTGTGCGGGTAGAGTTCCCGTTCAGGCGCCCGTAGCTCAGTGGTCAACGGGTCCTTTCGGGGGCCCAAAGAGCGTCGGTCTTTCAAGCCGAAGGTCGCGGGTTCGACTCCCGTCGGGCGCATCACCAAACCCCCTGCAAAGGCCGAGTTCTGGATGGAGAAGGGGAGAGTCCGGTGCTGGCCGGCCCTTATACAGCCCTTCATGGCGTGGCTCAGGACCCATCATCTTCTGCGGGTCTCGCCTGGCTGGGGGAAGGCTCCCGTCCGCTGGCGAAACTTGCCAGCGCCGCTGAGAAGGCTAAGCTGGCCAAGCTGCAATCACCGGAACACGGCGACGGAGGACACGATGGCGAGCGCGCATGACGTGGCTGCCTACATCACGCAGAAGCGCGGGGAAATGTCCGCGATGAAGCTTCAGAAGCTCGTTTACTACGCGCAGGCGTGGCACCTCGTCTGGGAGGAGAAGCGCCTGTTCCCCGACCGGGTTGAGGCCTGGGCCAACGGGCCGGTCGTGCCCTCCATCTACCGGGAGCATCGGGGGCAGTTCAAGGTCAAGAATTGGAGGAAGGGCAATCCGTCGTCCCTCTCCGAGAAACAGCGTGAGTCGATCGACGCGGTGCTGAACTTTTACGGGCCGAAGACCGCCCATTACCTAAGCGATCTGACTCACAGCGAGAGTCCCTGGAGGGATGCTCGCGTCGGTCTTGCGCCGGGCGCCCGAAGCTCCAAGGAGATCACCCCGGCGGCGATGGTGGAGTTCTACGGCTCACTCTAGGTGTTCCGTTTCTTGGAGGGGCAGACTTCGTGCAGCGGGTCCCACCACACCGGGTAGAAGACGTGGCCGACCCGGTGGCCCCAGATCCGCTCCAAGCCGGTTACATGAAGCTCCCAGAGCGCGTCGAGGTCGTCGAGTTCGATTTCGGTGAGTCGCTTCTTAGCCTCCGGGCAGAGTGAATCGATCTCTATCCGCTTGTGCCTTGGGCCGAAGACCTCGACGGGGAGCATGCCCTCCAAGTTGTGCATGAAATTAAGAACATGGCTGAGTACGTTGACGTCGATTCTGGCCCAGCCCCATTTTCCGCCGAGGTCCACGTAGGACAGGCCCCAGATCACGGTCGGATCCTCGGATGTCGGCTTGCCGAAGATCGCCCGTTTCGGCCGCTTCTGCGGTTTGACCTTCGCGCCAAGCTTCGGCTTCTTTCCGCTCATTTCGCCCTCTTGAAGGGCGGATTGAGCCGGTGGTAGCCGACACTGGTAAATCCAAGCCTTGCCCTCGGCGCTTTGCGGGTGACGAGTGCCGTCGTGAGAAGGCCATGGTCACGCAGGTCATCAAGACCCCGCTGAAGCGTGTCGGCGGATACGCCGTACCACTCCGAGGCCCGCTCGGTAATGAGCGTGAAGGTCGGTTTCATGCTGAGAGCTATCAGCAGAACCGCCTTGCCAGGTAGGCTGAGCTGCTTGTGCCAGCGACCGGTGAAGTAGACGAATGGCAACCCGAAAAAGCCCCGAGGCTCTCCCTTCTCGGGCCTGGCGTAGGCATCGGAGGACCCGTTCTCCTTGAGCATGAACACTTTGCGGACGCGTTGATGGCGTTCGCTTCGGATGAGCCCTTTCTGCTCTAGCCAGCTCCAATTCTTCGATACGGTCGTTTCTGATCCAACCGTCTGCCTCATGTCCAGCGCGCGAGCCCAGGCCATCGCTGGCATCTCGACGTCCCAGGGTTCAGCGCTCGCGGTGCAGTGCAGAAGAAGAAGGAGATCCAGCGCAAGCTCTCGGCGATCGCGAACGATCCATCGCAGCGGCGCCTCCGCTCCTTCGCCCGTGGGGTCCTGCAGAAAGCTTCGGCGAATTGGCGTCGTCCGACGACGGCGTTGCCGATTGGGATTGAGGAGATCATCGAGGGTCTCATCTGCCGTCGATGGTCCCTCGCCTTTCCCCGCCATGCCGTCGATTTTTGCCTCTTCTGACATCGGTAGAAGTCTGCCATATCGATCCGGCAACGCAAGCGCTAACCGACTTGGACAAGTTGCCGTGCCAGCGGGTGCTTATTTACTAACTCTATAAATCCATAACCAATTCCCGAAATCTAAGACTATCTAAGTCCAGGTGGCAACCTGTCTGCAATATACGCGCGACTAGACGCGCAGCGGCGGTCTACCCGCTATGGGGACGGGCACTCGTTTGATTCTCCGCTGTTCACCGAAAAGTGCCGCCGGAGGCGCGGTTAGCCTCACTTCCGTGACTTGGACGATCCAAAACGAGGCGGAAGCTGTACATCCGACGCCCTTTGAGGGCAGTGTCTGGAAGTGGCGCCTGCGCAGCGAGACCAGCGACCACCTGCTCGTCTTTCGGGTCACCGGCACGGCAATGAGCATGAGTCACGAGGCACTGCCCGCAGCCGGATCGGCGGCCAGAACAACCGGGGGGTTCTCCGAGGTCGAGCAGGTGCTGACTTGGGAGGTTCCCCCCGACCGCATCGAGGTCAACTCCGTGGAAGTCCGCCGTCTCGGCGGCTTGCCATAGCCGCCAGGTGGCCCGTCCGACTAGAAGAGGGTCGGATCCTTGGCGTCGTCTCCGGCGCTGTCTTCCGCCTCGATCTTCTCCAGCACGCTCTCAGTTGGTTCAGTCCCCTCTTGGGCGCCGGCCGCTCTGGCGCGTTCAAGCGAGTATGCGGGAGCCTCGCGGACACCCTCGCGGCGACGCTGCTCATCGGTCTTCCAGAACTCGACGTGCTTCAGCCCGCGTCGTCGCGGCTCCATAAACAGCGAGAAGTCGAGGGTGTAGGCCTCGAACCGTCCACTTCGCCCCGACGCCGCGGAAGTGTCAGGCTCGATTACGTGGATCAGCTTGAAGTCCATTAGCTGCTGGATGACCTCATGCTGGTCTGGATTGTTATTGACATCGTCTTGGCTGATCAAGAAGCCCGTCTTCTTCTCCTCTTTCAGGCAGAAGATCACCAGATCAGCGAAGACCCTCTCGATGGAGTTCGATTCCGGGCCTACATCCTCTCGGAGATTTCCGAGCTTGGTTCGATAGGAAAGGCGTCCCGCGCCTTTGTACACGGCCGTAGGGGTAACTCGTGATTGACCCAGATTCCGCGCGGTGGGCACTGCCTCAACCAACGTATTGAGGTAGTCCCGGGGGACGCCCCCAGATGCGAGCGCAAGGGCGAGGAGCCCGTCTGAGCTAATGAATGAGCCTGCCGTGTCGATCTTGACCTTCTTTGCCATTGAGTCGAGCATTAGCTCCAAGAAATCGCGGGTCGAGTCAACATGCTCGAAGGTTCGGTCCAGGCTGATTTCCTCGACATCCTCCGAGGGATCGACACCGATGGATTGCCCATTGCTTCGCTGAAGAGTCGTTCGGTGCCGGACGGTCCCAAGCTTCAGATAAAGGTTGGTGCCGCGTAGAAGCCTGTGGAGATAGTCGAGAACGTCGGGCTGAATCGCCCTAGGGAAGAGGTAGAAGTCATCAACAATCACGGCACCGGCTTTGTAAGAGCTCTTGTCAAAGCCCTCCTGGAGCGTCCGCTTGAAATCGGGAAACCGTCGCTCGAGCTCGTCTAGCTTCTCGGCCTTGTAAGAGGAGACGACGCCCTCGGTAGTTCCAGTGGTCTTGGATCCTCCGCCAGCCACCGGCCCTTGGCTGATTCGGCCCTCGGAGGTCGTCTGGCTTTCTCGTTTCGCCTCGTGGGTGACATCGGACACCTCGGCAAGGTCGAGGAGTCGTCTGAGTTCTCCTGCCTGCGCCCAAAGCGGCGACTTCCGCCTACGCAGGATTCGCGCTAAACGCGATTGCGTAGCCCGAGCGACATCTTCGGTAATGCGAAGGAGGAGCCGAATCAGGGCATCGGGATAGCCAAGCCTCTTGAGTTCGTCGGCGTCGATATAGATGCTCAGGGTCTTGTCCTTCTTTGCGATCGACCGGTGGTAGTGAACTAGCAGGCAGGACTTACCGGACCCTCTGCGGCCAAATATCACTTGATGCTGTTTGGCTCGGACTCGCTCCAGGTTGCCGCTCACGTCGACGTAGACCGGATCTTCGTTTGGCCGGACGCGGAAGCTGTCTTTGATTAACCCGGTGAGCTTGTCGATTCGCTCGTCGCTCAGGGGCATTTGCTCCATGTGCGAGAGCCTAACTCAGACTCGGCAAGGATCGGTGGTGTAGCCGCCTGGTGCTCCCAGAGTTATCGGGCGTTTCTGCCCTCTGCAAGGGCAGGGCAAGGGCGGTTGTTGACTCTGGGAGGCGTGATCCGGCTCGCCATGCAGTCTGTCGCTCGCGCGACCTTCGGTTGAGATAGCCGAAGGTCAACCGCCGTTTAAAAAAAATGCAGACGAGGTGAGGCGAGTGGCGGCAGCGGCGCCCTTGTCGCGCCCATTCTGCGTGCGCCATGACCACGTTGCGAGCTGTTCTGTCCTCCTTCCGGGGCACACTGGCGGTTCCCAAATGAGACTCCGCGAGCTACTCCAGGTAGATCGTCGATGTGCTTGAGGGGACGAAGCCCGCATTTGACCTGCGGGATGCGAAGTACGAAGTCCTCGACCGCGTTGCCTCCTAGATCTCCGCGCTGTCGCGAAGCGTGCTCGAGACAGAGCAACTCTATAGGAAACATAGGGGTCTTCCTGCGAAACGCGCCTCAAGGGTCAGATGGTTGTCTAAAACCCAAGCATCCGATGCAAAGACGGCCCGCAAAAACATGCAAAATCCGCCTCCCGTGATCAGCCTGACTGTCGCCCCCGGTTGGTAGCTTCGATCTATGGCAACTGCGACCCGACCGGAATGGGCTGAATCCATCGTTTCGCGCCACCATCCCTTGGGCGCATCGACGGGCTACATGGCCGATGAGCGGGGCGACTGGTTCCGGCAGATCCAACTGGCAAGGGAGGTTTCTCCTTTCGCAATAGAGCTCTCTGCGCTGTCCGAGCCCGAGTTGCCGTCGCTCGCGGAGTTTCTAGGGTCGGGGCCCAATCTTCCCTTTCGCTACATCAGCATCCATGGACCTTCAAAGAATCTGCAGGGGGATGAGGAGAAGCTGGTCGCAGAATTGGCGACGTTAGCGGGCCGTGCGAATGCGATCGTTATGCACCCCGACACGATTCAAGATGCCTCCATCTATAGATGCCTGGAGCACAAGCTTCTTTTGGAGAACATGGATGCTCGTAAGCAATCGGGCCGGTACTCCCACGAGTTGGCGCCGCTCTTCGAGGAGCTGCCAAACGCCGGCTTTTGCCTTGATGTTCCGCACGCTTGGTCGATTGATCCAACGATGGAGGTGGCGGGGGAACTCCTCGACAGCTTCGGGCCCCGTCTGCGCCACGTCCACCTCAGCTCGCTATCTGACGACCTACACCATGTGCCGCTGACAGTCGAGCACGAAGAACTCTTTAGTCCGACGCTCAAGCGCTGTCTAGACGTTCCCTGGATTTTCGAGGCTCCACCCCGCAGCACGATCTAAATCTTGGCCGGTTCTGGCGCGAGCCCCCTTGAGGAACTTGCTCGGCGGGCTAATCGCGATTTCCCGCGGCTCTTCGCTGCGAGGAAGCGGACGCGGGATGGTCTGGCCGAGCGCTCAGAGCGGTTGGTCGGTCTTCGTCATGATCAGGATGCTTCGGTCGTGCTGATGGGCTCCTGGGGGAGAGGCGAGGTCACCAAGTCAAGTGACGACGATTTCATGCTGCTAGTTCATGGCGCAGAACGTGACGCCAGCGACGTTGAGCCATCAATTGATGACATTGCGAAGGTGCTCAAGAGCGAGCCGGGAGCGCAAGGAATCTTCGGTGTGCCGGCTTTCAGTGAGCGACTTGTCCAAGACATCGGGCTCGATGAGGACGACAACAACAACTTCACCAGGCGTTTGCTTCTCATGCTCGAGTCTGTGCCGGTCACCGGTGCAGACGCCTACCGCGCGGTCCGAACGGAAGTGCTCGATCGCTACCTCGACGAGTCAATTAAGGCCTACCGACCGCCTCGGTTCTTCCTCAATGACATTGTCCGTTACTGGCGCACTATTTGCGTCGACTTCGCCGGAAAAGAGCACGAAGGGCCTAAAAAGTGGGGTCTGCGGAACGCCAAGCTGCGCACTTCTCGCAAGATCCTTTTTGCAGGTGGTTTGTTGCCAATCCTCGAATGCTTCCGCTTCGACCTTCCGGATATTCGCGGTTATTTGGAGAGGCAGCTCGACCTTCTTCCGACCGACCGGATCGCCGAATCCTTTCTCGTCCATAGCGCCATCGAACCCGGGGCCCGCACCTTTGGGGCCTACGACGAGTTCGTTGGTCTCATGGACGATCAGGAATTTCGAGAGGAGTTGTCGAACGTTGTCCGCGACAACTGCGGAGCCTCGGCAGCATTCGCCGACGTTCAGCGGCTAGGCCATGAGCTTCAGGATGGCCTATTGGCTCTGCTCTACGAGACTCGGGAGCTACCAAAGGTAGTCCGCGACTACACGATCTTCTAGCGCCCGGCGTGGGGCGCTTGGCCCTCAGGGCTGGCCGTCGCGTTCTGCGTCGGCCGCTGTCGCAAGTCGCAACAGAGCAGCTTCGATTGCCTCCAGTCGTATCCCCAGCCCAGTCTTTGCTTCCCCGGTTGGATAGTGGGCCGAGGCGTATCGATCCGCTTTTCCACGCGCCTCGTCGAGCAGCCCTTCGACCTCTTGCGTCATCTCTCGGCCGGGCATCGCTCAGTCGATTTTCGCCCGGCCGGCGTTGTCCTTGACCCGCTGTGCGCCGTCCCGCACGGCCTGCAAGCTCGAGTAGCCCTCGCCCGAATCCGCAACAATTTTGCCATTCGCCGCTTTCAGCTGCCAGCGCCACTCGCCGCGGCGGTCCTTAAAGGTGTGGAAGAGCCAGCCATTTGACATGCCTTACCTCCCGTCTCGAATTCTCTGGTTCGGCCGCTCCGCGGAGCCGCAATCCCTTGCCAACGCGCAGCGGCGACTGGGGAGCCTATCCACGGTTTGGGTACGGCGCAATACTCAGAAATTCGCTCTCGGATTCGCGAGCTCTAGACGATCGTGTGCGGTCGATTGGGCGCGGCTTTCTCCCGAGGCTCGCTTTACAGAGCGGTCGGCGCTAGGGCGGCGTCACGCGGCCGGTCCCAACTGGCCTCCGTCTACCGGTGCACGACGACTAGCGCGAAGCGCTGGCCCGCGACGGTGCAGCGGCAATGCGGCGCTGCTCCTCAGTCTTTCCGCGGTGGCGCGAGAAGTTTGGCTAGCTGCCCCGGATCCCAGCTTGGCTCGCGTTCGTTCTCGACGGTCAGGTCCGGCGGGAACTCCAGTAATCCGTACAGATGGGCTTTGAGTTCCTCGAAGACCATGAACCCGTCGAGCCCCTCTCCGACCTGGTCCGCGTAGAGAGCTTCGTCGGTCCATCCGTTGTGGACCGCCTCGTCGATTTCGCCGCCCACGCCGACGCTCAGCTCGCCCCATCGGTACCGCGCGTAGATCACCCGCCCGTCCTCGAGGGTGCCTTCCCACTGAGATGGACACGCGGTGCACGTCTTCTTCAGCGCCGCGACCTTTGGCCGTCCCTCTGGCCGCTCGGGGGCGATGCGCAGCACCCCGCCGGCGTGGTGCCGTAGGACGACGTAGTCGCCTTCGACGTCTCCGCTGAGCTTCACAAGTGGCAGCTCGCGCATGCGGCCATGATTGCAGACAAAAGGTTTCAGCGACGTTGATCGAAGGCGACGACGAAGCCCAGCCCGCCCTGGCGGGTGGGCCCGGGCTGCGCGTCGCCGTGGCGGATCAGGTACCGAGCAGCTTGGCCTTCTGGGCTTCGAACTCCTGCTCGGTGAGGATGCCCTGCTGTTTCAGCTCGCCGAGCTCCTTCAGCTGGTCGATCACCGAGGCCGCGGCCGGTGGTTGCGCGGGCTCGGGGGGCGGGGGAGGGGTCTGCTGTGCGTACTCCTGCGCTTCCTGCTGGGCCCAGCGCTGGTCCTGGCGCCGGCGGACCCGGCCGCTGACGGCGGTGGCGGTTCCGGCGACGACCGCGGTGCGGGCCATCCCTCTCAACAGTCCTGGCATGACTTCCTCTCTTTCTCTCTCAGGCCTCGGCGGCGTCGAGCGCCTCTATCAGCGCCTGAATCGGGATGCGGCCGCTGGCGACGAGCTGGCCGCCACTCCTCCGCACCGCGGTGGCGAAGGGGGCGGCCCAGGAGTTCTCGTAGACGAGCAGCGCCGCCGAGGTGCCCGGCTCCATCACCTCGCCGGCCCGCTCGAGGTCGTCGTCGTCGATCAGTCCCGAGGAGGCGCCCTCGAAGACCGCGAGCGCCGGTGCCTCGCCGAGCTCGAGGACGGTGATCGCGCCCTCCTCGTCCTTGGCGAGGAAGATCAGGTCGAGGATCCGGACCAGGCCGCGATCGACCAGGTCCACCAGGTGGGGAGCGACCTCGCCGTTCGGCTGCCGCCCCGGCCACTCGACCAGGAGGTAGTCGATCGGGCCCATCTCCGGCACGTCCGCGCCGCCGGTCATGCGAGCGCTTTCGCCTTCAGCCGGGCGAACTCGTCGGCGTCGATGGCGCCGCTGTCGAGCAGCTCCTTCGCCTTGGCGATGTCGTCCGCGGAGCCGCCGGAGCCGGCGACGTCGCGGACGTACTCGTTGAATTCGCCCTGGGCGCGCTTCGCCGCGGCCGCGTTGCGCTCAGCCATGCCGCGGCCCTGGGAGAGGAGGTAGATCAACACCCCCAGCAGGGGCAGGACGACGATCAGCAGCGCCCAGCCGGCCTTGCCCCAGCCGGAGACGTCGCTGCGGCTGAAGAGGTCGGCGAAGGCGCGGAAGATGAGGACGATCCAGAGGACGAAGCCGAAGAAGACGAGCATCGTCCAGATCAGGTTCAAGAGCGGGTACTCGGCAGCGAGTGGAAGCATCTGCTGCTCCTTTCCAGTGGTGGGGGGCTACTCGGAACCGGCCGTGCGGCGAGGTCCCTCGGCCGGCTGGCCGTAGACGATCAGGCCGTGGAGGACGATCACGCAGAGGGCGAAGACGCAGAGCGACCAGAACGGGTTGGCGCCGGCGAGCCCGAGGATCGCTCCGATCGCCCCGAGCGAGGCGGCGACGATCCCGATCACGCGGCCATAGGCGTTGCCGCCGAGGAGCGAGATTCCGCCGGTCAACTCGACGACGGCCAGGATCACCGTGATCCAGCCCCACGTGTTGAGGCTCGAGAAGACGTAATGGGTGCCGCTGTCGGTGAAGAAGTGCGCGTTGGAGATCGCGGCGATCCCGTAGATCATGTTCAGAGCCCCGGCGATGAGCAGCAGGACGGCCGCGAACGCGACCCGGGTTTCACCTCTGACTTGCATCAGCTCTCCTCTCTTGCGCCGCACTTCCGGCGCCAGAATTTGGTCGAGCATCACGCTGCCAGGGGCCCGAGCGCCCCACCAGGGCACGAGCACGCCAAATCGAGGTGGTGTGCGCGCCCCGCGCTCAGCCGAGCGGGACGCGGCCGCGGACGCGGGTGCCGGCCCCGGGCGCGGACTCGACCTCCAGCTCGCCGCCGACCGCCGCGAGGCGATCGCGCATCCCGGTGATGCCGGAGCCCGTCGCCGTCTCCGCGGCGAGGAAGCCGCAGCCGTCGTCGCTGACCTCGAAGCGAAGCTCCTCGCCGCGGCTCAGGGCAACCCGGGCCCGGGTGGCGCCGGCGGCATGCTTGGCGACGTTCTGCAGCGCCTCGAGGCAGCAGAAATAGACGGCGCTCTCGGTCTCCGAAGGGAGGCGGCCGACGCCTTCGGCCTCGATCTCGACCGGCAGCGGCGAGCGCTGCCCCGCCGCCCGCAGGGCTTCGCCGAGGCCGTCGGAGGCGAGCAGCGCCGGGTAGATCCCGCGGGCGAGCGAGCGCACCTCGTCGATGATCTCTTCGACCTCGGCGCCGAGGCCGCCGACCATCTCGGCGCCGTCGCCGGTGCCCTGCTCGAGGGCCTCGCGGGCCAGCTCCAGCTTCACCCGCAGCGCCACCAGCTGCTGTTGGGCGCCGTCGTGGAGGTCGCGCTCGATCTTCTGCCGGGCGCTGTCGGCGGCTCCGGCCAGCCGCTTCCGCGACGCCGCGACCTCGGCCAGCGAGCTGGTCAGCGCCGCGTCGAGCCGCTGCCGCTCGAGCCCCGAGAGGAGGCAGCCGCAGACCGCGTCGAGGAACTCGCGGCGTTCGCGGAAACCGTTTTCGGTGACGACCGCCACCCGCAGCCCCGACTCCGCCGAGGCCTCGTGCAGCCACATCCCCGGCGGTGCCGCGGGCGCCGCGTCGAGTCCCGAGGAGTCGCGCCAGGGGAGTGCGGCGGCCGTGGTCGGACCGGCGTAGAAGAACTCGGCGTTCGGTTCGTCGAGCGAGCGCGCCAGGAGGTCGCGCAGCTCGCGGGAGTCGCGGGTTTCGCCCAGCCCGATCGTCAGGCTGCCCAGCGCGCCGGCCGAGTACACCCGCCACTGCAGCAGGCCGACGAGGAAGCCGATCGCGGTCGCCGGCACGGTGAGAAGGGCGACGAAGACGGCGACGTCGAGGACCGCGCCCTCGGCGCCGACGCGGCGCAGGGCGACGTAGACGATGGCGGCGACGAAGCGCAGGACGGCGGCGCCGAGCACGGGAACCAGGGTCCGCCTCTGGTTGCGGCCGGCGCTCCGCAGGCGACCGGCGAGCACCACGACGGCGCCGAGGTAGATGGCCATCGCCAGCAGGTCGCGAACCGGCTTGATCAGGTCCGGCACGACCGCGGGTTCGGAGCCGGTCGAGAAGTAGTTGGCCGGGCAGTCGGCGGTGCAGCTCGTGAACGGGGCCGGGAGCGGGTACTGGTCGGTGAACGGGATCGTCGGCACGTAGAGGAGCGCGATCAGCAGCGCCCCGCCGACCACCACGGCTCGGGCCCCCCGACTCTCCAACCTGCCGCTCGGATAGGAGAGCAGGGCGTAGGCGAGGAGCACCTCGAAGACCCAGCCGGAGATCCGGCCGAGGCTGTAGAGGAGCGAGGCATCGGAGTTCGAGAGGGTGACGAAGAACCAGCAGATCCCGGTCGCGAAGAGGACCTGGCCGAAGCGGCCCTCGCCGCCGCGGTACCAGGCGTAGAGACCCACGCCCAGCAGGGCGGCGATGGTCAGGACCGCGATCGCCGTCTGCCCGGGCCGCGGCGAGCCGCCCGGCCCCGACCGCGCGACGGCAACGGAGATCGCGCAGAGCGCCACTCCAAGAACGGCCAGGGCGGTGAGTTTGCGGTTGCTCAAGGGCCCCTCTGCGGGGCCAGCCTACTTCGCCTTGGGCGAGGCGTCGCGGTGTTCGCGCCAGAGCGTCCGCAGCCAGGAGGGACGCAGGCTCTCCTTGGCGAAAACCGGGTTCTCGTCGGAGCCGCCGGCCCTCCGCAGCTCGTCGGGGTGCTGGGCCGAGATCAGCGCGACGAGCGCCCTCGGGTGCGAGCGGCGGAGCCGGCGGGTCAACTCGAAGCCGTCCATCTGCGGCATGTTGACGTCGACCAGGACCAGGTCGGGCTCACCGCGGGCGGCCGTCCGCAGGGCCTCCTCGCCCGAGGAGGCGCCACCGATCCAGGCGAAGCCCGGCGTCGCCTCGACCACCGCCTTCGCCGCCTCGAGGAAGCGCGGATGATCGTCGACCGCCAGCACGGTCACCGTCCCGGGCTCGTTGCTCATCACGGCTGAGGCTGCCATCTCGAGTCAGCAGGCGCCATCCTGCACGCACCCCTACCCCAGGGGGTGGGCCCCTAACTGCGGTACTCGGACTCGGCGAGGAAGATCAGCGCCGCGGTGACCCGCTTCGAGATCTGGTCTGCCTCGGGGGAGTAGGTGAGGTCCAGTTTGAGGAAGATCGCGTTGATGTGCTTCTCGACCGCCCGCTTGGTCAGCACCAGGTCCTCGGCGATGGCGCCGTTGCTCTTGCCCTCGGCAACCCCGGCGAGGACGTCGAGCTCACGCGGCGTCATCTCCCCCAGCGGCGAGCTCTGCGAACGGGCCTGCGCGTGGACCAGCACCTCGACGATCTTCGGATCGATCACCGAGCCGCCCTCGGCGACCGAGTGGATCGCCCGGGTCAGCTGATCGCGGTCGGCGATCCGCTCCTTCAGCAGGTAGGCGCGTCCCTCCGAGCCCTCGCCGAGCAGCCGGAGCACGTAGCTCGGCTCCGAGTACTGGCTGAGGACGACGACGCCGATCGAGGGATGCGTCTCGCGCAGCCGGGAGGCGATCTGGATGCCGGCGTCCTCGCCCTCGGGCGGCATCCGGATGTCGGTCAGAACGACGTCGGGCGGGTCGGCCTCGACCGACTCGAGCAGCGAGGCCATGTCGGCGCAGCTGGCCACGACCTCGATCCGCTCGTCTCCGCGCAGCACCTGCTCGATCCCTTCGCGGACGATGTAGCTGTCCTCGGCGAGGGCGATCCTCAGGGGCACGCCGGCAAGCCTAGATGAGTCCGAACCGAGCCCAGGCGCCCGCGCCCGCGCCGATTGGGGTGCGGGCACGCTGGCGCGGCCGGCCCGCCGATGGGAATCTCGCAGGGTGAGGGCGACCGAGACAGCCGCGGAGGTCGGAAGTGGCCTCTGAGCAGGCGCCGGCGCGCGGTCACCGCAAGCTCAGCCTCGCCCTGATCGTGCTCGGGGCGATCGTCGCCCTGGTCGCGATCTTCTCGATCTGGGCGAACCGCCAGGCGCTGAACACCGACAACTGGGTCAACACCAGCGACCGCATCCTCGCCGACGAGGAAGTCGAGGCGCGGCTCTCGGCCTACATCGCCGACCAGCTCTTCGCCAACGTCGACGTCAAGGCGGAACTCGAAGCGAAGCTGCCACCGGACCTGAAAGCGCTGGCCGGTCCGGCGGCCGGCGGCCTCAGCCAGCTGGCCCCGAAAGTGGCCGAACGGCTGCTCGCCAGTCCGCGGGTCCAGGCGCTCTGGTCCGACGCCAACCGCGCCGCCCACGAAACGCTGCTGAAGCTCCTCGACGGGGGCAGCGGCGCGATCTCGACCGAAGGCGGCAAGGTGACGCTCGATCTCGGCGACGTCCTGCAGGAAGTCGGCGGCCAGCTCGGGGTCGGCGAAGGCCTCGCCGCGAAGCTGCCCCCGGAAGCCGGCCAGCTGACGATCCTGCGCTCGGACCAGATCTCGACCGCGCAGGACATCGCCAAGCTGATCCGCACCCTGCCGGTCGTGCTGACCCTGCTCGCTCTGCTGCTCTTCGGCCTCGCGATCTGGCAGGCCGGTCCGCGCCGGCGGCAGGCGCTGCGCTCGGTCGGGATCGCCTTCATCGTCGCCGGCGCGCTGGCCCTGGTCCTGCGCTCGGTCGCCGGGCACGCGATCGTCAACTCGCTGGTCGCCAACGAGGCCAACGAGGCGGCGGTCGAAGCGGTCTGGTCGATCGGGACCTCGCTGCTGGCGACGATCGCCGGCTCGGCGATCGCCTTCGGGGTCCTCGTCTTCCTCGCCGCCTGGCTCGCCGGCCCGACCCAGGCCGCCACCGCCCTGCGGCGCGGCGCCGCGCCCTACGTGCGCGACCAACCACTTGCCTCCGCCCTCGCCGCCTTCCTCCTCTGGCTTGCCCTGGTGGCCTGGGTGCCGATCGCCGCCTTCGACAGGCCACTCGGCATCCTCCTCTTCGCGATTCTCTTCGCCGCCGGGGCCGAGCTGCTGCGGCGCCAGACTCTGCGCGAGTTCCCCGATGCCGAGGCCGCCGACCTCGGCGCCGCGCTGCGAGCCCGATTCCGCTCCCGATCGGAGCGCTCGGCCACCCCCCGGGCGGAGCAGGCGGGGGTCGCGACCGAGGTCGAGCAGCTCGAGCGGCTCAGCGCCCTGCACGCGAGCGGCGCCCTGACCGCCGAGGAGTTCCAGGCCGCCAAGGCCTCGGTCATCGCCGAGCGCGGCGCCTCGGCCTGACCTGAGGCTCGCGGAGCAAAACCCCCCACGAAGCGGAAAGAGGAGGAGCGATGAGCAAGAGGGAAGTCGAGCGCAGCGTCCTGCCGATCCCCGACCGCGAGCCGGTCGGGCTGACGACCTACGACGCCCGGGATCCGGATACCGAGTTCCCGCCGATCGAGCCGCTGCGGCCGCCGGCCGGCGCCCCCAACGTGCTGATCGTGATGCTCGACGACATCGGCTTCGGCGCCTCGAGCGCCTTCGGCGGGCCGTGCAGCACGCCGACCGCAGAGCGCCTCGCCGGCGCTGGCCTCAGCTACAACCGCTTCCACACCACCGCCCTCTGCTCGCCGACCCGCCAGGCTCTCCTCACCGGCCGCAACCACCACTCGGTCGGGATGGGCGGCGTCACCGAGATCGCCACCTCGGCCCCCGGCTACAGCTCGGTCCGCCCCAACACGGCCGCGCCCCTGGCCGAGGTGCTGCGCCTCAACGGGTACTCGACCGCGCAGTTCGGCAAGTGCCACGAGGTCCCGGTCTGGGAGACGAGCCCGATGGGGCCGTTCGACGCCTGGCCCAGTCGCGGCGGCGGCTTCGAGCACTTCTACGGCTTCGTCGGCGGCGAGACGAACCAGTACGCGCCGGCGCTCTACTCGGGCACCACCCCGGTCGAGCCCGACCGCACGCCGGAGGAGGGCTACCACCTGACCGAGGACATCGCCGATCGCGCCGTCGGCTGGATGCGCCAGCAGAAGGCGCTGATGCCCGACAAGCCGTTCTTCCTCTACTTCGCCCCGGGCGCGACCCACGCGCCGCACCACGTGCCGAAGGAGTGGTCCGATCGCTACCGGGGGAAGTTCGACGACGGCTGGGACGCCCTGCGCGAGCGCACGCTGGCGCGGCAGAAGGAGCTGGGCGTGATCCCGGCGGACGCCGAGCTGACCGCGCGACCGTCGGAGATCCCGGCCTGGGAGGAGATGCCCGAGGAGCTGCGGCCGGTGCTGGCCCGCCAGATGGAGGTCTACGCCGGCTTCACCGAGCACACCGACCACCACGTCGGCCGCCTGATCGACACCCTCGAGGAGCTGGAGGTCCTCGACGAGACGCTCGTCTACTACATCATCGGCGACAACGGGGCCTCGGCCGAGGGCACGGTCAACGGCACCTTCAACGAGGGCTTCGTGCTGAACGGCGCGGCGGCCTTCGAGACGACCGAGTTCATGGCCTCCCAGATCGAGAACTTCGGCACGCCGGCGGCGAACAACCACTACGCGGTCGGGTGGGCGCACGCGATGGACACGCCCTACCAGTGGACCAAGCAGGTCGCCTCCCACTGGGGCGGGACGCGCAACGGCACGATCGTCCACTGGCCGGCGGGCTTCGAGGCCGAGGGTGAGGTCCGCAGCCAGTTCCACCACGTCATCGACGTCGCCGCCACCGTGCTCGACGTCGCCGGCCTGCCGGAGCCGACCTTCGTCAACGGCGTCCAGCAGATGCCGCTGCACGGGGTCAGCATGCGTGGCTCCTTCGCCGATGCCTCGGCACCGGAGGTGCGCCAGACCCAGTACTTCGAGATGTTCGTCAACCGCGGCATCTACCACCAGGGCTGGACCGCCTGCACCCGCCACTCGACGCCCTGGGTGATGGAGGCCGCGGTGCCGATCGACGACGACGTCTGGGAGCTCTACGCACCCGAGGACTGGACGCAGGCCAACGACGTCGCCGCCGACCATCCGGAGAAGCTGGCGGAGCTGCAGCGACTCTTCCTGATCGAGGCCGCCAAGTACAAAGTGCTGCCGCTCGACGACCGCCGGGTCGAGCGCTTCGAACCCGAGCTGGCCGGGCGGCCGCAGCTGATCAAGGGCAAGCGGCAGATCCTCTTCGGCGGTATGGGCCGCCTGACCGAGAACACCGTGCTGCCGCTGAAGAACCGCTCGCACGCGATCACCGCCCAGGTCGACGTGCCGGCGGCGGACACCTCGGGGGTGATCGTCGCCCAGGGCGGTCGCTTCGGCGGCTGGTCCCTCTACCTGCTCGAGGGCCGCCCGGTCTACTGCTACAACCTGTTCGGGATGCGGCGCTTCAAGGTGGCCGCCGAGGAGCAGCTGCCGCCGGGGGAGCACCAGGTGCGGATGGAGTTCGCCTACGACGGCGGCGGCCTCGCCAAGGGCGGCGCCGCGACGCTCTACCTCGACGGCCGCGAGCTCGCCTCCGGGCGAGTGGAGAAAACCGTGCCGATGATCTTCTCCGCCGACGAGACCACCGACGTCGGCTCCGACGGCGGCACCCCGGTCAGCGACGACTACGACGGTGCCGGCTCGGCCTTCGGCGGCCGGGTGCACTGGGTGCAGCTCGACATCGACGAGAGCGCCGAGGACGCCGACCACCTGATCTCGGCCGAGGACCGCTGGCGGGTCGCGATGGCGCGGCAGTAGCCGGTCTGGCATCGGGGTGCCGCCATCTCGGTCCCTTTGAGTAGGGTCCGGCGGCGGTGCTCTGCATCCTTTCAAGCGGATATGCCGGGCTCGACGGGTGGGTTGGCCGTCGGAGCGCTTAGAGACTCGCCGGGATCAGCGCGAAGCCGTGCTTCTGCGCGGCCCCGCGCAGCTCCTTGTCCCAGCAGGCGAGGTCGAGCTCTTCGCCGTCCGCGAACGACAGGGCACCCGCGAGGTGCATGGCATCGTATGCGCGCAGCGCATGAGTCCGGGCGCTCTCGGCGGCTTTGGCGAGGAGCGCGTCGGTGACGCCGTGGGTGAAGATGCCGCGCCAGATCTGATCGAGATCCTCGAATGCCCGTTTGAGCTGGGTCGGGGTCAGGCGGCGGCCCTTGCGCATGCGGGCCAGGGCCGCGGTCGCCTCCACACGTGCGATCGCCACCGTGCGGATGCCGTCGGCCTCGGCGTAGGCTCTGCGGGCATCCTCGGCGCCCGGCTCGTCGACCAGCAACTTGATCAGCGCGCTGGTATCGAGGTAGAGGTTCAGCGCCGACCCTCGGAGACGTACTCGGCGGCGCTCTTGCCGGTGCCTTGGAGCCTGGCCGGCTTGGTCGGCAGGTAGCGAGGTCCCTCCGGCGGGCGCACGGTTCCGTCGGCGATCAGGGCGGCGAGATGGGGCGGGGTGGCGGCGGAGACGATCCGCGCCACGGCCCGGCCATGCTTGGTCACCGTGATCGCCTCGCCCTCCTCCACGCGGTCGATGATCGAGCTCGCCTTGTCCTTCAGTTCGCGGATGCCCACGGTCGCCTTCTCCGTCATGGCCACATTCTAGCGCTAAGTGGCCAGATTCCGGAAGTTCCGCAAGCTGTTCGCGGCCGGAGTCTGGGGCAAGGTGCCCCACAGATCCGAGCCGATCTCAGCCGACCTCGTTTCGGCGAATTTGGCTCTCGACCGGGCTCCACGTAGGAAGAGACGCCTAGCCGGTGGATGCCGGTCCCCCTGAAACTCGCGACGGACTAGGGGCGCTCGTACGTTCCGGATACCGCTTCACGAGCGGCCGGCGTCGAAGTTCGCTCTCACGATACGACCCTTAGGGTCCCGGTCGCCGGCATGTCAGCGAGCGAACCGCTCAGCACACTTTCAAATGAAGTACATGCCCGAGCCGGCCTCTTCGGCCTCGCGGCGAGCGACTTCGGCGATCGTCGTCTGGGCGAAGACCTTGCGCAGGGCGGCGACTCCCTCGGCCCAGATCCCGCCGGCCTCGTCGGCCTCGGTGCCGATCTTGCCGTCGAGGGTCTGGACGACCTCGAGCACGGTGATCTCTTCCGGCGGCCGCGAGAGGGTGTAGCCGCCGCGCATGCCGCGGTGGCTGGTCAGCAGGCCGCCGCGCCGCAGGGTCGAGAAGAGCTGCTCGAGGAACTGCTCGGGGATCTCGCGGCGCTCGGCCAGCTCTTTGATCGGCACCGGCCGGTCGCCGGAGCGGGCCAGCTCGGCGAGGGCAACGACCGCATAGCGCGACTTCGAGGTAACCGAGATCACAGGCGGGTTCTACCGCAACTGACCCATGCGAGCCGAGATCGGCGTCGAGTTTGCAGTTTGGACCATCCGCCGAAGGCGCGGGGTAGGGTCCCTCGGCATGGCTGCGCCGCCTGCCATCGAAGATCTGGTTCGACGGTTCGAAGAGCAGCGGCCCGATTACCAGTCCACCCAATACAACGAGACCCAAGTCCGCAGGGAGTTCCTCGACCCTCTATTCGAGGCGTTGGGTTGGGACGTTGCGAACCAGGCTGGCCGGCCCGAGGCATTCAAGGACGTAGTTCACGAGGATCGAGTCTTGGTCGGCGGCGCGCTGCGTGCGCCCGACTACTCGTTTTGCCTGGGCGGACACCGGCAGTTCCTGCTTGAGGCGAAGAAGCCGAGCGTGAATCTGCGCGACGCACCCAGTCCAGCATTTCAACTCCGCCGCTATGCCTGGTCGGCGCAGCTCCCGGTTAGCGTCCTGTCCGATTTCGAGGAGTTCGCTGTATACGACTGCCGGCAAGAGCCGACGCTGGCTGACGATGCGGCCACCGCCCGTCTCCTGTACTTCACGTGTCCCGAATATATCTCCCGCTGGAATGAGATCGCGGATCTGTTCTCTCGCGAGGCGGTCGCCGCCGGGTCGCTCGAGGCATATCGGCAATCCCTCAAGGTCAAGCGCGGAACCGTCGAAGTCGACGGTTCATTTCTTCGGGAGATAGAAGGTTGGAGAGCGCTTCTCGCAAAAGATCTCGCCGAGCGAAACCATGACCTAACCGAGCGCAATCTCAACTTCGCGGTTCAGCAGACGATCGATCGAATCGTCTTCTTGCGTATTGCAGAGGACCGCGGCCTCGAGCCTTACGGCGCGCTCCGCGACACGCTCAGAACCAGCGACGTCTACCAGCAGCTGGTTGACCTATTCCAGCGTGCTGACGGTCGATACAACTCAGGGCTCTTCCACTTCGCCAAGGAGGCGCATCGTGTCTCCGAGCCCGACCTTCTGACCCCGAAGCTCAGCGTCTCCGATTCGGCGCTCAGTCGGATCATCAGTCGGCTCTACTACCCCGACAGTCCATATGAGTTCTCGGTCATCCCCACCAGAGTGCTCGGCCAGGTCTACGAGCAGTTTCTCGGCGAGGTCATTTCTCTCGATGCCCAGCATCAAGCGAGCGTTGAGAAGAAACCTGAGGTGAAAAAGGCCGGCGGCGTCTACTACACGCCGTCGCCAATCGTCGACTTCATCGTCGAATTCACGCTCGGTGATCTAATTGCCGGCCGCACGCCCGCCCAGATCAGCGGCGAAGGACGAGGACGAAACGCTGGGCCCCCCGTTCGGATTCTCGACCCAGCCTGCGGCTCCGGCTCCTTCCTGATCGGCAGCTACGAGTACCTGCTCGACTGGTACCTGCAGGTGTACCTCTCCAACCCGAACCGGTGGTCTCGCGGCAAGGAGCCGCGGCTGGTCGAGACTCGCGTAGGCGACTGGCGCCTCAGCATCGGAGAGAGGAAGCGGATCCTGCGGACGCACATCTTCGGTGTTGACATCGATCCCCAGGCGGTGGAGGTCACCAAGCTGTCGCTGCTTCTCAAGGTACTCGAGGGCGAGTCGGAGGCGAGTTCCCAGCAGCTATTCCTTCACCATGAGCGTGCTCTGCCTGACCTCGATCAGAATATTAAGTGCGGGAACTCGCTGGTGGACCTCGATATCTACCGAGAGCAGCAGCTCGATCTGCTCGACGAGGAACGACGGCACCGGCTCAACGCGTTTTCCTGGAAGGACGAGTTCCCGGTCGCCGCCGACGCCGGTGGTTTTGACGTTGTGCTCGGCAACCCGCCTTACATTGATTCGGAGTTGATGACGCAGGTGATGCCCGAGGTGCGGACCTACTGCACGAAGCACCTCGACGCAGCATCCGGCAACTGGGACATCTTTTGTGCCTTCATCGAGCGGGCCCTCGCCCTTTCCCGAGTAGGAGGAAGGCACGGGTTCATCGTCCCCAACAAGCTCGCTTCGGCTGAGTATGCGGAGGGCGCTCGGCAGGTCTTGGCGACCAGGGCTCGCCTGCTTGCTGTGAGGGACTACTCGCGCATCGGGGTCTTTCCGGTGTCGGTGTACCCGCTCGTCTACGTGGCCGAGCGCTCGGACGCGCGGAGCGACGGCACGGTGGAGGTCGAGCGGATGGAGGAGGACGAGTCGGGCGTGGTGGCTGTCGCGGAGGCCACCGCACTTGATCGCAGCAGGGCTTTCGTACGGGGGACGCCTTGGCTGATCTACGGCGGAAGCGACCACGACGGCCCCCTGGAGCGACTGCGCGACAACCTGCCGAACCTCGGAGAGCTAGCCGATGTGTCTGGCGCGGCGACGGTCGCCGAGGCCTACGAGATCGCAGAGCTGGTGTCTGACGGCGGCAACGTACTCGATGCGGGCGATCTGAAGATGGTCAACAGTGGAACGATCGACCCCTACGTTTTCCACTGGGCGGACAAAGGCTTGCGCTATCTGGGCCGCACTTACAGCCGCGCGATCATCCCCGCAGGCGAGAAGGGGAAGCTCCCGAAGCGGCGCTTGCAACAGGCAGAAGCGCCAAAGGTCGTCCTGGCGGGCATGACCCGCAAGCTTGAGGCTGCCGCGGATCCAGACGGCGGGTTCCTCGCCGGTAAGTCGACGACGGTCGTTATCTCCGACATCGATCCGCGCCTCCTGGTTGCGTTGCTCAACAGCAGTCTCGTCAATTGGTACTACGCCGCGACCTGGGGCGGCAACCGGCTGCAGGGGGGCTACTTGCGGATCGGGCCACCCCAGGTGCGGAGAATCCCGATCCCGGAACTGGACTCGCAACAGATGCTCGTGGAGGCGCTCATCGACCAGGCGGACACCATGATGGGTCTGCAGGCCAAGTTGCTCGAGGCCGATACCCCCGACGCGCGGGACCAGCTGGGCAGGGTCGTCGGCTCGCACCAGGACTCGATCGACGAGGCCGTGATGAAACTCTATGGACTGAGCGACGCAGAGGCCGCGGTTGTGGCCAAGGGCGCCGGGGAGGGGGGATGACGTCGGCCGGCACGAGTGACTGGGGCCAACCGGGCGGTAGCCAGCGCCAAGCGGTGGCGGGTCGACCTGGCTCTCCTCGCGGAGTTCGGCGCAGGTGCGTTGAGGTCAACCAAGCTCAGATTCGGTTGGAACGCGACGCCCTTTGCCATCGGGTCCTTGCGGCACGGGAACGGGGGTGAAGCGCCGGCGTTCACCAGCCAGCCACTTGCGTTCGTCCCCCGCGGTGAGACACTCAGCTCGGGTCTCGGCAGCTACCTGAGGAGGTCGAGATGAAGTACATGGTCACCGCGACGCCCGGTCCGATGCCCCCGAGCCCCGAGCAGTTCGACGCCGCGATCGAGTGGCTCGAAGGGAAGCTCGAGGAAGGCACCTTCGACTGCATCTATGGGTTCCTCGAGGGCGGCGGCATCAGCGTCACGAACGCCGACTCACACCGCGCGGCGCTTGAGCTGATGGCCGAGTACCCATTGTTCGGGATGGTCAGCTGGGAGGTGCGGCCGCTGCTCGAGTTCCGTGAGGGCCTCGACCTCGTGCGGGGCAAACTGGTCGAAGCTCAGGCGGCGATGGGCGGCGGCTGAGCGCTCCGGCGGACACGGCCCGGGTCGTCTCCGGTCAGCGGTTGGCCGCCGGTCGGCCACCTGAAGGGAGCCTGCACGGCGACCGGCAAGGGCACGCTGGTCGCCGTGGCGGCGATCGGTTCCGGCAAGACCGAAGGGGCGATCACCGGAGGCACCGGCAGTTACGCCGGCGCCCGCGGCACCTTCGTCTCGAAGGAAGGCAAAAGCGCCTCGACGGTGACGGTGACGCTGCTCGAATAGGGCGACTCCGCCTCCGGCGGCACGATCCGCAAGAGCAATTTGGCGATTTCTCAGCGGCGGGTGGCGGGCTCGTCGCCCGCCTCCCCTGCTGGCGTTGCCACGTCGGCCACCGACCTCCAGAGGGTCACGTGGACGGGAGGCCGGAAGCGGGCGGCCGGAACCCAGCCGCGGCCGCCGAAGATCGCCTGCATCCCCTCCGGCGTCGCGGCGAAGCGCTGCAGCGCCCTGGCCGCCGGGAGACAGCGGTCCTCGGGCAAGGTGCTCGCGTGCCAGATGTCGACCAGCGGCATCTCGGCGAGGTCGAGGACGATCAGCGCTCGCCGCCTTACCTGCTCGCGGACCGCGTGGCTGACCGCGAGCATGATGCCCTCGCCCGAGCGTGCGGCGGCGAGCGCCGCGCCCTCGTTGCCGTAGGCCTGCACCGCCTCGGTCGGAACCGAGGCGAGGTGGCGCTCGAGGAACCGTCCCTCGGCGGTCGCCGTGTCGGTGCCACCCGGGCCCACCAGCCAGCGCTCGCCGGCCAGCGCCGAAGCCGGCAGGTCCCGGGCGCCGGAGAGCCTGTGCCCGGGCGCCGCGACGATCACGATCCGGCAGCGCAGACAGGGCACCGCTTTGGCCTGGGCGCCGGCAGCCTCGCTCGGTCGCGGACCCAATGCGACGTCGACCCGGCGCTGCTCGAGCAGCTCGGCGAAGCTCGATCCGGGCTTCTCCTCGAGCGTCACCTCGAGCCCGGGGGAGCGGGCGGCGAAGGCGTCGATCAGCGCCTCGCCGCCATGCTCCGCGACGACGCTCGTGGCGGCGACCCTGAGCATGCCACCGGCCTCCTCGCCGCCGCCGATCCCACGGCGGGCCTGGTCGGCGAGGCCCAGCATCTCGGAGGCGATCGCCTCCAGGCGGCGGCCGGCGGCGGTCAGCGCGATGCCCTCGCCGCCAGGCGTGTAGAGGCGGTCGCCGAGCTCCCGGCGCAGGGCGGCGACCGCGATCGAGACCGCGGGCTCGGTGACCCCCAGGGCGCGGGCGGCAGCCTTGACCGAGCCGAGCCGGGCAACGGTGACGAAGGAGCGGAGCTGAGAAAGGGTCAGCGAAGCCCATCCTTTAGCGATGGCTTAATGCGACTTGACACAAGGCTACCAGCGCGGGAAAGTCGCCGGTAACCGCTCGGGCCGGGGGAAGGCCCACAGAAGGAGGAGAAGAGAGTGCAAGTTCCTGCTTCGTTCGAGTACCAGCGCGCGACCAGCGTCGAGCACGCCCTCGAGCTCCTCCAGCAACTGGGGCCGGAAACGCGGCTGCTGGCGGGCGGCCACTCGCTGCTGCCGATGATGAAGCTGCGCCTGGCGGCCCCCGAGAACCTCATCGACATCGATTCCCTCGCCGGCGAGCTCGGCTACATCAGCCAGGGCGAGGGCGAGGTGCGGATCGGCGCGATGACCCGCCACCGCGAGATCCTCGAGTCGGAGGCGCTGGCCTCGCGCCTGCCGGTCTTCGCCGACGCCGAGCGGGTGATCGCCGACCCGGTGGTGCGCAACCGCGGAACGATCGGCGGCGCCCTCTGCCAGGCCGACCCGGCCGAGGACCTCTCGGCGGTCTGCGCCGCGGTCGACGCGACCGTGGTCGTCCGCGGGGCCGACGGCGAACGGACCCTGACGATGGAGGAGTTCCATCGCGGCCCCTACGAAACGGCGGTCGGCCCGGCCGAGATCCTGACCGAGGTGCGGGTGCCCCTGCGCGCCGGCGCCGGCAGCTCCTACCAGAAGGTGGAGCGGCGGGTCGGCGACTGGGCCGTCGCCGCGGTCGCCGCGGCGGTGACGCTCGACGGCGGCGAGATCGCCGGCGCGGGGGTCGCCCTGACCGCGGTCGGGGCCGAGATCCGCTCCCGGCGGGCCGAGGAGGCGCTGGTCGGAAAGGCTCCGTCGGAGGAGCTCTTCCAGTCGGCGGCGGCGATTGCCGCGGAGGACTGCGAGCCGAGCGCCGACCAGCGGGGATCGGCCGACTACAAGCGACACCTGGCGAACGAGCTGACGCAGCGGGCGCTGCGCCAGGCCGCCGCCAGGGCACTCGAGGAGGAGGTCTGAATGCAGGTCACGATGACGGTCAACGGGGAGGAGGTGACTCGTGACGTCGAGCCGCGCATGCTGCTCGTCCACTTCGTCCGCGACGTGCTCGGGCTCACCGGGACCCACTGGGGTTGCGACACGTCCAACTGCGGCACCTGCGTGCTGCTGATGGACGGTGAGCCGGTGAAGTCCTGCACGGTGCTGGCGGCGACCGCCGGCGGACATGAGATCCGCACCGTCGAGGGCCTCGAGCGCGAGGGCGAGCTGGACCCGGTCCAGCAGGGCTTCATGGAGGAGCACGGCCTCCAGTGCGGCTTCTGCACGCCGGGAATGATGCTGACGGCGCGGGCGCTGCTCGATCGCAATCCCGACCCCAGCGAAGCGGAGATCCGCGAGGCGATCTCCGGACAGATCTGTCGCTGCACCGGCTACGCGACGATCGTGCGGTCGATCCGCTGGGCCGCAGAGCACGCCAACGAGGAGGTCGCGAGCTGATGGCCACCGTCGCAGAGAAAGCGCCGATCGGCTTCGGCCGGATGAAGCGCAAGGAGGACCCCCGCTTCATCCGCGGCCAGGGCACCTACGTCGACGACGTGCAGCTGCCGGGGATGCTGCACGGGGCGGTCCTGCGCAGCCCGCTCGCTCACGCCCGGATCCTCTCGGTCGACACCTCGGCCGCCCTGCAGCACCCGAAGGTGCACGCGGTGATCACCGGCAAGGACCTCGAAGCCCAGGGACTGGCCTGGATGCCGACCCTGTCGGCCGACGTGCAGGCGGTGCTGGCGACCGACAAGGTGCGCTTCCAGGGTCAGGAGGTCGCCTTCGTGATCGCCGACGACCGCTATTCCGCCCGCGACGCCCTCGAGCTGATCGACGTCGAGTACGACCCGCTGCCGCCGGTCGTCGACACCCGCACGGCCCTCGACCCCGAGGCGCCGGTCATCCGCGACGACCTCGAGGGCCGCAGCGACAACCACATCTTCGACTGGGAGTCCGGCGACGCCGAGGAGACCGACGAGGTCTTCGCCAAGGCCGACGTCGTCGTCGCCCAGGAGATGGTCTACCCGCGCAGCCACCCGGCGCCGATGGAGACCTGCGGCGCCGTCGCCGACTACGACGCGGTGAGCGGCAAACTGGTCCTCTACGAGACCTCGCAGGCGCCGCACGCCCACCGCACGCTTTACGCGCTGGTCGCCGGCCTGCCCGAGCACAAGGTCCAGATCATCTCGCCGGACATCGGCGGCGGCTTCGGGAACAAGGTCGGGATCTACCCGGGCTACGTCTGCGCCGTGGTCGGCTCGATCGTCACCGGCAAACCGGTCAAGTGGGTCGAGGATCGCTCCGAGAATCTGACCAGCACCTCGTTCGCTCGCGACTACTACATGAAGGGCGAGATCGCCGCGACCAAAGAGGGCAGGATCCTCGCCGTCCGCGTCAAGGTGCTGGCCGACCACGGCGCCTTCAACTCGACCGCGCAGCCGACCAAAACGCCGGCCGGCTTCTTCCATGTCTTCACCGGCTCCTACGACCTCGAGGCCGCCCACTGCGAGGTCACCGGCGTCTACACCAACAAAGCGCCAGGTGGCGTCGCCTACGCCTGCTCGTTCCGGATCACCGAGGCCGTCTACCTGGTCGAGCGCATGGTCGACGTGCTCGCCGACGAGATCGGCGCCGATCCGGCGGCGCTGCGGCTGGCGAACCTGATCAAGCCCGAGCAGTTCCCCTACGAATGCAAGACGGGCTGGGTCTACGACTCCGGCGACTACGCCAACACCCTGCGCAAGGCGATGGACCTGATCGGCTACGACGACCTCCGTCGCGAGCAGGCCGAGAGGCGCGAGCGCGGCGAGCTGATGGGGATCGGCGTCGGCTTCTTCACCGAGGCGGTCGGGGCCGGGCCGCGCAAGCACCACGACATCGCCGGGCTCGGAATGGCCGACGGCGCCGAGTTGCGGGTCCACCCGACCGGCAAAGCGATGCTCGGGATCAGCGTCCAGACCCAGGGCCAGGGGCACGAGACGACCTTCGCCCAGATCGTCGCCGAGGAGCTCGGGATCCCGCCCGAGGACATCGACGTTGTCCACGGCGACACCGACCGCACCCCGTTCGGGCTCGGCACCTACGGCTCGCGCTCGACGCCGGTCTCGGGCGCCGCCACCGCCGTGGTCGCCCGCAAGGTCCGGGACCGGGCGCGGATCGTCGCCGCGGCGATGCTCGAGGCCTCGGCCGAGGACCTCGAGTGGGAAAAGGGCCGCTGGTTCGTCAAAGGCGACCCCGATAAGGGGGCGACGATCCAGGAAATCGCGATGGCGGCGCATGGCTCGCTCGAGCTGCCGGAGGGAATCGAGGGCGGCCTCGACGCCGAGACGGTCTACGACCCGCCCAACCTGACCTTCCCCTTCGGTGCCTACATCTGCGTCGTCGACGTCGATCCCGGCACCGGGAAGGTCAAGGTCGAGCGCTTCGTCGCGGTCGACGACTGCGGCACCCGGATCAACCCGATGATCATCGAGGGCCAGGTCCACGGCGGCCTCACCGACGGGGTCGGGATGGCGCTGATGCAGCTGATCGCCTTCGACGAGGAGGGGAACTGTCTCGGCGGCTCCTTCATGGACTACCTGATCCCGACGGCGATGGAGGTCCCCGACTGGGAGACCGACTTCACCATCACCCCCTCGCCGCACCACCCGATCGGCGCCAAGGGGATCGGCGAGTCGGCGACCGTCGGCTCGCCGCCGACGATCGTCAATGCCGTCGTCGACGCGCTGGAGCCGCTCGGGGTGCGCCACATCGACATGCCCTGCACGCCCTCGCGCGTCTGGGACGCGATGCAGGGCAACGCCCAGCCGCCGTCATGATCGACGGCGACCTCGCCGAGCGCGCCGAGCGGCTGCGCGCCGAGCGCGCCCCCTTCGCGCTGGCGACGGTGGTGCGGGCGCAGCACCCGACCAGCGTCGTCCCCGGCGACGCCGCGATCGTCGCCGCCGACGGCTCGATCGACGGCTTCGTCGGCGGCCTCTGCGCCGAGGCCTCGGTGCGGCTGCAGGCGCTGCGGACCCTGGAGACCGGCGAGGCCGTCCTGCTGCGGATCCTGCCTCCCGGCGGGGAGGAGGTCGAGCTCGGCGGCCCGGCCGCCGAGCTCGAAGGGAGCGTGACCGTGGAGAACCCCTGCCTCAGCGGCGGCGCGATGGAGATCTTCATCGAGCCCTGCCAGCCGCGGCCGCTGTTGGCGGTCGTCGGCGCGACGCCGATCGCGCGGGCGCTTGCCGACCTCGGCGAGCGGCTCGGCTACGAGGTCCGGGTCGGCGACGCGGCGCTCGAGCCGCAACCCGATCTGGCGGCCCTGGTCGTCGCCTCGCACGGCCGCGACGAGGAGCGGCCGCTGGCGGCGGCGCTCGGCGCCGGCGTTCCCTACGTCGCCCTCGTCGCCAGCCCGAAGCGGGGCGAGGCGGTCCGGACTGGGCTCGAGGTGCCGGACGCGCTGCGCGAGCAGCTGCGGACGCCGGCGGGCCTCGAGATCGGCGCCCGCACGCCGGCCGAGATCGCCCTCTCGATCCTGGCCGAGATCCTCGCCAGGCGCGGCGCCACGCCGGCGCCGGCCAGATCGGCGGCGGGTGAGGCCGGTCCGAAGCTGACGGTCGACCCGATCTGCGGCATGGCGGTCGCGGCCAGCGACGCCTCGATCCAGCTCGACGCCGGCGGCCAGCGCTTCTACTTCTGCAGCGAGGGCTGCCGCGACTCCTTCGCCGCCGACGCCGCCCGTCATGCCGACCTCGCCTGAGCCCTTCGTCGCCGGCCTCCTCCTCGCCGCCGGCGGCTCGCGGCGGCTCGGCCAGCCCAAGCAGTTGCTGCCCTACGGCGAGGGAACGCTCCTCGATCACACCCTGGCGACGGCACGGGCCTGCGGCTTCGACCAGCTTCTCGTCGCGCTCGGCGGCGCCGCCGAGGAGGTCCGCGATCAGGTCGACCTGGCCGGCGCGCAGGTGATCGAGAACCCCTCCTACGGCGAGGGCTGCGCCTCCTCGATCGGCGCCGCGCTGCCGGCGCTCGACCGGCGCTGCGAGGTCCTGGTGCTGCTGCTCGGCGACCAGCCGGGGGTGAGGGCGGAGGCGGTGGCGGCGCTGCTCGCCGGCCGCGGCGAGGCGGCGCTGGCGGTCTGCCGCTACGAGGACGGCCGCGGCCACCCGCTTGCCTTCGGCCGCGGGGCCTTCGGCGACCTGGCGGCGATGCACGGCGACAAGGCGGTCTGGAAGCTGCTCGAACGCCGCGCCGGCGAGGTCGTCGAGGTCCCGGTGCCGGGGCCGATTCCTCCCGACGTCGACACCTGGGAGGACTACGAGGCAGCGCTGGCCGCGGTCGGGTCCTCGCGATGAGCGTGCTCGAGGCCGTTCCCGACGTCGAGGCCCTCGCCGCCCGCCTCGACAGCGTCGACTACATCGCCGACCCGGCGCTGGCCACGGCGCTGTTCTTCGCCGTCCGGCTGCCGCAGCCACTGCTGCTCGAGGGCGAGCCCGGGGTCGGTAAGACCGAGGCCGCGAAGGCGCTGGCGGCGGCCCTCGACACCCGGCTGATCCGCCTCCAGTGCTACGAAGGGATCGACGCCGCCGAGGCGCTGTACGAGTGGAACTACCCGCGCCAGCTGCTGCGGATCCGGATCGCCGAGGCGCAGGGCGCCGGCCTCAGCGAAGAGGAGCTGTTCGGCCGCGAGTACCTGATCGCCCGGCCGCTGCTGCAGGCGATCGAGCACCCCGGACCGCTGCCCGCGGTGCTGCTGATCGACGAGCTCGACCGCGCCGACGACGACTTCGAGGCCTTCCTGCTGGAGCTGCTGGCCGACTCCAGCGTCACCGTGCCCGAGCTGGGGACCGTGCAGGCCAGCAACCCGCCGATCGTGATCCTCACCTCGAACCGGACCCGCGACCTCCACGACGCGCTGAAGCGGCGCTGCCTCTACCACTGGATCGACTATCCGAGCGCCGAGCGCGAGGTGGAGATCGTCCGCCGCCGCGTCCCCGGCGCTGCCCCCGAGCTGGCCGGCGACGTCGCGCGAGCGGTGCGGCGGCTCCGCCTCGACGAGCTCCAGAAGCCGCCCGGAATCGCCGAGGCGATCGACTGGGTCGCGGCGCTGGAGCTGCTCGGCGCCCGCCGGCTCGAGCCGGCCGCGGCCGAGCGCACGCTGGGCTCGGTGCTCAAGTACCGCGAGGACCAGGAGCTGGCTCGGACCGGCGGCATCGAGCGGCTGGTCGAGGTCGCCGATGACTGAGCTGGTCGACCTACCCGAGGTCGCGGCGCGGCTCGGCCGCGCCCTGCGCGAAGTCGGGGTGCCGGCGACGCCGGAGCGCTCGGCTCGCTTCGCCCGCGCCCTGGCGCTCTCGCCGCCGGCGAGTCGCGACGAGCTCTACTGGACGGCGCGCGTGGTCTTCGTCTCCGCCCAGGAGCAGATCGCCGCCTTCGACCGCACCTTCGCGGCGATCTTCGAAGGCCTCGACGACGTCGCCGATCGGCGCGGCGATCCCAACTCGCCGCCGCTCTCGAGCGGCGTCGAGGCCGGTCGCCGCGCGGCACCGCCGGCGAATCGCTCGTCGCCCCCGCCGCCCGGCGGACGGCGCCCGCCTCCCGGCCTCGGGCAGGACGGGCCGCGCGCCGGTGAGGAGGAGGATGAGGAGCGCGAGGCGCTGCTGGCGGCGGCGAGCAGCGAGGAGCGCCTCAGCGAGCGCGACTTCGCCGCGCTCGAGGAGCACGAGCTGGCCGAGCTCGAGCGGCTGATGCGCCGGCTGGCGCTGGCGCCGCCGCGGCGGCGCTCGCGGCGGGCGACCCGCGCCCGCCGCGGCGAGCGCCTCGACCTGCGCGAGACCCTGCGGCGCGCCCGTCGCAGCGGCGGCGACCCGGTCCACCTGGCGCGGCGGCGCCGGCAGCTGCGGCCGCGGCGCCTGGTCGTCATCTGCGACGTCTCCGGCTCGATGGAGCCCTACGCGCGCGCCTTCCTGCGGTTCCTGCACGGCGCCGTCGGCGGCGCCGACGCCGAGGCCTTCGTCTTCGCGACCCGGCTGACGCGGCTGACCCGCGCCCTCTCCGGCAAGCAGCCGCAGCTGGCGATCGAGCGCGCCACCGCCGCCGCCAGCGACTGGTCGGGGGGCACCAGGATCGGCGACGCCCTGCACCGCTTCAACGAGGATCACGGGCGGCGGGGGATGGCGCGCGGCGCCGTCGTCGTGATCCTCTCCGATGGCTGGGAGCGCGACGAGCCCGAGCGGCTCGGGGCCGAGATGGCGAAGCTGCGGCGGCTCGCCTACCGGATCGTCTGGGTCAATCCGCGCAAGGCGAGCCCTCACTTCGCCCCGCTGGCGGGTGGCATGGCCGCTGCGCTGCCCTACTGCGATGCCCTGCTGAGCGGACACAGCGTCGCAGCGCTGGAAGCCGTTGTCGACGTGATCGGAGAATCGAGGAGGCGAGATGCTGTTTGAGAATTCGTTCGAGCTGGAAGCCCCGATCGACGAGGTCTGGAGGACGCTGCTCGACGTCGAACGCGTCGCCCCCTGCATGCCCGGCGCCGAAGTGCTCGGAAGGACCGACGAGGGCGCCTACCGGGTCGCGGTCAAAGTGAAGGTCGGCCCGATGACGATGAAATACCGCGGCCAGGTCGAGATCGTCGAGCAGGATCCCGAGGCCCATCGGGCGGTGATGAAGGCCAACGCCAAGGAGGCGCGCGGGCAGGGCACGGCCGCGGCCGAGATCGAGATGACCCTTTCGCAGGACGGCCCCGTCACCCGCTGCGCGATGCACACCGACGTCAAGCTGAGCGGCAAAGCGGCGGCGATGGGGCAGGGGGTCATCCGCGACGTCTCGGCGGCGCTGATCGCCGACTTCGCCCGCAACCTGACGACAATGATGTCGTCCGGCGCGCCCGCCGCGGCGCCGACCGGCGGCGGCACCGCCGTGGCCGAGCCACCGGCTCCCGCGGCGACGGCGGCCGCCGCCGAGGAGCAGGCCCCGTCACCGACGGAGCCGCCCCCCGACGCCGCCGCTCCCGAGCCGCCGGCGAGCGAACCGGCGAGCCTCGAGGCCGGGGCGCTGGTGGCGAGGGTGGTCGCCGGGCGGCTCGAGAATCCCCGCACGCTGCTGCTCGCGGCCACCGGCTTCGGGCTCTTCTTCCTCGTCATCGGGTTCGTGATCGGATGGCTGGCGCGCTGAGGGGAATTCCGCGCGCGGCCGGGCTCGGTCGCGCCGCCCTCCTGGCGCTCGCCGCCGGCTGCCTGACCTGGCTGCTGATCGGGCCCGACCGGATGGGAGCGATGCCGGGGACGATGGGCCTCCCCCTCGCCGGCTTCCTCCTCGCCTGCTGGGCCCCGATGGCGATGGCGATGACGCTGCCCCTGCTGCTGCTCGCCCGGGCGCCGGCGAGGGGGAGGGCGGCGGTGCGCCTGGGAACCGGCTACGCGGTTTCACTGCTTGCGGCGGGGATCCTCGCCTACGGCTGGTTGCGCTGGAGCGCCGACCTGTCCCTCGCCGCCCCGAAGCTCGCCACCGGCCTCGGCGTCGCGATCCTGCTGGGCGCGGCGGCCTACCACTTCACGTCGCGTCCGGCGCGGGCGCTGGAAGCGGGCTGGTCGGGCTGCGCCGAGAGCTGCGCGGCGCTGATGGCCGCCCTGCTCGTGGTCGGCGCGATGAGCCCGCCGGCGATGCTGGCGATGGTGCTGATCCCGCTGGCCGAGCGAGCGTCCAGGGGCCTGCTCGTCGCCCGCCTGGTCGGCTTCGGCCTCGCAGCTATCGCCGCCTTCGCGATTCTCGATCCCGCTGTGCTGGCCGGGCTCCACGCCACGTCCGCGGAGATGATGTCCGCCCCCGGCGGTGGATCGCCACCCTTCTTCTGCGCCCTGCCGTGAGCGGCCTACTCGTTCGTCTCCGCCACCCTCGCCAGCTCGTTCATCGAGACGCCGAGGGCGGTTGCCAGTTTGCGGGCGGTGTCCCAGGTCGGGTTGGCCTGGCCGCGCTCAATCAGCGAGAGGGTGGCGGTGGTGATGCCGGCGCCGGCGGCGATCTCCTCCTGGGTGGCTTTGCGCTTCGCGCGCAGTTCGCGGACGGCTTCGCCGAGCGCCGCTTGGGGTCGCGCTGAGCGCCGCATCTACTGGACGTTTCCAGAAGAGCACAGGCCGTATCCTAACCTAAAACATGTTTTTAGTTGATGGTAGGCTGATCGGGATGGCCGAGCAGAACGTGATGGAGCCATGGGCGATCGGCGTGGACGGCGACCTGAGGGACCAGGCGCTGGTGCTCGACCGGCTCCTGGTCCACTGGCCGGTTCAGCTGCAGGAGGCGGACCTGTTGCGGGAACTGCGGCTCGGGGAGGACGAATTCGAGCAGCGTGACCGGGTCGACCGCGCCGTGGTCGAGCTGGAGGGGGCGGGCCTCGTCGCGCGCTGCGGTTCGGTCGTGCTGCCGACGCGCGCCGCCCTGCACTACCGAGCCCTCAGCGACGGCACGCCGGTCGACCTCTGAGGCTGGACGCCTTCGCGGCCGACGGGACCTCGACCCCGGCGCGAACCGCGGCAAGCGTCGCCCGCGCCCGCCGCTAGCGGTGGTGGCGGCGCGGCGGTGCGGGCAGCTTCAGCGTCGCGACGCGCTGCAGGACGGTGCGGGCGCTGGCGCTGTTGGTCAGGGTGACCGTGAAGCTGGCCTTCAGCCTGTGTTTGGCCGCCAGCAGCGAAGCTCCCCGTTTGGAGAGGTTGAGGACGACCGTTCTCTGCTTCCCCGCCTCAAGGCTGAAGCGAACCGTGCCGAGCGAGATCCTGCGGCGCTTCGGCTTGCCCTTGGGCTTGGCGGAGGCGGAGGCGGGCGCGTACCGTTTGGCGGTGGTGCCGGTGAGAACTGCGAGGCAGTCCACGGACGAGCTGAGGGTGAAGCTGACCTGGCTGCCGCCCGGTTTCACCTGGGCGCGGAACCGGGTCAGCCTGATCGGCGTTCTGGTGCCCGCGGCGGCGGTGGGAGCGGGCGCGGGCGGCGCGGTGCCGATCCCGCGCGGCGGCAGCCGCAGCAGGTGATCGTGGACGGCGGTGCCGTTGGGCGCGGCGGGCGTGCCGTTGTAGTCGGTCAGCAGGAAGAAGGCGCTGCAGCCGGCGTCGGCGATCTCCTGCGGGGTCAGCACCCACCAGCCCCAGGCCAGGTACCCCACCCCGTGCTGGTCGGACCAGGTCATGTAGTCCTCGTCGAAGTTGCTGGGGGCGCAGACGTCCTGGTCGAACTCGCCGCTGACGACCGGCACCTGGCCGGCGACCGAGGCGATCGTCGAGTTCCAGCAGTTGGCGTTGTCGCAGGCCTCGCCCTGGTAGTTGTGGAAGGAGGCGGCGAGCTGGTTGAGCGGGTCGCTGGGCTTGTTGGCGAGCCACTGGGTGAGGTCGTTGGCGTAGTCGAGGCCGCCGAGCATGATCGGCTGGGTGGCGCCGGTGGCGCGCACGGCGTCGACCAGCGCCTGCATCCCGACCGCCGGATAGAGAGTTTTGCTCGGCGCTGCGGCGAGGTCGCTGGAGACCGGGACGAGGCAGCCGCCGTCGCGCCAGCAGCTCCAGCCGACCGGGTGCGCCGGGTCGTTCACCGCGGCCGGCGAGTAGGGCTCGTTGAAGAGGTCGAAGACGACCGCCGGGTTGTCTTTGAAGCTGGTGGCGACCGAGGCCCAGAAGGCGGCCGAGCGGCCGTCGGGCATCGCCCGCTGGCCCGGGGTCGGCGGCGTGTCCGGGCTGGTCCAGTGGAGGTCGAGGATCGCGTAGAGCCCGTGGGCGCCCAGCGCCGCCACGTAGTCCTTCACCGCCTGCTGGTAGCCGGCCGCGGTGAGCGGCTGCGGCGGTCCGCCGGCGTTGCTGGGCAGCCCGTTGAGGCCGAGCCAGCAGTCCTCGTTGAGGGGAACGCGAACGGCGCTGGCGTTCCAGGCGGCGATCGCGGCGGCGTCGGCGTCGTCCATGTGGCCGTCGTCGTAGCCGTACCCGAACTGGCAGGCGTACTCGAAGCTGGGATGGTTGACGCCGAGCAGGCGGACCGTCTGGCCGTCGCCGTTGACGAAGTGGTTGCCCTCGACCTTGATCGAGAGCGGCGCGGCGGCGGCCGCGCCGGCCTGCGCCAGGGCGGAGGCGAGCAGGACGGTGGCGAGGGCGGCTAGCTTGGCGAGGCTGCGTCGGGATGGCATACGGGCGAAAGCCTCGTCGAGCCGCGCCGCCGCCCGCAACCGGGAGGCACCGAAGGATTAGGGAGGCACCGAAGGATTAGCGGCCCCTCTGGCCCGGCGGACGCGTCGCTGCCGAATTGGCGGGGCTTTGGCCCCCTCAATTCGACAGCGAGCGGCCGGGCGAGGTCGCCCTTGCGGGCGACCTCGACCCGCTCGAGGCCGAGCCAGGCGGCCATCGAGCGCAGCTCGGCGGCGAGCTCCCGGGCGACGACGGCGGGCTCGGCGCCCGACTCGGAGAAGGCGCCGCGGACGAGCAGGGCGCCGCCCTCGCGGTCGCTCTTCAGGTCGACGCGGGCGACCAGCCGCTCGCCGAGCAGGAAGGGCAGGACGTAGTAGCCGTGGCGCCGCTTCGCCGCCGGGGTGTAGATCTCGATCCGGTAGTGGAAGTCGAAGAGGCGCTCGGTCCGCTCGCGCGCCCAGATCAGCGAGTCGAAGGGGGAGAGGAGGGCGCGGGCGGCGACGGCGTTGCGCCGCGGCAGCAGGTCCGCCGGCAGGTAGGCCGGCTTCGCCCAGCCCTCGACCCGGGCCGGCAGCAGCTCGCCGGCCTCGACCAGCTCGGCGACGCGGGCCTTCGAGTCGGCGCGGGGGAGGCGGAAGTAGTCGCCGAGGTCGGGCTCGGTGGCGACGCCGAGGCGATTGGCGGCGACCATCACCAGCCGGCGCTGCGCCTCGTCCTCGGCCGGGGTCGGCGTCGCCAGGACCTCGGCCGGCAGCACCCGCTCCGGCAGGTCGTAGAGGCGCTCGAAGTTGAGCCGGCCGGCGGCGCTCACCTCGCCGGCGAAGAAGAGGTGCTCGAGCGCCGTCTTCTCCTCCGACCAGCTCCACATCTCGCCGCGCCCCCTCGGCCGCCGCGGCACCCCGAGCTGCGAGGCGCGCAGCGGTCCGCGCTCGCGCACCTGGTCGAGCACCCAGGCGACCAGCTTCGGCCGCTCGCGGCCGATCCGCGCCACCGATTTCCAGGCCAGCGAGTCGACCCGCGCCATCCGCCAGCGCAGCTGCGGCTGCAGCTCGACCGGCAGCAGCGAGGCCTCGTGCGCCCAGTACTCGAACAGCTGCCGCCGCTTGCTTCCGGCGCGGCCGCCGGCCCCGCCGTCGCGGTGGAAGGCGAGCCGGTCGAGCGCCTCGCGCGGGTAGGGGCCGAGGCGCGAGAACGCCGGCAGGTAGTGGGCGCGGGAGAGGACGTTCACGGAGTCGAGCTGCAGCAGGCCGACGTCGTCGATCAGCCGCCGCAGGTGGCGCGCGTCGACTCGCCCGCTCGGGCGCCGCCGGGCGAACCCCTGCGCCGCCAGCGCGGTGGCGCGCGCCTGCCGCAGGCTCAGCCCGATCTCAGCGCGCCCGGCCATGGCTCGCAAGCAAACCACACTGTTTGTTCTTGCAACGCGGCTTGTCCATGGTAGGAACGGACGGTGAGCCAGCGCTTCGAGAAGTCACCGGTCCGGCTGCGCCCGAGCGGCGGGGGAACGGTCTCGATCGAGTCCGGCGGAGAGACGGTCAGGGAGGACCAGGCGGAGGAGCGAACCGGGGTCCCCAAACCGCCGCCGCGAGAACCCGGCTGGGGCGTCAGGTTGATGCGCCGTGACGAGCTGCTCTCGGAGCTGCAGATCGAAGGAGAGGGAGCCGAGGCGGCGCTGGAGACCGCCCTCGCCAAGCACCAGGATGCCGACGCGGTGCGGATCGTCCACCCCGCGCGGGCGGTGACGAGGGCGCAGCTGAAGCCGCTGCTGAAGGTCTCGCGGCGGCACGGCCTCCCGATCGACGTTCTGCTTCGCTCCGATGGCTGAGGCGGAAGAGAAGGAGGAAGTCAAGGGATCCGCCAGCGTCACCGACGCCGCGATCGTCCAGATCCGCGAGGTCGTCAAGTGGCTGATCGCCGCCTTCGCGGCGGTCGGGGCGTTGCTGGCGGCGGGCAGCCAGCTCTCGGAGATCGGGCACCTGACCGGCTGGCGGCTGGTCGCGGCCGGCGGTGGCATCTTCCTGGTCCTGGTCGGGATCGCGCTGGCGATCCTCAAAGCCGTGCGGGTCCTCACCCCGGCGCCGGTCAGCCTCAAGGAGCTGGCAGAGGGGAAGGACCACGAAGAGGTGCGGGAGAAGATCGGGGCCGACCCCTCGCTCCTCCTCGGGCAGGGCGACAGCGTCGGGGCGCTGCGCTCCCGCCAGCAGGAGCTGCTGCAAAAGGAGACCGATGCCTGGGGAGCGTTCGGGCGCGACGAAGACGATTCGAAGGCGCTGCGCAGCGCCGAACGCGCGAGCGCGGACCGCGTCGCCGCCGACGAAGCGGTCCGCTGGCTGATCCAGTTCGCCCGCTACACGGAGATCGCCGCGCTCTTCCGCCACAGCCTGCGCTGGATGACCGCCGGCGCCGCCGTCGCCGCGATCGGCATCGGGCTCTTCGCCTGGGCCGCCCATCCCGAAGACAAGGAAGAGGACGCGGCTCCGGTGGTCGCCAAGGCTCCGGCGGCGATCGAGATCGACCTCAGCGAAGCGGGCACGGAGGCGCTGGGCGAGAAGCTCGGCGCGCGATGCGGCCCCCACGCGGTGCCCGCCGTGGCGCTGGGTGGCGAGGCCGACGCGCTGGAAGTCGTCACCGTGCCGAGCCCGACCTGCGCGCTCGCGCGCTTCACCCTGACCGGCTCCCTCGGCACCTACGCGAGCACCGAACCGGCGACCGAATAGCGCCGGCGGCCCGGCCGCCGCCTAGGCGAGCCGCGCCGTCAGGTTGATCTCCGGCACCGCGGCCAGGGCCCGCGAGACCGGGCAGGCCTGCTTCGCCTCTTCGGCGACCGCGACGAACTTCGCCTCGTCGATCCCCGGCACCGAGCCGACCACGTCGAGGTCGATCTGGGCGATCGTCGGCGCGTCGTCGATCCGCCGCAGGCTGACGCCGGCCGTCGCCTTGACCGAGTCGGGCGGGTTGCCGCCTTCGGCCAGCGCGTTGCTCAGCGCCATCGCGAAGCAGGCGGCGTGGGCGGCGGCGATCAGCTCCTCGGGGTTGGTCCCCTCGCCCTCCTCGAAGCGCGAGGTGAAGGAGTAGTCGCCGGTCCACGCGCCGTCGCCGACGGTGACCGTGCCGCCGCCGCCTTTGAGGTCGCCCTGCCACTCGGCACTGCCTTTGCGCGCTGCCATCTCGACTCCTTCTGTTGGGCGGGACGGGAATCCCGGATGAGCTTTCGCCCGGAGGTCTACCCGATCGGGCCCCGCCGGCTCGCTTGACGCCGCGCCGCGGCGGTGAGAGCGTCGTCTCGCTCGGCCGCGAACCCCGACGCAGGAGGACGAGATGGCGGACGCTTTGATCCTCGAATTCGACGGCTTGGACGCGGAGACCTACGGGCGCGTCAACGAGGAGCTCGGAATCGATATGGACAGCGGCACCGGTGACTGGCCCGCGGGCCTCACCTCGCACACCGGCGCCCGGCGCGAGGGCGGCTTCGTGGTCTTCGAGATCTGGCGCTCGCAGGCCGACCAGGAACGGTTCATGGAGGAGCGGCTCGGCCCGGCGCTGCAGGCGGGCGGCGCGACGGCGCCGCCGAGCCGGGTCGAGTGGCTCGACCTGCAGGCCCATCACGAGCACCCCGAGCAGGCCTAGCCCCGACCGGTTGCGGTTGTCCCCGCATACCGGGGACAACCGCCTCGACCGGGGACAAGCACAACGGCCGGAGGCGGACGGGCCGGGGATGCCGAGGTGTCAGAGTTATTTCAAGGCTTGCGCCTACCTTGGGCCTCGAAAGCTGTTCGCAAAGGAGGCTGTTTTGTCCGCACTGAGGAGAATTTCGACCCGCCGCTTGCTCTTGATCAGCGCCCTCGCGCTCGCGGTCGTCGCCGGCGGCACCGCCGTGGCGCTCGCGGCGACGAGCGGGAGTGGCGAGACGCCGCCTCCTAAACCGCTGGCCAAGGCGGTGCAGGAGGCGCTGAACGCGCCCGAGGTGCCGGGGATCAGCGCCCGCATCGAGTTCACCAACAACCTGATCGACGCCTCCAGCATCCAGGGCGCCGACCCGATCCTCGCCGGTGCCAGCGGTCGCCTCTGGGCCTCGCCCGCCGACGGCGGCAAGCTGCGGCTCGAGCTGCAGGCCGAGGAAGGCGCCGGCGGCGGCGACAGCCAGCTGCTGGTCGAAGGCCGTCACTTCCAGCTGTATGACGGCGGCTCCGAAACGGTCTACGAAGGCACCCTGCCCGAAGGCGAGCACGGCGCCGAGCAGGGCGAATGGACGGTGCCGGGGCTGGGCGAGATCGAAACCGAGATCGGCAAGGCCGAAGGGCACGCCGAGATCAGCGGCGCCACCCCGTCGAACACCGCCGGCCAGCCGAGCTACACGGTGCGGATCGCGCCGAAGCACGATGGCGGCCTGCTCGGCGGCGTCGAGCTCGCCTGGGACGCCGGCAACGGGATCCCGCTGCGCGGCGCGATCTACTCGAGCGACTCGAGCTCACCGGTCGTGCAGCTCGAGGCGACCGACGTCTCCTTCGAAGCGATCCCGCAGTCGGTCTTCGAAGCCGAACCGCCGGCGGACGCCAAGGTCGTCAACGTCGACCCCGAACGGGAGGCCGGCGGCGAGCACGGCAAGCCGCGCGAGATCGTCGGTGAGCAGGCGGTCTCCGAAGCGCTCGACTTCGACCTCGACGCGCCCGACAGCCTCGCCGGCCTGCCGCGCAACGAGGTGCGGGCGATCGCCGTCGACGGCAAGAGCGCCGCGCTGGTCGGCTACGGCCAGGGCCTCGGCGGCATCCTCGTGATCGAGGCGAAGAGCGAACCGGGCGAGCCCGCCGAAGCGGCGGGCGGCCAGGGGTTCGAGCTGCCGAAGGTGCAGATCAACGGGGTCGAGGGCGAAGAGCTCGACACCGCGCTCGGCACGGTGCTGCGCTTCAGCCGCGACGGCGTCGACTACATCGTCCTCGGCTCGGTGCCGCCGGCCGCAGCCGAGGCCGCAGCGAGGGCGCTCTGACGCCGCCCCCAGAGGGCGCGCAGGCCCCGGACCCCGGCCGCCCGGTCGAGGTCCGGGGCCTCTGCAAGCGCTACGACGAGCTGGTCGCCGTCGACCACGTCGACCTCAGCGTCGAGCCCGGTGACGTCTTCGGCTACCTCGGCCCGAACGGGGCCGGCAAGACGACCTCGCTGCGGATGATGCTGGGGCTGATCCGGCCGACGGCCGGCTCGGTGCGGCTCTTCGGCCGCGACCCGCAGGTCTCGGTACGGGCGCTCGAGGGCGTCGCCGGCTTCGTCGAAGCGCCCTCCTTCTACCCCTACCTCAGCGGGCTGGTCAACCTCGAGCTGCTGGCCTCCTTCGACGGCGGCGAGGCCAAGGCGCGAATCGGCGAGGCGCTCGAGGTCGTCAACCTCACCGACCGCGCCAGGGACAGGGTCGGCGCCTACTCGCACGGGATGCGGCAGCGGCTGGGGATCGCCGCGGCGCTGCTGCGGGAGCCGCGGCTGATGCTGCTCGACGAGCCGGCGACCGGGCTCGACCCGGCGGGGATGCGCGACATGCGCGACCTGATCCGCGAACTCTCGGCGCGGGGGATGACGGTGCTGCTCTCGAGCCACCTGCTGGGCGAGGTCGAAGAGCTCTGCAACCGGGTGGCGATCGTCCGCAGGGGCGGGGTCGCATACCAAGGCTCGCTGGCCGAGCTGAAGCGCCAGGCCGGCGGCGGCTACCTGCTGCGGAGCACCGACGACGACGTCGCCCGCCGGGTCGCGGCGGCGCAGGCGGGGATCAGCGAACTGCGGGCCGGGGTCGAGGGCGGGCTCACCTTCGACGCCGAGAGCGACGCCGCGGTCGGCGCGCTCTCGCTGGCGCTGACCGAGTCCGGCGCGCTGATCATCGAGCTGAGCCCGCGCCAGGCGAGCCTCGAGGACCTCTTCTTCAAGCTGACCGAGGGCGATACGGCGCCGGCCTCCGGGCGACATCAGGCGCAGCTGGCGGAGCGGGCGGCGTGAACCCCGGCACCCTGACCATCTACCGCTGGGAGCTGCGCAAGCTGCGCGCCCAGAAGCGCACCTATCTCGGACTCGGCGCCGCGGCGGCGGTGCCGATCATCTTCGTCATCGCGCTGCTGGTCCAGGGCGACAGCCCGAACGAAGTCGCCTTCGGCAAATACGTCCGCGACACCGGGCTGGCGATCCCGCTGGTCCTGCTGCTGTTCGGCGCGGTCTGGATGTTCCCGCTGATCACGGCGCTGGTCGCCGGCGACATCGTCGCCTCCGAGGACCGCAACCAGACCCTGAAGACGATCCTCACCCGCTCGGTCGAGCGCCACCAGGTGTTCTTCGGCAAGGCGCTCGCGACCTTCACCTACGCGATCGCGGCGATCGCCCTGATGGGCGCCGTCGCCCTCGTCGCCGGCATCCTCGCCTCGGGCTTCAACCCGATAACCAGCCTCTCCGGCACCCGGGTCTCGGCGATCGAAGGGCTGGGCCTGGTCTGGGCCAGCCTCGGCGTCTACCTGATCCCGATCCTCACCGTCGCCTGCATCGGCCTGCTGTTCTCGACCCTGTTCCGCAACAGCGCCGCGGCGATCGTCGGCACCCTGATGTTCTCGCTGCTGATCCAGCTGGTCGGGATCCTGCCCGGCCTCGGGGGCATCCATCCCTACCTGCTCAGCACCCAGTACAACGCCTGGCAGGGCTTCCTGCGCTCGCCGGTCGACTGGGACCCGATCGTCCGCGCCGCCTGGGTCTGCTCGCTCTACGCGCTGCCGGCGCTTCTCGCCGCCGGCCTGGTCTTCCTGCGCCGCGACGTCGCCGGCGACTGATGGCCGACGAGCTGCTGATCGTCGAGGACGACCCGCCGGTGCGGCGGATGCTCGAGCGCAGCCTGCGGGCCGAGGGGTTCGCGGTGCGGAGCGCCGCCGACGGCGCCGCCGCCCTGGTCGCCGCCGAGCGGGCGACCCCCGACCTGGTCCTGCTCGACGTGGCGATGCCGGGGCTCGACGGGTTCGAGGTCTGCCGTCGGCTGCGCCGGCGCGGGATGAGCGGCGGCGTCCTGATGCTGACCGCCCGCGACGGGGTCGAGGAGCGGGTGCGCGGGCTCGAGGCCGGCGCCGACGACTACGTCGTCAAGCCCTTCGCGATCGAAGAGGTGGTTGCGCGCCTGCGGGCCCTGCTGCGGCGCGGCACCGATCGCAGCGGCCTGGTCAGCGTCGGCGCCCTGACCCTGGACACCGAGCGCCACGAGGTGCGGCGCGGCGAGGACGAGCCGGTCGAGCTGACCGGGCGCGAGTCGCAGCTGCTGGAGATGCTGATGCGCGAACCGCGGGTGGTGGTTTCCCGCGCCGCCGCGGTCGAGCGGATCTGGGGCGGCGCCGCGGTCGAGAACGTCGTCGACCGCTACGTCGCCCGCCTGCGCCGCAAGCTCGACGACCCCGAGCTGATCCGCACCGTCTGGGGGGTCGGCTTCATCCTCGAGCCGTGACCGCAGCGTCAGCGTGCGGGATGCTCGAGCCATGAGGCTCCGCAGTCTCAACGCCCGCCTCACCCTGGCGGCGATCGCGGCGGTCCTGCTCGCGGTGGTGATCCTCGGCGTCGGCGCCCGGCTGATCGTCTCCAACAAGCTCAGCTCCTCGCTCGACGAGAGCCTTCGCAACCGCGCCTCCCAGGTCGCTCACCTGGCGGTCTCGGCGCCGGCGGTGCTCGACTCGCCGGGGGCGCTCGAATCGCCGGTCACCGGCCGCCAGCTGAGCGTCGAGGTGCTCGACCGCGACGGCGCGATCGTCGCCCGCTCGCTGGCGCTCGGGGCGAAGCTGCTGCCGCGCGGGCCCGAGGTGCGCGCCGCGGCCGCTGGCCGCACCAGCTTCGCCGACGCCGAGCTCGGCAACGAACCGCTGCGGATCTTCGCGGCGCCGATCGCCGACGCCGGCGGCCCGGCGGCGGGCGGGGTCGTGCTCGTCGCCGCCAGCACCGCCGACATCGAGGACACCCTGCACGAACTGAACTTGCTGCTCTTGCTGGTCGGCGCCGGGGCGGTGCTGGCCGGCGGGATCGCCGCCGCGCTGCTGACCCGGCGCAGCACCGCGCCGCTGCGAGCGCTCTCCTCCTCGGCGGCCGAGATCGAGCGCAGCGGCGACACCGCAACCCGGCTGGCGACTCCCGAGAACCCGCAGGAGATCGGCGAGCTGGCGCGGACCCTGAACGCGATGCTGGCGGCGATCGAGGCCTCGCGCGAGCGCGAGCGGCGGCTGCTCGCCGATGCCAGCCACGAGATGCGGACGCCGCTGACGGCGTTGATCGGCAACGTCGACTATCTCGCCAAGCACGGCGCTTCCGCGGAGGTGATCGCCGAGGTCCGCGGCGACGCGCGGCGGCTGCAGCGGCTGGTCGGCGACCTGCTGGCGCTGGAGCGCGAGAGCGCCGCCGCGGCGCCGCAGCGCCCGGTCCGCCTCGACCGGCTGGTCGCGCGGGTGGGGGAGGGGCGGCCGGGGGTGCGGACCGAGGTCGAGGGCCCGGCGACGGTGATCGGCGAGGAGGACGCGCTGGCGCGCAGCCTCGAGAATCTGCTCGAGAACGCGGCGCTGCACGGCCCGCCCGGCGGCGCGGTGGACCTCGCCCTGCAGCTCGAGGACGGGGTGGCGCGGGTGCTGGTCACGGACGAGGGGGAGGGCTTCGCGCCCGGCGAGGAGGAGCTCGCCTTCGAGCGCTTCTGGCGCTCGGACCGCTCGCGCGAGCGCGACGGCTCGGGGATCGGCCTGGCGATCGTCAGGGCGACCGTCGAGCGCCACCACGGCAGCGTCCGCGCCGCGGGCTCGACCGTCACCATCACCCTGCCGGTCGCCCCGCCCTCAGATTCGCTTTAGGAGCCGCGGGGAGGATCCGGCGCTTGCATCCGATCTCCTACCTGCAGGCGATCGTCCTCGGAGTGATCCAGGGAATCGCCGAGCCGTTCCCGATCTCCAGCCTCGGGCACAGCGTCCTCCTGCCCAAGCTCTTCGGCTGGAACATCCACCAGAACGACGACTACTTCCTCGCCTTCCTCGTCGCCACCCACTGCGCGACGGCGCTGGTGCTGTTCGTCTACTTCTGGGACGACTGGAAGCGGATCCTCGCCGGGCTCTGGCGCTCGCTGCGCCGGCGGTCAGGGCCGGCGGACGCCGATGCCCGGCTCGGCTGGCTGCTGGTGATCGGGACGGTCCCGGCGGGGATCCTCGGCCTCGCGCTCGAGCACCCGCTGCGGACCCTGTTCGCCTCGGCCGAGGTGGCGGCGATCTTCCTCGCCGTCAACGGCGCCCTGCTGCTCGCCTTCGAGCGCCTGCGCCGCCGCGCCCCGGCGCCGGACGACTGGCGTGGCGACGCCGACCCGCGGATCGCCCGGACGATGAGCTTCAAGCAGGCGGCGGCGATCGGCACCGCGCAGGCGGCGGCGCTGATCCCCGGCATCTCGCGCTCCGGGGTGACGATGGGCGGCGGCCTCATGACCGGGCTCTCGAACGAGGACGCGGCGCGCTTCGCCTTCCTCCTGGCGACCCCGATCATCGGCGCCGCCGGGGTCCTGAAGCTGCCGCAGCTGATGGGCAGCGCCGGCGACGGCGTCCGCGGCCAGGCGCTGGTCGGGGCGATCGCCGCCGGCATCACCACCTGGTTTGCGGTCCGCTTCCTGCTGCGCTTCTTCGAGACCAACCGGCTGACGCCGTTCGGGATCTACTGCCTCGCCGCCGGCGTCGTGCTGGCGGTCGCGTTCGCGCTGTAGTGGGGTGGGCTGGGTTTGTCTCGCTATGCGGAACTAACCCAGCCCAGGCGTCGCCTCAGCGCAGCTCGTCGAGCGAGCCGACCTCGAGGTCGAAGCGCTCGTCCGCCGACCGCCGCCGTCGGTAGGGGGAGACGGTGACGCGGTGGGTTTCGCCGCAGGCGCAGGGGACCTCGATCGGGCTGGTGTCGCTGGCCGGGTCGCTGTCGACCTTGAGCCGTTTCAGCTCGCCGGTGTTCTTGCAGCCGAAGGAGATCACCCAGCCGTAGTCGCCGCGCTCCTGCCGTTTTCCCCTGCGTCCCGGTTGTGGCACATCCCCATCCTGCCCGATCCGGGCCTTGGAGGGTGGGCCGATTGCGGCCAGCCGCCCGATCGCTAGCCGAAGAAGCGTTCGCCGCGCTTGCGGAAGCCCGGCGGCACCGGCCCGTGGAAGGTCCAGCTGGCGATCAGGTAGACCCGGGCGTCGCCCTGCTGCGTCAGTTCGCTCAGCCGCAGGGTGACGCGCGGCCGCCTCACCACCCTGTGCCGGCAGCGGTGACAGCCCCTGCGCAGAAAGGCGCGGCCGGTCGCCGTTGCGGTGCTCTCGCCGAAGCCTTCCCAGTCGAGGTCGTAGAAGCGGAAGGAGCCGTCGCGCAGCATCACCATGCCGCGCGGTTCGGTGACCAGCTTGCGGGTGCGGACGTTGTTGGCGACCACCGCCGGCGCCAGCGGGAACGGCGCCGCGCCGGGTTCGGCGACGAAGGTGGCTTTCGTTTCCGGGCAGCTGGGGAGCATCCGGTCCGGCGCGATGACGCTGCCTTCGGCGCGGTCGGGAGCGGTGAAGGTGGCTTCGACGTAGGGGCCGTTGGTGCCGACGTATTTCCAGTGGGCGCTCGGCTGTTCGATCGCGGCGGACCCCGTCGGCCCCTGCTCGAAGCTGCCGCAGAACCCCCAGCGGAAGCGGAAGCGCGGGTTGACGACCTGGCCCCCGGTCACTTCGAAGGCGACCGGCAGGCCGGCCGAGCTGGTCGCATGCCAGGGACCCTCGATCGGGACGACGTCGGCCTCGGCGCTGGCGAGGCCGCCGCCCAGCGTCAGCGTCGCCAGGGCGCAGCTGAGTGCGACGATCCTTCCCACCCTGCGACCCTAACCGACGTGCACCGCGTGGTCGACGCCATGAACGTGATCGGCTCGCGCCCCGACGGCTGGTGGCGCGACCGGGCCGGCGCGATCGAGCGGCTGGCGGCGCAGCTCGAGCGCTGGGCCGAGCGCCGCGGCGAGCGGGTGACGGTGGTGCTGGAGCGGCAGCCGCGGCGGCCGCTGCCGGTCGACGCGGTGGGGGTCGCCTGGGCCCGCGAGCCGGGCCGCGACGCGGCCGACAACGAGATCGCGCGGCGGCTGGGGGAGTGGCTCGGCGAGGAAGAGGTCACCGTCGTCACCTCCGACCGCGACCTCGCCGCGCGCGCTCGCGCGGCCGGCGCCGCGGTCGAACCGAGCTCCCGCTTCCGCGCCGAGCTGGAGGCGCTGCCGTGAGCTCGATTGCGCGCTATATTCCTCGGCAATGGCGGATCTTCGGGGACAGAGCACGTTCGCGGTCGCGAACCTCCCCGTCATTGCCGTCGTCCTTACGGTCGTCGAGGCCGAGCTCAAATGCTCGGTCGTCGTCTGAACCCGCAAGAACGCCCGCCGACCAGAGACGAAACTAGAGGGGACGCGGCGGAGGCGTTGCCAGCGGTGCCGGCCCCCTCGAAGCACTGGCAGGAAGCGCTCGACACGCTCGCCGCGCGCCGCTACGCGCTGCCGACAATGCCGCCGCCCGATCGCCGGCCGCCGGCGCCCTGAGCGGATCCCTGCAGGCGCAGGGAACGGCGGCGGCCCGGCGAACGGGGCCCCCAGATGCAGCGCCTGCCCGACTTTCGCCGCCCCGATCTAAAGCTCCCGAGCGTCCGGATTGCGAGCGTCCGTCTGCCGAGCCTGCCGAGACCGCGGCTGCCCCGGCTGGACCTCGAGGACCCCGGGAAGCTCAGCGGCGATCTGCGGTTCTTCTTCTACCTGCTGATGTTCGTCGCGCTGCTGGCGATCTTCGCCGGCGCCAGCGGCACCGGGGTCGTGATGCTCCTCGCCGGCGCGGCCCTGCACGTGCTCCGCTCCTCGCTCGAGGAGGTCGCGGCGCAGCGCCGGGCGCGCCGCGAGCGCGCCGAACGCAAGAAGCAGGTGCGGCTGCGCTCGCACCGGGCGGCGCACCGGGTTCGCGCGGCGGCGGCGGAGGTCGAGGTTGCCGCGACGCCGCGCCTCAGCGCCCGCCGGCGGCCGGCCGTCGCTCAGCCGGGCCCCAGCTCGGCGCGAAAGCAGCGCGTTATATAGGGCATCTCGAAGCTCTCCCGGCCGGCGAGGTCGGGGTGGGTGGCGAGAAGCTCGCGGACCGCGGCGAAGAAGCGCCGCCGCTCCTCGGCCGGGGCGACGATCACGTAGGAGCGCGAGGTCAGCAGCGCCACCAGCCGCTCCTCGTCCATCGGCCGCGTCCAGGCGACCGCCAGCCGCTCGGTTTCGCCGAAGCGCCTGCCGAAGGAGAAGTCCTCGGCGACCACCGGGCTCGACCCGAAGCGGTCGATCAGCAGCGAGAGCTCTCGCATCCAGCCCGACCCGTCGTCGCGCAGGTTCCAGACGCAGGCCAGCCGGCCGCCCGGTCGCAGCACCCGCGCCGCCTCGGCCAGCGCCGCCTCCCCCTCGACCCAGTGCCAGGCCTGGGCGTAGGTGACGAGGTCGACCGAGGAGTCCGGCAGCGGCAGCGCCTCGCCGCTCCCGGCCAGCGTCCGCACCGCCGGCAGCTCGGCTTCGAGCCGCGCTCGCATCCCGTCGGAGGGCTCGACCGCCGTCGGCTCGAGCCCGCGCTCGGCCAGCGCCCGGGTCAGCTTGCCGGTCCCGGCCCCGACGTCCGCCGCCGCCCGCGCCCCGGTGGGCACGATCCAATCGACCATCGCCGCCGGGTACTCCGGCCGCGCCCACTCGTACTCCGCCGCCGCCGCCCCGAACGACGCCGCATGCTCCGCCGTGAACCCCTCGCGCACAGCCCTCACCCTACGCGGACGCCGATCGAGTCCTGCATCGTGGCCCGTATAGGGCCCAAATGCAGGACTCGAATCGCGCTCAGGCCCCGAGCGGCTCGCCGCGGCGGCGCAGGCGGGCGCACCAGAGGGCGAAGAGGCCGATGGCGAGGACGGCGCCGGCCCAGTGGGCGCCGAGGGCGACGAAGAGCAGGCTGGGCAGGCCGGCGAGGATGGCGCCGAGCAGGGTCGGGCCCGTCGGCAGGGCGAGGACCCGGGCGGTGAAGGCGGCGCACAGCAGCCAGGCGAGCGGGCCGGTCAGCCAGCCCCAGTCCTCGAAGAAGTCGTGGGGGAGCGCCAGGGCGAGGGCGATCGAGAGGGCGGCGACGGCGACCAGCTGCAGCAGCGCGGACCGCCACAGGGTGGTCGTATCCATGTCCGCTCGAGCGTAGTCGACGCGACTACTCGACGACGATCTTGCCCCTCATGAAGGGGTGGATCGAGCAGTGGAAGAGATAGGTGCCTGGTCGCTTGAAGGTGACCGCCGCCGAGCGGCCGGGCCGGATCCGGCCGGTGTCGAAGCCGCCGCCGTTCTGGGTCGCGGTGTGGCTGGTGCCGTCCTGGTTGCTGAACACGATCCGGGTGCCGGCGGCGACGGTCAGCGGCGTCGGGCGGAAGGAGAAGTTGGCGATCCGCTCTGAGGCGGCGCGACTGGCGGTCGCGCTCTGGTCGGTGGCGGACTGACCGGCGGCGGCGCGCAGGCCGGCGAGGGAGGCGACTGCCACCGTCGCGACGAAAGCCAAGGTCAGGCGCCGCCGCCAGTTGTCCAAACCCGCCGTCATCGGATGCTTATACGGCGGTGGCGCCGCCCGGGTTCAAATCCCGGCGCAGCTCAGCAGAAGAAGTCGAATTCGACTTCTTCGCACAGTTCCGAGGTGACGCTGCCCAGTTCGGAGACTTCTTCTTCGAGGCTTTCGAGCCGTTCTTCGAGCTCCCCGGCGCCTTCGCCGGCGCTGCTTTCGACTTCGCCGAGCTGACCGCGCAGTTCTTCGATTTCCGCTTCCAGCGGCTCGACCTCGCCCGCCGCCGATTCGCCGGCCGGCCCGCGCGCTCCCTCCGGTCCGCGCTTGCCCTGCTTCCCGGCCGGTCCTTCCGGCCCGGTCTGGGCGAGCAGCGCGATCCCCGACCCGATCGCCGCGCTCAGCACGCAGACGCCGACCACCAGGGCGATGAACTGGTTGCGCGGCAGCGAGACGAGGGGCTTGGGCTCGGGTTCGATGCCGGGAAGTCTCTCAGGCGCCGCGCGCCTCCGCCCGCGGTGCGTCCGGCGCGACCGGAAGGATCGGCGCGGTGAGCACGGAGGCCTCGCAGCCGGTCGATCCGCGGCAGGCGCGGGCGGAGCGGATCCAGGACCGCTTCGAATGGCCGGTGGTCGTCGCGGCGCTGCTGACGGTGCCCCTGATCGTGATCCAGGAGTCCGACCTGCGGGCGCCGTGGCCCGATGTCGCCCGGGGGCTGAACTGGGTGACCTGGATCGTCTTCGCGCTGGAGACGGTGGTGATGCTCGCCGTCGTCCCCGAGCGCAAGCGCTGGCTGCGGCGCCACCTGATCGACGTCCTGGTCGTGATCGTGACGCCGCCCTTCGCGCCTGCCGCCTGGCAGAGCGGGCGGCTCTTCCGCCTCGTGCGGCTGCTGCGCCTGGTGCGGATCGTGGCGCTGCGGCGGCTGCTCTCGCTGCAGGGGATGAGGTACGCGGCGCTGGTCGCCGCCGGCACGGTGATCATCGGCGGCGTCGTCTTCGCCAGCGTCGAAGAAAGGCAGGGGATCACCGCCTGGGATGGCGTCTGGTGGGCGGTGACGACGGTGACCACCGTCGGTTACGGCGAAATCCCGGTGCAGAGCACCGGCGGCCGAGTCATCGGGATCGCGATCATGTTCGTCGGCATCGGCTTCGTCGCCCTGCTTACCGCCTTCATCGCCGACCGCTTCATCAGCGCCGAGGAGGTGGCCGAGGAGAAGGAGGACCTGATCCTCGCCGAGCTGCGGGCGATCAACGCCCGCCTCGAGCGGCTCGAGGCGGGCGGCGGGACCGGCGCCGGCCCGGACTCGCGTCTCGACCTGCCCGACGCCCCGCCATAGCGAAGCCGGGGTACTCTCCTTGCCGGGGGCGGTTAGCTCAGTTGGGAGAGCGTTCGGTTTACACCCGAAAGGTCACTGGTTCGAGCCCGGTACCGCCCATCGGGGCGGTGCGCGGTGGCCCCGTCAGCCGATCGAGACCAGCGTCACCGCGGCCGCCGCGATCGCCAGGCCGACGATCTGCAGTCGGCCGAGCCGTTCGCCGAGGAAGACCGCCGCCAGGGCCACGGTGCTGGCGGGATAGAGCGAGGCGATCACCGAGACCACGGTCAGGAGGCCCTGGCGGGTGGCGAGCAGGAAGAGGACGGACCCTGCCATCGCCAGGAGGCCCAGGGCGTAGACCGGCAGCTTGCCCGGTCCGCGCGGCAGCCACTGCTGACGTAGCGCGACCGCCGCCAGGGCGACGGCGGCGCCGTTGACCAGCTGAGTCACAGACAGCGGCAGGAAGCCGGAGTCCTCGCCCATCTGGCCGATCAGCGCGAAGAGGACGCCGAATCCGATCCCGGCGAGGACGCCGTCGCCGGCGGCGCTCGGCTGCGGCGGCCCGCCGGCGGAACCCTCCTGCTCCGGGCTCACCTGGGGAATCAGGTAGATCGCCGGAAGGGCGAGTGCGATTCCGGCCCAGACCAGGGTCGGCGGCTGCTCGCCGCCGGCAATTCCGACGACGACCGGGATCAGCGCCGCGCCGACGCCCGAGACCGGCGCCACGACGCTCATCCGCCCGCGGCTCAGGCCGCGATAGAGGAAGACGATCCCGAGCGCCCCGCCGAGCCCCGCGGCCGCGCCCCAGGCGAAGTCGGCGGCGCTCGGATTGCCGGGCGCGAGGATCTCGACGAGGGCGGTGGCGAGCGCCGCGGTCAGCTGGCTGGCAGCGGCCACCGACCACACCGAGCGGCTCTTGCTGAGGACGCCGCCGGCGTAGTCCGAGAGTCCGTAGGAGAGCGCCGAGGCGAGGGCGAGCGCGGCCGCGAGCATCCGGGAGTAGTAACGCAGTCGGCAATCTGAGAACCTGCCGCTGACTTGACGGCTCTCAGGGAGGAGGCGCCGCGGCTGGTCAGCCGCGAGGTGGAGCTGGGGCGAATCCGCGAGGCGCTCCGATCCGAAGGCATGGCCGGAGTCTTCGTCCACGGCGCCGGCGGGGTCGGCAAGACGGCGCTGTTGCGCCGCGTCGCCGCGGCGACGCGCGAAGAGGGCTACTCGGTCACCTGGCTCGACGGCCGCGACGTCGCCCCGGCTCCGGACGAGCTCGAGGACGCGCTGGCCTCGGCCCGGACCGAGCCGCGGCCGCTGATCGTCCTCGACAGCTTCGAGCACGTCGAGTCGCTGGGCGGCTATCTGCGCCGGGCCCTGATCGCGTCGCTGCCGGGCGGCTCGGCGGTGCTGATCGGCTCGCGCCGGGCCCCGGGGCCGGAGTGGGCGCCCCGCGAGGGGGGCGGCGGCTTCGAGTCGATCCGCCTGCGGCCGCTCGATTCGGCCGACTCGCTGGAGCTGCTGCGGCGGCTCGGGGTGAGCGGCAAGCTGGCCGTCGAAGCGGGCCGCTGGGCGCGCGGCAACCCGCTGGCGCTCGAGCTCGGCGCCGACTCGGCGCGACGGCTGGGCCGGGTTCCGACGCTGAGCGAGTGCGAGGGCGCCGAGCTCGACCGGAAGCTGGTCGCGCGGCTGGTCGAGGCCAGCCTCCAGGGCCCCCACCTGGAAACCCTGGCGGTCGCCGCGATCGCCCGGGTGACGACGCCGGCGCTGCTGGCCGCGGCGCTGAGCGGCGGCGACTCCGGCGGCGAGTGGGAGTGGCTGCGCTCGCGCTGCTTCGTCGAGCCGCGTGGTGAGGGGGTGGCGCCGCACGAGCTGGTGCGGGAAGCGATCCGGGCCGGCGTCCGCCGCGACGAGCCGCTGCTCGAGCGCGAGCTGCGGCGGCGGCTCGCCGACCATCTCTACGAGCGCGCCGGCGGTCCGGCCGGGCCGATCGCGGTCATCGACCTGGCCGAGCTCGGCGAGGACCCGGAGCTGCACTGGGGGTTCTCCTGGCGGGCGGCGGGCCGCTACCGGGTCGACGGCGTCCGCGAGGCCGACCTCGAGCTGGCCGATCGCGCCCTGCGCGGCAGCCGCCACGCCGCCGTCTGGGAGGGCACCCGGCGCTTCTTCGAGCAGGCGCCCGAGCACATCACGGTCGCCCGCGACGGCGAGGACCGGCTCTGCGCCCTGACTCTCTCGCTGACCCCGGCGACCGCAGCTCCGCTCGCCCTCGCGGATCCGATCCTCGGCCCCCGCATCCGCCACGCCCGCCAGCACGGGCGGCCCGACGCGGTGATCTGGCGCGACATGGTGGACATCAGCCGCGACCCCGAGGCGGGTCTGTTCGGCCTGCTCGGGATCGCCGGGCTGCTCGCCGCCACCTCGGGCAGCCCCCGCCACGCCTACGTGCCGATCAATCCGGCCCTGCCCGGTGCCCGCTCGTTCGCCGCCGCCAGCGGCGGCCGCCACGTTGCCGAGCTCGACGTCCGCGTCGGCGCGGAGTCGGTCGAGTGCCACGTGATCGACTGGGGCCCCGGCGGAGTCGTCGCGGCGCTGCGCGAGCACCTCTACGGCGAGCTCGGGCTGCCGGCCCCGCCGCCGGAGCGGGCGGACGGCGGCGGCCAGGTGTCGGTCGAAGCGGTGCGGGCGGCCTTCGAGAACCTCGACGACGCGGCCGCGCTCAGCCGCAGCCCGCTGGCCCGCGGCGAGCAGCGGCAGGAGCGAGCCGATTCGGTGCGGCGCTCCCTCGCCGCCGCGGTCGACGCCGCCTTCGGCGCGGCGCCGGGCGAAGCGCTGACCCAGACCGCGCTGCGGCAGGGCTACCTGCTGCGCGACGGCAGCCACGAGTCGGTCGCCGCGGCCCTGCAGCTCAGCCGCGCCGCCTACCTGCGCCGCCTGCGCCGCGGCTGCGAGCAGGTCGCCAGGCACCTCTCGCTTTAGTCTCGCCTTCTTCCGGCGCTGCGATGATGGCGCGATGGAGATGCCCGACCTCACCGCCGCTCCGCGCCTCCTCAGCGTCAACGTCGGCCTGCCGAAAGCGGTCGACGTCGGCCGGCGGGTGGTCGAGACGGCGATCTGGAAGCAGCCGGTGGCGGGGCGGGCGCGGGTGCGCGGCGTCAACCTCGACGGCGACCGGCAGGCCGACCTCAGCGTCCACGGCGGCCCCGACAAGGCGGTCTACGCGTATGCGATCGAGGAGACCCGGCTGTGGGAGGAGGAGCTCGGGCGCGAGCTCGGCGCCGCTGCCTTCGGCGAGAATCTGACCACCGAGGGGGTCGACGTCTCCGGCGCCCTGCTCGGCGAGCGCTGGCGGGTCGGGACGGCGTTGCTGGAAGTGGTGCAGCCGCGGCTGCCCTGCTTCAAGCTCGGGCTGCGGATGGGGGACCCGCTGTTCGCCCAGCGCTTCGGCCGCGCCTCGCGGCCGGGTGCCTACCTGCGGATCCTCGCCGCGGGCGAGCTCGGCGCCGGAGACGCGATCGCCGTCGAGCGCGACGCGGGCCAGGACCACGGGGTCAGCGTGCGGCTCGTCTCCGACGCGATCCTCAACGACCCGGCGCTGATCCCGCAGGCGCTGGCGGCGCCGCAGCTGATCCCGAAACTGCGCGAGCACATGCTCGCGGAGGCGGCCTGAGAGCGGCCGTGCCGGCGAGTGCCGAACGCGGCCGCAAGCCGCGGCTGCGCTCGCGAACCCGCGACCTGGTCGAACGGCGGCTCTCGCTGGTGCGGCTGGTGATCGCGATCTTCGTCGCCCGGATCGCGGTCACCGTGGTCGAGGTGAGCGAGTCGAACGTCACCTTCTGGTCGGCGTTGATCACCCTGGCGATCGGGATCGAGGCCTGGCGTGCCTGGTCGGTGATGCGGGTCGCCAAACACGGCGACCTGACGCCGGCGCCCGTCCCCGACTCGGGCTGGGACCGCTTCCTGCGCCCGCTGGAGCGAACCGGCCCGACGGTGATCTACGCGCTGACCGCCGTCTTCGTCCTCGTCGCGCTCGTCCTCGTCGCGCTCGGCAACCCGCGCGACACCCTGCTCGACGTCGCCCTGATCGGCCGCGAGATCACCACCTTCTTCTTCCTCGCCGTCGTCCTCGCCGGCTACATGTCGACCCGGCAGCCGCGGGCGGGGAGCGGGCAGCCGGCCAGCGGGGGTTGACGCCTCTACTCAATTTTGAGTAGAGTCTTCTCCGTGAACCGGAGGCCGCTCGCCGCACCACTCGCAGTCCTCGCCGCCCTGGCGGCGCTGGCGCTGCTCCCCGCCGCCGCGCTCGGCTGGGCGCCGGCGGAGACGGCGACGATCCACCCCGGCGTCCAGACCCACACCGAGGGCGCCCAGTGCACCTCGAACTTCGTCTTCCAGGAAGGCACGGACGTCTACCTCGGCCAGGCCGCCCACTGCTCCGGCACCGGCGGCCAAACCGAAACGAACGGCTGCAGCAGCGGCTCCCTGCCGCTCGGCACCGCGGTCGAGGTGAAGGGCGCCAGCAAAGCCGGGACGCTCGCCTACAACTCCTGGCTGACGATGCAGTCGCTGGGGGAGAGCGACCCCGACGCCTGCGCCTACAACGACCTCGCCCTGGTCCGGATCGACCCCGCCGACGTCGGCGCCGTCAACCCCTCGGTGCCCGGCTTCGGCGGTCCCACCGGGGTCGGCGCGGCCGGCGACCTCGGCGCGACCGTCTACTCCTACGGCAACTCCGAACTGCGCCTCGGGATCAGCAAGCTGAGCCCGAAGCAGGGAATCGTGATCCAGAACGAAGGCAACGGCTGGAGCCACGTCGTCGCCACCCTCACGCCCGGCATCCCCGGCGACTCGGGCAGCGGCTTCCTCAACGCCAGCGGCGAGGCGATCGGCGTCCTCAGCACCCTGCAGCTGGCGCCGCTTCCGGCCACCAACGGCGTCGGCGACCTGGCCCAGGAGCTCGCCTACGAGCGCGCCCACGGCCCGTTCCCGAACCTGCAGCTGGTGGCGGGAACGGAGCCGTTCCAGGCCAACCTGGTCGGCGCCGTCCTCGGCTCCTGAGCAGCCGGCGTCCCGGGCAGCGGAACCGCTTCGAAGCCGAGCAATGCAGGAGGTGCGCGCGCCTGCCCGAATAGGCTCGCCATGCTCGCAACCCATGGCGTCCCAGAGATCTTGAAAACCCGCGCAGCGCTCTCCTTGGCCTTGGCCGCGATGGCGCTTGCGCTGCTCGTCCCGGCGGCCGCGCGGGCTGCCGTTCCCGGCGCCCCGACGCCTCCCGCGGTACTGACCTTCACGACGATGGACGTGGGCGCCCCCGGCAACCCCTCGGTCGGGATCATCCCCTTCGAAGACAAGATCTTCCAGAGCTGCGCCGAAGCGCCGGCGCCGGAGAGCAAGCGCAAACCGGCCTGCATGGAAGTCGGCGAAGTCGGCTACCGGTATGGGATCGGTGAACTCGAGGTGACGGTCGGCCAGTGGGTCGCCTTCCTCAACACCGTCGATCCCCTCGGCCGCAACCGGCACAAGCTCTGGAGCGAAAGCGAGAGCGGCGACGAATGGCCCCGTTTCGGCCAGATCGACTACACCGAAGCCGCGGTCTCCGGCCGCCACTACAGCGTCGCCGCCCCCGAATGGGCCGACAAGCCCTACGGCTTCGCCAACTTCCTGCGCGCCGCCCGCTTCGCCAACTCGGTCGAGAACGGCAAAGTCCTCTCGCGCCGCAAGGGCAGCGTCGCCGGTTTCCCGACCGTCACCTACCGCGTCCGCCTCTCGCGCCGGACCGAGACCGGGATGTACGAGATGCGCAAGCGGGCGATGACCCGCTCGCACAAGCGCGGCTTCGTGATCCCGAGCCAGGACGAGTGGATCAAGGCCGCCTACTACGACCCGAACGGCGGCGGCAAGTACTCCTACTGGCAGTACCCGACCAATCCCGGCGCCTTCGAAACCGAAAACAGCGATCCGCCGGCCGAAGCGACGCTCGACCCGGCCACCGGCGACGTCACCAACGGCTCCGCGACCTCACCGGTCGCGATCTGGCACACGATGGGCAAGGAGCCGTGGCCGACCTGGTGCCCCTCGAACCGGACGCCGGCCGAATGCGCGACCGTCAACCCGCTCGGCCTCTCGGCCTCGAAATACGAAGCGGCCTTCCAGGGCAGCCTCGGGACGGTCGGCACCGCGCTGACCCGCTCGCCGTGGGGGACGCTCGACCAGGGCGGCAACGCGGTCGAGTGGACCGACACGATCACCGCGCCGCCGTTCGGCATCAAGAAGGGCAAGCGGGTCTGGCGGCGCCTGCACGGCGGCGTCTCCAACGCGCCCGTCTACCAGCTCTGGCTCTCGGCGGTCGGCCTGCAGCCGCAGGACAACGCCTTCTTCACCAAGACCTATCCGTGGCTCGGGCTGCGGATCGGGGTGATCGGCAAGCCGTAGCGCGCCGCGCCCCGTCGAGGTTGCCGTCTCCCGCCGATATCGCGGGATACGGCAGCCTCGGGTGATCCCAATACGATCCCTGGCGTGAAGATGAGCCTCAGGGGGGTCCTCACCGTCGCCCTGCTCGCAGCCGCGGCCGCGATCTTCGCCGCCAGCGCGGGCGGCGCCGAAGGGCCGCAAGAAACGCCGCGCTGCCACGGCAAGAAGGCGACGATCGTCGGCACCCCCGGCGACGACGTGATCGTCGGCACCGCCGAGCCCGACGTGATCGTCACCTTCGCCGGCGACGACACCGTCTACAGCGGCCTCGGCAACGACTTCGTCTGCACCGGCCTCGGCGACGACCACATCCGCGGTGGCCGCGGCAACGACCTGCTCGACGGCGGCGCCGGCACCGACCGCGTCTTCGGCGGCCTCGGCGACGACAAGCTGACCGGTTCCGGCGGCGAGGACGACGAAGTCAGCGGCGGGCTCGGGATCGACACGGTCAGCGGCGGCCCCGGCGACGACGACCTGGTCCGCGGCGACTACGGCTACGACCGCATGGACGGCGGCCCCGGCCGCGGCGACATCGCCTCCTTCTCGACCGCCGTCGCCGGCGGCAAGGGCAGCGGCATCTGGGCCTCGCTGCCCGCTCACAAGGCGTTCGGCGACGGCCACGACCGGCTCTTCCGCTTCGAGGCGCTGGAAGGCTCGGCCTTCGCCGACCACCTCGTCGGCGGTCCCGCGAAGGTGATCGACGGCGGTCCCGGCAACGACACCCTGATCGGCAACCGCGGCACCAAGCTGATCGACGGCGGCCAGGGCAAGGACCGCTGCCAGGGCGGGACGGAACGCGTCTCCTGCGGGCCGGAAGCGCCGCCGCAGGGTTCGGCCCTGGTGAGGCTCGACCCGGACCCGGCGGGCGGCGGCGGCCTGCAGGTGGTCGGCGGCGCCGGTCCCGACCACCTCTTCGTCGCCTGGGACGAAGCGAACCAGACCTACGCGGTCAGCGGCGGCTCCGCGCTCGCCGCCGGCGAGGGCTGCGAGCACCCGCCGGGTGCCGCCGAGCAGGTGATCTGCAGGGCCGAAGGCCCGGCGCGCTGGATGATGGTCGACCTCGGCCCCGGCAACGACTCGGCCGCGGTCGAGGGCTCGCTGGAAGACGTCGACTTCGTCCGCCTCGCCGGTGGCCAGGGCAACGACAGACTGCGCGGCGGGCCCGAGGACGACCTGATCGAGTCCGGCCCTGGCGCCGACAGGCTCTACGGCGGCGACGGCGAAGACGGCCTGATCGGCGGCCTGCCCGGGCCCACCTTCCTCTACGGCGAAGGCGACGGCGATCTGCTGGCGGCCGGCGGCGGCTGCGCCGGCGGCGCGATCGTCGGCGGCTCCGGTCGCGACGACGCCTCCTTCGCCGAGACCCAGGCCCACCCCGGCACGCTCTACATCTCGCTCACCCTGCACTCGGCCTGGATCGACGAGGTCAGGGGCTGCCGCCACGTTCGCCTCGACCCGACGATCGAGGACATCGAGGGCTCCTTCGACAACGACGTCCTGATCGGCGACGCCGGCCCCAACCTGCTGCTCGGCCAGCCCGGCGTCGACAGCTACTTCGGGCGCGGTGGCGACGACACGATCGTCGCCACCGACGGGGTCAGGGACTGGTACATCCAGTGCGCCGCCGGCGGTCGCGCCGAAGGTCGGGCGATCGTCGACCCGGTCGACCCGCGAACCCAGGACTGCTCCAAGAGCAGCGAGGGCAGGCCGGTCGCCGGCCTGCACCAGTAGCCCCCCGCCCAGTAGCGCCCCGCCCAGTAGCCCCCCGCCCAGTAGCGCCCGCCGAAGGGGCCGATTTCGGGAAATATAGGGACGATTTCGGCCCGTCGGCCCTACTGCAGGGCGAAGACGACGCCGACCGTGGCGGTGACGGTCGAGGCGCCGGGCTTGGTCGGCGGCGCCGCGGCGCCGGACTCGGGCGCCGTCTTGGCCTGGTCGAAGGGGACGATTTCGGCCCTGCCGCCTTCGTTGATCGTCAGCGCCTGGCCGAGGCTGGCGCCGGCCTGGGCGGCAAGCGTGCTCGCCTTCGACTTCGCCTTCTGGAAAGCGGCGGCGAGCGCCGTCGCGTAGGCGGCTTCGGTGTCGCCGACGAAGTAGGTGGGGCCGCGGATGCCGGTGGCGCCGGCCGCGATCGCCGCCTGGGTGAGCTCACCCGCTCTCGCCGGCTCGTGCAGGGTGACGCCGACCCCCTCGCTGGCCCGGTAGCGGTCGCGACCGACCTTCCTCACCGAGACGCGGCCGGTCTTGACGTCGCCGTCGCCGACCCCGGGGACCGCCTCGACCGCGGCGATCACCTTGCCGAGCTTGACCGAGACGGCACGCAGCGCGGCGCCGCGGCTGTCGCGAGTGAGGCTGACTCCGAGCCCGAAGGAGGCGCTGTCGTTCGGCACCTTGACCGTCGCCGTCGCTTCGACCGAGACGGTGCGTTCGACCGCGAGCGCGCTGGCCGGCAGGAGCGCCAGTGCGAGCAGGCCGATGGCCAGCGAGCGACGGATCATCACCCACCATCCTTGCCGAAAAGACGGTCCGCCAAACGCCGCCAGGCCGAGGGCGACGTTGGCTGCATCGCCGCCCACTCTTCCTCGGTCGGCAGCCGCCCCTCCCTGCGCGCCCGCAGCACGCACTCGGTGTGGGCGTGGCGGCGCCTGCTCTTGTCGCCCTCCGGCGCGATCAGGAAGTGCTCCGAGAGCGCCGGCAGGTGCCCGCCGCACAGCGGGCACCGGTAGGTCGCCGGCTTCAGGTTCTGCGCCGGCCGGATCAGCCACCACCTAGCCTCGCCAGCCACCCCGCCGACGCTACCGGGCTGTTCCTTATCCCGGAATGGTGTGGATAAGGAACAGCTCAGTCGCGGTGCGGGCCGCCGCCGCGGTGCTCGCGGCTCATCGCCACCATCGCCGCGCCGGAGGCGCGCGGGTCGACGAGGCCGCGCAGCTGGTGGCGGGCGAAGACCTCCTCCAGCTCCTCGCGGCTCAGCGTCTCGCGCGCGAGCGCCTGCTCGGCGAGCTCGTCGAGGACCTCGCGGTTGGCGCCGAGGATCGCGCGGGCGCGCCGGTAGGCCTCGCGGGCGAGGGTCATCGCCGCCTGGTCGACGTCGCGGCGGGTCTGGTCGGAGACCTGCCAGTCGCCGACCGGCATCGCGATCGGCGGCGGCCCGTCGTGGTCGAGGGCGACGCCCATCCCGAATTCGGTCACCATCTGGGCGCAGATCGCGTAGACGTGCGAGAGGTCGGAGGAGACCCCGGAGTAGCCCTCGCCGAAGACCTCCTCCTCGGCGGCGCGGCCGCCGAGCGCGGTGACGACGTCGTCGAGCAGCTCGCCGCGCGATTTCAGGTAGCGGTCTTCCTCGACCGAGGGGGCGACGAAGCCGAGCGCCGAGCCGCGCGGGACGATGCTCATGATCTCCGGCGCCTCGTCGGAGACGAGCCGGAAGCAGAGCGCGTGGCCGGCCTCGTGGTAGGCGACCAGGCGGCGCTCCTTCTCGGTCAGGCGGCGGGTCTGCTGCGAGCCGACCGACTGGCGCAGCAGCGCCTCGTCGAGATCGTCGCGGTTGATCTCCTCGCGCCCGGCGCGCCCGGCGATGATCGCCCCCTCGTTGAGCGCGTTGGCGAGCTGGGCGCCGGTCATCCCGGTGGTCTTGCGGGCGACGTCGGCGAGCTGCAGGTCGGCGGCCAGCGGCTTGCCCTCGGCGTGGGCGCGGAGGATCGCTTCGCGGCCGTCGCGGTCGGGCGGAGATACCAGCACCCGGCGGTCGAAGCGGCCCGGTCGCAGCAGCGCCTTGTCGAGCTTGTCGACGTGGTTGGAGGCCGCGATCACGATCACCGTCGCTTCGCCCTTCTCGAAGCCGTCGAGCTCGACCAGCAGCTGGTTCAGCGCCTGCTCGCGCTCGCTGGTGCCGCCGTCGCCGCCGCCGCCCGAGCGGGCGCCGCCGATCGCGTCGAGCTCGTCGATGAAGACGACCGCGCGGCCCGACTTGCGGGCCTCCTTGAAGAGGCGGCGGATGCGGGCGGCGCCGCGGCCGACGAACATCTCGACGAAGCTCGAGCCGGACGCCGCGTAGAAGTCGCAGTTGGCCTGGGCGGCGACGGCGCGGGCCAGCATCGTCTTGCCGGTCCCCGGCGGGCCGTAGAGGAGAACGCCGCCGGGCGGGCGAGCACCGAGCTTGGCGAAGCGGTCGGGGTCGTGGAGCCATTCGGCGACGTCCATCAGCTCCTCCTTGGCGGCGTCGACCCCCTGCACCTCGTCCCACAGCACCGGCTTGCTGCGGCTCGCCTTCACCGTCTCCGGCTTGGTCGTCCCCATCGTCGTTCGCATCAGCCGCAGGAAGACGAACAGCAGCAGCGCCATGAAGAAGACGCCGAAGACGGGGTACCAGTTGAAGAAGAATTCCTGAATCTGTTCGGACACCGTTGAACGAGTGTCCTACTCCTCGCCCCGATCCACACCCAAAAGTGGGTCGCATATTCGTCCAGGCGCAAGCGCGGCGGTGGACGGATTGCCGGGTTGCCGGAGCTGGGGTCGGGGCGGTGAAGCTGCCAGCGGCGAGGAACTAGGCGCCGGCTGCCTCGAGCCACTCGCGCCGGCTGCGGTGGTGCGAGGAGCGCTCCCCGGTCTCGAGCTCGCGGCGCAGCTCGCCGAGGGTGCCGTAGCGCTCGGCCACGACGTTGTGGCGGTGGATCGTCTCGAGATTCTCCTGGCGCGCCATCACGAACGCCTCCTCCGGCAGTTCGGGATAGCCCTCGACCACCTGGCGGACCATCTCGCGCACGCAGTCCTCGACGAAGCGCGGGTTTTCGTGCGCCTTGACGACCACCGACATCTCGTCGGGGCGCTTCATCAGCTCGTAGATCTCCGAGCTCATCGAGCTCTCGACGATGTGCAGCAGCTGCGGCGCGTCGATCCAGGAGGGGCCGCCCTCGGGGCAGCCGACGTGGAGGGTGCCGATCCCGCGCTGGTTGTGGGTGGCGATCGGGACGACGTCGATGATCCGCTCGATCTCCTCGGCCCCGAAGCCCTGCTCGGCGAGCCGTTCGCGCGAGAGGCCGGCGACCATCTCCTGCGCGCACGGGCAGGCGGTCATCCCCTGTGCCTGTACGCCGGTCACGGTGCGGGCGCCGGCGGCGGAGGCGACCGCGGTGCCGAAGAGGACGTAGATCTCCTGGGTGCGCTGGCCGCTTTTCGGGGCCGCGACGGTCTCGGGATAGCGCGCGGTCAGCGAGACCTCGGCCCGCTGGCCGCCCTGGCGCTCGCGGACCCGTTCGGCGATGTGGGCGGCGAGCACCTCGGCGCGGAGGGCCTCGCCGAGCACGACCTCGTCGATCGCCTCGTTGACGATCTCCTCGAAGCGCGACATGTGGACGCCGGCCTGCCGCGGTTCGAGATCGACGAAGCACTCGAGCTCGGCGTAGAAGAGGTTCTCGCGTCCGTCGGCCTGGACCCTGATCACCTTCTCGACCCCGGTCACCCCGACCCGCGAGAGGCTGACCTGGGTGGCGGGCAGCCCGGCCTGGACGTCGGGTGCGGCGGAGATCGCGGTCGACTGGCTCGACATCGTCCCCTGAAGCCTAGGCGACCGGCCGCTTCGGCATCGCCACGCCGCGACCGAGGCTCCCTATAATCGGCCGCGGTCGGAGCTGCCGGGCCGGCCGGGGGAATCTTCGGGGGAAGAGGTACATACGGAGTGAGCATCGAACCGCTTGAGACGGTCACTGACGTCATCGATCGCGACTCGGGGGAGAGTCCGTTCGGCGAGATCGAGGAGCTGCAAGGACTGATCGCCCTGGGACGCGACCGCGGCTACCTGACCTTCGAGCACATCGCCTCGACACTCGAGGAGGTGGAGATCACCAAGGAGCAGGTGACGCAGCTCCACGCCCACCTCGTCGAGCACGGGGTCGACGTGATCGCCGAGGACGGGGTCAGCGCCTACAAGGCGCAGCGGGACCAGGGCGGCGAGAGCGGCGGTGGCGCGCCGGCGAAGAAGGAAGAGCTCGACCTGACGGTCGAGCCAAGCCTCGACTCGCTGCGCCTCTACCTGCGCTCGATCGGTCAGGTCGACCTGCTGACCGCGGCGCAGGAGGTCGAACTGGCGAAACGGATCGAGCGCGGCGACATGCTCGCCAAGCGGCAGATGGTCGAGGCCAACCTGCGCCTCGTCGTCTCGATCGCGAAAGGCTATCTGGGCCGCGGCCTCTCCTTCCTCGACCTGATCCAGGAGGGCAGCCTCGGCCTGATCCGGGCGGTCGAGAAGTTCGACTATCGCCGCGGCTACAAGTTCTCCACCTACGCGACCTGGTGGATCCGGCAGGCGGTCACCCGGGCGATCGCCGACAAGGCGCGGACGATCCGCATCCCCGTCCACATGGTCGAGAAGCTGAACCGGGTCGCCCACGTCGAACGCCAGCTGGTGCAGAAGCTGGGGCGCGAGCCGGAGCCGGCGGAGATCGCCGAGGAGCTGCGCTGGCCGGTCGCCGACGTGCGCGACATCATCCGCGTCTCGCAGCTGCCGGTTTCGCTGGAGAAACCGGTCGGCGACGAGGACGAATCGGAGCTCGGCGACTTCGTCGCCGACGAAGCGGTCCTCGAGCCGTTCGAGGAAGCGAGCGAGCACCTCCAGAAGGAGGGGGTGCGCCGCGCCCTCGACGCCCTGCCCGAGCGCGAGCGCCAGGTGATCGAACTTCGCTACGGCCTCTCCGGCGCCGAGCCGCTGACCCTCGAGGAAGTCGGCCGCACCTTCGGCGTCACCCGCGAGCGGATCCGCCAGATCGAGAACAACACGCTGAAGAAGCTGAAGCGCCTGCCGGAGGCCCAAATGCTTCGCGACGCCTCCTGAGGCGCGGAGGCGCCCGCGGGCGGCGTCATCGGTCGCTCACGCGCAGAGCGCGCTTCGCTCCCTGCCTCCTTGCCCGCGAACGCCTCCGCGCCTCAGGCTTACAAGAAAGTTCTCTAGCGCTCGAATAGGCTCCCGCCGGTCTATCACTTACGAAGGGAGCTTTTGATGTGGCAAAGGGCTAGGCGCATGCTCACGTTCTCGAACGTGGTCGCGCTGATGGCGCTGTTCTTCGCGCTCGGCGGTTCGGTCTACGCGGCGGCGGGGAGGATCGACGGGTCGCAGATCAAACCGAAGTCGATTCCCGGCAACCGGCTCGAGGCGAAGTCGATCAGCACCGGCCAGCTCAAGGCCGGGGCGGTCTCGGCGGCGCAGCTCAAGGCCGGCTCGATCGCGGCGGGGAAGCTCAAGAAGGGTTCGCTGACCGGTAAGCAGGTCAAGGCCGAATCGCTGACCGGCGCCCAGATCCAGAAGGGCTCGCTGACCGGCAAGCAGGTGGTCGGCAGCTCGCTCACCGGGGTCAGCGCGGCGGCGATCGGAACCGTCCAGTACGTGACCTCGACGGTCAATTTCTCCGCCGACTCCGAAGACGGCACCTCGACCGCGGCCAACTGCCCGGCCGGGATGTACGTGATCGGGGGCGGCGCGTCGGTGAGCGACGCGAAATTCGCCTACGTGAACGAAAGCGCTCCGACGCCGACCCGCACCGGTTGGACCGCCCGCGGCTTCGGCCTCCCGTCGAAATCGATCGCCGTCACCGCGATCTGCACCCCGGTCACCGGCCCGACCGGCTGACGCTCGCTCCCCGTGCCTCCCGCCGGGAGGCACGCCCCGCCGATGGGCCGAAAACGTGACCTATATGCACGTTTTCGGCCCGTCGGCACGGGTGCATCGCTAGCGCGGCTCGAGCACCCAGACCGACGGTTCGCGGCTGAGCTTCGCGTCGTACTCGTCGAAGCCGGAGTACTGGACGTTGTGGGCGCGCCAGAGCGCGTCCCGCTCGGCGCCGTCGGCGCGCCGCGCCCGGACGGCCCGCCGCTGGCGCCCGACCTCGACCTCGCACTCGGGGTCGGCGCCGAGGTTGAGCGACCAGGCGGGCAGGCGCTCGTTGCCGGCGTTGGTGTCGATCAGGACCAGTTTGTCGCCGGCGGCGAGGTAGACGACCGGACTGGTCCGCTTCTGTCCCGACTTGCGGCCGGTGGTGGTCAGCAGCAGAACCGGCGCCTTGCCGACCGTGCCGCCGATCCGACCGCCGCTGAGCCGGTAGACGGGCACGTTGAGCTTGCCCGCCCAGCGCAGGCCCCGCGCCCCCAACGAGTTCGAGAACCGCGCCCAGGAATGATCGCTTGGCATCGCGCCAGTATCCCATCGGGTACGTTGGGATCGATGGCCGAGCCGCATCCCTTCCGCCGCGCCGCCGAGGCCAAGGACCTGGAGCTGATGCGCGAGGCGCTGGCCGAGGACGTGGTCCTCCACAGCCCGGTGCTGTTCCGCGGCTTCGAGGGGCGCGAGGTCGTGCTCGCCGTCCTCTCGCACGTGGTCGCCGTGCTCGAAGACTTCGCCTACCTCGACGAGGTCGCCGAGGGCGACCGCGTCGTCCTCCGCTTCCGCGCCCGGGTCGGCGACCGCGAGCTCGAGGGCATCGACTACCTCGAGCTCGACGACGACGGCCGGGTCGCCGAGCTGACCGTCTTCATGCGCCCCTTCTCGGCCCTGACCGCCTTCAACGAGCGGATGACCGAGCGCTTCGCCGCCGCCCCGCCGTCGCCCGAAGCCGCTTAGGCGGCGAGCGCCTGGGCTTGCTCGATCCGTTCGAGCCGCGGAATCGTCGCCTGAGGTTTCGGCCGCAGCGGGATCTGGGCCGATGCCGGTGATGGGGGAGGCAGGATTCGAACCTGCGTAGGCATAGCCGGCAGATTTACAGTCTGCTCCATTTGACCGCTCTGGCACTCCCCCGGGGAGTAGTTCCCCAGTTTATTGACGTCGCCTGGCTGGGGATCTGCGCCAATTGGTGGCGCAGCGCGGAGCGGCGGCGTGGAAGGATGGGGGCGTGAAGGATCTCGAGGGACGCGTGATCGCGATCGCGGGCGTCGGCGGCGGGCTCGGGCCGCTGGTCGCGAAGCAGCTCGGCGAGCGCGGCGCGACGGTCGCCGGCAGCGACCGCAGCGAGGAGGCGCTGGCGGCCCTCGGCGCGGAGCTGGGACTGGGGGAGCGCTGGGACGGTCGCGCGGTCGACCTGCTCGACGAGGAGGCGGTGCGCGGCTGGCGCGCGGCGCTGGTCGAGCGCTTCGGCCGGGTCGACGGGGTGGTCCACCTGGTCGGCGGCTGGCGCGGCGGACAGCCGCTGCAGGAGGCACCGCTCGAGGACTGGACGCTGCTCCACGACCTGCTGGTGCGGACGGTGCAGCACACGACCCGCGCCTTCCACGAGCAGATCGCCGCCAGCCCGAACGGGCGCTTCGTCCTCGTCTCCGCCAAGCAGGCGCAGGAGCCGAGCAACACCAACGCCGCATACGCGGCGGCGAAGGCGGCCGCCGAGGCCTGGACCCTGGCCTTCGCCGACGGCTTCGAGCCGGGCGGCGCGACGGCCAACATCATCGTCGTCGAGGCGATCCTGACGCCGCGGATGCGGGAGGAGAACCCGGAGGGGGACTTCGCGCGGTTCACGCCGGCCGAGGACCTCGCCGCGGCGATCGCCTTCGTCTGCTCCGATGAGGCGGCGAGCATGAACGGGCAGCGGTTGCCGCTTACGATTCGGTGATGAGCACCGCGGCGGGGTCCGAGCCGAAGGGGAAGGGCGGGGCCGGCAAGCCGCCCGCGCGGATGACGATCGGCGAGCTGGCGCGGCGCACCGGGATGACGGTGCGCAACATCCGCGCCCACCAGACCCGCGGCCTGCTGCCGCCGCCGGAAGTGCAGGGCCGCACCGGCTACTACAACGAGGACCACGTCGCGCGGATCGAGCTGACCCGCGAAATGCAGGCCGAGGGGCTCAACCTGGAGGCGATCCGGCGGGTGCTCGAGCACACCGGCTCCTCGCAGGAGATCGTCGACTTCGCCCGCGCCATCCGCGCCCCCTTCGAGGACGAGGTGCCGGAGATCTTCGATGCCGACGAGCTCGCCGCCAGCTGGCGGGTCGGCCAGGTCGACCCGAAGCTGCTGCGCCGCGCCGAAGAGCTCGGCATCCTGCGCGAGCTGCCCGGCGGCAAGATCGAGGCGATCAGCCCCCGGCTGCAGCGGGCCGGCGTCGAGATGGTCGAGCTCGGGGTCAGCCCGGAGGCGGGCCTGGCGCTCGCCCAGAAGCTGCACGAGCACGCCGAAGGCGCGGCCCACGCCTACGTCGAGCTGTTCGTCAAGGAGATCTGGGAACCCTTCGACCGCGCCGGCCGGCCCGAGGAGGACTGGCCGAAGGTGCGCGAGGCGCTCGACCGGCTGCGCCCGCTCGCCTCCGACGCGCTGCTGGCGATGTTCCAGCTGACGATGAGCGAGGCGACCGAGAAAGCCGCCGAACGGACGCTGCAGCGCGAGGCCGAGCCCCAGCCGTCGCGTCGCAAGCGCTCCAAACCGCGCCGCCCCTCCGGCGCTCGCGCTTCTTCCCGCCGGCGAAAATCGTGAAGGCCCTGGTCGCCGGCCCCGGCACCGCAGGCCTCAGCAGGTCAGCTCACCCGGCGCCGGCGCCACTTCCACGGGCTTGTAGTTCTGGAACGGCGGGTGGGTCGCGACGCGCCGCACCCAGCTGCACTGCTGGTTCTGCGGCGGGTTGGTGGCGGCGTAGCCGAGGGCCGTCTTCGGATCGCCGAGGTCCCCGGCGGAGTCGAACTGCAGGCCGGCCCTGCTGTTGAGGCTGGGCACCGAGTCGTAGGCGACCGGGGCCTGCGGGCAGGTCGGGTAGATCCGGCTGGGCGGCACCGAGCCGTTGCCCGGCGCGTAGGTGGCGATCGCGTTGTTGCCGCCCCAGCAGTTGCCGCCGCCGGTGTCGTCGTTGAAGAAGTCGTATTCGCCATTCGGGTCGGCGCCTTCCCGCCCCATCGTGTTTTCGCCGATCTGGTTGTTGACGTTCTTGGCCTCGTTGCCGGCGTTGGCGACGAGCGATTCGCCGGCCCCCGAGGACGAAGATTCGCCCGGCCCCGAGAACGAGGCGATCCCCCACTTGTAGTTGCCGAACACTTTGTTGCGGCGAACGACGTTGCCGTCGCCGCCGTAGAGGACGATGCCGACCCCGGTTGGATAGCTCAGCGTCTGGCCGCTCAGCTCCCCGAGCCCGGTCGAGGCGGGGCCGAGCCCGGAGGCGGCGAGGAAGTGGTTGTAGTCGTTCCAGAACACGTCGTTGCGTTCGACCAGGTTCCAGCCGTTCGGCTCATACCCCTCGCCGTCGAGGGTGTTGAGGACGATCCCGGTGCCGTTGTCGAAGAAGGCCGATTCGACGATCCGCACGTACTTCGAGTTGGTGCCCGAGTAGCCCAGCGCGTTTTCGTAGCCGCGGTCGTTCTTCAGCAGCGTCCAGGTCGGCCGCTTCTGGCACGGCGCGGTGCCGTGGACGCTCCAGCTGGGCCCCTCGCACGGCGTTTCGCCGACGTGGAAGGCCGAGTCGCCCTGCCGGTAGCCGGCCGAGTTGATCATCCTGCCGCCGAGGCAGCCCCTGGCGAAGAGGCCGTGGGAGCGGTTGCCCGAGGCGAGCAGGTTGTCCATCGTGTAGCCGACGCACCGCTGGCCCCGCCCGGTTGCGGCATGGACGGAGAAGCCGTTCGACCGGTAGTTGCGAGCCCAGAGGTTGCGGATCACGACCCCGTCGACGCCGATCGCCTCGATCCCGTTCCGCGCCGGCCCGCGCTTGCCTCTGGCGTTCCTGCCCTCGAGGATCACGCGCTTGGGGTCCCTCTTGGTCCCGGCGATCGTCAGGCCGTCGAAGTCCTTGCGTCGCGCGCGGCCGTCGAGGACGACCCCCTCGGCGTACCTGCCGGGACGGATCGCGACCTTGACCTTCGCCCGCGGGTTCTTGAACTTGTAGGAGCCGGCGGCGTCGACGGCCCGCTGGATCGTCCGGTACCGGCAGCCGTGCCTGCAGGCTTCGAGGACGACCTTGGGCTTCTTCGCCCGCTTCGCCGCCTTGCTGGCAGCCGCGTCGCGGGCCGGCGCCGGGCTCGCGGCGGCGCTCAGTGCCAGCAGTGCCGCGCAGAGCGCCAGGCCCACGGCCCGGAAAGCGAAGCGGTGCGCCATCAACCGGGCGCGATCGTCTTCATCGCCGCTTCCAGTTCGGCCACGCCGTAAGCGCCCTCGAGGACGTCCTTGACGCGCCCGTCCTTGCCGATCAGGAAGGTCCACGGCTCGGTTTCGAGCCCGAACGCCTTCAGCTGCGGCCGCACCCCCTTGGCGATTTCGTTGTCGACGTAGACCTCCTGGTGGATGAAGTCGACTTCCGGTTCGTACTCGTCGGCGACCTGCTGGGTGACGTCGACGACCGGGCCGCAGACCCGGCTCTGGCAGAGCGCCGGGGTGGCGAAGACCAACACCACCGGCTTCTTGCCGAGCACGTCGGCGAAGTCGACCTTGTGCATCTGGTCGGGCGGCACCCTGGTGTCGATCTTTTCCAGGTCGCCGCCGACGTCGGCCGCGGTCAGCGTCTGGATCGCCGGCGGCCGCTGCCCGACCTCGGGGATCCGCGGGTTGCTGCCGACCACCGGGCTCGGCACCCGCGAGGCTTCCAACCCGTTCTTCCCCTTCAGCATCGCCACCGCCAGCCAGGGTCCGTCGGCGTCGAAGTCGACCTCGGGGACGACGTAGACCGATTGCGCGTCGCCTTTGGCGCCGCTCGTCTGCGCCCGGTAGGCGGGCTTCGTCTCCAGCGATTCGAGCCGCGCCGGGTATGGCCCCTTCACTTCGCTCTTGCCGTTCTTCGCGAAGTACATCGCGACGTCGGCGTTTTCGACCTGTTCCTGGCCGAGGGTGAAGACCCCGAACGGGTAGCGGTTCGGCCCCCGGTTAAAGACCAGCGCCGCCGGCGAGACCACCAGCTGCGTCTGCTTCGCCCCCGAGTCGGCCAGCAGCTGGCCGATCGTCTTGCCCTTGGCCGCGGGGAATTCGTTCGCCGCCGGCGCCGGGCGGGTCGTCTCCTCCTCGCCACCACCGCCGCAGCCGGCGAGGGCGAGAGCGAGCAGCGCCGCGAAGCAGGCGAGCGCGGTCGCCCTCGGCTGAGAACGGGTGCGAAGCATCAGGCCCGGACGCTACCTATCTGACCTAAACGGCTCCTTGAGGCTGCGGCGCCGGACCGAATCGATGTTCTCTCCGCGGGTATCTACTCGAAGATGGCGGCCCACCGGGGGAGAGCAGCGCTGGCGCTGGTGGCGGCGATCGGCCTTGGGCTGGCGTTCGCCAGCGGGGCCGCGGCCGCGGTCCCACCGCCCGAAGCGCCCGCCGCCGAAGCGCCCGCCGCCGAAGCGCCGCCCGCCGAAGCGCCGCCCGCGAGCGAGATGCCGAGCTGCGCCGAAGGTCCGGAGCGGGTCGGCGAAGTGGTGCTGGGCACGCCGTGCGACGACCGCATCGTCGCCCCGGCTTCGGTGGCCGCGGTCTACGGCGGCGAGGGGGACGACGTCCTCATCGGCGCCAACAGCGGTGTCGTCACCGCCGCGAGCGGCGACCCGGGCAGCGGCCTGCACCTCGAAGTCGGCAGCCAGACCTTCGAAGGCGGCGACGGCAACGACGTCGTCTACGGCGACCGCGGCAACGACACGCTGCGCGGCAACGGCGGCAACGACCGCCTCTACGGCGGGATCGGCGACGACGTCCTCGAAGGCGGCGACGGCGACGACCTGCTCGCCGGCGGCTTCGGCGCCGACGACCTCGACGGCCAGGCGGGCAACGACTACGTCCGCGGCGACCCGACGATCGACCACATCTTCGACAGCGGCGGCGGCCTCGACACCCTGAGCTTCGCGACCGGCGCGAGCCCCGGCTTCACCGCCGCCGCGAACCCGACCGGGATCGCCAGCTTCCCCGGTCCCGAAGGCGAGCGCGGCGTCTGGCTGAAACTGGACGAGGGCGGCAACAACGCGATCGACGGCGAACCCTCGCTCGGCGGCGGCAACGACGAAGTCGAGCCCGGAGTCTTCGAGCGGATCATCGGCACGCCCTTCTCCGACTACATCGTCGGCAGCGCCGCCGGCGAGGACATCTGGGGCGGCGGCGGCGCCGACGTGATCAAGGGCGGCGGCGGCATCGACACGATCCACGGCGGCGCCGGGGGCGACTTCCTCGAAGCCGCCCCGGGGTCCCTGATCGACGGCGAAACGGGCACGGACAACTGCGTCGGACCGGCGTTCGGGGCGAACTGCGAGGGAATCGAAAACGCCGTGACGCCGCGCGCCACCGGCCAGGTCAGCGTCGGCGTCACCAGCGCCGGCACCGGCTTCACCGGGGCCTACGTCGTCGGCAGCGAAGGGGCCGACACCGTCAGCGTCGCCGAAGTCGGCGGCAATGTGGTGATCGCCAGGAGTCCTGGCTCGGGGCCCTTCGACCCCGACCTCGGCGGTTGCGTCCTCGCCGACCCGACCACCGCCGTCTGCCCGATCGCCGGCCGGCTCGACACGGTGGTGCTGGCCGGCAAGGGCGGCAACGACGTGCTCAGCGCAAACGTCCCCGACGGCGTCGGCGTCTTCGAGCTCGGCGGCGACGGCTTCGACCAGCTGATCGGCAGCCCCAGCGAAGACGTCCTCGTCGACGGGCCAGGCGCGAGCCCGGACCTCCTCAGCGCCCTCGGCGGCGACGACGCGCTGACCCACAACGGCGGCGCCGACTTCCTCGACGGCGGCGAAGGCTCCGACCTCTTCCTCTCGGTCTCGATCTGCGACGGCGAGACGATCGACGGCGGCGCCGAACGGGTCGGGGCGCCGACGCCCGACCGCGACAACGCCTCCTGGGCCCGCCTCACCGGCACCGGCGTCGCCGCCCGGATCGACCTCAACCTGGTCGGCCAGGTCGGGCCGGGGGACCAGCCGGTCTGTCCGAGCGGCGCCTTCGACACCCTGCCGCGGATCGAGGACCTCGAGGCCTCCAACCAGAGCGACGTCCTCTACGGCAACGAAGGCAACAACCAGCTGCTCGGCCACCAGGGCGAAGACGCCTATTTCGCGCTCGGCGGCGACGACAGCATCCTCGCCAACTCCGGCAGCCGCGACCGGGTGATCGACTGCGGGCCCGGGAGCGACCAGGCGGTGATCGACTTCGCCACGGTCGGCGACCCGACGCCGGTCGAATGCGAGCGCGTCCGCGAAGGCGCCGCCGGAGAATTCAAAGAACTGCCGCTGCTGAGCGAACCGTCGCCGCCACCGCCCCCACCACCACCGCCGCCGCCTCCGGACCGCAAGCCGCCGCGGACCAAGCTGCTGCGCCACCCGCCGAAGCTGCTGCGGGTCGCGCCCCGGTACCGCAGGCTCGTCTCCTTCCGCTTCGCCGCCAGCGAGACCTCGCGCTTCCGCTGCAAGCTCGATCGCAGGCCGTATGCCGGGTGCAGCTCGCCGCGCCGCTACCGGATCAGGGTCGGCCGCCACGTCTTCCGGGTCTTCGCGATCGACGCCGCCGGCAACCGCGACCGCAGCCCCGCCACCTTCGTCTTCCGGGTGGCGGCGATCCACCGCCACCAGCGCGCCGCGCACCACACCCCCTAGCTCGCCCGCCGGCCGTGGGGCGTGGCGTCCGCGCCGGCGCTTAGCTTGGGCGCTGCCCTGCGCTCGCTCCGCCCCCGCATCCTCGCTCTCCTCGCGCTCGCCGCCGCGGTCGCGCTCGGCGCGCTCCTGCCGACCGCCTTCGGTCGCGGGACGGCGGCGCCGACCGCGGTCCGCAACGCCCTCGCCCAGACCGACCGCGTCCAGGGCGCGCCGGGCCGGACGATGGTGCTGAGCCGGGTCACCGTGCCGGCGGGGGTCGAGCTGGCGCTCCACCACCACCTCGGCACCCAGATCGCCCACGTCGAGGCGGGGACGCTGACCTACACCGTGCGCCGGGGCGCCGCCGTCGTCTGGGAAGGCGAGTCGGACCAGAACCCGCGCAGGGTGCGGACGATCCACGCCGGCCAGAGCGCCCGCCTGCGGCCCGAACAGTGGATCGTCGAGCAGCCGAGCGACATCCACGAAGCCGCCAACCGCGGCCGCGGCCCGGTCGTCCTCTACCTCTCGACCCTGCTGAGGACCGGCGCGCCGCCCGCGACGCCCGTCCAGCCGGCCCAATAGGCAAGCGTCCTTCTTCACCTCGACGGGGGACGGCCGCGTTAGGGTGCCGCGCATGAGCGCCGCCCGCGACCGGATCGACCTGCCGCCGCAGGTCACCGCCTGCCTCTTCGACCTCGACGGGGTGCTGACCAAGACCGCCGTCGTCCACGCCCACGCCTGGAAGCAGATGTTCGACGAATTCCTCGAGAAGCGGGCCGAAGCGAACGGCGAAGAGTTCCGCGAATTCGACATCTCCTCCGACTACAACGAATACGTCGACGGCAAGCCGCGCTACGACGGCGTCCGCGACTTCCTCGCCTCGCGCGGGATAGAGCTGCCCCACGGCGAGGAGGACGACCCGCCCGCGGCCGAAACCGTCTGCGGGCTCGGCAACCGCAAGAACGACCTGGTGCTCGAGCTGATCGAACGCGACGGGGTCGAGGCCTACGAGGGCTCGGTCCGCTTCGCCCGCCTCTGCGGCGCGGCCGGCCTGCACCGCGCCGTCGTCTCCTCCAGCGCCAACACCAAATCGGTGCTGAAGGTGGTCGGGATCGAAGACCTCTTCGAGGCGGTGATCGACGGCGTGGTGATCGAGGAAAAGCACCTCGAGGGCAAGCCGGCCCCCGACAGCTACCTGGCCGGCGCCGCGGCGGTCGGGGTCGAGCCGGCCGCCGCCGCGGTCTTCGAGGACGCCGTCTCCGGGGTCGAATCGGGACGCGCCGGCAGCTTCGGCCACGTCGTCGGCGTCGACCGCGTCGACCACGCCGAGGCGCTGCGCGAGCACGGCGCCGACGTCGTCGTCAAGGACCTCGCCGAGCTGATCCGCAAATGACGGAACCGACCCGCCGATGATCGAACAGCAGGCCTACGCGGTCGAACCCTGGGGCGTTCGCGAAACCGAGCTCGACCTCGACCGCCTCGCCCAGTCGGAGTCGGTCTTCGCCCTCTCCAACGGCCACATCGGGGTCCGCGCCAACCTCGACGAGGGGGAGCCGAACGGCATCCCCGGCACCTACCTGAACGCCTTCTACGAGCAGCGGCCGCTGCCCTACGCGGAGGCCGGCTACGGCTACCCGGAGGCGGGGGAGACGGTGGTCAACGTCACCAACGGCAAGATCATCCGGCTGCTGGTCGACGACACCCCGTTCGACATCCGCTACGGCGAGCTGCTCGCCCACGAGCGTGCGCTCGACTTCCGCACCGGCATCCTCACCCGCAGCGCCCACTGGCGCTCGCCGACCGGGCGCGAGGTCAGGGTCGTCTCCGAACGGCTGGTCTCCTTCGTCCAGCGGGCGATCATGGCGATCCGCTACCGGGTCGAACCGGTCGGCGAAGCGGCGCGGCTGGTGCTGCAGTCCGAGCTGGTCACCAACGAGCCGCGGCCGCCCGTCAGCGACGACCCGCGCGCCGCGGCCGCCCTGGAAGCGCCGCTGGTCTCCGAGGAACACGTCTCCGGCGACATGCGGGCGGTGCTGGTCCACCGCACCAGGCAGAGCCGCCTCGCCGCCGCCGCGGCGATGGACCACGAACTGTCCGGTCCCGAGGACACCGAGTGGGATGAAGCGGAGGCCTGGGAGGACCTCGGCCGCTTGACGATCACGACCAGCGCCGCCGCCGGCGAGGCGCTGACGCTGACCAAGTACGTCGCCTACGGCTGGTCGAGCGAGCGCTCGGTGCCGGCCCTGCGCGACCAGGTCGGGGCGGCGCTGGCCGAGGCCCGCCACGCCGGCTGGGAGGAGCTGGTCCGCTGCCAGGCCGAGTTCCTCGACGACTTCTGGCGCGGCGCCGACGTCCAGCTCGACGGCGACGCCGAGCTGCAGCAGGCGGTCCGCTTCGGCCTCTTCCACACCCTGCAGGCGGGGGCCCGCGGCGAGGGGCGGGCGATCCCGGCCAAGGGCCTGACCGGCCCCGGCTACGACGGCCACGCCTTCTGGGACACCGAGGCCTACGTGCTGCCGCTGCTCAACTACGCCATGCCGCACGCCGCCTCGCAGTCGCTGCGCTGGCGCCTGGCGACGATCGACGCCGCCCGCGAACGCGCCGCGGTGCTCGGCCTGCGGGGGGCGACCTTCCCCTGGCGGACGATCAGCGGCATGGAGTGCAGCGCCTACTGGCCGGCCGGCACCGCCGCCTTCCACGTCAACGCCGACATCGCCCAGGCGGTGATCCGCTACCAGGAGGTCAACGACGACGACGCGTTCAGCCGCGACGTCGGCCTGCCGCTGCTGGTCGAAACGGCGCGGCTCTGGCGCTCGCTCGGCCACCACGACGCCCACGGCGCCTTCCGCATCGACGGCGTCACCGGCCCCGACGAGTACAGCGCGATCGCCGACAACAACGTCTACACCAACCTGCTCGCCAAGAAGAACCTGGTTGAGGCGGTGGCGCTGGTCGAGCGCTTCGGCGACGCCGCCGCGGCGCTCGGGGTCGACGACGAGGAGGCCGCCTCCTGGCGCGACGCCGCCGCGGCGATGGTGATCCCCTACGACGAGGAGCTCGGCGTCCATCCCCAGTCGGAGAACTTCACCAAGCACCAGCGCTGGGACTTCGAGGGCACCTCGCCGGACCAGTACCCGCTGCTCCTCCACTTCCCCTACTTCGACCTCTACCGCAAGCAGGTCGTCAAGCAGGCCGACCTGGTGATGGCGATGGTCACCTGCGGCGACGCCTTCAGCGACGAGCAGAAGGTCCGCAACTTCGCCTACTACGAGCCGCTGACCGTCCGCGACTCCTCGCTCTCGGCCTGCGTCCAGGCGGTGATGGCGGCCGAGACCGGCCACCTCGAGCTCGCCTACGACTACTTCGGCGAGGCGGCGCTGATGGACCTCGACGACCTCGAGCACAACAGCTCCGACGGCCTCCACATCGCCTCTCTGGCTGGCGCCTGGGTCGCCGCCGTCTGCGGCCTCGGCGGTCTCCGCGACAGCGACGGCGAGCTCTGCTTCGCCCCCCGGCTGCCGGAGCGGCTGGCCCGGCTGGCCTTCCGCCTGCGCTTCCGCGGCCGCGTGATCGAGGTCGAGGTCCGCGACCACCACTCCCGCTACCAGCTGATCGAGGGCGAGCCGCTGACCGTCCAGCACTTCGGCGAGGAGGTCGAGGTCGGCAGCGAGCCGGTCGAGCGCGAGGCGCCGCCGCTGCCCTCGGTCGAACCGGTCAGCCAGCCCGCCGGCCGCGTCCCCAGCCGCCGCCATCCCTCCGGCAGCGGCTAAAAGAGGCACCGCTCACATCAGCGCGAGCTGATCGGCCTCCTCGGCCGTGGGCGGCCCCGCGACCCGCCGCTCCAGCTCGAGCAGCGTCCGCTTGCGCTCGAGTCCGCCGCCGTAGCCGGTCAGCGAGCCGTCGGCGCCGATCACCCGGTGGCAGGGGACGATGATCGGCGTCGGCGTGCGCCCGATCGCCGCCGCCACCAATCGCACCCGCTTGTAGGGCTCGAGCTCGGCGGCGAACAGTGCCGGCTCGACCCGCCGGGTCAGCTCCCCGTAGCTCGTCGTCCCGCCGTAGGGGATGCCGCGCAGCTGCTCCCAGACCGCGAGCTGCAGCCGCTCGCCCCGCAGATCGAGCTCCAGCTCGAACTCCCGCCGCTCGCCGCCGAAGTACTCGGCCAACTGCCCCTCCACCGCCGGCATCCGCCGCCGCGCGCCCGCCTCCAGCGCGGGTGCCCGCCCGGCGAACCAGACGCCCCGGATGCCCGCCACCCCGGCGACCACGGTCAGCGGCCCGACCGGCCCCTCGCAGATCGTCCAGCCCGTATCCGCCATCGCCGCGCTCATCTCCCCAGTCAAACGCCCGCCCCGGTCGAAACGTGAGATCGCCCCCGCACCCTCCCGCCGGAACCCTCTAACATCGCTGACTCGGCAGCCTTCAGGGGAGCCGACCCGCCCGGATAGCTCAGTTGGTAGAGCACTTCCATGGTAAGGAAGGGGTCACGAGTTCGAGTCTCGTTCCGGGCTTTCTAAAGATCGCTGCAAATCGGCCCCTTCTCGCGGTCAATTTCGCGCTCCGACGTCGCCTCGGCGACCCGGAATAACGCCACTAGTGGCGATACATGCGGCGATTGCCGCCGAGAGGCGGCGATTTCCACTTTTCGGTACTCGCTTCCGATGCCGCGGCGAGCTACGGTCGTCGGCGCGTAAAAAACCCATAAGTGCCCCGGCGGCGCTGAAGACGCCCCGGGGCCGGCACCGAAGCCAAGACTTCGGCGCAAGCGAAACGGTAGTGCCGTTGCCCAACGGGGCGGTGTCGTCGCCGGCTTTCGGTGCCCTGAGGAAAGGGGACACCATGTCGGACACCACGCTCAGGATCGACCGCGGCCAGCGGGACTCGCTCCACCGGCTGCTGATCCAGCGCTTCACCGGGATCATCGACCCCGGTCTGATGATCAAACGGGGCGACTTCGCAGAGGCCGAGCGCTTCGGCAACGAACTCGCCGCCGATGTCCGCCTGCTCAACGACCTCGGCTGGGATCCCGGCGACGGCCGCGAGCACTTCACCTTCACCACGCCGGCCGAGGAGTTGCTGGAGACGCTGTGGCGGCTTCGCGTCGATGCGGAAGGCGGTGTCGATGAGCCCGAGGAGGTCCGCCGCGGCCGTGCCGAGGATGACGAGCTGCTGGTCCAGCACCATCGGGCGCGCGAGGTCTGCGCCGAGCTGATCGCCCGGCTCGATTCCGGGCCGGGTGCGGCATGAGTCCCGCTGCCTCCGATCGAGGACGCGAGGCGATGAACGTCGAGCCGCACGAGCTCGGGCCCTACCGGCCGGTGTCGGAGATGCAGGTTCTCGCCGCCGTCGAGCGGGCGCATCGCCACGGCGACACGGTGCCGCGCCGCGACGGCGACATGATTGCCCACTACGACATCGCCTACCACCTCGGCTTCGAGCGCAGCGGCGCGACCACCCGTCGCCTCCTCCCCCAGCTCGAATCGCTGCGCGAAGACGGCTCGCTCGCTACCAAGCGCTACAAGCGGACCGACGTCTGGACCCTGACCGCCCGGGGCCGCGGGCGGCTCGCGGCCGCGCGCCGCCGCGGCACCGTGGAGCCCCTGCCGGAGTCTCCCCAGCACTGCACCTGGCGAGCTGCCCGCGAAGAGGCAGCAGCCCGGATCGAGGAGATCGGCGGAGCGGTGCTTGCCACGCTGGAAGAGGCAGATGAGGTCCTCGGCGGCTCGGAGAGCCCGCCCGGCGACTCGACCCGCCACTTCGAGGTCGGCCGGCGGCTCCAGCACCAGTTCTGGCGACTCGGCGTTGCGATCCACTGCCTGCGGGAGTGGCAGGAGCCCGACGACACTCGCCGCGACGTCGACCCCCACGCCCGCCGCCACGCTCGCCGTTGGTTTCACGGGCTGAAGGAGGATCGAGGATGACCTTCGTCGAAGGCACCCTCGGCGCGAGCGGCGTATGGGTCGATCGGCCGCGAACCCACTTCGCCGGCGAGGCCACCGGCCCCTTCCTGCAGATCCCCGACGGCCTCGTGCTCGCCGCGCTCGAGCGAGCCGAACGCCACCAGGTGGCGAGCGAGGTGTGGGTGCGGATCCTCGTCGGGCACCTCGGCCTCAAGCCGACCGCGCACGCCACCCGCCGGCTCCGGTCCCAGCTCGAATACCTCCGCGACGCCGGCTGCGTGCGGCGCACCAAAAAGCAAGGCCGCGAGTACTGGAGCCTCACGACCGAGGGCCGCGACGAACTCGCGCGCTCTCGCGAGGCGGAGGTGGTCGGCGAGCTGCTGGAGTCGCCCCAGCACCGCGCCTGGCGGGAGGCCCGTGATCGCGCTCGGGCCGAGCTCAGCGGCTTTCGCGAGCTCACCGATTCGGTCCTAGAGGACGCCGGCCACCTCGCGGGTGACACCGAGCAGGTCGTCTCCGAGAAGTGCTTCCAGCTGGCCGAGCGCCTTGCGGCTGTCTTCTGGCTCGCCGGCTCCGCGACCTACTGCAGGGCGGAGTGGCGTGAGCCAGACGAGCGCTTCCCCGACGTCGATCCCGATCCTGGCTCGCCACCGGGGCGACGAGCCGTCTCGGCCTGGCGGGCGATCGCAGTCAAGGCTCAAGGAGGAGACCTATGAGCGAGAAACGCAAGCAGATCGAGGGGCGGATCGTCACCTTCGTGAAAGGAAAGGGCGAGGCGAGCGCCGAGGAGGTCGCGGCCACGGTGGGCGTCAGCCCCAGCACCGCCCGCAAGTACCTCGCCGGCCTCGCAGGTCAGGGCGAGCTCACCCGCACCGAGGGCGGGCGAGAGCGCGCCCGCAAGCGGCCCGATCGCTTCTCGGTGGCCGTGGCTACAAAGAAGGATCGACTGCGACCGGGAGGCCTCGACGATCACGTCCTTGGCTATATGCGCGAGCACCGCGACGCCGCCCCGCATACCGCGAGCCGGATCGGCAAGGGGATCGCGCACAGCTCCGGCGCGATTGCGAACTGCCTCAAGCGCCTCGGCGAGGCAAAGAGGGTGCGGCTGGCTCAGGAGAAGCCCCGCGCATACGACCTCCCCGAGGGCGAGTAGAGATGGCGAGCGCAATCGAGCCCCTCGACAGCACGGCAAATGCATGGCCTGGGGGCGAACCGCCGCCGCGGCGGCCCGAGGCCCGTCGAACCGGCGCTGCTTCGCCAGCGCTTCGGCGCGGTTCTCCGCCGCTGCCGCTGCGAGGCAGGCCTCTCGACGGACGTCCTCGGCGAGCGCTGCGGCCTGCATCGCGACGAGATCTGCAAGCTCGAGAAGGCCCACCGCGAGCCGAAGCTCTCGACGATCGTGAGGCTCGCCCGTGGCCTGCGGGTCCCACCCGGCTACCTGCTGGCCGAGGTTGACCGCGCCGACGGAGAAGGGCGGTGATCGACACATGGACGCCTGTCGTTGTCGCAATTGCGGCCGCGAGTTTGACTCCCCCGCTCCGACCATCTCGCTCGAGCGCTGCGCGGACTGCGCGCCGCAGCGCGGCGTCGGCAGCCACCTGCTCGCGCGGTTTGCCGAGAACCTCCGCCGGGCTCGTGAGGAGGCGGGGACGAGCCAGCTGGAGCTGGCGCGGCGTGCGCGCCTGGACCGGTCGCGGATCAGCTGCCACGAGCTGTGCAGGCGGGAACCGGGGACCGGCACGGTGATTCGGATCGCTTCGGTGCTCGAGGTGCCGCTTGGCCGGCTCTTCGAGGGCATCTACTGGAACCCGGGCGAGGTGGCGCCGGCACCGAGTCGACGACGGCCGCACTCGCTGCGGCTCGCGGGCTTCTTCCAAGTGACCGCCCTGCCGGTGGAGCTCGACCCCTCCGCGCTCCCCGCGGAGGTGGTCGAGACCCGTCGGCAGGCCGCTGGGGCGTTCGGACGGCGCCTCCGCGCGGCCCGGGACCGTCGCCATCTGAGTCAGGGCCACCTGGCGGCGGCGGTCGGCTTCGCGAGGACGGGTATATCGCAGCTGGAGCACGGTCACCGCGAGACGACGCTCGAGGTTGCCATCGCCCTGGCGAGGGCGCTGGAAGTACGGCCGGAGGCGCTCCTCCTCGGCATCGAATGGAAGCCCGGCGGTCCAGGCGCCCGGGCCCCGGCCGGCGCCCTCCAGGTGCGCCCCATTCCGACCGAGGAAGTCGTCGACGGCGAACCGGAGGCCAAGGGAGCGCAGGTCGCCGCCGAGATCGGCAAAGCGGTCGCCCACTATCGCGGCGCCGCGGGGCTGACGCTGGAACAACTCGGCGAAGCCATCGAGCTTCACCGGGCTCGCCTGCACCATCTCGAGCGGGGCAGATTTGTTCCCCGGATCGCAATGCTCCTGAAGACGGCAGCCGCCCTCAACCTCCAGCCAGTCGCTCTGACCGCTGGGATCGGCTGGGACGCCGACGCGCGGGTGTTTCGGCTTCGACGGCATGCTCCCGAGCCGCCCGCCGGCGTGGAGATCATCGCCGCCAACATCGTTCGGGCTCGTCGCCGGCTCGGCGCTTCACAGGCGGATCTGGCCTTCCTCTCGGGGGTCAATCGCAGCGACGTCACCGCCTTCGAGTGCGGTGAACGGAACTTCCGCCTCTCCACCGGCATTCGGCTCGCGGCCGGACTCGGCATCGACTTCTCCGAGCTGTTCGTCGGCGTCGTCGACTGGCACGTGCGACCCCTCCCGCCTCCGATGGTCATCGAGCCGACGATGGCGAGGGACCCGCAGCGACCATCGCCCGAGCGCGAGCGGTCCCTCCTCGGGGCAAGCTGATGAGCGCCAAGCGTGAACCGAGTCCCAGCTCGTACCAGGAAGGGATCACCGGCGAGCCGATTCTCCTCGAGGAGACCGTTGAGGAGTACCTCGAGATTCCCGACCTGATCGATGCTGAGGACGGCGACTACATCCTCCAGATCCGCGGCGAGAGCATGAAGAACGCCGCCATCCTCGAGGGCGACTACGTGATCGTGCGGCCGACCGAGGTTCCCGATGACGGCACGGTCGTCGTCGCCATGATCGGCGAGGCGGCGACGGTCAAGCGGATCTACCGCGAAGCCGACCACATCCGCCTGCAGCCAGAGAACGACGAGATGGAGCCGATCCGGACCCCCGAGGCGAAGGTCCTGGGCCGCGTTGTTGGCCTCATCCGCAAGCTCTGAGCAAGTCCAGCTCTGGGGGCTAATCATTGGAGCACGCCGACAGCAGCTCCATTCCGTTCCGGAGATGTCGGTGGAAGAAAAATCGGCCTTCGAGCGACGCGAGCGGAACTTCCGCCTCTCCGCCGCCATCCGGTTGGCGAGCGGCCTCGGAATCCATTTCTCCGAGTTCTTGGCCGGCGTACTCGACTGGCACGTGCGGCCTTTGCCGCCCCCGGTGCTCGTCGAGCCTGTGGTTACCGACGGCCCGGAACGATCACCGGCACATCGCAAGCGGCCACTTGTGGAGCTCGGCAGATGAGCGCGCGCCGGGGATCGAAAGCGGGCTCGCGGGACAAGGGCGGGAGTGGCGCCGAGCCGATCCTGACCGAGGAGACCGTCGAGAACTACATCGAGCTCCCGGATGTGATCGGTGGCGAAGACGGCGACTTCGTCCTCCAGATCAACCACGAGGGTAGGAGATATGCCGACGTCCTGGCGGGCGACTACGCCCTCGTGCGACCGACCGAGGACCCCGAGGACGGCGCGATCGTCGTCGTCTTGGTCGGTCGCGACGAGGCGACGGTCGCGCGGGTACGGCGCGAAGCGGGACAGGTTCGGCTGCAAACGCAGGACGAATTCGAGCCGATCTCCCCGGCCGCCGCGCGGATCCTCGGCGTCGTCGTGGGCCTCGTCCGCAAGCTTTGAAGCTGGACTTGCGGGCTCATCGCAGCCGAGGCGACTCTGCTTCGTCGTCCTCGGCCCTCATCTCGCCGAGCACAGACAGAACGAGATCATCGTCGGCAACGCGAGAGACGTAGAGAGGCTGGTAGCCCGAGGTGGTCACGAGTTCGCCGCTCTGCGCCGCCACACCGCACTCTTGGAGGACCTTCAGGTGGTACTTGATGGTGCTGATCGACTCGCTCTTTAAGGAGTCTGCGACGGACACGTCGCCGGCGCTGCACGGTGGCTCATGCTGATGCAGCGCCCGCAGCACACCCCGCCTGACCGGATTACCGAGCGCCTCCTGGATCCTCGCGTTGGGGTGCTCGGCGAGCATTTCCGCGCAGCTCCGCGGAAGCGGGATGTACTTGATCCTCGCCTTGGCCCTGTACTCGTTCCTCCCATCGTCGCGCGTCACTTGCTCTCCCCTGCTTCTGCTTCCGGCTCCGGCGGTCGGATGGATCGAGGAACCGAAGCGTTTTGTTGCCGTCACAGAATTAGACCGATCAACAATAATGTGTTTACGATCCGATGCGGTGGCCCTGGAGCCGGAGGGTTCCCCTGGCCGCAGCTGGCGCGGGCAATCCGTAGGCGGGTCCCAAGCGAAACCCATGCCGGGCCGCCGTGCGCCAGGCGTCGTCGTCGAAGCCGGTGGTGGCGGATCACCTCGAGGGCGACCTTTTCGGCCGCCGGAGTCAGCGATGCGCGCCCCGGTAGGGCCGGTGGCGACGAGGGCCCCGCTCGCCGAGTCGCTTCACACGGTCTAACGTACGTAGATCCGTTAGTTTGTATCCTTGAAGCATGACCCCAGACCCCGATACCTGCGAGCTGCTGTGCCTCGACCTTCCGAAGGCCGAGCGCGTGCGCAGCCAGCAGCTCCCGCTCGAGGCGTTGGAGCGCTTCGCGGCCGGCGCGAAGGCGCTCGGCGATCCGACGCGGTTGGCGCTCGCCGCGGCGCTGGCCAAGGCCGAGTCGGCGTGCGTCTGCGACCTCGCCTGGATCCTCGGCCGCGACGAGCGGCTGGTCTCCCATCACGCCCGGCTGCTGAAGGCCGCCGGCCTGGCGCGTTCGCGCCGGGAGGGGAAGATGATGATGTACGAGTTGACCGAGCGCGGTGCCTCGCTGCTCGATGCGGTGACAGCTTCGGTCGAGTCGGTCTGATGTCAGGCCCGACCGAGTTGCCGATGGCGCCGGGCGCGCCGCCTCCACCTGCAGCGCCTCCGGAGCCCATTGACCGCGGGCAAGCGGACGGCCGTCGCTTTCGGGTAGAGGGGATGGATTGCGCGGCCTGCGCGCAGACCGTGCAGAAGTCGGTCGCTGCGCTCGACGGCGTGCAGCGGGCCGAGGTCTCCTTCGGCGCCGCCGCGATGACGGTGCAGGGCGAGGTCGCCGACGCCGCCGTAATCGGGGCGGTCACGCGCGCCGGGTACCGCGCCTATCCGGCAGGCCGACGTCCGGCCGGTCCGTCGGTGCCGTTCTGGCGCCGCGACCCGCGGACGATCTCGACCGCTCTCTCGATCCCGCTGCTGCTCTTTGCCGTGATCGCCTCGCTCGCCGGTGCGTCACGGGCCGTGGCCGAGCCCCTGTATCTGCTACCGATGGCGACGGGCGGCTGGCCGATCGCCCGCGCGGCGCTGAGCGCCCTGCGCGTGCGCGCGCTCGACATGAACGTGCTGATGACGCTGGCCGCGGTGGGCGCGGTCGGGATCGGCTCCTACGCCGAGGGGGCGTGGGTGCTCGTCCTCTTCGCGGTGGGAACGACGCTGGAGACCTTTGCCGTGGACCGATCGCGACGCGCGGTGGAGGCGCTCATGGAGCTGGCGCCACGCGAGGCGCGGGTCTTGCGCGAGGAGGTCGAGCACACCGTCCCTGTGGAGCAGGTGAGCCCGGGCGACCTCGTGGTGGTGCGGCCCGGCGAGCGCCTGCCGGTCGACGGGATCGTCGCGCAGGGCAGCTCCAGCGTCGATCAGTCGCCGATCACCGGCGAGTCGGTACCCGTTGACGTCGCTCGCGGCGACGAGGTCTACGCCGGCGCGCTGACCGTGCAGGGATCGCTGCGGATCCAGGTGACCCGCCCGGCCGCGGAATCGACGCTCTCGCGAATCGCGGCTTTGGTCGAGGAGGCGCAGGGTACGCGTGCTCCCTCGGAGCGGTTCGTCGACCGCTTCGCCAGGATCTACACGCCGATCGTCTTCCTCGCCGCGTTGCTGCTGGCGACCGTGCCATTGGCCTTCGGCGGCGAGCCCGACACCTGGATCTACCGAGCGCTGGCGCTGCTGATCGTCGCCTGCCCCTGCTCGCTGGTGATCTCGGTGCCGGTCGCCGTCGTCTCGGCGATCGGCGGGGCGGCCCGCGAGGGCGTCCTCATCGCCAACGGCCAGTCACTCGAGGACCTCGGCCGGGTCTCGGTCGTCGCCCTGGACAAGACCGGAACGGTGACGCTCGGCGCACCGGAGCTGGAGCAGGTGATCGCGCTCGCCGATCTCGGTAAGGCGGAGGCGCTCACGCTGATGGCCTCCGTCGAGCAGCCCTCCGAGCACCCGCTTGCGGCCGCGATCGTCAGGGCCGCTCGTGAGTGCGGGGCCATTCCCGGCCAGGTCGACGACTTCGAGGCCTCGCCCGGTCGCGGCGTCGAGGCAACCGTGGACGGACGCAAGCTCTGGGCCGGTGGGCCGAGGCTGGCCGAGGAGCGGCTCGGCACGCTCCCCGCGGAGCTCGACGATCTGCACGCCGCAGGACAGACCGCGCTGGTGCTCGGCGAAGGCGAGCGACCGCTCGCCGTCTTCGGCGTTGCCGATCAGCTCCGCCCTGAAGCCGCCGCCGCGGTCGAGGGTCTTTCGGCGGTCGGGGTCGGACGCACCGTGATGTTGACCGGGGACAGCGAGCGGATCGCGCGCAGGATGGCGGAGCGCATCGGCATCACCGACTGGCGCGCCGGCCTGTTGCCGGAGGACAAGCTGACCGCCGTGGCGGACCTGCAGCGCGACGGCGCCGTCGTGGCGATGGTCGGCGACGGCATCAACGACGCTCCTGCTCTGGCCGCCGCCCAGGTCGGGGTCGCGATGGGCGCCGCCGGCAGCGACGTCGCCCTCGACTCCGCGGACGTGGCGCTGATGTCTGACCGTCTCGACCGGCTCACCGACACCCTCGCGCGGGGCCGCAAGGCGCTTTCGGTGATGCGCGTCAACGTGATCGCCTCGCTGCTCGTCAAGGGCCTCTTCGTCCTGCTCGTGCCGTTCGGTCTGGTGACGCTGGTGCTCGCGGTAGTCGCCGACATGGGGATGAGCCTCCTCGTCACCTTCAACGCACTTCGGCTCCTGCGCCGCAGCTCAACGTAGGCGCCCGTCCACTCCTCGCCGCAGGCGCGTCTTCGCGGCGTCGCGGGTGAGATCCTCGCTGACACTCGAACAGTCGCTGATACCGGTGATTGCCGGACGCTCGATCGGCGTCATTGTCCCGCTCGCGCTCCGCGCCTTTTCGAGCGAGCCGAGCGACTTTCGATGCATCGCCGACGCTACGGATCGCCTTTGCTCGCCACGACTGCGATCGATCTTCTGATCGATGCTGCTTGTCGACCTCGGCGCCAGTCACGGCGGGGTGCTGACGCACGAGATGCTTTTCCTGGCACTGGCGATGTCAGCCACGATAGGTGTCAAGGCTCGACGAACTCGTCGGGACGGTCGCGACGCTGATCACGGGTCGCGGGCGATGGTGAGGCGGTTCAGCTGAGGCTCGTTCCGCGCCTGCGGTCGCGGGATCTGGTCACCCGAATTTCACGCCGCCGAAACAGCTTTGCCACATCGCTCCCTCGCTCCGTTCCTAGGTTGCGATGCGGCTCATTTCACGTCTCGCAACCACACCAAGAAGAGGGGAAGCAATGAAAGGGAAGCGCCTTACCGCGGCCGCCGTGGCCGCGCTCGCGCTGATGGTGGCCGGTGCCGGCACCGCCGCTGCGACCGGAGCGTTCGACTCGCACAGGACCGACACCGAACGGGCGGTGGCGGTGGCTCTGAGGAAGAAGGACCCGAAGAACGTGATCTTCCTGCTCGGCGACGGCATGGGCACGCAGGAGATCACCGCCGCCCGCTACTACCAGGGCGTCAACAGCCCGCTGAACGTCGATCGGATGCCGTTCACCGGTTTCGACACCACCTGGTCGCTGAAGCCCGCCGCGGCGCCGCCGTTCCTGCCCGACTACGACCCCGACTCGGCCTCGACCGGAACAGCTTGGGCGACGGGGCAGAAAACGATCGACGAGCGCATCTCGCAGGGGCCGAGCGCCGCCGAAAACGTCCCCGGCGTCAACCTCAAGACGGTCCTCGAGATCGCCCAGGAACGGGGGATGAAGGTCGGCGACGTCTCGACCGCCGAGATCACCGACGCGACCCCGGCGGTGCTCGCCTCGCACATCTCGCTGCGCGGCTGCCAGGGCCCCACCAACATGGGCGCCTGCCCGAATGAGACCAAGGGCGCCGGCGGCCTCGGCTCGATCGCCGAGCAGGAGGTCGACCACAAGGTCGACGTGCTCCTCGGCGGCGGCCGGGCGCGCTTCGAACAGGTGGTCGGGAGCGGCCCCTACAGCGGCAAGACGGTGGTCCAGCAGGCGCAGGAACTCGGCTACCGCTACGTCACCGACGCCGACGGGCTCAGCACGGTCGGCTCGGGCAAGCCGGTGCTCGGTCTCTTCAACGCCCGCAACATGTCGCTCGAGTGGACCGGTCCGGCTGCCTCGCTGGGCAAGGGCAACGCGCCCGCGCCGTGCACCGAAGGCCAGCGGCCGGGGAACGAGCCGAGCCTGGCGGCGATGACGCGGCGCGCCATCGACCTGCTCGACAACCGCAACCGCAATGGGTTCTTCCTCCAGGTCGAGGGCGCCTCGATCGACAAGCAGGACCACGCGACCAACGCCTGCGGCCAGATCGGCGAGACGGTCGCCTTCGACCGGGCGATCGGGGTCGCGCTCGACTATCAGGAAGACCACCCCGACACGCTGGTCGTGGTCACCGCCGATCACTCGCACACCAGCCAGATCGTGGCCGAGGACGCCAGCGGGACCGGCCTGCCGCCCGGTTACTCGACGAACCTGACCACCAAGGACGGCCAGACGCTGTCGCTGACCTACGGCACCGCCGGCTATGAAGAAGGCAATGCCCCGGCGGCGGTTCCGCCGAGCCAGCAGCACACCGGCGCCGTCGTCCCGGTCTGGGCCAGCGGCCCGGGCGGGCTCGCGGTGCTCGGCACCAACGACCACACCGACCTGTTCGACCTTCTCGGCGGGTGACCTCAGGCGCGGCCGAGTGGTGGCCCTTGGGCTGCCGCTCGGCTCGTGCAGGTTTCTGTGAAGCGCCGGTGGTGCGAAGGCATTTCGGGTCGGTGGGGCGAGCATGGACGGGATCGAGCATCACCGGGGGGCGCCCGAGGCCACTCTTTACCGCGACCGCTGACTCCTCGCGCCGTCGGTCCGCTTATACTCCCGCGCTTACAACCTGCCGAATCTCGCGCGGGCGGCCGCACGGGAGCGGGGGAACCAAAGGGCATCCAAGCCCAGGGGCGAATCGGACTCTCGGATCCGTAGCGCGACTCTTTCAGCGCGAGCCCGCCAGCTAACCCCGCAGGCGACCGAAAGAGAGGTCGAGTCGTTGGATCCCAAGAAGATTGGGCTTTGGAGCTGGGTCGGCGCTCTCGCGCTGGTCGCGAGCCTGCTGCCGGCGAGCGTCGCCGGTGCCGCCGTGGCGCCGGGCGGGGTCGGCGCGGGGGGACAGGTCGCCCTCGCCGACGTCACCTGCCTGAAGCAGTGCATCGACACCCACAAGGCGACGCCGGGCTCGACCGTCAGGGTGCGCGGGCTGGCGATGGAACAGGTGAGCGAGGTCGTCTTCCGAGGGGCCAGCGGCCCGATCCAGGTTGCGCCACTGAAGCGGACCGAAACCGTCGCTACGGCGGTCGTGCCCACCGGCGCGATCGCTGGGCGCCCCTACGTGATCGACGCCGCCGGGCAAGAGTCAGAGCCCTCTCCACACAAGCTCTTCATCCTGCCGACCACCGCGATCCCGGCGGCGATCTATCCAATCCGCGGCGCCCACAAGCTCTGGGAGGGATTCGGCGGCACTCGCAATCACCAGGGCGCTGACATCGGCGCCGCCTGCGGCACGCCCTTGGTCGCCGCGCTGCCGGGCAGGGTCGAGTCCAACGAGTACGAACCTCGCGCCGGCAACTACCTTGTGATCGACGTCAAAGGAGTAGACGCCGACATCATCTACATGCACATGCGCGCGCCGTCGCCGCTACGGGTGGGGCAGCTCGTAAGCGCCGGCCAGCCGGTCGGCAACGTCGGCGACACGGGCAACGCGTCGGGCTGTCATCTCCACTTCGAGTACTGGATCGGCGAGGCCTGGCTCGGCGGCGAAGCGGTCGACCCAGTGCCGTTCCTCGACCAGTGGGAGGCCGAAGATGGCAACTCTGCCTCGGCTCGGCGCTAACCGTCGAAGGCGGCGTGGAGGTGGTTGCAATGGTCGGGAAGGGCGAAGGCCGGCCCTGGGCCGTCGAGATCGAAGCAATAGATGAGCTCGGTCGGGTAGATGGAGGGCTCTAGTGCAGCCAACTCGTGTACCGCAGTCCGCGCCGCATGCACTGCTGGTCGACGTGTCCTGCAAGGCACGCCGTCGACCGCGCCGCGGTTGACCCCCTGATGCCCTTGCCGCGGTCGGTCGCCGTCTAGAGATAGCCGAGCGGGTCCTGGGCGACGCCGCCGACCCGGACCTCGAAATGCAGGTGGGCGCCGAAGGAGTTGCCGGTGTTGCCGACCAGGCCGATCACGCCTCCTTGGGAGACTGTCTGTCCCGGCGAGACGTTGAAGGCCGACTGGTGGGCGTAACAGGTCGCGAGCCCGCCGCCGTGGTCGAGACAGGTGTAGTTACCGTAGCCGCCGCTTTCGTACTCGCTCTGCTGCAGGACCACGGTGCCGTCCGCCGCCGCCCAGATCGGGGTGCCTTCGGCCGCACCAACATCGATGCCCTCGTGCTGGCGACCCCAGCGGTAGCCGAAGTTGGAGGTGAGCATGCCGTTGATCGGCCAGATGAAGCTGCCTGGCGCGCTGGCTGGGGCTGACGGATACGGGCCGGCCGAGAGCGAGCCGAGCTGGGCCTGGATTTCCGCCTGCAAGTCGGAGACGTCTCCCTCGAGCACCGCTTCGCGCTCGTTCAGACCAGCCAGCGCGGCCCGTCGCGCCCCCCGGGCCGTGACGAGTTCTCCCCGCTGGACCTCGAGCTCGAGGCGAGTGCTCTGCAGTTCGGCCTCCCGGGCGGCCATCGCGTCCCGCGCGGCGGCGATCCGGTCGCGCAGCTGGCGCTGCCTGATGGCCGCCGCCTTGGCCTGGTCCCGCAGTTCACTCACCCGGTCGACCAGCGCCTCGTCGGCTTCCTGGATGCGGCTCAGGTATTCGGTGCTCGCGGCGAGCGCCGAGAAGTCCTCGGAAGTGAGGACGACCGAGATCAGATCCGGGGAGCCGGCCTCATAGATCGCGACGAGCCGCTCGCGCAGGGCGATCAGCGCCCGCTTCAGGCGTTCGCGCACGACGCCGAGATGATCGCGGTCACGTTCCAGCTCGGCGCTAGCCTCATCGAACTCGGCCTGCTTGGCGGCGAGCTCGACCTCCACCGCCGCCTCCTGGGAGCGCAGGTTCGCGACCTCGCCCTCGAGGTGGGAGATCTCCGCCCCAATTTCTTCCAGCTCGCTGGTCAGGACCCCTGGCGTTCGCGCACCTTGCCGAGTTGGCCTTTCTTGCGGTCGAGCTCGTCGTTCAGGTCCCCGGCGGCGGCGACTCCGCCGAGCAGCGCGAAGAGCACCATTGCCGCCAGGGCGAGGAGCAAACGTGAGCCATGCGGAGGCGTGGCTGGGTTGTTGCCCGAAGCAGGTCGCATCGAAATCGCTCGCGCGAGGCGAGCCGAGGAGCTACGGAAGCTAGTCGCCCAGCGTCGAGATTCCGCCGGCTGGTAGGCGCTGAAGGCGCTGTTGCAGTCCGCTCCGGGTCGCCGATCGCGCTCAGACACCGAGCCGTCTTTCGAGCTCGTCGGTCCTCCCCGCGGCGACCGCGCGGCCGGCACGTCTGCGATCGAGCTCGACCCCGCGCGCGGCGGCCAGCTCGACCAGGCGCTGACTTTCCTCGTCCTGCATTGCCCAGCGCAGAAAGAGCCAGGCGAAGACGCCGAGGGTGACGAAGCCGCCCTCGACCATCATCAAGGATCCCGCCGCGCCTTGGTCGGCCAGCGGCGAGAGACCCCACTCCGTCTCCCCGCTCTCGAAGTCGGGATAGAGGGCGCTGCCGGACCAGGCGAGGACGTTGCCGAGGACGGCGCCACAGAAGCGCACGCCGACCAGGTAGACCAATCGGGCGCCGAAGTTGAACCACTGCGGGGTTGGCAGCGGGCCGAGCAGCGGCATCCACATCACCACCCCGAAGCCGAGGAAGGCGAGGTGCTGGGCCAGGTGCAGGCCGGGGCTGTCGAGAACGCCCTGGTAGAGCGCTCCGAGGTGCCAGAGGTAGAGGTTGAACGCCCACAGCGGCAGCGCGATCAGCGGGTTGCCGAGCCAGCGGGTCCACCGCAGCCCGCGCAGGGCCAGGATCGGCTGCAGCAACGGGCCGGTTAGCCCGAGCACCACCAAGAGCGCGGCGACGTCGCCGATCAGCAGGTGCTGGGCCATGTGGGCGACGATGATTTCTTCGGCGATCGAGCCGAGCCAGGGCGAGTCGGCGACGAAGAGGACGAGCAGGCCAGCGGCGAAGCAGGACTGCCGCCAAACCGGCACCGCGCGACGATTGCCGGCGAGGGTCTGGCAGCGGCGGGCGTAGGCGTAGCCGATCGCCAGGAGCGCCAGCGGCGCCAGCAGGTCGATCGCCAGCGCCACCTAACCCGAGACCGCCAGCGCCAGCGAGTTGTTGATCGCGTGCATGATCACCGCCGGCCAGATCGAGCCGCTGCGCGCGTAGACCCAGGCGAGCAGGAAGCCGAAGAAAATCAGCGGCGGCACCGTCGAGGGGCCGGTCGGCAGGTGCAGGCTGCCGAAGACCGCGCCGCTGATCAGCGCCGCCGGCAGGAAGGACAGGCGGGTGCGGAGGCCGGCGAAGAACATGCCGCGGAAGAAGAGCTCCTCGGCGATCGGCGCCAGGCCGGCGATCAGCGCCACCGAGACGATCGTCAGCAAGAGGTTGGAGTCGAGGCCGAGGTCGCGGGCGATGTCCTGCTGGTCGGGAGAGACGAGCAGAGAGGCGTAAAGCGCCAGCGCCACCAGGTAGGTGAGGTAGGCGGCCAGTACCGTCCAGATCGCGCTCACCCGAAACCTCCGAACTCCGAGCCGGGAAAGGGCGACGAAAAGGTTCCGGCGGTCGTCGGCCACGACCAGGGCCGTGCCGAGGAACGCCGCTCCGAGCAGAGCCTGGGCGGCGATCAGACCGGCGTAGGAGTCGAGGCCCGGGTCGAGGATCGCGACCGGAGCCGGCAGCAGGATGCTCCCCAACAACAACCCCGCGACGACTCCGAGAACGGTGCGCACGAGCGGCCAGGTCGCGTAGGGCAGCCCCTGCTTGCCGTGATCCTCGCCCCGGGGAACCTCGATCGGCGGCGGTCCCAGCACAAGCCCGTTGCCGTGCGGAATCCTCACGACGCCGAGCTGCCGGCGAAGGTCGGGCCCGCCAACGGGCCGAACGCCTCGACCGGCTCGGGCGCCGTTCCCTGGTAGCGGGCGCCGAAGGCGCGGATCGCATCGAGGGTCGCTTGGCCCTGATAGCTGAAGCAGCCGAGCAGCTCTCCCCAAGAGCTCACCGCGACCTCGTAAGGCATTCGGTCGTTGGGGAAGAGCAGTGCCGCCGAGTAGGCGTTGTCGTAGACGCCGCGCAGGGCTCGCTGATCCTCTTCGGGCAGCTCGCTGCTGTACTGCACCGCGATCCGGCCGTGCTCTAGCGAGTGCACGACGCTCACCGGCTGCGGGGTCTCGGCGTAGGCGCCATCGGCCTGCTGGTAGGGCGGCAGGACGTGGTTGCCGGAGGTCGCCGGGTTGGAGCTGTACTTCGGCGCCGGCGAATCTTCTGGCAGGTGAGAACGCCCCTCGATCGGCAGCTTCGCCCGCACCTCGCAGCCGGCGGCGGTGGCGGCGAGGTGCAGATCGGCCTGCTCGACCGGCGGTGGCTCGATGCCATAGCGCTCGTCGACCGCGACGCCGTTGGTCTGGCCGCTCTGCAGGCTGACGTGGGCGCTGCCGCTCTCGCCGCTGTTGCCGGCGAGGGCGATGATCCCGCCAACCACGACGATGATCGCCAGAAAAGCGCCGCCGGAATAGGCGGCGAGAAGGCGCTTTCGCTGCCGCGCTTTGAGCTCGGCCTCCTTTTCTTCGCGGAGCTCCCGTAGCCGCTCGCGCTCTTCCTTACGAGATGCCATCTGGATCGTCCGCCTCTCAGTCGGTCACGAATCGAAGAGCTCGCCGAGGAAGCCCCGGTTGCGCTTGCGGCCGTGCTTTCCACCGCCTCCGTGGTGTCCGCCGGAGCGAGGGTCTTCGGCTGCCCGCCGCTCGTCGCCCAGGTAGGCGCTCTCGGCGCTGATGAGTCGCTCGAGCTCGCCGCAGTCGAGGAAGATCCCGTGGCAGACGGTGCATTGGTCGATCGTGATCCCGTTGCGCTCGTCGGTGCGCATCTCCCCGCCGCACTTGAGGCAGGTCAACTGGGCGGTTGCGGTGTCGTTCATGATGTGCTCCTTTGCTCGTGTGTTGAATCAGACGGTGAGGGCGACGGCGATCACCAGCCCGGTGCTGGCAAGTCCGAAGATGCCGCTGGCGATTCCGGCCCAGGCGAACGCGCGACCACCTTCGTGGCGCCCGGATTGAGCGATCTCGGTCAGCGCCTTGCGGCCGAGGTAGATCGCCGCGACCGAAACCGAAGATCCAGAAGATCCCGAGGGCGAGGGAGATCAGCGCCAGCTCGTTCGTTTCGCGGCCCGAGCTTTTCCGCCGGGCGTCGGCCTCCGCATGGACCGACACGCCGCCGTTTCCCTCCCGGGTCGTGCTCATCGTTCTGTCCCCGGTCTCATCACGTGGATGCCGGCGAGGGCGACGGCTATCACCGCGGTAAAGGCGAGCGCGAGGCCCGAGCGTCCGAGCAGGCTGATCCCGACCGCGGTGAGGACGATGCCGAGGTAATGCCAGCCGCGCATGTCCCGATCCGGGCCGAACCACCCCTCGCCGGGCTCCGCGGGCCCCCCTGCCAGGGCGCCGAGCCCGTCGAGGGCGGTTGAGAGCAGCGCGATCCCCGCCAGCAGTGGCACCGGGCTGAGGTCTTGGCTCCAGTGCCCGAGCTCCCAAGTGTGCCCGCGCGCGGCGAGGGTCACCGCGGCGACGCCGACGAGGGTCAAGACGAATCCGGCTCCCGGCGTCGGTCCTCGTCTCGGGGACATCCGTTTCCGGGCTCGCTGGCCGAGGCCGCCAGGCATCAGTCAGCCTCCTCGACCTCAAGCAGCCGCTGCGGCTCGTGCTCGACCTGGAGGGTGCTGTGATCGACGTGGAATCGAGATTTCAGCTCCTCCGCGAGGTGGAAGCGGATCTGGTGGCAGTCAGCGTCGTGCTCGACGATGACGTGCGCGGATAGCGCTGGGAAGCCGGAGGTGATCTCCCAGAGGTGGAGGTCGTGGACCTGGACGACGCCCGGCTCGGCGAGCATCGCCTCGCCGATCGCCTCTGGATCCATCCCCTCCGGCGCCGCCTCGAGGAAGATCCGCCCCGACGCCTTCAAGAGGCCGTAGGCAGAGTGCAGCATCATTGCGGCGACGATCAGGGAGGCGATCGGGTCGGCACGCTCGAAGCCGGTGGACAGGATCACCACCGCGGCGGCAGCGGCGCCGATCGAGCCGAAGGCGTCGATCAGGTTGTGCTGGAAGGCGCCCTCGACGTTGAGGCTCTCGCGGTTTGCCTTGGCCAGCGCCCAGGCGGCGCCGAGGTTGGCGAGGAGGCCGGCGACCCCGACCCAGAGGACCAGGCCGGCCTCCACCTCGGGCGGGGCGATCAGCCGGTGGATGCCCTCGTAGACGATGAAGCCGCCGAGGATCAGCAGGGTCATGCCGTTGACCTGGGCGGAGAGGATCTCGCCTCGTTTCAGGCCGAAGGTCATCGCACCCTTCGCCCGCCGTTGTGCCAGCCGGGCCGCGAGGAGTGCAAGGGCGATCGCCCCGGCGTCGGTCAGCATGTGGGCGGCGTCGGAGAGCAGCGCCAGCGAGTTGGCGACGATGCCGATAGCGATCTCAAGGGCCATGAAGGCGGCGTTGATGCCGAGTGCGATCCACAGCATTCGCGTATCGGCCTCGGCGGAGATCGCGTGCGAGTGCTCGTGCCCGCCGCCGTGGGAGTGGGAATGCGAGTGAGCGGACATCAGCGGCTCTCCTTCCTTGGCTTGCGACCGACGCTGCTCATGAGGTCACCCTATGGATCGCCTGGCGCAGCTCTTCGGCGCTGAAGGCGCCCTCGATCCGGCTGCTGACCTTGCCCTCGCGATCGAAGACGAACACCCACGGCTCGGTTTCGAGGTGGAAGGCCCGCAGCTCGCGGCGCACTCCCTTGCCGGGGTCATTTTCGTTGAACACCTCCTGGTGGATGAAGGCGACGTCTTTGTCCGCTTCCTGGCTGGTTTCCTCGCGCCCCTGTTCGGCGACGTCGACGACCGGGCCGCAGACCCGGCTCTCGCAGAACTGCGGCGTGGCGAAGAGCAGCACCGTCGGCTTCTCGCCGATCACGTTGGCGAAGTCGACCTGATGCATCTGGTCGGGTGGGATGCGGGTGTCGATTTTCGAGAGGTCACCGCCGGCGTCCTCCGCGGTTGGGGTGTGGATGCGGGGCGCCGGGTCGCCTGGCCTCGGGATCTCGGGGAAGCGGCCGACGACGGCGCTCGGCATCAGCGTGCCCGCCAGTCCTTCCGGGGTGCGGAAGACGGCGATCGCTCGCCACTCGCCTGCGGCGGTGAAGTTGACCGAGGCACGACGTAGACGACCGTCGCCGCGCCGGGGTCCTGGGAGGTGGTCTCGGCTCGGAAGGCGGGCGGCGTCTGCAGCGACTCCGGGGTGGCCGGGTAGGGACCGATCGCGGTGCCGGTTTTCCCCTGCGCGAAGTAGACGGCGGCCTCGAGGTTGTCGACCGGCTTTTTGCCCTTGGTGAAGACGCCGAAGGCGTAGCGGTTCTCGCCCGCATCGAAGACCTGTCCGGCGGGGGAGGCGACGAGATTTGCTTGGGCGATCGTGGCGCCGACCTCTTCCAGCGTGCGGTCTTTGACCGCCGGGAAGGAGGCGGCCTTCGGGGCAGCTTTGGTGGTCGGCTCCTCGGAGCCGCCGCCGCAGCCGGCGAGAAGCCAGGCGGCGAGTATGACCGAGGTAAGCGCGAGTGCCGATTTCAGTGCGGGCTGCCGGTGCATTCTCTATCTCCTCCTCCTCGCGGCCGTCGTGGGCCGCGGGTGCTTCCTCTTCTTGCGCGAGCCGAGCTGACCCTTGACGAGCGGAACGGCGACGATTAGCACCGGCAGCAGGTAGGCGAGCCAGAGCCAGCCGCCGATGTGGGCTGCCGGCCGCGCCAGACCGGGGGCGATCGCGAGGCTCGAGGGGCGCACGCTCATTGGTTCGACACCGAGAGCAGGTAGAGGCCAAAGCAGGTGAAGGCGACCATCACCGCGAGCATCCAGTACTGCGAGCGGGTCGCCTCGCGGTAATCGCCCCAGTAGACGACAGCGCGGTCGTGGGCGAGGGTGAGGCCGGCGACGTGCCCGACCACGAGCGCCCCTACCTGGACGTACCAGATCGCGTTGGCGCTGAGGACGCGGAAGTCGATCCCGCCCGAGGCGGTGCCGAAGAGGTCGGTCGTGCCGGTGCCGAGGGGGTCTGAGAGCAGGTAGGTGAACTGCGCCTGCTCCTGGAAGACGAAGAGGCTGAAGTAGTGGGCGAGCAGGTAGGCGAAGGCGATCGGGATCAGGGTGTGGGCAAAGCCCGAGCGCAGGGCCTGGAAGGAGGGGGCGCCCGGGATCGTGCGCATCCCACGGACGCCGATCAGGTAGACGAGGGTGATCGCCGCGAGGCAGACGGCGATGAAGAGCGAGTCGGTTAACCGCAGCGCCGAGGTCAGGTTCATACCAGCGTCGGCGAGGCGGGAGAAGGTGTCTTCGATCGCGCCCTTCAAGACGCCCTCCTGGGCACCGTCGAAGCTGGTCGTGCCGATCGAGCCGACGACCATCGCCAGCGAGCCCGGCACCTTCGCCCAGCCGGTCGCGGCCGAGAACGGCCGCCGGCGGCCGAGGCGCCCTTCGCGGGCCTCGAAGATCCCGAGCTGGGCGAACATGCCGAAGTAGACCGAGAAGATCTCGCCGCGCTCGCACCACTTCTCGACTCCGAAGAGGGCCATCATCGCCAGCGTGTAGGCGCTGTAGGCGAGAGCGGCGATGGCGGCGGGGTGCGGGGCGAGGCCGACCGCGACCCCGCCGCTCGAGCCGTAGACGATCTCGAGCCAGACGAAGGCGACGAGCCCGGCGGCCGCCGGCCAGCGGCCCAGCCACTCCGGGTAGCGCAGCCGCGCCGAGTGCTGGCCGGCGACCACGGTGAAGCCGGCGCCGCAGGCGCGGCCCAGCGCCCGCCACGGGTTGAAGGGCCGGAAGACGTCACCGAGGAGAACGCTGAGCGCCGGGAAGCCGAGGAAGGCGGTGACGAAGAAGAACGTCAGCGCCAGGTTTCGATCGGGCGCTTCGGTTCCGCGCAGGCCAGCGTAGATCGCGCCGCCGAGGAGCGCGACGCCGATCGCGCCGCAGATCACCTGAGTTGGCAGCGAGAGCAGGACGCGCCAGAAGGCGCCGGGAAGGGGCCGCCAGCGCTCGTGCTCGAAACGCGGCGTCTTCCAGGCGAGCGAGAGCACGACGAAGGAGACGATCAGGACGGTCGACGCGCCCCAGGCAAAGAGCCAGGCGGGGATCGGCAGGTCCTGCCGGGCGAGCAGCGCGTGGGCGAAGGGCAGTGACGGCAGAAAGTTCACGGATTGACTTGCAGCTCGGCGATCGGGACCGCCCGTTGCTCCAGCTCGATCTCGAAGATGCCTTCGATTTCGGCCGGGAAGTGAAAGGTGACCGAGGCTCCCGGTTCGATCTCCTTTGAGATGTCGTAGCCGTGGAGGTGGATCTCGTCCCCAACGTCGGAGGTCACCTTGAAGCGCGCCCGTTCGCCGGCGTCGACGCTCAGCTCGGCGACGCCGCCGACCGGCTCGCCGCCGCGGACGACGATCGTCGGGATCGCCGGCTTCGAAGGCTTCGCCTTGTCCGACGCCTTGTCTTTGCCGCCCGAGCTCTTCCTTGGCGGCTCGGCGGCGCTGGAGCCGCCCCCGTCGCCGCTGCTCGTCTTGCTGATCGCGACGATCATCAGCGCGGCCAGGGCGACCACGCCAAGGCCGACCAGCCATTTGCCGTCGTGCCATCGCTTCATCGCTTCACTCCTGCTTCGAGGCGCACGCTCTCGACGCGCGCCGATTGCCCCGCCCCGGAGCGGGCGGTGGCCGGACCGACTAGCTCAAGTCAGCGCGGGTGGCGGCCGCTGGGCGAGCCCGAGGGCCAGCGGCGAGAGCCGGCGGCCGAGCCGCGCCGGAGGGTCGGGAAGGCGAACTTGGAGCGGGGCGCGATCCTCCTGTGGCGGGGTCGGGGCGACAACCGACTCGATCGCCTCCATGCCCCGGTCGATCAGTGCCGCGAGGACGCCGAAGATCGCCGCCAGCGGCAGGGCTGCCCAGCCGCCGGCCGTGAAGATCGCCGCGAGGCCGGTGGCGTGGCCGGCGAACAGCACGCCCTCGATCAGCTCCTGGCAGCAGAAGACCGCGGCGATTCCGAGCGCGTAGGAGGTGGCCTTGATCCCCTGCTCGGCGCCCGGCGCCGGGCCGCTGATCACGCTCCGCACGAGGCGGGCGGTCAGCGCCGCGAGCCCGAGGCCCACCAGCAGCGGGATCGCGTGGGCGAGGTAGCCGTGGCCCTGCTGGACCAGCGTGTCGTGGCTGTTCGCCCCGTAGGCGAAGAGGTAGCGCAGCTGGTGAACGGCGAATGCGCCGAGGGCAATCAGCGAAGCCGACTGAGCCCGGTGGCCGTTTATTGCTCGCGTTCGCAAGGGGCCGAAGTCTAGACACGGCAGGTAAAGACCCCATGCCTGCCCGGTAGTCCTTCGCAGCGCTCGGAGTCGTGGCACGCGACGATTGCGTCCCCGCAGCGGCTGCGATTCGGCGCCGACGAAGGGCAACCTCCGCCCTCGCCGGCTATGCGCGCGACAGGACACTAGCCGAACGCCGGCAGACGCTCACCGCTAGGACCGCGGTCAAGTTGGGAAGTCACATAGACCATCGCGGTCCCTTCGACTTCTACCCTGACCTCCTCGCCGGCCTCGGGAAGGTCGCGGCCGAGGACTCGGGCGACGATCTCCAGCCCGCCAACCGCAATCCGCGCCGTCGCGTCGTGACCGTAGAACTCGGTCGAGAGGATGCGGCCGCGGGCTCCATCGCCTACCGCCGAGGTTGGTCGGCAGCGGATCTGCTCGGCCCGCAGCATCACCGTCGCCGGGCCGGCCGCGCGGTAGGCATCCGCCCCTCGTACCGGTACCTGGCCCAATGGCGTCTCCGCGAATCCGTCCTCGAGCTCGCCCGCGAGCAGTACCGCCTCGCCCAGGAAGCGGGCGACTTCCTCGTCGACGGGGTCGCAGTAGAGGGTCCGCGGGTCGGCCACCTGGACGATCTGCCCACCTCGCATCACAGCGACGAGATCGGCGAGCGAGAGCGCCTCCTCCTGGTCGTGAGTCACCAGCAGGGCGGTGGCCCCTGCCTTGCCGAGGGCCGAGCGAACCTCGGTTCTGACCTGCGCCCGCAGGCCGGCGTCCAGCGAATCGAAGGGCTCATCGAGCAGGACGAGGCTCGGTTTCGGGGCGAGCGCTCGAGCTAACGCGACGCGCTGCTGCTGACCGCCGGACAGCTGGTGGGGCAGCCGCTTTGCGAGCCCGTGCAGACCGACCAGCTCCAGCACCTCCTCGACCCGCCCGCCACCACGGCGCTCGGCGCGCGACAGGCCGAAGCCAACGTTGGCGGCGACGTCGAGGTGGGGGAAGAGGGCGCCCTCCTGGGGAACGAAGCCGATCCGCCGCTTCTCCGGCGCGAGGTGGACGCCGGCCTCGCAGAGAACGCGCTCGCCGAGGTGGATCGAGCCCCCGTCGGCGCGCTCGAAGCCGGCTATCAGGCGCAGCAGAGTCGTCTTGCCGCAGCCCGAAGGGCCGAGGACGGCGGTCACGCTCCCGGCCGGGACCTCGAGCTCGAGGCCGGTGAGAACGGTGGCGCCGCCGAACGACTTCGACAGGGCCGAAACGGAGAGTGAGGCGGCGGGGCTCATGGTCTTCCTGCAGGCTGGACCGCACCGCCGAGGCGGCGGGTCAGCAGGTAGGTGGGAATCGCGGAAATCGCGACCATCAAGGCAGCGTAGGGGGCCGCTGCTCCGTAGGAGAGGGACGCCGCATTCGCCCAGAACTGCGTCGCCAGCGTTTGCGTGCCGATCGGCGCCAGCAGGAGGGTCGCGCTCAGCTCGGTGGCGGTGGCGAGGAAGACCAGCGCCGCCGCCGCGCCGAGCCCGGGGAGGACGCGCGGCAGGGTGACCCGCGCCATTGCCACCAGCGCTCGAGAGCCGAGCGAGCGGGCGACCTCCTCGTGTCCCGGCGGGACCTGGGCTAGGGCGGCGCGGGCGGCGACCAGAGCCAGGGGCAGCGAGAGGATCGCATAGGCGAGGAGCAGCAGCGGCGCGGTGCCGTAGAGCGCCGGAAGGTAGTCGATCGAGAAGACGATCAAGGAGAGGCCGACGACGATGCCCGGCAGGGCAAAGGGGAGGTAGGTCGCGCGCTCGATCAGGGTGGCGGCGCGGCTCGGATGGCGGATCGAGAGCATTGCGATCGGCAGCGCCAGAAGCGTCGTCAGTGCCGCCGCGCCCAGACCGAGTTCGAGCGTATTTCGGCAGGCGGCCAAGAGCACGCCGAGGTCGAACTCCGCCGAGCTGGCGCCGTTTGCCAGCCAATACCCCAGCGTCGCCATCGGCAGGCCGAGCGCCAGCCCGACCAGGGCGGCGAACCCCGCGAAGACGAACCAGCGCGCCTGGCCGAGGTGGGCGAGCGGCAACGGGCGGGCGGAGCCGGCGTCAAGGCGCGCATAGCGGCGTCGCCCCCTCAGTCCCAGCTCGGCGACCAGCAATACCAGGCAGAGAAGAACAAGGACCGAGGCCAGCATCGAGGCGGCCGGGCCGTCGAAGCTCAGCTTGTACTCGTCATAGATCGCGGTGGTGAAGGTCTGGAAGCGCAGCATCGCGAAGGCGCCGTACTCCGAGAGCATGTGGACGGCGACGAGGAGGACGCCGCCGAGCAGGGCGACGCGGGCCTGCGGCAGGGTGACCCGGAAGAAGGTTCGCCAGGGTCCCATGCCTAGCGAGCGAGCGCTCTCTTCCAGGGCGGGGTCCATGCCCCGCAGTGCCGCGGCCACCGGCAAGTAGACGAGCGGGTAGTAGGCAAGGGTGACGATCGCCGCTGCCCCGGCGAAGCCCTGGACCGCCGGGGTGATCGAGACCCAGCTGTAGCTGGTGACGAAGGCCGGCACGGTGATCGGCAGCGCCGCCGCCACCGCCCAGAGGCGCCTAGCGGGCAGGTCGGTGCGCTCGACCAGCCAGGCAACGGCGACGCCGAGGACACTGCAGGCGGCGGTGCCGACGGCGACCAGCGCCGCCGTATTGGTCAGCAGCTTGCCGACGAAGGGACGGAAGAGCAGGCGCTCGACCTCCGCCCAGCCGGTGGAGAGAGTCTGGTCGACCAGGAAGCCGACTGGCACCAGGGCCACCAGCGCGATCGCCGCCGAGGCGAGGAGCAGGGTCGCGGGCGGCCGTCGCCGGCCTTGCTGCGTGCAGCGCAGCGAGGCAGGCCAGACAGTCCGGCGCCGGTGAGCGCTCGTCGCCTCCATCGCCTACAGCAGACCCACCTGCTGCATCAATTCCAGCGGGGCGCTGCCGTCGCCAAGGTCGGCGGGGCCGACTTTCGGAGGTTCGAGGGAGTCGAACGGCTTCAATCCGCTCGGCGGCGCGACGGCGCTGTTCAGCGGGTACTCCCAGTCGCCGGAATGCGTCATCGCGCTCTGGCCGCCTTCGCTGACCAGGTAGGCGAGGAATTCCTGGGCGAGGGCGGGGTCGCCGCTGGAGGCGAGCGCGCCGGCTCCGGAGACGTTGACCAGGGCTCCGGGGTCCTCGTTGCCGAAGTAGTAGAGCTTGGACGGGACCTTGTCCCTGCCCTCCTCGGCGACGGCCTCGAACCAGTAGTAGTGGTTGATGATCCCGGCTGCGACCTGGCCCGAATCGACCGCAGCGATGATCCCCTCGTTGTCGTTATAGCGCTTTGCGTTGGCGGCGAAGCCTTCGAGCCAGGACCTGGCGGCCGCTTCGCCGTCTAGCTTCTCGATCGCGCTGACGATCGGCACGAAGTCCGGCTCAGACGGCGCGATCGCCAGGTTGCCCTTCCAATCGGGCTTGGCGAGGTCGAGGATCGAGGCTGGCAGTTCCTCGGCGGAGATCAGCTTCGGGTTGTAGACGAGGACCGTCTCGCGGGCTGCGACCCCGACCCAATGCCCGCTCGGGGAGCTGTAGCGGGCGGGAACTTCGGCTAGGGTCGAGGGCTCGACCTTGGCGAGCAGACTCCTGCCGGCGAGCGCTTCCAGCGGCGGCGTGTTCTCGGATAGGACGACGTCGGCGGGCGAGGCGTCGCCCTCCTGCTCGATCTGACTGGCCAGGCCCTCGTCCTCTCCGTAGCGGACCTGGACTTCGGCCCCACCCTCTTCCTCGAAGCCCTTGACGAGAGCTTTGGTCATCGGTTCGTGCTGGGCGCTGTAGAGGGTCAAGGAGCCGCCAGACTCCGAGTTGGTCGAGTCGGATGAGCCACAGCCGGCGGCGACCAGTGAGCCGATGCAGGCGAAGGCGAAGAGCAGTCGGGCAGATCGGGACCTCACGGAACCTCCCATCGAGAGTCGAGGAATCTTAGGTTTACCTAATTTGGTGAGCCTAATACGTCTGGACGAAGTTGGGAGTTCAATACGAGTTGCGGGCGCGAGAGTTGATCGGCAAGCCGAGGACATTCCGTGGTCGCTGTGCTTTGAGGATCGCCAGCTATCCGAACGAGAATGGGCAGGCCCAAACCGCACAGAGAAGGCTGCGAAGACGGATCCTGCGCGTATTGGGCATACCTGAACATCCTTTCAGCTATTGTCTCTGGCATGAGCCACGGTTCAGAGGCCAATCCCGCTGACCTTCTCGATCGCCGCCTCGCCGGCCAGGTCGCCGAGACGATGCAGGCCCTGGCGACCCCTAGCCGCCTGCGAATCCTCGCCCGCCTCTACGCAGAGCCGTGCTCGGTCAGCGAGCTCTCCGAGGCGCTCGAGATGGAGGGCTCGGCGATCTCTCATCAGCTGCGCATCCTCCGTCACCTCGGCCTGGTGATCGGCGACCGCGACGGCCGCCGGGTCGTCTACTCGCTGCACGACGAACACGTCGGCTCGCTGCTGGAGGAGGCGATGTCCCACGTCGAGCATCTGCGGCTCGGCCTCGCCGAGCACGCCGGCCGCCGGGCCGGCGCCGCGATCTGAAGATGGCAAGCGAGGCACACGGACACGCCCCCCACGGCAACGGCGGCGAGCATGGCCACAGCCACGGCCTGGTCGCGGCCTCGATTAAACGCTCGCGGGCGGGACTGAAGGCGGTGCTGTTCAGCCTGCTGGTCCTAAGCCTCACCGCTGGGCTCCAGATCTTCGTCTTCGTCCTCAGCGGCTCGATCGCGCTGCTCGCCGACCTGATCCACAACATCGGCGACGCCCTGACCGCGGTGCCGCTCGGCGCCGCCTTCCTGATGCGTTCCTTCAAGGCCGAGAAGTACGCCGGCTACTTCGTCGTCGCGACCATCTTCATCAGCGCCTGCGTCGCCTTCGGCGAGTCGGTCGAGCGCCTGATTAACCCCCAGGACCTGACCCACCTCTGGGCGTTGGCCGGCGCCGGCATCATCGGCTTCCTCGGCAACGAGGCGGCCGCCTGGGTACGAATTCGAGCTGGCAAGCGCCTGCAGAGCCCGCCGCTCGTCGCCGACGGCTACCACGCCCGCACCGACGGCATCGTCAGCCTCGCCGTCCTCGCCAGCGCGATCTTCGTCGCGCTCGGGCTGCAGATCGCCGACCCGCTGATCGGCATGCTCGTGACGCTCGTGATCCTCCGAATCACCTGGCAATCCTTCATCACGGTCCGCAACGACCCCGGCGAGCCGGACGACGTCGCTGACGGAGGCGACGATCGGGGCCATGCGCACGACCATTGACGCTAGGTCGAGCCTTCACCGCGCGCAGGCGACTTTTGATCAGCGCCGCCTGCGCGCCCCGTCACTCGTCGCCAACTCGGCCCGCAACGCCCGTGCCGAGGTCGATCGACGCGAGCGCTGGGCACCCGCGCGCGACGCGCTGTGGCGCTTCCTCGATCCCCACATCGATGAAGGCGCGCGGGTCGCGATCCTCGGCGCCGGCAACGGCGACGACCTGCCCCTTGGCCGGATCGCGGCGCGCGCCGTGACCGTGGCCCTGATCGACCTCGACCTCGAGCGGTGAATTCACGGTCCCGGTCACGCTCGCCCAGCCGGTCAGGTACCGAGCCATTGCCGATTTCATTACGGGCCACCAGCGCAATCCGCTGGGAGTTGACGTCACCGTACCGGGCAAGGTCAGGGTCGTGCCTTTGCCGCCTCCTATTAGCAGCGCGACGGTTGACGGCTACACCTTCACCCTGGCGGACAGGATGCTGAGGACAGGCACCGAGGAGCAGTTGACCCTCACGGTCGAACGCGACGGCAAGCCCGAGACCGGGCTCCAGCCCTATTTGGGCGCCCACGGACACCCGGTCGCACTGCGAAAGCCCGAGCTCGGATCAGGATGGTGACTTCTCTCGGATCCTTTCAGGTGGCGCCGCGGACATGGTCGTCGCCCCAGCGGCGGCCAATTCGCGAACCATCGACTCGGTGGATGAACGCTCCCTCCAGGGTTCACGGGCAGTTCACCTCACATCCGCACGCTCCGACTGTCAAAAGACGACGAAAGGAGTTGTGATGTTCAAGCAAGGCAGAAAGATCCTGTTGGTCTCCCGCCGCGGTGGCGGCGATCGGCTTCGGCGGTTCCGCGATGGCGCTCGCCGGAGCGGCGACGAAGACGCCGTCGACGACGACCAAGTCGATGCCGCACAAGCCCAAGCCGCACAAGTCCGCCGCGAAGAAGTCGGCGGTCGAGCCGACTTCGGCGACCGACAACGACCAAGTCGAATCAGGCGACCAGAGCGGCGCCGACAACGGCACCAACGCCGCCAACGAGGAGCCGGGCACCGAGGCCAATGACGGTCAGGGCGAGTCGGGCTCCGAGGCCCCCAACAACGATGGCCCGAGCGGGCACGCCGACGAGCCTGGCAACCCGAACGCGAACCACGAAGCGGGCGGCCAGACCGAAGAGTAGGTCAGGCACGGACCCGGGCGGCCCCTCCGCGGTGGCCGCCCGGTCCGCGTCCCGCCGATCAGCTCGTCCTCATCTTGGTCTCATCTCCTAGAGAGACTGTGTTCCTATGCGTGTGTTAGTCGTCGAGGACCAGGTGAGGCTCGCCAGCCTGTTGCGACGGGTCCTGCGGGGCGTGGGGGAGTCGGCCGACGTCGCGATCAACGGCGAGGACGCCCTCTGGATGGCGGCCTCGACCCACTACGACGCGATCGTCATGGACGTGATGCTGCCGGGGATCGACGGCTTCGAGACCTGCCGGCGACTGCGCGAGGACGGCATCGCCACCCCGATCCTGGTGCTGACCGCTCGCGATTCACTGCCTGACCGGGTCGCCGGCCTCGACGGCGGTGCCGACGACTACGTCGCCAAGCCCTTCGAGCTGGCCGAGCTGCTGGCGCGGCTGCGGGCGCTCGCTCGCCGCGGCGATGTCCAGCGCCAGCCAATGCCCGAAGTCGGGACGCTGCGGATCGACCTTGCCGGCAAGCGCGTCTGGCGTGGCGAGGAGGAGATCGAGGTCTCGACCAAGGGCTTCGCCCTGCTTGAAGTCTTCATGCGCAACCCCGACGTCGTCCTCACCCGCCTCGACCTGCTCGAGGGAGCCTGGGACAACGCTTACGAGAATCGGTCCAACGTGATCTCCGTCCACATCCACCAGCTGCGAGAGCGAATCGACAAGCCGTTCGGCACGCACAGCATCGAGACGGTGCGCGGGGTTGGCTATCGCTTGCGCAGCGACGACGGCAAGTGATCCGGCGCCTGCCGATCCGCCTCACGCTGACCCTGGCCTTCACGTTCGCGATGGCTCTTGTTCTCACCGCCACCGCCTTCTTCCTCTACCTGCGGCTGCGGACCGAACTCGACAACCGCCTCGACCAGACCCTCCACACCCACCTTCAGGTCGTCAGCACCCAATTGCAGGCGGGAGGAGGCGGGCGCCGCGCGGTCGCCCGGGCGGCGGCGCGCGGCGAAGAGGGCTCGGGGATCGTCGAGGTGCTGGCGCCGGGCGGCAATGCGGTGCTCGGGGCCCGCGAGGCGCTCGGCGACAAGCCGCTCCTGGGCGCCGGCGAGATTCGCCGCCTCGCCGCCGACGGCGGTGGCGCGGTCGACCTGCGATCCGAGCAGCCCGAGCTGGGCGCGGTGCGGCTGCTGGTCAAGCCGGTGACGGTCGACGGGGGGCAGTTCATCGTCGCGGTCGGGGTGACGCTCGAGGACCGAAACGAAGCGCTGGCCAACCTGCGGGCGCTGCTCCTGGTCGGCGAGCCGGTGGCCCTGATGCTGGCGGCCCTGGCGGCCTGGGCGGTCGTCGGCGCGGCGCTACGGCCGGTGAACGAGATGCTCGTGCGCCTGGAGGATGGGCTGAGGCGGGAGCGAACCTTTGTCGCCGACGCGAGCCACGAGCTCCGCACGCCACTGACGATGCTGAAGATGGAGCTCGAACTGATGCGAAAGGATCGTCCGAGCGGACCCGAGTTCGACCAGGCGCTCACCGGTGCGATCGGCGACACGGACCGGCTCGCGAGTCTCACCGACGATCTCCTCCTGCTGGCGCGATCTGATCGCGATCGCCTGCCGCTTACCCGCGAGCGCGTCTCCGTGCAGGGCCTTCTCGGGAAGGTCGCTGAACGCTACCCGGCCGACCAGGTGCAGGTCGCGCCGATCCCGGCAAGTGGCGCCCCACCAGAGACGATCTGGGGCGACCCCGGCCGGCTGGCGCGGGCGCTCGCGAATCTGGTCGAGAACGCGCTTCGTCACGGCGCTCCCCCGGTGCTCCTGCGAGCCGCCGCGCGCGAAGGCTGGGTCGAGCTTCACGTCAGCGACGAAGGACCCGGGTTCCCGCCCGAGTTCCTGCCGCATGCCTTCGATCGGTTCAGTCAGGCCGAACCTGGGGACGGCGGCGCTGGCACCGGCCTGGGCCTGGCGATCGTGAGTGCGATCGCCGGCGCCCACGGAGGGACCGCCAAGGCCAAGAACCTCGGCAGCGGTGGAGCCGACGTCTGGATCGAGCTACCAGGCGATGCCGCCCCTCCGGAGAGCACCGACCGCGGATCGACCGACTGATAGCTCATCCGGCCTTCATCAGCACAGTGCAGCATGCCCCAATGGCTAACGACTCGCGATTCAGCCGCGCAGCGACGCATCTCAGGGCCCGAACCCCGCGCAGGGCCCTGTCGGGCGTCGTTCCGGCCGCGGCCGTGGCGGCGGTTTGGATATCTCGTCTTCACCCGCGGATCGCCGGTCCTCGCTGCCCTCGCCGCGGTCCCCACGTGGGTCATCGTCGGGGCGACGATGGCGCACCTGCTCACCCTCTCGCTGCGGACCGAGGCCTGGCGGACGGTGCTTCGCGCCGCCGGTTGGGCGCGGCTGGAGCCCCGAGCGGTGCATGCCGCCAACGCCGGCGCCTTCCTCGCCGGCACGGTGCAGGGGCAGGCGGCGATGCCGGCGCGGATCGCGCTCCTGCGCCGTCTCTGCGGCGAGCGCTCGCCCTCCGTCGGCCAAATTGCTCTCGCCGACGCGCCGATCGTCCTATTCGAGATCTGCGGCGCGGCGCTGATGGCGGCGGTTGGATCGACCGCGGTCGGCCTGATCCCCGCCTGGGTCCCTTGGGCGATGCTCGGCGGAGCCTTTGCCGTATTGGTCGCGCTTCGCCTCCTTTACGCGCGCTTCCGCGATCGCAAGATCGCCGCCGGGCTTGGTGTGCTGGCCGATCCCGATCTGCGCAACCGGCTCGCCGCGATCGTCGCCGGGTTCACCGCGATGGCGTTTATCCGCACCTGGATCGTGCTTGCCGGATTCGACCTGCCATCGGATCCCGCCCACGTCTGCCTCGTCCTCTTCACGATCGGCGCCGTTGGACTGCTGCCCCTCGGGGTGGGCACTGGGCCGGCCGCGATGGTCGCCGCGCTCGGGACGACGAGCCTTGTCACCGCCACCGCGGCGGGGATGGTCGTCAGCTCCGCGACGGTGCTCGCCGCCTTGGCTATGCGGGCGCGGTCTGGGCCTGGCGCTCGCGCTTCGGCGAGCCCGCTGCGGCCTGACTCCGGCCCACGGGCCACGTGAAGATGGCTACTAGGCAACGACCGAGATCACGAGCCGCAGCGCCAACGCCAGCAGCGCGAATCCGAGCAGGCGCCTGATGAAAGGCCCGCTGAAGCGCTGCGAGAGACGGGCGCCGACCTGAGCGCCGGGCAACACCCCCAACGAGAGGGCAAGCGCCCGGCGCAGACCGTCCCCGACCGTGAGCGCGCCTCCGACCAGGTGGGTCGCGCTTCCCGCCCCGGTTATGAAGACGAGGACGAAATGCGAGGTCGCCGTCGCCACATGGGTCGGGTAGCCGAGCGTCCCGACCATCAGCGGAACGTGGACGATGCCGCCGCCGATCCCGAGGAAGCTCGAGACGAAGCCGACTCCCGTGCTGTAGATGGTGCCGCGGCGCAGTGCCACCCGGTAGCGGTAGGTGACGCCGAGCTTGTCGACGATCTCCCGCCGCACGGTTCGGCCCTTGGGGTATGGGCGCTCGGCGTGCGGTTTCAGGCGGATGACCGCAACCGCGGATGCCACCAGGACGATCGCCATGATCGCGTCGAAGGCGCGGATCGGAACCGAGCGCACCGCCAGGGCGCCCAGCACCGAGCCCGGGATCGCCGCCGCGGCGAACCGCGCACCGGAGCGGTAATCGATGCGGCGCAGTCGGGCGTAGGCCAGCGAGCCCGAGAGCGCGTTGAAGAAGACGACGAGTAGGCTGATCGAGGTGATCGTCGCTGGCGCGAGGTTCGGGTAGAGGATCAGCAGGACCGGCGTGAGGATGAAGCCGCCGCCGGCGCCGACAAGGGTGCCGAACGCGCCGACGGCCAATCCGAGCAGGGCGAGGAGAACGTAGCTCAAGGCCTTAATGTGACGGCGCTTAAATGGCTGGCGGTGCGAGCGACCATCGAGAACCGTGAGGACCGCAGCGAGCTGGCGCCACTGATCACCGTCGCCGGGCGCTGCTTCCTCATCGCCGCCGTCGCGCTGCTTGCCGCCCTTCTGGGATCGAACGACGCGGCGTTCCTTGCCGGGGGCTTCGCTGCGATGGGCTTCTTCTTCCTCTATCGGGCCCGCCGTCGCGCCCGCGATCCCCAGCGGCAGGATCTTGGCGTCGGCCTGGGCGTCGCGGTCATCCTCGCGCTGCTCGGGATCGCAGCGCTCCTCGTGATCATCGGTCAGCCCTAGCGGGCTTGTGTCGCGAAGTTGTAAACGGCGACGATAGGTGGCGCGGCGGCTAATGGAGCCGCACAGTGCCGCTCTTTCGACGTCGGCCACGCACACCGAGGTCTCGTGGGGCCAAGCGTCGCAGCGCTCGCGCGTGTGGAGAACCCGCAGCCGCTGAGCAGCATCATTCCGCCGGCCAGCATCAGCGCCGCGCCGCCGCGTCTCAGTTTGGACCCCGGCCGCCAGCCCTGGATCCACGCGAACCAGCAGAGGCCCGCGAGGCAGAGCAGAGTCGCCACGTAGAAGTTGAGGCGTAGCCCGAGGATGTGGTGGGAGGGATCGACGCGGAGCGACTCCTCGAAAATTCGGAAGGCCGAGTAGCCGGCGACGTAGAGGGCAAAGAGGCCGGGCGGGCGGATGGGGCGGTGGCGCCCGAGCCAGACGAGGAAGGCGGCGAGCGCGAGGTTCCAGATCAGCTCGTAGAGGAAGGTCGGCTGGAAGGTGGCGTAGCTCGCATAGCCAACAGGCCGGTGCTCGGGGGCGATTTCAAGGCCCCAGGGAAGGCTGGTCGGGCCGCCGAAGAGCTCCTGGTTGAAATAGTTGCCGATCCGCCCGATCGCCTGGGCGACAAGGAGAGCTGGCGCCACCGCGTCCATGAACTCCGTGACCGACACCCCCGCTCTGCGCAGGCGCCAGATCCCGACCGCCGCGCCCAGCGCCACGCCGCCCCAGATCCCCATGCCGCCGTCCCATGCGGCGAACGGGCCCCACCAGTGGGGCGGGACTTCGCCCGAGCTGGTCAGGTCGAAGTAGAGCCGCCCGCCGACGAGCCCGGCCGGGAAGGCCCAGATCGCGACGTCATAAACGGTTTGCCGCGAGCCGCCACAGGCCTCCCAGCGGTACCGGGTGATCAGCACCGCCGCCGCCAGCGCCAGCACGTACATCAGCCCGTAGACGTGGACTTCGAAGGGGCCGAGGGCGATGCCGCTGGAGCTGGGGCTTGGGATCGCGCCGAGCACCGCTGCATTGTCGCGGTTGAGGCGCTTCGAAGGGTCAGACATGCGGTCTGAAGCGGCGCGCTGACTCCGAGTCTCGCCGGGCGCCCTCCTCGCCGTTCAGCCTCGAGCCCGGTTCCTGGCGGCCGGAGACGAAGACGCGCTCGGGTTCGAGTGCGGCGAGCTGCTCCTCAGAGCGGCGGTGGCCGAAGCCGCCGTCGAGCGCCACCTCCCGTGGCCTCAGACCGAGGCCCCCGAGCTCGGCAACCGTCTGGGGCAGCAGCGTGTCTCACCGAGGTTGCCGGCGACGCTTGAGGGCGGCAGGACGAAGCCCGCGCCCCCGGCTTGGTGTTCTGGGTGACCTCTCAGATCTGGGCGACGTAGCCGAACTCGTTGGGCTTGCCCGCCTTGCCCTTGCGGATCGGCCTGGGATCCGGGTCTGAGATCGAGACGATGCGGTCGGTGATCTTCTCGCCGGCAAGGCGCTGGGCGGTCTGCGTGGCGACGCGCTCGCAGCGCTCGGCCAGCTGCTCGATCGCGCTCGCGGCCCGCAGCTTGGCGCGGGCGCCGCGGCCGCGCGCCTTGCGCCGCGCGGAGGCCGCAAGCTTCCTGGCCTCGGTGGCCGAGCGCCGCAAGGGGCGCCCCGCCTCGGCGTTCAGGGCGATCACCTGCTCGCGGGCTTCGCCGCTGCGGCGGGCGAGGGTGCGGGAGATCGCCCGCACCCGCCGCCCCACCGCGCGAGAGCGGTTTCGCACCGCATTGCCCGCCTCGCCGATCCGTCCCGCGAGCCGGCGGCCGGAGCGCGCCAGCGCTCTTGCTCCCTGCAGGCAACCGCGTCGGAGGGGTGGCGGGACGTCGGCCTCGACCACGGTGGAGTCGATCCGCGCCGCGCGAGCGCAGAAGCGGCGCTCGCGCACCGCCTTGGCGATCACCGCCCGGGTCAGCTCCGCCACGGTCTCGGAACCCAGGCGCCGGGTCAGCTGGCGCACCGTCGACTCGCAGGGCACCCGCTCGCCGAGACCGATCAGGCAGAAGCGGTGCAGGTGCAGGGAGTCGGAGACCTCCTTGACCAGGGTCTCGTAGCCCCAGTCGCTGCGCTGCTTGATGACCATCAGCCGCCATCGGGATCGTCGGCCGGCCGTGGCCCACCGAGGAGCGGCCCCGCCGCTCTGCCTCCCGGCGCCAGTGACCCTCGATCGGCGCCAAGAGCGCCGGGTCGGCCAGGAGCTCGTCGAGGCACGCCAGCTCCTCGGGCAATTCGCGCACCTCCGCCGGCAGCACCTCGTCGAACAGGCACTCGGCCGCCCTTCCAAGCGCAGCATCCGCACCCCTCTCGTTCCTTACTTCATCCATGATTTGCAGGGAGAATCTTCCTGCTTGAGGTGGACGGAACCGGCCGGTTCAGGCGTGACTATTTCCGGGGGAAGTAGGTAGGGGCGCTCTCGACCACCGCCGAGACCCGCCACGGCACGATCCGCCCCACCTTCCTCGCGACGTCACGGCGCGAGCTGGTGATCGCCGCCAAGGTCCTCGCCAGCGCAACCGCCGGCGTCGCGGTCGGCCTGCTCGCCGCGGCGGTTGCGGCGGCCTTGGAGAGCGCCGGGCTGGCGGTACGCGGCAGCGGCATCGAGATCAGCGCCGCCGATTTCATCCGGGCGCTCGCCGGCGGCGCCGTGAGCGCCGCGCTCTTCGCGGCGCTCGGCGTCGGGGACGGTGCCCTGCTGCGCAACCCGGTCTGCGCCGTGGTCGGGCTTTGCGTCTGGCTGCTGCTGGTCGAGACGACGCTGATCGGGAACGTGCCGGCTGCCGGGAAGTTCGCCCCCGAGGCGAGCGCCGGCGCGCTCGCCGGCGCGATTCAGACGCAGAGCGCATCGACGCTGCTCGGTCCGGTGCTCGGCGCCCTGCTGCTCGCGCTCTACACCGGCATCGCCGCCGTGGCGGGCGTGATCGCTACGAACCGGCGCGAGGTCGCCTGAACGAGAGGAGATGCCGATGACGCCTCCCGACCCGAGCCAGACCCCGAAACCCGCGCTCTCGGCGAACGATCCACCGCCCGAGAACCGGCGCGGCGGCCCGCCTGTGATCGTCGTCGCGGTGGTCGTGGTCGTAGTCTTCGCGATGGTCATCCTCCACCTCACCGGCGTGGTCGGACCGGCATGAGCGAAGCGCCGACGATCAGCCTGGCGTGCCCGCGCTGCGGGAGGCGGATCACCGCACCATCCCGGCACCGTCTCCGCCAGGCACATCCTCGCTCGCCTGCGCCGCATCCGATCGCGGCATACTCGTCGTTGCCGTATGAGGATCGAGCTTCTCTACTTCGAGGGGTGCCCCAGCTACGAGGCGCTGTTGCCCGAGCTGCCGCCGAGGGCATCGAGGCGGAGGTCGAGCTGCGCCGCGTTGAGACCGCCAAGGAGGCGGAGCGCGAGCGATTCCTCGGCTCGCCGACGGTGCGCGTCGATGGCGCGGACGTCGAGCCCGGCGCTGCGGCGCGCGAGGACTTCGGGCTTGAGTGCCGCCTCTACCGCACCGCGGCGGGACTGGAGCGGGTTCCTCCGGCGGAGCGCATCAAAGCGGCGCTGCGGCAAGTGCGCGCAGCGGCGAATTGATCGAGCCGCGTCTCGGCACCACGGTCCGGTTCCTGCCTGGTTGACGTAGACACCGCGACGTTCCGCGAACCGCACCGGTCGCGAAGAGGCCGTGGGGGCTGCCCCGCGCTGCCGCGGCCTGTTCGGATCCGTACATGGCCCGCTGAGCACGAGCTCGGCGGTGGACACGGCTAGCACCTCAGAACGTCAGCGTCCGCTCCGCCCACAGCACCCAGTCGGTTAGCTCCTCCAGGGTCGAGCGCCGCGCGCCCTCGACGAGCGCCGCCTCGCCGATCCCCCGCGCGTCCATGCAGGTCCCGCAGCAGGCAACCTCGGTGCGGTGCAGGAGTCCCTTCAACATGCGATCGAGGTGGTAATGGCCCTCCGGAAGTTGGTGGCCGTCGACGGCGCAGGCGACCGCATCGCCGAAGAGGAAGACCCGCAGCTCGACCCCCTCGCGCTTGCTCAGCGCCGTCGCGAGGCGAAGGGCGTTGTAGGGGCGCTCGCTTCCGTAAGGCTGGTCGTTGACGATCACGAGGACCTTCATCTCTCGTCGCCCCCCAGCGCCGCCCGCCGCTCCCGGTACTCCGCCGGAGTGATCTCGCCGCTGGCCAGGCGGTGATCGAGCACGTCAAGGGCGCTATGGTCCCGGGCGGGGAGACCGGAGCCGCCGAGCGAGCCGACCAGCCAGACGATGCCGAGGATCACGATGCCCGAGAAGACGACCATCAGAACCGCCATCAGGACCCACCAGCCGGCGCCCCAGTCGCCCATGTGGCTGCCCCAGCCGATGTCGGCGAGGAGGTGAGTGGTGAGCATCGGCCTCATCTCCCTTCCACTAGTCGCCGGCGCTCCTGGTACTGCTCCTCGTCGAGCTCGCCGCTGGCGTAGCGACGCCTCAAGGTCTCAAGCGGCGAGTCGGGTCGGGCGCCGTCGCGGCGGCGCCCCAGCCAGAGCGCGGCGGCGGCGACGGCGCCGCTCAGCACCGCCATCATCCCGATCATCGCCGCGGCCGACGGACCATCGAAGCCGTCCTCATCGTTACCGGAGCCGCGGTAGCCATACATCATCGCCGGGCCGAAACCACCGGCCTCGCTGCCGCGCCCGCCCATCATCCCGGGTCCGTAGCCGCTCGCCCCGTAGCCCGTGCCGTACATCATGCCGGCCATCGGCCCCATCCAGCTCCAGGCCGGCCCACCGCCACAGCCGCTGTAGCGGTGGCCGAGGGCGATGTGCATGCGGCGCTCCCCCTCCTCGCCCATAACGGCGACCATGTGCTCGTTCATCGCTTTGTGGGCGGCGGTGTCTTCCAGGTAGCGACCCATCGCGTACTCGCCGATCAGCTCGAAGTCTGCCGCCGAGAGCTGCGAGCACCGCTGTCCGGATCGCACGAATTCGGCGATGTCGACCCCGCGCTGTTCGTCATGGCCGAGGTCGGCGGCGGCGATCGGCGGGAACAGCACCGCTGCCGCCAGCAGACAGCCGAGAACAGCGGCGAGAAGGCGAGAGGGCGCGGTCACGGCACCGACTCTCAGTCCCAGTGCGTGCAGTGATTGTGGTGATCGCGGTGAGTGCAGTGATGATGGTGGTGCGGGTGGTGGTGATTCTCTCCGGGATGGGCGGAGGCGGCCGCTTCGAAGGTGCCCAGGGTTAGCCCGGCGGCCGTCACTCCCACGGCGACCACTCGCAATAGCTTCGATTTCATCGTTCGTCTTCCGATCTTCGATCAACGGAATGTTCACGATGATCTCGGCCGCTAGAGGCTCGCGCCTCCGTCCCTTTCCCCACAACATGGTGGGGAATTCCCACGTCCTGGGTGTCTACCCTGGCTTCGCTTGGTGCCATTCAGCCAGTCTCTGCTGGCCGCGTCGGAGGTGCGTGGTCGAGGAGCTCTAGCCCGTCGCGGCGCCAAGCCTGGACACTTCCGATCACGTCGCTCGCGTCCAGCCCGAAGCGCAACAGGGTGGCTGCGACCAGGCTTCGACTGATAGCCCTCATCGCAGATCACAATGCCCTCCGGTCCGAGCGCGCGACGGCGGGATCGCGGTTCTCGCTATGGGGATCGAGTCGCCACTCGACCACGTTTCGGGGGATCACGCATGCCCCAGGCAAACGCCCGTCGCGGTCTCGTTGCTCGACCGGACGGATGTCGATCAAGGCGGCGCCCTCCCGCACGGCGGCCGCGGCCTCCTCGGGAGTCAGGCGGACGATTTCGGAACGCGCCGACGCCAACAACTCCTCCACACTGACGAGACCTTTCCGCTCGCCGGGTTGCATACCGGGATTGTCCTCCTAACCCGAGGCTCCGTCGCTCCTACACGAGCGCCCTGGCCATCGAATCCTTCGAGCGGCGCCCGGGCCGCTGCGCTGGCAGGTCGACGAGCACCCATAGCCCCGACGCTGCGGTGAGGCCCGCGACCAACGCGATCGCGCCGCCATAGCCGAGGGCGTCGGAGGCGACCCCGGCAATCACAGCGCCGAGTGCGTAGCCCATGTCGCGCCAGAAGCGGTAGACCCCGACCACCGGGGCGCGGGCGACCGGCGAGACCGCGTCGGAGATCGCCGCGATCAGCGTCGGGTAGACGAGTGCGGTTCCGATCCCTAGCGCGAAGGCGGCGGCGAGCGCGAGCCCGAACCGCGCATCGCTGAGGGCGAGTAGCGCTAGGGCCGCGGCTTGGACCAGCATCCCGGCGACGATCAGAGGCTTGCGACCGACCGAGTCCGACCAGGCGCCGGTGGCGATCTGCGCAACCGCCCAGACGCCGGGGTAGATGGCGGCGACGATTCCGATCTCGACAACGTCGGCGCCGTTCGCGGCCAGGAAGAGCGGGACGAGGCCCCAGGCGAGGCCGTCGTTCAGGTTGTTGACCAGGCCAGCCTGGGAGCAGGAGCGCAGCGCCGGAACCCGGAAGCTCGCCTCCGCGAACGCTTGTCGCAGTCGCGGCGGTTGGTCGTCGGCGTCGGCGTGGTGGCGAGCTTGCTCGAGAGCGACGTGGGCCGCAGTGTCACGGACGAACAGGAGCGAGAGAACGAAGGCGGTCACCGCGATCGCGGCCCCGGCCACTACGACCACGTCGCGGGCGGCGAAGTCGGCGGCGAGCCAGCCGCTGAGGCCAGCCGCCAGGGCGACGCCGCCGTAGCCAGCCGCCTCGTTCAGCCCCAGGGCCAGGCCGCGCCGGCGCGGCCCGACCAGGTCGATCTTCATCACCACCGTCATCGACCAAGCCAGGCCCTGATTGATGCCCAAGAGGACGTTCGCCGCAACGATCCATCCCCAGCTTGGCGCGACCGCGATCAGCAAGGGAATCGGCAGCGCCACCGCCCAGCCGGCGATCAGCAGGCGCCGGCGTCCGAGCCGTTGGGCCAAGGCGCCGGCGCCGAGGTTGGTGATCGCCTTGACCAGGCCGAAGGCGACGATGAAGGCGAGCACTGCGGCGTTGGAGCCGAGGCGGAAGTCCTCGCGGCCGATCAGCGGGAGGGTCGAGCGCTCGAGCCCGACCATCGCCCCGACGAAGGCGTTGATCGCCACCAGCAGCGAGAACTGCGGCAGGTTCTCGCGTAGCCCCAGCTCGACTCGCCGGCTCATCCCGGCTCAGTCGGTGAGGAGCAGCGGCCGGCCGGAGCGGTTGGCGGCGACGATCTCGGCCTGCCCCTCCGGCGCCGGCGGGATGTCCTCGATCAGCGCCGCGACGAACTCCTCCTCGGTCCCGAACTGAAGCGCGGCGTTGTGGCGGCGCTCGAAGCCGATGCTCGAGACCGGGGTCGCCGAGAGGCGGCGGCCGCAGACCGAGCCCGAATAGTGCGACGGGTAGAGCACGATGTGGTCGGGGAGTGCCAGCAGCCGCTCGTGCAACGAGCGGTAGAGCGTCCGCGCCATCTCCTCGACCGAGCGCTCGCCGCCGGCATGGAGGTCGGGGCGGCCGGCGTCGCCAACCAGCAGCGCATCGCCGGTCAGCACCAGCCACGGCTCCTCGCTGCGACGGCGGTCGGTGACCAAGTAGGCGTGGTGCGCGGGCGCGTGGCCGGGGTTCGCCATCGCCTCGATCTCGGTGTTGCCGAGCTTCACGACCTCGCCGTCGGCAAGCGGGTGGTGATCGAACTCGACACCCGCGCCGGCGGGCAGGTAGGCGGTGGCGCCAGTCCGCTCGACCAGCGCCGGCATGCCGGAAACGTGATCTGCCTGCAAGTGGGTGTCGAGGACGGCGACGATCGGCAGTCCCCGGGCTGCCGCCGTCGCCAGGTACTGGTCGACGAGGTCCAGGTGCGGGTCGACGACGGCGAGCTTGCCGTGGCTTGCGCAGCCCAACAGGTAGGAAGCGCAGGCGGTCTCGTCGTTGAGGAACTGGCGGAAGAACATTGCGGCCTCCAGGAAATCGACGGCTCGGCTTTGACAAGCTATCAAGTGATCTATTGAATAGCGAATCATGGCATCCCGAGAGGCAAAGCAGACGCTGTTCGAGGCAATCGCGCTGATGGGCAAAGCGTTCGCCAGCCCCCGGCGGCTGGAGCTGCTCGACCTGCTCGCCCAGGCGCCGCGGAGCGTCGAAGAGCTGGCTGAGCGCAGCGGGCAGTCGGTCGCCAACGCCTCCCAGCACCTGCAGGCGCTGCACGCGGCGGGGATGGTCACCCGCAGCCGCGAAGGCACCAGGGTCCGCTACGCGCTCGCCGGTGAGGAGGCACTGCGCCTCTGGCTCGCTCTGCGGGACGCCTCCGCTACGCGCCTCGGCGAGGTCGAGCGCGCCGCCCGCGACTACCTCGGCGAGGACGTCGAGCGAATCGACCGCGAGGAGCTGCGCGCCCGGCTCGCCCGCGGCGACGTGGTCCTCGTCGACGTGCGCCCCGCCGAGGAGTACGCCGCCGGCCACATCGAGGGCGCCCGCTCGGTCCCGATCGAGGAGCTCGAGCGGCGCCTCGGCGAGCTGCCCGCCGATCGCGAGGTCGTCGCCTACTGCCGCGGCCCGTTCTGCGCCTTCGCCCACGAGGCGGTGCGCCAGCTCAACGCCGCCGGGCTCGAGGCGCACCGCCTCGAGGACGGATGGCCGGAATGGAACCTGGCCGAAGCGAGTCCCCGACTTCCCTGACCCGAAGCCAGAGCAGCAGAACCCGAGGAGGACCGATCCGATGACAACCACGGAGCGCCAGATCGATACCGCCGACCTCACCCAGCGCGTCAAGGCGATGTACGAGGAGGTGGCACTGCACCCCGAGCGCGAGTTCCACTTCGAGACCGGCCGGGCGCTCGCCGAGCACCTCGGCTATCCGCCGGCGAACCTCGACCGCATCCCCGCCGCCGCGATCGACTCCTTCGCCGGCGTCGGCTACTTCCTCGACCTGGCGGCGATCGAGCCAGGTGAGGTGGTTCTCGACCTCGGCAGTGGCTCCGGTACCGACGCCTTCCTGGCGGCGCTCGCCGCCGGTGAGGAGAGGACGGTGATCGGGATCGACATGACCGACGAGCAGCTCGCCAAGGCGGCGACCCTCGCCGCGGAGGCGGGGATCTCGAGCACGGAGTTCCGCCAAGGCATGATCGAGGCGCCGCCGGTCGAGACTGGCAGGGTCGACTGCGTCATCTCCAACGGCGTCGTCAACCTCTCGCCCGACAAGGCCACAGTTTTCGCCGCCGCCGCGGCGGCTCTATGTCCAGGCGGACGGCTCGCGATCGCCGACATCGTCAGCGCCAAACAGCTCCCCTGAGGCGTCACGTGCGACGCCTCACTGTGGGCTGCCTGCATCGGCGGCGCGATGCAACGCGACCGCTACCTGGAGACGATCGAGGGCGCCGGCTTCGAGGTCGCCACGGTCCGCGAGAACGACTACCGCTTCATCTCGGATCGCGCCGACAACGCCACGCAGAAATACGGCGTCACCAGCATCTCCCTGCTGGCGACGCGCGGGGCCGGATCACGATGATCGACCGCGTTTCAATCTGGTCGCGCGGCTGCCTGACTATGCAGGGCTACGGCGCCCTGCGCGAAGAGGAGCGGCGGCAGCTCTGGCTCGGCCTGCGTTTCGCGCCGCTGCTCTTCTTCGCTGGGGTCGCGGTCGGCACCGTCCTCGCCTCGCCAGTAATCCTGTTCGCGATGGCAGCAACCGCTCTGCTCGGCGGCTTCATCACCCCCAAGCACCCGTTTGACTATCTCTACGACGCCACCCTGCGGCCGCTGCTCGGCGGCCCGGTCGTGCCGCCGAGCCCACCGCCGCGCCGCTTCGGCTGCCAGCTCGCGACGCCATGGATCACAGCGATCGCCGTCGCCTTCATCGCCGGCGCTCCGGCGCTCGCCTGGATCCTCGCCGTTCCCCTGCTGTCGACGGCGGCGACGGTCGCGACCACGAACTGGTGCCTGCCGTCGCTGGTCCACGGCCTCCTGAGCCGGACCGGGTTTCACGGAGACCGTGATCTACCCCCGAAAAAATGGAGTCGGGATTCTGGAATCAGGCGGCCTGAGTTGCGTTGTGTAGATCCTCGTATTCGGTCGGCGTGAGCATCCCGAGCACCGAGTGCCGGCGCCGTGTGTTGTGGAAGAGCACGATGTTGCATGACCATCGCGGTGACCGGCGCCTCCGGCCAGGTCGGAACGCTGCTGCGCGATTCGGGCGTCCCGACGACGATCTTCCGCTGCCTGCACATCTACGGCCCGCCGGACAGTCCCGGCCCGACCGCCCGCGCGTTCATCGCGAAGTCCGGCCGGCCCGTGGTCGTGCCGGGAAGCGGGAGGCAGCGGATTGAGCGCTATACATCGGCGACGTGGTCAGCGCTGTCCTCGCCGCCGCCACCGGTCCCGACGCGCCCACCGGCACCTTCGACCTCGGGGGGCCGGAGACAATGACGATGGACGATTTCGCCCGCGCCCTCAACGGCCCCGGGACGAGGATCCGCCACATCCCGCCAGCCCTGGCGCGGCTGCTGGCCGGTCTCTCCCCGTCCCTGACCCCAGCGCTGATGGACCTGCTACTCGCCGACAATGTGAGCGCGACGCCCGCCATCGAGCTCGGCGAGCGCTTCGGCTTCGGCCCGCACCGGGTCGCCGAGGTCTGGCCGCCGCAGGCCGCTGAGCGCGGTTCAAGTCTCCGCTCGCCCTGCCGATAGGCGTCGAGATGGCTGGCTACCAGGAGTACTTCAACCCCGGCACCGGGGAGTGGATCGAATACCTCGTGACCGGCGCCGAGAGCGATGGCGCGCTCGTCCGCTACCGCTGGCGCAGCGTCCCCGGCGGCTCGATCCCCGAGCACTTCCACCCACGCCAGGAAGAGCGCTTCGAGATCGAATCGGGCGAGGCGCACTTCAGCCGCGACGGCATCGAGATCCTCGCCGGGCCGGGCGACACTGTCGTGATCCCGGCCGGCGCCCGCCACTCGGAGCGCAATCGGGGCACCGAGGAGGTGCGCGGCGTCGTCGAGCTGCGCCCCGCGCTCGGCGCCAAGGAGCTGCACGAGATGTTCGCCGGCCTCAACAACGACGGCAAGGCCTTGGCCAGCGGCGCCCCGAAGAACCCGCTGCAGCTGGGGACGACCTTCTGGCACTACCGCGACGACATCCGGGTCAGCTCGCCGCCCCGGTGGCTGCAGAACCTCTTCCTGCCGCCGCTCTGGGCGCTCGGGCGGGCGGTCGGCATCAAGCCCTATTACGAGCGCTGGAACAGCAAGGAGGAATGATGATGCGGGTGCTGATCGTCGGTGGGGGCGTCGCCGGGCTGGCGCTCGCCGCGAAGCTCGGTCGCCATGGGCGCGAGCCGGTGGTGGTCGAGAAGGCGCCGGAGTACGGCCAGCACGGCTACAGCCTGGCGCTCTACCCGTTCGGCTCAGCCGTCCTGCACGGGATCGGCGCCTACGACGATTTCGTCTCAGCGGGCAGGGAGATGAAGACCTACGAGCTGGCCGACCACGCCGCCGAGGTGATCCAGAGCGTCGACTTCGGCGAGCTGCTGGCGGAATTCGGCCCCTCCTACTGCACCACCCACGCCTCCCTGGTCGAGATCCTGCGCCGCGCTTGCGGCGAGGGCGTCGACCTGCGGATTGGGACGAGGGAGGAGATCTTCCCGCCGAAGCTGGTCCGCGAGTACTGGCTGCGCGGCGCCTTCTTCGGCGCCTACCTCGTCCCCGGCAAATCGACCTTCGTCGCCGCCGTGCCGGTCGCCACCGCCGGTCCCGACGACAGCCTCGGCGAGGCCGAGGTGCTGGGCCGGCTGCGCAAGGCGCTCGGCAACGCGGCCGAGCGAGTGCCGGAGATCGCCGCCGTGCTCGAGGAAGCGCACGACCTCTGGCCCTGGCCGCTGGCCGACCTGCGCTCGCACGAGTTGCGCAAAGGGCCGCGTCGTCCTCTGCGGCGACGCCGGCACCGCCTTCCTGCCGACCGCCGGCGTCGGCGCCTCCAGTGCCCCTGCGCTCCGCCGCGGCGCTCGCCGATGAGCTCTCCCGCGCCGACGCGCGCCTCGTCCCCCTGGCGCTCGACCACTACCTCGAGCGGACCGAGAAGGTCATCCGCGGCAACCAGACCGACTCCCGTCATCTCGCGAAGGCGATGTTCGTCGAAAACGGCCTCGCCACCTGGAGCCGCGACGAGCTGCTGCGCCACATGCCGGTGACGAGCATGACCAAGTCGATCCTCGAGGCGATGCGCCAGCCGGTCTGAGCGACTAAACACGCCGCCCTCCGTCGCGCTATGCCGCGAGTCCGGAGGTAGCGGCGCTCGCTCCGGGGCGGTGGCCATCGCCCCCAGCGTCGCCCGCTCAGATGAATCGCGAATGAGGTGATGCCCGCGCCCAACCGGGTGCCATGCGCCGCCAACGATGTGCCGGGTGGCGATCTCTGTCGGTTAGAAACCTGGCCCGACCCCCTCAAATCGGTCCGCCCTGTTTGAGAGTCCTTCCCGCCCGCGACAGTGGCCAAAGGAGGACCGAAGCAGGTGAAGAGGCAAAGGCACACCCCCGAGCAGATCATCCGCAAGCTGCGTCTGGCCGAGCAGATGCTCTCGGAGGGCAAGACGATCGGCGAAGCGGCGAAGGCGCTGGAGGTCTCCGAGCAGACCCTGCACCGCTGGCGCAACCAGTACGGCGGCATGAACGCGGCCGACGCCAAGCGGCTGAAGGAGCTCGAGAAGGAGAACCGCGAGCTGAAGCAGATCGTGGCCGACCAGACGCTCGACATCCGCGCCTACAAGGAGATCGCCAAGGGAAACTTCTGAGCCCGTCCCGAAGGCGCCGAGCCGTCCGCGTGCTGCAGAACCGGCTCGGCCTCTCCGAGCGTCGGGCGGGCCGCCTCGCCGGCCAGCACCGCTCCACCCAGCGCCACCGCCCGCAGGTGGCAGAAGACGACCAGGCGCTGAGGCGGGCGCTGCGCAAGCTCTCCGAAGACCGCCCCCGCTGGGGCTACCGCCGCGCCCACGGCCACCTGCTGAGCGAAGGCTTCTCGCTGAACCGCAAGCGGGTGCAGCGGATCTGGCGCGAGGAGGGCCTGCGGGTGCCCGCCAAGGCCAAGAAGCGCCGCCGCCTGGGTGAGTCCACCACGGCCGCAGACAGGCTCAAGGCCGAGTACCCAATCACGTCTGGGCGCTCGACTACTAGCACGACGCCACCGATGACGGCCGCGAGCTGAAGTTCCTCAACGTCGTCGACGAGTTCACCCGCGAGGCGCTGGCGATCGAGGTCGAGCGCTCGATCGACGCCGAGGAGACGGTGGCGGTGCTGGCGCGCCTCGCCGCAGAGCGCGGCGCCCCCGCCAACCTCCGCGCCGACAACGGCCCCGAGCTGACCGCGGCGGTCTTGCGCGAATGGTGCCGGTTGGGCAAGACCGACACCGCCTACATCGAGCCGGGCTCGCCCTGGCAGAACCCCTACGTCGAGTCCTTCAACTCCCGCCTGCGCGACGAGCTGCTGAACGCCGAGGTCTTCACCTGCCTGCAGGAGGCCCAGGTGCTCGCCGAGGACTGGCGCCAGGACTACAACGCCAACCACCCTCTACTCGGCGCTCGGGATGATGTCGCCCGAGCGCTTCACCGCCTCGCTGCGCTCACCCTCCGGGCTCGCTACGCGAGGCGGCGATCAGGAGCGATACTCACCACAGACCAACCCCGGGCTCTCACACGGGGTGGACCGATGAACGGGGTCCGGCCAAACCGACTTGAGAAGTAGCGCCAGTGGCGTCGGGCGAGTGCCGCTCTTCGCGCTCTCAGCTTGAGATGCTGAGATAAGGGGTGGTGATGGTGTCAGGGTGATGGTGTCCAGACATGCGCGAGACATCAACGATTTGCGGGCGGCGACCAGGCGACGTCGTGAGGCGTACGACACAAATCTGATGCCCCAATGAGCGGGACCGCGACTAGCTTGGTTCTGTCGGTCTTCCTCGCCTGCGTGGTAGAGGCGGTCGAGGCCTTCACGATCGTCCTCGCGATCGCCCGCACCCGGAAGGCGTCCTCGGCGCTCGCAGGGGCGGGGGCGGCGCTGGCGGTGCTGGCGGTGGCGGCCGCGGTGCTCGGCCCGGCGCTGACCAGCCTGCCGATCGGGGTGCTGCGGCTGGTCGTCGGCGGTCTGCTGCTTGTCTTCGGCCTGCAGTGGCTGCGCAAGGCGATCCTGCGCGCCGCCGGTGCCAAGGCGCTCCACGACGAGGAGGCGATCTACGTCGAGCAGGCCGCGGAGGCGGCCGCGGAGCCGGCGGCCGCGGAGGGGTTAGACCGCTACGCCTTCGCGATCTGCTTCAAAGCGACGGCGCTGGAGGGCCTCGAGGTTGTGGTGATAGTGCTCACCTTCGGCGCCAACCAGCACGATGTCGGCCTCGCCGCCCTCGCGGCGGCCGCGGCCGTTCTCGCCGTCCTGGCGCTCGGCCTCGCTGTCCGCTCCCCGCTCGCCCGCGTCCCCGAGAACACGATGAAATTCGCCGTCGGCGTGATGCTCTGCGCCTTCGGGACCTTCTGGGGCGCCGAGGGCGCTGGCGCCTCATGGCCCGGCGGCGAGGCGTCGCTGCCCTTCCTCGTCGCCTTCCTAGCCCTAACCGCCCTGGCGCTGGTCCGCTATGTCCGCGGCGCCCGGCCCGCTCTCCCCGTTCCCGCGGCGGCGAACCCGGAGGTTGAAGCATGACCGCCTTGCTCCGCGCCGTCTGGGGCTTCGTCATCGGCGACGACTGGCTCCTCGCCCTCGGCGTCACGATCGTCCTCGGCATCACCGCCCTCCTCGTCGCCGCCGACCTGGAGGCCTGGTGGGTAGCCCCGGCGCTCGTCCCGGCCTTCCTCTTGGCCTCGATCCGCCGCGCCCTCGGCCCCCGCCGCTGATCCCCCTCCCCGACGCCGAGGGACCGGGCGCGGCTGCTGATGGGCCGCGACGGCGGCGAGGAGCAGGACAAAGCGCCCAGCACCAAGCACCCATTGGCTCTGGACCTCTCTCGTGCCGAACCCAGGGGCGGCTCTCATTTCCGCTTTAGCGGACCCTCCTACGTTGCCCGTATGAGCAACCGCCACGTCCTGTCGTCAAGGCGCTGACGACGACGATGCGGGAGTCGAGCTCGGACATGCTCGTCCGCGCGGCGGGGGAAATCGCTCAGGGCGGGCCGACGAGGCACCTGAGCGCGCTTGAACGCCGGCGCGATTGCCGCGCGCCTGGCGCCGTCGCGAGACAGCCGGCGACCTGGGCTCAACTGGGGAAGTTCGCGGCGGTCGGCGGTTCGGGCTACCTGATCAACCTCGCGGTGTTCGCCGCCCTCGCCGGCGATCTCGGCATCCCCCACAGCGCCGCCGCCCTCGCTGCCTTCCTCGTCGCGGTGACCAACAACTTTTTCTGGAAGCTACTGGACGTTCCGGGCGAGGCAGCGGTCCGGCCCGGTTCGAGGCGGCGCGTTTCTTCGTCGTCAGTCTCGCGTCGCTCGCGCTCAATATCACAGTCTTGGAGGCGCTGGTCCAGGACAGGACCTTGATCCAGCTCGACGCCCAGGCGATCGCGGTGGCGTTGGCGACTCCGTTCAACTTCCTGGGCAATAAGCTCTGGACCTTCTCTTAGTCCGCCGAGCCCCCGGCGGCGCTAGTCCTCCTGCATTAGCCGCCAGATCACCCAGAGGACGCAGCCGATCGCACCGAGCCCGATCATCGTGGTCGCGGGCTCGGCGGTCTCGGGTTCGAGCATGGCCAGGAGGCCGAGACTGAGCAGGACCGCAAAGACCGTCCACTGCCACTTCCAGTTCAACGGTCGCAACGATCTCATGCGACGGATGATACGCCGATTGTTAGCTTCGCCAAGCGCCTTGTAACACTCAGCAGCGAACTGTCAGACATTACCTCATGACGGCTCCGTTAACACTATTTCCCTAGGCTCTTAATGTCACTCTCATCGAGGTGTGAGGTCGGTGGTTGGCGGCGGCTGCTCGTGATCGCCGCCGCGGCCATCCTTGGTCTCGTCGTGCTCGTGATCGCGGCCGGCTACGTCTACTTGCTGACGCTGCCCGGGGTGGGCGACGCCGAGGCGCGGGTGGACCGCATCCTGGCTCGGCACGGCGGCACCGCGCTCGTCGCGCCGCCGCCGGCGAAGCTCGCCGCTGCAACCGTGTCCGTCGAGGACGAGAACTTCTACTCGAGCGTGTTCGTCGACGTGGTCAAAGGCGCCGGGCGCGCCGCCCTGGCCAGCCTCCAGACCAGCGAAGACCCCGGCGGCAGCACGATCGCCCAGCAGCTGGCAAAGCGCCTCTACCCCCACGGCGGCGGCCTCGGCGGAACGCTCGAAGAGATCGGGCTTGGGGTGAAGCTCTCGCTCCACTACTCCGAGGCGCAGATCCTCGACATGTACCTGAACTCGATCTACTACGGCAACGGGTACTGGGGCGCGGTGGCGGCTGCCCGCGGCTACTTCGGCGTTGGGGTGCGGCGGCTCAGCTGGGGTGAGGCCTCGCTCCTCGCCGGATTGCCGCAGGCGCCAACGGCATATGACCCGGATCGGCACCCAGCGCTGGCGAGGGAGCGCCAGCGTCAGGTGCTCGATCAGCTGGTCGACAACGGCTACCTTTCCGCGGCTGCCGCCCGCGCCGCCTTCCGGGAAGCGCTGCCACTTCAGCGACCGGCGTCCTCAGACCCCCAGGTCGGTGGGCGTGGCCGATGCGGCTCGCCGACTGCCACACAAGACTCGTCAACGGTTATAAGACTCGTCAACGGTCTTGAGCCGCGGCGCCGACGAGCTTCGCCCCCCAGGCAGATACGCGGTCAACCGGGCGGCCGAGGAGATCGGCCAGGGCGTCGACCTTGCGTCGCAGCGGCGGCAGCCAGAGAAGCAGCGCCGCGGCCGTTCCCAGCGCGGCGCCGGCGAGCACATCGCTCGGGAAGTGGTATCCGAGCGCGACGCGACCGATCGACAGTACCGCCGCGGCGCCGACGGCGAAGACGCCCCAGCCGCGCTTACGCATGAAGACAGCAACTGCGATCGCGAAGGAGGCCGTCGCGTGATCGCTCGGGAAGCCCGCGTCGGCCGCGTGGGCGGCGAAGAGGTGCACCTGGTTTGGCTCGGCGACGAACGGGCGCACGCGGTCGACGAGGTCGGCGATCGCCTGCCCGATCGCCAACGCGAGTGCGGCGCTCAGCGCCGCCGCTACAGCAGCTCGGCGCCAGCTCGCGTGACGCTCTCCCCGCGCGGCCAGGAACACGACCCCCAGCGTGGCGGCGAAAAGCACCTCGGCGGCATTGACGTAGAAGAGCACCGGGTCCTCGACTGCGTCGTGGTGGAAGAGGAAGTTGTTGAGCAGGTGCAGCAGCGACCAGTCCATTCCCCCAGGCTTTCACACTTTGTTTACCGAGCTCGGAGCGATCCTGCGATCCGTTTTCACCGCCGTCTCATCTCGCCTCCATATACCTCGTCAACGGAGCAACCCGGCATTGGAGGCAAAGGTGAAGAAGCGGCTCTCAATCGCGGTCGTCCTGGCCGTCCTGGCGCTCGGCGCGATCCTCGCCGGCTGCGGCTCGAGCGGAGGTTCGAGCTCGACCGTCACCGAAATTGAAAGCACGGCGGCGCAGGCGACGGCCGAAGGCGGCACCGAAGCGAACGGCGAAGGCGGCGAATCGGAAGGTGGCGGCGCCGTCCCCAGCGAGGCCGAATCGCTGGCGACCGGCGACATCCCCGACAACCAGGTCTTCCTCCTCTTTACGAACAAGCCGGCCGGCTACGCCGTCCGCTACCCCGAGGGTTGGGCACGCACCGGCTCGGGCAACGACGTGACCTTCCGCGAAAAGGGCAACGTCATTCACATCGCTGTCCACAAGGGTCCGATGCCGAGCGAAGCCACCGCGACCGAAGGGGTCGAAGAGCTCCAGAAGGCCGACCCGACCGTGAAGTCGCAGGCGCCGGAAAATGTCGAACTGAAGGGCCAGCCGGGGGTGAAGATCGAATACAGCCGCCAGAGCGCCCCCGACCCGGTGACCGGCAAGAGCGTGCCGCTGGTCGTCGATCGCTACGAAATCGGCAATGGCGGCAAGGTCGCGGTGATCGACCTGGCGACCCCGGAAGGGGTCGACAACGTCGACGCCTACCGGATGATCAGCGAAAGCTTCCAGTGGCGGTAGAGAGCCTCTACCGCGAGCCCGAGCTCGACCAGGAGGTCGACTGGCCGATCCTGGAGATGCACGACGTCTTCAAGATCTACCGCTCGGGGCCGGTCGAGACCGTCGCCCTGCGCGGCGTCGACCTCGAGCTCCGGGCCGGCGAACTGATCGCGATCCTCGGCCCCTCGGGCTGCGGCAAGAGCACCCTGCTGGCGCTCGCCGCCGGGCTCGATCGCGCCTCGGCCGGTGACGTGCGCAGCAACGGCACCTCGCTGCTCACCCAGACCGAGGACGAGCTCGCCGGCTACCGCGCCCGCTCGGTCGGGATCGTCTTCCAGAGCGGCAACCTCTGGCCGACCCTGAGCGCCCGCGAGAACGTGCTCGCGGCGCTGCGGCTGGCCGGCGCCGAGGACGCGAGCGGGCGGGCCGAGGAGTCGCTGGCCGAGTTCGGCCTGACGCCGCGCGCCGAGCACCGCGCGATGGCGCTCTCCGGCGGCGAGCAGCAGCGGGTCGCGATCGCCGCCGCGGTGGCGCGGCGGGCGCCGCTGATCCTCGCCGACGAGCCGACCGGCGAGCTCGACGCCGCCAACCAGCAGATCGTCCTCACGGCGCTGCGCCGGCTGCCCGCCGAGCACGATTGCGCGGCGCTCGTCGTCACCCACTCGCGCACAGTCGCCGCCGCCGCCGACGGGGTGATCGAGATGCGCGACGGGACCGTGGTGAAGCGATGAGCACCACGGTGGCTACAGGCGCCCTCTCCGCCTGTCGCGACGTCTCGGTCCGCTACAGCAGCGGCGAGTCCGAGGTCCGCGCCTTAGAGGGGGTCGAGGTCGAGGTCGAGGCGGGCGAGACCCTGGCCCTGCGCGGCCCCTCCGGCTCGGGCAAGACGACCCTGCTGCACCTGCTCGGCGGCCTGCTGGTCCCGACCTCCGGCGAGGTGATCTGGAAGGGCCGCTCTCTGGCCCTGCTCGACGCCGCCGCCCGCGGCGAGGCGCGCGCCGCCGGCATCGCCTACGTCTTCCAGGGCTCCAACCTGTTGCCCAACTTCACTGCCCTGGAGAACGTCGCCTTCGCCGCCTGGCTCGCCGAGCGAGCCGGGCAGGAGGTCGAGCAGGAGCCGGGCGAGCTGCTGGGGCTGGTCGGCCTCGCCGAGAAGGGCGAGGCGCTGCCGGGCGAGCTGTCCGGCGGCGAGGCGCAGCGGGTGGCGCTGGCCCGGGCGCTCGCCCAGTCGCCGGAGCTGCTGCTCTGCGACGAGCCGACCGGCCACCTCGACTCCGATACCGCTGGCCGCGTCCTCGACCTGCTCGTGGCGCTGCACGAGCGCTTCGGCTTCGCCCTGGTGATCGCCACCCACGACCCGCTCGTCGCCTCGCGCTGCGCGCGCGAGCTGACCCTCGCCGACGGCAGGTTGAGCGGCGGGAGGCAGGCGTGAGCGCGGCGCTGCAGCTCGGGCTTGCTCGGCTGCGGCGGCGGCCCGGCCAGAGCGCCACCCAGACGCTGGTGCTGGCGGTCGCGGTCGCCCTGCTCGGGGCGATGATCCTCTTCATCGGCCACTCGCTGCGGACGATGACCGCGGCGGCGACCCGCAGCGTCCCGCTCGACCTGCAGGGCCCGGTCGCCAGCTACCCGAAGGCGAAAACCATCGCCGCCCGGGTCGCCAAGCAGCCGGACATCGCCCAGGCCTCGGCGGTCGCCACCGCGCCCTTCGCCGGGATCGGCCACCACGGCCCCGAAGGGACGACCGCCGCCGGCGCCGGCGCCGTCCTCGCGGTGCCACCCAACTACCTCGAACACATCGAAACCTTTCGCTTCCTCCGCGGCGGCCTCCATCCGGGCCAGATCGTCCTCGACCAGCAGCTCGCCGCGACCCTGCGCGCCCGCCTCGGCGACACGGTGAGCCTGCACCTCAGCGGCGGCCGCAGCCAGAGCTTCGAAGTCGGCGGCGTCGCCCTCGTCTCCTCCTCCGACGTCCTCTTCCAGCCGCTCAACCCGCTGGTCGGGCCGGCGCCGGCCCAGCCGCCGGCGAACATCGCGATCCTGCCGACCGCGACCTTCGCCCACACCCTGGGCCGTGCGCTGCCGACGATCAGCGGCGCGACCACGCCCGGCGCGGCGGCGGTGCCCGGGACGCCGACCGGGGTCCAGTGGCAGGTCCAGGCGCAGATCGACCGCGCCGCCTTCACCGGGACGCCGAGCGAAGCGCTGGCGCGCGCCGGTCAGATCCGCAACTCGGTCGAAAGCACCCTGACCGGCCAGGTCCGCTTCGTCGACAACCTCTCCGAAGGGCTCGAAACGGCGAGCGGAGACGCGCTCTACGCCGAGGCGCTCTTCATCATGCTCGCCGTTCCCGGGGCGCTGCTGGCGCTCGGCCTCGCCTACCTGGCGGCGCTCGGCACGGTCGACCGCGACCGCCGCGAGCTGGCGCTGCTGCGCGCCCGCGGCGCCAGCCGCAAAGCGCTGCTGGGGATGGCGGCGGTCGAATCGACGATCGTCGGGCTGCTCGCCGGGGCGCTCGGCGCCGCTGCCGCCTTCGCCGCGGTCTCGGTGCTGATCGAAGGCTCGGTCGGGCTGACCGTCTCGCGCGGCGCGGTCGTGGTCGGGGTCTCGATCGCGCTGGCGATCCTCGGCGGCTTCGTCGCCCGGCTCGGCACCGGCCTGCGCTCGCTCTCCGAAACGGTCGCCGCCGAGCGGCGCGGCTCGCAGCGGGCGAGCAAGCCGCTCTGGCAGCGGCTCTACCTCGACCTGCTGGCGCTGGCGCTGAGCGGGCTGATCTTCTGGCTGACCGCCAGCACCGGCTTCTCGGCTGTCGTCAACCCGGACTCGAACCCGACCCTCTCGCTCTCGATCTACATGTTCTTCGCACCGGCCCTGCTCTGGATCGGCGCGACCCTTCTGCTGGTCCGGCTGCGGGGCCGGATCTTCGGTTGGACGGCGCGGCTGCTCGGCGGCTCCGGCGCCAGCCCGGGGCGGCGGCGCTTCTTGCTCGCCAGCGCCTCGCGACGGGGCGCCGCGATCAACCGCGGCCTCGTCTTCGTCGGGCTGCTGCTCGCCTTCGGCGTCAGCATGGGGGTCTTCGCCGCGACCTACAATCAGCAGGCGGGGGTCGACGCGCAGCTCACCCTCGGCGCCGACATCACCGCCACCGCGCCGCCCGGGGTCACCGCCAAGCAGGGCCTGACCCAGAAGATCGCCGCGGTCCCCGGCGTCGCGGCAACCTCGCCGGTCGACCACTCCTACGCCTACGTCGGCCCCGACCTCCAGGACATCTTCGGGATCGAACCGAAAACGATCGGCTCGGCGACGACGCTGCGCGACTCCTACTTCCTCGGCGCCGGCGCCCAGACGCTGATGAAGCGGCTGCAGGAAACGCCGAGCGGCGTGATCGTCTCCAAAGAGACGATCACCGACTACTCGCTGAACGAAGGTGACCTGCTGCGGCTGCGGCTGCTCGACCACAGGACCGGGAAATTCCACACCGTCCCGTTCCACGTCGTCGGCATCGTCCAGGAGTTCCCCTCGGCGCCGCGCGACTCGTTCATGGTCGCCAACCTCTCCTACCTCAGCCGCGCCGACCACGCCGGCGGGCCCAACGTCGTCTTCGCCAGCGCCTCCGAAAACCCCGCGGCGGTCGCGGGCCCGGTCGCCACCGCGACCAAGAGCTTCGGCGTGATGGTCAAAGACATCCGCCAGCAGTCGGTGCAGACGACCAGCTCGATCACCACCGTCGACCTGACCGGGATCAGCCAGCTAGAGCAGGCCTTCGCGATCCTGCTGGCGGCGGCCGCGATGTGGCTGTTCGTCAGCCTCGTCGTCAACGAGCGCCGCCACGAGTTCGCGACGATGGCCGCGCTCGGCGCCTCGCTGCGCGACATCGGCTCCTTCGTCCGCGCCGAGGCGGTCGCGGTGCTCGGCGCAGCGGTCCTCCTCGCCGCCGGGCTCGGCTGGCTGATGGCGGAAATGCTGGTCGCGATGCTGCAGCACGTCTTCGACCCGCCGCCCGACCATCTCGCCATCCCCTGGGGCTTCCTCGGCCTGCTCGGGCTCGGAGTCCTGGCCGGGGCGATCCTCGCCTCGGCGCTGGCGGCGATCTCGCTGCGGCGGCTCTCACTGGGCGCGACGTTGCGCGAGGAGTAGAGCTGCGGCGCCGAGGACGCTCCTGCGCTCTCCACAACGCGACCGAGGGGCTCGGCATCGTCGGGCCGCTCGGCGACGTTCGCCCCTCCTGGGGCTGGCTCGCGGTCGCCGGGCTGTTTGGCGGCGGCCCCCACTTTCCTCGGCGCGATGCTCGGCTATAGCGTCGACTCGGCGCCGCTCGAACTCGCTTTCTACGCCCTCGCCGGGGGCGCCATCCTCTACGTGATCGGTGAGATCTGGAACGGGATTCGGCGCTACGGCCACCGCGAGCTCGGCCTCTGGCTGCTCTCGGCTGGTTTCTTCCTCGGCGTCGCCACCGACATGGTCGTTGCCTACGGCGGCGGCTGACGGAGCAGCCGCAGCGCTACGACCGAGGCGAGCGTCGTTTCTCCGGGCGTCAGGCCGCCCACCAGATAGCCGACGCCGCCGACGACCGCGGCGGCGGCGTTCTGGATCGGTTCGGGCAGGTGGCCGACCGGCTTGGCGATGCCGTTCGAGGGATCGAGGCGGATGATCCGGTCGGTCGTCGAGCCGTCGAGGCGGCCACCGAGGACGTAGATGCGGCCGCGCAGGACGACGGCGGGGGCGTGGGCGAGGGGCGCGGCGAGGTGGCCGATCACCGCGGCGCGGCCGGTCCTGGTGTCGAAGGCCTGGATCGCGGTCGAGTCGGCGCCGCTGCCTTCCTCGCCCCCGATTGCATAGATGGTTGCGCCGAGGGCGGCGACGGCCGCGTAGCGGACCGGGACCGGCAGCTTCGCGACGGATTCGAGCTTCGAGCCGTCGCTGGTCTTCAGGACGTCGCCCAGGGTTTGTTCCCCGTCGTAGCCGCCGAGGACGTAGGCGGCGCCGCCGATGGTCGCCGCCGAGAGGTCGGAGCGCGGCACTGGCAGCTGGCCGACCGCCTCGCCGGCGCCGCCCGGCGCCAGCCGCTGGACCTCCGCGGTGGTCGTCGCTGAGCCGCCGCCGAAGACGAGAACGCCGCTCGGCACCGCAGCGGCGGCGATGTCGTGGAGGGGTTCGGACAGCTCACCGGCCGACCTCGCCAGGCCGGTGGCGGGGTCGACCTTCGTCACCGCGGCGACCGAGACGTCGGATTCGTCGAGCCCACCGATCACCAGCAGGTCCTTCCCCTGCGGCACGACCGCCTCGCCGGAGACGGGCGCGGGGAGGTGGTGGGGAGAGGTCTTGACGTCGAGGTGCTTGGGGCGTGATGACGCGGTCTGCTGTACCGAGGCGGTGGACCCGCCCACGTCGCCGGACCTCGAGCCTGATCCGGAGCTCCCGCAGCCGGGCACGGACCCTGCCAGCAGCGCCGCGACCACCAGCACAGCGGCCGCCTCCAGCCGAACCACCCTCACCGGAACACGCCCGTATGCCCGAGCGAATAGCGGCCCGGCTGCGGGTAGACGCAGAGCCCGTGCGGGCCGTAGCCGACCGGGATCCGCGCCATCAGTTCACCGTCCTTGGTGCTGATCGCGTAGACCTCGGCGTTGTAGCGGCCGGTGAGCCAGAGCACCTTGCCGTCGGCCGAGACGCCGCCCATGTCGGGGCTGCCGCCGCCCGGGATCGTCCAGTTTTCGATCACCCTGCGCTCCGCGAAGGAGATCACCGAGATCGAGCCTTCGTTGCGGTTGGAGACGTAGAGGTCGCGTGAGTCGCGGCTGGCGTAGAGCCCGTGGGCGCCGGCGCCGGTCGGGATGAAGCCGACCCGCTTGAACGTGTGCGCGTCGACCAGCCAGACGCCCCCCGCCATCATGTCGGCGACGTAGAAAACGCTGCCATCGGGCGCGAGCTTGACGTCCTGCGGCATCGATCCTGCGGGCAGCGAGAGACTGCCGACGACCTTCTCGCCCGGCACTTCGACCTCGATCAGCTTCGAGCCGAACTCGCAGCTGGCCACCAGATAGCGGCCGTCGGCGGTGAAGTCCATATGGTCGACGCCGGGGCAAGGAACGGGAAGCGAATGGTGGAGCTGCATCGAGCTGGCGTCGCGGAAGTCGAGCCTTTCGAGCCGCTCGGCGACGACGATCGCGTAGCGACCGTCCGGGGTGAAGTACATGTTGTAGGGGTCTGTGACCAGCACCGGCTTGCCCGGCTTGCCGGTCGCCGGGTCGATCGGGGTGAGGCTGTTGCCTTCGTCGTTGGTGACCCAGAGCGTCTTCAGGTCGTAGGAGGGGACGACGTGCTGGGGCAGCGCCCCGACCGAGAATTCGTCGATCACCTTGTAGGTGTGGGGGTCGATCACGCTGACCGTGTCGCTTTCGCTGTTCGGGACGTAGACCCGTTCCGGGAAGTCGCGGACGACCGGCGAGAGCATCCCCGGCCGATCCGCGGCGTAGACGTCGTGCGGATCGAGAAGGGCGGCACCCGGTACCGCGGGCCGCTCGGCTGCCGCGCGGCCAAGTCGGACTGCTGGGTGGCTCGACCGGCGACATTGGTGCTCGCTTCGGTGCCCGAGCCGCTGGAGGAGCCGCAGCCGGCGACGAGCCCCGCGGCCATTGCTGCGCAGACGACCGATAGCTGGCGAACCCTCAACATGAGAACCTCACCAAGCGAGCCTTAAACCGCGGTGAAAGCGGTCGAGAGCCCTTACCTGGCCTTCAGCGCACGACGCCAACGTTGTGATGGTGATGACGATGGCTCTCAAAGAACGAACCCCCTTGACCCCGCTGACCGGCAAGGTCGATCGCGGCGATCATCGCGTCCGAGTGCTCGAAGAGGCGATCGTCGAGCTTCGCGGCGACCTGCCGGCGGCTGCCTCCGGCCTCACCGAGACAGTCAACCGCGCCTTCGGCTTCGGGTTCGGCGGACACGGCGGCCGTGAGGAGGTCCTCGACCGGACGACCGCCGAGGCACTTCGCCTGGTCGGCGACGTCTACGGGTCAGAGACGGTTGCGGAAGTCCGCCGCCGGGCCGCCTGAAGCGGCCGGCCGAGCCATCTTTCTGCTGGCCGCTCAATTCAAGGGGCCGGGGCTTCTACAGCGTCGTCAGCCCGACGCCGGTGAGCAGGACTGCGGCGGCGAGCAGGCGGCGGTCGCAGCTGAGCGCCGCCAGCGGGATCAGCCAGACGACGTACCAGGGACGAGGAAGCCGGTGGTGCAGGAGCGCCACCGTCGCCCAGCTGGCCCCCGAGATCCAGTCGAGTTCGCCGTTCCAGACTCTGCGCAGCAGCCAGGGCGACGATCGCCACGAAGGCAACGGTGAGAACGATGTCGGCGCGGCGGACGAGGCTCGGCAGGCCGACCGCTTCGAAGAGGAACCCGGCGATGCTGTGTTTGCCGCCTTCGGCCTGGATTCCCTGCAGCGTAGCCAGCACGTGCAGCTGCCCGGGTGCCGAGGAAGACGTAGGTGAGCGTGGGCGAGCGGCGCTCTGCCTGCGAGACGGGGCATCGCCTGCGCCCGTTCAGAGCCCGCTGGCGCTGCCGAGGACGGCGGCGTTGGCCCGGCGCAATGCCCACTTCGCGGCCGTGCACCCGGCCAGGGCGGCGACCATGACAGCGGCAAGCAGGAAGATCAGCGCGGCGAGGCCGAGCGGGATCGCGAGGAGGAACGCTATCGCCAGGTCGGCTTGGGAGATCGTCGATACCACGGGCACACGCGAATCGTGAGCGCCCCTCCTAAACTGGGGATGAACTCGGCCCCGGGCCCCGGTCCCGCTCGGGGATGCTCACCGTCACCTCAGAGCCGCCGTCGACGTTGGCGGCGCGCGCCTCGCCGCCGTGGGCGCGGGCGACGGTGCGGACGATCGCCAGGCCGAGGCCGCTGCCGCCGTCGCGGCGGCTCGAGGAGGCGCGGCTGAAGCGCTCGAAGGCGCGGTCGAGGAACTCCTCGGGGAAGCCGGGGCCTTGGTCGCGGACGGCGATCTCGACCGCGCCGTCGCGCTGCGCTGCCGCGATCGTCACCGTCCCCTCGCCGTAGCGCAGGGCGTTGTCGACGACGCTGCCCACCGCCTGGTCGAGCCGCAGCCGGTCGGCGCTCAGCTCGATCTCCTCGGCCTCGATCACAATCTCGCGCCCTTCCTCATCGGCCCGCCGCGAGAATCGCCGTCTCACCCCCTCGAGCACCTCTTCGAGCTCGACCGGGCCGATCCGCAGCGGCAGCTCACCGCCCTCGGTTTGGGCGATCGTCAGCAGGTCTTCGGAGAGCTGGGTGAGGCGATCGGCCTCCTCGGCGGCCGAGGTGAGCGCCGCCCGCAGTTCCCGTGGCGAGCGTCCTTCGGCGAGCGCCAGCTCGAGCTCGGTGCTGAGGATCGCCAGCGGCGTCCGCAGCTCGTGGCTGGCGTCGGCGACGAAGGCGCGCTCGTGCTCGATCGCTTCCTGCAGTCGCGCCAGCATCTCGTTCAGGGTCTCGCCGAGGCGGGCGATCTCGTCGCCGCTCGGCGGCACCGGCAGGCGGTCGTCTGGCGCCGCGGCGGAGATCGACTCGGCCCGCGCCCGCATCGCCTCAACCGGTCGCAGCGCCGCGGCGGCGACCCAGTAGGCGGCGAGCGAGGCGAGCAGCAGCGCGACCGGCTCGCCGATCAGGAGCAGCTGCAGGAGGTCGCCCAGGGAGTCATTGCGGGCCTCGGTCGAGGTGCCGACCACCACCACCCGCTGCTCGCCGTGCGATCTCGCCGGTGCCGCCAGCAGCCGCGAGCTCCCCTCGAGCCCCGGCAGCGAGCTGCGGTTGAGCAGCAGCGGCGCCCGCAGCGCCCGCCGCAGCTCCGCCGGCGCGAGCAGCACCTCGCTACCGACCGTCTCGGAGGAGTCGAGGACGCGGCCGCCGGCGCTCAGCACCTCGGCGAAGCTCTCGCCGCGGCCGACCAGGCGCTGGTCGCGCTCACTGAGCCCGGCATCGGCCTGGCGCACCTGGGCGGCGAGTTCATCGGCGCGCGAGCGCAGGCCGGTGTTGATCGTCGCGTCGAGCTCGGACTGGAAGCGGAGGTAGACGAAGATGCCGGTCGCGGCGAGGACCGCCGCCATCACGAGGACGAAGACGAGGGTGACGCGGAGGCGGATCGAGAGGCGGCTCAGATGGTTCAGCGACCTCCATCCTTTCGCAAGCGGTAGCCGGCGCCGCGGATCGTCTCCAGCGAGTTGACCCCGAAGGGGACGTCGATCTTGCGGCGCAGGTAGCGGATGTAGACCTCGATCACGTTGGAGCGGTGTTCGAAGTCGTACTCCCAGGCCTGCTCGAGCAGCTGCGTGCGGGTGAGGACGCCGCCGGGGTGGCGCATGAACGCCTCCAGCAGGGTGAATTCCTTCGCCGAAAGCTCGATCTCCTCCTCCCCGCGCCAGACCTGCCGGGTCGCCGGGTCGAGCCGCAGGTCGCCGACCTCGAGCTCGGCCGGCCGCTCGGCCTGGCCGCGGCGGGCCAGCGCTCGCAGCCGCGCCAGCAGCTCGGCGAAGGAGAAGGGCTTGGTCAGGTAGTCGTCGGCGCCGCCGTCGAGGCCGGCGACCCGGTCCTCGAGCGCGCCCCGCGCGGTCAGCATCAGGACCGGCGACCAGATCCCACCGGTCCGCAGCTTGCGGCAGGTCTCGAAGCCGTCGATCCCGGGCAGGATTACGTCGAGGACGATCGCGTCGTAGCTCGCCGCGACCGCTTTGACGAGCGCGTCCTCGCCGCTGCCGGCGACGTCGACCGCCAGTCCCTGCTCGCTCAGGCCGCGGCGGATCAGCGCCGCCATCTTCACCTCGTCCTCAACCACCAGAACGCGCATGGTCAAACGATCACCGCCGAAGATGAAGCGTAGATGAGAGCCGGTCCTCTCACCCTGGCTTAAACCCGGCGCGCCAGCCTGCTGCGCCGATGCTCTCCCCCGCCTCCGCCACCGATTTTGTGATCAACCCGATCGTCGAAGTCGTCACCGAATTCATCGGCTCGACCGGCCTGCCGGCCGTTTGCTTCCTGATGACGCTCGAGTCGGCCTGCATCCCGATTCCCAGCGAGGCGATCATGCTCTTTGCCGGCTTCGCGGTCTCCAAAGGCGAACTGACGCTGGTCGGGATCATCGCCGCCGGCGTGCTCGGCAACCTCGCCGGGTCGTGGATCACCTACGCGGTCGGCTACTACGGCCGCCTCGACCTGCTCGAGCGCAACCGCCTCATCCACGTCAACCAGAAGCAGCTCAAATGGGCCGACGAATGGTTCGCAAAGTACGGCTCGGCGACGGTCTTCTTCTCGCGGATGCTGCCACTGGTGCGGACCTTCATCTCACTGCCGGCCGGCCTCGCTCGGATGCCCTTCTGGCGCTTCACTCTCCTCACCGTCGCCGGCTGCATCCCCTGGGTGACCGCGCTGGCCCTGATCGGCAAGGGCGTCGGCTCCAACTGGGAATCCTGGCGCCACAACCTCGGCTACCTCGACTATGCGATCGTCGTCCTCGCGATCATCGGCATCGCCTACCTCCTCGTCCGCCGCCGGCGCCGCCGCGACCAGGGTGGCGGCGCCGTCGGGCTCGAGGGCGGATGAAGTCCTCGCCGCCACCGGGCCCGATCAGGGTTCGCCAGGCGGCGTTCACCCCTCTGCCGGCGTCGTCCTAGTCGCCGCCGGCCTCTACCTCCCCAATGGCTGGCCCCTGGTCCTCGGCGGCTTCGTCCTACTGCTGGCGGCGGTCGCCTCGCAGCTGTAGAGGGCGGGAGCAGTTTCATTTTGGATTCAGGTCCGGTGGCGAAGCTCGCCGCCGATGGCCACGACCGTCCGGAGCGAGCGCCGCTACCCCCGGATCCCGTTCTGGCGCCGGGCGCGACGGATCTTCGCCCTGGCGACCGCGGCCTGCCTGCTCGCCGCCACCACCTCCTACCTGCCGGCGATCGGCGAAAAGCACAATGTCGGGCTCGGCGTTTCGAGCGTCGAGTGGCTGCGGGCGAACGGCGGCAGCCCGATCGTCTCGGAAATCGAGAACTTCTACTACAGCCTGAACGCGCCGGAAAAGGGCGGGCCGGGCCTGCGCTCGCTGCCGCAGGTCGGCGTGGCGGCGTCCGAAGGCGGCGAAGAAGCGGAAGCCAAGCGCGTCTACCGTCCGCCTCGGGTGAAGCCGCTGATCCACCCGGCGTTGCCGGGCGAGGGAGTCTGGAAGCCGGCCGGCGCCCACGCCGGGCGGCGGCCGCCCGTCCTCCTGACGACCTTCCGCAGCGACCCCGAATACCCGCAGTTCGTCGCCGGAGCCGCCTGGATCGACGCCAACCGCACCCACCTCGATTACGTGCCTGGGCTGGCCGAGCCGCCGGAACCGCTCGAACAGCGCGGCTCCGGCGAAGTGCCGCCGCAGCTGCGCACGGGCCTCGTCGCCACCTTCAACGGCGGCTTCCCGCTGGAAACCTCGAAGGCCGGCCTGATCTACCGCGGCAAGGTGGTCGAAACGATGGTCGACGGGATCGCGACGATCGTCGAGTACCGCGACGGGCGGATCGACATCGTCCGCTGGCACCAGGGCGAAGGGGCGCCGAAGAACATCTGGTTCGCGAAGCAAAACCTGCCGCCAATCATCTACGAAGGCAAGCTCAACCCGAACCTCGGCGACGGCCCCGAATGGGGCGAAACCGTCAACAACGCGACCAGGGTGTGGCGTTCGGGTCTCGGAATCGACGCCCGCGGCAACCTCCTCTACGCCGCCGCCAACTACCAGACTGTCGAATCGCTGGCGATGATCCTGAAGCGGGCCGGCGCCGTCCGCGCCCTCGAGCTCGACATCAACGAAGACTGGACGAGCTTCATCGGCTACCGCCACCGAGGCGGGAGCGAACCGAGCAATCTGCTGCCGGAAATGTTCCGCTCGCCGGAACGGTATTTGGTGCCCGACGAACGCGACTTCTTCGCCGTCTACCTGCGGCCGAGGCAGCGGTGGTGAGGCTGCCGACCCCAGCCTCCCCCGGCGCCGCGGCGCGGCGCTCGCTGCTCGCGGATCTGCTCGCGGGAATCGTAATCGCTGTCTGCGCGATCGTGATCGCGGCGGGGATCGGCGTCATCGGCTTCGCCGCGCTCCTGAGTGCGGTCGTGCTAGGCCCCTGGTACCTCGCCGAGGCGATCATTCGCTTGACTCGACGCTCGCGGCGCGCCCGCACCCGACGGACCCGGCGCGGTGTGGCTCGAGTCCGGGAGTCGGCGAATCCGGAGCATGGCCACCGGACGCGCCCCGGCCGCCTACCCGAGTAGCGAACCGGGCCGGCGCCGACCGCGGCGCTCGCTCGCCTCTCGGCGAAGAAGCCGGCGGCGGCTGCCTCTGCGGACCCCCGAGCCGCCTGCTTGCGTGCTTTGCTTCCGCCGTGAGGGTGGCGAGGACCCGCGAGTAGCTATCCGTCTTCATGTCGATCACGGTAGGCAGCGGGCATGAAGCTTGGATGTACTGCAGCTAATTGGTTGCTGAGAGGCAAGGGGATCGGTTCCCGAACTGCGGCCACAGTCGCTGTCGTGATGTGAGTAACCTGCCGCCTCTTGCGGCGGTCGCGATGGCGACGATCAGCGCCGCGACGATCGTCTGGTGGGTCGCTCTCGCCGATGTGGCTCCCTAGTTCTCTTCCCGAGGCGCTGCTAGTCAAGCCGACTCCATTTCGCTCCCCAGCTGCTGGTCGCGGCGGCGATCATGATCGCGGCGACGCTGCCTGGCGCGCGCCGCCGCCCGGCGCGGGCTTGGCGATCCTGCTGGCGATCTCAGGTGCCGTCGAGGTTACCGGGCCTCGGTGAGCACGATCGCGGTTGTGCCCGGCGGCGTTAAGGCAGCTACGCCGCCGAAGCTCGCAGCCGATCGCTAGGCATCGTCCGGCACCTCTGCAAATCGAATCATTCTCAGCGAGGCGCTCGCAGCGACCAGGTCTTAGGCGCCGCCGGACGAGTGCCCGGTGACCGGCGGCAATGTCAGCCGCGCTGGGCGCTGCCCCGCATACGGGAGCTACCGCGCTGCGGGATAGGCTGGCCTGAATGCCGCGCTTCCCACTAGCGACCTCGCTCGCGATTCTTCTGGCGCTCCTCATGACCGCATGCGGTGGGGGCCGGGAGGGGCCGACCGATGGCTTGGGCGATACGACCTCCGGCCAATCGGGAAGCGGCTCGGGTGTGACCAGACCGCCTCGCGCGGTCAAAGTCAGGATCGTCGAATCCTTCTATGACCCCGACCCGGTGGCCATCCAGGAGGGCGGCAAGGTGATCTGGCGGAACGAAGATCCCCTGCCACACGCCGCGTCCGCTGAAGACGGGAGCTTCAACACCGGCATCATCGAACCGGGGAAGGTCAAGTCAGAGACGTTCAAGGAAGCTGGCACCTTCCGCTACGTTTGCGAAATCCATTCCAGGATGCACGGAACTATCGAGGTCGTAGCGAAGGAATAGGCCAACGGCCAGGCGAATGTCGCGAGACACCCGGTCCGGGTTCGACCTCGTCTCCACCTCACTTTTTTGACGGATCCGAACCAGGCCGCAACCAGCCCAGAAGCGAGAAGTCCCACGACCACCACGGCAACCACAGGCTCCTCGGCGACGGCGAGCGGCATCGGCTTCGAGGCTACCTCGCGGCCGGCGGTGCCGGCTTGAGGTCGCGCGGCATCTTGGCCGTGGGTGGTCTCCTGATCCTCGCGACGGCCACGATGGCGCAGGCAGCCACTGCTCTGCGCCCACCCGACCCGCCTGTCCTTCATTGCCACGGTCGCGCCGCGACGATCGTGGCAACCAGCGGCGATGACGTTCTCCGTGGCACCTCTGGTCCGGACGTGATCCGGGGCGGGCCCGGCGACGACGTGATCTACGGCGGTCTCGGCAACGACATCATCTGCGGCGGCGCCGGCGACGATGTGATCCATGGCGGCCGCGGCAACGACCTGATCGACGGCGGCCGCGGCAGCGACCGCGTCTTCGGCGACCTCGGCGACGACAAGGTGCTCGGTGGTCCCGGCGACCGCGACGAAGTTAGCGGCGGCCTCGGGATCGACACGGTCAGCGGCGGGCCGGGGAACGAAGACCTGGTCCGCGGCGATTACGGCTACGACCGGATGGACGGCGGTCCCGGCAAGGGCGACATCGCCTCCTTCGCGACCGCCGTCGCCGGCCGGCGCGGCAGCGGCGTCTGGGTATCGCTCGGCGCCCACAAGGCGCGCGGCGACGGCCACGACCGCCTCTTCCGCTTCTCCTCGATCGAGGGCTCGGCCTTCCACGACACGCTGATGGGCGACAAGGGCGCGAACGTGATCGACGGCGGCCCTGGCGACGACCGGATCATCGGCGGCGGCGGCCGCGACACGCTCGATGGCGGGCAGGGAACCGACTCCTGCAAGGGAGGTCCGATCCGCGTCTCCTGCGGCTCCGAAGCGCGGCCCACGGGCTCGGCCTTGGTTCGCCTCGACCCCGACCCCGCCGGAGGCGGCGGCCTGCAGATCATCGGCGGCGCCGGGCGCGACGAGCTCACCGTCGCCTATGACGAAGCGAGCGAAGCGTTCGGGGTGAGCGCGGCGGCCCGGCTCGCCGCCGGGGAAGGATGCGAGCATCCGGGCGTCGATCCCAAGCAGGTGAGCTGCGCGACCGAAGGGCCGGCCCGCTGGCTGATGGCCGACCTCGGGCCCGGCAGCGATCGACTACGGGTCGAAGGCAGCCTCCGTGCGGTCGACCTCGTGCGCGTCAACGGCGGTCTCGGCGACGACGTGATCCGCGGCGGCCCCGAGGACGACCTGCTGCAGTCCGGCCCTGGCGCCGACCGGATCTACGGCGGCGCCGGGTCGGACGGTCTAATCGGCGGCCTGCCCGGGCCGACCTTCCTCTACGGCGGCCCCGGGGGCGACCTGCTCGCCGCCGGCGGCGGCTGCGCGGGGGGCGCCCTGGTTGGCGGCCCCGGCCGCGACGACGCCTCCTTCGCCGAGACGCAGGCCCACCCCGGCACCCTCTACATCTCGCTCGCCGCCGGCTGGGCCTGGATCGACGCGATCGAGGGCTGCCACAAAGTCCGGCTCGACCGCTCAGACGAGGACATCGAGGGCTCCTTCGACCAGGACGTGCTGATCGGCAACTCCGGGCCGAACCTGTTGCTCGGCCAGCCCGGCGTCGACAGCTTCTACGGCCGCGGCGGCGACGACGTCATCTACGCCGTTGACGGCGTCAAGGACGCCCATATCCAGTGTGGCACCAAGGGCCATCCCGCCGGCCGGGCAATCGTCGATCCGGGTGACCCGCCGCCGCTCGACTGCATGACGGTCAGGCACTGGCGGCCGATCGCCGGGCTCAACAACTCAGGTGACAAGTAGAACGATGATCGCCACGGCGAGGGCGAACCCGAGTCCGCCGCCGAGGAGGAAGACAGCTGTCGACGGCTCAGCCAGAAGGGCAGCTGGACGGCATCTGGCAAGCCGGCCCACGACTCCCGAGTTGTCCCCTCGAGTCCCTGCCACAGGGTCGCGCCTCAGTCTCTCACAGCCCGGGGCGCCGAAACCCCGATCAGGCCGGAGGCCTCGGCTTGCCCACGGGCTTGGTCGGGAGCGGCTGGGAGTCGCTGTTGTCCTGCTCTTCGCCGGCGAGCGAGCTCCTGAACTCGCGGATGCCGGATCCGAGCGAGCGGCCGAGCTCGGGCAGGCGCTTCGGTCCGAAGAGGAGCACCGCGATCACGAGGACGAAGAGGATGTGAGTCGGGTTCTCGAGGCCGGTCATCGCGCCTGACAGGCTAGCGCTCAGGGCATCGCCTCGATGACCTCGCAGGAGGCGGCGCTGTCGTGGGCGGGGCCGCCGATGCAGATGTCCTCGCCAGGCCCGCCGACCAACCGGTCCTCACCCGCACCGCCGTAGAGCCAGTCCTCGCCACCGCGCCCAACCAGCCTGTCGTCGCCCGGGCCGCGGGTCAGCTTCTCGCCGCCGGCGCCGCCGATCAGTACGTCGTTTCCCGCTCCGCCTTCCAGCGTCGTGGGCACGGGGACGGTCCTGCCGATCACCACGATGTCGTCGCTGGCGCCGCCGTTGAAGCGGAAGGCGGCGATCGCGGTGGCCGCGCAGCTCAGCTGGTCTGCTTTCGCGTCGGGATGGGTGCAGATCTGCCCGCCGACTTCGAGCGGATTGGAGGACTCGATCAGATAGCTGCGGCCGCCGGGGCTGAGCGAGATGCGGATCTCGTTCGCGGCTGGGCTGCCGGCGAGGACGAGGGTGACCGCGGCGCTCATCGTCGCGGCCGAGGCGCGCGCGGTGACGATGTCAGCGCTGCGCTGATCGGCTTGGGCGAGAGCGAGGGCCTGACCCATGACGGCGACCAAGGCGAAGAGGAGGATCAGTTTCTTCGAGGCCGGTCTCACTCGCCGATGTCGTCATCGCCTCTTTGGGAACAACGTTCAGCTCGCAGAGTTTCGACCGGGCTCAGGCACTGCCTTCCGACCTCACTACGGAACCGAGGCGGCCTGCTCGCAGTTGCTCGCCTGGTCCTTGCCGCTGCCGCCGACGCAGGTGTCGTTGCCGCCCCTGCCGTCGAGCCTGTCGCCGCCGCCCCGGCCGAGCAAAACGTTCGGTCCGCCGTCACCGGTGAGCATGTCGGGCCCGGGAGAGCCCTCGATCTTCTCGACGCTCGAGTCGATATGGCCCGCGTGGCAGTTCGGGACGTCGGGATCGAGCACGGCGCCGCCAATCGTCGCCTTGACGAAGGTGCCGCCGTTGCGGACGCGGGCGAAGGAGGCGCTGTCGTTCTCGCCCGGGCCGCCGTCGAAGAGGTCGCCGTCGCACGGCTGGCCGCCGATCAGGAGGTCGTCGCCGGGGCCGCCGATCATCCTCGCCAAGCCGCTGTCCTTGCGCGGGTGGAAGATGTTGACGCCGTAGAGGACGTCGCTGCCGCCACCGCCTTCGAGCGTGTCGGGGTCGTGGTCATCGCCGCCGTAGAGGACGTCGTCGCCCCGCCCGCCGCGCAGCATGTCTTCGCCCTTGCCGCCGTCGATGATCGAGGAGACCGAGGAGGGGACGCTGTCGGTGACGCTGAAGCCGTCGTTGCCGGCACCGAGTGAGGCCAGGATGGATGAGATGTGATCCTGACAGGAGACCGAGTTCGCCACGGCGTCGCGCGAGCAGACCGCGGAGCTCGGATCGCCGAGCAGGACTTCGGTGCCGCCCGGCTCTCCGTGGACGGTGTAGGTCCCGGCGGCGAAGCTGACGCCGGCCGCATCGGGACCATCGCTGCCGGTGACGATCAGACTGATGGCGCCGTCGATGCTGTCGTAGAGCTCGACCGCGGTGCCGCTCATGCCCTGGCTCGGACCGCAGGAGGTTTCGGCGGCGAAGCCACCGCTGCATTCGTCTGAGCCGGGTCCGCCGAATGCCTCATCATCCGCCCCCGCCGCGAGGAGGCGGTCGTTGCCGGGTCCGCCGTCGAGCCGATTCGCCGTTGCAGGGTCGCCGATCACGGTGTCGCCGCCGGAGCCGCCGATCGCATCCTCGACCGCGCTCAGGTGCTCGCCCTCGGCGCCGCTTACGGTCTGCGTTTGCAGGTTGATCGTCACCGCGCCACCGGTGCCGGCGTAGGAGGCGATGTCATGGGCGCCGGGCCCGCCCTCGATCTTGTCGTTGCCGGGCCCGCCGGTGAGGACGTCGGAGTCGCCCGGGCCGCCGGAGAGCGAGTCGTCGCCGGGGCCGCCGTTGAGGCGATCGCCGTCGCCGGCCCCGCCGTCGAGCGTGTCGTTGCCGGTTTCGCCGAAGAGGTTGTCCGCGCCGGCGCCGCCGTCGAGGTGATCGGAGCCGCGTTCGCCGTAGATCGTGTCCTCGCCGCCCTCGCCGAAGACCGTGTCGTTGCCACGACCACCGTGGATCACGTCGTCGCCGGCGCCGGCGCAGATCAGGTCGTTGCCGCCTTCGCCGTAGATCGTGTTGTCGCCCGGCCCGGCGACGATCACGTCCGGCGCCTTGGTGCCGAGGATCGTCGGCGCGTTGGAGACGATCGTCGCCTTCTTGCCGTGGCAGCTCGGTGCGGCGGCCGCACGGTCAGGCGCAACCGCGAGGAGCGTCGCCGCGAGGAAAATCAGGGTGAGCAGGACGCAGCGCGCCCTGGCGCTCGGTCTTGCGGTGTCGGTCGTCGCCAATTTCGGTAGGTGAGGTGGGGTGCTGGCCGACCCCCTAAACCGGGGCTGAGATAAAGGGGGTGAAGAACTCGCTACGTAGGGAGTCGGCGCCGCCCGGCAAGGGCTTGAGCGGCGAACCCAAATGCGCGAGCCGACGTGCAAGACGCGTGTCCGCTTGACGCCGGGACCTTTAGCGCCAGATACTGGAAATGGCCGAATGTCCTAGCGAATGGCTCATATAGACGTGGCGCCATCTGTCACGTTTGAGGCGCCAATCGGCTCCAACGGAGGACTCAGGTGCACGCAGCGGATCGACTCATTGATGTCCAGCGGAGGTTCGCAACGCGGCTGGTGGCGATCCTTGCCACTGCCCTACTGCTTGCCACCGCCATCCCCGCCGCGGCGGCCGACGCAGCGACGCCGTTTCAGGCACCTGGCGAAATGAGCCTCTCCTTCGAGCGCGAAACCGCCCGCCTCCTAGGCCCCGAGGCACTGGTCCTGGTCAAGTGCACGGGCTCCCCGAACGGCATCTGCAGCGGCACCATGACTCTCTCGGCCGCGGGCCACCAGCACAAGGCGCCGTTCTCCGTCGTCGTCGGCGCCGTCCAGAGCTTGGCGGTCCACGTCGGCTCGAGCCGCGCCCGCGGCGCAGGGCGAGCGCTGGCCGTGGCCAAGACGGCTCAGCCATCGGGGCGCTTCGTCCGGACCACCGGCGTGCTGCGCTTCCGCTAGGGCCCGCCCCTCGGGGCCCCACGGAGCGTTAGCGGAGCCATCAATGGAACGTCTCCCGACGTCGACCGACCGATTAGGGATAGTTTTGCGCTCGCCATAGAACAGACCCAGATGCCTAGTCCTCGACCAGTCGAGGAACGGGGGAACCGAGATCTTGGGGCGAGCCCACCGTGCGGTGGGGGCGCGAGTCTCCTTCAGCGCCAGCCCGTCAGCTAACCCCGGCGGCAACCGAAGGAGGGACGATGGTTAGAGGCTTCGCCGCCGGCTACCGCGCCACGCTGATGCTGGCGGCGGCGGTGCCGGCGCTCGCCGCGCTCGCCGCCGGGAGCGCTTTCGCATTCGAGGCAGACCCAGCACAAGGCGGCCTCTAATGGGCAGATCGACGGCCCACCGCCTGTTCGTCATCACGCTCGCGGTCCTCGGCGTCCTGGCGATCCCAGGCGCGGCCTCGCCAGCCGGCGTGATCGTCGTCTTCGGTGCTCACTCCGGCAGCCATCTGACCGTCACCACCAACAGCGGCAAGATCATCGTCAGGGGAATGATGGCCCACGCCAAGCCTCGCGGCTGCCACCTCTCGGCGGACCGCATGCAAGCCACCTGCCCCCTGGCCGGCGCCAGCGCGATCGAAATCGACATGGGTCCCGCGGCCGACTTCGTCGAGGTCGCCGATCCGCTGCCCTTCCCGGTGGTCGCCCACCTGGGCATGGGCTCCGACAAATTCATCGGCAACGACGAGCCCGACGACTGCTACTCGGAAGGCTCGCGCCGCAACCGCTGCATCGGAAGGGGCGGCAACGACGTCTGCATCACCGGGCAGAAGAACAGCGACTGCGTCGGCGGTCCCGGTGACGACTTCTGCAAGACCGGCGCCGGCAGCGACGGCTGCTGGGGCGGCCCCGGCGACGACGTCTGCTACATGGGGCCCGGCAACGACGGTTGCCACGGCGGCTCCGGCAACGATCGCCTCTTCGGCGGCCCGGGCGAGGATCAGCTCTACGGCGGCTCAGGTATCGACTACTGCGACGGTGGTCCCGGGTGGGGCAGGTCTCATGGCTGCGAGGCGGGGCGTCGGCGGTAGTCGGTCGAGCGTTCGTGCAGGCGCATTGGGGGTCGCGTGGCGCCTGAACTGAGCGCCCGGTTGGCCTGGCGGCGGGGCCTCCCTCAACCAGACGAGTGGATCCGAAAGCTCTTGTGCCGCGGCGCAGACGAGGCGTTGCCTGGCGGCGTCCCTCGCGGCCGCGCGAAGCCGGTAGGGCCCGGGGGGGGGCAGCTTGCGGCCACCGACGCGGCCGCTGAAGCGGAAGGAGTTGCCGTTTGCCTTGCCGCTGTGGATGAAGGAGCCGCGCACCCCGACGAACCGGGTACAGCGTTTGGCGCCTTGGCTAGCGGGGTGGGCTTGAGGCAGCGCTTGCCGGCGCGGCGACCCGGGAGCTTCCGCTGGACGGTGAAGGTGACACGCGCCGGCTCGGAGAGCCGGTAGGAGACCGTGATCCGGCGGTTGGCGCGGGTGGTGGCGATGCTGGGGCCGCGGTCGGCGGCGCGGAAGCGGGTCGGAGAGAGCGAGAGCCCGCTCAAACTGGGCTCGTGGTGTCGAGTGGAAGCACCGACGGTCGTGGGGCCGGTGGCTGAGCGGTCGGGGTCGGAGTCGCTTGCTGGGGGCCGGCGGCTCGCGGTGGAAGACCGCCACGGCGTGGCTGCTGCCGCCCGACGCCACGTAGGCGCTTCGGCCGTCGGGGCTGACGGTGACCGAGAGGGCTGCGTCGAGTGCCCTGCCGTCCGCGCAGGCGCCGCCGCTGCCGGTCTCCGAGACGCAACCCGCCGGTGCCCGGCTTCTGGGTCAGGGTCCCGTCGGCGGCACGGTCGAAGAATGCGACTGCGTTGCTCTGCCAACTCGATCTCCTTGGTGGTCGAGCGGCCATCCTGGGTGCCGTCCCGGATGCCTCGTCGGGGCTCCGCCCCTCCTCGGCATCCGGGTCTATTCAGCCCAGGTGGGTGTCAACGCGGGGACGGGGTCCAGGCCACTGCCGTCGTTGAACCATTTCGGCGCTTCGGAGATCGAAAGTCAGTGAGAGCCGATCTTGGCCTCGCAACCGAGCGGACTGGAGCAAGCAGATGGAAACCGAATTCGACGTGATCGTGATCGGCGCCGGGCCGGCGGGTGAGGTGCTGGCCGGCCGGGTGGCGGAGCGCAGCGAGATGAGCGTCGCGATCGTCGAGCGCGAGCTGGTCGGCGGCGAGTGCTCCTTCTATGCCTGCATGCCTTCGAAGGCGCTGCTGCGCCCCGCCGAGGTGCTCGCCGAGGCGGCCCGCGTGCCGGGGGCGGCGGAGGCGGTGGGCGGGGCAGTTGACGTGGCGGCGGTGCTGCGGCGCCGCGACCAGATCGTCGGCCACCTGCGCGACGACCACCAGCTTCCCTGGCTGCAGGAACGCGGCATCGAGCTGATCCGCGGCCATGCGCGGCTCGAGGGCGAGCGGCGGGTGCGGGTCGGCGGGGAGGTTCTGGTGGCGCGCGAGGCGGTCGTGATCGCGGTCGGCAGCGGCGCCCTCCTCCCCCCGATCCCCGGCCTTGCCGAGGCAGCCGCCTGGTCGAATCGCGAGATCGCCACCGCCAGAGAGGTCCCCGCGAGCCTGGTAGTTCTCGGCGGCGGCGTGGTCGGCGTCGAGATGCCCAGGCCTGGTCCTCGCTCGGCTCCACGGTGACGGTGATCGAGGCGATGAAGGAGGTTCTGCCGCGCGAGGAGCCCTTCGCCGGCGAGCAGCTGCGGCGCGCCCTGCAGGAGGGGGACGTGGACGTCCGGGTCGGCGCCCGCGCGAGCGCGGTCAGCCGTGACGGCGAGCGCTACACGGTGAGCCTCGACGGCGGCGAGTCGGTCAGCGGTGAGCGCCTGCTGGTCGCGGTCGGGCGCCGACCCCTCACTGCCGACCTCGGTCTCGAGGCGGTCGGCCTCGAGCCGAGCCGCTACCTCGAGGTCGACGACGGGCTGCGGGTCGGCGGCCGCGAGTGGCTCTACGCGGTCGGAGACGCGAACGGCCGCTCGCTGCTCACCCACTCGGGCAAGTACCAGGCCCGCGTCGCCGCCGACCGCATCCTCGGCTCCGAGCGGATCGCGGTGGCGGATGGAGCAACCGCGCCGCGGGTCGTCTTCACCGACCCTCAGGTGGCCGCCGTCGGGCACACGCTGCAGTCGGCGCTCGCCGCGGGGATCGAGGCCGAGGTCATCGACCTGCCCACCTCCGGCACCGCCGGCGCCTCCTTCCACGGCCGCGGCGCCCCCGGCACCACGCGGTTCGTCCTCGACGCCGAGCGCGAGGTGCTGGTCGGGGCGACCTTCGTCGGCCCGGAGGTGGCCGACCTGCTGCACGCGGCGACGATCGCGATCGTCGCCGAGGTGCCGATCGCGACGCTCGCCGACGCGGTGCCGGCGTTCCCCACCCGCAGCGAGCTGTGGCTGAAGTTCATCGAAGCCTACGAGCGTGAGCGCCTCGCCCCGCCGCGAGGGGCGCAGCTCGTCGGCGCTGGGGGTTCGGCGTGACCCCGCTGGGCACGGCGGTCCGGCGATTGCTGGGCGGCAGCGCTCGCGTGGCATCAGGCTCTTCCGCAGACGGCGGCGCTCCCGCCGCCGAGAAGGCCGCTGCCGTGCAGGCGGTCTGGAACGGCACCGTCCTCGCTGAGAGCGAGCGCACCGTCGTGATTGAGGGTCACCACTTCTTCCCGCCCGAGGACATCGACTTCGATTATCTCGAGCCGAGCGATAAGCAAACGGCCTGCTACTGGAAGGGCGTTGCGAGCTACCACGACGTCGTCGTCGACGGCTCCCGCAACGCGGCCGCCGCGTGGTACTACCCCGACCCCAGCGCCGCGGCGAAGGAGATTCGCGATCACGTCGCCTTCTGGCGCGGGGTGGAGGTCAGGCGGTCGCCTCGGGAATGACCGTGCTCTTGCCGCGCCGGCGGCAGTCGACCTCCCAGGCCGCGCGGATCAGGCCGACGTGGCTGAAGGCCTGGGGGAAGTTGCCGAGCAGCTCGCCGGTCGACGCATCAACCTCCTCCGCGAGCAGGCCGAGATCGTTGGCGAAGCCCAGCAACCGCTCCAGCAGCGCCTCGGCCCGACCCAGCTCGCCGAGTTGGGCTAAGCAGGAGACCAGCCAGAAGGAGCAGAGCACGAACGTGCCCTCCTCACCGCGCAGGCCGTCCGCGTTGCGACCTTCGCGATTGCGGTAGCGGAGGACCAGTCCGTCCTCGGTCAGCTCGCCGGCGATCGCCTCGATCGTGGCGCGCATCCGCGGCTCGCTGGCCGGCAGAAAGCCGACCAGCGGCATCAGCAGCGCCGCGGCGTCGAGCTCGTCGGAGTCGAAGGCCTGGGCGAAGGCGCCCCGGCGCTCGCTCCAGCCGCGCTCCAGCACCGCCGCCCGGATCAGCTCGCGCTCCGCCTCCCACTCCTCGGCCTTGGCGTGGGCGCCGAGGGCCGGCGCGAGCTCCAGCGCCCGGTCGAGCGCCACCCAGCACATCACCTTCGAGGAGAGGTGGTGCTGGGGCTCGCCCCTCATCTCCCACATCCCTGCGTCGGCGTCGTGCCAGCTGGCGGCGGCCGAGTCGGCGAGGTCGCCGACGAAGTGCTGGATCTCGGGGTGCAGCTCGCCGAGCCGGTGGCGGTAGAGCGCGAAGGCGCCAAGCAGCTCGCCGTAGACGTCGAGCTGGGTCTGCGTCCAGGCGCCGTTGCCGACCCGCACCGGGCGCGCGTCTCCCCAGCCGCGCAGGTGGGGAAGCGCGCGCTCGGAGAGGTCGCGCTCGCCGCCGACCCCGTACATGATCTGGATCGGCGCGCCGTGCACGTGGCCGCCGGCGGCGCTGGTCATGAAGGAGACGAAGTTCTCCGCCTCGTCGGAGCAGGCGCCGATGTAGAGGGCCTCGAGCGTCATGCTGGCGTCGCGGATCCAGGCGTAGCGGTAGTCCCAGTTGCGCTCGCCGCCGCGGGTCTCAGGCAGCGAGGTCGTCGGCGCGGCGACGATCGCCCCGGTCGGCCGGTAGGTGAGGCCCTTCAGCACCCGCGAGGAAAGCCGCACCTGCTCGCGGTGCGGACCGTCGTAGATGTCGTGCTCGGCCTCCCAGGAGCGCCAGCCGGCGAGCACGTCCTCGATCCGCTCGGCGACCTGCTCGGCCGGGGTCGCCTCGACCCCGGCCGCTCCGGGCGGCGCCCAGCGCAGCGCGAAGCCCACGGTGTCGGCCGCCCCGACTCGGAAGCGGGCGCGCATCGTCGCGTCCCGCGCCTCGAAGCCGACCCCGGCCTCGACCACCACCTGGTTGGGGCCGCCGAAGCTGCGCCCGCCGGTCTCGGTGCGGCGGCAGAGCGGCGCCGTCAGGCCGTACTCGGGCCGGGGTGCGAGCACCATCTCGATCTCGACCGAGCCGGCGAGCCCTTCGATGCAGCGCAGCACCTCGTGCGGCGCCTCGAGGCCGAGGTCGTGGCCCCGCTGTCCGCCGGGAAAGGCCATCGCGTCGCGCAGCCGCACAGCGCCGGAAGCCGTCTTGAAAACCGTCTCGATGACGAGGCTGCCGTCGAGGTAGCGGCGCTCGGACTCGAAGGGCTCGGACGGCCTCAGCGACCAGTGCCCGGCCGACGGGTCGAGGATCCGCGCGAACACCGCCGGGCTGTCGTAGCGGGGCATGCAGAGCCAGTCGATCGAGCCTGTGCGGTCGAGCAGGGCGGCGCCGTTGCAGTCGGCGAGCAGGCCGTAATCGGCGATCGGGCGATAGTCGCTCATCGCCGGGACAGCCTAAATATCGCGGGGCTGAATCGTTCGCGGGCCGGCTTGGTCAAACGCACCAAGAGACCCAATCTGGGCCCTTTCGGTTCTTTACCAACCAACGGAGGTGATCGAGAGATGGAGTCCCACGCAGCCCACCGGCACCACTTCCCGGCTCAAAGCCGTGGCGAGCGCTCGGGCCTGAGCGCCGCCACGGTGGTCAAGGTCGGTCTGATCGGCGGCCTGGCCGGCGGGATGATGATGGCGATGTGGCAGATGGTGGTCGGCGCGATCGCCCAGGAACCGACCGCCGTGTCCGGCATAAGCCAAAGCTTCTGGACCGCGGTGACCGCGATCCCGAGCGTCCCGTTCGGCTCCCAGTGGCTGCACGGCAGCTTCGAGTTCCGGGCCGTGCTCTTCGGGCTCGCCGGCCACATGATGAACTCGATGGTCCTCGGGGCGATCGGGGCGGCGCTGATCGTCGCCCTGCTCGGCACCCGGCCGCGGATCATCAGCGCGATGATGGCCGGGATCGTCTATGGCCTCGTGCTCGAGGTGCTGATCGTCAACCTCATCATCAACCAGCTCCAGAGCGTCAACACCCTCTACACGTCCACTCCGGAGTGGAGCTGGTGGGTGGCCCACGGGATCTTCGGTGCGACGCTTGGCATGCTGAGCGCGGTTCTGCTCAAGCGTCAGAAGGCCTGAGATGCCGAGCGCAGCGATCGTCATCCTCGCCGGCGTCGAGGATCCCAGCGGCACCGGCCGCGTCGTCAACGCGCTGATGACCGCTGGCGAGTTCAAGGAGGAGGGCGACGAGGTAGTCGTCATCTTCGACGGCGCCGGAGTGAAATGGGTTCCCGAGTTGGCGAACCCGGAGGGCCGCTATCACCGCCTCCTCGCCTCGCTAGGCGATAGCGTCGCCGGGGCCTGCGCCTACTGCGCGCAGGCCTACGGCGTGCGCGAGGTGGTGGAGCAGGCCGGAGTGCGGCTGATCAGCGAGTACAAACGCCACCCGAGCCTTCGCAGCTACGCGGCGCGCGGCTACCAGATCATCACGTTCTGAGCCCGCGGGCCGGGGGCGTGTGGACGGCAATCGAAGATCGGGCGATCGGGATCTCGATGCGGTGATAGCCAGAGGCCCCGGAGGGGAGCGGCGGTTCGGCGCGCCTGGAGTCCTGGACGGTGCCGGCGGCGTCGACAGCGCGGCAGAGCACCGCCTGGCGACCTGAGCGCCGCGGCACCCACCGGAGCGCCCACGGGGTCCAGGCCCAGGGCGAGAGCGGCCGGTGCAGGCGGGCCGGCCGCCAGCGGTGGCCTCCGTCGAGCGATACCTCGACCGCCGCGATCCCGCGGATCCCCGCCCAGGCGACGCCGGCGATCCAGCTCGGCTCGCCGCGGCGCGCGCTGCGGGGCGCTTCTATCCGCGACTCGGTCCGCACCACCGCCGTGGGTGACCAGCCCTGCTGGGGCCAGTAGCCGAGATAGGAGTGGTCGACCAGCGACAGGGGAAGCCGTGCTCGCGCCGCAGCGCCTCACCGTCCTGGGCGATCGCCACCAGGGCGCTCTGATGCCGGGCCGCGGCGAGCGGGATGCCGGGCGCTGTAGTCGTCGGCGCAGTTGACGACGAGGGTGCGGGGCGCTCGGCCGCACGCCGGCCCCGGCGAGCAGCTCACCGAGCCGCACGCCCTGCCAGCGCGAGCTGCCGACCAGCGGCCCGCCGACCTGGTTGGAGATGCAGGTGGGGACCGAGACCTCCTCGACCAGCGTAAGCGGCGCTCCAGCTCGGCGAAGCTCAGCCCCAGCGGCCGCTCGACCAGGCCGCCGTCTCGAGCCGCCAGCTGGGGCCGTCGACCTGTGGGTCGTTGATGTCGATTTCGATGACGTAGTGCCTCGGCGGCCGGGGTGAGCTCTGGAGCGAGGCCGGGCGATTTGCGGGAACGGCGGGCGCGCCTGTGCCGGGGCGCCGGGGGGCACGACGGCACGCAGACCGCGGGGGCGACCCGCGAACCAGCGGATCTTGCTGTCGGCCGGCGTCCTCCAGTTCCGCGGTTCCTTTCGCTGACACATGGGGTAAGGAACCGCGGAATGGGTTGGGTCAGCCGCCGCTCCCGAAGGGGAGCCCGACCGCGGGCGGACCTTCGACCGGTTTGCCGGCCCAGGTCCCGGTCCAGAACATCTCGTCGGCAAGCTTCATCGCCGCCGCGGCTTCGAAGCTGCCGTCGCTGACGCTCCATTTGCCGCTGTCGGCGTCGAAGGAGACTTCGGCCTGGAACACCGGGGCGATCCCATACTTCCCGCCCGCTTTGGGCGGCAGCGGCAAGCCGTTGTGCTGTTCGACCGTTTCCGGCAGCTGGGAGGCGATCAGGTGGCCTTCGTCGACCACGTTGACGAACAGCTGCGCGTAGCGGTCCGCCGCTTCGCCGTCGTCGAGCACGTTCTGGGCGACGTTGAGGGCGCCGGTCAGATCGGCCAGAAGGGCCGGAGTGTAGGCCTGGCTGGCGCCGCCCGGGTCGGGCTCGTACAGGCCCGGATCGTCGTTCCAATAGCGATCGTTGAGGTTGCGCCAGGCGTCTTCGGCGGCGCCGCGGGCGGCCGCTTCTTCGCCCTTATCGAAGGCGCCGGCGAGCAGCGCCGCCTGGCCCTCGGCGCGGACGGCGAGCGCCTGCGCGTCGAGCGGTTCGACCCCGGCCGCCGACACCGAGCCGTCCTGTCCCAGCTTGCCGCGCAGCTGCTTCGCCCATTCCAGCGCCAGCGCCGTGGCCTGCTTCTTGAGGCTGGGGTCTTCGGTGGTGAAGGCGTACCAGCTGAGCGCCTGGACGCCCAGGGCCAGGTCGGCGAACGAGGGGTTGCTGACCAGCGAGGAGCCGCTCAGCGCCGTGAACAACCCGTCCTCCATCATCCGCACTTTCGCGGCCGGCAGCGGCGCTTTGTACCAGGCGAAGCCGTTGCCGGGGTCGGCCACCGTCTCCAGCGAGCCGAGCGCCACCAGCACCGCTAGCTGGTCGCCCAGCTTCGGCTTGGAGTCCGTGACCTTGCCGTCCTCCCAGGCGGCGGCGAAGAGGCCGCTGGGAAGGGCCATGTTTTCCTGCATCCAGCCGGTCGCGGTGGCGGCGAGGTTGTTCAGCATGATGCCACGGAAGTGGTTGAGCGCGGACGGGTCGACATTCGTCTTGGCGTGGTTCTCGAAGTTCTTCGCCCACTCGGTGTACTTGACTGCCGTCCAGGCATAGGCCTGCGGGGTGATCGTGGTGTCGAAGCTCGACGGCGCCCAGCGCCAGGTCGCCCCGTCTTCGGGCTTCCAGGGCTGGGTGAAATGCGGGTCGCCGGAGCTGTAGGGGACGCTGACGAAGTAGGGGTTGGCGAGCGGCGGTTCCTTCAGGCCAGCTTCCTTCAGCACCGCCATCACTTTCGCTTTCGGCGGCATGAAGCGGATGCCCATTCCCGACTTGCCCATCGACAGCGCCGAGAGGTTGTAGAGCGAGTACCAGTAGGACTCCCAGCCGACCCGCTGTTCGAGTTCGGCGCCGCCGGCTTCGGTGCTCGCGGCGGGTTCGCCGGTCGCAGCGGCCCCGCCCGCTTTCGTGCTCGTCCCGGTGGTGGCGGCGCCCGTCGTGCTCGATCCGCCACCGCCGCAGCCCGCTGCCGCCAGCGCCAGGGCCGCCAGGCCAGCCAGGGACAGCGCCAGGTAGCGCTTCGCGATCGTCGGTCTCCTCCAGCTCATCCGTTCCTCCTCTTCAGCGGCCGACGCCGCGCGTGAACGCGACGGCGCCGCCCATCGAGTGCTTTGGGGGCGTTTGACCCGTTGGTCGCGAGAACGATTCGGCGGTTCTGGGCCAGGCGCGGTTCGACGACCAGAACCGTTTTCGCGACCCTATGGTCGAAGGGACGAGATGACAAGGAAGCTGCGCCGCTGGCCTTCGCTCGCGCTAGTCGCGCCGGTTCTGCTGCTCGCCGGCTGCAGCGCCGAGCGGAGCTCGACCGGTGACCGTCCCAGCGCCTCGGCGCCGGCCCAGCGCTATCCCGATTGGGACACCGACTTCAGCGAGCACGCCGTGCCGCTCTCCCAGTTCGACGACGGCGGCCCGCCGCGCGACGGGATCCCGCCGATCGACCACCCCAAGCCGGTCCCGCCGGCGGCGGGCGACCGCTTCCTCTCGGCGCGCGAACCGGTGATCGCGGTGCGGGTCGGCGGCGCGGCCCGCGCCTACCCCGAGCAGGTCCTGGTCTGGCACGAGATCGTCAACGACGTGCTCGGGGGCCGGCCGATCGCGGTCACCTACTGCCCGCTCTGCAACTCGGCGCTGGTCTTCGACCGTCGCGTCCGCGGGCGCACGCTCAGCTTCGGCACCACCGGCAAGCTGCGCAACTCCGACCTCGTGATGTGGGATCGCCGGACGCAGTCCTGGTGGCAGCAGTTCAGCGGCACCGCGCTGGTCGGTGACTACACCGGCACGAAGCTGGCGCCGCTGCCCAGCCAGGTGCTGAGCTGGGCGCAGTTCAAGGCCGCCTATCCGCGCGGCACGGTCCTCTCGACCGACACCGGCTTCGATCGCCCCTACGGCACCAATCCCTACGCCGGCTATGACTCCGACCCGGCCAACCAACCCTTCCTCTACCGCGGCCGGCTCGACCCGCGCCTGCCACCGATGGAACGCGTCGTCGCCGCCTTCGCCGGCGGCGACGCGGTGGTGGTCCCGTTCGCGCGGCTCGCCCGCCACCCCGTCCTCAGCGCCTCGGTCGGTGGGCGCCCGCTGGTCGTCTTCTACGCACCGGGCGTCGCCTCGGCGCTCGACCGCGAGGGGATCGCCGAATCGCGCGACGTCGGCACCGCCGGCGTCTTCGACCCCCGCCTCGGCGGCCGCAGGCTGCGCTTCCACGCCGTTGGCGAGAGCCGCTTCGGCGACCAGACCGGGTCGACCTGGGAGATCAGCGGGCGCGCGCTCAGCGGTCCACTGCGCGGGCAGCGCCTGCGGCCACTGCGCCACGACGAGCAGTTCTGGTTCGCCCTCGCCGCCTTCCTGCCACAGGCGCGGCTGCTGGGGGACGCTCGGCCGGCTACGGACGGCCGCTGAACCCCCTCGGCTATCTGCGGGTCGGACTCACCAAAGCAAGCCGACGAGACGGGGGTTCGAGATGAGCAGGCTGATCACGCTCAGCGAAGGCAACTTCGAGCAGGAGGTGGGCAGCTCGGAGCTGCCGGTCTTGGTCGACTACTGGGCGCCGTGGTGCGGGCCATGTAGCGTCGTGGGGCCGATCGTCGAGGAGATCGCCGCGGAGCGCGACGGCTCGCTGAAGGTCGGCAAGGTCGATGTCGACTCCGAGCCTGGCTTGGCCGTCCGCGCCGGCGTGCTGGCAATCCCTTACCTGGTCCTCTACCGCGGCGGTGAGGCCGTCGCGGAGGTGACCGGGGCGCTGCGGAGGGCGGAGTTGGAAGCGGCCCTCGGCATCTGACCCTCCCAACCCGTCTTTGAATCACGCCCCGGCCTGGCGGGCGATCAGATCGGCGAGCGCCGGGGCTTGATCCTCCTGGAGGAAGTGCTTGGCCGGCAGCCGGTGGATCGTCTCGAGGCCGGCGGCGCGGCGGGCCCGCTCGCCGTGGACGGCGAGCTTCAGCGCTGGGTCACGCTCGCCCCAGACGATCTGCACCCGGTAGGGCACCTCGCGCAGGGTCGAGGCGTAGAGGGTGCGCTTCTCCGCGGTGCGCTCGAAGCCGCGCATGATCCGCAGGAACGCGGCGCCGCCATCCACGCGCTTCAGCAGCTCGACGTAGGCGTCGAGCTGCTGACGGCTGACGGCTCGCATGTCAGCGACGCCCTGCAGGCGCATGAGGGCCCTGAACGCCGGCTTGGAGAGCGTGCGCAGGTAGAGCTCCCCGAGGCCGCGGCGGGCGAACGGCTCCATCGACCACGGGCGCTTGAAGGTGTCGACCTCGACGATCGTGTTCAGCACCGTCAGCGACGCGACCCGCTCGGGTACGGCGGCGGCGAGCTCGAAGCCGACGGGTCCGCCGATGTCGTGGACGACGAGGTGGAAGCGCTCGAGCTCGAGCGCGTCGACGGCGGCGAGCGAGAAGCGCCCGAGGCCGCTCCACGTGTAGTCGTAGTCCGCGGGCCGCTCGGCGAGCCCGAGCCCGGGGAGGTCGAAGGCGACGCCGCGCAGGCCCCGAGCGGCCAGCTCACCGATCACCTTGCGGTACAAAAAGCACGAGGCCGGCACGCCGTGCATGCAGAGCACCGGCTCGCCCGCGCCCGCTTCGCGCACGAAGCTCCGCACCCCGCCGGCCTCGAAGCTCAGCCCGGCGGCGCGGTGAGCGCTCACGGTCTGGCTCTCGCTCAGAATCCCCTCCGTCTTCGCGCTCCGGTCGCCAGCGCTGCGCCGACGTTGAGGGCGATGAACGGGGCGACGAAGTTCGGCGCGCAGACCGCGCAGGTGGTGAGCGTGAAGCCTTCGTCGACGATCATCCCGCCGTGGTTGATCAAGCTGAGCGCGGCTCCGAGGAAGAGCGCCAGCGGGACGGTGAAGCGCAGCTGAGCGAGCCGCAGGCAGTCGCGCAGGCCGGCGCGCAGCCACACGAGCCGCCCGGCCGGCCCAGGCCCGACGACGGCTGGGGGACCGTCGTCTCTCACTACGGTCAGGAGCGCGGGGCGCGAGCCCGGCGAGGTCAGCTTCGCGGCATCGCTGCGCGGAGCGGCCTCCGCGCGCAGCGCCGCGATGATCGAGTCGGCCAACTCCGGCTGCTCCTCCGTGCGCCTCAGCGAGCCCAGCTCTGCCACGGTCTGCGAGAGCGATGCGAGCAGCTCACGGCAGCGGGGGCAGTCGCGGAGGTGCGCCTGCAGGGCCAAGCGCTCGCGGGGCTCGAGCTCGCCGTCGATATACCGCGAGAGCGCCTGCGAGCGAGGATGGCCTCGCCGTCCCAACGGCTTGCGCAGGGCCGCGATAACGCGCCACCCTCCTCCAGCTCGGCATCTTTGAGCGCCTCCCGCACCGACATCCGCGCGCGGTGCAGGCGGCTCTTGAAGGCGGCCTCGCTCAGCCCTAGGACCTCGGCGCCCTCGCGGGTGGAGAGCCCCTCGATGTCGCGCAGCACCAGCGGGGCGCGCTGGTCGATCGGCAGCGCGCGCACGGCGCGCTCCAGCGCGAGGCGCTGCTCGCGGCGCTCGGCGCGGGGCTCGGGGGCCTCCCTGAAGTCCGCCAGCTCCTCGTAGGGAGGCTCGCCGATCGGCACCGCGCGCAGCCTCGGTCCCTCGCGCTCGGCGCGACGCTTGGCCTCGTTTACGCCGATCCGGTAGAGCCAGGTGAAGAACTGCGAGCGACCATCGAAGCGGCCGATCGCGCGCCAGGCCCGCAGGAACGCCTCCTGGGCTACCTCCTCCGCGTCATGCGGGGTCGGGCAGAGCCCGCGCAGGACGGCGTGGAGTCGCTGCGCATGGATCCGCACCAGCTCCTCGAAGGCACCGAGCTCCCCTCCCTGCGCCTGGGCGAGCAGCCGCCGCTCCTCGACTCCCCGGGCCCGCGCGTCGCTCTGCAGAGGATCGGGCTCCACGATGGCTGGACGATAACGGCGGAGGTCTGCGGCGCCGGCGGGCTCGCTCGCCAGGGCGCGACCGGGCGCGTTCATCGCGGAGACCCAGCAGGGCCGCCCGGGCCGCGCGGCACAGGCCCCAGGGAGCGGCCATCGCGGTCGATCAGCTCGGTCTGGTAACGCCACGGATCGCCGTCTCTCCCAAACGGCGCCGTCAGGGCCCACCTGGCGAAGCGTCGCGCCGAGAAGCGACGGACCAGCGCGGGTCGCGGGAAGCGCTCGCCGGCGAGCCGCGCCATCAGAACGCCGCGCCGGTCGAGTCGCGCCAGGACGTCGGCGCCGCCGATCGGCACGAGGTCGACGAGGATCTGCGGCACGGTCGCGCCCCCGGTCAGCTCGAGCAAGGCGGCGCGGAAGTTCGGCACACGGGTGACCGAGACCTCCGAGTAGGCGATGCCCCGCCGCTCGAGCAACCGCCGCGCCCGGCGGCAGTCCCGGCAGCCCGGCAGCGTGTAGACGGTGACGAGTGGCTGCCAGCGATCGCCGCTCCCGTTGCCGCCGCCCACATCATTTCCCGTTGGCATCCGAAACCAGCTCCGCGGATAAGACCCGCGCGACGCCGGAACGATTCGCGATTCGCGAGCAGTCGACGTCGGCCTCAGGCCGCGCCGCCGCGGCGCCCGAGCAGTTCGGCGAGTCGCGGGTTCTGCTGCGGGTCGAGCACCGAGTGCTGCACGCAGGCAGGCACCATGCGTCCCTCCTCGGGATGGGCCATCCCGTACATGCAGGCCTCAAGCCTCTCCTGTGAGGCCCGGACCTCCGGCTCCTCGGCCCGCTCGCCGCGCTCGAGCGCCTCCCAGGCCGGGCGGACCACGCGCGCGTCCATGAAGCTGTGCATCGCGAAGGTCACCGCCCGCGGCCGCCCGCGGGCGAGCGCTGCCAGGCCGCCCATCCGCCCGAGGAGCCGGCCGGCGAAGCCGATCGCGCGCGGCACGAGGTGCGGCTCGCGGGCGGCGGCGCGGGCCAGCCGCAGCGCCAGCAGCGGCAGCGGCGAGTTCGAGTCGAGGCCGCCGAAGCCGGCGATGTAGCTGTCGCGCATGCGCAGTTCGCGCGGGTCGTCTTCGTCGAGCAGCGGCCAGTAGCGCCCGCCGAGGTAGCCACCGTAGGCGGTGCGGTTGCAGCGCGGGTCGCCGAACTGCAGCACCCGCCAGTGCAGCCGCCCGCCAGCGCCGCGCTGCACCTCGCGCCAGACGTCCTCGTCGCTGAACGAGCGGTACTCCTCCTTCCAGCGCGAGGGGTTGCCGACGAAGGCGGCCGGTTGGAAGCTGAACATGCGAAAGCCGTACTCGCGGCACTCGCCGATCACGCCGGCGACCTGGTCGAGGTTGCGCGGCGTCACCGTCATGTTGTGGGCCAGGTAGCTGCTGATGCCGTGCTCGCTACGCAGCCGCTCGAACATCTCGCAGAAGCGCTTGCGCTCGGGGTTCAGCTCGGACTCGCTGTGGGCCCGCTTGATCCCACGGCGGCCGTGCATCGTCGAGTCGAAGTGCCCGGCGAAGCTGAGGTGGCGGAAGCGCGGTCGGCCGGTTTGCGGGTCGAGCGCCAGCGCCTCGAGGTAGTCGTAGTCGAAGTCGCCGTGGGTCATCGACATCGGCTTGCGACCGTGGCGGATCATCGCCTCGAGTGCCGACGCGTGCGCCTCGGGCCCAAGCAGCGTCACCTCGCCGCCGATCAGCTGCGCGTGCTGGGAGGGCCCGCGCAGCTCGCGCGCGAGCCGCATCTGGGCGTCGACCGCGGCCACGGTGTGCTCGCCGTCGACCGGCACCCGGTTGGCCTCGCGCGAGTGGTAGCAGGGCGTGCAGGCCAGGTTGCAGGCCGGGAAGACGCCCTGGGTGCCCTCGCAGCCGGCGATCCGGCGGCCGAGCAACTGGCTCGGCGTGCGCACGCCCTCGGGCAGCTCTCGCCAGCGCCGGACCAGCGCCGCCGCCAGATCGGGATGCTCGGGCCGCGTCGCGCCCTCGGCGGCGCGCAGCCACTCGACAATGCGCAGGCTCATCGGCGCCCCGTCATCGAGTGGATCACTAGTCCCGCACCTCGACTCCGCCCCAGAAGGCGACGTGGTTGCGGAGCTTGCGAATCCACGGGAAGGGGTGAGGGTAGGCCCAGGCGGCGTTCTGGTTGCGCTCGCCGTCGACCTCGACCGTGAAGTAGCTCGCCAGGCCCTTCCAGGGGCAGACCGAGCGCATCGCGCTCTGCTCAAGGTAACGACGGTCGACGCTTTCGGGCGGGAAGTAGTGATTGCCCTCGAGGAAGATCGTCTCCTCGCTTTCGGCGAGCACCGTTCCGTTCCAGATCGCCTTCATCCATCGCCTCCTCGGCTCGACTTGTCCTTCTACCCGATCAGACCACGGCGGCGCCGCGACGATTCAACCGGACCGCTCGAGGCAGGAGCGGCGCGCTCGCGTGATCCCTGAATCGTTCTGCGAGTCGGGGGGTCAAAGGTGGCGATGTCGGGTCGACGGGCAAGACGAGATCGCCTCCGCGAGGAGCGGAGCGAGCGAGACGGGACCGAGCAGGGCGATGCCCGTCGTCGGCGGCTGAAGGCAGGGGCCGCGATCGCCGCGATCTTGGTCGCGGCAGGGCTGATCGCCCTTGCCGCTGCCGGAGTCGGCTCGAGCGGCGGCGGGTCGTCGAGTCCCGCGGCGCCCCTGAGTAAGGCCGAGCTGCGCTCGGTGCCGAAGCGCCTGGCCGCCAACGAAGCGCAGGCCAACCAGGTGATCGACGGCTCGATCGAGCAGAAGCTGGCCGAATTGCGGGGGATCCCGGTGGTCGTCAACCAGTGGGCCTCCTGGTGTCCGAACTGCCGCGCGGAGTTCGGCTTCTTCCAGCAGCTCTCCAAGCAGCTTCGCGGCAGGGTCGCCTTCGTCGGGCTCGACTCCCAGGACGATCGCGGCAGCGCCGAAGACTTCCTGCGGCAGTACCCGGTCAGCTACCCGAGCATCTTCGACCAGGACGCCTCGCAGGCCGCCTCGATCGGCGGCGGCCAGGGCTGGCCGACGACGGTCTACTTCGACCGCAACGGGCAGCGCACCTATGTCCGCCCCGGCGGCTACGCGACGCTCGCGCAGCTGCGGGGCGACATCGAGCGCTACGCGCTCGCCAAGCAGGGATGAGCGCCGACCCGGCGGCCGGGGTCGGCCTCCTCGCGGCGCTCGCGGCGGGGCTGGTCTCGTTCCTCTCGCCCTGCGTGCTGCCGCTCGTGCCCGGCTACCTCGCGGCCGTCGTCGGAATCTCCGCCGAGGAGCTCGAGGAGGCGCCGGCGCGCCGCGTCCTCGCGCCCAGCCTGCTCTTCATCGCCAGCTTCTCGACGATCTTCATCCTGCTCGGGCTCAGCGCCTCGGGGCTCGGTCGCAGCCTCAACGACCACCGCCAGCTGCTGGAGAAGGCGGCGGCGGTGCTGATCGTCGCTATGGGCCTGATCTTCATCGGCTCTCGCTACTTCCTGGCGCTCAACCGCGAGTGGCACCTGGACGGGCTGATCCACCGCGCCGGCAGCGGCGGACCGCTGCTCGCCGGCGCCGCCTTCGCGATCGCCTGGACGCCCTGTGTCGGGCCGACCCTGGGGGCGATCCTCGGCGCCGCGGCCCTGAGCGAATCGGCGGGCCACGCCGCCTTCCTGCTCGCCGTCTACTCGGCCGGCCTCGGCATCCCCTTCCTGGCGAGCGCCCTCGCCTTCGCCCGGATGGGGCGGGCTTTCGCCGTCGTCAAGCGCCACTACGGGGCGCTGATGGTCGTCGGCGGCGTGACGTTGGTCGCGATGGGCGTCTTGATCTGGACCGGCGAGCTGTTCCGCCTCAACATCGAGGCCCAGCGGCTGCTCGAAAGCCTCGGGCTCGACTTCTTCAACGAGGTGTAGGGCTGGAAGGGGAAGCAGGCGAGCTCAGGGCTCTTTGCGCAGGCGCTCGATCACCGAGTCGGCGAGGTCACTCGGAGGCTCGGTCGTCGTCGAGAGGCCGCGCAGCCCTTCCAGCGTCTTCCGCAGCGTCTCCAGCATCCGGTGGCACTTCGGGCAGAGCTGCGCGTGGTGCTCGAGCCGCGCGCTCTCGGCGTCGTCCAGTTCGTGGTCGAAGTAGGCCGAGAAGCGACCTCGGGCCCAGATGTGGTCGCGCATGAAGCGGTAGCGCTCGCTCAGCTTGCCGATCATCTCTCCTCCCCAAGGTAGCCGTCGACGGCCTTGCGGACCGCGAGCCGGGCGCGGTGCAGGCGGCTCTTGAAGGCCGCCTCGCCGAGCCCCATCGCCTCCGCCGCCTCGGCGGTGCTGAGGCCCTCGACGTCGCGGAGGACGAGCGGCGCCCGGTAGTCGGGGTCGAGCGCGCCGATCGCCTCTTCCAGCACGCCTTGCAGCTCGCGCTGAGCAGTGGTCTGCTCGGGCGCCTCGCTGAGGTCGGCGGGCTCGGTTCCCGGCTGCTCCTCGAGCGAGCTCGCCCTGAACGTGGTCGCGTTGCGCGAGACGCGGCGCTTGGCCTCGTTGATGCCGATCCGGTAGAGCCAGGTGAAGAAGCGCGAGTTGCCCTCGAAGGAGCCGATCCCGCGCCAGGCGCGCAGGAAGGCCTCCTGGGTCACCTCCTCCGCTTCGTGGCGGTCGCGCAGCAGGCGCACGACGACCGCGTAGAGGCGATCGGCGTGGGCGCGCACCAGGTCCTCGAAGGCGCGCTCCTCGCCCGCCTTCGCCCGGGCCACCAGCTGCTGCTCCTCCGCCGAGGGGATCGTCCCCATCGGGGCAAATATTGCAGGCCCGCGCCGCCGAGTCCGTAACAGTGACTCTGCGGGCACGGCGCTTGAGCTGAGGCTTTCCACGAAACGTGTGACCCCAGACCGACGGATTCGGTTCTTCCGATACCGAAGGCGTGGGCGATCCAGCGGCGGCCCAGCTCAAACCCTCCTCGAGCGAGATCGCCGCAGTGTTGGGGTGCCCGGAGATCCATTGCTGCCCGGCATCGGGGGAGGAGAAGAAGTGGATGAGGTGGCAGAAGCCGCGGATTACGTCGTCGCCGCGCTCTGCCCGGATCAATAACATGCGAGAATACGGATATCGGAAACCAGGGATATGAGATTGCGTTGCGGATCATCAGGCGCCGCGCGCGAACCGTACGGCATCAAGGTGGCGAGCTCTTCCGCTGCGCCGCCTGAGCCAAAGGAGAAACGAGCTGATGGCATCCACGACCAAAGAGGCGCCGTTCCAGCTGCCCGAACAGCCACTCGAGGCCGAAATCCTCGCCAAGTACTTCCGCGGGCTCGGCGACCGCACCCGCCTCCGCATCCTCGAGGCGCTCGCCGATGGGGAGCGCTCGGTGGGCGAGCTGGTCGAGCTGATCGGCGCGCCGCAGCCGAAGGTCTCGAGCCACCTCGCCTGCCTGCGCTGGTGCGGCTTCGTGGCGAGCCGCCGCGAGTTCCGCAACGTCCACTACCGGATCGCCGACGAGCGGGTGGAGGCGATGATCGCCCTCGCGCGCTCGCTGCTCGCCGACAACGCCGAGCACGTCGCCGCCTGCCGGCGGATCGACGCGCCCGCGTGAGCAGACCGGCCCGCAGGCGATGACCGACCAGCGCTCCAGCCCCGGCGTCCGCAACGGGCTCGCGGTGGTCGGAGGGCTCGCCCTGGCGATCGGTTGCTGCGGGGCCGTGCCGCTGCTCGCCGCCCTCGCGGGCAGCGTCGCGGTCGGCGCCGTCGTCGGGATCGCCGCCGGCGCGGCGGCGCTTGTCCTCCTTACCGCGATCGCCCTGCTCCGCGTGCGCCGCAGGAACGCCTGCGAACCTCGGCGGAGCTCGACGAAGGACCGGGCGCGCTCGGCGAGGTAAAAGGGGAAGCAGGGATCCCCCTCAGCGGCCGATCGACTGCTGGTAGAGCGTGAAGCCGATCCCCGAGCAGACCGCGGCAATGATCCAGAAGCGCAGCATGATCTTCGTCTCCGACCAGGCCATCATCTCGAAGTGGTGGTGCAGCGGCGCCATCAGGAAGACCCGGCGGCGGAAGGCTTTGAAGGAGAAGACCTGGATCGCGACGGAGAGCGCCTCGATCACGAAGATCCCGCCGATGATTAAAAGCAGCACCTCGGTTTGGGTCATCACCGCCAGCGCCCCGATCGCGCCGCCGAGGCCGAGCGAGCCGGTATCGCCCATGAAGATCGAGGCCGGGAAGGCGTTGTACCAGAGGAAGCCGATGCAGGCGCCGACCAGGCAGGCCGAGAGCAGCGCCAGGTCTTGCTGCTGGTTGGCGATGAAGGAGATCGCCGTGTAGGCGAGCAGGACGATCGCGCAGGAGCCGGCCGCGAGGCCGTCGAGGCCGTCGGTCAGGTTGACCCCGTTCGAGGTCCCGGCGAGAACTCCGAAGACGAGGACGAAGTAGAGGATCGGGCCGAGGTCGAGCGAGCCGCCGCCGATCCGCAGTTCAAGGATCGGTTCGAGGCCGACCTCGTGCCGGGCCACCCACCAGAGGACCAGCGCCAGGCCGATCTGGAAGAGGATCTTGTAGCGCGCCGAGAGCCCCAGCGAGCGCCGTTTGACGATCTTTATGTAGTCGTCGGCGAAGCCGATCGCGGCCGAGCCCAAGGCGATGCCGAAGACGACCAGGCTCTGGGCGTCGCGGTCGGAGAGGACGAGGTAGGGGACGCAGATCGAGGCGAAGATGATCAGCCCGCCCATCGTCGGCGTCCCGGCCTTGGCGTGGTGTTCCTGCGGCCCCTCCTCGCGGATGTGCTGGCCGAACTCGCGCACCCGCAGGTACTCGATGAATTTGGGGCCGAGGAAGATGCAGATCAGCATCGCCGCCATGCCGGCAATCAGGACTTCGCCCATCAGTGCTTCTGGAGGCTCGGCGTCAGCGCCATCAACTCGACTCTCTGCGACCCGGCGGGTCGGACGGAGGGTTCAGACGACCGCTCGGTTCACCGAGCTAGCTCGCGACTATCAACCTTAGGCCCCGAGGGGTCGTTGACCAGCCCGGCGTCCCCCATCAGCGAATAAGCGGGGTTCGGGCCGACGAAGCAGAAGCAGCGGCGCTTCAGCGCCTTCGCAATCGCCTTGGACTCTAGGGGTGACTGCGGCGCACTCGTGGCCGCCCGCCGGCACCGGGCGGCCGTCGGGCTTGGGGCGACACACGTCGGAGCAGCGCCCCAAGGCTCGCGGGGCGCCGGGCTGCAGGATGCTCTACCCGCGCGAGGACCGGCGCCAGGTCTGGTGCTCGTCGGCCTGCGGCGACCGAGCCCTGCCGCCCGCCGTTCGGCGAGGCGGCAGGGCCGGCAACGGCACCGCTCACGGGGGCTGTTCCCGCGGGTCAGTAGCCCGCCGGGTGGCGAACCACGAAGGGCCCGGCGGCCGCTGCCGCGGTGTCGGCGTGCCATCTCGGGCCGGTTTCGCCTTCGTCTCCGGCGGTGTCCCAGCGCAGGCCGGCGACCACCATGTAGACGTGCCCCGCGTTCGTGTAGATGGTGATCCACCGCCCGGCCCCGGCGGCGCCCCATCCCGCCATCGAGCCCGAGGTCAGCGGCGTAGTGAGGAGACGGCCGGCGTGCAGGGCGAAGCTGACCGCGCCGGAGCAGTCATACCCGCGATCCCACCAGCGGCCGTGGCCGCCGCCCCAGAGGTAGGGCTTGGTGCGAATCCGGTTGGCGGCGGCGATCACTGCGCGCACCGCAGGCGGTGCTCCGGCCGGCGCGATCGCACGGCCGCCGACGAGGCGGGCGATTTCGGATTCGCCCGTCCCGGTGCGGACTTCCGCTTCCGGCGGCGGCGCTTCGGCTTCGTATTCGGTGGCCGTGAGCCCGCCGGGTGGGACCGCCGCCTTGGCTGGAGCCTCCGCCAGCGCCAGCGCGGCGATCCAGGAGACCGCCACGGCGCCCCAAAGTGCGAGGCGCGTCGCGCCCTGCCTTGCCTGCTCGATCATTCATTCCTCCTTCGTCTGCCTGCGGGGTTAGCTGACGGGCTGGCGCTGAAGGAGCCTGCGCCCCCACCTGTCGGTGGGCTCGCCCCGAAAACCTGGTTCCCCCGCTCCGCGGTCGCGACGACCGCGGATTAGGCATGGATTTGCGTGCTGATTGCGCATCAGACCCGTGTCCCGGCGAAACGATTCAGGGGGCCGGTCGGAGCGCTGGTTACGAACCGGCCCTCCGGATCGCCGATCTCAGCCGATCGACCCAGCGGAGGAGGGCGAGCGCCGCCCGCGAGAGCGCCCTGATCGGGGGCCTGGAATAGCGCGAGGCGAGGTAGGCGTCGGCCGCCCGGGCCGGCGCTTCGGAGAAGGTCGGGTAGGGCTGGACGGCGCGCGAGACCTCCTCGATCTTCGCCCTCCGCTCCAGCAGGACGGCAAGCCCCGCGATCGTCTCGCCGGCGGCGGGGCGGACCACGGTCGCCCCGACCAGGACGCCCCGGGGGTCGCCGACCAGCTTCACGAAGCCCTGGGGCTCGCCGGCGGTGATCGCCCGGTCGGGGTCCTTGTCGGACTCGACGACCACCGTCTTGGTGCCCCAGCGGCTCCGGGCCTGCTCCTCGGTCAGCCCGACGCGACCGACCTCGGGGTCGGTGAAGGTGGCCCAGGGCAGCGCCTCGCTGACGCTGGCGCGACCGTGGAAGAGGGCGTTGGGCGTTGCCACCCGCGCCTGATGGGCGGCGACGTGGGTGAAGGGCAAGAGACCGGTGACGTCGCCGACCGCATAGATGCCCGGCGCGCTCGTCCGCAGCCCCCGGTCGACCTGGACCGCGCCCTCGCGGTCGAGCTCGACCCCGACGGTGCCGAGCCCGAGCCCCGCGCTGCGCGGCGAGCGCCCGACCGCGACGAGGAGGCGGTCGAAGGGGATCCGCGCCCCGTCGGCAAGGACGAGCGAGCGCTCCTCGACCGCGACGGCGCGCGCGCCGAGCCGCACCTCGGCTCCCTCCGCGGCGAGTCGCGCCGCGACCACCTCGCCCGCTCGCGGCTCCTCCTTGGTCAGGAGCCGCCCGGCCCGCTGGACGATCGTCACCCTCGAGCCGAGGCAGGAGAAGGCCTGCCCGAGCTCGCAGGCGACCGGCCCGCCGCCGAGGACGACGAGGCGGCCGGGGAGCTCCTCCAGGTCCCAGACGGTGTCGCTGGTCAGGGGCTCGGCTGCCGCGAGCCCTTCGAGAGGAGGGAGTCGGGGCTCCGAGCCGGTGGCGATGATCGCCGCACGGAAGCGCAGCAGGCGCCCGTCGACCTCGAGTCTGCCAGGAGCTGCGAAGCGACCCTCACCGGCGATCACCTCGACCCCCGCGGCGCGCAGTCGCTGCGGCGAGTCCTGCGGCTCGATCGCGCCGATCGCACGCGCGACGTGGCCCATGACTCGGGAGAAGTCGATCGCCGGGTCGACCGGCGCGAGGCCGACGGCGTCGGCGTGGCGCATGCGGTGGGCGAGGCCGGCGGTCGCGAGGAGGCTCTTGCTGGGCACGCAACCGGTCCAGAGGCAGTCGCCGCCGGTGCGATCGCGCTCGACCAAGGCGACGCGGGCGCCGGCGCCGGCAGCGATCAGGGCGGAGACCAGCCCGCCCGTGCCGCCGCCCAGGACGACGAGGTCGTAGTTGTCGATGCCACGCCTCACAGGGCCTCCCGGGCCGCGCGGGAGGCGAGCAGGAGGGCGAGGACCGCGGGCGCCAGGAAGAGCAGCGAGAGCGCTGCGGCGACAGTGGGGTCCGAGCCGACGAAGGGGAGCAGGGTGAGCGGCAGCATCGGCAGGCCGCCGCCGACCGCCAGTGAGCTGCCGTACTGGCTCCAGGAGACGAGGAAGCCGAGCAGCGCCGCGGCGACGAGTACGGCGCGGATCCCTGGCAGGGTCACCGAGTAAAGGCGCCGAACCGGACCGACCCCGAGGCTGGCGGCCATCTCCTCCAGTTCGCGCAGGCGCGGGTTGAACCCCGGGATCAGGGCCAGCAGCACGTACGGAAGGACAACGGTGAGGTGGGCCAGCGCGACACCGATCCGGGTGTCGGCCAGGCCGAGGCGGATGAACCACTCGGCCAGTCCGGTCCCGGTGGCGAGCGGCGGCACGAGCAATGGCAGCGCGAGGACGACGATCGTCGCCATGCGCAAGCGGCCGCGGGAGCGCGCGAGAGCGCGGGCCGCGGGCCAGGCGAGGACGATCGCCGCCGCGGTGCTGAGCAGGGCGACCTCGAGCGAATCGAGCGTCGCCTGCAGAGCCTGGTCGCCTTCGAAGGCGACCTGGAAGCCGCGCAGTCCCCAGCGTTGGGGAAGGAGCGCCGGATAGCGCCAGACCTCGGCGAAGGCCTGCAATACCAGCACCACCAGCGGCGCCGCGAAGAGGACGACCGCGATGGCCCCGCCGGCTTTGAGGAGTCGCCGCTCAGTCATCTTCGGCCCGTGCCAGGGCCATCGCGCCGAGGCCGAGCGCGACCGCGGCCGCGGCGGCCACCAGCAGGCTGGCGGCTGCTTTCCCCTGACCGGAGAGGGCGCTCGCCTGGGTTGCCTGGTAGGCGTAGGTGGCGAGGGTAGGTGGGTAGTTGGGCCCGAGCACGAGCGGCACCTCGAAGGCACCGAGCACGAACGCGCCGACGATCATCGACCCGATCATGAGCGGGCGGCGAACCGCCGGCCACACGACCCAGCGCAAGACCTGTGGTGGCGAGGCGCCCAGCACCGACGTCGCCTCCTCCCGCTGGCGCAGGGTCCGTCCCATGACCGAGAGAAGGAGGAGAACGAGGAAGGGGGTCTCCTTGTAGACGTAGACGAGGACTATCCCGAGCCCCGACTCCGCGTGGACGACCGGGATCGGCAGGCTCCCGAGGGCGCGATCGGCGATCCCGCCCGGGGCGAGCCAGGCGACGGCGAGGACCGCGACGATCAGGTGGGGGACCGTCAGGGGCAAGGAGAAGGTCGTCTTCACGGCGGCACTCCGGGAGCGCAGCAGGGTCGCGAGGACCAGGGCGATGAGAGCTGCGACGAGACTCGAGATCACCGCCAAGCGGATCGAGAACCAGAGGGCGTCGCGGAAGGTCGGGTCCTCCACGACGGCGCGCCAGCTGTCGAGCGACCAGGTCGAGGGCCCTCCGCCCAGGGGCGGCTGGACGCTCTGTTTGACGGCGCCGAGGAGAGCTCCCCCGAACAGAAGAGTCGTGGCGAACAGGGCCGGCGCGAGGCGCAGGAGGTCGCGCGGGACGCTGCGGCCGGCGCGAGGCGCAGGAGGTCGCGCGGGACGCTGCGGCCGGCGCTCCGCGCCGCCGCCGCGGCCGACCTCATGACCCACGCCGAACCGGCGCGCCTGCGCGGTCGCCTTCCTCTGGCGCCGCCCCGACATCCGGGATTCGCCAGAGGTCCTCCAGCGGAAGCACGACCCCAATTTTCTCTCCTGCCGCCGGTGCCTGCGATGGCGCGACCATCGCCTCGAGGCTCAGGTCCTCGCCACGCAGGCGGAGCCTGACGAAGGTCCCGGTGTAGATCGCCTCGCGCACCTGGAGCTCGAGGGGCGCGGCCGGGTCAAGGCGCACCCGCTCGGGCCTGATCGTCACGCAGGCCTCGCCGTCGGGTCCCGGGACCGGGAGCCGGGCGCCACCGAGCTCGATCCGCCCATTCAGCACGTGGCCGCGAAGGATGTTGGTCGAGCCGAAGAAGCGGGCGACCACGGGCGAGGCGGGACGATCGAAGAGCGCCTTCGGCTCGTCCTCCTGCACGATCCGCCCCTCCAGCATGAGCGCTACGCGCTCGCCCATCTGAGCCGCCTCGGCGCGATCGTGGGTGACGAAGAGCGTGGTCAGCCCTCGCTCCTGCTGCAGTCTCGTGATCAGCTCGCGCAGCTCCTCGCGGCGGTTCGCGTCGACGGCCGAGATCGGCTCGTCCAGCAGCAGGACTTCGGGTTCCGCGCAGAGAGCGCGGGCGAGCGAGACCCGCTGCTGCTCACCTCCAGAGAGCCGGTCGGCGCGTCGCTCCTCGAAGGCTCCCAAGCCGACCTCGGCGAGCAGGGCGCGGGCGCGGGCGCGACGCTCGTCGCGGCGGACTCCTGCGGCGCGCAGTGCGAATGCCACGTTCTCGCCGACGTCGAGGTGCGGGAGCAGCCGCGGCTCTTGGAAGACGACGGCGCAGCCTCGCCGGTATGCCGGCAACCCATCGATGCGGCGGTCGCCCAGCTCGATCGACCCCTCGTCGATCTCCTGCAAACCGCAGATCGCGCGCAGCAAGGTCGTCTTCCCGGCGCCGGATGGCCCGACGAGCACGGTTCGCGTTCCGCTGGGGATGTCGAGGTCGACCCCCCGCAGCACCGGCGCCCCGCCGGGTGCCGCGACCAGACCGCGGCAGCTGAGGCCTCCTATCTGAGGACCGTTCGGGTCCATGCCTCTTCGATCGGTACGTCCCGCGACGCCGGCAGCTCCCCGAGCGGCTTGCCGAGGGCGCTCAGCAGGTAGGGGCTCCGGGAGGCCGAGCTGCGCAGGGCGACCGCCCGTGCGCGCGTGACCCTCGCCGGATCGAGGACCGACGGGGTGCCGAGAACGGCCGGGTCGCTCATCGCCGCCTGCAGCCTCGGGTCGAGCAGGAGGTTGGCCACCACCTCGGCCCCGGCGACGTGTTCGGCGTTCGCGGGGATGGTCACGTAGGAGGTGTTTTGCAGGGCGCCGCCCCCGATCAGGAAGGGCCGCACCGTGGTGGGGAACTCGCCCTTCTTGACGCCGAGGTTGAGGAAGCTCGCGTTGTAGCTCATGTCGAAGTCGACCTGGCCGTTGGCGAAGAGCTGGTCGAGTTCGTCGATCGACGTCGGAAACTGAGTCCCGCCTTCGAACTGGTACGGCTTCAGCTCGCGGAGGAACCGCAGTCCCTTGCCCACCCCGCCGAGGCGCTGGATCACCTGTCGGACGAAGGCGGCCCCGGTGAAGTCCGGTGGCGCGGGGTACGTAAAGCGGCCGGGGTGGGCCTTCGCCCAGGCGAGGAGCGCCGGGAAGCTCCTGGGGGGTGAGGAGAGCGTTGCGGAGTTGTAGCCGTAGACGAAGGCGGCCCCCTGCCAGGGGGACTCCTGGCCTTCGACCGGTACCTCGAAGTCGCGGTTGATGATCGGTGAGCTCCAATCCACGTAGCGTGAGTTCGGCAGCCTCTGCGCCCAGCCTTCCAGCCACAGTCCCGCTTCCTTGCCTTCGGCGAAGTTTTCGCCGTTGATCCAGATCAGGTCTACTGCGCCGCCCGATGACTTCCCGGCCCTGCGCTCGGCGACGACGCGGTCGACGGCGTCCACGGTGTCGCTCACCGGTACCCGGTTGACGGTGACGCCGAGCCTCCCGGCGGCGGGCTTGACGTAGCGTTCGACGAAGGCGTTGGTCGCCGCGTCGCCCCCGTACAGCCACCAGTTCACGGTCTGCCCCTTCGCTTCGGCCAGGACCCGAGACCAGCTCGAGGCGGTCGTCGAGGGGCCGGATGAGGCGGCGCCGCAGCCGGCCAGCGCTACAGCCACGGCCACCGGGGCCACCAGCACCAGCATGCGTCTCATGCGTCTCGTCCTCATCATTGGTGATGGACCCTCACCGCGCGAATTCGATTCAGTGGGGCTCAGCCGGGTGACCTCTCATCGCCCGCCGAGCACCTTGACCGCGAGCGCGACGCGCTGCAGCGCGGTCAGGGCGACGAGCCCGGCGAAGCCCCAGGCGATCTCCTCCGCCGCGCCGGGGAAGAGGCAGAACAGCACGTAGACGACGATCGTCTCGGTCCCCTCGGCCAGGCCCGCGGTGAAGCGTAGCGAGCGCTCGTCGCCGTAGCTCAGGTCGAGGCGCTCGACCAGCGAGGAGAAGGAGAGCAGGGCGACGTTGTTGACCAGGTAGGTCGCCAGCAGCACCAGGCAAGCGAGCCGCGCCTCGGGCTCGGCGATCGCGACGCCGACGATGAACCCGGAGTAGACGACGAAGTCGGCGACGAAGTCCAGCAGGCCCCCGAGGGCGCTGGCGCCGGTGCGCCGGGCGAGGGGACCGTCCAAGCCGTCGAGCGTTCGGTTTGCCAGCCAGAGGACGAGGGCGAGGATCCAGACGCCGAGTGCGGCGGCGACGCAGGCGCCGACCCCGATCAGGAGGCCGATCCCGGTAAGCGTCCCGGCTCGCACGCCGAGGCGCTCGAGCGCCTCGGCGCCCCGATCGAGCGCCGGGGCGAGACTCGCGCGCGTCGCCTGATCCAACACGGCGGGCGATCCTAGAGCAGTCTCTCGGTCCCTGACCGCAGCTCGCTTTCTGAATCCTCTGCGGATGACACGGGTCCAAGTCCGCATGCTGCATCGATGGTTGAAGTGGCGGAGCGGTTGAGCGCCGAGGTCTCCCAGCTGGTCCACGCCGCGGGCCTCGCCGCGCCGCTTGCCTTCGTGATCATCTACGCCGGCCTGACGGTCGCCCTCGTCCCCGGGTCGATCTCCTCGTTGGTAGCGGGCGCGCTTTTCGGGGTTCTCTGGGGAACCGTGCTCACCGTCCTCGGCGCCACGCTGGGCGCTGCCGTCGCCTTCGCGCTCGCGCGGCGCCTCGGCCGCTCGTGGCTGCGGGCCCGCAGCGGCAGCCGCTTCGACTCGCTCGACGGCTGGGTGGAGCGGCACGGCTTCCTCTCGGTCCTCTACGTCCGCCTCCTGCCGGTCTTCCCGTTCAGCGCGGTCAACTACGCATTCGGGGTCACCGCCGTGGACCGCAACGAGTACCTGGCCGCAACCGCTCTCGGGATCGTTCCCGGCACCTTCGCCTTGGTCGCCCTCGGAAGCTCGCTGTCCGATCCGGGCTCGGAGGGCTTTTTCGCGGCGCTCGCGCTGACCCTGGCGATCGCGGTCATGGGGCCGGCGGTCCTCCGAATGCGCCGGCGTCGCCAGGGTCGCCAGGAGCCGCTGAAGCATCCGGTCGACCCGGCGTCGCCTTAGACGACCTCCGAACCCGTCTGGGCGGGGATCCCGAAGCGCGCCTAAAGACGGCGCGCTTGGCTGCCGATGCTGCTCGAAGCCGGTCTGCTCACCGCGAACACAGGCCCGAGCCTCGGACAGGGAATGGAACGAATGGCGGCGATCGATGAAGCGCCAACGCACCTGAGTCAGCCTGAAGCGGACCGAGCCAGCCACTTCAAGCGCCTCTTCAGGCGCCAGATGGCACTGGTCCTATTCGTCATCGTCGGTCTCACGGCCGTTCATTTCGCGCTTGCCGCCGGCGGCCTCAGCTGGCTGGAGACGAACGTCGTCTTCCTCGCCGGCCTCGCGGTCGCCGCGGCGGTTTTGGTGTGGAGCGTCCTCTTCGTGAGCCGGGAGGCCGAAGCGTCCTTCGAGGCGCTGCAGGAGAGCTACCTGAGCGCGGTTCGGGCGCTCTCGGGCGCCCTCGAGGCTCGCGACCACTACACCAACGATCACTCCGAGAGCGTCACCGAGCTGGTCGACTCCGTCGGGCGGCGGCTCGGGATGGAAGAGGCCGAGCTGAGTGCGCTGCGCTACGCCTCCCTCTTCCACGACATCGGCAAGATCGGCATCCCCGATCGCATCCTCAACAAGCCGGCCGACCTGAGTGCGGAGGAGTGGGAGGAGATGGAAAGGCACACCATGATCGGAGAGCAGATCCTCGCCCCGCTCGACTTCATGCGCCCTGCCCTGCCGATCGTCCGCCATGAGCATGAGCGTTGGGACGGTCGCGGCTATCCCGATCGCCTCGCGGGTGAGGCGATTCCGCTCGGCGCCCGGATCATTCTCGCCTGTGATGCGTTTCATGCGATGACGTCCGACCGCCCCTACCGTGCGGCGTTGCCGCGCAGCGAGGCGGGGGAGCGGCTGCGCACGGGTGCCGGATCGCAGTTCGACCCCGTGGTGGTCGACGCGCTGTTGGACATCCTCAGCGCCGCCGAGCCCGAAGCGGCCGCCGTCGCGCCGTCGCCGGCCTCGTCGGCGCGGGCAGAGGTCAGCTTGCGCTGACGCTGGCCAGCGTGATCAGGGACGGATAGCCGCGCCTCGTGCGCCGCGCTCTGACGATCTCGAAGCCCGCTGCTTCGAGGTCAGGGCGCGGGTCGAGCGGGCGCAGGCCGAGATGTGTGCCGGGGGCATGTGAGAGGGCGGCAGAGAGGAGCCGCGCCAGCTTGGCGGGGCGGGGCGGGGCGATGGTCACGGCGACGAGTCGCCCGGCCGAGCGGATCACGCGGCGCGCCTCGGCCAGCACGGCGGCCCGCTCGGCCGGCTCGAGCAGGTGCAGCAGGTAGGCGGCGGTGACGATGTCGAAGCTGCCCGCGGGGAAAGGCAGGTGGGCGGCGTCGCCCTGGAGCAGAAGCCAGCCCGCTGGCAGTGCCGGCGCGCGCGCCAGCATGGCGGGGGAGGAATCGACGCCGATGGCTTCGCGAGGTGCCCCGGCGCGGCGGGCGAGGCGGCGCAGCAGACCGCCGCTGCCGGTGCCGAGGTCGAGCAGGCGATCATCCGTGCCGATCTCGGCGAGCTCGATCGCGGCGTCGAGAGCAGTCCGCTCGAGCCCGAGCTGCAGGTCGTAGAAGCGGGCGGTTCGGTCTCGGGTCCAGGCGGACATCTACGGCGGCCGTTCCCGCTGCGCCCGCCTCCCGGCCAGCAGGCCGAGGTTGGAGACGATGAAAGGCACGCAGTAGTTGAGTGCCGTCTTCACCCAGGTCAGCGCCGTCGCGGAGCCACCGAGGATGACGTCGGCCTGGTTGATCGCGGTGAGGATCGTGCCGACGAGGAGGGCGATCTTCACGGTGCGGTGAAGGTGCTCGCGCCGCAGGCAGTACTGCAGCGCGTCCTTCACGCTCCAGGCTCCCTTTGCCTCAGCAGACCCTCGGAGCAGGTGCCAGCCTGGAGTGGCGGACCGCGGGAGCGTCGCCGTGCTCGACCAGGTGCTTGAAGGCGGCCAGCGTCCGGGGCGTGATCTGGCGGATTCGGCGCGAGGCCAGCGGCTCGGGCAGGCGACCGAGGGCGCCGCCCTTCAGCTCGACCTGAACGCTGCTGCGGAGCAGCGTTCGATCTCCTTCGGGGTGGACGGTCCAGGTGTTCAGCCCGCGGGCGACCAAGGGGATTCCGAAGCCGTCGTAGGAGAATGAGCGGCCCTCCTCCCAGGCGAGCAAGCGCTCGCGGATCGTCACCCCGCCGGCCAGCTCGCGGGTGCGCTCCGCTCCGACTCCGCGCGTGAGCGCGCCCTCGCAGCGCCACTCGCGCACCGCCTCAGACCAAAGCTGGATCTCCTCGAGCGCGGCGAGCCGAGCCCACACGTTCGCGGCTGGCGCCTCGATGCAAGCCGAACTCTCGATCGCGATCACGAGGTCACGCTAACTCATCAGGGCCGAGGCTCTCCAACGCCTTCAGGTAGCCCTCGCTGTAGGTCGGGAACTGGGCGACCGTGTCGCGCAGGACCTCGATCGGGGTGGCGGTCTTGATCGCCAGCGCCGCGTAGTGAATCCACTCGCCCGCCAGCGGGCCAACGGCCCAAGCGCCGAGAAGGACGCCGCGCCGGCGGTCTACGAGCAGCCCGAGCTGGCCGCGCGGGTCGCGTTCGTACGTCCAGGGGCGGGCCAGCGACTCGGCCAGGTCGAGACGGGCGCTCGCGACCTCGATCCCCTGCTCACGCGCGGCAGCCTCGGTGAGCCCGACCGCCGCGACCTCCGGCGCGCAGAAGACGACGCGCGGGATCGCCGCGTAGTCGGCGCGGGCCGGCCGGCCGAGGATGTCGGCGACCGCGACGCGGGCCTGGTACATGCCGACGTGGGTGAAGGGCATCACGCCGGTCACGTCGCCGATCGCCCAGATGCCCTCTGCCGCCCGGCAGCGCTTGTCGACCGCGATCCCCCGCGCGCCCGGCTCGACCCCGACCGTCCCCAGCCCGAGGCCGTCGAGGTGCGGCTCGCGGCCGGTCGCCACCAGGAGCTCCTGTCCGCTGACGCTCTCGCCCCCGCGGAGCGCGACCCTCCGCGCACCATCGGGGTCGGGGTCGCGGCTCACCCGCTCGACAGTGGCGCCGAATCGCACCTCAATTTCGTCCGCCCGCAGCTGCGCGGCGAGCAGCTCGCTGACCGCCGGGTCCTCGCGCGCCAGCAGTCGCTCGCCCGCCTCGAGCAGCGTCACCCGCGCGCCCATCCGGGCGAGAAACTGGCCCAGCTCGATCCCGACCGGGCCGCCGCCGAGCACGACCACGCTCTCGGGCAGCTCGTGCAGCGTCGTCGCCTCGCGGTTCGTCCAGTAGCCCGCCTCCTCGAGGCCCTCAATCGACGGCACCCGCGGTCGGCTGCCCGTCGCGATCACGATCCGCTCGCCCTCCAGCAGCTCGCCATCGACCTCAACCCGCCCGCGGCCGGCGAGCCGTCCCGCCCCCTTGTAGACCTCGACGCCCTGCTCGCGGTAGCCGGCGACCTGGCCGGCGTCGTCGAGCTCGCGGACCATGAAGTCGCGGTAGGCGGCGATCTCCGGCCAGCTCTGCGCGGGGGCGCTCGTGCCCGCGGTGCGCTCCGCCTCGGCGCGCACCTCGACCGTGCGCAGCAGCGTCTTCGAGGGGATGCAGGCCCAGTAGGCGCACTCGCCGCCGACCAGCTCTCGCTCGACGAGGGCGGTTCGCATCCCGGCGTCACTCAATCGCGAGACGGCGACCTCGCCGGCCGGGCCGGCGCCGATCACGATCGTGTCGTATCGCTCGGGCATCTCGTGTCTCCCTTCGGCTCGTGGACCACCTTGGTCGTGTGACCCTCTACGCGTGTGTTCGATTCCCTCCGGCCCCGTCGGGCTCCTCGGTCACGCCCGCGAGATGCACGCGGCGGTTCGAGAGCTCGATGAAGAAGAGCACGTAGATCCGTCGCAAGACGACGGTGTCGACGGTGAAGAAGTCGCAAGCGATCATGCTCTTGGCTTGGAGGCGGACGAACTCGCCCCAGGAGAGCCCGCCTCGCGCCCCTGCCGGGCCGATCCCCGCAGCGGCGAGGATCTTCCGCACGCTCGTCGCCGAGACGGATACCCCGAGGCCGGCCAGCTCGCCGACGATCCGTCTATACCCCAGCGCGGGTTCTCGCGCGCCAGCCGCACGATCAGCGCCCTGGTCTCCGGGTCGAGCCGTGGACGACCAGGCCCGGGACTCGGATCGGTCCAGCGACGAGCGACGAGGCGACGGTGCCAAATCGAGGGAAGAATCTCTCCACATCCGGATTGTCATGGTGTCGCCGAGTGCCATAGCGTGAGGATGGCGGCCGGCGACCCGCTCGCCCTCTGCACGGACGGCTGCCTTGAGACCGGCCCTCCGGCGCGGCACCAAGGGGCCGAAGCTTTCGGCGACGCCGTCGCGGGATTGTCCCAGCTTGGGCCAGCGGAGTTGACGGCGCGGCTACGGGAAGACGTCCTCAGGCGCAGCGCCGGCTCGTTGCGAGACGATGTCGTTGTCTTGGCGGTTCGGGCGGCAAGTCCCGGAGCGGGGAAGGCAGGCGGCCAAACACCGGGCGCCGAGTTGGTTAACGACCACTAGCTCTCCTATCGATCCGGATCTCGCAGCGCGTGTTCCAACGCTTCGGTATCGAGGCTCGCGACGGTGACTACCTTGAGTGGCGACCTTCCGCCGCGGATGACTGTCACCTTCGACTGAGCGATGCCAACTCGCTTCGCAATCAGGCGGCAGAGGGCTTTGTTGGCCTTGCCTTCGACCGGCGGCGCGGTCACCCGTGCGCGCAGGATGCCGTCGCGAATCCCCTCGAGTCGGTTGCGGCTGGCCCGGGGCGCCAGGCGAACGGTGATCCGGCTTTCGATCATCGCTCCGGCTCCGCCACGGTCGATCGCATTCTCCACCCGCGCCGGCGAATCTCCGCCGACCGCGATGCAATCGGGGTTCGGTAGTGTCGGCGCCGATCGGGAGCGAAGTGGCCGAGACCGATACCGACATCCCCAAAGGCAGCTACGCCGCGGGAAACCGAGTCGAGCTGCCAGCGGACGCGATGCCGCCCTTCGGCGTCTTCATCAACGGCGTCGAGCAGCTTGAGGGCAAGGACTACGAGTTCCGCGCCGGCGGCATCGTCTTCAGCCGTCAGATCATCAAGGAGAAGATCGGCACCAGCCGCTGGCTGGCGATGTACCTGGGGCTGTGGGGCACCTACCGCAAGAACGAGACGGTCGACCTGCAGTTCGTCCGCGACGGCAAGACCGAGCTGGAGTCCGACCTGGCCGTTCTCAGCGAGTAGGCGCGGCACGCTCTGACAGTCGGTTCGGCGGAGTCGCCGCCAGGATGGCGTCGGCGATCGTCTCCGGCGTCGGCGGACAGCCCGGAATTCGAATGTCGACCGGGAGCACCGCGTCGAGGGGGCCGGCGAGCTCCTCGGCGGCGCCGAGGACGCCGCAGCCGAGCGCGCAGTCGCCGAGGGCGGCGACGAGGCGAGGCTCGGGCATCGCCTCGTAGGCGGCGCGCAGGGGACCGGCCATCCGCGTCGTGACCGGCCCGGTGACGAGCAGGACGTCCGCATGGCGGGGCGAGGCGACGATGTCGAGGCCGAAGCGCTGCAGGTCGTATTGCGGCGCGGCAGTCGCCGTCAGCTCGTGCTCGCAGGCGTTGCACGAACCCGCGTCGACGTGGCGGATCGCCAGCGAGCGGGCACCGCTTCGCGGCGGCAGCGCCACTTCGCGGCGGACCCGTTGCAGCTGGCGCAGCAAAACGAACACGATCAGCGATCCACGCAGGCGTAGCAGAGCTCGAAGCTCTTGTTGATGAGCGGGAAATCCGGCAGGAGGTTTCCGGCCGTGGCGAGCGCGAGCGCCGGCCAATTGGCGTAAGAGGCGGTGCGAAGGTGCAGCCGTCGCAGGCGGCCCGTCTCCGGCTCCACCGCACAGACCGTCTCGCCCCGCGGGCTCTCGACTCGCGCCACCCCGATGCTGGCCGACGGGCCTGCCGCGCTTGCCCGGTCGGCCCGTAGGGGCTCCGAAACGAGATCCTCCAGGATCGCGAATATCTCGACCAGCTCGAGGGCTCGCACCTCGAGCCGGGCGGCGACGTCGCCACCGGGTTCCGGCGGTAGCGCAGCAGCGAACGAGGAGCCGTACCAAAGCGCCGGACTATCAGCACGGGTGTCGAGCGCCACGCCCGACGCCCGGGCGCTCGGGCCGACAGCCCCAAGCTGAAGCGCGTCCTCGCGTGAAAGCACGCCGACGGCGTCGAGCCGCCCTTGGACGGAGGGGGCGAACTGGATCTCTCGCCAGGCCCTGGCGGCGTCGCCCTGCAGCTCGCGAAGCTCGGCCCTCGCCCGGTCGACCAGCACCGCGTCGAGATCGAGGCGGCTGCCGCCGACCTCGACCGCCCCGAACATGAAGCGGTGGCCGCTGAGAGCCGAGTTGAGCCGCAGCGCGCGCTCCTTCAGCGCGGCGAAAGCCATGTTGCCCGAAGCGAAGCCCACCCCCGCGCAGATCGCCGCGATGTCGTTGAGGTGGTTGTAGAGGCGCTCGAGCTCCAGCAGGAGGGTGCGGGCGCGCCGGAGTTCGCGCGAGGGAACCAATCCGATGACGCTCTCGCAGGCCAGCGCGTAAGCAATCGAGTTGGCGACCGAGCCTGCGCCGCAGGCGCGCTGGGCGAAGGCCAGGCCGTCGCTCAGGCTCTGCCCCTCGGCGGCGCGCTCGAGGCCGCGGTGCTTGTAGAAGAGCCGGAGGTCGAGCAGCAGAATCCGCTCGCCGACGACGTGGAAGCGGAAGTGGCCGGACTCGATCACCCCTGCGTGGATCGGCCCGACCGCGACGTCGTAGACGCCGTCCCCTTCGACCGGGACGGTCCAGCTTCCGGGGTCATCTGGATGGGCGATCAGCGGGCGCAGCGGCTCGTGGCCGGAGAACCGCAGGCCGTAGAGGTCGTGGGCCTCGCGCTCGTCCCATTCGGCCGCCGGCAGGAGGTCGACGATCGAAGGCAGCTCCTCGCCTCCGGGCGCCGTCGAGACGACGCTGGTGGCGGAGCCGCGCGCGAACAGAGCGCGCCAGCACCGCGAGGACGCGGGGCCGGCTGCGTAGGCGCCGCAGAAACGCCCGCCGTCGGCGAGCGCCCCGGCGCAGGCATCGCGCCACTCGGTGGCGGGCACCGAGACCCGCTCGATCTCCTGGCGCGGCACCGCGGCGCTCATGCGCCGCTCCTCATCAAGGCGTCGACGAGGTCAGACCCTGGAAGCGCGTAGGCGGCTGCGGTCAGGGCGAGCAATGCGACCGCCGCCGTGCCGGCGAGCAGCGCCACCGCCTGCACCGAGCGGGAGGGGCGGCGACGTGACCCACGCTTGCCGCCGAGCAGGCCCTCGAGCAGCGCGTGGGCGAGTCCGAGGAAGCCGAGCGCGAGCAGCACCGCCGCGATCGAGGAGACCCCGAGCAGGCCGGCGTCCATGCCGCCGAGGAGGATCATCACCTCCGAGACGAAGATCGGCGACGGCGGCAGGCCGGAGAGCGAGATCAGGCTGACCGACATCGCCGCCGCCGTCGGTGGGCTGGATCGGCCGACGCCTCGCGCCGCCGCCTCCGCCGCCGCCGGCTCCTCGCGCAGCAGCGGGATCGCGGTGTAGAAGCCGAGCGCCTTGGCGACGGCGTGCCCGGCGACGTGGACGACGACGCCAGCGATTGCCAGCGACGTGCCGAAGCCGATCCCGAGCGCCAGGACCCCCATGTGCTCGAGGCTCGAATAGGCCAGCAGCCGCTTCCACGGCAATGATTGCCAGAGAAACGGAATCGCGACCAACAGGGAGAGGAGCCCGAAGCCGATGAAGAGCTCCTGCATCGTGCCCACCCCGAGGGCCGGCTGCAGCGCTAGTTTCGCTCGCCAGGCGATCAACAGGACAGTCGGAAGCAGCGCCGCGGAGAGCAAGGCGCTGACCGGTGGCGGCGCCTCGCTGTGGGCGTCGGGCAGCCAGTTGTGGACGGGCGCCCAGCCGATCTTGCTCGCCAGGCCGACCAGGATCAGCACGAAGGCGGCGAGCGTCGCCTCCTGCGGAAGCCCGGCTGAGTGCTGGGCCAGCACCTGCCAGTCGAGCCGACCGAGCCCCGAGCCGACCGAGCCGACGGCGACGAAGAGGACGACGATTCCGAGCAGGGCGATGCCGAGGCCGAGGGTGGTGAGGACGACGTACTTCCACCCTGCCTCGAGGGCGCTGCGCTTGCCGCTGAAGGCGACGAGCAGGGCCGAGGCGGCAGTGGTCGCCTCGATCAAAAGCCAGGCGAGGGCCAGGTTGTCGGCGAGCGGGAGGGCGAGTAGGGCCGCCCAGAAGGCGTTGAATGCGGCGTAGTACCAGACGTGTGAGCGGCGGGCCGTGAACCAGCTGCGCCCGGCGTGGCGGAGGTAGAACGGCGACATCGCCGCACTGGCGAAGCCGACGACGGCGACCAGGGCGAGAAAAAGACCCGACGCTGCGTCGAGGACATACCAGCTGGCTCGAGAGGCGACGTCCGGCGTCGCGGCGAGCGCGACGATCGCCAGCACCAGAGCGGCCGTCGCGGTCAGGGCGGAGGAGGCAAGATTGAGCCGATCGGCTGCAGCGGCGCTCGGCACCAGCGTCATCAGCCCGGCGGTGAGGAGCGGGATCGCGAGGACGGCGACGATCAGCGCGGGCACGGCGTCAGTCACGGAGGCTCCTGAGGAGGTCGGTGTCGCCGCTGCCTACCTCGGCGTGGATCTTCTGGGTGAAGGCGGCGGCGACGGTCACCACCAGGACCAGATCGAAGAGGACGCCGAGCTCGATCACGAACGGGAGCCCGCCGGGGACGGAGATCGCGAGCAGGTAGATGCCGTTCTCCGCCACCAAGATCCCGAGAACCTGCAGGAGCGCCGGGCGGCGCATCACGACGATCGCGATGCCGAGCGCCAGCAGCGCGACAGCACCGTGTTCGGCAGCGCGGTCGCCGAGGCCGAGCGGTGGGATCGAGGCGGTGGCGATCAGGACCACGGCGGCCGCGAGGACCAAGCGCACGAGGACCGTGGTGGCGGGCACGACCAGGTAGGGCTCGGGGGTGCGCCGTCGGGTGAAGACCAATAGCAGCGGTAGTGCGACCGCCCGCACCGCGAGGATGATCGCGGCGACCAGGAAGCCGGCGGGACGATCGCCCGCCAGCGAGATCGCCGCAATGCCCAGCACCAGCGCCTGGGCTGCGACGAGCGCCGTCGCGACGCTGCGGCGGCGGGCGAGCATCACGGCGAACCCGAGGACGACGAGGACGGTGATGGCCGCGGTGCTCACCTCAGCTCACCAGCCAGGAGATCAAGCCGACGAGGGCCAGCAGACAACCGCCGGAGAGCAGCGCGGGGGCCCGCAGGATCCGCATCTTCGCCTGAGCCGTCTCGGTCAGTGCCAGCGCCACGCAGATCAAGGCGACGCCGGCGGCAAGGCAGGCGAGCCGGGCGCCGAAACCGCCCCAGTGAGGTCCGAAGAGCTCCGCCGCCAAGACCAGCACCACCCAGTGGCGGGCGGCGGCGCTCCACTCCAAGAGCGCGAGGTCGCGGCCCGCGTACTCGAGCAGCGGCCCCTCGTGGATCATCGTCAGCTCGAGGTGGGTGTCGGGATTGTCGATCGGTTGGCGGCCGGTCTCCACGAGGACGACGAGGCCGAAGGCGGCGGCGGCGCACCAGTGCGCCGGCTCAGACCAGATCGCGGAGCCGTTGGCGGCGGCGCTCATCGCGACCAGGTCGGTGCTGCCGGCGGGCAGGGCGGCGAGGATCAGCGCCAAGACGAAGAGCGCCTCGGCGAAGACCGACAGCGTCAGGTCGCGGCTCGAGCCCATCAGCGCGAATCCCGAGCCCGTATCCCAGCTGGCCGCGGCCAGGGCGAAGCGCGCCAGGGCGAAGAGGCCGACGAGGACGATCGCGTCGTTCCCGAGCGGCCAGTCGGGCGAGAGGCCGCCGATTGGCACCAGGAACAAGGTGAGGATCATCGCCGCGGCGACGAGGCACGGCGCCAGCCGGTAGACGACCGTGGTCGGCTGCGGGTCGGCCAGCGACTTGCCCCAGAGTCGACGCAGCTCCCGGTAGGGCTGCAGCGGCGATGGTCCGCGGCGCCCCTGAAGGCGCGCCTTCAGCGCTTGTATCGCTCCCGGGAGGAGCGGCGCCAGCGCGAGCCCGCCGATCAGCTGGATCGCTCCCGCCGCGGCGCTCACCCGATCGCTCCGATTCGAACCAGGGCAAGCACGGCAAGGAGCAGCGCGAGCAGATAGGCGGCGTAGCCACGGACGCTGCCGGACTGCAGGCGGCGGGCGAGGAGCGCACTCCTCATGGCGCCGCGCTGGACCGGCCCGTAGAGCAGAGTGTCGAAGAGGTGCGGGATCTCGCCGCGATAGCGGACCGCTTGCACCCGGCCGCCCCCTTTCACGACGATGACCTCGCGCCGAGGTCGCAGGACGGCCTCCAGGACCAGGCGCAGCGGCTTGGTGAAGCCGGCCGAGCTCCAGTTGAGCGACGGCTCGATTCGCTGCCCGCAGGCCCAGGCAGGGACCGGCGCCGAGCGCCGCGAGCCGCGCAGCAGCCACAGCAGCCCGCTCAGCGCGACGATCCCGAGCAGCAGCCAGGGCGAGGGCAGCGAGCCGGTGCCGGGAATCGAGAGGCCCGGCTCGGCGGCGAGGCTCCGCGGCTGCGGCGCGAGCTCCATCAACCAGGGGACCAGCAGGCCGGGGGTCGCCCCCAGGGCTACGCAGCAGCCGGCCAGGAACACCGGCGCGGCCCAGATGCTGGTCGACGCCTCGACCGCCCGCTCGGCCTCGGCCCGACGTGGTTGGCCGAGCAACACCAGTCCGACTACCTTGACGAAGCAGAAGACGGCGAGCGCCGCGGTCGCCGCGAGGCCGGCTGCGGCGAGGGCGCCGGCCAAACCGAGGCCGAGGGAGGGGCCGAAGGCGACGTGGATCAGCGCCTGCAGGGTCAGCCACTCCGAGGCGAACCCGTTCAGCGGCGGCACGCCGGCGATCGCCATCGACCCGATCAGGAAGGCGCCCCCGGTCCAGGGCATGCGGCGCAGCAGCCCGCCGAGCCGATCGAGGTCGAGGCCGCCGACGGCGCGCTCGAATGCGCCCGCCGCGAGGAAGAGCAGCGCCTTGAAGACCGCGTGGTTCAAGACGTGCAGCAGAGCGGCGGCGAAGGCGATCGCCGCCCAGGTGGCCTCACCTTGGGAGGCGAAGACGATCGAAGCGCCGAGGCCCAGCGCGATGATGCCGACGTTCTCGATCGAGTGGAAGGCGAGCAACCGCTTCAGGTCGTGCTGCACGAGCGCGTAGAGCACGCCGCCGAGCGAGGAGAGCAGGCCGAGGCCGAGCACCACCAGGCCCGCCCAGAGCGGCGCCGGGCCGGCCCACTCGAAGAGAACGCGGATCAGGCCGTAGAGGGCGACCTTGATCATCACCCCCGACATCAGGGCGGAGACGTTGCTCGGCGCCACGGGGTGGGCGCGGGGCAGCCACGAGTGCAACGGCATCAGGCCGGCCTTGGTGCCGAAGCCGATGATCGCGCTGAGCAGGACCAGCGTCTGCACCGCCCCGCCCTGGTCGAGCAGTACCCCGGGGTTGCCCAGCGCGCCGTAGTGGGCGAGGGCGAGAACGCAGATCCAGACGCCGGCGCCGCCGAGGTGAGTGACCGCCAGGTAGACGAAGACCGCGTGGCGGACCGCCGCATCATTGCGGCGCACGAGGATCGCGGCGGCGGGCACGAGGGTCATCAGCTCCCAGCAGGCGAGGAACAGGGATGGATCACGCGCGGTCAGGACTCCGGCGAGGGCGATCAGGAACAGGCCGAACAGGGAGACGAGGACCCGCGGTCGCTGGGTGCCCGCCAAGTAGCCGCGGGCGTAGACGAGCGAGGGGGCTGCAACCAGCCCTAGGGTCGCGAGGAAGAAGCCGGTGAGGCCGTCGATGCCGAGCGCCGGGTCGAGGTTGCTTCGGAAGGCGGCACCGATGACCGGCGCCCCGAAAGTGACAAGGGCGCCGCTGAGGCCGAGCAGAGCGACGCCGGCCGCCTGGACCACGATCGCGACCGCCAGGGCTCGGCGCGCAGCGGGCGCGAGCGTTCCGCCGACCAGCAGCGCCGCGCCGCCCAGTGCGAGCAGCTCGACCCCGCTCACGGCCAGGTCCTGGCCGGGAATCGGAGTCTTTTCGGTCGCGATGTCGACGCGGTCGGGATGTCTCGGTTCACTCTGTTTGAAGCCAGCGGCCCTGGCCAACTTGCTGGGTCTCCGGTCGGCGCGAGGCGCGAAGAAGGGGGGCTGTTCGGCCCGCGAGCCTCGGCTCAGCAGCTGATCCAGCTGAGAGCCGCGCGACTCACGGTGGGACGGATATGTCGCTCGGCGGCCCTCGGGTCGCCAAGGCGTGAAGCTGGGGAAATTCCTGATGTACCTTAAGGACTTCTAAGATTACTTGTCTTGATGCGGGCTCCGGCCTACGGGGCCGGCCAACTGGACATCGTCCTCAGCGAGGCACGAAGGTCCGCGGCGGCGAATCGCTCAGCTCCTCGGCGACCGCGAGCAGCCAGGTGCTGTGCTTCTCGCGTGGGTGACGAGAACGCCGGCGGGCGTGGCGCATCACCGCTTGGGCGGTACCGATGGCGAAGGTCGTCGTCCCGGTCAGGGCGAAGCGACCGTCGACGAGGGCGACGAGGGCCTCGTCGCCCTCGTCCTGGCGAAGGAGGATCTCGGTGACCTGAACGCCCGAGACCTCCTTCGGCGCCCCCGGTGCCCCCCATTCGGAGTGCCAGGGGCCCGTGCTCAAGATCGGGCGGTGTCCCTTCATCGGCGTTTGGCGCCAACCGGGCGAGCGCCTGACGGCGAGCTGTCCAGCTCGCCGAGCAGGGCATTCGTTTCCTCCAGGTGGGAGGTGATCAGCTGCCGAGCGGTCTCGAGCAACTGGAAGGAGCGCGGGTCTCGCACCCGGTAGTAGACGCTCGTTCCCTCGCGTCGTGACTCGAGCAGCCCTTGGCGGCGCATCGCCGCCAGGTGCTGGGAGGCGCCACTGGAGTCGATCTCGAGCTCCGCCTGCAGCTTGCCGACGGTCAGCTCACCGTCTCGCAGCAGCTCGAGAACGCGAATCCGCGCGGGATGTCCGAGGGTCCGGAAGAAGTCGGCCTTGATCCGGTGGATGGGCTGCGGCGGTCCGCTCTGGGGCTGTTTTTCAGGACGAGGCATCAGGATCGCTGGCAATGCTCAAGGAGGGCCATCTGCATGAAGATAGCATACCTTAGAAAGTGTTAAGGTTAGCGAAATGGAAGAAATGGAACGAACCTTCCCGGATCGAAGTGAGTGGCCGATCCAGGATCTTGACGCGGGCGGCAGTCGCTTCGGACCAAGCGCCGAGCTCGACCACCGAGCCTCGGTAGTCGACTGCGGCATCGGGTCCGGTCCGACCGGATGGCGAAAGACGTTCGGCGACCTGTGGAGCTCGGCGGCGGTTGCCCGCGGCGCCCGACCGATCAGGCCGCAGGACGCGATCCCGACGGCGGCAGCAATACTCGATGAAAACGAGGTCGAGATCGTTCGGCTGCTGGCGGTGGACGGCCAGGACGGCCGTCGCTTGCTCCTCGCCGCGGCGAGCGTGATCGAGTCCTGCGCCCAGACCCGCGGAGCGCTCGGTGCGCCCGGCGGCGGCAGGCGTGTGCATCTGCTGCACGGGCTGGAGCGGCGCTTGAACCGGATCGAGTCGTTGACCCGATGCGCCGAGCGCAGCTATGCGCAGGCGCTCGCGCCGAGCGCGATCCATCGGCCGGCTCTGGGGGCGCGCCAAGCCCTGGCGCTGCTCGGGTCCGAATCGGCTGATCGCCCCGAGGCTTTCTCGAGCTTCGAGGCGGGTTCGTTGGCGCTGGCGGCAGCCGCTGCGCAGGGCGCGATCAACTTCGAATCCGCCGGGGCCGCGAGGCCGGAGCGCGACGAAGCGGCTTCGATGCGCGGCAAGGAGCTGGAGCGGACCGTGGACGAGGTGTCTCGCGGCGCCCACGCCCTGCAGAGGGCCGTGGGGTATTGGGATGCCGCTGTCTGGTTGGAGCAGTGCCTGTCGCTACGGCCGCCCCACGCCGCGATGCACTTCGCTCGTCGCGCCGACGTCGACCGCAATCTGCGGGCAGAGGCGTTGGTGGCGGTACGCGCATTCTGGTTGCGCGTCGGCGCCCGCGAGATGCCGCTCTTGGAGCGCCTCGATCAGCAACGAGGCAAGCCGCGATCGCTCGATAGCCTCGAAATGCGGGAAGCGATTTCGCTCCGTGCGGGCAAGCTCTTGAGCGACTGCTACCTGGATCAGCGCCCGCAGCTCTTCGCACACGAGGAAGCCTGGCATCAACAGAATCTGCACCTTGCCCGAGTCGCGGCGCTCGCCTGGCGCGAACCCGCGCCGCGCCACGGTCACCAGCGTGCCGATCTCGCGAGCCGCTGCGTCTTGGCCAGGCTGAGTCGTGCGCTGGTGGCGATCTGGGTGATCGACGCCGAGACCGGCTTTACGACCCCCGCTTCGGAGGGTCGCGGCGCGTGAGGAACTTGGCTGAACAGAGCACCTACGAGGAGCGGTTGCGGTTCCGCGTCCTGTGCTGCGGGCCAGATGCCGTCGAGGCCTCCATCGCGATGATGGAACGCTACGACCCCGAGTCGCTCGAGGAGGCCTGCAGCGTCCTTCTCGGCGACGGCGAGTTGCCGCCCGGTTGCCATGAGGTCGTCATCGACGCCTGGGATCGCTACTTCCACATGAGGGACATGTCGTGGGACTAGGTGCCTTCGTCGGGCTGGAGATCTGAAGGCGCGATGAGCTTCACGGTCGCTCGTCAGGTCTGCGGAGCAGAGGAGTACGACGAGCACCGTGAGCGGCTACCGCAACTTCGAAGGCTTCGGGTGCCGCCGGTGCCGCCGGGACATCTCGGCTTGATCGTGCAGGCGGTGTCCGTCGGCGACTTTCCGCTGCGCACGGTTTACGGAAGCGTGCCGAGCACGGGCGATTCAAAGGCGGCTCTGGACGAGTTGGAGCTCGTCCTCCGCCGGAGTCTGGGAAGGGCTGAGGGTCATGGCGGCTGATCGGACCGAGCAGAGGAGGCGGCGGATTTGGCTGCCCTGAAGCGCCCCGGCTGGTACCGAGCGGCCCTCGGCACGTTCGCCGGTATCGCCTTCGGCGTCGGCCTCGTGGTCGTCCTGCGCGCGATCTCCGGGCTGCCGATCTGGCAGACCGAACAGACCGGCTACCCGCACGTCGTCGTGCCGCTGATCACCGGCCCACTCGGCTTCCTCGCCGGCATCGGCTGCTTCGACTACTGGATTCGCTGGGCGGTTGGCGCCCCGACCATCCCCGAGGACCACTCACAGCACGGCGCCCGCAGCTGGAAGGACTACTTCCGCGTCAACACCGACCACAAGGTGATCGGCATCCAGTACATCTGCACCAACTTCTTCTTCTTTTTTGTGGCCGGCCTAATGGCGATGCTGATCCGGGCCGAGCTGGCGCAGCCGGGCACCCAGATCGTCGACGCCAGCACCTTCAATGGGCTCTTCTCCGCCCACGCGGCGATCATGATCTTCGTCTTCGTCGTCCCCGTCTTCGCCGGGATCGCGAACTACGTGCTGCCGCTGGCGATCGGCGCCCCCGACATGGCGTTCCCGCGCCTCAACGCGCTCAGCTTCTGGATGCTGCCGATCGCCGGGCTGCTCTTCGTCGGCAGCTTCCTCGCCCCGGGCGGCGCCTTCGACACCGGCTGGACCGGCTACGCGCCGCTCTCCACCGGAGCTCCGCTGGGCCAGTCGTTCTTCAACCTCGGCGTCCAGTTCGCCGGCGCCTCCTCGATCGCGACTGCGCTCAACTTCCTGGTCACGATCATCACCATGCGTGCGCCCGGGATGACCTTCTGGCGGATGCCGCTGCTGGTCTGGGCCAACCTCTCGACCTCGCTGCTGGTCGTCGCCGCGACGCCGTTCATCGCCGGCGCCCAGTTCATGGTCCTCTTCGACCGCCTCCTGAGCACCAACTTCTTCGACTTCGCGGCCGGTGGCGACGTGATCAGCTACCAGCACATCTTCTGGTTCTACTCGCACCCGGCGGTGTACATCATGATGTTGCCGGGCTTCGGGATCATCTCGGAGGTCATCTCGACCCATTCGCGGAAACCGATCTTCGGCTACCGCTTGATGGCGCTGGCGCTGATCGGGATCGTCGTGCTCAGCTACTCGGTCTGGGCGCACCACATGTTCGTCGCCGGCATGTTCAGCTGGCTGCGGGTGCCGATGATGTTCACGACCCTGCTGATCGCGGTGCCGACCGGGATCAAGATCTTCTCCTGGCTCGCCACCCTGTTCTTCGGCAAGATCCACACCTACTCGACGGCGATGCTGTTCGCGCTCGCCTTCATCGTCACCTTCACGATCGGCGGCATCAGCGGCGTGATGCTCGGCATGGTGCCGATCGACATCCACGTCTCCGACACCTACTTCATTGTCGCCCACATCCACTTCGTGCTGTTCGGCGGCTCGGTCTTCACGATCTTCGCCGGCATCTACCACTGGTTCCCGAAGATGACGGGGCGGATGTACGACGAGAAACTCGGCCGCGTCCACTTCTGGGGCACCCTGGTCGGCACCTGGGGCACCTTCATCCCGATGCACTGGGTGGGGATGGACGGGATGCCGCGGCGGGTCGCCGACTACGCCGCCCAATTCGGCGACTGGAACCTGCTGATCTCGGTCTTCTCCTTCATCCTCGGCGCCGTTCAGCTCGTCTTCCTCTACAACATGATCGTCAGCTGGCGCTTCGGGCCGAAGGCCGCGGCGAACCCCTGGCGCGCCAACTCGATCGAGTGGCAGGTCACCTCGCCGCCGCCGATCTTCAACTTCGACGAGATCCCTCGCGTGGTCGGCGGTCCGTACGAGTTCGGTGTTCCCGGCGCTCGCCACGCGATCATGGCCGGCGAAGGCGCCGAGGTGAAAGAGCCGCAACCGAGCGTGGCGGAGAGCGGTTAGACGGAGGGACCGTGAAGCGAGCGCGGCAGATGCCGATCCGTCGAGCGGTCCTGGAACCAAAGCGAAGACCGACCTCGGTCGGCCCCCGACAGCCAAGCCAATGGAAGGAAAGTGAGTTTGAACGTGAAGGCGGCAGGATCCGCAACCGCAAGCCCGACTGAGAACCAGCATCTCCTCGCCTGGGTCGCGCTGATTACAGACCTGGCCGGGCCCAGCACCGTCCACTGGTGCGACGGCTCCGCCGAAGAGTACGACCGGCTGACGGAGGCGCTCGTCGACAGCGGCGCCCTCGAGCGGCTCTCCGAGGAGAAGCGGCCCGGTTCCTTCCTCGCTCTCTCGGACCCCGACGACGTCGCCCGTGTCGAGGACCGGACCTTCATCTGCTCAGAGCGCGAGGAGGATGCCGGACCGACCAACAACTGGCGCGACCCGCGGGATATGCGCGTCGTTTTGGCGGGCCTGTTCAAGGACTGCATGAAGGGCCGCACCATGTACGTGGTGCCGTTCTCGATGGGGCCGATCGGCTCCCCGATCGCCCAGATCGGCGTCCAGCTCACCGACTCCCCCTACGTCGCGGCGTCGATGCGGATCATGACCCGGATGGGGACGGAGGCGCTCGCGGCGCTGGGAGACGATAGCGACTTCGTCCCCTGCGTCCACTCGGTCGGGATGCCGCTCGAGGATGGCCAGAAGGACGTGCCCTGGCCGTGCAGCAAGGAGGACAAGTACATCGTCCACTTCCCCGAGACGCGCGAGATCTGGTCCTTCGGCTCCGGCTACGGCGGCAATGCTCTGCTCGGCAAGAAGTGCCTGGCGCTTCGCATCGCCTCCGTCGTGGCCCGCGACGAAGGGTGGATGGCCGAGCACATGTTGATCCTGCGGCTCACCTCCCCGGACGGTGAGGTGACGAACGTCGCGGCGGCGTTTCCGTCGGCTTCGGGCAAGACTAACCTCGCCATGCTGCCGCCGGCGCTGCCCGGTTGGAAGGTCGAGACGATCGGCGACGACATCGCCTGGCTCCGCTTCGGCCCGGACCGGTGGCTCTACGCGATCAACCCCGAGGCGGGATTCTTCGGCGTCGCCCCCGGCACCAATGAGGAGACGAATCCCAACGCGATGAAGACGGTCGCGAGCGAGACGATCTTCACGAACGTCGCCAAGACCGACGATGGCGATGTCTGGTGGGAGGGAATGACCCCCGACCCGCCATCGCATCTCCTCGATTGGCGCGGCAACGACTGGACTCCGGATTCCGAGCAGCCCGCGGCGCACCCGAACTCCCGCTTCACGGTCTCGATCGAGCATTGCCCCACCTTCAGCGAGGAGTGGAACAACCCGACCGGCGTTCCGATTCACGCGATTCTCTTCGGCGGTCGGCGGGCCACCGCGGTCCCGCTGGTCAGCGAGGCGTTCGATTGGAAGCACGGGGTCTTCCTCGGGGCGACGATGTCGGTCGAGACCACGGCGGCGGCGGCCGGGGAGGTCGGCAAGCTGCGCTTCGACCCGATGGCGATGCTGCCCTTCTGCGGCTACAACATGGCCGACTACTTCGGTCACTGGCTGAAGATCGGCGAACGCAAGGGCGCGAAGCTGCCAAAGATCTTTCTCGTCAACTGGTTCCGCAAGGACGCCGACGGCAAGTTCCTCTGGCCCGGCTACGGCGAGAACAGCCGCGTCCTCGAGTGGATCTCCCGCCGCTGCGACGGCGCGGGCGAGGCGGTCGAGACGGCGATCGGGCGGCTGCCGACCCCGGGCGACGTCAAAACCGAGGGGCTCGAGATCTCCGCCGAGACGATGCAGGACCTGCTCTCGGTTGACACCGAGCTGCTGCGCGACCAGTTGCCCCAGGTCAAGGCCCACCTCGCTCAGTTCGGCGAGCGGTTGCCGGCCCAGCTCGAACAGCAACTGGCGGCGCTGGAAGCGCGTCTCGATTAGGGCTCGGAGGGGGCTGGCCGACGATCGTCGCTAGCCCTCGAGCCGCTCCCGGAGGAAGTCGACGGTGCGTCGCCATGAGATCTCGGCCTGGAAGGAGTCATAGGTCCCGAGCCGGTTGGTGTCGTTGAAGAAGGCGTGGCCGGCGTTTGGGTAGTACTCGAACCTCGTGTCGACGCCGGCAGTGCTGAGCTCGCCCTCGAGCGCGCGCGCTTCCTCCGGCGAGACGAATTGGTCAGCGGTGCCGAAGTGACCGAGAACCGACCCCTCGATCGTCGCGAAGTCGGGCTTGCCGTGGGGCATCACGTAGTAGTAGCTGACGGCGGCGCCGATGCGGGGATTGCTCGCAGCTGCCCAGATCGCGAGGCCGCCGCCAAGGCAGAACCCGACCGCGCCGAGCTGCGGGTGGCTGACGCCATCGAGCGCCGCCAGGTACTCGACGGCGCCTGCCATGTCCTTCTCGGCCTGCTCCATCGAGAGCGCCATCATCCGCTGTTCGGCCTCGTCGGGCTGGGTGGTCGTCTTGCCGCGGTAGAGGTCGGGAGCGAGGGCGAAGAATCCCTCGGCTGCCAGCCGGTCGCAGACCGAGCGGATGTGCTCGTCGACGCCCCACCACTCCTGGAGGACGATCACGCCGGGTCCCGTCTTTTCACTCGGCTCGGCGAGGTAACCCGGTGCCTCGCCGCCGTTTGCCGCAAACATGATCTCAGGCATGCTCTTCTCCTCTCTCCTGCGCTCGATTGCGCGCAGGTTTGGAATGACCGTTGCTGGACATCAGCGCCGAGCGGTGCAGGTCGATCAACGCGATCGCCGCGACCGCCCGGACCAATCGCGTCAGAGCGATCAGCTGGGCCTGTTCGAATCCGTCGGGGACGCCGCGAAGGCCCCGTATGTAGGACTCCATGACGAAGCTGAGCCCCACCGCCTGTGACGACCACGCCTTGTCGTGGCGAAAGTCCTCCGCTCGCGTAGCCAGCCGCGATCCGCAGAGGACGTTTTGGGCACCCTCGATGATCACAGCCGCGAGGCTGCCGAAACGCTCCTCGTAGGTGGGGACGTTCAACTCCCGGTCGAGCGCGACGACGACGACGTGCTCGGTCCTTGCCAGCTCGAGCCAGGCCACCCGGGCCCCCTGCAGAAACGCGGCGAGGCCCGCCGCGCCCTGCGGCTTTGAAGCGAACCCCCGAACGGCGCGTCGGGAGACGAGCAGGCGCAGGCCCGCCCCGAGGTGAAGCGCGACGGCATCGTGGCCGGCGGGAGCACGGCGCAGACCCTCTTCGGCCGGGGCGCCGACTTCAGCGCTGATGCGTCGAAGTAGGCCCCGAACTCGGGGATCGCTTGGCTCTGCCGCCTCGGACGCGGCCCCGGCGGTGGCGATGTTGCCGGCCGCTCGCACCTGTAGCGCCGCCAGGGCCAGTGCCGCCTCCTGCAGCGCAACGAGATGGCTGTCCGAGAGCTCGCCGCCGGCCGACAGCCGGGAAGCGAGTTTTCCGAGGCGCGCTGCGGGTTCCTCCGCCTCGCTTGGCGAGACGGCGTAGGTCAGCTCGCCTTCGAGCACCGCTCGCTCGTGGGCACTGAGGCGTCTCTCGAGCAGGTCGACAAGGGTCTCGCGTCGTCCGCGCCCGGGCCGGTTCACGCCCCAGATCGCGGTGACCAAGGCGAGGAGCTCGGCGGCACTCGCGACGAGGGCCGAATACTCAGGATCTCCGAGCGCGGATTGGCTTTCGAGCGCCGCTGACAGCGGCGTGTCTGCGGCTGAAAGCACGCTCGGCGTGCCTTCGACCGCTGCTTTCGCCTCACCCGCCCCACGGCGCGCCGAGATGTCCGCACGCACCTGTCGCAGTGCCTCCCCCCAGACGGGAGATGCCCGCGCTACAGAGAAGCTGTCACCGCTGTGGGCGGATTGGGGCATGAATTACAACCTTAGTGCCTTACGGATTTCTAAGGCCTAGGCGAACCTTCCGGAGTCCCGGTGTGTGATCGCCACCCACCACGGAAAGGGGTTCGTGCGCCGCTACTTCGCGAGCATTTGCGGCGGCCCCCAAGCCGGAACCCAGAAGAGCTGCGGGCTTGGTCGCGGCTCGCCCAGCGACCGGACCCGATAGCGACCCTCTCCCGGCGCGGCCCGGGCGACAGCCTGCTGCGCGGAGCTAGCCTCGATCGTGGCGGAGATCAAAATCCAGTCCCCGCCGCTCTCTCCTTCGACGGCGAAAAAAATGATCCCTGCAGCTTGCCAATCCGCATGCTGGAGGGATCGGTATTTCCGCACACGATGTGGTTCGGCTAATGACCCAAAAGGCGGGGGCCCGGGCAGGCCCCGTTGCGAGCGGTCTGCGAGCGCCCGCGGAGATGCTATGGGCACCGTCGCTGTAGGCTCGTGCTCACCTTGGCTGCGCAGCCGACAGCTCCGCCCGAAGTCGAGATCGTCGAGGCGGGCCCCGAGAGACTCGACGAGGTCGGGCCACTGCTGCAGGCAATGCACGAGCACGACGCTGAAGCCGCCGAGGGCGAGATCCTGCCTTTGCGCGCTGCGGCGGACTCTTGGCAACGGCGCCGCGCTGAGTTCGAGCGCTGGCTGCGCGCCGGTGACGCTTGGCTCCTGATCGCCGAGCACGAGAGTTCGCCGGTCGGCTTTGCGTTCTTTCGTCTGCGCGAAGGCGACCGCAGCTTCGAGACCGATGAGCGGATCGGTGAGCTGGAGGCGCTTTCGGTCGAGCCTGAGCTACGTCGTTGGGGCATCGGCTCGCTGCTTATGGAGGAGGTCGAGCGGCGGCTCGCCGAGATCGGCGTGGGCGTCATCGGCCTTGCGGTTGTCGCCGGCAACGACGACGCATTGCGCTTTTACCGGCGCTGGGGGATGGTGCCGTCACAGGTGCGCTGCCTCGGCCGGACCATTCCTCGCCTCGGATAGATCGCGAAGCCGAACCCGGATCCGTCATTCTCGATCTCCGGTTCTTTCAGAAAGGCGGACGCTTTCAAGCCGAATGATCGCCTGTTCGCCTCCTGGCGGGGGCACCTACCAAGCTCCTCCCGAGGCCAAACAGCCGAATCGAAAGATCAGAACGGCGTCGTCGCCCGCCAGTCGCTTTACTGGCCTATCCGCGCCACAGGGCTTCATATGTTCCGACCCACAGACGGAGAGTGCCCGGGCCGGACTCGAACCGGCGACCTGCCGCTTAGGAGGCGGCTGCTCTGATCCACTGAGCTACGCCAGGACTGCGTAGTGAATCCACTCGCCCGCCAGCGGGCCAACGGCCCAAGCGCCGAGAAGGACGCTGCGCCGGCGGTCTACGAGCAGCCCGAGCTGGCCGCGCGGGTCGCGTTCGTACGTCCAGGGGCGGGCCAGCGACTCGGCCAGGTCGAGGCGGGCGCTCGCGACCTCGATCCCTGCTCACGCGCGGCAGCCTCGGTGAGCCCGACCGCGGAAACCTCCGGCTCGCAGAAGACGACGCGCGGGATCGCCGCGTAGTCGCCCTACTGGGCCTGCATCCCGTCGAAGACGGCGCGGCTGCCGTCGATCGAGGGCCTCGAAGAGGCGGCGGCTCACCCGCTCGACAGTGGCGCCGAGTCGCACCTCAATTTCGTCTGCTCGCCGCTGCGCGGCGAGCAGCTCGCTCACCGCCGGGTCCTCGCGCGTCAGCAGTCTGCCGACGTGGGTGAAGGGCACTACCCGTGTGTTCGATTCCCTCCGGCGGGGTGGAACAATCGCGGGCATGGGTGAAACGAACGCCGAGCTCGCCCGTCGCGGCTATGAGGCCGTCATGCGCGGCGAACTCGAGCCGATCGCCGATCTTCTCGCCGCCGACGTCGAGTGGCACGGCGGCGATCCCTCGGCGCCCGGGGCCTGCAACGGGCGCGGCCAGGCGCTCGCGTTCATGCGCCGAGCGATCGAGAACCGCGCCGTTGGAGAGCTCGTGGACGTGATCGACGCCGGCGAGAACGTGGTCATCATCCTCCGCCCGCCTTCGCCAGAGGAGGGGACCGAAGCAGAACCGGTCGCCAACCTAACCACCTTCCGCGACGGCAAGATGGTCGAGATGGTCCACTAGCCGCACCCCGCCGAGGCGCTCGCCGCCGCCGGGCTCGGGTAACGCCTCACTCCCGTGGTGAGGCCGCGCCCGCCGGGCCGATCGCGGCCTCGATCCACGGCCGCGGCGGCATCCCCGACAGCCCCTCCGGCGTGGGGTAGATCCGGCACTTGAGACCGAAGTCCGTGCGCTCCTCCGCACCGGCTTCGACGTCGAATCCATCGACCCGCACCGTTGGTGAGCCGAGGAAGCGCTCACGCTCGGCGTCCTCGCTGGACTCGACGCGCCGCAGTTGCACTTCGTCCTCGATCCCTCGCTCGGCGAGCAGCTCGACAATCTGCGCCACCAGCGGCTGGTAGTTCGGGCACCCGTCGAAGTAGAGGAGTTCGACCTTCATTTGCCGGCAGGGGTCGCGGAGTCGATCACCACACAGCACGCCACGTGCTCGGCGTTGTCGGCGAGCAGCGACTCGGCGAGGGCGACCAGCTCACCCACCCGCTCGTCGGCGATTCGATAGATCACCGAGCGACCCTCGCGGCGGGTCGCGACGAAGCCGCACCAGCGCAGGCAGCCGAGGTGGGTCGAGGCAGTCGCCTGTGGGATTCCCAAGCGCTCAACGATCTCGCCGGCCGCCAGCTCGCCCTCCGCCTCCAGCAGCCGAAGGACGCGCAGCCGGGTCGGGTCGCCGAGGCCGCGGAAGTACTTGGCGAGCAGCTGGGTGCGCTCTGGCGTGGCGGCGAGGGCAAACGGTGCGGTGGTGACTACATCGCTCATTTCGATTCTTTACGATATCGGCTTTTGCCGATCTATTGACGGAAGGAGTGCTTCATGACCCCGGTTGCCTCGGCCCACGACGCCAGCCGCGCTCTGTTCGGAGGCCAGCGCGAGATCGGCCCGATCGGTACCGCCAGCCGCGTCGTCGTCGGGCTGATCGCGATCGGAGTACCGATCGCCATTGCCGGCTTCACCTGGTGGGATGCGCTCGGCGCCCTCGTGGTCCTGCCGGCGATCGCGACGCTCGCCGCCCAGCTGATCACCGCCGCCTACCGGCGGTCGGCCACGGAGGCGATCTGTCGCGACCACGCCGTCTGCTCGCCGCTCGCCTGCTGGCTGACGGCGGTCGCCATCGCCGCCACCGTCGCCTTCTCGATCCTCACTCCGGCCGACGGCAACGTCTTCTTCTGGGTCTGGCTCGGCGCCTCGATGCTGCTCGCGGCGGCGCGCGGCTACGGCGGCTGCGAGGTGCTAGTAGACGCGTCCGTAAGTTCTGCGCGTAATCGTGCCCGGTCTTTCTGACCGGCGCGCTCGCCACCATTTGTCTGTGGCCAAGGTCGGGCGCAACGAGCCCTGTCCCTGCGGCTCCGGTCGCAAGGTCAAGCGCTGCTGCGGCGTGGAGCGCGGCCCCTCGGATGAGGACCAAGCCGGCGCCTTCCTCGCCCACGCTTCGCGAGAGGCGGCGCAGGAGCTGCGCCGCCTCTCCGATATGGAGCTCCTCGATCTCTTCGAGGAGCTGTGGGAGCTGCCATGTGTCGACCTCTCGCTTCAGGTCGAGCTGCCGAAACTCCTGTCGCCCGTGCTCAGCCGCCTCTGCGAGGCGGTCGAAGACGACGATCCCGACCCCCATCTGCTCGACGCCGCCACGAAGTCGATCGACGGGTCGATCGAACGAGCACGCCTGGCCCGTGCCGCGCTCGCCCAGGCCGAGGCGGGCAGAATCGACCGCGAGCTGGCCAACTCTGCCCTCCTCGACCTGGGAAGCGACTCGCGCCATCTCATGCATGCCGCTCTGCTGGAGGCGCTCGCCGTGCGGGCCGGCGTCGTCACGACCCCGGCCGGGATCCGGCTCGCCGCGTAGGCGTCAGGCAGCGAGCCGTGGCCGGCCCTCACCGCGCTGCCCGTCTACCCGCTCGATCACCCGCTCCAGGTCTGAGCGCGTGAACGTCCACTCGAATGGCCGGGCGATCTCGGCGTAGCGCGCCTGGAATGCGAGCAACCGCTCCGATAGCTCCTGCAGGGAGCCAAAGTCGTTGGGGGTGAGCGCCTTTCGCTGCACGATCGAGAAGTAGATCTCGATCTGGTTCAGCCAGGAAGCGTGGATCGGGAGATGGATCAGGCGCAGGTTCTCGTAGGCACCCTCGAGACGCTCGATCGACCGCCGCCCGGCGTGGGAGGAGCCGTTGTCGACGACCCAGAAGACCCGGCGAGCTGAGGCGTAGGGCTCGCTGGTCATCACTTCCTCCGCCAAGCGCCCGAAGGGTTTGATCCCGGTTTTCTCCTCGACGCGGCCGAAGAGGTTGGCGTGGTGGACGTCCCAGGCGGCCAGGTAGGCGAGGGTGCCGCCACGGCGGTAGTCGAACTCACGTCGCATGGGACGGCCGGGCCCCGGCGCCATGGTCGGGTGGCGACGCCCGAGCGCCTGCAGCTGTGACTTCTCGTCAGCCGAGATCACGTACTCGTTCGGCCGTAGTCGCCTGCCCTCGAAGCGGCGCTGATAGAGGTCGAGCGCCACCGATGCCTTGGCGAGGAAGTCGGGGTCGCGACGGAAGATCCAGGAGCGCACCTGCCAGGGGCGGATCGCGTCTTCGGCCAGCCAGCGCCAGATCGTCGAGGCCGAGGCCTCGGTCACCCCGCGCTCGATCACCAGCCGGTGCAGCTCAGCGCGGCTGAAGCGCGAGAGCGGCAGGCCGTGGACGGCGGGCAGCTCGCAGGCGATCGCCTTCACCTCGGCGACCTGTTCCGGGGGGAAAACGGCGCGGGCGCCCCACGCGTGGCTTGTCCTTGAGTCCCTCCAAGCGCTCGGCGCAGAACCGCCTTCGCCAGCGGCCGACGATGCCTGAAGATGTGTCGAGGCGGGCGGCGATCTCGACGTCGCTTTGGCCCGCGGCGGCATAGAGAACGATCTTGGCGCGCTGCACCTCGCGCCAGGGGAGCTTCTCGGCGCGGGCGATCCTCTCCAGCTCGGCGCGCTCCTCCTCGCTCAGCTCGACCTTGTCGCGGGCGGGGCGTGCCATCGGTGGAGGGATTCCATGCCCAGCTCCGGAATCCTTCAAAGATTCAGGTCAGTACTTACGGACGCGTCTACTAGCGGCACCCAACCTCCTCACCGGACGTCGCGACGCGATCGGCTGCATGATCTTCAACCCGATCGATCGGGCGGAGGCCGGGTGAGACCAAAACGGAGGCGGACACCGGGCGCGACACTGATCGTTGGGCCGCTTCCGGTCACCGAGCCGGCGGCGAAGCCGACAACACAAGCGTCGCGGTGAGAGTCGCTCCCGCGGGACGCCCTCGAGGCGGGTCCCGGCGTTCTGGTGGGCCGGCGAGCCCTATTTGCCCGGGCGACGCGCGAGCGCAGAATACGCAAGACATCTCCCCCGATTGACATCCTGATAACTGGGTAAAGCACTCTCGGTAGAAGCTTTTGGAGCGAAATACCGCTTCGCTCCAACAATTGTCCGCGGAGGCGCTGATGGCAAAGATTTCGCGAGCGGGCCGGGGGGCCACTTTGCCTCCGTCTGTCCCTGTTGTGGGGATGGGACCTTCTCGCGCCGCCGCCGATCGCTCTCGAGGGCTTGGGCCCGCGGCGGCACGCCTACGCCCTGATCGTGCCCCTTGCCGCGGTTCGCGGTGCGCGAGGGGGGTCCAATTTCTCGGCCAACCGCACTGTTTAGGTGATGGACCCGCGCAGTAGCTCAGCGACCGCTCGAGCCCCCGGCGAGGCGCTCGCCGGCCTCCTCCGCGGCGAGCGGGCGAGGGCGCTGCGCGCCCAGCTCGCCAGGCGCCACCAGCGCCGCTCTGCCGAAGAGGTCGAGGAAGCGGTGCAGAGCGCCTGCAGGTACTTCCTCGACCAGGGGGAGACGATCTCCGATCCCGCGCAGCTCTACTCCTGGATCTGCACGGTCGCCCACCGGACTCTGGTCCGCGAGGACGACCACCGACAGCACGAGCTGGCGGTCGATCCGCTCGAGGGCGGGCTGGAGCGGGCGGTCTCCGCCGAGCCCGGACCTGCGGAGGAGCTGATCGCGCTCGAGGACGATGCGGAGCTCACGCTCCTCGTCCGCGAGGTCACCTCCTCGCTCTCCGAGCGCCGCCGCGAGATCCTCGCCCTCTGGGGCGCCGGGCACAAGCGCGCCGAGATCGCCGCGCGCCTCGGCCTCAGCGAGCGCACCGTCAAGCGCGACCTGCGCGAGATCATGGAGAAGGCGCGGGAGGTGCTGAGGGAGGAGGCCGGCGGCGGCTGCGATCGCGGCGAGTCGCTGGTCTTGCGCTTGGTCTGCGGCCTCACCGGCGCGACGGAGGCAGAGCACGCTCGGGCTCACCTGGAGAGCTGCGGGCGCTGCGCCGCCTTCAGCGAGAAGCTCGAGGCATGGCGCGAGAAGGCCGGGGCGCTGCTGCCGATGCCGGCCGCCGAAGCGGCCAGCTCCGGCTTGGTCGAGCGCATCACCCACCGCGCCGGCCACGCGCTCGCCTCCGCCAAGCAGCAGATCTTCGGCGGCGGCGCCCAGGTCAAGCAGCAGGCGGCCGCCGCGGCGAGCCACACCCCGTCCGTCGACGCGACCCCGCTGGCCGGGGTGCGTCCCGGCCCCGCGGTTGCCGTTATCGCCGGCTGTCTGGCGATCGGCGGCGGCGCCACCTATTGCGCCCAGCAGGGCGTCGATCCGCTCGGCGCCGCGCGGAATCTGATCGCCGGCGGCCAGGAATCCGAACCGCCGCCCTCCTCGCCGCCACCGCAAGCGAGCGAACCGTCTCCAGTCGTAACGCCGCCGCCCGAAAGCGAAGCGCCGGTCTACGAACCGACGGAAGCGACGCCGCCGCAGGAATACGAACCGACGCCGTCGCCAGAACCGGCGCCCGAACCCGAGCCGGAACCGGCGCCCGAACCGGAACCAGAACCGACGCCGCCGCCCGAACAGAGCTTCGAGCCGGCCTCGCCCGAATACCCGGCAGTCGAATCCTCGCCTGAAGGCAGCGACGCAGAAACGGCCGCGCCCGCCCGCGCGGCCCCGGTTCCGACCGGCGAACCACCGCAGTTCGGAGGACCGTGATGGGACAGCGGTGCGGATCGATTAGACCATCGTGGCGAGCCCTCGCCTTGGCGGCAGCGATCGCGACCGCCCTGGTCATGCTGGCCGCTCCCGGCCGGGCCGCGGCGGGCGAATTCACGATCACCGCCTGCCAGGCCGACGGCGAATTCGCCAGCGGTGCCTTCCAGAACTTCGCGACGAGAGACATGAAGTGGAGGCGAGCATGCAACCCGCTCGGGCCGGGGTTGCGGGGGCTGGTCACCGCCAACGTCGCGCGCAGCGGCCACGTCGCCGTCGGCGCCCAGTCGGCCTTTGTGCTGAGCGCGCCGCCGGAGACCGCGATTTCGACCATGCGCTGGTCGGGCTACGCCCACCGCCGCGACTGCCGCTACGCCCTGCAGCTCTACGCGGTGCGAGCGGATGGGACGCCGGTCGGGATCAAGAACGTGAGTGCCGACCGCCACTGTCCCCGCTCGGATAAGGCACAGGCCTCGAGCTGGCCGAGGCCGCGGAGCTATGACCTCGGGGGCGCTGTGCGGATCGTCCAGCGGGTCGTCTGCGTCGGCGCGCCAGCGGCGAAGTTCTGCTCGGCCAGGGGGCAGAACTACCTGCAGACTTTTACCGCCGAAGCCACCGTCGTCGACCCGACTCCTCCGACGGTGTCGATCGTCCCCGACGGACCACTCGCCCGCGGGGAATGGACGAGCGGTCCTCAGATGGTGAGCTACGAGGCTTCCGACAACACCGGGGTCAAAGCGGCGACCGCGTGGATTGGAGGCGTCCCCCAGGAAGGGAGCGCGCGGTCCTGCGACTACGCCCAACAGATCCCCTGTCCGAGCGGCCCCGGCCAAATCGAAGTCCAGACCCCTCGCCTGCCCGAAGGCACCCAGGCGATGCACCTGAGCGCCCAAGACGCCGCCAGCAACGGTGGCGAATCGGCGCCGGTGACGGTACGGATCGACAACACCGCGCCGGGCGCGGTTCCGGTCGGCGTCGAAGGCGGCGAAGGCTGGCGCAACCGCGACGAATTCAACCTCGTCTGGGGAAACCCGCCGGAAGCCGACCGGGCGCCGATCGTCGCGGTGCAGTATCGCGTCTGCCGGGTTGGCACCCAGGAATGCGTGAGCGGCAGCCGCCCCGGCGCCGCGATCTCGCGGATCGACGGCCTCGCCGTGCCCGGCCCAGGCGAATGGGAAGCGCGGATCTGGCGGGCAGACGCTGCCGGCAACGAACAGCCGGCCAACGCCTCTGTGCCGGTCCGGCTGCGCTACGACCCCGAACCGCCGAAGCTCGGCTTCGAAGCGAACTCGAGCAGCGACCCGACCCGGGTCTCGGTGCAGGTCAGCGACCCGATCTCCGGACTCGGCGGCGGCGAGGTCGAGATCAGCCGGGTCGGTTCGGGCAGCTGGCAGGTGCTGCCGAGCACGATCGAAGGCGGCCACATTGTCACCCGGATCGACGACGCGGCGCTGCCGGCGGGCGAATACCAGCTGCGCGCCGCCGCCCGCGACCAGGCGGGCAACCTAGCGGCGAGCGAACAGCGCCTCGACGGCCAGCCGATGCGACTGACCCTGCCGCTGCGCACCGTGACCGCGCTCGACGCCGGCATCCTGCGCCGCCACAAGGTGACGAAGAAGGTCCGCCGCCACGGCAAGCCCCACAAGGTCGAGCACACCGTCTCTGTCCTCGTGCCGCAGGCGACCGTCGACTTCGGCCAGCGCGTCCAGTTCGCCGGCAAGCTCCTCGACCGCGCCGGCAACCCGCAGGCCGGCGCGACGGTGGAGGTCTACTCGCATCCGCCCGAAGGGGCCGAAGCGCAGGTCGCGACCCTGACCACCGGCGCCGACGGCGGCTTCGGCTACGAGGCGAAGGCGACGACTTCGAGCGAGATGCGCTTCGCCTACGCCGGCACCGCGACGACGCTGCCGGCTGAGGGCAGGGTCAAACTGCTCGTCCCCGGCCGCTCGACGCTCAAGGTGAGCAAGTCCTACATCCTCAACGGCCAGTCGGTGGTCTTCAGCGGCCGCGTCCAGGGCCGCCCGCTGCCGCCCCTCGGCAAGCTGCTCGAGCTGCAGGTGTGGCTCAAAGAATGGTCGACCTTCCGCACGATCCGCAGCGGACTCGACGGCGCCTGGCGCATTCCCTATCGCTTCCAGCGCACCTGCGGCCTGGAGTGGTTCAAGTTCAAAATTCGCCTGCCGGGCGAGGCAGGGTATCCGCTGGAGTCAGGGAGCAGCCCGCGGGTGGCGGTGCGAGTGAGAGGGCGGCCATGCTCTACGGGATAGCCGCCAGACCAGAGGAGGAACCGGGATGTTGCGAGCCCTGAGAAGCCGACTCACCTACGCCAACGTCACCGCGACGCTGGCGCTCTTCGTCGCCCTCGGCGGCAGCTCCTACGCCGCGATCAAGATCTCCGGCCGCCAGATCAAGCCCCACACGATCACCGCCCACAACATCAAGCGCGACTCGCTGAACGGCAGGGTGATCAAGGAGTCCAAGCTCGGCGTCGTGCCGCGCGCCCGCAACGCCTCCCGCCTCGACGGGGTGAGCGCGGAACGGCTCCTGGTCCGCTGCCCGGAAGGGACGATCCCGGCCGCCGACACCTGCGTCGAGGTGCAGGCCCGCCCACCCCTGCCGTTCCACAGCGCCCTGCTCGAATGCGCGAGCACCGACAACCAGGCGGGCCCCGGGCGGCGGCTGCCGACCTACGGTGAGCTGGCGATGGCGCTCACCCATACCGAGATCGCCCTGGCGCCGGGCGGTGAGCTGACGAGCGAGGTCTACCCGTCGAGCAGCGTGCCGGGCCTGGTCGACGCCCTCTACGTCACCAGCGAGTCCGGCGCCGTCGCCCTCACCCCCGACACGGCGGCGGGCGCGAAGTCCTTTCGCTGCGTCGCCGACCCGCGCAACTGAATGACGAAGGAGAGGAGATCCTAATGCCATCGCTCGATCACCACCGCGGACGAACCTCCCGACGCCAGGGCGTCGCATCCTCCGGCTGGCGCGTCCTCGCCGCTCTCCTCTGCCTGCTGCTCGCCTTCGCCAGCGTCGCCCCCGTCTTCGCCCTCGCCGGCGAACCCGATAGCGAAGGCGAAGGCGCCGCTCCGCCCGGGGCCGTCCCCGGGCTCGAAGAAGGAGCGGAATTCGAACCGGGCGGCGAAGAACCCCCGCTCGAAGAGCAGGCGCCCCTCCCCGGCGAAGAAGCCGAGGAAGAAGCGCCACCTGTCGAAGCCGCGCCGTCGCCGGTGCCTGAAGCAGTCCCGCCTCCTCCGCCCGAAATCGAAGCGGTCGCACCGGAAGCGGCCCCGCCGCCGGAAACTCCCCCGCCCGCGGAGACGCCGCCGAGTCCGCCTCCGTCCTACGAAACCGAACCTGAGCCGTCCTACGAAACGGAGCCTCCCTCCTCGGCCCCAGTCCAGAACCAGACGATAAGCGCGCCGCCGGCCCCGCAGGGCCAGCCCCAGCCCTCGCCTCGAGGCGAAGAGGAGTCGGCGCCGGTCGTTGCCGAGGCGCCGCCGCCCGCCGCTCCGCCCGAGGCTCCGGAACCGGTGCCGCCACCGCCCGTCGCGACGCCGGCGGGACCAGAGAGTGCCGAAGCCGGCAGCCTCGAAGGACACAGGTTTCACACCGTGGCGCCGGGCGAGTGCCTATGGTCGATCGCCGAAGCGCTGCTTGCGCCCGGCGCCTCCAACGCGCAGATCGCGGCCGAGGTGCAGAGGCTCTGGCGGCTCAACGAGGGCCGCATCGGCACCGGCGACCCGAACCTGATCCTGGTCGGGACGAAGCTCCGGCTGCGCTGAGGCAGGACCCGAGGCGATAGCGCCCGGTGTTCAGAGCCACCGGGCGTTTCCTCCTGCGCTCCATCGGAGGTCCATGCACACACTTACCGTGCGTCGGTTGTCCGGTCAACGAGAGCGCCGAGGAGAGGGGGCCCACTTTCCGGCTCGGCCGCACTGTTATCTCGAAGGCCGATGAAGGACAGCAGTCAACAGCACAGCGACCCGGGCCGTCCACGGCACGATCGGGCGAGCGCTCGTCTCTCCGAGGAGACCGTCGAGTCGCTCGCCGCGATGCTGCGGGTGCTCGCCGACCCGATCCGGATCCGCCTGATTGAGGCGCTCAACCAGGGCGGCCGGGCCACCGTCAGCGCGCTCACGGCCTGCCTTCCAGTGACCCAGCAGAACGTCTCCCACCAGCTCGGCGTGCTGCATCAGGCGGGGATCGTCAGCCGCCGCCGCGAAGGCATCTGGGTCCACTACGAGCTCTGCGACTGGAGCGGCTGGTGGCTGCTCGAGCAGCTCGCCGCCGGCCTCGCCGACTCCGATAGCTGAGCCGACCTCTCGCCGCGATCCGCCGAGGGCCGCGTCGCGTACAGCTCTGAGGCACACCAGTAGGTGACACACAAACACCTACTTGTTCGTTTGTGACCACTTCGGCGCTTCCTCGCACTGTCCCTGTGAGCCCGCCAACCGGCAGGCCGCAGAAGACGACGACGGAGGTGTCACGAAGTGCCATACGGATTCGTTTCACGGTTAGGGCGCGGCGGTGGCGAGAGTCGGACGCTCGGCGCGGCGCTGCGCCCGGCTGGGCGGATCGCGCTGTGGGCGGTTGTCGGTCTGCTGCTACTCCGCGGTGCCGCCGACGTCCTCGGCCCCGAAACGGAGTCCCGGCAGCCGGTCGATCGCCCCCAGCACGGAGGAGATCCGGCGGCAGCGGCCTTCGCGATTCGCTTCGCCCGGACCTACCTGGAGGCCCCCTCGCGCGAGGCGCTCGCTCCCTTCCTCGCCGCCGGCGCCAAGGTCGGCGCCGGCCGTCCTGCCTCGGCGCGGGGCGCCCAGGTCGCCCAGGCGGAGGCGGTCCGATTCTCACCGATCGGCGATGGCCGCGTGATCGTCACCGTCGCCTGCGAGCTCCGCGACTCGCGCACCCTCTATCTCGCCGTCCCGATCGTCCGCTTCGGAGCGGGCGAGGTGGCGGCGCTGGGTGCGCCCTCGATAGTCGCGGTGCCGGCGGTGGCCGGGGCCGATCCGGAGCGGCCCCGGCCGCTCACCGGCCCTGACGCCGCCGCGATCAAGACTCTGGTCGAGAAGTTCCTGCCCGCCTACCTCGCCGCGGCGAGGTCCTCGGATCTCGCGTACCTCCTCGCGCCGGGCGCGAGCGTCGTGCCGCTAGGCGGCGCGCTCGAGCCGCTCGGCTCATCGCAGATCCGCCAGCTCGCCCCCGGCGAAGGCGCCGAGCGCACCGTCCTCGCCGAGCTCCGCGTCCATGACCCGAGCTCGGGCGCCGCCTATCCGCTCGCCTATCGCCTGCGGCTCGAGCGCCGCGGCGCGCGCTGGTACGTCGCCGCGGTCCAGGGGGCGGTCGCGTGAGGCGCCGGCTCCGCATCGCGGCATTCGCCCTCCTCACCGTGAGCGTCCTGCTGCTCGCGCCAGCCGCGGCGCTGGCGGCGAGCGGCAACGACGTCGGCGGCAACCTCGCCTCGCTGCTGCGCCAGTACGCCGGCGAGCTCTACACCGGCATCGTCGCGATCTTCGCGCTCGTCTTCCTGATCAACCGCAAGTACACCGAGCTCGTCCTCTTCTTCTGCGCGGCGATCGTCGTCGGCTGGCTGGTCTTCGCCCCGGGCCAGGTCGCCGATGCGGCCCGCGCGATCGCCCACCGGGTGCTGCCGTGAGTGAAGGCTATGAGCCGATCCGCTCCTACCAGCGGATCTTCAACCCCGAGCGGCGGCTTCACCAGATCGAGGGGCACCCGCTGCCGGTGCCCGGCGGGGTGCCGCTGCGCTGGCTCGCCGCCTTCGCGGCGACGCTGGTCGCGGTCCTCGCGCTCGGATCGGGCTCGCTCTTCGTCCCGCTGGGCGCGGCGGCGGCGGCAGGGGCAGGCGGCCTCGCAATCGGCGACCGGACCGCTGGCCTCTTCGCCGCCGCCGCGGCGCTCGCCGGGACCTGGCTCGCGGGCCTCCTGCTCGGGGTGCTCGATTGGCCACTGCGCCTGGTCGTGATCCCGATCGCGGTCGCGACCGCCGCGACCCAGGCGACGCCCGACGGCCGCCGTCCCGAGCGCTTCGCTCTTTCGTGGCTCGCCCTGCGCCTGGCGCCGGCACGGCGCTCGCTGGGACGCGGGCTGCCCGCCGCCGGTGAGCCGCGAAGCCTCGCCGGCGAGCTCTGGGTCGCGCCCGATGAGCGCGGACCCCGCCTTCGCCGCGCTCGGATCGCCGGCCCGGCGACGGTGCTCTTCGCGGTGCCGGTGGCGCTGCGCCACCGCCGGCTCGGAGGGCGTCGCCGGCTCGCCACCGAGCCGAGCCGCCTCACCCGGCGCTCGCGGCTGCGCGAACGGGTGGAGCTCCGAGCGGGGGAGGCGCTGGAGGTGCGGCCGTGATCCGCTTCCCGCTGCGCTACGCGCGGGCCAACCTCCTGATCGGCCCCGGCGGCGAGGCGGCGGCGCTCTACCGCGCCGAGACCCTCTCCTACCCGTTCCTCGCGGCGGGCGAGAAGTGGGCGCTCCTTCACCGCCTCGAGCGCTTCCTCGCCGTGGTCGGCGCCGACCTCTCGCTCTGGCGGGTCGCGCGCAGCTATCCGGCTGAGCGCTATGCGGAGGAGCTCGCCTGGCTCGCCGACCCGCGCCACGCCGAGGAGGACCGCTGGCGCTCCTTCCTCCGCTCCCAGCAGGCGCAGCTCGCCGCGCTCGACTCCCACGTCCCGGAGATCTACCTCGCGATCTCCCTCACCGGGGCCCGCACCGGCGGTGGCGCGCTGCGCTCCCTCGGTCGCGCCCGGCGGCGGGTGGAGGAGCTGGCCGGCGTCGGCTCGGCGCGGCCGATCCCCGGCACCGAGCTGCGTGCCCTTGCCGAAGCCGAGCAGCGCACCTTCGAGCGGGCGAGCTCGGTGTTCGATCTGCGTCGCGCCAGCACCGCCGAGCTGCAGTGGCTGCTTCGTCGCGCCGCCTGTCGCGGCGTCGCCGAGCCGGCGCTCGAGAACGGCTGGGAGCCGGACGCGCTGATCCTCGGCGGCGAGGGCGGCGCGGTCTCCTACGAGCCGCTCGAATCCGACCTCTGGCGGCTGGCGAACCCGCCGATGCGCGAGGAGGCTGACCAGCCTCCCTCGCTCGCGGTCGAAGCCGAAGAGGCCACTTCCTACCAGGCCTTCCTCTGCCTCGGGCAGCTCGCCGAGGAGGCCGAGTTCCCTGGGGCGGCCGAGCTCCTCTTCGCGCCGCTCGAAGGTGCGGGCCCGGTCGACGCGGTCCTGCACGCCGACCTCGTCGCCAACCGCGAGGCGCTCGCCCAGGTGCGCCGCCGCATCCTCGACGCCGAGCACGCCTACCGCGAGCAGCTCGCCGGCGCCCCGGCCGGCCCCGGCCAGCGCGCCACCGAGGACCGCGAGCTGGCGCGCGAGTACGAGGCGATCCTCTCCTCGGTCGCGCGGCCGCCGATGCTGCGCGCGACCGTCTCCCTCGCGGTGGCCGCGGCCGATCGCGAGACGCTCGAGGCACGGGTCACGGCGCTCCGCGAGCGCTACGGCGAGGTGCGTCTCCACCGGCCCCGCGGCCTGCAGCACGCGCTCTTCGCCGATCACCTGCCGCGGGCCGACGGCGGCACGGTCGCCGACTACCGCCAGCAGATGACGACCGAGCAGGCGGCGGCGATGGTGCCGCTCGCCAGCGCCGAGGTCGGCTCCCCGGGTGGCATCTACCTCGGCTACGACCCGCTCGCCGGGCGGCCGGTGCGCTTCGACCCGACCGAGGCGCCGCGCGACTCGCGCCCCTCGGCGGTGCTCCTCGCCGGCACCTTGGGCTCCGGCAAGACGATCGCCGCGCAGGTGATCGCCTACGCGGCGCTCCTGCGCGGCAGCCAGGTGATCGACTTCGATCCGAAGCCCGATCACCGCCTCTCCGAGCTGCCGGAGCTCGAGGGCGAGGCGGAGCTGATCGAGCTATCGGCCGACCCGCGCCACCGCGGCAAGCTCGATCCGCTTCGGATCGGGCTGCCCGAGCTGCGCGAGGAGCTCGCCTCCTCCTATCTGCTCGAGCTGCTGCGCGACCCGCCGCCCTCCTGGGAGGTGGCGATCGACCGGGCGGTGCGCGACGTAGTTCGCGCCGGCGAGCAGAGCTTGGACTGCGTGATCGAGCGGCTGCGAGCCGCCGAGGCGCCGGCGGCCCGCGACGCCGCCGAGGCGCTCGAGGTGATCTCCGACTTCGGCCTCGCCCGCCTCGGCTTCTCCGAGAGGAAGGCGGCGTAGTGGCCGAGCCGGCGCTGATCACGATCCGCACCCCGGGCCTGAACCTGCCCGAGCCCGGCACCGAGCGCGCCGCCTACACCAGGAGCGAGCGCGTCTCGGTCGCCACCCTCGCCTTGGTCGCGGCACTGGCCCTGAAGCTGATCTCGGGCGACCGCTCCCGCCACAAGCTGGTCGTCCTCGACGAGGCCTGGGCACTCTTCGCCTCCTCGCAGGGGCGGGCGCTGCTGAACCGGCTGGTGCGGCTCGGGCGCGCCTTCAACGCCACGATCCTGCTCGTCACCCAGCGGATCGAGGACCTCGGCGAGCTGGCGCAGCTGGTCGGCGTCGTCGGACTGTTCGGCCAGGACTCGGTGCGGGCCGCCACCCGCGGGATCGAAGAGATCGGCCTCGACCCCAGCGAGGGCGCGGTGGTGCAGCGCGTGACCGAGTACCGGCGCGGCCGCTGCCTCCTCCGCGATCTCGACGGGCGGGTCGGCGAAGCGCAGGTCGACCCGCTGCCGGAGCTCCTCGCCGCGCTCGACAACACCCCAGGAGAGGCGCGGCGATGAAGGCGGCCTTGCGTCAGATTCGATCGCGGCGGGTGCTGTGGGCGCTTGGGCTGGCGGGCGCGCTGGTGCTCCTGGCGAGCCCGGCGGCCCACGCCGACATCTGGGCCAACATCGGCCCCGCCTCGGAGCTCGGCGGCCTGAAGAGCCGCTATCCGCTCGGCAACTACGAAATCGACGAGCACTTCACGGCGATCTCGGCCGGCGTCTTCAGCGGCGTCGACGTCTCCGGCCTGCTGCCGATGATCGCCTACTTCTTCGCCAACCTCGCCTGGCAGGGCACGGCGTGGCTGGCCAACATCCTGATCGAGCTCTTCGCCTTCGCCTTCAGCCTCGATCTCGTCAACGGCTCGGGCGCGACCAACGGTGCCGGGGCGCTCGGGCCGGTCTCTCGCGCCATCCACTCGATCTATGCGACCGCCTTCGGCGGCCCCTGGATGGTGCTGGCGGTCTCGGTCGCCGGGCTCTGGGCGATGTGGAAGGCGCTGGTGCAGCGGCGCTACTCCGAGACCGCCGGCCAGCTCGCCCTGTCGCTGATCTACATCACCCTCGCCCTCTTCTTCGTCTGGCAGCCGGCGCAGACGATCGGCGTCGCCTCGCAGTGGACGAACACGATCTCCGGCGCCTTCCTCTCGATCGCCAAGAACGGCGAGCCTGGAAGCCAGCAGGCGGCGAAGCAGGCCGGCGCCGATCAGCTCTTCGGCTTGTTGGTCGCCGAGCCCTGGGCGGTGCTGCAGTTCGGCGGCCTCGAGCACTGCGTGAAGACGGGCTCGGGATCGGGCGATGCCGAACCGACCTCGGTCCCGGTGCAGCCACTCCCAGCTGATGCGGCGCGGGAGCTGGAAGCCGGCGGGGAAGTGAGCGCCGCCGGCAAGACCTGCGTCAACAACCTGAAGCGCTACGGCGACCACTTCCTCCGCTTCGCGCCGGGGAGCGATGAGCGCGACGACGAGTTCGACGCGCTGCAGCACGGCGACTCATCGAAGCTGCCCGATGCAGACCCCTCGAAGGCGAGAGGCGACTACAAGCTCTCCGCGGCCGACGAGCCGGCCGCGGCGGCGATGGAAGAGGGCGGCCAGTACCAGCGCCTGCTGATCGCGATCGTCGTCTTCTGCGCCGAGCTCGGCGCCTTCTGCCTGCTCGGCGCGCTCAGCGTCGGCGTGATCACCGCCCAGGTCCTGCTGCTCCTGCTGTTGGCGTTCTCGCCGGTGGCGCTGGTCGCGGCGGCGATCCCCGGCCGCGGTCATCAGTTCTTCAAGGCCTGGCTCTCGAAGCTCGGCACCTATCTGCTGCGGAAGGCCGCCTACTCGCTGATCCTGGCGATCCTGCTGGCGGTCTGCGCGGCGATCGCCGCCGCCACCTCGCGGCTCGGCTGGCTGATGAGCTTCGGGCTGCAGTGCGCCTTCTTCTGGGCGGTCTTCCTGCAGCGCCGGTCATTGACCGACGGCCTCGTCGGCATCGTCACCGGCCCGGGCGCGCCCGGGCGCGAGCGCGCCCTCAGCGTCCTCGCGCTCTACTACGGCGCCCGCGGCGGCGCGCAGACGCTCGGCGGCCCGGCGGGCGCCGCCGGCCGCGGCGCCGGTCGGACCTTCGGCTGGGCGGGCAGACGCCTGCTGGGGAGCCGCGGGCGCAGCGGCGAGCCGGTCGCGCCGTGGCGGGTCAAGCGCGTGCCTCTCGGCGGCATGCGCTACCGCAAAGACCTCGGGCGCGAGGCGGAGGGAGCCGAGGCCGCCGGGCGGACGGGGGGCTCTGACGCCGGGCGCAGGGCTGGACGGCGCGGCGAGAATCGCAGCCAGGATCGTCGTCCTCGCGAGGACGAGCCCGAGCGGGGGGAGCCGGGCCGGCGAGCAGAGGCGGGCGAGACGAAGCCGCGCCGCGATACCGAGGGCCGCGAGACACGCCGGGCCGGCGCCTCCGGCGATCCTGAACGGCGTAGCGCCGGCGGCGGGGTCGAAGAAGGCACCTCCTCGCAGCGCTCCGAGCGCGATCGCAGCGTGGCGCCCGCGCAGAGGACCCGCACGCCGCCGGTGCGCAAAGGGTCGGCGCGGGCGGCCGGCGCACCGGGCACGCCGCCGCCGCAGGCGGGCAAGGAGAGAGGTCTCGCCGATGAGCTGCGGGCCGAGGCCGAGCGGGCGCGGACCAGGGCGGCGGCGAGGCGCTCACCCGGCTCCGGCGCCTCACCGCCCGAGCGCGAGCCCCGGGAGCAGAAGAGCGACCCGACGCCGCCGCGTAAAGCTCCACGGCCCGACAAACGCGGAGGCGGCCAATGAGCGCCGGGTTGCGCAACCCGTGGCCGCTCGCCGCAGCCGGGGTCGTCGCCGCCCTCGCCGTCTGCGTCGCGGCGCTGATGGCGCTCTTCGGCGCACAGCTCGGTTGTGTGGGCGGCGGGGGTGGCGGTATCGTCGGGGGGCCGGCGCCGGCGGGCGCGGCGCGCAGCGAAATCCCCGCCGCCCGACTGCACATATATATGGAGGCGGGGACGCGCTTCAACCTCTCCTGGCCGTTCCTCGCCTCGATCGGCGTGCAGGAGTGCGGCGGCGACGGCCACTGTGGCGTGGCGCCCTCGGGCTGCGCCGGCCCGATGGAGATCGCCTACGTGCGCGGCTCGGCCTGCAGCCCCGATCCCGCGGTGCCGACGATCTGGGAACGCTTCCGCGTCGACGGCGACGGCGACGGGCGAACCAGCATCTTCGACCCCGCCGACGCGATCTTCACCGCGGCGAGGATCCTGCGGACGGAGATGGGGGCGCCGCCGACCGGCGGTCCCTACCAGGGCTACTACCAGGCCGCCTGCCACTACTACGGCGCCTGCGCCGACAGCGTCGTCGCTTACGCCGACGAGGTCATGTCCCGAGCGGTCCGCTACGGCTTCGGCCGCGAAGCGAAGGCACCGCGGGGAGCCGTCGCGGGTCCGCCGGCACCGGCGTCGGCCGGTTCAACCTGCGAAGGCACCGCGAAGAGCGGCAGCGGCGACGCCTCGGGCCTGGAGATCGTGCGGATCGCCCAGGGCCAACTCGGAACTCCCGAGGAGCCGCTCGGCTCCAACTGCACGAAGTACGGCCCGTGCGTCGAATGGTGCGCATTGTTCGTCGCCTGGGTCTGGCAGCGCGCCGGGATAGAGATGGCGGGCGGCACCGCGCCCTACGCCTACTCGGGCACCTTCTACAACTGGGTGAAGGAACACGGCGGCCGCGTCCTGCCGCGGGGTGCGACCCCGTCGCCGGGGGACGCGGTGCTCTTCGGTTGGGGGCCGACGGCGACCGAACACATCGGGATCGTCGAGCGGGTCTTCGGCGGCGCGATCGCGACGATCGACGGCAACTACGGCGATCGGGTCGCCCGGGTCGGGCCGTTCGTGCCGAGCCTCGCGGTCGCCGGCGGCGAGCCGGCGCCGATCTATGGCTACGCCGAGCCGTCCGGCGTCCCCTCACCGCAAGGAGGGCCGCTCGATGGGTGAGCGCCTGCGCGCCCTGCTCGAGCGCCCGCTCGACCCGTCCCTGTGTCGCGTGGTGCTTCTCTTCGCCTGCGCGGTGAGTGCGACCTTCGCCGCCCTGGTGGCGCTTGGGGCGATCGGGTCTGGCCGGACCGAGACGCCGCTGCCTCCTCGGCCCGGGCCGACGGCTTCCGCCCCGGCGGTTGCGCCGATCGCCCCGTCGCCTCGATCGCGCGCGGGGGTCCACCGTGACACTTTCGCCCCTCCCGAGCAGGATCCGCAGGACCGAGAGGGCTCGGCCGCCCATCGCCGCGCCGAGCGGCAGCTGGCCAGCCACCGGGCGCTGCAGCATGTGCCCTACCGGCGCGGAGACGTCACGATCGAACTCGTCGGCGCCCGCGGCCGCCGCGCGGTTTTGCGGGTCAGTGCGACGAGCGCCGCGGCGACGCGCGCGGGCTGGCGTCGGTTCCTGCGCCGCTTCCGCGACGCCGGGCGCGTCTACGCGCCGATCTTCGAAACTGGGAGAGGCGGCCGTGGTTGACCGCGTCGTGATGCTCTCCGGAGGCGCCGGCTCCTGGGGAGCAGCGAAGCGCACGGTGGTCAAGCACGGCACCCGGCGCCTCACCCTACTCTTCGCCGACACCCTGATCGAGGATGAGGACCTCTACCGCTTCCTGCTCGAGGCGTCGGCGAACCTGGCAGGAACGACGCTGCCCGTCGATCTCCTCGCCCGCACCGTGGCGATCCCGCCGCTCGAGCAGATACGCCGCCGCCGGGCCCACCTGCGCGAGCTCGTCGCCAAGGCCACCGCCGCCCTGCCCAACCTGGAGTGGATCGCCGAGGGCCGCGATCCCCATCAGGTCTACCGCGACGTCCGCTTCCTCGGCAATTCGCGGGCCGACCGCTGCTCGGCGATCTTGAAGCGCCGGCTGATGCGGCGCTGGCTCGAGCAGCGCCGCGATCCCTCCGAGACGGTTTGTGTCCTCGGCTTCGACTGGACCGAGACCCACCGCCTCAGCCGCGCCGAGGGCTTCTGGTCGCCGTGGCGGATCGAGGCGCCGCTGACCGAGGAGCCCTACCTCTGGAAAGAGGAGGTGTTGGACTGGATGCGGGCTGAGGGCCTCGAACCGCCGCGCCTCTACGCCGACGGCTTTCACCACAACAACTGCGGCGGCTTCTGCTGCAAGGCCGGGCAGGCCTCCTTCGCCCTGCTTCTCGAGCGCCGCCCCGACCGCTACCGCTACCACGAGGCCCGCGAGCAGGAGTTACGCGAGCGACTCGGCAAGGACGTCGCGATCCTCCGCGATCGCAGTGGCGGTCGCACCCGCCCGCTGACCCTGCGCGAGTTCCGCGAGCGTCTGGAAGAGAAGCCCGAGCTCTTTGACCGCGACGAGTGGGGCGCCTGCTCGTGCATGGGGGAGCCGGAGTGACGGCGAGGAGCCCCGAGGTGGCTGCACGGTGGGCCGGCGTCGAGCAGCCTCCGGCACTAGTGCCGGCAAGCCAGCGGGTCATCCGCGGCGACGCGCTCGAGGTTCTGCCGACCCTGCCTCCTGGCTTCGCCCAGGCGGCGATCACGTCGCCGCCCTATTGGGGGTTGCGCGACTACGGTGTACGCCCGCGCGTTTGGGGCGGCGACCCAGACTGCCGGCACCGCTGGGGCGAGGCCGGGCGTGGTAGACGCGGCGATCTGCTGCCCGCCGAGAGGAGCGTGAGGAGCTCGCGCCGGCAAGCTGCGGACGGCCTGAAGGGCGGTTGCTTTTGCCGGCGCTGCGGCGCCTGGAAGGGTTGCCTCGGGCTTGAGCCGGAGCCCGACCTTTACGTAGAGCACCTGGTCGCAGTCATGCGCGAGGTGCACCGCTGCCTGCGACCCGACGGCACGCTCTGGCTCGTCCTCGGCGACAGCTTCGCCGCCAACCGCACCTACCAGGTGCCCGACTCGATCGGCGTCGATCCCGGCGGGAAGCTGGCGATTCGGGTGCCCGCCGCCCTGAAGCCGAAGGACCTGGTCGGAATTCCCTGGCGCGTCGCGTTCGCCCTACAAGCGGATGGCTGGTGGCTTCGCTCCGATGTCGTCTGGCACAAGCCGAACGCGATGCCCGAGTCGGTGCGCGACCGCCCGACTCGCTCCCACGAGTTCGTCTTCCTGCTCGCCAAGAGTCGGCGCTACTTCTACGACGACTTCGCGGTGCGTGAGCCGGATGGAGGCTTCTCGTCGGGCAACGGCTACCGGCGGCCTCACCGCCTCAGCTATGGCGAGCGCGGTCAGGGTCGGCGTTGGCACCCCGGCGGCGGCCGCAACCGCAGATCGGTCTGGAGCATCGCCACGCAGTGCTTCGGCGGCGAGCACTTCGCGACCTTTCCCGAGGCCCTGGTCGAGCTCTGTCTGCTCGCCGGCACCTCGCCCGCTGCCTGCCGCCGCTGCGGGGCTCCGTGGCGACGAGTCGTCTCATCGCGGCGGCTGCTCGACGGCCGCCGCGAGATCGGTGGGGGCTGGACGGACGAGACGGCGGAGGCTCGGTCCGGACGCGCGCCCAAACCGACCGGCTACGGCCATTGGCGGGTGCGGGTGGAGCGCGAGACGGCCGGCTGGGAGCCGGGTTGTGAGCACGACGATCCGGGTGCCCGCTCTGCCGTGCTCGATCCCTTCGCCGGTGCGGCGACTACAGGTCTCCTGGCAGCCCGCCACGGTCGCGATTTCGTCGGCGTCGAGCTCTCCGGCGCCTACGCGCGGATTGCGCGGCGGCGCCTGCGCGATGCAGCCCTCGCCGAGGAGGTACAGCGGTGAGGCGCCGCTCAGGCCGGCAGCAGCTTCAGGGCCTCGACGTGGCGGGGCCGCATCGTCCCGAAATGGCGGTGGTCGAGCGTGGCGAGCTTCCGCTCGCCGAGGCGCTCGGTGATCGCCAGCACGGCGCAATCCACGAAGCCGACCTTCAGGTCGGCATAGGTGCGCATCAGCTCGGCGACGCGCCCATAGTCCTCGGCGGTCAGGTCCTCGACCTCAAGCTCGCCGGCTTTGATCGTGTCGAGCAGGGCGGCCAGGGCGTCGGCTCCGAGCTCGCGCCGAAGGAGGTGGTCAACCTCGACCAAGACCGGGCCCGGGAGAACGCGCCGCTCGATACCGCCCTGCAGAAGCGGGGCACAGCGCTCGTGGTCCCGGTCGTCAGCGTCCATCGCGGCGACCAGGGGGCCGGTGTCGAGAATCAGCGGTATGGCTCGGGCTCGAAGACATCTTCGCTCGCGAGCCTGCTCAGGTCGCCCCGGCCGGAGCTGAACGCACCGATCAGCGAGAACGGCGGCTGCTCGCCTTCGTCCTTCGCCGGCGCAGTCGTCTCGCGGCCGCCCGGGGGAGCTTCCAGCTCGTGCTCGAGCGCTTCGCGAAGGAGCTCGGGCACCTCCACTCCCCGCTCGAGCGCAGCGCGACGCGCCCGCTCCAGGAGGTCGGCCTCGATCTCGACGCTCGCCTTCGGCGTGGCAGCCATCCCCGACAGCGTAGCGCTGCCGCCTGCCCCTGGTCGCATCTGCGCCGCTTCACGAGACGCTTCCGACGCCGTTTCTGCCGCCGTTTTCCGGGACGTTCTCGATCTCCGCGATACCGGCCCGATCCCGCTCCCCACGCGGCCTGGTGGCGCTGTCGCTTTGCCGAAATCCCCGTCCCTCGACTCAGTCGGATCATGAAGTCGGGAGATCGCTCATCGGACCCGCGCCCGATGCTCGCCCTACTCGCTGCGCTCCTCGGCTACGCGCTCTGGAGGCCCCTCTCGCACATCCACCCCGAGGCGCTCCTCGCCCACGCCAGCTCGCTGGCTCCGATCGCACTCGGCGCGACCGCGATCGCCTCCGCGCTGGCGACACAACGCCGGATCGCGACCAGGCGCGCGCTGCGCACTCGCCGGGCCGTCGCTGTGGTGCCGGCCGATGAGTTCGACCCGCGCCCGGAGCAGATCGCCAGCTTCGCCGCCCAGCTCGGCCGCTCGGACCGACGGATCGGCGGCTGGTTCGATCGCCCCGCCAGCGCCCTGCGGATCCACCTCACCAACGACAGCGAGGGGCGGCTCGTCTACCTGCTCGAAGCGCCCGAGCGCGAGGCGGCGCGGCTGCGGGCGGCCCTGCGTGGCTACCGCGGGGTCGAGCTGCGCGATGCGTCGGAGGTGCTCGGCGCCGAGGGCGGCGAGGAGGCGGCCCAGGCCGTGCGCGCCGAGATGGTGCTCTCGCAGCCGAGCGTCGAGCCGCTGGCGCGCCTCCCGCTCGACCCCGATCCGCTGGCGCCCTTCGCCGCCGCGCTTACGGGCGTCGAGCGCGGGCGCGGTGAGACCGTGAGCGTCTGCGTCGACCTGCTGCCGGCGAGCGGTCGCCGCGCCAGGCGGTTACGACGTCGGCTGCGCCGTCAGGCCCGCCGCCGAGGTCGCGAGCCCGGTGTCGGCCTCGCCGAGGTACTGGCCGGCGAGCGCGAGAGCCGGAGCCGAGACCCCGTCGAGCTGTTCGAGCGGCGCGCCCTCGGCCAGGGGCTCGAAGCGAAGCTTCGCGAGGGGGCGACGCTGTTCGAGGCGCAGGTTCTCGTCTGTGCGAGGGCGCCGCATCGGGGCCGGGCGAAGAGCTTGATGACCAGCCTGCTCGCCGCCTTCGAGCCGCTCGCCGATCGCAACTGGCTGCGCGCCTCGGGTATCGAGATCGCAGGCCTCGCCTTCCTCGGCTCAGATCTGCCCTGGCGCCGGGGGCGCTTCGACCGCCGGCTCGCCAGCGGGCTCTTCCGCCCCGCACGCCGCAACGTTCTCACCACCGCCGAGCTGGCCGGCTTCCTAAAGCCGCCCAACTCGCGCTGTGTCGTCGACAACGTGCTGCGCTCCGGCGCCCTGCTCGCGCCGGCGCCCGCGGGCTTACCGGACTTCGAGCCCGAGCGCGACGACCTGATCCCTCTCGGCACGGTCACCTCCGAGCAGGGCGACCGTCTTCTCGGCGTCAAAGCCGCCGAGACCCACTTCACCTACATCGCCGGCCGCTCGCGCTACGGCAAGACCGAGCTCGCGGTGGCGATGTTCACGCACCTGGTCCGCTCCGGTCACGGCGGCCTCTTCATCGACCCCCACGGCGACGCGCTGGCGCGGATCAGGCCCTACCTCGGCGAGTCGGGTGTCGGCGAGCGGGTGGTCGAGATCGACCTCGGGCCGGGCGGCGGCAGCGAGCAGCCCGCCTGGAACCTCTTCGAGCTGCGCGGCGCTGGCGGCGCCGAGGCCGAGGCGCGGGTGGAAGCGATCGTCGATGCCTTCGCCGCCGCGATGGGCTGGGGAGAGGCCTCGACCCGGGCGATCAACCTGACCACCCAGGCAGCCGCGGCCCTCGCGGCGATCTCCCGCGTGCTGCCCGAGGGGCTGGCGCCGACGATCTTCCAGCTGCCGACGTTGCTCGGCGACGAGCGCTGGCGCGAGGCGGCGCTGCCGTTCCTGCCGAGCGCCGCGAAGGGCTTCTGGCACGAGCGCTTCCCGCGATTGAGTTCGGAGGCGATAACCCCGGTCACCAACCTCGTCGACCGCCTGCGTAGCTCCTCGGCGACGACCGCGCTGCTCGGGCAGAGCCAGAGCACCTTCAGCCTGCGCGAGGCGATGGACGAGGGCCTGATCGTCCTCCTCTGCCCGGGCCTCGGCGGCACCCGCGAGCGGCTGGTAGCCAACCTCGCCGCCTTCGACGTACTGCATGCCGCTCGCTCGCGCGCCGAGCTCGCGCCGGAGAGCCGCAAGCGCTTCGCCGCCGTCTTCGACGAGGTGCAGAGCTATGACTCCGACAGCCTCGCGGCGCTGCTCGAGCAGGGAGCGAAGTTCGGGCTGCGGGCGATCTACCTGAACCAGAACCCCGAGCGGCTGCGCCCGGCGACGCTGGCCGCGCTCACCACCAACCGCTCCCACCTGCTCGCCTCGACGCTCAATTCCCGCGCCGCGGCGCTGATCACCAAGGAGTGGGGGAACGAGCCGAGCCCGGCGGCGCTGACGAATCTTCAGCGCTACCGCTTCGTCGCCCAGGTCACCGACGGCGGCGAGCTCTCGCGTCCGTTCGCCCTGGCCGGGGTCCAGGTTGAGGACGCACTCGGCCCCGCCAGTCCGGGGAGCTCGGAGAAGCTGGAGAAGGGGATCGCCGCCTCGGGGCGGCGCCGCAGCGTCGCCGCGGCGCTCGCGCACCTGGAGACGCTCGACGAGCGCATCCTCGCGGCGCTGCAGGAGCGTGCCGGCGCCGCTGGGGGCGATGAGGAAGACGAGGCGATGCGGATCGAGGGGGAGAGGTGAGCGGCGCGAGCGCGCTCATCAGCGCCGAGGGTCAGGCGCCGTGGGTCGAGGTGCTGGCCTCGCTCGCCCAGCACCGGGTCCTTACCGCCGCTCAGGTGCGGGCGATGCACCTGCCCGAGAACCGGCTCCGCTGGGCGCAGCGCCTTCTCGCCGCTCTGGAGGACGAAGGGCTCGCCGCCCGCGCGCCGGGCCGTCGCGCCCAGCGCGTCTGGTTCATCACCGAGCACGGCCTGGAGGTGGTCCGCTCGGCAGGGGCGCTCGAGGGGGAGGCGCCGTTGCTAGACGAGCGCTCCGCCTCCGGGCGCCTGATGGCCCACACCCTCGCCGTCAACGACGTCGGCATCGCCTTCATGCGCGCGGCCCGGGAGCGCGGCGAGGACTTCGGGGCGATGTCGTGGCGCCACGAGGTGGCCCATCCGCTGAGCGCCGGGCGGGGTCGGCGCCGCTCGCTCCTGATCGCCGACGCCGTCCTCACCTACTTGCGCGAGGACGGCGCCGACACCGTCGTCGAGCAGCGCTTCCTCGAGCTCGACCGCGGGACCCGGAGCGTCGAGGGACTCGCCGCCGAGCTCGCCACCTACGCTCGCCTGCGCCGGGCGCGTGACGCCAAGGGCGAGCCGATCTGGCGCGAGCGCTATCCGGCCTTCCCGTCGGTCCTCTGCGCGCTCGCCGGGGCCGGCGCGGAGTTTCTCGGCCGCCGCCGCGAGAGGGTCGCCGCGCTGCTTCGAGCCGATCCCGCGGTCGCTTCCTCGCCGCGCCCGGCGATTCGCTTCTGCCTACTCGCCGATCTGCTCGGGGCGGGACCCTTCGCGCCGATCTTCCGCGAGCCGCGCGATCCCGAGCGGCCGATCGACTGGCTCGGCACCGAGGCCGAGGCGGGAAGGAGAGGCTAGCGGTGGCCGCAGCGCGGAGAAGCCAAGGGAACGGCCGCCGTCGCGGCGCCGCGAAGAAGGCTCGCCAACGCCAGCTGCTGCAGGGCGACTGCGTTGAGGTCCTCTCGAAGGTCGAGACGGCGAGCGTCGATGCGATCGTCACCGACCCGCCCTACGGGATCGGCTGGCAAAACGAGCATTGGGACTCCGGCGCAATCCACGAGGCCGCGGCCCGGGCCGGGCGCGAGCGGCTCACTCCAAACGAGTCCTTCGAGGTCTGGTGCGGGCTCTGGGCGGAGCAGTGCGCGCGGGTGCTGAAGCCGGGCGGCCACTTGTTGGCCTTCGGAGCCGCCCGCACCTTCCACCGGCTCGCCTGCGGGCTCGAGGACGCCGGCCTCGAGGTCCGCGACGTGATCATGTGGCTCTACGGGACGGGGATGTCGAAGTCGCGGCACTATTCGGGCTGCCGGGCGACGACGCTGAAGCCCGCCTTCGAGCCGGTGATCCTCGCCCGAGGCCCGCTCGCTGGCACCACCGAGGAGACGATCGGGCGCTTTGGCACCGGCGCGCTCAACACCGAGGTCTGCCGCTCGGGCGGTCGCCATCCAGCCGATGTCGTCGTCGGCCATGAGCCCGAGTGCGAGGAGGAGGGGGACTGCGCGCTGGGGTGCGCGGTGGCGCTCCTCGACGAGGAGGCCGAGAGTGCCCGCGCGCCCTCGGGGCCGCGTACGGCGCCGTCACGATGGATGTATTGCCCGAAGGTCTCTCGGGCCGAGCGCGAGGCGGGCTGCGAGGAGCTGCCGGCGCGGGTGCTCGACCTCTTCCCGAACGCCGGTCCGCGGCCGAACGGGCGCACCCGCAACCCGCACCCGACCGTGAAGCCGCTGGCGCTGATGCGATGGCTCGTCCGGCTCGTCTGTCCCCCCGAAGGACTCCTCCTCGACCCGTTCATGGGCTCGGGGACGACCGGGGCCGCGGCGGCGCTCGAGTGCAGGCGCTTCTGCGGTATCGAGCTTGAGCCGGCCTACCTCGAGATCGCCGCCGCGCGGATCGAGCACTGGGCCAAGCAGGCGGGAGGCGAGGGCGGCCCTTTAGGCGGCAGGCACCGATGAGCGATCGGGGTCAAGGAGCGGCCGAGCTTCGGCTCGCGCCCGAGTCGATCGAGGCGCTCGCGACCCGGCTCGCCGAGCTGCTCGGCAACCCGGCGCGAGCACCGGAGCCGGAAGGACCGGGGAAGAGGAAGATGCTCTCGGCGGCGGAGGTCTCGCGGCTCTGGGGCGTCTCCCGGCGCTGGGTCTATGACCACGCCGAGGCGCTCGGAGCGCGGCGCCTCGGCGCCGGCCCCCGCCCGCGGCTTCGCTTCGACCCCGAGGAGGTGGCCGAGCGCCTCGGCACGCCCCGCCGCCCGGCCGCCGCCGGAGATGGGCGGCGATTGACGGCGATTGCCGGATTCCCGCATTCCGACTCGCTTTCAGGGGGGCAGCGAGCTATCGTCGGCGAAAGCAAAACGGAAGCGGCCGGCGGGCGCTGTAACGCCCCCGGCCCGGCGCCGAAGGAGATGCTTCGGCGCGATTCACAGCCTAGTCCCGCTGGGCTCGCGCCACCACCTCCTTTCGCCGGAACGCGAGGAGGTGATCTGTAGTGACGGAGCGCGAGAAGGCCAGTGAGCACCTGAACCAGGGTGGTGGCGATCGGCGGACCCTCGCCTTCATCGACCACCACCGCCAGCGCTACGCCGATCGGGTGACGATCCCATGCGACGCGGAGTTCCTGATCGGCGACTACCGCGATCGCGGTGGCGTCGGTGACCTGGGCGAGTTCAAGGTCCAGCTCCACTATCTGGGCGACCGGCGCCAGGTTCTCTATCCGCAGCTGAGCGTGTTCGGCGACGGCGCGGCGGCGCTCGCGGTGCTGGTCGAGGTCGCCGAGGGCGATCTCGGCGCGGTTCTGCAGCCGGTCGCCAACCGCGAAGAGTTCGCTTCCCGGCTCGTGGCTTTCGGCCTTCGCGATGCATCGGACGAGCCACCGGCGGAGGGCCGGTAGGTGGCCAAGCGGGCAAAAGGCGAAGTGCTGGCCCGCGACTGGAAGGCCGGGCGCGGCTTCGCCCTGCGCTTCTACGCCTACGGCCGGCGCCGGTACCTCAGCCTCGGCTTCGAGCGCGACGGCTGGACTCGCGAGCGGGCCGAGGAGGAACTCGAGAACGTCCTCGCCGACGTGCGGCGCGGGCTATGGGGGCCGCCGCGTCGCGGTGGCGGGGAGGGTGAGGGCGGCGCGCCGGTACCGCCGCCGGCGCGCCGCCCACCCGACGGAGGCGGCGGCGTCGGTCAGGCCGGCGCCCCGCCGCCGGGCGGTGAGATGTCCTTCGGCGAGTTCGCTCCCTGGGCGCTTCAGGTCCGCCGTGCCCGCCACAGCGAGAACCACCACAAGAACCTCTGCTGGTGCCTGCGGCACCTGATGCCGTTCTTCGCCGAGGTGCCGCTGGCGGCGACCGACGCGGAGCTGATCGACTCCTATAGCGCCGCCAAGGTCGAGGAAGGCGCGAGGCTGCAGGCTGCGATAAAGCGCGGCGAGCCCTATCGCGACGAGCGCGGGCGGGCGCGCGAACCGCTGGCGGCGAGCTCGATCAACAAGACGATCAAGGGCCTCTCCTGGTTCCTCGGCCTCGCCGTCCAGTACAAGCGGATCGGCGAGAACGCGGCGGCCGGCAGGGACCGGCTGCTGAAGGCGCCGCGCAAGCCGCCGGTCCATCTCGACACCGCCGAGCAGATCGAGGCGCTGCTCGACGCCGCCGCGGAACTTGACGCCGACCCCGGCCACCTGTGCTGGGAACGGGAAGCGATCGTCGCCACCCTGATCTTCGCCGGCCCCCGCGCCCATGAGCTCGGCTACATGCTCGAACGCGACATCGACCTCGCCAACGTGCGGATCTTTGTCGGCCGCTCGAAGACGCCGGCCGGGCTGCGCGAGATTCGGATCCTGCCGATCCTCCACGACGTCCTCGCCGCCCACAAGGCGCGGCCCACCGCCGCGGGACCCGACGCCCTCGCCTTCGCGACCGGGACCGGAGGGCGCCGCGACCGCAGCAACCTGCGCGAGCGGGTTCTCGCCGAGGTCCTCGAGCGCGCCGACCGGCTGCTCCGAGAACGCGGCGAGTTGCCTTTGCCAAAGGGCCTCTCCCCACACAAGCTGCGGCACAGCTTCGCCTCGATCCTCGCCGCGATTGGCACCGACCCCGCATCGATTAAGCGCCACCTCGGCCACCGAAGCGCCGCCTTCACCCTCGACGTCTACACCCACACGATGGCCTGCTCGCCCGAGCAGCGCGAGCGATTGGCGGCGCTGGTGGAGGGCGAGCGCCGCTGGGGCCCCGCGCCGCCCGCCCGCCTCGGCGCACCTGCCTACGAGGCGACGATTCTGCGGGCGCTCGCGGGGTGCGGAGGCAGCGCCGCGCGCAAGGACGTGCTGGCCGCAGTGGAGGCGGCGATGGCGGAGCGCTTCGGCTCCGGCGATCGCGAGATGGTCGGCGGCAAGCCCCGCTGGCAGGCCGACGTCGACGTCGCCCGCCGGCGCCTCTTCGAACGGGGCTTCGTTGCCCGCGGCTCGCGCGAAGGGGTTTGGGTGCTGACGATTGCGGGCGCCGAACGCGCCGGCTATTCGCCCGACGCCGGTGGCTCCAGGCGCCCGGAAGCAGAGGAACGAGCGAGAACGACTCGGGTCCGCGAGCCCGCAGGAGTGGACTAATGACCGCGATCGGCATCGCGGCGCTGGTGCTGCTCCTCGGCTGGGTGTTTGGCGGCTTCATGCTGCGACTCAGTGGCCTCCTCTTGGTCTTCGCCGGCCTCTTGGGCTTGGCGCTCTCGGCCAACGCCGACGGCATCCTGATCGCCGGCATCGGCGCCCTCCTCTGGCTCTTGGGCCACGGTCACTATTCGCTCCGCCACGGCATCTGGAAGAGCCGGATCGCGGGCTCGCTGTGGCGGGCGGCCGGGGCGGTCCTTCGTCGTCTCGGTCGTGCCGCGGCAGCCCGGCTCGGCCGGCATATCGGCGAGGGAGGTTCTGCAGTCGACGACGAGCGGGCCGAAGGAGGCGGCTGATGGCGCGCGCCGAGCAGGAGATAGTCGTCTACGTGCCGAGCGGCGGGCACCCCGCGAGCGCCGGCATCGCTCGCGGCTCGGCGATCGTCGGTCAGCCCTACCCTCACGAGGATGAGGTGCGGATCTACTTCGAGGGCGCGCTCTACGGCCAGGTCGGAATGGCTACCCTCGCCGACCGCGCCGTTAACGCCTGGGGCCGATGGATCATGCGCTACCCGACCACCGCGACCAGGATGGTTCCACGAGAGGCGCTGATCGCGGTCGGCACCCTCGATCCTACCGCTGGGCGAATCGTCCTCACCGGGCCCACCTCCGCGCGCGAGGTCGCCGAATGGCTGGGCACCGTCGACCTGGACGCGGCGGAGCTCGGCCCGACGCGGTTCCCGCTCCACTGAGAAACGTGCCAAGGCGCCTCCTTGCTGAGGGCGAATCGACCTAATGGCAATACCAATAACTTAGGCTGCCTCCGGGACGCGGACCCTGACCGCCTCCCGGGGCTTGCACCGCGGCTGCGGCCAGTCTCGGTGGTGGGCGCGCTTGACGCCGAAGCCCGACATCTTGCGCTTCA
>JBFWMZ010000003.1:0-206400 GCA_050251335.1 Solirubrobacterales bacterium
GGCCCTCTCGGGGTGGATCGAGCGCTACAACTTCACCCGACGACACGGCGCCCTCGGCCACCGGCCGCCAATGCAGCGGCTATCGGAGCTTCAGGGGAACAACGTGGCTGGCATCTACACCTAGGAGAGAGATAGCCGAGCGTGGAGTGCCTTCTCTCGCGGTTGTAGAACGACTCGATGTAGTCGAAGACGGCGCTCTGCAGCTCCCGGCGGTTGGGCCAGGAGCGACGACGGACGAGCTCCTTCTTCAGGGTGGCGAAGAAGCTCTTGGCGACGGCGTTGTCGAAGCAGTCCCCCCGCGATCCCATCGAGACCGCGACGCCGGCGTCGCGGGCCCGCTGGCCGAAGGCCAGCGACACGTATTGCGATCCCTGATCTGAGTGATGAATGAGACCGGCCTCGGGCCTGCGGCGGGCCAACCCCATCTGCAGCGCGTCGACGACCAGCTCGGCTCGCATGTGCTCGGCCATCGCCCAGCCGACGATCGTCCGGCTGAACGCGTCCTGCACCGCGGCCAGGTAGAGCCAGCCCTCCCATGTCCGCAGATAGGTGATGTCGGCGACCCAGAGGGCGTTGGGCGCGGCGGGTCGGAAGTCGCGGCGCACCAGGTCATCGGCGACCCTCACCCCCGGGACCCGGATCGTCGTGCGGCCGCGCCTGCGAGGCACCAGGCCGCTGATCCCTGCGTCTCCCATCAGGCGCTCCACGCGCTTGCGGGAGACCCTGATCCCTTGAGCCATGCGCAGCTCGGCGTGGACGCGCCGGGCGCCGTAGACGCCGCGGGCGCCGCGATGGATCTCGCGGATCCGCTCGGTGAGGAAGGCGTCCTCGAGCGAGCGCTGCGAGGGCGCCCTGCGCTCCCAGGCGTGGAATGCCTGGCGGCTGACGCCGAGGACCCGGCTCATCAGCGAGATCGGGTAGTTGGCCTTCTCCGCGGCGATGAACCGGTAGGCGTCGGTCACCGCCCCTCGCTCTCCCGGGCGAAGAAGGCCGCGGCTTTTTTGAGGATTTCTCGCTCCTGCAGCAGGGTGCGGTTCTCACGGCGCAGGCGCCTGAGCTCCTCTCGCTCCTCTGAGGTCAGACCCTCGCGGCGGCCGGCGTCGACGTCGGCCTGGTTGATCCAGTTGCGCAGGGTCTGATCGGAGACGCCCAGGTCGCGCGCGACCTGGGCGATCGAGCGCTCGGTGCTCTGGGCGAGCTGGACTGCTTCACGCCGGAACTCCGGCGGGTAGGGCGGCTTGGTGGGTGGCATCGACTCCTCCTTGCCTGAGTCTTTCGACCCAAGCGGTCAGGTGTCGTCGAAACCGGGGGCAGTCCACCCCGGGGGTCCGCGCTCGCCCACCGACGGCGCTGGCGCTCCTGGCCCAGGTCGTCTGGGACATCTAGCGGGAGGGCGCGGATCGTCGCCCGTCGACAATTATCCGGGCTAGCGCCGAAACCACAATCAGACCTACTGAGCCGGCTCCATAAACTGAGGTGACGAACACGACGCTCACAGCGTCGTGGTAGATGGGCGGATCCTGCGCTCCGAAGGGCTGAGCGAAGGCGACGACCAAAACGACAAGCAGAGCCCATAAGGGCTGACCGGTACCCCAACCTAGCAATATGGAGGAAAGGGCCCAGGCAGCCACGGCCGCCAGCTCCAGCTGATAGGCCACGTTTGCGTTGAAGCAGATTACGGAGAACGCACCGGCGCCTAAATAGGTTGCCACGAGAGCGACGCGACCCATGACTAGGAACTACCCCGGTCTCCAGCACCGGTAACGCGCGAACCCCTATTTAGGTTGGCTCGGCAAATCTCGGCTCCCCCGTTGTCTCAGCAACTAGGGCTGTCGCTTCGAGCTGACAGAGTTGAAGCGCTTCATGAGGAATAGAACGACTCAGCCAGGCTTAACCTGGCAAGGAAGATCGCCCGAGAGCGAGCCGGGCACGGGAGGCGGGAGACGGGAGGGGCGGGCTTGGCGAACCCCGCGGAGTAGCCGGGCAGCTCGCATAGCGAGCTTCGGACGATGCGCAAAAATCACGACCGTCGTACGACCGGAGTAGACCTCCAAACTGCCGGCGGTTGAAACCCACGCAGCTTTGGCCCCTCGGAAGTTGAAAAGACGTGGCTCTCCTGGATAAGCGCCAGCCCATCGCCGACAGGTGGGATAGTTCTGAATTTGGAGGGGCCCAGAACAGCCGCCCTCACCCACCGGCATTTCACAATCGCCGTAGTAGAAAGTCCAACGCACCAACCTTTTGTCGGGCCATGCGTCGTCTTCAACCTCTTCGAACGGCACGCCAGATATTGCTGCCCCAACGTAATAAACACGATACGCGTCAAACGCTTTTACCCCCGCTAAATCGGAAACTGCAGCGGGCGCCGATCCGCCGAAGAGCAAGGTGCAGGCGATGCCTGCTCCGACTACGTGGAAGATTCGGCGAAATTTAACACGCATAAGTTCTGTAACGGTCGATTTATCTTAGAGACACCCGGTCGGGATGTCTAGAATGGCCAGCTCCTCCCTTGGCACGGCATATGCCCGAAGCGGGCCACGCGGCGATGGCCTGCGCGCGCCCGACTGAGACCGCGCAGAAGCGCATCCGCGTCGGTGGCTGTCGGCCAATTGGCTGCGCGTCACGAAGCGCATCGACCAGGGTAGATGTCCAGAATGGCTCGAATTGCGCTAATCGTGGCCCTAGTTGCGGCCTACTCAGTCAGCACGGTGCTTGCAGTCGACGCGAGGGACGCCGGCGACAGCGGGACGCTCCAGACGGTCTGGTTCGGAATGGCGCTGGTCCTCGGCGTGGGAACGAGGAATCTCTGGGCGGCGATGCTGCCGGGGATCGCAATCGCGATAGCGATCCCCTACGGAGTCCCCGCCGATGCCGGCGATCCGGCATTTCCCCTCTGGATGGTGATGTGGGTGAACGCGACATTCTCTGCCCTCCTCGTCGGGGCCGGGGTATTCGTCGGGCAGTTTGCTGAGTCTCGTCTCCGCACAGCGGCGGAGTCCAAGTGAGGCTTCGACGACGACTACCGGCATCTCGGAGGCAGAGGACTGGTCGGAGACGAAAGCCGACTAGGCCCCCGCTCTGCGGCCTCTTTTCGAGCCTCGTCGCAACATTGGTTCTGTGCGGCTGCGACCACGGCGGCACTCCCGATCTGAATGCCGCCAAGGCTTTCCACAAGTATCCCGTCTACTGGGCCGGGGCCGAAGTGGAGGGCCTGCCGCTCGAAAACATCGACGACTACAGTGCATTCGAAGACCGCGCTCCGAGCGGATGGAGTCTCCTTTACGGCAGCTGCGAATTGGAGGGGACGGACCACCCCTCGTGTGCTCCGCCCCTGCAAATACAGGTTTCCAGCGCCTGCAAACGCTGGGCAGGCCAGCAGAGCGAGAAGGGCGATCTCTTCCGATTCCGAGGCGCCAAGGCAGTCTGGCGCGGTGGACTACCAGTGAAGGGAGGCGGCGAAGTCGAAGCCGGCCCCCTCGAAATCTTCACCGGCCGAACGACCGTCGTCGTCTTCGCCGGACGGCGCAAGGTCGCCTTTTCCGCAGCTCGCCGGCTTCGCACCGTTCATCAATCGCGGCCTTCAACCCTGCCGCCTCCAGCCGCGGGTTCGCTGTGGGGCAAGCTCCCCTGCCAGGGACCAAAGTAGTCATTCGAGCATCGAGATAGGCAGCGGCTGGCTGTTCGAGTTTTTACCTGCAAATACGCCACAAATGCGGCTTCCTTCGATCGCCGATTTGCAGCCATTTTCGGGCCTCTCCTTGACCTGGGGACGCCTGTGCGCTCCTTAGTCGTCGTCGATCCAGGAGAGCACGTCGTCGGCGTTGGCTTCAACCCAGCCCTTGGCATTCCGCTCGGCCTCATCCTGGTCCGTCGCCACGAAACTCACCAACTCGAACACAGAAGGCGCAACGGAGCTCAGCACCCACTCGCCGTCCATGTTCTCGGACTGGACTGCCCCCGCTTCGCGCGACAGGTCAGGGCTTTGATTCCTGATCCTCTTTTTCTATATCGATAGAGATCATCTCGAACTCCCTGGGAGAGAGATAGCCGAGCGTGGAGAACGCCACCCACCCAAATACCGCCTGAGCATGTTGAGTCATGCGTAGAGGCTAGAAGGTGGGTCGGCGGTGCTGCCCCCTATGCAGGGTGGCGAGTAATGAAGCCCCTGATGCCGTCGATCGTGCGCTCAATGTCATCAGGGCTCAGGCCATCCGTGCGGCCGTGCGCGGCCTCTCTCCGCTGCGCGTACCACGCGATCACGCTCTTTCGCTGAACCTCACTGATGAGCTCTGCCTTTCGCAGTTCAATGCCCAGCGTCTCCACTGACTTCGGCCGTTCCTTCTCGTCGGTAACAGCAAGGCCGCACTTCTCAGCCAAATTCCGCAATTGCTGCTCCAACACCGTCCCTGCAAGAACCACAGCAGGGCCCGTAAACCCCTTCGCCAAGAGCTCGTCGGCCATGTCCAGAAAATCGTCGAAGAGGTCAGCTTGGACCAGTTCTTCAACGGAAGCCAGGCCGCCGAGCGCGTAGTCGTCGCGAAGTGCATGTACGACCGCAACCAGTTGGCTGGCCTTCCATTGCTCGGCGCCGAAACCTGCGGCCTCCTCTGCTTCCTCCTCGTAGGGGCTACCTGGCGGAGCAAAGCGTCTGATGGCAGCACGAGCCCGGGTCACGATTCGTTTCGCGTCGTAATCGGGTGGGTCACCGTAAAGCTCTCTGGCTTTGTCCAGGTCGGCGATGATCGATGAGAGCTGGCTAACTATCAGGTCGTCGGCGGGCATCGAGGGGGATCCTAGGTTCCCTATAAGACACCTACGGCGTTCATCCGAAGTTGTGGGCTCCATGAGGTACGGAGCGAAGGTAGATTGCCGCCGCGATGGATGGCCGCCACAGATCGGGCCGCCGCTGCCACTGGGCTCAGTCGAGCAACCCGAGCAACCGGTGGGCGCTCCGTGCGTCGATCGCCCGCGGCTCCGGCCCGAGTCGTCGAGCGGGTCTTTATCGCCGCTGACGATCGCCTCGGCCCGCGTCACGGCGAGGGCGGCGAAGTAGCCGCGACGTGCGTCGCGGAATTCTTCGGCAACCTGAATCTCATGGCAGAATGACCCCATGACCAAGGCCGAGCTTCATCAACTTGTCGATCGCCTCCCCGACGGCGCCGTCGACGGCGCCGCGATCCTCCTTGAGGAGATCACGGACGGCCGGATCGACCCTGAGCAGGCTTGGTTCTGGACGCGCGAGTGGCAGGAGAAAGAGCGTGAGGCCGATGAAGACCTCGCCGCCGATCGCGGGACCACCTATGACAGCGACGACGAGTTCCTTGGGGCGCTGGAAGCGGACTTGAAGCCCCTCGATGCCGACTCGTAGGGTTCTCCCGTCGTTTCGACGGGATTGGCAGGGCCTGACGGCCCAGCAACAACGGCAGTTCTTGGCCGCGCTGAAGCAGTTCATCGCAGACCTGAAGGACGGCCAGCCGAACTTCCATCCTCGGCTCCGAGTCAAGCGGATGCAGGGACACCCCGGCATCTGGGAGATGAGCTGGGCGCCGGATGGGCGGGCAACCTTCGAGTACGGCGACGAGGTTCACCCTGGCCAGGCGCACATCGTCTGGCGGCGAGTTGGCACCCACTCGATCTTTCGGCGCCCGTAAGCCACCGGCTAAGGCGGCGAGTTGCGGCAGTTGGCGAACGTTCGGCTTGACCTCGGCTGCGTCGGGCGTGCATCACCTTGACCTGAGCCTTGACCCGAGAACGAAAAACGCCGCCCCTCGGGCGGCGATTTGGCTCTGTATCTGAGGTACCGCTACAGCGTTACGTCCCTAACGGAGAGATCGTCTTCCCGGTGGAAGCGGCGCTGGATTTCGCTCCACAAGCGAGAAAGCGGCGGGCGGCGTAGGGCGCCCGTCCGGACCATTTCACGGGGCCTCGAAAAAGTCGCCTTGATTTCCGCGCGCCGAGCGTTAGGGTCGCCGACCGCAAATTGACAGCGGCCCCCGGCCGGCGTTGGAGCGCCAACCGAGGGCCTAACCACAAGGAGGCACTTCTCCTCATGGCTACCGGTAACCCTATGGGCGGCGGTGCGATCGTTGCCCTCGATCTGACCGACGAGCAGCGGCGATTCCTGCGCAGCGCTCTCGCTGATTGCAGGGCGGGACGCGAGGACGACCTGCGCACTCACCCCGACCACCCCAACGCCAACCGCTGGCGTGCCAACGCCGCGGCCTACGGGCGCTTGATCGCGGGCGTCGACGCCGGGAGGATCGTCCCCGACGCCGAGGTCCGGCGCCTCATCCGCGAGCTGGCCGAGGCGAGTGACCGCGAAGAGGAGTACGAGCGGGTGGTCTTCGAGCACGACGCGCTGGCTGCTCTACGCGAGCAGATCGGGGCGGGGCGATGAGGGGCGGCGCCGGTGCCTTCGCGAGCCGCTTCGGTGCCAACCTCGCCTACTGCCGCAATCGGGCCGGGGACATCTCACAGGAAGAGCTGGGGATGCGGGCTGATCTGCACCGCACGGCGGTTGGGCAATTGGAGCGAGGCGAACGGGTGGCTCGCACCGACACGTTGGTCAAGCTGGCGGGCTCGCTTCAAATCCCCTACGACGAACTGCTCGACGGACTCCTTTGGACGCCGAGCATCCGAACGGCGGGCTTGATGGATATCGAGCCCTTCGCCGGCATGGAGGAGTCCTGATGGCGCAGAGGAGAAGGAAACGCGACCAAGCGTTTGCGGAGACCGTCGGCGCGAATCTCTCCCGTCTTCGCCGCGCAGCCGGCATCAGCCAAGAAGCGCTCGGCTTCCGGGCCGATGTCCATCGGACTGCGGTGAGCATGTTGGAGCGCGGCGAGGAGATTCCCGGCTCCGAAACCTTGTTCAAGCTCAGCATGGCATTGGGGGTATCCCCCGGCCAGCTATTTGAGGGCCTTAGTTGGGAACCGCCAAAATATGGCGCTTACAGCGCCGGCCGGGTCGTGGTGGTCGATCCGCAGGGGTCTGGCAGGTCACTGAACGCAGGACGCCTTGTAGTCAAAAAAGCTTAGGTTCTCCCAAGAAACCGTTCCGTCCCCGGCACGGTTAGTCTCATGCATCACGATGACGCTCAGCACGCTTTCAGTCGAGGACGTGGAATACATCCACCGTCGCGTCTGCGAAGACTTTGCCGACAGCGCTGACCCGGTCGGCTTCGGCGGCACCCGGGACGGCGGCCAGTTGCTGGACTCCGCGGTTTACCGCCAGCACATCGGGTTCGACGGGAACTTGAAGTTCGGCGACACCTACTCGAATGCCGCCACGCTGGCATTCGGCCTGTGCTGCAACCACCCCTTCAACAACGGAAACAAGCGCACTGCGCTCGTCGCGATGCTCGCCCATCTAGATGGGAACGGCCACGGCGTGTTCGGCATCAACCAGAACGACCTTTACTCGATGATCAAAGACGTCGCCACCCATACACTCAGCCACGGTCGAATCCCGCCGCGCCGTAAAAACCAGGAATACACCCCAGCTGAGGCGGACGACGAGGTCAAGGCGATCGCAGACTGGCTTGAGCCACGTGCCCGCAGAATTCGTCGTGGAGAGCAGCACATCACCTACCGACAGCTCGGTCCCCTCCTAGCAAGACACGGTTTCAAAGTCGAAAAGGGCAAGAGCAACTACGCTGGAATCTTCAAAGAAGTGAAAAAGCGCAAGGTCCCGTTCGGCAAGCAGACGGTGGAGTGGCACCGGGTGGCCAAGATCGGTTATCCCGGCGATGGACGCATCGTGGGGATGAGGGAGATCAAGTACATCCGCAAAGAATGCGGACTGGACGAGCCGAGCGGCTGCGATACCGAGTCGTTCTACGAAGGCGCCGACAAGATCGAGCCATTCATCAACGGCTATCGAAAAGTGCTCACTCGCCTGTCAAAGGAGTAGCCCGCCTCGCATCTACTCCTGCGCACCATTCCGACGCGCTCGCCAGTCCGGTAGCCATGCGGGACTCGACCAGCTGTCGTCAGTCGCTCACGCCGCCGCCGGAGATCAGCCAAACCCGGCGCTGCGAAGGCGGGTGATTCCCAGATCGCGGTTTCGATCCGGCCGCGCGGTGAGTGCGGCGATGTGCCACGCTCCTAGGTCCAGGCGGGTCCCTCCGCCTACATGCCAAGAATGCGCTGGGCTCGCTCCAGAACATGGTCGTAGGTCATGATCGAGAGACTGTGATAACCGGCATTGAGCACGCGGTACGCTTCGCGCTGGGGAGTGTTCCATTTGTGCGAACGTCCGTAGATCAGGACGCACCTCGGCTTGATCGCTTTGATGGCGCCGAGGCGCTCGAAGAACTTCACGCTGTCCGCCTCACGCTCGACCTCCAATAGGTAGCTGGAGGCCTGGGTAACAGCCTTGATCAAGTCGGAATGGGGAACATAGTTTCCGTGGTCCAATCCGTCAGCCCAGAATTTCAACTTCCCTTCGGGCCGCTTGATCTCGACAACGTCAAGGAAGCCGTCATAGGCCTGCATAAGGAAGTCGGCGACGTTCTTAACATCGATCGGGCGCTCCCCCAGGACGCGGATGAACTCCGTACCGAGAACCCAATCGTTGTTTTCGAACCAGTCTTGCCAGGGCCCCTCGGTCTGATCTTCAGCGAGCATGACCTTGAGTTCCTCTACCGCTCGGCAGCGCCTGTTGAACTCCATCATCTGCACGAGGTCCATCGAGAGGATGTCGTGGTCGCTGAGAAATTTGGCTGCCGACTCCCGATCCGGAGCCGAGAATTCGGCGCGGAATTCCTCGATCTCATCCTCTCCCAGTGAATCCATGGCTCGCAGCGCCGCTGCGATGCTCGCTGGCGAAGCCGGCTGCTCCACTTTGTCTTTTACGGCCACGATTTCCCGCAAGGCGTCGAGTCTTTCCGGGCTTGCGGAAGCCCACCTAGCCACGCCCTCGGAGGTGAGCTTTGCGTCCAGCAGTGCCGCAAGCTCCGGAGGCGTCAAATTCGCAATCCGATCAAGCTGGCTGATCCTGGTAAGCCCAGCGCCGAAGGAGTCGCCGAAGTACACGGCTGACGGATCCGCGCTTGCTTCTTCCAGATAGTGGGGCAGATTGACCACGACGACATAGAAGTGCTCGGTCTCGAAGGAGCGCCGCTCTTGCCCCTCCTGGTTCGTGAGCAGCAGCGCGGGCTTTTTGTCGTCCGGGCACTCGCGCAACACCCGGCGCGCGAGCCACAGCCCATTCGGAAACTGCATTTGAGGATGGCCCATGACTTCGATCCAGTCGAAGTCGAAGAAAAGTTCGATCCCCAGCATGTTCGATGGTGCGCCCTTCCCACAATGCAGCGGAAGGTTCCAATCTAGGTCGTCATCCATACCTAAAGGCTAGGCCTCGGTGCCGATGCCATTCCGGATTACGCTACGGGCCGAAAACGAGGGACCACTTTCGGCGCTCAGCCCTCTGTGGGGCTATGAAGCCGAACTCGGAGAATGATCCGCGTCCGATGCTTGGCGCCGATCAACGAGCAGGCGACCGAGGTCGAGGCCGCGTCGCTCGAGGTGTAGGTCGAGGCACTTTTCACCGAGCTTCAAGAAGTTGTTGAGCACCGTTTCGATCATCGCCGCTCGATCTCCCAGCGCCTTTTCCCCGGCCTCGGTGCTGGGGTCGCCGAAGATCGCCCAAGTGATCGCCGTCTCCGGGAACTCGATGATGCGCTTGTCCTCGTGGACGCCGATCTGTACCGCCACGTCGGCGGCTGCTTCGAGCGTCTTCCGCAGGGCGTCACTATCGACCGTCGCGAGGTGCACCGTCCGCTGGCGGTGGCTCCGAAAGAGCTTCTCGACGGGCGTGTCCTCCTCAGTATCCGGCTCCTTCGTAAGGTTCTCGATCAGCCAGTCAGCTTCATAGATCGCGCCGGCATCGGTCACGAATTGGCGAACGTCGTCGTAGATCCGGATCGCTCTGATCGCTCGCCAAGAGTCGATCACTCGCGCCGCGAGGTGACGCTGGAGGTAGAGGGTCTGCGCGATGGGGCCATCGCCCCACAGGTTGCCCTTCATCCGACTCTCCATCGTTCCCAGGTCGGCGAGCGTCTCGAACAAGAGGAAGACGAAACGGTCGATCCGCTCCTTCGGATCGAAGACCTCGCGTAGCGCTAGCGGCTCATCGGTCACGAGGCGAGATTAGCTCCGGCGTAGGCGTAGCGGGGGCAGCCTGTCAATGGTGTCAGAGCCCGTTGTGACGGTCGTGCTGCACGCGTGCGCCGCTCGAAGGCCCCCAGGTTTTGCCGGATTTCGTCTGCTGAAACGACAGAGAGGTATGGGGCAGAAATTCCGCCGTCAACCCCGGCCGGCCCAGGTCATTCGTCCAAATGGGGGGACCACTTTCCGTGTCCAGGCCCCTGTTGTCGTGTGGGCGAATCTAAAAATTTGGGTTTTGGGGGGTGCACTTTGGCCGTTCGCCCTTCTGTTAGGTAGTGGCACCTAAACGGACAAGCCCAAGAGCAGACGGGACGGCGGGGCGCGTACCGCTCCACCTTGCCAATCGCCCTTGTCGCGATTGGCAAGGTCGGACTGCCCGGATTCCGCATCACGGCGCGGGACGGCGGCGGTTGGTGCGCGCCCGAGTGTCTACCAGTCGTTTCGGAGTTCGGTGATGGCTGGTAGAGCTTCATCCCTCTCAGGTAGGCGCACCCGCGCTGGCTCGTCGGCGGCGACCCCCTCGCTCTCTGACCTCGACCGCCGGATTCTCGATCTCCTCTCCTTCCTCCGGGTCCTGACCCAGACGCAGCTCGCCAGATTGATGTCGCCCGAAACCCCGCCACGAACTGTTCGCTATCGAACCGCCCGCCTCGCCAAGCATGGCCTCGTCGGGCGCACTCGCCCTTATCGGGAACGGGGATCGGCACCACATCATCTGTGGCCGACGCGGAAGGGCGAGGCGATCGCCGAGGGCGGACCGCCGCCGCGCGGAGGCGAGCGGCGCGAGCCGAATCCTCTCTTCCTTGCACACGCGGCCGCGATCAGTGAGCTGTACGTGGTGCTGAGCACCGAGCCGCCCGAGGGGCTCGGGCTCGCCGGATTCGAGCGGGAGGCGGAAGCGCGCGAGCCGTTCCGGGGCTACGACGGGAAAGAGCACTCGGTCGCGCCCGATGCCTTCATCGAAATCGCCGAGGGGGACGGACGTCATCTACTCGGGCTGGTTGAGCTGGACCTGGGGACGATGTCCACCCGACAGCTCAAAGCCAAGGCCGAGGGCTACGGCGAATACGTCCGCCTCGAAGGCTGGCAGGCGCGCCACGACTTCTGCCCGGCACTCCTCTTCCTCACCACTAGCGACAAACGGGCGCGCTCGTTCCTCTCGACTTGTCACCGCTCGGTCGACCACCGGCAGATGCTCGTCGCCGCCTGCGGACTGGCGAGGGACATCGGCGGCTCGCTGACCGTGGCCGATTGGCGGGCGGGCGAAGACGAAAGCGGCGATCTTCTCGCGGTCCTCCGTAGCGCCCGCCGCCCCTACGACGAGGCCCGCGAGCAGGAAGAGGCCGAGCGCCGACAGAGGGACGCCGAGCGTGATCGGCTTCGCTCCGACCCGGAGGCGTTGGCCGACCGGCTTCGCGACGAGCTGCGCCACGGCTGGGGCAAAGACCGACTCGGTGAGGCCGTGACCACGGCTCTCCTTCTCTCCGTCGAAGACGGCGGCGACTTGGATGCCGTCGCCCGAGCGGCCTTCGCCGCCGTCGCCGGGATGCTTGACGAACCGCTCTACGTTCGCCTCGCCGATCGCGAGCCGACCAACTCCGAGCGTCGCGCCCTCGACGCGCTCGTCGCGCAGCATCGCCGAGACCAGCTCCGGCGCCTCGATGATCTCGACGCGCGGTTTGGCGAAGGACCGAAGCTCTACCGGCGGCGGGTCTCGCTGGCGACCGGCGAACTTCTCGGCCGCAGCAATCTCGATTTCCTGGTCGCCGATGCCGAACGCGACCGCGACGGCCGCGCCGAGCAGGAGCGGCATCGCGATGAGTACATGAGCTGGCGGGAGCGGGAGGCCAAGCGAATCGCCAAGGCGCATCGGGTGATCGAGCGTCGACGGATCGGCCGCGATGCCTTCCTCGAACAGGTCGACCGAGCCGCCCTGCGGCGCTGCTCGGGATGCGAGGAGATCGCCTACCCAAACCCGGAACGTGCGAGCGGCCACAGCAAGCGCCACGTCGCCGAGCGCTGCCACTACTGCGGCGGCTACGTATCCGGAGAGATCGACCCGGACGAAGGGCCAGCTTGAGATCGACCGGGCGGGACGCTAGACATGTCGGAGGGCGCCGGGCGGGACGGCGGCGAGGCCACGCGGCCGCAGGTCCGGCGGACGATCTCAAGACGACCATGTCGATCGAAACGACGACACCCGGATCGGCGCGTGACAATCTGCTCAGGCGCGAGCAGGCCAAGGCGGTCTTCGACTTGCTGCGCTCGATCCGCCGCCCCGACACGTCGGGGAGCAGCGATCGATGATTGGTCCCCTACAGCTCCGCCGGGGTGACGACGAAGCCCAGCCGATCGGCGCCGCGCCGCAGCCTGCCGTCGACGGTCACGAGGCGGCAGTCGTTGAGCTTCGCCAGCGCTACGTACTCGGCGTCGTAGGTCTTCGCCCAGCCGAACTCCTCGGCGACTTCCCAAGCCTTCATCGCGAGCCCGTCCGGCCGCTCCTCGCCGATCGACAGCTTCCCCGCCAGAAACCGTTGGAGGGCCAGCTCCGCGAGGGCGTTGGAGATGTCACCGCGAAAGGCCATCTCATGGAGGACCGAGGGGACCTCGCTCCACAGCAGCGGCGGCGCGATCAGCAGCCCTCCGTCATCCAAGCCGGCGCTTGCCCGCTCTCCAGCTCGGTCGAGCGACAGCTCGACCGCCAGGCTCGCGTCTACGACCAGCACGCTCAGTGGGAATCGCGAGAGCGCCGCACGGCGGCCGCGACATCGGGCATCGGCTCGCCGGTCAAGGTCTCGCCCCAGCCCTCGGGCAAGGTCACCGGCTCTGACCCCTCGGCCAGCTCGTCGGAAACGACGATGCGCGCACGCGCGGCCTCGGCCTCATCGAGGTCGAGGATCTCGCGCAGCAGTTTCTCCTTCGCGGTCACGTTTCAAGGGTACCGGCCGCATCTGCCAATTCCGCGTGAAAGGACCATCTGATGCGGCGCTTTGCGTGGTACGGACGCCTCTCGACCAAGGACAAGCAGGACCCGACCCTTTCCTTCCCGTCCCAACGGAAGGCGTGCGAGGAGAAAGCCGCCGAGCTGGGCGGCCGGGTCGTCTGCGACTTCACCGATCAGGAGGCGGGGCGCCGGGACGATCGCGCCGGCTGGGCAGAACTTCTGCGCGAGGCGAGAGAGCGAGACGCCCGTCGCTTCGACGCGGTGATCATCTACGCGACCTCGCGACTCAGCCGCGACCTCTTCCACGCGCTGACCTATGAGCGCGAGATGACGCGAGCCGGCGTCGAGGTCTTTTACGCGCTCACGGCCGGCGATCAGACCAGCCCCGAGGGGCGACTGATCCGGCACATGTTCCAGGCCCTCGATCAGTTCGAGGTCGAGAAGCTCGGGCGGGAAGTCCGGCGCGGCCAGAAAGAGAACACGCGGCAGGGCTACCGCAACGGCGGGCGAGCGCCGTACGGCTATCGGCTCAAGCATGAGCCCCACCCGGACCCGGCGCGGGCGCGTGGCGGCGACAAGAAGTCCCGGCTCGTCCCCGACCCCGAGTGCGCCCCGGTCGTCGCGGAGATCTTCGACCACTTCCTCACCGGCTCCGGCTACAAGGAGATCGCCAACCACCTGAACCGTCCGGGCGGCCCTCCCCCACCCAGCCACGTCGATGCTCGCCGAAACGCATCGGGCAAATGGGCCAAGACCACGATCAAGGCGATGCTCGAAAACCCGACCTACACCGGCCGCCTGTACTGGAACCGGCTCGACTCGCGTGCCCACAAGCAGGGCGTTGGCCCCGTCGTCCGCCGCGACCGGGCCGAATGGGTGGAGGCCGATGAACGCCATCCGCCGCTGATCACCGACGAGCAGTTCGAGCGCGTGCAGACCGAGATGCGGCGCCGCAGCAACGGAAGTGTGCGGCATCGGCGCCGCCCGCAGAAGCGGCCCTATCTGCTTCGCGGCATCGTCCATTGCGCCACCGGTCACAACCCGCTGCGGATGCAGGGGCGCAGCCGCAACGGCGAGCCGACCTACTACACCTGCGGCTACCGGACCACCTACGGCGACAACGCCGCCGAGGCGGTCGGCCATGGCAAATGGCAGTACGTCCGGGAGGACAGCTTGGTCCCGGTGATCGACGGTTTCTTTGCGAGTCGGATATTCGGCGCGAAGCGGCTGGCCCACTTCCAAGCGCAGGGCTCGACGCTGGCAAACGAGCTAGAGCGCCGCGAGGGCGATGAGGGCAAGCGCATCGCCGACCAGCTCGGCGAGATCGATCGCAAGATCGAGCGCCAGCTTGAGGCGATCGAGGCGGGCGTCGATCCCGTCCTCGTCGGCGATCGCATCCGCGACCTAAAAGCCGAGCGCGAAGCTGCCCAAGCCGCCATCTCTCAGCTCGAAGACAACCGCCGCGACAGCACCGCCGTCGACCCTGGCGACGCGGCAGCAATCCTCGCCGCTCTCCCCGACCTGGGCGCCGCCCTAGCCGCCGCCGATCCCGAGCTGCGCCGCGCGGTCTTCGACGCCTTTCGACTGCAGGTCGAGATGGACCGCAACGAGGGACGGCTGCACCTGAAAGCGCTGGTGTCTAGCGCGTTCGGCGAGGCGAGTGGCTTGAGCGATCTCGGAGAGGCGGGAAACCTGGCTCTCTCCGTTAAGGCCATACACCTGCTGGGAGCATTTTCAAGAAGCGAGACGATCGACAAGCTCGAACGGCTGAATCAGCTCCGAAAGCGGCTGCTTCAAGAGTGCGCCGGTTCGCCACGCCCGTCAAGTCCCGCCCGACCCCGCTTCGGTGAGATTCCGAAAGCAATCGTCGCGGTCCTGTCTGAGGCCAGCGGTCCATTGCACGTGGCCGAGATTCATCGCGCCATCGAGCGCCACCTTCAGCGGCCCGTCAATTACCGCTCGGTCAAAAGTTGCCTGTCTGACGGAGCGCGCACCGCCCAGCCAAAGTTTGAGCGCGTCGCCTATGGCGAATATCGGCTCGTTTCGGTGGCGTCATCGTGAAGTCTCGAACTGCCCGCCTTTCTTCCCTGGACGGAGATCGGGCACCCAGCGAGCACCTTGGAAAAACTCTCCGGGCTCGACGCCGATTGCCCCGGCCAACTTCAACAAAGTGTCGTATCGGGGCATGCGCTGGCCCCGCTCGATCAGGCCGACCTCGGTGCGGTGGATGCCAGCCAGGGCCGCCACTTGCTCCTGGGAATGGCCATGCTTCTTCCGGGCAGCCCGGAGCTTTGCGCCGACGTGGGCCATCAGGTCTTCGGTATCCATCCCGGCTTGCCGCTTCGGCGCTGACAAATGTCAACAAGCCTAGCTACTCGCGATGGGGGCTCGCGGCTAACCCGAGCCAGGTCAGTCAGCGTCCATTGAGGGTAGCGGCGGCGATTCAAAACCAAGCTGCGCCCACGTGGCCCGGATCGGCTGCTCGCCCGACGCCTCAAGCCGCTCTATGGCGTCGTCGTTGAGTTGGACGACTGCCTCCAAGACGCCATTGAGTAGGTCGCCCAGCTCTGACCAACCGCGCTCGTCCAGCGTCATCGCGAGCCACGATTGATGGCGGTCAATCCGGGCATCGAACGTGTCGTGGATCATGGCGCCTTCGGTGCGGGCTACAACGCTGTGGAAGGTGATCGGTGAGATTGCCCGGCGCTCTTGTCGCGAGAGCTTCGCCCACTCCTCGTCCGTGTGATGCGCGCCGATTCGAGCCCGGCAAATCTGCTCTTGCGATCCGCGACTCGGCACCGTTTCCACGATCTCGATCAGGCCGACGCGCCGCAGCAAGCGGAAGTGGTAGGAGAGCGCAGAAATCGCTTCGTCGCGTGGTTCCTCGCGTAGCTCCTCGATCAAGCCTTCGTCTACGAACCGGGCACAGCTCATGGCTCGCTCGCTGAGGACTTCCATGATGCGCACCCGCCACGGATGATTTAGCGCGCCGAGAGCGTTTGACCGCGATCCCCCTGCATCCCGCCGCTTCTTCGTCGCCGCCACCGCCTAAAGCCTCCCGGATCGGTCAAAACAACTGAGCGTTGGAGCGTATCTAACCAGTTCCCAAAGAGGTACGCGGAAATTGGTGAAGCGCGGTACAGCAAGAGGTTGTTTTGCAGCGGTGGGAGATATTCCATTGGTCCCTCGGGAACCAGCACTGGCGAAAGGGGGTGACGCCATGACGATCGCACTATGCGATCAGCTTGTCCCGCAGGGGGCGACCAACAAGGGCAACTAGGGAGACCGTGCGCGCGGCCCGCCTGCGGACGGCGCGACGGGTCGCGCGCGATTACTCAACGGTTTGAGTGATGGGATTGATGTCCTTGATCGGTGAAATGCGTTTGCCTATTTTCGCGGCATGGAAATGTCAGAGGTTCCCCACGTCCTGCCCACCCCCAACTCACCAGTCCGGACCCCCCGCAACGACGACCTGGCGATGGAGGCTGCGGTGCTCAACCGCGTCCTTGACATCCACCCCGCCAGAATCACGGTTGCCGAGTTGATCCGCGAACTGGCCGGTGAGGAAGCCGAATTCGGCGACCAGGATGCCATCCGGCGTGCTGTCCGCGATCTCAGTGGCGTCGGGCTCCTCCATTTGCAGAAAGACCCGCGTCAGCAGGAGGAATACGTTTCGCTGACCCGTGCGGCGTTGCGCGACCGGGAATTGCTGGACCGATGACGACCGCTGCCGAACAGTTCGGCCAAAACCTGCGGGCCATTCGGAAGCAGGCTGGACTGTCCCAGGAAGCCGTTCAGTTTGCTTCCGGAGTCCACCGCACGGTCATCAGCAAGATTGAGCGTGGTGAGACTGGCCCCTGCCTGGTGACGATCGTGCGGCTGGTCAATTTGTTCGAGGTGCCGATCGGCGACTTCTTTGCAGGACTCATTCATTCAGAGCCGCACAGCGCAGTGGGGGACGACAACGGTGCCGACCCTACCGCCGAGGTCGCCGGGCTGGCCACCTGAAGGCGATGCCGCTAGTGGCCCATCCTCGAATCCACGACCAACCGAAATATCCCTTTGCCGTCAGGTTCGGGCGCAACCTGGCTCGGCTGCGAGAAAAGCATGGCGGTCTCACCCAGGAAGAGCTGGGGATGCGAGCGGAGCTCCACCGCACGGCAGTCGGCCAACTCGAGCGCGGCGAACGGACCGCCCGCGCCGACACGCTACTCAAGCTGGCTGGCTCCCTCGGCGTTAGCACCGAGGAGTTCTTCAAAGGCATTGAGTACGAACCGAGCGTCCGAACAGTCGGCCTCCTGAAGGTTGCCGAGGATGAGGAGCAACCCGAGCCATGACGCCCCGGCGCACACCGGAGGAGCAGGCCGTGGCCGAGCAGTTCGGACGAAATCTTCGCCGCTGGCGCCTCAAGAGGGACCTGTCTGGCGAGCAGGTCAGCCAGCTTGCCGACATAGACCGCTCAGCGGTGTGGCTCATCGAAAAGGGCAAGCGACTGCCGGACTTGGAAACACTGATCAAGCTGGCCGGGGCTCTCGGTATTGAGCCGGATGAGCTGCTGCGCGGAATTGGCTTTAGGGCAGCGAAGGGCCAGCGTCCGGCTGGCCTCTATATCCGGGGACAGCGGCAGTCCTAGTGTCAGACAGCCGCGCGCCTAGCTCCTGACGATCTGCGACACGCGCTGGTGGCTCATGCCCATGACCTCTGCGATGGCCTTCATCGGCAGACCGTCTTTGTACGCGGCCCGAACGGCTTCATCTCGCTCCTCGCGGAGCTGGTCGGCGGCCCGCTCAAGCTCGCCCTGACGGCGCGCGTACTCCTCGGCAAAGGCCGCGAGGCGCGCTTTGGCCTCCGGTGATTGGCGCTCGGGACGGGCGATGCAAAGGATCGTCCGATCTATTCCTGCTAATCGGTTAGCATGAACGCCCGCCTGGCTGGCGAGGTCACCCCCCGCTCGGCCAGGCGGCACTTGCAACCAGGCAGAGGGAGAAGCGGATGTTGGGACGGCAGGCTGTAGCGCGGTGGTGGTCGTTTGGAGTCATGGCCGCAGCGGTGGCGGCCATCGGGGCACTGGCCATGCCGAGCCTGGCATCGGCCAAGCCCAGGCCGAGTGTTTCGTGGACGGTGCAGCGAGGCGCCAGTGAGGGAGCGCCGATTCCGTTCTCATGGTCGGGCCGCCACCTCGGCAAGAATTACCGGCTGGTCGTGCAGCGCCCGGTAGGTACGGCTCGCACCTGGAAGACCATGCTCAAGCTGAATACGCGCCGGGGCTCGGCTGAGCTGCCCGCGCAGGCCCTCGGCAAATATCGCTTCCGGCTGGCGGCGCTCAGAGGACGCCGGGTGCTGGCTTCCAAAGTCGTCGGGGTCGGGGTCTTCGGCCAGGTGCCGTTCTCGGTGCTGATGAAGGGCGGCTACCTGAACTTCGGCGACCTTGACAATGGGGTCTACGCCACGCCGACCGCCAGCTTCCCCTATGTCGGGAGCGCGTGGGTCGGGGATCATGGACAGCCCAAAACGGTCTTCTCTGTGAAGCGAAATCACTGCACGGCCGTCCACCTTGGCTTTGTCCTCGGTGACACTCCCGGCGAAAGCTACCTTCACCCCGGCTCAATCTACGGCGTGGTTAGGCTGGTGCAGCAGTCGCGTGACCCGGTTACTGCGGAAGTGCCCCTCAACGGCATCGGATCGGTGGATGCCGAACTCACGCCAGGGCAAACCTGGTCTCTTCTGGTCGAAGAAAATAGTAGGGACGGCGAAATTGGCAACCCGACCGCATATTTCAACGGCTACGCCGTCTGCGACAGCGCGGAACCGTTTTTCTCGTAGGGTGGGCATCTTAGCGAGCACCTAGCTCTCCACTGGTCGATCAACAGCACCGAGAACAGACAGCAGGCCATGACCCAGGCGACTTGCCGCTATGTGGAACAGATCGACCTGATCGCGATCTGATCTCAACCATTCATCCCACGAGCCTCGGGCCGCCTCCTCAAGCGCGTGATTCGCCAAGGCTTGGTCCCCTACGTGCCCATGCGCAAGCGCGTCAATAGCAATTCGTCCTTCTTCAAATCCCGAGAACGGAAGCAAGTTAGGAATCATGCCGCTGGCGGCCTGGACTTCGTACCTATCCGTTGCCTCGATCTCGCTCTCACAGAGGACGGCCTTAACGTTTCGGATCGCATTCCGGGTACGCAACAACTCGCAGCGTGCATATACATCGACAGAGGCGTGAAGAGAAGCTCGCACATATCCCGATTCAGGGAGGCCGCCGCGTCCATAACGCTCAGCGAGCGCTAGCGTCTTTGCGGCGCCAACCGCTTCACTGTGCAAGCCTCGCAGAAACTGTAATGCTTGCTCTCGGGGCGGTTCCTCACCCGAGACGCTTCCGACTTCAACCATTCCTCGACACTCCAAGTTACTACACATTTTTATACCACACAATTGAGGAGTCAGCAAGAAGAACGCCCTGTTCATCTAGAAATGAATCGAGCAGGTCGCGAAGGGAGCGTCCATCATAAAGGGGTTCAAATTCGTCCGGCTCGAACACGTAGGACATGAGCTTTCGCACCCGGCGCCTCGCATCGCTTACTATTGGGCGCGGAATGGACAGATGCCGTGTAATCGCGCGTCCGAGTGCTCCTGATCTAGCAGCCAGCACTTCGATGGGAGGCGGTGTGAGGCTGTCTGTCACGATTTCCGATGGCAATCCGATGCCCCTCCACCACCTGTCATTCGGCTCAAACAGTGCACGATAGAACCACGGTTTCCAGGTATTGCTAAATATCTCGGGTAAGTTCGCCTCGTCCTCAGAGATATAGCCTTCCTTGTTGAGCACAAGCAGCCTCATGGGATCGCTGTCGAATGGGAGCATCGTCCGAACTAGCTCGATTAGGTCACGCACCTGATGGTGATCCTCGCGGGTCAGCACTGCCTCCGTTTCTGCAAAGCCGTGATTCGTCAAGTGATATTGGAGTGCGCTAAGAGCGTCGTGATATGGGATAACTGCCCGCGTCAGCAGTACCATCGCTAGTTCTTCCCAGATTAAGTGCACGAAATCATGGCGCCTGTAACGCCGGTAGTTGTTCTCAGGAGGCAAGTGTCGCGGCAGATAGTGGTACTGCGTGAGAAACATCAGGCCTAGACAGTGGTAGTGAAGGTTAACCGCCTCATCGGCAAGGTCCCCCAGGTAACGCGTCGCCTTGGCCTCAGTTGGCGTCGCGCTGGCTGAGGTCACGTTCCTGGACGATCCACGCCGAACCGGCGCATCTTCCTTCAAGAGATAACGAGCGATAAAGGGTAGAAGTCGTTCACGGCGGCGGCGAAAGGAATTCTCGTCACAACCGATGTCGGCGGTCGCTGCTACGTCCCGTCTGCGCTCCTTCAAGAGGAAGCCTTCAAACTCGCCAACACCTAGAGCGGCTTCCGCAACGAGCCGGTCGGTTGGGCTTGGCAAATTCTTCACGGCGGTCCTGATTGCACTATTGGCAACTACGGCGACGGTTCCGTTGGACGCGCTAGGGGGTACGCGGACGGCGATATATGAACAGGCCCTCAATCGTTTGGCGTACGTCTCCTCTTCGAGAATGACCGGGGCGATCGATCGGCGCTTGGTTCCGATTTCTCCGAGTAGCGCCGCCAGCTCCCGCTCGGTGCGTTGTCCTTTCATCGTCACAGCGCCCTGATTTTGCCCTGCTTTTGCCACGCGGGCCCCCTCCGTCTTTGGCTTCATGGACGTGGAAATGAAGCTAGCCCCGAAGGAGGTTGATGATGGCTCCTCAAGTCTGTCCCCGTCCCGGCCCGCACGGTCCCGGTCCAGATTGTCCATTGTGGGACGCCCGCGAGCGAATCCATTTTAAGCGATCCATAGAAGCCGATGGCGCAGCACGGCTCGGAATGGGCGCGCTGGTCTGTGCAGATTTCAATCGCGGCTTTATGCGCCCCGCGTCACCGCCGACCCGGCCCGTCCCGTTGGCAGTTCCGTCGATCCCGGTACTGCCCGACGCTACGACGGAGCCGGTCAACGGCACCAAGAAGGGAGTGCTCGAACATGCCTAACTCACCGGCACCCATACGCCCCGAAGTCGTCCCGCGCTATACGGAGCGGGAGCACCAGGCCGTTGCAGCTCGTCGCCAGATGGAGGGCGGGCTGATGGTTCATACCCTCCGCGCTCACTTCGACAAAGAGGCGTCCCGCATCGACACCGAGGCCGTTTTCGAGGCGTCGAAGGCCGCGCTCGACGGCGAGTTGGAACTGCTCGATTGGGGAGTGCAGAAAGCGCAGGCGATGGGCTCGACTGCGGGCGCGAAACTCGTCAGCGACCGGGTTGAACAGCTCAGCCGGATCAACAGCAAAAACCTGTCCCGGAGGTTTGGCGCATGACGGCCTATCTCCTCAGCTACGGCGTCCCCTGGTTGCTCGCGATCGTCGCCGGCGGCATAGGCGGCGGTCTGACCGCCTTGAAACTCCGGCGACCTGAGACCGTCGAGCCGGTGGCGAACGAGCCGAAAAGTGACCCCTTCATCGACGCAGAAATTGATCTGGCCTCCGTCCGCTGGGCCGAGGCGAACAACCAACCGCCCGACGCGGCGGGACTAATGGCCGAGCGACTGAAAACGCTGCACAAGATCGGAAAGAGAAAGGGGTGGGTCTAGTGGCTGCGTTCATCATCGTCTTGATTCTCGTCATCGTTGGGCTGGTCGGTTACATGGTCTGGGCAAGCGTTGAGGTGGATAGCTACCCATCCGAACCGGCGCCGACCGAGGAGGAGCTGCTGCAAGCTCGCCTCGATCTCCACCGCATCGAGAGGGGCGTAGACCTCACGCTTGCGAAGCAGGAGCAACGCCGTGAAGGTGAGCGCACGAAAGAAGCGATTGCCGAAGCCCTGGAAGGCGATCAGCGGTGAAAGCAATCGGGGAGTGGATGCTGGCGGTGGTGGTGGGCCTGGTGGTGCTCGCCGCCATCGCCCCGGCTCTCATCGACCTGAGCGGTGCGGTACTGCCGGTACTTATCGTCGCCGCGCTGGCGGTGATCGCGGTTCGGCTTGTCTTTTTCCACACTCGGCGGTGGTAAAGGCGATGTTCATTCCACGTATTGACTCGCCTGTGGAAAACGTGAGTAAATAGAGGGTTACGTTTGAACCTCAGCACGACTACGGGAATGTGCTGATCCCCGACTGCGTGACCTTCTAGGAAACCAAATAGAAGGGAGGTTCATCAATGGCTAGAAGCAACAAACAACCACTTAGAAAGGTTCGCGTTCGAGAGATTCCGCTTGAAGAAATCGACGCGACGAAAATCGCCTTGGCCTACTGGCTCATGGCAAAGCGGCTACTTGAAGAAGAAGAGGCCGAAGAAGAACGGACGATCTCATGAGTCGGCCGGGCCTGACCTGGTTCAAGCTCAGGTTCCCCCGTGACCTCGAAGCCGATGCGGCCACCGCCGCCATCTCGACCTTCACCGGCATTCCCTACGGCGCGAAGATCATCCTCGACCTCAGCGCGACGAGTGCCGGGATTGCTCATCACCTAGCGGTCACGTCGCCGCATCGGGATTCCATCGCCGCCAATCTACGGGCAGCCATTCCCAGCCTGCGGCTTACGTCTACCGAACCCGTCGAGCAGGATCGCCGTCGCGCCTTGTTGCAGCTAGCGCCGTTCGTGGCGAGCATCCGTAGCGACGACTTGGACGCCACGGCAGCGGCGCTCTTGGCGAGCCTGTTCCCGCTTGGCAAGGGCGAGCTGGCGCGCCTCCGCTGGACGCTGCGCAGCGGGCCGCGACCGGCTCCCGGTATCAGCGGCGATAGCGACCTTCGCGGAGGACGACTGAAAGCGCTCCGCGCCAAGCTCGGCGAGCCCGGCCTAAACGTCTATGGGGAGCTGTCGGTTCGAGCTGGCAGCCGAGCCCGTCGAACCCAGCTCGTCCAGCGGATCGTTTCTGTGCTCCGCAGCCTGTCCACTCCGTACGGGCGTGTGATGCTCGATCCGGCCTGGATCGGCCAGCTCTGCAAGCTGTTCTATCTGCGCGGGCGCTACGTCAGCGCGCCCGAGCTGGCCACGCTGGTCGGATGGCCGATCGGCGGGCCTGACCTACCCGGCCTGGAAGTGGGCGCGGCAAAACGTCTTGTACCGAGCGCCAAACTGCCGAAGGTTGGCCGCGTGCTCGGCGTCTCGGATTTCGAGGGCTTCAATCGGCCCGTCGCCTTGTCTCCCAAAGCCGCAACCCGTGGGCTCTGGATGATCGGCGCGACCGGCGTGGGCAAGACCAATCTGCTTAAGAACCTGATCCTCGACGACCTCGAGCACGGCCAGGGGGTCGCGGTCCTCGATACGGCGGGCGACCTGATCCCCGAGCTGATGGACACGATGCCCGCGAAGCGACTCCGCGATGTGGTGGTGATCGACCCGACCGATAGGGACTTCGCGGTCGGCTTCAATCCTCTGGCCTCCGGCGCCGATCCCTCCCTGATTGCCGACCAGCTCAGCGAGCTGTTTCACCGGCTCTGGCGATCGTCGTGGGGGCCGCGAGTGGCGATGCTGACGCACATGGGCCTCTTGACGCTGGCCCGGCGTCCCGGCTCGACGCTGGTTGATTTGCCTCGGCTATACACCGATCCGGCGTTTCGGGCGCGAGTGCTGGCTGACGTTGATGATCCCGTTGGCCTCGGCCCCGATTGGCTGTGGTTCGAGGGCCTGAGCTCAGCCGAGCAAGCCACGGTTATTAGCCCGATGCTGAACAAGGTCCGGGCCTTCACCTCGCGTCCGTCCATCCGGGCGATCGTCGGCCAACCGAAACCGTCGATCGGGATGAGACAGATCGTGGCGGGCCGAAAGGTGCTCCTCGCTCATCTGCCGAAGGGACTGATTGGCGCCGAAACGGCGCAGCTCCTCGGCTCCCTCCTGCTGATCGGGTTGTGGCAGACGATGGCCGAACGGGCTTCGCTCAAGCCTGAGAAGAGGGCGCCGTTCGGACTATGGATTGACGAGGCTCAGGACTACGCGCACGCGCCGGTGCCCTGGGATGAAATGACGGCGCAGGGGCGCAAGTACGGGCTTGCCCTTGCACTCGCCAACCAACACGCCCATCAACTCCCCAAAGAGTTACGAGAGGCCCTGATCGCCAATGCCCGCAGCAAGGTTGTCTTTGCCCTCGGCCCGACCGACGCGGCGCTCATGGAGAAAGAGTTCTCCCCTGCGCTGACGGCCGATGACCTGGTGGCGCTCGATGCCTACTCCGTCGCCGCCAAAATCTCCCTGGACGATGGCGGGACGGCGAGCCCGGTGACGCTGACCACGCCGCCCCCGGTCAAGCCGACCGGCAGCTATGAGCAGGTTAAATCCAGCTCGCGGAGGCGCTACGGCCGGGAACGATCGACCATCGAGGACCGGCTTCACTCGCAAGCCGAGGGACGCCGCCGGACCGCTGCCGCTCCAATCGGCCGCAAAAAACGGGGGAGCCCATGAAGGCGCCGCTCGCCCGTCCAATCGCGTTGATCTACGGCCCGAGGATTCCGCTTGCCGATCAGCCAACCGATCGGAATCTGCCGGTGAATAGCTACTCCGAATGGAGTGACAAATGACGCGGCGCTACGCAACCGAGGCGTCGGCCAACGCTGCTGACTCATCCCTCACCGAGCGCGACCGGGGCATCCTGGGCACCGTCTCCGAGCTGCGCTTCGTCTCCGGCGACCAGCTCAAACGGCTGCACTTCATCGAAACTGACCCGCAAGCTCAGGCCCGCGCTGCCCGTCGAGCGCTGATCCGGCTGGTCCGGCTCGACGTGCTGGCTCGTCTGCCGCGTCGGATCGGTGGCGTCCGCGCTGGCTCCGCTGGTTTCGTCTACCACCTGGGCGCTGTGGGCCATCGGCTCGCTGTCCGCTACGGCTGGCAGCCCGAACGCAGGCGGCGGCGGTCGGACATTCCGGGTACCGCCTTCCTGAATCACTCGCTCGCGGTGGCAGAGCTTCATACCCTCCTGGTTGAAGCCGACCGCTCCCGGCGTTTCGAGCTGCTTGAGCTGAGCGCTGAGCCCTCCTGTTGGCGCAGCTATGGAGGCGTTGGCGCTCAGCGGGGGCAGACCTTGAAACCGGACAGCTACGTCCGGCTGGAACAAGGCGAGTTCGAGGACAGCTATTTCATCGAGGTCGATAGAGGCACTGAGGGAAGCAAAACGATTGATCGGAAGCTCAAGGAATACGTCGCCTACGCCGCGACCGGCATCGAGCAGGATCGGCGCGGCGTGTTCCCCCGCGTCCTGTGGTTGGCGCCGGATGCGGAACGGGTGGCAGCCATCGAGGCGATCGTCGGGCGGCTGTCGCCGGGGAGCCGAGAGCTGTTCGCCGTCGCTGCCTTAAGCGACGCGGAGGACGTTGTTCCCACCACATCAACTAACACACTCATAACTTAAATGAGTGACAGTAGGAGTAAAATAGGTAGTAACAGTGAGGAGAAAGGGGGTCACACTATGACAAAGAATTCGGCATCGAGCGGGAACGCCGAGACAAACGCAACCCAAGAGCTGGCAACCAAGACGGCGCTGGTCTACCTGCGCGTATCGAGCGCTCAGCAGGCAGATAAGGATTTCGACAAGGAGGGCTTCTCGATTCCCGGACAACGGGAGGCTTGCGCGAGAGAAGCCGAAAAGCTCGGCGCCAGGGTCGTTGACGAGTACATCGACCGGGGCGAGTCGGCCAAGACGGCCCGGCGTCCGGCGCTCCGGGCGATGCTCGACCGGCTCAAGGCCGGAGACATTGACTATGTGATCGTCCATAAGGTCGATCGCTTGGCGCGCAACCGCGCCGACGACGTTGAGATCGTCATGGCGATTCGGCAGGCGGGCGCCCAGCTCGTCTCGGTCAGCGAGAACATTGACGAGACGCCTTCCGGCCTGCTCCTCCACGGCATCATGTCCTCAATCGCGGAGTTCTACAGCCGCAACCTCGCCGCCGAGGTAATGAAGGGCACGACGCAGAAGGCCAAAGCTGGCGGCACTCCCTTCCGCGCCCCCATCGGCTACCTGCACGATCGGCTGATGGTTGACGGGCGCGAGGTTCGGATCGTTGCCCTCGACCCCGAGCGAGCGCCGCTCGTCCGCGAAGCTTTCAACCTCTACGGGACCGGCGAGTACTCGCTGGCCGAGCTGGCGGCCATCATGGAGGAGCGCGGCCTACGCTCGCGGCCGACCCGGAAGTACCCGGCCCGCGCCCTGGCGGCGAAGGACATTCACAAACTGCTGCGCAACCCGTATTACATCGGGGTGATCGAGTACGCCGGTAAGACCTACGAGGGCAGGCATGAGCCGCTGATAGACGAGGAAACGTTCGAGAGCGTCCAAGAGCTAATGAGCGTGAAGCGAGTCAAGGGCGAAAAGCCCTGGCGGCACTTCCACTACCTGCGGGGCAGCCTCTACTGCGGCGAGTGTGGCCGTCGCCTGATCTACACCCGCGCCACCGGCAAGGGCGGTGAATATGAGTACTTCGTCTGCGGCGGCCGCCAGCACGGAAAGTGCAAGCAGCGCAGCCACCGCGTCGAGGCTGTCGAGGGGGCTATCGAGCGCCACTACGCCGATAAGAAGCTCAGCGACAAGGAGCGCGAAAAGATCGCCGCCACGCTCCGCTCTCAGGCCGATGCGGTGACGCTGAGGTCCGGCGAGCAGGTCGCTGCGTCCGAAGTCAAGCTCATCCAGCTCGATCGACAGGAACGGAAGCTCCTGACGGCGCACTACGACGACAAGATCAGCGAGGAGTTGTTCAGCGAGGAGCAGGCGCGGATCAGGAAGGAGCGCAACGCTGCCAAGAAGCGGATTGAGAGCCTGAGCGTCGATTACGACAACGCGCTCAGACAACTCGACCGGGCGCTTGCGTTGATGACCGAGGACACTGAGATCGCCTACTTGCTCGCCGAAGCCGACCAGCGCCGGATGCTGAATCAAGGTTTCAGCAAGCGTTTCGAGATCTGCAACGAGGAACTTGTCGCCGAGGTAGAGGCCGATCCCTTCGGCGAATTGAGGGCGCTGGGAAAGTGCTGGGATCGCCCTGCCCCGGCTCTGAAAGGCGAAACCCCCGCCTCTCCTGAGAGAAACGGGGGTTTGAACATCGGAAGCTTGGTACCGCTACGGGGATTCGAACCCCGGTTTCCGGACTGAGAATCCGGCGTCCTAGTCCCCTAGACGATAGCGGCGAGGGACGGGCATTTTAGCGAAGCGGCGGCGGATGTCTGTGACGGGCGTCATGCGAGCGACCGGGCGGCGAGCCGGCGGCAATCGGTAGATTGGCTGGTCCCGCGGCTGTGGCGGAACTGGTAGACGCGCACGGTTCAGGTCCGTGTGGGCGAAAGCTCGTGGAGGTTCGACTCCTCTCAGCCGCACTCAGACGGCGACGGCTCCGGCGAGGGCAGCCGTCGCCTCGATCTCGTCGGCGAAGGTCGGATGGAGCTGGCGGGGCAGATCGTGGCCCATGCCGTCGATGATCTTCAGGCGGGAGTTGGGGATCGCGGCGGCGGTGGCGCGGCCGCCGGAGGTGCGGATCAGCGGATCGCGGTTGCCGTGGATAACGGTGGCCGGCAGGTCGAGGGATTCGAGGCCGCGGGTGCGGTCGCCGGAGGCGGTGATCGCATGGAGCTGGCGGGCCACGCCGCTGGCGCTGACGCCGCGATCGAAGGCGCGGGCGGACATCTCGCGGACGCGCTCTTCGTCGTAGGGGTAGCCCGGCGAGCCGATCAGGCGGAAGGTTTGGACGCCGCGCTCGATGAAGGCGTCGCGGTCGTTGGGGCGCTTGGCGACGAGGATCCCGAGGGTTTTCGCCGTCGGCAGGCCGGTCCAGCGGTTGCCGGTGGTCGACATCATCGAGACCAGCGAGCGGACCCGCTCGGGCCGCTCGATCGCCATCGTCTGGACGATCATCCCGCCCATCGAGGCGCCGACGACGTGGGCCGACTCCCAGCCGAGGTGGTCCATCAGGCCGAAGCTGTCGGCCGCCATGTCGCGCAGCAGGTAGGTGGCGCTGGCGCGGCGGCCGAGTGCGGTATCGAGGAGGCTCGGGGCGCCGGCCGAGCTGAGCTTGGTCGAGCGGCCGATGTCGCGGTTGTCGAAGCGGACGACGCGGAAACCGCGCTCGGCGAGCAGCGCGCAGAAGCGCTCGTCCCAGCCGAGCAGCTGGGTCGCCAGCCCCATCACCAGCAGCAGCGGCTCGCCGTCGGGGTCGCCCATCTCCTGGTAGCAGAGCTGCAAACCGTTGGCGGGCGCGAACAGCTCTTCGCCGAACTCCGTCATTCCGGCATTCTAGTGAGCCCGATGAGGACCGCGATCGTCTCCGACCTCCACCTCGGCCTCGTCGCCGGCGGCGACGTGGCGCGCGACCCCGAGGTCCGGGCCCTGCTGCTCGAGCGCCTCGCCGGCGCCGAGCGGGTGGTGCTGCTCGGCGACGTGGTCGAGCTCCGCGACCTGCCGCTGGGCCCGGCGCTCGCCGCCGCCCGCCCGTTCTTCGAGCAGCTCGGCGCCGCGGTCGGCGACGTCGAGGTGACCCTCGTCCCCGGCAACCACGACCACCGCTTCGCCGAGCCGCTGCTCGACCAGCTCTCGCTCGCCGGCGCCGGACCGCTCGGGCTCGAGCAGAGCGCCGACCCCTCCCCCGGCCCGCTGGCCCAGATCGACGAGTGGCTCGGCCCGGCCCGGCTGCGGATCGCCTACCCCGGCGTGCGGCTGCGCGAGGACGTCTACGCCCTCCACGGCCACTATCTCGACGCCCACCTGCGGCTGCCGCGGGCCGAGTGCCTGGCGGTCGCGACGATCAGCCGCTTCGCCGGCCCGGTGCCCGACCCGGCGACCCCGGCCGACTACGAGCGCCGGCTGCGGCCGGTCTACGGGCTCGGCTACGGGATCGCCCAGGCGCGCCCGGCGCCGGTGGTGCGCAGCCAGGCCAACACCTCCGAGGCCGCCTGGGAGGTGCTGGCCGGGCAGCGCAACGGCGGCGGACCCCTTCGCCGCGCCCGCCTCGCCACCGTCCGCGCCGGCTTCCCGGCCGCGATCTGGGGAATCAACCGGCTGCTGCGGGCCGACTTCGACCCCGACATCACCCCCACCGCGATCTTCACCGGCGCCCTCGAGGCGGCCGGCGAGATGGCGCGGCGGCTCGGCCTCGCGGACGGCCACGTGATCGTCGGCCACACCCACCGCGCCGGCCCGCTGCCGGGCGAAGCCGAGTGGGAGCTGCCCGGCGGCGGTCGCCTGCACAACACCGGCAGCTGGGTCTTCGCCTCGATCTTCCACCATCCCGGCGAACCGCCCAGCCCCTACTGGCCGGGAACGCTGACCTGGCTCGACGACGAGGGGCCGCCGCGGCGCGAAGCGCTGCTGCGCGAGCTCGGTCACGACGAGATGATGGACCTGGTGCGGCGCGGCCGCCGCGCGCTCGCCGCGTAGCTGTTCCTTATCCACACCATTCCGGGATAAGGAACAGCTCGGCGTGGCGGGGGGCGGCGGCGCTAGGCGCGGAGCCACTCGGCGATCGTCGCGCCGATCTCGGGGCCGGCGTCCTCCTGGAGGAAGTGGCCGGCGTCGGCGACCGGGCGCGGCGCCGGCATCCCCAGCCGCTCGGCGACCCGCTCGCCGACCGAGAACGGCAGCACCGGGTCCGAGTCGGCCCAGAGGACGAGCGCCGGCCGCTCGTCGGCCCGCAGCGCCTCGGCGACGGCTTTGCCCGCGGCGGCGCCGGGCATCTCCGGGCTGGTCGGCAGGATCAGCGGGAAGGCCCGCGCTCCGGCCTTCGTCTCGCCCCCCGCATAAGGGGCCTCGTAGGCGGCGATCACCTCGTCGCCGGGGTCGTTCTTGCAGCCGCCGCGGACCAGGAAGCCGACCGGCACGTCCTCTTCTTTGCGGACGAAATCGCGGAAGGCGAGCCAGGCCTCGCTCATCTGCTGGTGGCCGGTGAACGGGCCGGTGTCCATGATCACCAGCCGCGAGAACCAGTCGGGATGCTCGACCGCGAGCCGCAGCCCGATCGGCCCGCCCCAGTCGTGGACGACGGCGGTGGCCCCGCGCAGCTCGAGCCGCTCGAGCAGCGCCGCGATCAGCTCGACGTGGCGGTCGTAGGTGTAGAAGTCGAGGTCGGTCGGCTTGTCGGAGCGGCCGAAGCCGGCGTAGTCGGGGGCGATGCAGCGGAAGCCGGCGTCGCGGACCGGCGGGATCACCTTGCGCCAGAGGAACGACCAGGTCGGCTCGCCGTGGAAGAAGACCACCGGCGGCCCCTCGCCCTCGTCGAGGTAGGCGAGTCGCAGCCCGTCGACCTCCTCGTGGCGCGACTCGAAGGGAAAGTCGGGCAGGCCCTGCAACCGCTCTTCCGGCGTCCGGAAAACGTCCCCCGCTCCCATGTCCTGCAGCGTACCCGGGCCGCGCCGCCGCTGCCGGGAATCACATTGTTGATTTTCTAGATCGACTTTGTGCTACGGTGCCGCGCCACCCGGTAATCCAGAGTCAATCAGTCAACAAACACAGGAAGGTAACCAGATGCGGAACGCTCGCAGGACCCGGCGCCGTGGAGTGAGGATCGGCTTCGTGGCCGCTCTCCTGGCGCTGCTTGTCGCGCTCGCGATCGCCGGGTGCGGTGGAGGCGACAGCAGCACCGGCTCAGGCACCTCGGAGAGCGCAGACGGCTCGGGCAGCTCCAGCGACTCCGGGACCTCGAAGGAGGCGTCCACCGGATCGGGCGGCAAGGTCGACATCGTCGGCTACTCGACCCCCGAATCGGTCTACGCCGAAACGCTCGAGCCGGCCTTCGAGAAGACGCCGCAGGGCCAGGGGGTCAGCTTCAGCAACTCGTTCGGCGCCTCGGGCGACCAGAGCCGCGCGGTCGCCGCGGGCCAGCCGGCGTCGGTCGTCAACTTCTCGGTCGGCGGCGACATGGAACGGCTGGTCGAAGAAGGCGAAATCGTCTCCCCGGACTGGACCAAACAGCCCTACGGCGGCTACGCGACTCACTCCCTGGTCGTGATCCTGGTCGAGAAGGGCAACCCGCTCGGGATCGAGTCCTTCAAGGACCTGGAGGAAAACGAGGACGCCGAGGTGATCACGCCGAACCCGTTCAGCTCCGGCTCGGCCCGCTGGAACATCATGGCGATCTACGGCTCGGCGCTGGAAGAAGGCGCCTCGCCTGACCAGGCGCTGGAGGCGGTCAAGACCGTGCTCGAGAAGACCAAGGCCCAGCCGGGCAGCGGTCGCGACGCGTTCGCCGCCTTCGCCCAGGGCCAGGGCAACGTCCTGCTCACCTACGAGAACGAAGCGATCAAAGCCGAAGCCGAAGGCGAGGACGTCGAATACGTGATCCCGCCCTACACGCTGCAGATCGAATCCCCGATCGCGGTGACCAGGGACGCTCCCGAGCCCGCGGCCGAAGACTTCCTCAAGTGGATGTGGTCGGACGAAGGCCAGGAACTGTGGGCGCAGAACGGCTACCGGCCGGTCAACCCGAAGCTGGTCGACCCGGAGAAATACCCGCAGCCCGCGAAAGGCCTGTTCAAGGTCGCCAAGTTCGGCGGCTGGGCCAAGATCAACGAAGAGTTCTTCGACGAAGAAACCGGCTCGGTCGCCCAGATCGAGAACGAGCTCGGCGTCTCCACCGGCTGATCGATGGAGGCGTCGACCGCACAAGCGCCAAGCGCCCCGCGCGCTCCCCGGGTGGGCATCCGCCTGCCCGGGGTCGGCGCCGGGCTCGGCCGCGGCGTCGTCGTGCTCTACCTCAGCGCGATGGTCCTGCTGCCGCTGGCGGCGCTGACCGACCAGTCGCTCAGCCAGGGCCTCGGCGAGTTCTGGCACCAGGTCACTACCGACCAGGCGCTGCGATCACTGCGAATCACCTTGGAGGCCTCGCTCCTGGTCGTCGTCATCAATGCGATCTTCGGCACGATCATCGCCTGGCTCCTGGTCCGCGACCGCTTCCCGGGCAAGGGCGTCGTCAACGCGATCATCGACCTCCCCTTCGCGCTGCCGACGATCGTCGCCAGCCTGATCCTGATCCAACTGTGGGGCAACAAGAGCCCGCTGGGGATCGACTTCTCGCTGACCTTCTGGGCGATCGTCGTCGCCCTGATGTTCGTCACCCTCCCCTTCGTGGTCCGCGCGGTGCAGCCGCTGCTGATCGAGGTAGACCGCGAGATGGAGGAGGCCGCCGCCTCGCTCGGCGCCGGCGGGCCGACGATCTTCCGCCGCATCATCTTCCCCAACCTCCTCCCCGGTCTCGCCGCCGGCGTCGCTCTCGCCTTCGCCCGCGCGCTCGGCGAGTTCGGCTCGGTCCTGCTCTTCGCCGGCGGCCTGCCGGACACCCAGGTCTCCTCGGTCTTCATCCGCAGCCAGGTGGAGAACGGCAACGACACCGGCGCCGCCGCGGTCTCGGTGGTGCTGCTCCTCTGCTCGCTGGCGATGCTGCTGATCGTCGGCTTGGTCCAGCGCTGGGGCAGCCGCCACGAACGTTCACCGGCGTCGAGGGACGAGCGTGAGTAGCGCCGCCGGCAGTCGCTGGAGCCTGCGGATCCTCGGGCTCGGTTACGTCGGCCTGCTGCTCGCGGCGCCGCTGGCCCTGCTCTTCTACAAGACCTTCGAAGACGGGCTCGCGCCGCCGCTGGAAGCGATCACCTCCCCCGACGGACTCCACGCCCTGAAGCTGACCCTGATCACCGTCGCGATCGCGGTACCGCTGAATACGGTCTTCGGCGTCCTCTGCGCGCTGCTGTTGGTCCGCCACAGGTGGAAGGGCAACTTCCTGGTCGACGCGGTGATCAACCTCCCGTTCGCGATCTCGCCGGTGGTGATCGGCCTCTCGCTCTTCCTCCTCTACGGGACCGGCGGCTGGTTTGAACCGGGGCTGGCCGAAGCGGGGATCAAGATCCTCTTCTCCACCCCGGGGATCGTCCTCGCCTGCATCTTCGTCTCGCTGCCGTTCGTGGTCCGGGAGACGGTGCCGGTCCTGCAGGAGATCGGCACCGAGCAGGAGCAGGCCGCCACGACCCTCGGCGCCAACGCCTGGCAGACCTTCCGGCGGGTCACCCTGCCGGCGATCCGCTGGGGCGTCGCCTACGGGGTGGTGCTGACCACCGCCCGCGTGCTCGGCGAGTTCGGCGCGGTGACGATCGTCTCCGGCTCGATCTCCGGCCAGACCCAGACCCTCCCGCTCTACGTCGCCAAGCAGTACGAGAACTTCAACCTGCCCGGCGCTTTCGGCGCCTCGGTGCTGCTGGCGCTGCTGGCTCTGGTGGCACTGCTCGCGATGAACCTGCTGAAACGAAAGGAGGACGCCTGATGGAAATCTCAGTCGAGGGGGCCAACAAGTGCTTCGGTGACTTTCAGGCGCTGGACGACGTCTCGATCGAGGTTCCCGACGGGTCCCTCACCGCCCTGCTCGGGCCCAGCGGCTCGGGCAAGTCGACGCTCCTGCGGGCGATCGCCGGGCTCGAGGCGCTTGACAGCGGGCGCGTCCTGATCGACGGCGAGGACGTCTCCAAGCAGCCGACCCAGAAGCGCGAAGTCGGCTTCGTCTTCCAGCACTACGCCGCCTTCAAGCACATGACCGTCTACGAGAACGTCGCCTTCGGGCTGAAGATCCGCAAGTGGAAGAAGGAGGCGATCCGGGGGCGGGTCCACGAGCTGCTCGAGCTGGTGCAGCTTCACGGGCTCGCCGACCGCTACCCCTCGCAGCTCTCCGGCGGCCAGCGGCAGCGGATGGCGCTGGCCCGGGCGCTGGCGGTCGAGCCGCAGGTGCTGCTGCTCGACGAGCCGTTCGGCGCCCTCGACGCGAAGGTGCGCAAGGACCTGCGCAGCTGGCTGCGGCGCCTCCACGATGAGATGCACGTGACGACGATCTTCGTCACCCACGACCAGGAGGAGGCGATGGACGTCGCTGGCCAGCTGGTGGTGATGAACCACGGCCGGGTCGAGCAGTCGGGCAGCGCCGAGGAGCTCTACGAGAACCCGGCCAACGAGTTCGTGATGAGCTTCGTCGGCGAGGTCAACCGGCTCGGCGAGGCGCTGGTCCGGCCGCACGACATGGAGGTCGTGCTCGACCCCGACGAGCGGACGCAGGAGGGCCTGGTGCAGCGGATCGTCGCCCTCGGCTTCGAGATCCGGGTCGAGCTCGTGCTCGGCGACGGGACCGAGGTCTGGGCGCAGCTGACCCGCGCCGAGCTGCAGCGGCTGGAGCTACGCGTGGGCCAGATCGCCTACCTGCGCCCGGTGCAGGCAAAGAGCTTCAGCGGCGACGAGGTATCTGCCGCCGCCTGAGGGGCGAGGGCGGGGCGGGGCGCGCTTTTGCCGGGTGGCGCTCCGCCCCACTTCGTTGCTTGCCCTCGCGGTGATTCGAGTGTGCCCCTCGTCTTTTGTATGCCAGCGGCATACAAAAGACGAGGAGTGGCCGGGGAGCTTCAGGCGAGGCGCCGCGCGAAGCTGGTCTCGAGCGCGTACTCGTTCTCCTCGCCCGGGACGGTCTTGTCGAGGCGCATCTCCAGCTCGCGGCCGTCGATCCGCAGCATCGCCACCTGGTTGTCGAAGCAGGGGCCGTCGCGCAGGCTCCAGCGGATCCCTGGGTCGGGGGCGCCGGCGGCCTTGGCGAGGGCGCGGGCGAAGGCGGTGAAGCGGCGCTTGAAGCCGGCGCGGATCGTCCGCCGCTCCTTTTCGTCGAGCGGGTTGCGGTAGGGCGAGCAGACCGCCTGGTAGACGGGCGCGGGCCGGGCGCCCGCGGCGCCGTCGCCGTCCGCCGCCCGCGGGTAGGCGACCTCGGCCAGGTAGGCGTGGTGGACGTCGCCGGAGAGGACGACGATCGAGGCCGGCGCCGCGCCGCGCTCGCCGCGCGCGACCTCGCCGAGCAGGTCGCGCAGCTTCGCGAACGACTCGCCGAAGGCACCCCAGTGGTCGAAGTCGACTTCGCGCCGCAGCTTCTCCCCCAGGCGCGCTGCGAGCGGCCCCCAGGCGCCGTCGCAGACCGCCTCGTTCCAGGCCTCGAGCGCCTGGAAGCCGGGTGAGAGCAGCCAGGGGACGGTGGTCGCGATCAGCAGGTGATCGAAGTCCCCCTGGGCGTGCTCGACGATCCACTCCCACTCCTTGTCGTCGACCATCGCCCGCCGGTCCTCTTCCAGCACCCGCCCGGCGCGCGAGTCGACGAAGATCGCCCGGGTGCGGCCGAAGTCGCGGCAGAAGCTCCAGCGGCTGCCGGCGCCGGACTTCGAGACGCGTTCCGCCCACCCGCGCAGCGCCAGCTCGGCGTCGCGCTCGCCGGCGCCGCGGACCCTGCGGTAGGTCTCGTCTTCGTCGAGCGCCCGCGGCGAGAGGTTGCCGAGGTGCTGGTAGAGCCAGTAGCTCATCACGCAGCCGGTCATCCGCCACTGCCACCAGGCCTTTTCGCGCATCTCCTCGACCCAGGAGTGGGAGATGTTCCAGTCGTCGCTCATGTCGTGGTCGTCCCAGAGCATCGAGGTCGAGACCGTCGAGAACAGCCAGCGGATCAGTGGCTCGCTCCAGCTCTCCTGGTAGAGCCAGGTGTACTCCTCGAAATCGGTCACCTCCTCGCCGGGCTCGGAGCCGACGCCGCGGCGCTTGCGGATCCTTTCGCGGGTGCGCGGCGAGCCCTCGTCGACGTAGACCTGGTCGCCCAGCAGCAGAAGCAGCTCGGGCCACTCCTCGCACGGCCGCCGGCACATCTCCTTGGCGAGGACGTGCAGGGCGTCGACCTCGCGGCCGTCCTCGTGCCGGTCCTTGCTGTGGGTGTAGGGCTCTTCGTTGGGCAGCGCCACCCGGCAGGAGCCGAAGCGGACGTCGAGCGGGCCGTCGCCGAGGGTGCGGATCACGCTCGGCGGCAGCTCGGACCCGGGCTCGGGCCAGCGCTCCTCGCCGTCGAGCTCGACCGTGTAGGGGTTGGTCGAGCCGGGCTCGAGGTCCTCGAGCCGGACCAGCGCGTAGTGGTGGCCGTCGACTTCGAAGGTCGGCTCGCTGGAGCCGAGCACGCGCACCTCGCAGCGGGCGTCGGTCTCGACCCAAACCGTGGCCTCCGTCTCGGAGACGTAGCGCAGCAGCGGTCCGAGGACGAGGTCGGGCACCCCGCACCGGTACCCGGCGGCGAAGAAATCTCACTTCGATGCTGCAAGGCGCCAGCGGGCGCTTTTTGACAGGCTTTTCAGATGAACGGACCAGCACAGGGCGAGCCGATCACGGCCGCCGGCATCGAGGAACTGAAAGCCGAGCTTGCCGAGCTAGAAGGTCCGAAACGCCAGGAGATGGCGCGGCGGATCAAAGTCGCCCGCGACGAGGGCGACCTCAAGGAGAACGCCGAGTACCACGTCGCCAAAGAGGACCAGGCCCACATGGAGACGCGAATCAAGCGGCTCCAGGAACGGCTCCACAACGCGGTCGTGGTCGAGGCCGACGACGGTGCCAGCGACGTCTTCGCCTTCGGCCGCTCGGCCGAGGTGCGGGACGAGTCGAAGGGCGAGACCAACGTCTGGACCCTGGTCGGCTCGACCGAGGCGAGCCTGTCGGAAGGCCGGCTCTCGGCCGAGTCGCCGATCGGCCGGGCGCTGATGGACGCCCCGGTCGGCTCGACGGTCGAGGTCGAGACGCCGAAAGGCGTCAAAGCCTTCAAGGTGATGAAGCTGGTCAGTTAGCGCTGCACGGGTTTCACCCCCTATAGGGGGTCGAAGCACTGCAGCGTTTGACGCCGGGGCAGCGCCGACAATGGCGCCGTGCTGCAGCTTCGCGCCTCGATCCCCGACCGGCACGGCGACCGCTTCCACGGCCTGCTCGGCGAGCACCCCGGCGTGCGGCGGGTGATCCGCCAGCGCGACGAGGCGGCGGCGAGCGCCGAGGTCTTCATCGCCGACGTCGAACCGGCCGCCGCCGATCCGCTGATCGAGGCGATCGACGCGCTCGGGATCGGGCGGGAGGACTTCGTCCTCGCCAAGCTCGACGTGGTCGCGCCGCTGCGCCACCTCGGCGGCGAACACGGCGGCGCCGCCGGCTTCGCCTGGGTCGAGATCGTCGGCCAGGCGCGCGCCAACTCGCGACCCCTGGCCCGCTACCTGGCGCTGATCAACGTCGCCGCGGTGATCGCCGCCCTCGGCGTGATCACCGGCAGCTCGATCCTGATCGTCGGCGCGATGGCGGTCAGCCCGGACCTGCTGCCGATCTGCGCCACCTGCGTCGGCGTCGTCAGCGGCCGCTGGACCCTAGCCAGCCGCTCTTTCGTCACCCTCTGGCTCGGCCTCGCGCTGGTCGTCGTCACCGCCGCCGCGCTGAGCTTGCTGCTGAAGCTGGTCGGCATCCTTCCGGATGGCTTCCGGGTCGAGGAATCGCCCCTGCACACGCTGGCCCACACCGACTACTCGACGGTGCTGGTCGCGCTCGCCGCCGGCGTCGCGGCGATGCTCGCCTTCGAGACCCGCGCCAGCGCCGCCGTCGGGGTCGCGATCTCGGTCACCACGATCCCGGCCTCGGCCTACCTCGGGGTCGCGATCGGCGGCGGCGGCATCGAGAGCGCCGACGGCGGCCTCGTCGTGCTGCTGGTCAACGTCGGCCTGCTGCTCGTCTCGGGCAGCGTGACGCTGTTCGCGCAGCGCTGGCTGCCGAACCGCAGCGGCGCCCCGGTCTAGAGGCCGCGGACGGGCTCGGCCTCGGCGGGCGCCGGCTCGGTCGCGGCGGCGGGCGCCGTCGCGGCGGCTACGGGCTCGGTCTCAGCGGCGGCGACGGGCGCCGCCGCGCCGTCGACCGCCGCCACCGACCACGGCGCCGGCGCCGGGCGCCGCTCGTCGTAGACCACGTCGGTCCCGGCGATGCGGTCGGCGAAGCCCTGCCGCGATTCGCGGAAGAGGATCCCGAGGAAGGGCAGGCCGAGGAAGAAGACCGAGACCCCGATCCCGAGGATGCGCAGGTTGGCGCGGCCCAGCGGCAACCGGCCGCCGGCGAGGCGGACGCCGAGGAAGCGCATCCCCGGGGTCTGCCCGGCGAGCGTCCAGAAGGCGACGAAGTAGGCGCCGCTGAGGACCAGCCAGGTGAGGGAGCCGGCGGCGATCGCGAAGTTCGTGCCGCCGTCGGCGGAGCCGCCGAAGGCGTTGCCGACGAGGGTGACCAGGGCGGCGATCGCGGTGAAGCCGAGGTTGATGAAGGCGGCGTCGATCGCGAAAGCGAAGCCACGGCTGACCGCGCCGGCGTGGTTGGTCGGCGCGGCGCGGCGGCGGCGGAAGAGGATTCGCCGCACGATCCGCTCGAGCTCGTCGTCGAAGCGCCGCGCGATGCGCCCGACCGTGCGGCCGAGGTCGTCGAGCAGGCCGGCGCCCTGGGCGCTGATCGCCGCCCGCAGCTCGGGCGCGCCGGCGATCCGCTCGACCAATTGCTGCGCCTCCTCGCTGGCCAGCAGGCGCCGCCAGACCTCGTCGACCAGCTCCGAGTCCAGCGCCTCGAGGATCGCCCGCTTGACCGCGTCGGACTCGAGCGCCCCCTGCACGGCCTCCTCGACCATCGGCCCGCGCAGCAACCTCGCCAGCGCCCGCTCGACCGCCTCCGACTCGATCGCGCCGACGATCGCTTCCTCGGCGGCGAGCTGGACCGTGCGGTCGATCCCGGTCGCCCGGCCAACGCTTCGCGCCCCGCGCACCCCGACCCCGAGCAGCCGCGCCGAGAGCGGCAGCGCGCCCTCGCCAGGGCCGGCGCCGTTGACGCTGGCGCCGTTCAGGTTGGCCCCGGCGCCGTTCAGGTCCGTCTGGGCGCCGTTCGCCGCCGGGCGCGGAGTCGAGTCCTCCATTTCCCTGCCGAGTATAGGTCGGTTCTGGCCTTCAGACAGCGGATTCGGCGCCCTGCTCGAGGCGCTCCAGCAGACGCTCGATCAGCGGCGCCTGGCCGGCCAGGATCTTGGTCCGCGCCACCTCGGGCGTGAACCACTCGGCGCGGTCGACCTCGGGAAACGTAGCCTGCGAATCGGAGCGCGGCGGCCATTCCATCTCGAAGCTGATGCTCTGCAGCTGCGCGGGGTCGAACTCGCCCTCGGCGGCCCAGGCCTCGACCACCTTGCCGGCCCGCTGGCGCACCGAGCCGAGCTCGATCAGCGACTCGGGGTCGAGCTCGGCCGCCGGCCCGAGCTCCTCGCCGAGCTCGCGCAGCGCCGCCGCGACCGGCTGCTCGCCCGGCTCGACCTCGCCCTTTGGGATCGACCAGGCGCCGTCGTCGCGGCGCTTCCAGAACGGCCCGCCGGGGTGGACGAGCAGCACTTCAACCGCGCCGTCGCCGTCGCCGCGGCGGAAGAGGATGATGCCGGCGCTGCGCTTCGTCGCCACAACTTCACGCTAGCGAGCGCCCCAGCTGTTCCTTATCCACACTATTCCGGGATAAGGAACAGCTCAGCGGGGTGGCGGGGTGACGAGGCACTCGATCGCCGGCGCCAGCGCGGCGGCGACGTCGTCGCGCTCGGCCGCGGCGAGCTGCTCGAGGGTGCCGTTGGCGCGGGTCATCGCGACGCCGACGGCGATCGCGACGAGCAGCTCCGCCCGCAGCTCGGGGTCGGCGAGGCCGCGGCCCTCGAGCTCGGGCCCGAGGTGGTTGCGCAGCCACCCGGCGATCACCGTGGCGACCCGCCGGCGCATCTCCTCGCTGAGGCCGAGGCTGGTCAGGGCGCGGCTGATCGGGTTGTGGCCGTAGTCGTCCCAGCGCTCGAGCAGGTAGGGGACGGCCGTCTCCAGGTCGACCTCGTCCCCGTCCTCGCCGACGTAGGCGATCGAGGCGAGGAACAGCCCTTCCTTGGAATCGAAGTAGCGAGCGATCAGCGCCGGATCGACGCCGGCCCGCTCGCCGATCTCGCGGGTCGTCGCGCCCTCGTAGCCGAGCTCGTCGAAAACCTCCCTGGCGGCCTGCAGCAGCGCCGCGCGCGAGGCGTCGGAATCCCGCGAACGCCGCGTGGTATGTTTGTCAACGGTTGATGACATCGCTTGCTGACAGTATCACTGATGGTACGCCCCGGCCGGGAACCGACGCGTAAATGGGCTGCTACCACAAGATCCTCGTAGCTCTCGACGGCTCCGCCGACGCCGAGTCGGCGCTGATGCACGCGATCTCGCTGGCCCGCGACCAGCACGCCAGGATCACCCTCCTGACCGTCGGCCCGACCGTCAATCGCAGCGCCGCGGTCGGCACCGCCCCGCCCCCGGACCTGCTCGAGGTGCACCAGGAGATCCTCCGCGACGCGACCGCTCGGATCCCCCGCGACGTCGGCGTCACCACCCGGCTCGAGCGCGGCGAGGCGCCGGCAACGATCCTCCGCATCGCCGGCGAGGAGGAATCGGACCTGATCGTGATGGGCTCCCACGGCCACAGCCGCATCCACCGTGCCCTGCTCGGCTCGGTCTCCGAGAAGGTCCTCGCCCAGAGCAAGATCCCGGTGCTGCTGATGCGCGGCAACGGCTGCGCCGACCCCCCGGTGGTCGCCGAGGAGCCGGCGCAGGCCGAGGCCGCGAGCGGCAGCCCCTCCTAACCGCCCAACCTGAACGCCACCAGCGCCGGTTCCTGGCCTTCGGCGGCGGGCAGGCCGGCCGGGACGAGCAGGGTGTCGCCGCTGACCGCGAGGCCGGTGTTGGAGCCGGCGGGCAGGCTCGCGGCCCAGACTTCGCCGCCGCTCTCGGCGTCGTAGCCGCTGACCGTCCCTTCGGGGCTGGCGATGAACACCATGTCGTTGACCGCGACCGGGGAGCCGAACATCGGCGCCGCCGTCTTGGCGCTCCACTCGACCTTGCCGCTGGCGATGTCGAGCGCCACCACTTCGCCGCTCGCTTCCGGGCCTTCGCCCAGCTGGGTCCCCGATTCGACCGTCAGCGGGTGGTTGACGATCGGGACGAACAGCGTCGTCTCGTTGGCGGCCGGCGGCGAGATCACGCCGCCCAGCAGCCCCGGGTAGACCGTCCCCGTCCCGATCTTGTCGCCTTCGCCGCGCATCGCCAGCAAGCCGTCCTCGTCGTGGCCGTTGTGGGTGCCGACCGGCGTCTTCCAGACCGGCTTGCCGCTCGCCGCGTCGACGGCGACGACGACGCCCGACTTGCCGGAGCCGATCGCCAGCTCGCTGCCGCCGGCGCTGGCGAGGATCGGCGGGTTCTGGAAGTCCCAGTCGTAGATGTCGTGCGGCGTCTGCTGGTAGTACCAGTCGAGCTTGCCGGTCTTCGCGTCGAGCTTGACCATCGAGTTGCTGTAGAGGTTCGGGCCGGGGCGGCTCGCGCCCCACGGCTGGCTTCCCTCACCGGGGAACGGCGCCGGGTTGCCGACCCCGAAGTACATCGCGCCTTCGCCGTCGAAGGAGGGCGGGTACCAGAGGCCGCCGCCGGCGTTCAGCTTCTTGTTTCCCCAAAGCGATTTCGGCACCGTGTCGAAGTGCCAGGCTTTCTCGCCGCTTCCGGCATCGAGCGCCCACAGCGTCCCGACCCCGCCCGCGGGGTATTCGGAGCGCACGTTGGTCGGCACGGTCGAGACGTAGACCAGCCCTTCGTGGTAGCCGGGAGCCATGTCGATCGCTTCGACGTTGCCGTCGGCGAGCCGCACCGACCACAGCTCTTCGCCGCTCTCGCGGTCGAGCGCGAAGGCCTTGGTCGGGGTGGCGCCGAAGACCGCTTCGCCGCCGACCACGACGCCGTTCGGCCCCTGGTCGGGTTCGGAGTATTCCTTGCTCCAGAGCACCTTGCCGCTGTCGATCTCGACCGCCTGCACGTTCGACTCCAGGTCCTGGACGTAGGCGACGCCGCCGGCGAGCGCCGGGGTCGCCGAGATCGCGCCGTAGGAGCTCTGCGCGCTGAGCGGCAGCGACCACGCTTGCTTCAGGCTGCTCGCGTTCGAGCGTTCGATCTCGCCTTCGGCGTGGCGGCTGCTGGCGAGGTCGACGCCCGGGTAGGCGTCGCCGCCGGCGCGCGAGTCGCCGCCGCCGCCGCTCGCGGTCGAGCCGCCGCCCTCTGCGCCGGTCGAGCTGTCGCCCCCGCCCCCGCATCCCGACGCGAACGCCAGCACCAGCACGATCGCGATCGCCCCTACCGCGTGGAACAGCCGCATATCTCCTCCATTCTCGTTTTCACCGCGATTCCGCGGCCATCGCAAGTCGTTCTCCGGCCAGCTCCGGCAGCAACGGCTGCAGCACCCGGTTGGCGGTCAGCCCGAGGCAGCCGAGGTTGGCGAAGCCCGGCCCCTGGCTGAGCCCGCCGAGGCCGGGGATGTGGAGCCGCGGCGAGAGGCCGCGCAGCTCGAGTGCCCGGCCGATCGGCACCTCGGTGCCGGGCGGGGTGTCCCAGACCTGCCCCGCCTCGCGCTCGACCACGGCCCGCACCTGGTCGGAGAAGAGGCCGCGCAACTGCGCCAGCAGGTCGAAGCCGGTGCAGTTGACGAGGTAATCGAACTCGGCGGCGAGGACGCCTTCCGGCGCCTCGTACTCGAGCGTCACCGCCTCGCCGCCGCGGGCGGCGCCGGCGTGCAGGGCGCGGCCGAGCTCGAAGCACAGGCGCTCGTCGCCGGCCACCGAGGCGATGTTGCCGGGGTCGAAGACGCCGCGGTCGGTGTGCTTGACGAAGTCGCGCCGCATCTGCTGGTCGAGCCGGTCCCAGGAGACGACGTCGGGGTCGGCGAAGACCCGGTTCTCGAGGAAGCTCTCGCCGCGGCTGAGCGGCAGCATCGGCGTGAACACGGTGATCCGCGCGCGGGACCGCAGCGCGCGGAGGAAGATCAGCGCGCTGAGGGCGCTCTCGCCGCCGCCGAGGATCGCGATCTCGAGGTCCTCGTCCTCCTCGAGGCGGGCGAACTCGGAGCGCTGGCTGTCGCAGTGGAAGATCCGCGGCGCCGCCTCGGGGTCGTGCGGCAGGGCGCGGTGGACTCCCGGCCCGGTCAGCAGCAGGGCGCCGCCGACGTGGCTCCGCGGGTCGCCCGGGTCGCCGCGCTCGGCGACGGCGATCCGCCAGCGGGCGGGGTCGTCCTCGATCGTCACCGACTCGACCCGGCCGCTGAAGATCCGCACCCCGTCGCTGGCGCCGGCGAGCACCCAGCGCAGGTAGGCGCCGTAGTCGCGGTGGCGGACCGGCGGCTCGCCCGAGTTGACCCAGCCGGCGTATTCGCCGCGTTCGGTCGCGTAGCGCTGCCAGCTGAACTGCAGCAGCGCGGCGTCGATCGCGTCGCCGGCCTGGCCGAACTGCTTATGGCTCTGGTAGGGGAAGCCGACGTCCTTGATCGGCGGGATCGCCAGCGACTCTTCGCCCGAGGTCATCCCGTTGCGCCCGAGCCAGGAAGCGGCGGGCTCGGTCTTCTCGACGATCGTCACCGCCAGCGAGCCGAGCCCGAGCTGGTTGACGACGTGGACCTTGGCGGCGATCGCCGCCGCCTTGGCGCCGGCGCCGACGATCAGCAGGTCGGCTTCGGGCGAACTCTCCTCGACCGTCGTCATGCCGCCTCCGCGATCGGCTCGGCGGCGATCGGCTCGGCGATCACCAGGCCCCGCTGCGCGGGCGCGAAGGAGATCGCCGATTTCTTGATCGCCTCGCCGCGCCGCTCGGCCGGCTGCAGGTGGACGCTGCTGAGGACGGTGCGGATCACCCGCTTCATCTCCATTTCCGCGTAGGAGGCGGCGAGGCAGCGGCGGACGCCGCCGCCGAACGGAATCCACGTGTAGGTGCCGGGTGGGCTGGCGAGGAAGCGCTCGGGACGGAAGCGGCGCGGCTCCGGGTAGGTCGCCGGGTGGTTGTGGACGAGGTGGATACAGGGGGCGACCGTGGTCCCCGCCGGCAGCTCGCGACCCGCCAGGACCATCGGCCGCAGCAGCCGGCGGACCACCACCGGCACCGGCGGGCGCAGCCGCAGCGTCTCCTTGATCACCGCGTCGAGGTAGGCGTCTCCCTCCCCGGCCAGCACCTCCTCGCGGGTTCGCGCCAGCACCTCGGGGTTGCGCAGCAGCCGCTCGAAGGCCCAGGCGAGGGTGCTCGAGGTCGGACCGTCGGAGAGCAGCGTCACCAGTTCGTCGCGCAGGTCGCGCTCGCTCATCGGCGAGCCGTCCTCGTAGCGAGCGTGGACCAGCATCGAGACGACGTCGCCCGGCGACTCGCCGTTCGCCTCGGCGCGGCGGCGGCGCGTCTCCTCGAGCACCGCTTCCTCGACCGGGCGCATCGCCTCGCGGTAGCCGCGGCTGCGGGTCATCGCGGCGGGCCCGAAGGCGGCGAGCAGAGCGAGGTTGCGGGGGCTGTTGAGCCAGGCGGTGAGGCGGCGCAGGCGCTCGCGCAGGCGGTCGAGGCGGCGGTTCTCCTCCGGCCCGAAGACGGCCCGCATCACCACCTCCTGGGTGATCTCCTGCATCCGCGGCCAGAGCTCGAAGGGCTCGCCGACCGGCCAGCGGCCGACTTCGCGGCGCGCCACCGCGGCCATCATCTCGGCGTCGGCCTGGACGGCGCGGCCGTGGAAGGCGGGCAGCATCAGCTTGCGCTTCTGCAGGTGCTCCGGTTCTTCGCTCAGCATCACCGAGCGCGGCCCGAGCACCGGCCCCAGCAGCGGGTTGGCGACGTCGACGCCGACCGCCTCGCCGCCGGTGAAGACGGCTTTGACGTCGGCCGGGTCGCTGAGGATCACCCAGTCGCCCCAGTGCATGATCCGCAGCGTGAAGGCGTCGCCGTAGCGCTTGCGGCAGCGCTCCAGGTAGGGCAGCGGACGCTGCGTCCAGGCAACCGCCTGCAGCGCCCGCGGCAGCCGCGGGCCGGGTGGCAGGCTCATGCCGCCCGCCTCCCCCGCGCCGCCTCGGCGCGGCCGCGCTCGAGCCGCTCCATCAGCTCGTCCTCCTCGCGGCAGGTGGCGGCGATCAGCAGGTCGAAGAGCTCGCCGGTGAAGTCGGCCGGCAGTGTCGCCGCCTCGCCGCGGTCGAGGTAGCGCTGGCGGACGATCTGCACCCGTCCCGGCTGCATCATCGGGATCTCGTGCTCGCTCTTGTAGACGGCGACTTCGCGGCAGATCCGGAAGCGCTCGCCGAGCAGCCGCGCGATCTCGTCGTCGATCGCGTCGAGCCGCTCGCGGAACGGCTGCAGCCCGCTGGCGTCGCTCACGTGGCCGTCCTTTGGTCCGGCGTGCGGTCCGAAGGACGACCGCGGTCCTCGCCGAGCAGGCCGGTGGCGAAGGCGTGGGCGCAGGCGGCGAGCGCGTCGACCGCGTAGCCGCCCTCCTGGACGACGCAGATCGGCCGGCCGCTGGCGGCGAGCAGGACGCCGATTCGCTCGAACACGGCGGGCTCGAGGGACCAGCCACCGTGCGGGTCGCCGCGGACCGTGTCGTAGCCGAGCGAGACGACCAGCGCCGCGACGCTCCCCGCCAGCTTCGCGACCGAGGCGGCGACCTCGGCGAGGTAGGCGTCGGCGTCGGGAGCGGCCTCGAAGGCGTGGGCGCGTTCGCCCGCCAGCCGCGGCAGCGCGGTGCCGGCCGGCAGATTGGTGACCGGCGCCGCGTGCAGCGAGTGCAGGGTGGCGGCGGGTCCGTCGCCGTTGCGATCGGGGAGGCGCTCGAGCAGCGCCGAGGTGCCGTTCGGGTAGTGGAGGTCGAGGTCGAGGATCCCGACCGGGGCGAGGCCGCCGTCGAGCAGCGTTCGCACCGCCGCCGCGGCGTTGTTCAGGTAGCAGTAGCCGGCGTGGAAGTCGGGGCCGGCGTGGTGGCCCGGCGGCCGGCAGACCGCATAGGTGTACTCGGCCCCGGCCAGGGTCCGCTGGGCGGCGCTGATCGCCGTCCGCACTCCCTCGCGAGCGGTGGCGACGAGGCCGGCGTTGACCGGGATGTCGGGCTCGAGGCCGGGCGGCGCGAACTCGGCCATCACCACCGGCTCCTCGCCTTCGAGCCGGTCGAGGGCGTCGAGGTAGCAGCGCTCGTGGACCGCGCCGAGGGTGCGCTCGACGGTCGCGTCGGCGGCGTCGGCGTCGAGGGCGCGGACGCCGGCGTGGCGGGCGAGGCCGGCGCCCAGGGCGATCAGCCGCGCGTCGCTGTCCTGGCCGGGAAGACGCTCCTCGCCTTCGCGCACCCAGAGCGAGGCGCCGACCCCGTCGAGCTGCCGCCGCTGCTCGATCATCACCAGCTCGCTCACCGCGCCACCTCGGGCCGATGGGCCGATTTCGTGAACATGTTTCCCGAAATCGGCCCATCGGCGGACCTGGCGTCGAGGAGCAGGCGCATGCGGGGGCCGAGGTGCTCGAAGCCGGCGCCGCGGTAGAAGGCCTCGGTCTTCTCCAGGGCCGGAAAGTCCTCGCGCGGCAGCCCGACCTCGAGCCGGGCGACGCCCCGCTCGCGGGCGCGGGCGGCGAGCGCGGCGACCAGCTCGGCGCCGATCCCGCGGCTGCGCCACTCGCGGTCGACCCAGAGGTCCTGGATCGTCGCGTAGGGGCCGGGGACGTGGATCGCGCGTTGCCAGGAGGCGGCGAGGACGCCGACGATCGCGCCCTCCTCCTCGGCGACCAGCAGCTCGCCGACGCCGTCGTCGTCGAGCAGCGCGACGACCTCGGCCTCGAGCGCGGCGCGCTGCGGCCGCCGCCCGCCGAGCTCCTCGAGCAGCGCCTCGACCGCGTCGGCCACCGCCGCCGCGTCCCCCGCCTCGGCCGCGCGAACGCTCACCGGGCCACCTCTCTCACCGCGTTCGTCGTTGATACGTCATATGCGTCCGAAGGACGAACGGGGTCGGGCTCGGGCTCGAGCTCGACGCTCCAGGCCTCGCCCCGCTCGGCGGAGCCGGTCACGGTTTCGGCGATCGCTGCCATCGGCGCCCGCGCCTTGAGCAGGATCTCGTCGAACTCCTCCTCGGGGTCCGACTGCATCACGATCGCGCCGCCGGCGCCGATCGTCGTCCGCCCCGGCCGAATCACGATCGTCCGGATCACGATCGAGAGGTCGGTTGCGCCGTCGAGCCCGAAGTAGCCGATCGCGCCCGAGTAGACGCCGCGCGCCTCGGCCTCGAGGTCGTCGATGATCTCCATCGTCCGCTCCTTCGGGGCCCCGGTCATCGAGCCGCCCGGGAAGCAGGCGCGGACGCACTCGGCGGCGCTGCGGTGGCGCTCGAGCCGGCCGGTGATCGTCGAGACCACCTGGTGCACGGTGGCGTAGGGCTCGACCACCATCAGGTCGGGGACGCGGACGCTGTCGACCTCGCAGACCCGGCCGAGGTCGTTGCGCAGCAGGTCGACGATCATCAGGTGCTCGGCGCGGGTCTTTTCGTCCTCGGCCAGCTCGCTGCGGCGGGCCTCGTCGACCGCCCTGTCCTCGGCGCGGGAGATCGTCCCCTTGATCGGCCGCGCCTGCACGGTGCGGTCGCGGTCGACGGAGAGGAAGCGCTCGGGCGAGGAGCTGACGATCGCCCGCTCGCCGAAGCGCAGGAAGGCGGCGAAGGGCGCCGGGTTGGCGCGGCGCAGGCGCCGGTAGAGGGCGAAGGGGTCGGGACTGGCGTCGGTCGAGATCTGGTCGGTGAGGCAGACCTCGTAGGACTCGCCGGCGGCCAGTTCGGCCTGGCTGCGGACGATGTCGGCGAGGTAGCGCTCGCGGCCGCGGCCGCAACGGAAGGAGACGTGGGCGCCCGGGTCCTCGGGCGGTGCCAGCGGCGCCTCCGGCGGCGGCGCATCGATCCACTCCGCGACCAGCTCGCAGGTCGACTCGAACCAGCGCTCGGCCTCCGGGTCCTCCTCGCGGGCCAGGGCCAGGACGTGGCTGCGGCGGGTGGCGTGGTCGACCGCGACCACCCGGTTGGCGAGCATCAGCATCGCGTCGGGGAGGTCGGAGCGGTGCTCGTTGACGGCGCCGCAGTCGGCCTTCAGCTCGTAACCGAGGTAGCCGACGTAGCCGCCGATCAGGCCCCTCGCGATCTCCGGCGGGGCCTCGATTCGGTTGCGCGAGAGCTCGCGGTCGAGCAGGTCGAAGATCGAGCCGCGCTCCTCTAGGTCGCGGCCGCCGCAGCGGACCAGCGTCCGCTTGCGCTCGACGTCGTATTCGAGCAGCGCCCGGCCGCGACCGGCGCTGGTCCCCAGATAGGAGGCCTGGGCGAGCCAGGTCGGCGCGTCGGCGCTGTCGAGCCAGAACGAGCTCTCGGCGCCGGCGAAGAGCCGTTCGTACAGCTGCTCCGCCGGCGCCTCCCCGTCGAACGTCCGTGCCAACAGCCGCAGGCGCCCGCCGGCCCTGGGAGTCGACGGGTCGGAGGCCGGCGGCCCTGGCCGCTGCTCCTCCTCCCGCCACCGGCGAGCGGTCCTGCGACCGCGGCTTGCGTGGAAGCGGCTGGCAAGCGAGTAGAAGTTCTCGGCGATCGCGCGACCGTGCTCGGTGGCGATCGACTCGGGATGGAACTGGACCCCCCACATCGGCCGCTCGTGGTGCTCGATCCCCATCACCACGCCGTCGTCCGACCAGGCGGTCTCGTGGCCCTCCGGCCCCATCGGGCTGGTGATCGCCAGCGAGTGGTAGCGGACCACCGAGAAGTCCTGCGGCAGGCCCTCGAAGAGGCCGGTGCCGTCGTGGTGGACGCGGCTGAGGCGACCGTGCATCGCCATCGGCGCCCGGCTGACGCCGCCGCGCAGCAGGTTGCCGATCCCCTGGTGCCCGAGGCAGATCCCCAGCACCGGGATCTCGCTGTAGCGGAGGATGTCGCGGCAGACGCCGAAGTCGTGCCAGCGTTCGGGGCGGCCGGGCCCCGGCGAGAGGACGATCGCGTCGAACGCGGATTGCTGCGAGCTCAGAACGCGCCAGGAGACCGCGTCGTTGTTGACGACGACCGGCTCCTCGCCGCAAGCCGCGGCCAGCAGGTGGAAGACGTTGTAGCTGTAGGAGTCGTGGTTGTCGACCAGCAGCGTCCTCATCGCGGTCCCTCCAGCCCGAGCCCGGCGCGGCCTTGGGCGAGGATCGCCGCGACGATCGCCGCCACCTCCGGCGGGCGCTCGGCGCCGCGGTACCAGCGGCCGAAGTGGGAGAGGAAGCGCGCCAGCTGCAGGGTGTCGAAGTCGTCGGGGACGGCGGCGAGGTGGCGCCGGTACATCTGCGACTGGACGACGGCGAAGCGGTAATCGGGGTCGGTGGCGGCGTCGGCGCCGAGCGCCGGCGCGCTCGGCCGGTGCGCTTCGGCCAGCGCCAGGTCCCAGCCGAGGCTGTCCTTGTTCTCGCGCAGCAGCTTCTCCGGCTCGAATTCGACCTGTTTGCTCGTCGGCTGCAGGAGGAAGAAGCCGAGCGCGATCTGCGCCGGCAGCGCCTCCGGGTCGGGGTGCCCGCGCAGCGCCTCGCGCTCGGCGGGGTCCCGCAGCCGCGCGGCCAGCCAGTCGTCGAGGTCGTCGATCAGCAGCGCCCCTTCCTTGCTCGAGCTGATCGATTCGCGGCCGCGGGCGACCATCCCGTGGAAGACGTCGTGGGTCGGCGGGCCGCCGCCGCGGGCCGAGCTGTTGCCGTTGCCGTTCTCGATCCCCAGCGCGTCGATCAGCTGGCGGCGGCAGGTGACGTGGGAGACCCACTCGTTGCCGCAGACCTGGAGCGAGATCACGTCGTCGAGCTCCGGCGCTGCCGCCCAGTAGGCGAGCGCCCGCATGTGCTGGGTCGGCAGCCCGTCGGCGCGAACCAGCGGCATTTCTTCGAGCTCCTCGCGTTCGGTCTCGTACATCACCATCTCGTCGCCGTAGCGGCGGGTCAGGGTGCCGGCGGCGAGGCCGCGGTTGGTGAACTCGAGCACCTCGGGCAGGTAGTCGGACTCGAAGATCACCTCGTCGAAGCGGACGCCGAGCCGGGCCAGCGTCTTGCGCTGGCCGGAGATCACCCAGGCGCGCGTCTTGGTCCACAGTTCGAGCGCTTCCTGGTCGCCGCGCAGGACCCGGTTCATCAGCTCGTCGGCCTTGTCGTTGTAGAGCGAGGCCTCGCGCGCGACCGAGTCCTCGGCGCCGTCGTCCTCGCCGCCGCTGCGGCGGCTGGCCTTGACGTAGTCGGCGTAGCACCAGCCGACGAAGTGGTCTGACTTCTCGTCGCCGTCGGGGCCGCCGCGCGGCTGCTCGCGACCGCTGGAGACGACGCCGGCCATCGCCTCCCCCATGCTGCGGCCGACGTCGCAGATCAGGCTGCGGTGCTCGACCCGGGCGCCGGCCTGGGCGAGCGCCGCCCCGATCGCGTTGCCGATCGCGAGGTTGCGGAGGTGGCCGATGTGCAGCGCCTTGGTGGTGTTGGCGCCCCAGAAGTAGATCGCGTAGGCGCGGTCGGCGGCGATGTCGGCGAGCTCCGCGCCGGAGCCGGCCGCGGCCGCCGCGCCGGTCGCCTCGACCCACTCGTCGTCGAGGCGGAGGCGAACCCGCTCGCCCCCGCCCTCGCGCAGGACCTCGGCGACCGCCGGCAGGGCGGCGATCCGCTCGAGCTCGGCGTGCGAGTCCTCGTCCTCGCGCCAGCGGGGGACCCGCGGCACGAGCATCAGGTCGAAGCTCGGATCCGGCTGGTAGGGCGCCCGCGCCGCCCAGCGGACCCGGTCCGCACCGGAATCCGCCCCGTCCAAGCTGTCGAAAAGATTCGCGCCCATAGCCATCCCCCGTAGTCCCCCGCGTCGGAGATGCACCTGCCCGGGCTCGAACCGGGATCTACGGCTTACAACGCCGTCCCTTTAACCGATTAAGGCACAGGTGCGTGGCTATGTCGCCTCTACCGATCAGGAGTCCTGATTGGTTTGCTGCGTCGCGAGCATAACAGGAGTTTTTTATGACGCAACTGTTCTGATCGATCAGCTCTGTTTGCGGGGATTTTCGGGCCCACGGCGACCTGCACGCCCTCGTCGAGGTTGTCGAAACCGTCGCTATCCGACGGAAAAGGCAACCTCGGCGGGACGGGTGCCTGGCGAGGCTTAGATGATTGATTCCACGGCGAGGTGTGACTGAGGGCGCGCCTGGCCGAGGACGCAGGTCGCCGCCATTGCCGGCTGGCAAAGGCAAGACCGAGGACGCGGAGATGCGACGAGGACGTGTGGCGCCTTTGTTCGCCTATGGCGAACAAAGGCGCCAAGGCGCTGCTTGTCGAGTGCGTCATCCAGGTGGAATCAGTCTTCTAGATGCGGCCGGCCTCGAGCAGACGGCCGAGGAAGCGGCGGGTCTCCTCGCGCTCGGGGCGCTCGAGCACCTGGGCCGGCGAGCCGAGCTCGACGATGCGGCCGGCGTGGAGGAAAGCGACCTGGTCGGCGACTTCGCGGGCGAAGCCCATCTCATGGGTGGCGATCACCATCGTCATCCCCTCCGCCTTGAGGTCGCGGACCGCGGCCAGGACCTCGCCGACCAGCTCGGGGTCGAGGGCGCTCGTCACCTCGTCGAGCAGCAGCGCCCGCGGCGCGCCGGCGAAGGCGCGGGCGATCGCCACCCGCTGCTGCTCGCCGCCGGAGAGGTTGTCGGGCCGGTCGTCCTCACGGCCGCCGAGGCCGAAGCGGGCGAGCAGCGCCCTCCCCCGCTCCTCCGCCTCGGCCCTGCCGGCGCCGTGGGCGTAGCGCTCGCCGATCATCACGTTCTGCAGGGCGGTCATGTGGGGGAAGAGGTTGTAGGCCTGGAAGACGTACCCGAGCCGGCGCCGGATCGCGACCGCGTCGACCGCCGGGTCGGTGATCACCTCGCCGTCGAGCAGGACGTCGCCGTCGTCGATCTCCTCGAGCAGATCGACGCAGCGCAGCAGCGTCGACTTGCCCGAGCCGGAGGCGCCGATCAGCGCCACCGCTTCGTGCTCGGCGACGGTCAGGTCGATGCCGCGCAGCACCTGGCGCTCGCCGAAGGCCTTGGTCACCTCGCGCAGCTCCAGCACCGGCGCGCTCACCGAACCGTCCCCTCCGGCCCGCCCATGCGGTCGACGATCCGCGCCATCGGCACCGTCACCGCCAGGTAGAGCAGCGCCGCCGCGATCAGCGGCGTGAAGTTGAAGTTTTCGCCCTGGTAGATCTGGGCGACCCGGAAGGCCTCCTGCGGGCCGATGATCGAGATCAGCGCGACGTCCTTCTGCAGGGCGACGAAGTCGTTCAGCAGCGGTGGCGCGACGCGCCGGATCCCCTGCGGCAGGATCACCAGGCGCATCGCTTGGAAGTGGGTGAGCCCGACCGCCAGGGCGGCGTCGTGCTGGCCGCGGTGGACCGAGCGGATGCCGGCGCGGTAGACCTCGGAGACGTAGCCGGAGTAGGAGATGGTCAGCGCGATCGCGCCGAGGATCACCGGGCTCGGAGCCGGTTCGACGATCCGCAGCGCCGGGATCCCGAAGCCGATCAGGTAGACGAGCAGGACCGTCGGGATGCCGCGCGAGACGTCGACGAAGACGGTTGTCAGCAGGCGCAGGGGGAACAGCCCGGCGGTGTTGCTGATCCGGATCAGGGCGATCGCCAGCGCGATCACCAGGACCGCCGCCTCGACCCCGAGGAAGACCTTGACGTCGAGCCAGAACCCGTCGAGCACTTCCGGGAAGGCGTTCTTGAATTCGGCCCAGGAGAAGAAGGTTTCGCGCACTTCCGGCCAGCCGGAGCTGGTCAGCACCAGCGCCGCGAGGCCGCCGATCACGATCACCGAGGAGAGCGCCGCGATCGCGGCGCCGCGGCGCGCCCGGCGTCGCTTCGCGGCTTCGCGTTCGAGCCGGCGCTCGCTGACGGCGATGGCGGCGGTCTCGGTCACCCGCCGGCGAGCCTCAGCGCAGTTGCGGCGCGTCGGCGGCCTGGCTCATCCAACGCTGGGTGATCGCTTCCAGCTGACCCGAGGATTCGAGCGATTCGACCGCTTCGGAGACGCACCCGGTGAGCGGCGAATCCCGTTCCAGCAGGGCGCCCCATTCTTCGCCGCTCGCCTTGCCGAACTGGCCGACCACGGTCGCGTCTTCGACCTGCGCCGCGGTCAGGTAGAGCGCCGTCGGCAGGTCGACGACGACCGCTTCGACCTGGCCGTTCTTCAGCGCGGTGACGACGTCGTTGGAGCTGTTGAAGACTTCCGGTTTGCTCGACGGCTCGATTTCTTCCTCGACCGTGCTGAGGCTGGTGGTGTTGATCTGGACGCCGATCTTGGTGTCCTTCAGGTCGGCGAGCGATTTCGCCTGCGCCGCTTCGGAGCCGTCGAGCGCGACGACCGCCTGGTTGGCGCGGTAGTAGGGGGCCGAGAAATCGACCGCCTTTTCGCGCACCGGGGTGATCGAGATCTGGTTGAGGTCGAAGTCGAAGTCCTTCGGACCCGGTGCGTAGGAGGAGTCGAACGGGACCACCGTCCACTTCACTTTCGCTTTCGGATAGCCCAGCTCTTCGCCGATCGCGTAGGCGACGGCGCTCTCGAAGCCTTCGCCGTTGGTCGGGTCGTTGTCTTCGAAGTAGGGCGGGTAGGCGGGTTTGTCGGTGGCGACGGTGAGGACGCCGTCGCTGACCGTGTCCAGCTCGCCCGGCGCGCAGGCGTCGGCGCTGGCTTCGGTCGAGCCGCCGCCGGCGGCGGTTTCGCCGCCCGCGCTGGTGCTATCGGAGCCGCCGCCGCAGCCGGCGACGAGCACGACGAGCGCGGCCAGGAGCGAGAGGGTGGCGAGGACCTTGGGCATCTGCGTCGGACGATCCGGTTCCCCGCGCTGGGGCGGGAAGCGGGCATCGTATGCGATTCGGAGGTCGGCGAGGGCCGCCTGTCAGAGTTGCGGACCGGCATGGCGTCGCTGCACCAAGAGCTGACCGAGATCCCGCTGCAGCGGCTGCGCCGCCGGCGCAGCGCCAAGTGGGCGATGCACCCGGAGGCGCTGCCCGCCTGGGTTGCGGAGATGGACTTCCCGCTGGCGGCGCCGGTGAAGCGGGCGCTGGTCGAGGCGGTCGAGCTCGACGACTGCGGTTACGCGGCGCCGGCCGAGCTGGGGCTGGCCGAAGCGTTCGCCGGGTTCGCCGCCGAGCGGCTCGGCTGGGAGGTCGACCCGGCGCAGGTGACGGCGAGCAGCAACGTCGTCGCGGCGCTGACCGAGGTGCTGCGCAGGCTGGCCGCGCCCGGCGAGCGGGTCGTGATCAACACTCCCGTCTACCACCCGTTCTTCGCGATCGTCGAGGAGGTCGGCTGCGAGCTGGCCGAAGTGCCGCTGCGCGGCGGCGAGCTCGACGTCGAGGGGATCGAGCGCGAGTTCGCCGCCAGCGCCAGGGCGCTGATCCTCTGCTCGCCCCACAACCCGAGCGGCGGCGTGCCGAGCCGCGAGCAGCTGGCGGCGATCGCCGCCGCGGCCCAGCGCCACGGCGCCTGGGTCCTCGCCGACGAGATCCACGCGCCGCTGACCCTGCCCGGCGCCGAGCACGTCCCCTTCCTGACCGTCTCCGAGGCGGCGCGCGAGCACGGGATCGCCTTCTCCTCTGCCTCGAAGACCTTCAACCTCGCCGGGCTGATGTGCTCGCAGATGATCACCGCCGCGCCGCGCCCGGCCGAGGTCGTCGAGAGCCTCTCCTTCGTCGCCAAACACGGCGGCCACCTCGGCGCCATCGCCTCGATCGCCGCCTTCCGCGAGGGCGGTCCCTGGCTCGACGCGGTGCTGGCGGTGCTCGACCGCAACCGCGCCCTGCTCGGCGAGCTGCTGGCGGAGCGCCTGCCGGAGGTCGGCTACGAGCCGCCGCGGGCCGGCTACCTGGCCTGGCTCGACCTGCGCCAGCTCGGCCTCGGCGAGGACCCGGCGGCGCCGATCCTCGAGCGCGGCGGCCTCGCCCTCAACTCCGGCCCCAGCTTCGGCCCCCAGGGCGCCGGCTTCGCCCGGCTCAACTTCGGCACCTCCCCGGCCCTGGTCACCGAGGCGGTCGAGCGGATCGCGCGGACGGTGGGACGGTGAGCGAGCCGATCGAGGTCGAGTCGTGGCGCTGGCTGGCGGCGATCCGCCGCCAGGCCGGGCCCTTCCAGCTCTTCGACGCCCACACCCACTTCGGCCGCAACGACCCCGACGGCTACCGGCAGGAGCCGGCGGAGCTGCTGGCGGCGCTGGAGGCGGCCGAGGCGCGGGCGGTCACCTTCCCGATGCACGAGCCGGGCGGCTACCGCGCGGCCAACGACGAGGCGCTCGCCGCGGCCGCCGGATCGGACGGCCGGCTGGTCGCCTTCTGCCGGGTGAATCCCCACGACGGCGCCCTCGCCGAGGCGACCCGCTGCCTCGACGCCGGCGCCCGCGGGATCAAGCTCCACCCCCGCGCCGAGCGGTTCGCGATGCACGAGCCGGCGGTCCGCGACCTCGTCGCCCTCGCCGACGAGCGGCGGGTGCCGGTCCTGATCCACGCCGGCCGCGGCATCCCCGCGCTCGGCAGCGACACGGTCGAGCTCGCCGAGCGCCATCGCGGCGCCCACCTGATCCTCGCCCACGCCGCGGTCTCCGACATCGCCTGGCTCTGGCGGCTGATGCCCGAGCATCCGAACCTCTTCGTCGACACCTCCTGGTGGAACCCGGCCGACTTCATGCTGCTGTTCGGCTTCGTGCCGCCGGCGCAGATCCTCTGGGCCAGCGACTCCCCCTACGGCCAGCCGATCTTCTCGGCCGCCACCCAGCTGCGATTCGCGCTCGCCGCCGGCCTCGGCCCCGAGGCGGTGGCCGGGATCGCCGGCGGCCAGATCGAACGCCTGCTCGCCGGCGAGGAGCCCGCCGACCTCGGCCCGCCGCCCGGCCTGAGCGCCCAGCTCGACCCGGCGCTGGAACGCGTCGTCTCCCACCTGACGACCGCGATGGGCCGGGCGATGGCCGACGGCGAGATGACCGAGTCGGTCGCCCTCGCCCGCCTCGCCCTCGACCTCGACGGCGACCATCCCGCCGCCTGCGAGGCGATCTCCCACCTCCTCGACCTGGCCGAAGAGCACGACGGCCCCCCTCCCTCCGGCCGCCGCTTCCCCCGCTCGGTCCACTTCGTGATCCTCGCCCTGAGCGTGGCGCGGACGCCGGACGTGGCGCTGCCCTAGCGGTAGACCTCGACCGGCCTCAGCCGCTCGGTCCCGACCTCGGCCCTCCTGACCGCGAAGCGTCCCTCCAGCCGGGCGACGAGCTGCTCGGCGACGACGATCACGTTGCCGTCGCGGCGCGCCGTCTCGCAGAGGTTCGCGGCGTCGTTCACCGCCTCGCCGATCACCGTGATCTCCTGACGCTGGGTATGGCCGAGCCTGGCGTCGTGGACGATCCCGGAGGCGATCCCGACGCGGTTGAAGACCCCCGTCACCGGCAGGCCCAGGCTGACCCAACCCCGCTTCAGCCGGTCGAACTGCTCGCACATCTCGAGCGCTGCCTCGACCGCTTCGACCGCATGGTTGCCGTCACGGCTGCGGGAGGCGACGAACCGGAACATCACGCCGTCGCCGATGTACTTGTCGATCGTCGCGCCCCGATCCATCGCGATGTCGCATTGCTGCTCGAAGTACTCGTTGATGCAATCGATCGCGTTGGCGCTGCCCAACTGCCTGAGGAGAGCCGAGAAGGAAGTCAGGTCGCAGAACAGAATCGTCGCCTCCTTTTCCTCGGGAGCCCCGGCGAGACCGAGCAGCTCGAAGTTCTTCGGGTCGCGACCGAATGCCGCCACCCTGGGCGCGAGAAGCGCGGCGAACTCCATCGCCGTGACCTCGTCGGCCTCGCCGAATCCCGAGGCCTTGTTGAGGAACTGCATGACCCCGACGGTCCTTTCGCCGTGGAAGAGCGGCACCGTCAGCATCGTCTGGGTCTCGTGCTGGCCCTTCTCGTCGATGCCCCGGAAAAAGCTCGAATCGGCGTAGGCGTTGGTGGTGTTGTGCAGTTTCCCGGTCGCGAAGACCCGGCCGACGATGCCGCTGTCGATCCTCAGCTTCGCCAGCCGCAGCTTCGCCGCCGCCGGACCCAGGATCGAGAGGAAGACGAAGTTCGGCGAGCTCGGCAGCGGTCCTGGAACCAGAATCGAGCTCTCCGTCACCGCCAGGGTTTCGGTCGCCTCGAGCAGGCCCGTGTCGATCTCGTGCTTGATGAACACGTTCGTCCTGCCGAGCTTGAGATTGAGGATGTCCTGCTGGATGGCTCGGTAGCGAGCGTCGATGTCCGCCAGCCGCTCGCGGTCGCGCTCCGAACGACGTTCGGCATCCGCCCGGGCTGCGTCGACCTGCGCTTTTTCGGCTTCCAGCTTGGCGTTCTCCGCCACCAGTGGCGCCTGCACCATGAACTTCGCGTAGCCGATCACGGCGCCGCAGATGCCGACGAGCCCCGCCGCGATCCCCACCCACGCCCACCCGTCCGCCCCCACCCTCGAAAGGGTACTTGGCCGGTATCGGCCCTGCCAGGCGCCGCCGCCATCGCTCGGGCCCCGAGCTGGCTCCTGCATCGCTTGACCGCAAGAAGGCAGCCCGCCTCTACCATCGGTCGGGCGATGAACCGGGCGAGGAAGCTGGCGTTCGCGGTGGCGGCGGTGATCGTCGCGCTCGACGCGGCGACCAAGTTCCTCGCCGTCGAGCTGCTCAGCGGCAGGGGCCGGGTCGAGGTGCTCGGCGGCCTCTTCCACCTCGAGCTCTACCGCAACTTCGCCGGCCCCGGCGGGCGGTTCGCCGGCCACGTGGTGCTGATCTCGGTCTTCACCCTGGTCGCGGTCGCGGTGCTCGCCTCGATCGCCACCCGGGTGCGGACGACGGCCGCGGCGCTGGCGGTCGGGCTGCTGCTCGGCGGCGGCGTCGGCAACGGCCTCGACCGCCTGCTGCGGGCGCCCGGACCGCTGCAAGGCGGGGTCGTCGACTGGCTGAAGCCGACCCTCGACTCGGGCAGCATGAACGTCGCCGACCTGGCGATCAACGCGGCGATCGCGGTGGTCCTCGTCGCCGCCGCCGTCACCTGGTGGCGCGAACGCAGCCGCGCCGCGGCGGCGCGCACCTAGCTTCGTTGACGAATTGGCGTCGCGATAGGCCCGTCAACTCGTCAGGCGCGTCAGCTCCGCGCGGCGGAAGCACTCGGCGGCGTGGTCGTTGATGATCCCGACCGCCTGCATCCAGGCGTAGACGATGGTCGGGCCGACGAACTTGAACCCGCGCCGCTTCAGCTCCTTCGAGACTTGCTCGGAGAGCTCGGTCTTGGCCGGGATCTCGCGGCCGTCGCCGACCAGCACCGCGCCGCCTGAGAACGACCAGCAGAAGGCGCCGAAGTCCTCGCCCGCGGCGGCCATCCGCAGGTAGGCGCGGGCGTTGCCGATCGTCGCCTCGATCTTCGCCCGCGAGCGGATGATCCCGGCGTCTTCGAGCAGCCGCTCGACCTCCGCCTCGCCGTAGCCGGCGACGCGCTCGGGCTCGAAGCCCTCGAATGCCGCCCGGAAGGCGTCGCGCTTGCGCAGCACCGTGATCCAGGCCAGACCGGCCTGGAAGCCGTCGAGCATCAGCTTCTCCCACAGCGCCCGCGGGTCGCGCTCGGGGACGCCCCACTCGTCGTCGTGGTAGGCCCTCATCAGCGGGTCCGACTCTGCCCAGGCACAGCGGTGCGGGGACGCCATCGGCCCATCCTCGCGAATCCGACCTCGGCCATGGCTAGAAGTACCGGATAGCCGCCGTCGCGCTCCGGGTTCCCTCCGTCGAGGCGCTGTTCGACGCCTGGTCGCCGGAGCCGCTCGCCCGGCCGGCGAGCGCAGCGAGGAGGCGGAACGCTCGATCATGGCGGCGATCCGCCGCGAGATGGAGACGATGCGCATCGAGGCCCGCCGCCACTGGATCCGCCGCTGCTTCGAGCCGCGCGAGACGCGGATCGGGCTGCTCGTCTTCCTGCTCGCGCTGGTGGTCGCCGGGGCGCTCGACTACGGCGCCGAGGAAGGCAGCATCTACACGGTGCTCTCGCAGACCTTCGTCGTCCTCGGCTGGGTCGCCCTCTGGGGACCGGCCTACCGGTTGATGACCGCCGCCTCGTTCCGCCTCGGGCGCCGCTCCTTCGGGCAGCTGGCCGAGGCGGAGATCGAGATCCTCTGGGCCTAGAACAGCTCGTCGCAGATGCGCTCGACGTGACGGTGGTCGGTGCCGCAGCAGCCGCCGACGACGCGGAGGTCGGGCAGCGCCGGCGCCAGAGCGCCGTATTCGCGCCCCAGCTCGGCGGGGTCGCCGCTGTCGAGGTCATCGGCTTCGTCGAGCTCGGCGTGGCTGCGGCGGGAGGCGTTGGCGCGGACGCCGGCGATCCTCCCGACCCACTCGCCGCCCGCCTCGAGCTCGGCCGCGAAGTGGCTCGGGTGGGCGCAGTTGACCATCAGGTACTCGGCGGCGGCGTCGGTCCCGCCGTCGAGCCGCTCCACCGCCTCGGCCAGCGGCTCTTCGCTCGGCAGCCGGCCGTCGGTCTCGACCGTGAAGGCGATCGAGACCGGCAGCCCGGCGGCGGCCGCGGCGCGGACCATCCCGATCGCCTCCTCGACGTAGGAGAGCGTGTAGGCGGAGACCATCTCGGCGCCGGCCGCGGCGAAGGCGGCGACCTGGGCCGCGTGGTAGTCCTCGGCTTCCTCGGCGCTGAGGTGGCGCGAGGGCCGGTAGGCGTCGTCCTCGGGACCGAGGGTGCCGCAGACCGCGATCGGCGTCGTCTCGCTCTGCCACTCCTCGCGCAGCCGCTGGCCGAGCTCGACCGCCTCGCGGTTCAGCTCGGCGAGCCGCCGCGGCGAGTAGCCGAGCCGCTCGCCCCAGCTCTCGCTGGCGCGCCAGGTCGGGGTGTCGAGGGTGAAGCCGACCTCGTGGTCGCGGGCGATCGCCGCGAAGCGCTCGTAGTAGCGGCGCAGCGCGATCTGCCCGGTCTCGTCCTCGAGCAGGACGAAGGAGGCGAATTCCGGCAGCTCGATCCCCTCGCCGAAGATCATCGTCGTCTCCAGGCCGCCGTCGCCGATGAAGGCGCGCGTTCCGTCCGGGATCGCCATCCGACCATCGTAGGCCGGCTGCCGCGGCTTGCAACCCGGCGCGCCGATTCCCGTGCCAATAGGCTCAGCGACCGGTGAGCCCCGACTCGATCAGGCATCCCCTGACCAGGGCGCTGCTGGTCCTCACCTTCGCGACCGGGGTGATCGACGCGGTCAGCTTCCTCGGCCTCGGCAACGTCTTCACCGCCAACATGACGGGCAACGTCGTCCTGCTCGGCTTCGGGATCTCCGGTGCCCCGGGCCTGCCGATCCTGGCGCCGCTGGTCTCGCTCGGCTCCTTCTTCGTCGGCTCGGTGGTCGGCGGGCGGATGGCGAACCGCTACCCGGCCAAAGCCAACCGCCTCTCGCGCTCGATGCAGGTCGAGATCGGCTTCCTCGCCGCGGCGATGGTCTGGACGCTGGTCGTCGACGTCGAGCCGGGGCACCTCTCGGCCGGCATCGCGATCGCGATGCTCGCCTTCGCGCTGGGCGTCCGCAACGCGACGGTGCGGCAGGTCAAGGTCGCCGACCTCACCACCACCGTGCTGACGATGACCCTGACCGCCCTGGCCGCCGACTCGCCGCTCGCCGGGGGCGACGGACGCGGCAGCTGGCGACGCGGCGGCGCGGTCGTCGCGATGCTGCTCGGCGCGATCGCCGGCGGGCTGCTGGTCAAGGCCCACCTGGCGGCGGCGATCGCCCTCGCGGTCGTGCTCGCGGTCCTCACCTGGATCGTCTTCGTCCCCGCCGCGGCCAGCGCCGAAGCCGAATCGAAACCGTCGGCTCGCGAAGCCGGGTCATGAGCGCATGGACGTCGCGACCCTGACCGAGCTGCTGAAGGAGACCGAGGAGCACCACGGCCGCTACGAGGCGGAGGCGCCGCCGCACCAGTGGTCGGACTTCTACGCCGCCTACCTCGCCGCCCGCGAGGAGGGCCGGACGCCGGAGGAGGCCGACGAGGCCGCCCGCCGGCACGTGGAAGCCGTGCTCGGCGCCGAGGGCTAGCGGGGCCCTTAGCCGCCGCCGGCGCCGGCCGGCCCGCCGGCCCGCCGGCGCCCGCCGGCCCGCCGAAGCGCTGATATAGGCTCGCCGCTTGGCCCGCTCCCGAGAGTCATCGCCGGGCCGGCTGCCGGCTCGCTTCGCTGTGGCGATCAGCGTTGTCCTTCTCGCCTTCCTCGCCGGCGCCGCGACCAGCGCCGCCACTGCGCTGCCGCGCCCGATGGCGAAGATCCTCAGCGCCTCGTGGGGCACCGACGACGCGGTCGGTTGTCCCGGCGGGCAGCAGGGGCTCGACAACAGCCCCGTCACCTTCAACTGGTTCCTCCGTCGCGCCTCGATCCAGCCCGCCGACTTCCAGATCGTCCGCAGCGACGGCAGCGTCACCTCCCCCGCCTGCGCCCTGCAGTTCCCTCCGGACGAGCGCGACGAGGCCCAGACCGTGAATCTGATCGGCGATTTCGGCGACTCGGCGGACGGTCCGACCCCGGTCGCGATCCGCGTCGTCGGCGCCCTGCGAGGCAAGGCGCCGGGGGCGCACTGGTGGCGACCGGTCGGCCGCTTGCCGAAGGTTGGCGTGGACCCGCTCGCCGGCGGCCCCTACATCGTCGACGTCTGGACCCTGATGCCCTCGATCTACCGCCGCGACCGCAACCGCTGCCAGCTCGGAAAGACCTTCGTCCGCGTGATGTGGTCCAACGGCCTCACCGCCTACCCGACCGGGGAAGAGGTCGGCGCCGCGGTCACCGCCTCCTACCGCGCTCTCTACAGGTTGCCGAGCGGCAGGACCGTCGCGCTCGCGCCGCTCGAAGTCGCCGACCTCCACGACCACGAAACCTCGTTCAACGCCGACAACATGCACGACCTCTGCCTGCCGCGGCTCCCGCGCGGAGCGAAGCTCGCCGCCGTGACGATCGCCGCCGACCTGATCCAGGACCCGAACGGGAATCCGAACTCGGCGCAGGACTTCGATTCCGCGGCAAGCTCCCGCGATCGGTGACGATCACGGTCACCGGCGCGATTAGCGCGGCGAGCGGCAGGCTCCCCAGGGGGTGCCGGCTGGACGGCTCGTTGCCGGAGGCTCAGGTCCCCGGCCGCGCGCTGTAGCTCAGCACCACGACGGGCGGGTTGCTGGCGGGCAGGGTGACGATCGTCCGGTAGCCGTCCGGTTCGGTCGAGAGGCCGTAGAAGACGAAATCGGCGACGCCGCCGAAGCGCACCGGGGTGGCGTCCGGATCGGCCGCGAGTTCGCCCTGGACCGGACTGGTGAAGGCTTCGTGGCATTCCTTGGCCTTGTTCTGCGTGAAGGTCAGGGCGTTGCGGAAGTAGGCGTCGCAGTCCTTGCCGCGAAGGGCGCCGATGTAGGCATACACCCCGCTGTCGCTGGCCGCCAACCGCTTCGGCTTCGTCCCCACCTCCCGCTTGCCGCTGATCGGCGTGTACATGAGGCCGTAGCGGCCGCTCTGGTCGAGCCCGACCAGCGCCGTCGCGCCCTTGGGCGCCTGCTTGTCCTTGAAGTCGACTATCCCCCCGGTGCCGAAGGTGGCGGTCCCGGTCACCCGGAAGTGCTCGTAGCTCGCACCCCCCGACCCGCCACAGGGCAGGTACACGAGGTTCAGGGCGTTGAACCTCTCGACGGCCTTGCACCGGCCATCGACCGCCGCCGCCGCGGCGGCCTTGAAGCGGCCCGCGAACTGGGCGATCGTCTCCTTGGCGACCGGCGCGTTCTCGAGCGGGCCCGGGGCATCTTCGCCCACGCGGGGGCTGACTGCGCTCGCCCCGCCGACCGCGACCAGAAGCACCGCGATGAAACCGCCGACGGCAGCGACCAACCTCTTGACCATGTTCTCCCCTGAGTAGCTCTTTACACCGGACGGACACGCCAGCCGGGCGGACGCCGCAAGGATACGACCTACGGCGGCGCTCGCCGGGCACCCAACTGCCCGGCGAGCGGCGGGTGGCTCAGTCCTTGGTCGGCATCCGCGCGATCGCGGCGCGACCGGCGTTGAGCTTCGATTCGAGGTCGTTCAGCTGATTGACGCGGCGGGCCTGCAGGGTGCGAACGCTGCTGTTGTAGATCCGCTTGCCGCGGTTGCGCAGGGTGACGATCGCTTCGTCGTCGTTCTGCTGGACGCTCCGCGCGGCGGACTGCTTGCCGGCGCGGATCTCAGCCTTTTCGCGCCGATAGCCGCTCTTCAGGTCGGCGATTTCTTCCTGCTGCAGCTTGCGATTTTCGCTGCCGCGCTTGATCCGCCGGTCGATCGCATCCTGGATCGCGGCTTTGCGGATGACGCCTTCGGCTTCGGCCTTCTGTTTGCGCAGGCGGCGGACCTGCCTGTTGAGCGCCGCGTTGCGGCTGTCGTAGACGTCTTCGACCCGGCCGATCGCGCTTTCGTAATTGCTGGCGGCACGGTTCATCCGCGCGTCGTAGTCCCGGCGCAGGGCGGCGAGTTCGCCGGCCTCGGTCCGCCGGATGGTCCGCACCCCGGTGCTGATCTCCCGCTGCGATTCGAGCTGCGCTGCCTTCTTGGCGCGATCGAAGAGCGCGGTCGATTTGTCCGAGGCGGCTTCGTGCTTGTTCTCCAGTTGGTTCTCGTAGCCGGCCTTCTGGGCGGCGGTGGCCGGGGTGCTGGAGAGCCTCTCGACCTTTTCGACGAAGCCGACCAGGGCTTTGTATTGAGCGGTCGTAACCAGCGGCGGGATGTCGGCTGCCCTGGCGGCGGGCGCGAGCAGGGCGACGGCGAGCAGGGCGACGACGATCGCGGGGATCAGCTGCCGCACCTTTCGGGACGTGTTCATCGGAATCAAGACACTCCTTCGACGGGCGCCGGGCGGCGCAGGGGGTTTGCTCCCCACAGTTTCGGCTGGCGGCCGCTTTTCCTCCGAGCGGGAAGATTCCGGTCGGTGGAGGGCCTGGAACTGCGTCGAGGCGCTGGACGGCTCTACGTCAATATCGCCGGGGGTGTGGGGCACCCAGGTTGGACGCCACCGGCTCGGAGATCGAGCGGGTCGTTCAGCCAGACTGGCGCACCACGACCTCGTACTTCCCGACCGCCGTGCGCGTGCCTGGCGTTTGGTCGGGCGGCATCGCGCTCAGCGTCTCGTCGGCCCGCGCGTAGTCGGCTTCGCTGTCGAAGAAGAGGATCACCAGCGATTTCTCCGCCTCGGCGTCGTAGAGCATCACGATCTCCGTCGCCGGAACCTCGTCCGGGCGACCCTCGCCGATCTGCTGCTTCATCTCCTCGACCCGGGACTCACTCACTCCATCGAAGGACACCACTCGTGCAAGTGCCATCACGGCCTCCTCATACGTTCGCCTTCACTGCGGCCCACGCTCTCACACGCCCGCGGCGGGCGCTACCCGTCGGAGGCGGTTGATGCCAGATCACGCTTGGCGCGTGGCCATGCGGGCGATGCGATGAACCCGTGCAGGCGCCCTAACCGGACGGCATTTGAACCGGGCGACTCAGGCGCTGGGCCCACTCAATAGCAGCGCCAGTGGCCCGGTCGGACTTCCACTCCTAGAAGGGACTAGCGAAACTCACGTCCGCGGCTGGCGAGCGCCGGACCAAGCGGGGCAAGGACGCAGCGAGGCCGCACCGCGCAGTGTCCGCCGTTGCTCCAGCGCCAGCGACAGAAGGGCGCATCGGGTTTTGGCGCGTTAGTCGCCGTATCGGCGACTAACGCGCCATTCCGACGGCGCTCCGACCCAAGGGGCGTGGCCGCCAGGCGTTGGCGCGGGAGTTTCGCTAGTCCCTCCTAGCTGGCGACCGAATCAGCGGCGGGCACGACATCGGCGAACCTCACCGTGTCGGCGAATTGACGGAAGCGCACCGCTTTGCCGTCCTGGATGTCCCAGACATGCACCACCGGGAGGTCCAGCGGCTTGCCGGTGGCTTTCCCGGTGCCGGTGTAGCTGACGACCGCGGCGACGGCGTCGCCGGTCGCCATGTACTCCCTGGGCGTCACCGCGAAGCCTTCGACGTCCTCAGCGATCGGGCCGAAGACGTTCTGCAGCACGGCCTCGCCTCCTCGGTACACGCCCCCATATGGCATCCCCTCGGCCTCATGCCACTCGATGTCGTCGGCGAACACCTCGAGAACGGCGGGCACATCGCCGCTCGCAAAGGCGGCATAGGCACCCTTGACCACCTCGACGCTCTGCTCGCTCATGGCTCTCCTTCGCGGTCAGCGGATCTCGGAACCCGAACCTATCCCACGCCGGCCAGGCAGGTGCGATATCTGTCGCTCCCGGATCCGCGGCCACCCCTGGCGAGCGCGGTGGCGCTGAGCCAGGCCGTGGCGGGGACGGTCTCCAGCGACTACGGATGCGCTGAAGTTCCGGCGCTGCCGGACGATCCCGCGTAGCGTGCGACCGTGAACCCGATCAGCATCGGCACGTGGAGGGCGAAGACGAGCAACGAGAGCGTCAAGACGATGAGCGGCCCCCCGGAGAGGTGGTCGAAGAGGAACGCGTACAGAATCATCCCGGCGATCGTCGCGTAGGCGAGGAACGCCCAGCCGGCCACCTGGAAGAAGCGGCCCCAGGCGAAGTCCTCGACCCGCGTCAATAGGAGGATGTTGGTGGCGAGCAGCAGCACGGAGAGCGCGAGCAGCACGATCGCCGGGGCGAGCGAGACCTCTTCGGGCAGGTTCGAGGCGAGATAGATGCCGCCGGCGACTATCAGCGCCAGCGAGGCCATCCCGAGCTGGGTGACCGGCGGCATTCGGCGCCCCTCCATCAGCCGCTCGCGATCTTGGTCATGATCACCAGCGTCGCGACCTGCAGGATGCCGAGAATGCCCGCGCTGTAGATGAAGCGTTTCATCAGCCGCTCGATCACGGCCGGGTTCGGCTGCGGCTTCTTCAGCTCGAAGAGCACGGCGATGTTCGCGGGCTCGAGCAGGCCGAGGGCGATCACAGCCATGCAGCCGACGACGATGTAGCTGGCGACCATCCAGCCGTGGTTGTAGTACGTGCTGTTGACGGTGCCGAGGAAGTGGCCGAGCTGCCAACCGGCGGCGAGGGTCGCGGTGACGACGGTCGGCATGATCAGCACCATCTTTGGCATCAGCCGCGTGGTCATTTCGATCCGGGCGGGAACCGCGAGCTTGCCGAGGATCGGCCCCAGCAGGAGGCCGAGGAAGAGGTCGATGATCGTCCAGGCGGCACCGAAGGCGACGTGGAAGAAGACCAGAGGCCACAGTTCGTCGACAGCGATCGCCACCACCAGGCCGGCGAGGACGATCGCGACGAGGACCAGGCCGCGGCGAGGGACGATTTCGAAGTCGGGGATCTGCAGCGCGGCGCCCGGCGGCGGCCCGGTGGTCTCAGCGGTCGTAACGGCGCTCATCGCTGCCACTCTAAGGTCACCGGTCCCTGGATTTCAACGGGGCTCGTGAGCGAGTGCAGCCCGCTCCGGATAGCCCGTAGGGCCCGGACGTGCTTACGGAGGTTGGCGCGACGAGCGGCTCAGGACCATTGACTCGAAAGCAGCGCTGCGGGCCCGGCGGGCGTACCCTGGTCATATGCCGGAGGCTTCGTGAGGGTGGCCGGAATCGAGCGGTTCGGTGGCGACGTGCGAGCGCTGTCGCTCCCGGAGCCGCGTGCACCGCGCCCTGGCGAGACGCTGATCTCCGTGCGCGCGGCGGGCGTGGCGTCCTGGGATGACCTCGTCCGGCTCGGATCGTGGGAGGTGGGACTGCGGCCGCCCGCGGCGCTTGGCGTCGCGGCGTCAGGGACGGTCACCGCCGTCGGCGCCGCTGATGACGGGTGGTCGGTTGGAGACGAGGTGATGACGCACCCGGTTCCCTTGCTGGCCCAGGGTTGCTGGAGCGAGCTGCTGCTGGCGCGTGCCGATTCGCTGGCTCCGAAGCCAGCCGCCGTTTCATGGGAGGAGTCGGCGGCGTTTCCGGTGCCGGCGCTGACCGCCGACCAGGCGCTGCGTGCGGTGGTCGGGGAATCGCCCGCGGGCCGATTGCTCGTTCACGGCGCCGGTGGGGTAACCGGCCAGCTGATCGCGGCATCGGCGCTCGTGGTCGGAGCCGACGTCGCCGCGACGGCCGGGCCGCGAAGCGCTGAGCGGCTGCGAGAGCTCGGGATCAGCGCCGTGTTCGACTATCACGACGACGACTGGCCCGGACGAGTCCGCGAATGGGCGGGTGGCGATGGCGTCCCTGCGGCGATCAACGCCGCCCCGGGCGGCGAGGGAGACGCGCTTGCCGCCGTCGCCGACGGGGGGAGGCTGGTCACCATCACCGGCGCTCCGCCGCCGCCGGAGCGCGGGGTGACAATCGTCGACCTCTACGTGCAGGCCGACGGGGACCGGCTCGGCCACATGGCCGAGCTACTCGGCATGGGCGAGGTCGGAATCTCCGTCGGCGAGACATTCGAGCTCGCCGAAGGGGCGGAGGCGCTCAAGACGGCCGGCGCCGGGGGCGGTGGCAAAGCGGTCGTCCTCCATGTGTGAGCCCGCCTCGTTCGGAGGCGTTCGGGATTCCGCTTCACCCCTGACGCCCGCCGCTGACCAAGATCCGCTTCTCGATCGCCGGCGCGAAGACCGCCTGCGGTTCCGCCTTCTCGACTTGCTCGGCTTCTCCACGCGGTCTGAGCGCGTCGAGTCGCCTATCCGGCGCTAGCATCATTTATGTGGAGCGGAGCGACAGCAACGGTCCTGCCGCAGCGGCAGACGTGGAGGCCCTACGGGCCAAGCGCCTGCGTGAAGACGCGCAGCGCCCCCTCAGCGTGAACCTAGCCGAGGGCATCGCTCTCAGTCACAAGCTCCTGCGGTTCACTGGCGCCGCGCTCAAGAGTTGAGCGAACCGGCCTTCGACGAGCTGCTGCGGCGGCTGGCCAGGACCGAGGTTGAGTTCGTGGTCGTTGGCGGCCTCGCGCTCAACGCATGGGGCGTCGTGCGGGGCACCAAGGACGTGGATGTGGTGATCGCCACTGACCCCGACAACATCAAGCGGGTCGCCGAGGTCGCAGTGGATGCCGGGGGTCGCGTCCGCCAAGGCGAGGCTTTGCTTGGCACGCCGTTCTCGATTGCGGCCGCACTCGCCAGCGGCGAGCAGGTCGCCATCGAAACCGACCTGGGAAGACTCGACGTAGTCCAGGACCTGGACGGCGCGCCGAGCTTCGAGGATCTCCGGTCGAGGGCCACCGAAGCCGAGATCCTCGGATCGACCGTTTGGATCTGTTCGCGCGAGGACCTGAGAGCGATGAAGCAGGCAGCAGGACGGACTCGAGATCTCGCGGACATCGAGGACCTGGACGCCGCTGCCGAGTGACCTTTGAGGTCGCATCTGCGACCTCAAGCGCAACGAGATCATTGTCGGAGATATCGGGGAGACAGGATTTGAACCTGCGACCGCTCGGCCCCCAGCCGAGTGCGCTACCAGACTGCGCCACTCCCCGTGGGGTGATCGGCGACATTCTGACGGATCGGCGAGATCGCGGCTAGGCTGGCGAGGCTCGCGGCGGTAGCTCAATGGTAGAGCCCTAGCCTTCCAAGCTAGTGATGCGAGTTCAATTCTCGTCCGCCGCTTTATTCGCGCGGCCGCTCGGCTTCGCGGGGATGGCTGCCGATAGGAAGGGCACTCGATGCGTTTGATCCGCTTGCGAAGCCGGTTGCTGCTCTGGGGCGCTCTGCTGGGCGCGCTGGCGGTGCTGGCCGGATGCGGGTCGGGCGGGTCGGATTCGACCGGGGGGACGGCTGGAGGTTCGACCGCCAGCGACTCGGAGGCGGCGACCGGCTCCGGCGGGGCCACCGAGATGCCGGCGATCGAGCTGCGGCCCGGCTTCGCGAACTGGCCCTACTTCGGGCGGATCCCGGAACGGACGCATTACCTGCCGGACGATCCGCTCGACCAGGTCTTCCTCGATCCACCACTGAAGCAGGCCTGGTCGATCAACACCCACGCGCTGATCGAGTTCCCGCCGGCGATCCACCGCGGGGTCGCCTACGTGATCAACAAGTTCGGCAACGGCAAAGCGGTGCGGCTGAGCGACCGCAAGGTTCTGTGGGAACTGAATCTCGACCCCAAGAACAAAGGCGAAGAACCGGTCGACGTGACTGGGCCCGTCTACGCGCAAGGCAAGGTGCTCGGGGCCTTGAAAGCCGGGCTCCTCGCCGCCTGGGACGCGCAGAGCGGCAAGAAGGTCTGGGTGCGAAACCTCCACTCCGAACTCGAATCCTCGCCGCTGGTGGTCGGCGAACTGCTCTACGTCGGGACCAACGACGACCAGCTGCTGGCGATCGACCCGGACACCGGCAAGACCGTCTGGAGGTACGACGCCGGGGGCGAAGTCAAAGCGAGCCCGAGCTACCACGGAGGCACGGTCTTCGGCGCCAACTACTCCAGCGTGATGTTCGCCCTCGACGCGAAGAGCGGCAAGCAGGCGTGGAGCACGAACACCAGCCAGGCGGGCGGCAGCGGTGGCTTCTTCTCCTCCCCCGCCGTGGCCTTCGGCCGGGTCTACGCCGCCCGCGACGACGGCACCGTCTTCGCCCTCGACGAGCAGACCGGCAAGATCGACTGGTCGTTCCCCACCGGCCGCGCGGTCTACGGGTCGCCGGCCGTCGCCCAGGTGCCGGGGACGCCGCCGACCGTCTACATCGGCTCTGAAAACGGCACCTTCTACGCGCTCGACGCGAAGACCGGCAAGCCGCGCTGGACCTACGACGTCGGAGGCGCGGTGCCGGGAACGGCGACCGTGATCGGCCACACCGTCTACACCTCGAGCTTCACGCCGCACCGCACCGTCGGCCTCGACGTGCGCACCCACGAGAAGACCTTCGAGCTCGGCCAGGGCGGCTACACGCCGGTCGTCTCCGACGGCAAACGGCTCTACCTGGTCGGTTACTACACCCTGATCGGCCTCGAACCGACCGCCAAGGCGAAGGCCGCCGAGCACAAGCGCGCGGGGCAGGGCTAGCCGGCGCGCGGCTGCAGCGGTGCGCGCCCGCGGCGCCCGCAGCCGCACCGAGCCCGCCACCCCCGAGCGAACCGGGCCGACGGGCCGATTTCGTCCCTATGTTTCACGTTATCGGCCCAACGGCGGGGGGCGGGCTATGGGGGGCTTGGGTGGGGGGCCACTCGTGCTCGAGGATCGCGAAGACGAGTTCTCCGCCCCACTCGCCCTTGAAGATCTCGGCCTCGCGGAAGTGCGCCTCCTGGCGCATGCCGAGGCGGCGCATCAGGGCGGCCGAGGCCTCGTTGCGCTCGTCGGTGCGGCCGAACACGCGATGGGCGCCGAGCTCGCCGAAGGCGAGCGCGAGCAGCATCCGAGCCGCCTCGCCGGCGTAGCCGTGCCCCTGCCCGTCGGGGTGGAAGACGAAGCCGATCTCGACCTGGCGGTGCCGGCACGAGCGCAGCCAGATCGAGACGTAGCCGAGCAGGGCGCCGCCCTCGCGGCGCTCGACGGCAAGCGAGATCGCTTCGTCGTCCTCCTCGCCGGCGATCTCTTCCTCGGCGATGAACTTGGCGAGCGCCGGCTCGACCTCCTCGCGCCGGCGCGGCTCCCAGTAGAGGAAGCGGGCGACCTCGGGACGCGACTGGATCGCCGCCAGCCCGTCCAGGTCGCCCATCGCGAAGCGCCGCAGCCGCGGCCGCTCGGTCTCGATCGGCGCGTCGACCCGGAGCACGCGCCGATCATCGCAACAATGCCGGGATGCGCCCCAACCCCGCCCACGCGGTCGAGGACCCGACGGTGGTCGCCGAGCTGGTCCGCGCCAATCCCTGGGCGACGCTGGCCAGCGCGGGCGGGGACGGGATCGTCGCCTCGCACTACCCGGTCCTGCTCGACGAGGAGGCCGGGGAGCTGACGCTGCTCACCCATCTCGGCCGCCCGGACGAGGTCGTCCACGACCTCGAGGGGGGCGGCGAGATGCTGGTCATCGTCCAGGGCCTGCACGGCTACATCTCCCCCAGCTGGTACGCGCCGGAGGCGACCCGAGCGCCGACCTGGAACTTCACCGTCGCCCACTGCTACGGCGTCCCGCAGGTCCTCGAGGAGGAGGAGAACCTCGCCGTCCTCTCCCGCCTGGTCGCGCACTTCGAGCGCGCGGTCCCCGAGCCGCTCTACCTCGACCGCGAGTGGGCGGCGCCGGTCGCCCGCGGCACGGTCGGCCTCCGCATTCCGGTCGACCGCTTCACCTGTAAGCGCAAGCTCTCCCAGGACAAGGACCCGGTCTCCCGGCGCCAGGTGATCGCCGCGCTGCGCCAGCCCGGCCCCTACCGGCACCCCGAGCTGGCCGACGAGATGGAACGCGAGCTCGAGTGACGAGTTGACGGGGCGATAGCCCCGCGAATTCGTCAATGACGCTAGGCAAAGGAGGCGAGGGCGTCGGCGGTCGCCTCTGCGAAGCCGGCGATGTCCTCCTCGGTCGAGACGAAGGGCGGCGAGAACTGCAGGGCGCCGCTGGCCAGCAGGCGGCTGAGCTGGCCCCGCTCGCGCACCGCGACCGCCGCCGCGGCGAGCGGCACGCCGCGCTCCTCGAACCAGGGCGCGTCGAGCTGGACCCCGGCGAGCAGGCCGATCGACCGCACCTCGGAGATTCCGTCGACCTCGGCCAATGGGCCGAGCAGGCGCGCCACCGCCCCCTCCAGCTCGGCCACCCGGTCGACCAGCCGCTCCTCCTCGATCAGGTCGAGGTTGGCGAGCGCCGCGGCGCAGGCGGTGGCGTGGCCCGAGTAGGTGTAGCCGTGTTTGAGCCAGGCACCGTCACCGGCGAAGAAGGGCTCGGCGATCGCGGCGGAAGCGACGACCGCGCCGAGCGGCTGGTAGCCGGAGGTGAGGATCTTGGCGAGGACCAGCAGGTCGGGCTCGACCCCGAAGCGCTCGCTCGCCGTCCAGCGCCCCAGCCGCCCGACCCCGGTCACGACCTCGTCGCAGACCAGCAGCACGCCGTGGCGGTCGCAGACCTCGCGGACCGCCGGCAGGTAGCCCTCGGGCGGCGGGAAGACGCCGCCGGCGCCGATCACCGGCTCGGCGAAGAAGGCGGCGACCCGCTCGGCGCCGACCTCGCGGATCTTCTCTTCCAGCGCCTCGGCGTTGAAGGCGGTGACGTGCTCGACCTCGCGCACCAGCGGCCCCCACCCCTCGGCGTTGCCGGGGATCCCGGCGAGCGAGGTGCCGTAGGCGTGCATGCCGTGGTAGGCGCCCTCGCGGGCGATGAACACCGTCTTCTCCGCTTCGCCGCGCAGGGCGAAGTAGCGGCGGATGATCTTGCCGGCGCTGTCGATGCTGTCGGAGCCGCCGCTGGTGAGGAAGACGCGCCCCTCGGGGAGCGGCGAGAGCGCCGCGATCCGGTCGGCGGCCTCGAGGGTGACGTCGGACGCGTAGAGGTCCAAGCAGGTGGTCGCCGCCAGCTTCTCCGCCTGGGCGGCGATCGCCGCGGCGATCCGCTGGCGGCCGTGGCCGACGGCGTTGTACCAGAGGCCGCCGCTGGCGTCGAAGTAGCGCTTGCCCTCGCTGTCGGTGAGATGCGCGCCCTCGCCGGAGACGAAGACGACGCGCCCGCGCCCGATCGTCTCCGCCATGTTGGCGAAGGGATGCCAGAAGCGGCTGAGGTCTCCGGTGGTCGCGATCCCTGCAATCTATGGGGCGACGCCAGCCGCCGCCGTACAAGCCGCGGACGGGGCTTTTGCCTCCTCGGCCTACCGCGAGTGATTCCGCCGATGAACCGAGGCCGCCGGGGTCGCCAGCAGAGCCAGTTTCTTCGTCACCGTGGTCGACAGCTGGCCGTTACCACTGCATCGCACCCGCAAACCGAGGCGGGCACGACCGCGCCGGGCGAGACGCTTGCCGATTCGCTTCGCGACTCGGCCCTCGGTATCGGGCCAAATCGCGACCCACCAGAGGCGAGGATTGCTATTCGCCGTGAAAGGGGCTTCGTCGCTGAGCATCCGCGAGCGAACCCCCCTGCTCAGAACCTCGATGCGACCGCGCGCGGGCCCACGGACACCGACGATCAGCTTCTCCTGCTTTCGGTTGTGTCGCACCCGCTCGATCTTGCAGGGGCTCTGCGGCGGAGGTGGCGGCGTGCGGAGTCCCGCCGACATACCTGAGGGTGACGCCGGGAGTGATGGGGTGAAGGACAAAGCGTTGACGGCCAGACCGCAGGAGGACTGGAGGTCCGAAACGACCGTCGTGGCTGCGCTGCCGTCCAGATTGACGCGACCGATTTCGCGACGAGGCATCTCGGAGATCCAGTAGAGGTGCTCGCCATCGACGGCGACGGCACAGGGCCGATCCAACCCCGCGACGAAGTCGAACTCGGGTTCGCTGCCGTCCAGATTGGCGCGGCCGACATCGCTTCCGTAACTCCCCCAGAACAGGTGGCTGGCGTTGACAGCGACTCCACAAGGACCGTATTCCGGGGTCTCGACGAAATTCGGGACCACTTCTTTGCCGTCGAGGGTCGCCCTGCCGATGAGGTCTTCGCGCCAGTTTGCCCAGAAAACGTGGGTGCCATTCACCGCGACGCCACAGAGCTTGGGAACCTCGAATTCTGGTTCGGAGAACTTCGGGACCGCGATGAAGTCCTGAAGCACTTCGCTGCCGTCGAGACGGGCGCGCCCGATGGTCGATGCACCCTCGTTTGCCCAGTAGAGGTAGCTCCCGTCGGCCGCGACACCACACGGTTCGCTAGCTCCGGCGATGAACGCGAAGTTGGGTTCGGACCCATCGAGATTGGCGCGCCCGATGGCCCCGTGGAACTTGTCGCCCCAATAGATGTGCAACCCGTCAACGGCCACACCGCACGCGCCGGCAATGCGCTGTTCACCCAAGGCTCCGATGAAGATCGCGCCGGCCCCGCCTCCGTCCTGTCGGTAGCTGCCGTCGCCGTTGACGCGACCGATCGTGCTCGTGTTGCCCCAGTAGACGGCCCCGCTCGCCTCTCCGGCGAGCACGGCGGTGGCGATTGTCATCACGCCGACGAGCGCTGCGAATGCAGCCACTCTTCGAATTCGACCAACAGCGCCGAGACATGACCCCATGATCAACCTGGTCTCCCCTGCCAGAGGTTTTCGATGCCCGGGACCCGGGGTGCGGATCTACCCCGGACTCGAACAATCTAGCTAACCGTCGGCGGCGACGATCGCGTCGATCTCGACCCGCACGCCCTTCGGCAGGGCGCCGACGCCGACGGCGGCGCGGGCCGGCGGGTCGGCGGCGAAGAACTCGGCGTAGGCCTCGTTGATCGCGGCGAACTCGGCCAGCTCGGTGGTGTAGACGGTCAGGCGCAGGGCGCGGGAGAGCTCGGTGCCCGCCGCCTCGCAGACAGCGGCCAGGTTGCGCAGGCACTGGCGGGTTTCCTCGCCGAGCGAGCCGCCGACCGGCTCGCCGCTTCCCGGGTCGAGCGGAATCTGGCCCGAGCAGTAGAGGACGCCGCCGTGGCGCACCGCCTGGCTGTAGGGGCCGATCGCCGCGGGGGCGGCGGCGGTGGAGACGGTGGACCGGTCGGTCATCCGTGGGTTCATATCGCAGGCCGGCTGCGGGCGGCACGGCCCCGCCTCAGCCGTCGTCGGCACCAGGCCGTGGCGGTAGGCGCAGCCGACGGCCTGGGCGCGGTCGCGGGCGCCGGCTAGAGCAGCTGGCGGCGGCTGAAGAGCAGGAGGAAGCCGGTCGCCGCGACCGCGCAGGCGAAGGCGACGCCGAGCCGCCAGCCGCCCCCCTCGACCAGCGGCCCGGCGAGGGCCGAGCCGGCGCTGGCGCCGAGCGCGATCGAGACCGAGATCCAGCTGAAGGCTTCGTTGCCGGTGCCCGGCGGCAGCGCCTCGCCGACCAGCTCGCTGCGGACGCTGATCAGCGGCGCGAGGCAGAGGCCGGAGACGACGGCGAGGAAGAACATCGCCGCCACCGAGGGCGCGAAGACCAGCGGCAACAGCAGCAGGGTCCAGACCGCGGCGAGCCGCAGGATCGCCAGCTGCGGCGGGCCGAAGGCGCGCGGCCGCGTCCCGTAGAAGACGCCGCCGAGGGCCGAGCCGAAGGCCAGCGAGGCGCCGAGCGGGCCGCCGAGGGCGGCGCTGCCGTGGGCGACGCCGAAGGCGGGAAGGGCGACGTCGAGGGCGCCGAAGCAGGCGCCGATCGGCAGCCCGGCGAGGACCAGGACCCGGATCGCGGCCGAGACCAGGGCGCCGCCGCGCGGCCGCTCGCCGACGAGATCGCGGCGGTGCGGCGGCAACTGCAGCGTGAACCAGACCGCCCCGACGAGCCCCAGCAGGGCCGCGGCGATCAGCCCCTCCGCCGGCCCCGCCGTCGCCGCCAGACCACCGGCGAGCAGGGGGCCGGTGATGAAGAAGACCTCGATCAGGATCGAGTCGACGGCGAACGCGGTCGGCCGGTCGGCGGCGGCGACGAGCTCGGCCAGACGGTGGCGGAAGACGCCGCCGATCGGCGGCGTCCCGATCCCGGCCAGGCAGGAGCTGGCGACCAGCAGCGGGGTCGCCGCGCCGGCCGAGCCGAGCGCCACCACGCCCCCGAGCCCGAGCGAGGAGACGACCGCCGCCGGCAGCAGCGTCAGCCGGCCGTGGCTGTCGACGAGGCGGCCGAGCAGCGGCGCGGTGAGGCCGACGCCGACCGCGAATCCCGCCGCCACGGCCCCGGCCGCCGCGAAGGAGCTCGTCTCGTGGCGCACGTAGAGGACCAGGCCGATCGCCGCCATCCCCACCGGCAGTCGCGCCAGGACCGAGGAGATCGCCAGCGGCGGCACCCCGGGGAGGCCGAGCACGCGCCGGTACGCGCCGGCTCCGGCGGGCGGAGATGCGGTCTCGGTGGGAGTGATCGCCATGCCACTGACTTAAGCAAGCGGACGCGGCATCGCGGCGCGGCCGCCGCATCGCGGCGCGCTCGCCGCGCCGCTCAGGCGGCGAGCGCCTCGACGGCGACAGCGGTGGCGAGGCCGTAGAGCAGATGGAAGCCGAGGTCGACCGCCAGGGCTGAGGGCGGCTGGCGCCAGGGCGGCGGGGCGACGCCGAAGGCGGGGAGCTCCGCCAGCGACCCGGCCCAGACGCCGGCGCCGAGGGCGAGGCCGCTGGCCGGGCCGGGACGGCGGCGGGCGAGGAGGCCGTAGGGCAGCCCCCAGGAGGTGCCGTAGAGGACGTGCATCGCGGTGTTGAGGGCGGACCGCCTGTCCTCGGGGACGCTCTTGCCGCTGAGCGCGGCGACGATCTTCTCGCCGACTTCGCGCGGGGTTTCGCTCGCTTCGGCGCCGGTCAGCTTGTAGTAGGCGCCCTGGGCGCCGGTCATCGCGCCGGTGCCGACCAGCGCGGCAAGGGGGCCGGCGAGCAGGGCCGGGAGCGGGCGGCCTGGCACCCGGCCGGCGGCCGCGGCACAGGCGCCGCCGTAGACGACGGCGTCCTCGACGACGGCGATCGCCGGGTCGGGCAGGCCCGTCCTCTCGCCGAGCAGGGCACGGGCGCGTTCGGAGGCATAGGCGCTGGCGAGGGCGAAGGCGGCGCCGACCCGGGCGCCGCGGGCGCCGGCGCTCGCCGCCCCGACCGCGGCGCCGGCGGCGAGCCGCGCGGCGAGCGCCGGCGGATCGCTGCGCGGCGGCGCCAGCGGCAGCTTGTCGCCGACCGCCTCGCCCGCGGCCAGGGTGAGGATCGCGGCGCGCGCCCAACCGGCCCGCGGTCGGCCGCGCAGGGCCAGCGCCGCCGCGCCGGCGAAGCTGCGGGCGCCACTGGCGGCGCCGAGTGCGGCGGCCGCGCGCAGGCCCTTGGAAGCGCTCGCCATCGGCCCCCGCTACCCGCCGTCGGGCCGCCCCAACCGGACCGCGGGGTCGCCGTTCCGGCCGCCCGGCATCCTAGGCTCGGGGCGCCATGTCGCAGCTGCCCGACGGCATCGACCTGCCCCGCCATCGCGACTTCGAGGGACGGGAGCTCGGCCAGTGGCTGCGCCGCGGCTTTCTGCTGCTGCTGCTCGTCCTCGTCGTCGCGGCGCTGCTCAACGTCTTCGGCCAGGCCGACTCGAACTCCGAGGCCGAGGGCGCGGCGGCGACGCTGAGCCTCACCGCGCCGACCGCCCTCCGCGGCGGCCTCTACTACCAGGCGCGCTTCACGATCCACGCCCGCGAGGCGATCGGTGCGCCGGTCCTGCAGCTCGACCGCGGCTGGTACGAAGGCACGACGGTCAACACGGTCGAACCGGAAGCGGCGCAGACCACCAGCGACGAGGACCACTTCAAGCTCCGCTACCCGCCGCTCGCCCCCGGGCGCACCCTGGTCGTCTACCTCGACCTGCAGGCCAACCCGACCAACATCGGCGTCCACGACGCCGACGTCACCCTGCTCGACGGCGACCGGCCGATCGCGACGATCGACCGCACCGAGATCGACTGGCCCTGATGGACATCGTCATCCGCGCCGCGGTCATCTTCCTCTTCGTCTTCGCCCTCACCCGGATGGTCGGCCGGCGCGAGCTGAGCTCGCTCGAGCCCTTCGACCTGATCATGCTGGTGGTGATCGGCGACCTCGTCCAGCAGGGAGTGACCCAGAGCGACAACTCGGTGACCGGCGCCTTCCTCGCGGTGGCGACGATCGGCCTGCTCACCGTCGCCGTCTCCTACGCCAGCTTCAAATCGCGGCGGCTGCGGCCGATCCTCGCCGGCGAGCCGATCGTCCTGATCGAGGACGGCGAGCTGGTAGAGCGCAACCTGCGGCGTCAGCGGCTGACCGTCGAGGAGGTCGAAGCCGAGGCGCGGCTGATGGAGATCGGCTCGCTGCGCGACGTCCGCTGGGGGATTCTCGAGACCGACGGCCGGATCAGCTTCGTCAAGAGGGAAGACTCCGAAGAAGGCTAGGCCGGCGCCCGCCAGCCCCGGCTAGATGATTGATTCCACGGCGAGGTGTGACTGGGGGCGCGCCTGGCCAAGCGGATCAAGGACGCAGGGTGCAGCCTTTGCCGGTTGGCAAAGGCAAACTCGAGGACGCAGAGCCGCGCAGTGTGCCAGGCGCGTCATCCAGGTGGGCCTGGTCGTGGAATCAATCATCTAGGCGACGGCGATCCGCCCCGGCTCGCCGGCGACGAGGACGCCGATTCGCGTCCCGGTCATCTCGGCCCCCGGCGGCACCGCGGCGAGCAGGCCACCCGAGGTCATCGCGTCGGCGAGCAGGATGCGGCGCGCCGGGGTGACGGCTGGTGCGAACTCGGCGTAGGCCTCGGCGTCGGCGGCGTTGCGAGCGCTGCCGCCGGCCAGCGCCTCGCCGCCCGCGGCCAGCTCGAGCGCGCCCGGCAGCGCCGGCAGCGCCTCGGCCTCGATCCTGGCGGCTAGGCCGCTGCCCTCGCAGATCTCGTGCAGGTGGCCGAGCAGGCCGAAGCCGGTGACGTCGGTGAGGGCGTGGGCGCCGGCGTCGCGGGCGGCACCGGCCGCCTCGGCGTTCAGGGTCGTCATCGTCTCGACCGCCGCCGCCAACCACTCGGGGTCGGCGATCCCGCGCTTCGCCGCGGTGGTGATCAGCCCGCCGCCGACCGGCTTGGTCAGGTAGAGCTCGTCGCCGGGGCGGCCGCCGGCAGCCGTCAGCACCTCGTCCGGGTGGACGACGCCGCTGACCGCCATCCCGTACTTCGGCTCGGGGTCGTCGATCGAGTGGCCGCCGGCGACCGCGACGCCGGCCGCGGCGGCGACCTCGGCGCCGCCGGCCAGGATCGCCGCCAGCACCTCGCCGCCGAGCCGCTCGAGCGAGAAGCCGACCACGTTGAGCGCCAGGACGGGCCTGGCGCCCATCGCGTAGACGTCGGAGAGCGCGTTGGCGGCGGCGATCCGGCCGAAGTCGCGCGGGTCGTCGACGATCGGGGTGAAGAAGTCGATCGTCTGGACCAGCGCCAGCTCCTCGGAGAGCCGGTAGACGGCGGCGTCGTCGGCCGGATCGAGGCCGACCAGCAGCGCCGGGTCCGGCGCCCCGGCCGGGATCGCGCCGCGCAGCGCCCGCAGCTCGGCCGGCCCGATCTTGCAGGCACAGCCGGCGCCGTGCGACAGTTCGGTCAGACGCGGGGCTTCGCCGGTTGCCGCCATCGAGGTCAGGGTAGCCCGCCGAGGGGCCGACCAAACCGAAGCGGTCCCGCCGAGAACGATGGAGAGCGAAACGCTTGGCCCAGGTCCAGAGGTGCGCAGCGGCGAGCTTCGCCGCCTCCCTTCCGTGGAGCAACTGGCGCAGCGGGCCGGCGGGCCGCACCATCTGGCCGTCGCCGCGGCGCGGGCCGAGCTCGAGCGGGCGCGGGCGACGGTGCTCGACGGCGGCGCCGCGCCGGACCCCGAGGAGCTGGCGGCGGCGGTGGCGCTGCGCGCCGCGCGGCTGGCGGCGCCGAGCCTGCGACGGGTGATCAACGCGACCGGCGTCGTCCTCCACACCAACCTCGGCCGGGCGCCGCTGCCGCCCGCCGCGGTCGCGGGCCTGGCCGAGGTCGCCTCCGGTTACAGCAACCTCGAGTACGACCTCGAGGCGGGCGGGCGCGGCAGCCGCTCCTCCCACCTCGAGGCGCTGCTGACCGAGCTGTCCGGAGCCGAGGCGGCGTTGGCGGTCAACAACAACGCCGCCGCGGTGATGCTGGCGCTGGCGGCGCTGGCCGGCGAGGGCGAGGTGCTGGTCAGCCGCGGCGAGCTGGTCGAGATCGGCGGCTCCTTCCGGGTGCCCGAGATCCTCGCCCAGTCGGGCGCCACCCTGGTCGAGGTCGGGACCACCAACCGCACCCGGCTCGCCGACTACGAGGCGGCGATCGGGCCGGCGAGCGCGGCGATCCTCCGCGTCCACCAGTCGAACTTCCGGATCGTCGGCTTCACCGAGGCGGCGGTGGCGCGCGAGCTGGCGACGCTCGCCCGCGGGCGCGGGCTGGCGATGGTCGACGACCTCGGCTCGGGCGCGCTCGAGGAGGTCCACGGCGAGCCGACCCTGCGGGCGGCGGTCGCCGCCGGGGCCGACGTCGTCTGCTGCTCCGGCGACAAGCTGCTGGGCGGGCCGCAGGCGGGGATCCTGGCCGGACGGGCGGCGGCGATCGAGCGCTGCCGCCGCCACCCGCTGGCCCGCGCGGTGCGGCTCGACAAGCTGCAGATCGCGGCGCTCGAGGCGACTCTGCGGGCGCACCGCGACGGCGGTCGCGAGGCGATCCCGGCGCTGGCGATGATCGACGCCGGCGAGCCGGAGCTGGCGGCGCGGGCGGAGCGGATCGCGGCGGCGATCGGCGCTCCGGCGGCGCTCGGCCGCGAGAGCGGCGCCCCGGGCGGCGGCTCGCTCGCCGACGTCCGCCTCGAGGGCCCGGTCTGCGAGGTCGACCCCGGCCCGCTCGGCGCCGACGGCCTGCTGGCGCGGCTGCGGGCGGCCGAGGTCCCGGTCGTCGCCCGGATCGTCCGCGACCGCGTCGTCCTCGACCCGCGGACGATGGACGACGAGGAGGCGCTGGTCGCCGCGGCGGCGGTGCGCGACGCCCTCGCCGGCGCCGAATAGTGGCCGGCGCGCCGCTCACGGTCGGCACCGCCGGCCACATCGACCACGGCAAGACGGCCCTGGTGCGGGCGCTGACCGGGCGCGACACCGATCGCCTCGAGGAGGAGCGGCGGCGGGGGATGTCGATCGAGCTCGGATTCGCGCCGCTGCTGGCGGGCGGGCGCCAGCTCAGCCTCGTCGACGTGCCGGGGCACGAGCGCTTCGTGCGGACGATGATCGCCGGCGCCAGCGGCATCGACCTCTTCCTCCTGGTCGTCGCCGCCGACGACGGGCCGATGCCGCAGACCCGCGAGCACCTGCGGGTGCTGCGGGCGCTCGCGGTCGAGACCGGCGTCGTCGCCCTGACCAAGGTCGACCTGGTCGACCTCGAGCGGCGGCGCGCGGCGGCGGCGCAGTGCGCCGCGCTGCTGCCGGGAGCGCCGCTGGTCGCGGTCAGCGCGCGGACGGGCGAGGGCGTCGAGGAGCTGCGCGAGGCGCTGGCGGCGGCGGCCGCGGTGGTCAACCCCGGCGCCGCGTTCGTCGCTTGTCAACCGGAGGGTGACAAACGACGAACGGCCCGCGGCGCCTGGGACGCCGGGGGCGCCGAGCCGGTCCTCCACGTCGACCGCTCGTTCACGATCCCCGGCCACGGCACGGTCGTCACCGGCACGCTCTGGTCGGGACGGCTCGAGCGCGGGCAGCGGGTCGTGGTCCTGCCGCAGGGCCGCGAGGCGCGGGTCCGCTCGCTCGAGGTCCACGACCAGCGCCGCGAGGTCGCCGAGCCGCGCCAGCGGGTGGCGATCAACCTCGGTGGCGTCGGCCGCGACGAGGTCAGCCGCGGCGACGTGGTCACGGTCCGCGGCGCGGCGGTCGTGGCGACCTACCGGCTCGACGCCGAGCTGACCCTCGGCGCCGCCGAGGTCGCCGCCGAGCGCCGGGTCCAGGTCCACCTCGGGACCCGCGAGGCTCCGTCCCGGGTCGTCGACCTCGGCGACGGCGGTGTGCAGCTGCGGCTCGAGGCGCCGCTCCTGGCGCGCCAGGGCGACCGGCTCGTCGTCCGCCGCATCGCCCCGCCCGACACCCTCGGCGGCGGCCTCGTCCGCGACCCCTCCCCACCCCGCCACGGCCCCGGCTGGTCGCCGCAGCCGGCGGTCGACCCAGCGCTACCCATCGAGGTTGCCGAACGCCCCGCTATGCGGGTCAAAAGGCAACCTCGCCCTGGGGACCCCGCGGGCGAGGCCGGGGCGAACACCGAGGAGCCCTCGGAGCTCGCCCGCCGGGCGCTGACGGAGCTCGAAGCCGGCGGCGGCCGGCCGCCGGGGGTGGCGGAGCTCGCCGCCCGGCTCGGGGCAGAGCGGCGCGAGGTCGAGCGGGCGCTCGGAGAGCTGGTCGCCGGCGGCGCCGCGGTGCGGCTCAAGCCCGACGTCCTCTACCCCGCGCCGGCCTACGAGGCGCTCCGCGAGCGGGTCCTCGCCTTGGCCGGCGAGCGCGGCTCGACCAGCATCGCCGAGGTCCGCGACGCGCTCGGGCTGAGCCGCAAGTACGCCCAGGCGCTGCTCGAACACCTCGACGGCGAGCGAGCGCTGCGCCGCGACGGCGACCGTCACTATCCGCGCCGCTCGCGCCGGCCATAGGCTTGGGCTCACCCTGGGGCGGCAGGGGTCTGGTGGCCCGTCTGGTCTTCAAAACCAGCAGGGCGGTGCAGCCCACCGCTTGGAAGGTTCGATTCCTTCGCCGCCCCGTGGGTAGAGGTTCGGCGATGGACCGCGATCCGATCACGGTCGAAGAGCTGCTCGCCGCCGCGCGCGAGGGAATCGACCGCTACGCGCCGGAGGAGACCGCAGCTGCGCTGCGCGGCGGCGCGATCCTCATCGACATCCGGCCGCAGGAACAGATCGAGCGCGACGGAGCGGTCCCCGGCGCGACGGTGGTCGCGCGCAACGTCGCCGAGTGGCGACTCGACCCGGAGGGCGAGCACCGCAACGCGGACCTCGCCCGCCGCGACCGCGAGATCATCGTGATCTGCGACGAGGGCTACCAGTCGAGCCTGGTGGCCGCGAACCTGGTCCGCCTCGGCCTGCGCGCCGGCGACGTGATCGGCGGCGTTCAGGAGTGGCGCCAGCGCGGCCTGCCGCTCAGTCGCGAGCCATCCGCGCGCGTTGCGTAGCGACCGTCTGCGCCGGGTCTTCGGCCGAGTGGAAGCCGGCCTTGAAGACCGCCCAGCGCTTGCAGACGGCGCCGGCGAGGAGCATCGCCCCACCGGCGGCCGAGACCGCGCGGCGCGCTGGCGGAGGCGCGATCGCCACCCGGCCGCGGCCGGGTAGCGGCAGCCAGGCACCGCCCGCGGCGAAGGCGAGAGCCCCGGCGGCGCTCAGCGCCCGCGCCGCACGATCGAAGCGGCCGGCGATGCCCTCCTCGTAGGAGCTCGCCAGCTCGGGCCCGAGCCGCTTCAACATCGCTTTGAAGGCGACTTCCTCGACCACGACGGCGCCGATCCCGAGCGCCCGCACCGGCTCGGCTTCCTCGCCGGGAACGGTCAGCATCGCCGCGCCGGCGGCGCTGGCGGCGCCGCTGGCGGCGAAGACGAAGGGCATCTCGTCGCGCGCCTCCGACCAGGCCGGGATCGCCGAGTTGGTGATCAGCGCCGCCGTGTAGGTGGCGAGCGGCGCTCCGAGCAGCGCCGCGGCGACCTCGGGCGCGCCGCCCCGGCGCCGTGGCAAAACCAGGTTCAAGCCCGCCGCCAGGGTGGTCGCACCGCCGTTGGCGGCGAGCAGCCAGGCGCCGAGGCTCATCGGCGAGGTGACCTTGACGACCCGCAGCATGTAGAGGAAGCGCGACGGCTTGCCGAGGTCTTTGATCAGCAGCGCCGGGCTGGCGGCGACGCCGAGAAGGGCGCCCGCCCAGGCGCGGCGGGCGAGCCGGCGGCGGCCGGCGAAGGTGGCCGCGGCGGCGAGGTTGGCCGAGGCGCCCGCCAGCCCGCCGAAGAAGAAGTACCAGGGGATCTCCGGCTTCCAGACCGGGGGCTTGACGATCGGCCGCCCGTAGTAGCTGGTCGGTCGCTCGCGCGGGACCATCGCCCGCTCGCCGCCGCCGCGCGGGCTCATCCCCGCCTCCCGAGGAAGCTGGCGGCGACGCCGCCGACCAGCGCCGCGGCGGCGGCACCCGCCGCGGCCCAGACGTGCGGGGAGCGCCGCGTCGGCACCACCGGGTCGGGCGGCAGCCGGTAGGCCTCGGGCTCGTCGAGGAGAAGGAAGAAGGCGCCGAAGCCCCCCACCCCGTCGTCGTCGGACTCGCCGTAGAGCCGCGCCTCGGCGACCCCGCGCTGGCGCAGGGTCGCGACTCGCCTGTCGGCCCGCTCGCGCAGCTCGTCGAGGTCGCCGTACTGGATCGAGTCGGTCGGACAGGCCTGGGCGCAGGCCGGTTCCATGTCGTTCTTGAGGCGGTCGTAGCAGAGCGTGCACTTCCAGACCCGCCCGTCGTCTTCGCGCTGGTCGAGCACCCCGAAGGGGCAGGAGACGACGCAGTAGCCGCAGCCGTTGCAGATGTCCTCCTGGACGACGACGGTCCCGAACTCGGTGCGAAACAGCGAGCCGGTCGGGCAGGCGTCGAGGCAGCCGGCCTCGGTGCAGTGCTTGCAGACGTCGGAGCTCATCAGCCAGCGGAAGCCGTCCTCGTCGGCGTGCGGGTCGAGGCCCTCCTCGACCAGGTTCTGCCGCGCCGCCTCGGCGACGAAGGAGTCCGGCGCGCCGCCCTCGACCCCGACCGGCAGCTTCTGCTCGATGAAGGCGACGTGGCGCCAGCGGTTGGCGCCGAGTTCGCCGCTGTTGTCGTAGGAGTCGCCGGTCAACCCCTGCGGGTCGGGCGGCACCTGGTTCCACTCCTTGCAGGCGACCTCGCAGGCCTTGCAGCCGATGCAGACCGAGGTGTCGGTGAAGAAGCCGACCCGCTTCCGGGCCTCGTCGCCGTAGGTGCCCTGTTCGGGGGTCTCGATCACGAAGCCGCTCATAGGAGAGCCTCCCGTCTCATCGCCCCAGCTCCTCCGACTCGCCGCCGACCGCGCTCCCGGTGCCGGCACCGGCCCGCTCGGCGTAGCGGTTGACGAACTGCGGCAGCCGCGGCCCGCGCGGCCGCCGCCCCGGCCGGATGTCGCAGGTCGACGCCTTGACCTCCTGGATGTGGACGTTGGGGTCGAGCGAGATCGCGAACAGGTCGTTGGCGCTGTCGCCGCTGTTCGGCCCGGCGAAGCCCCAGTGGTACGGCAGCCCGACCTGGTGGATCGTCCGCCCCCCGACCCGCAGCGGTTTCAGCCGCTCGGTCACCATCACCCGCGCCTCGATCGCGGACCGCGAGCTGACGATCGTCGCCCAGCCGCCGTGCTCGAGCCCGCGCTCGCGGGCCAGCGCGGGGCTGACCTCGCAGAAGAACTCCGGCTGCAGCTCGGACAGGTAGGGGACCCAGCGGCTCATCCCGCCCGCGGTGTGGTGCTCGGTCAGGCGGTAGGTGGTGACGACGTAGGGGTAGGAGTCGGCCCCCGGTTCTCCGTCGACCGGGTTGTAGGGGTTGTCGGGGCGCCGGTACTCGTCGCGAACCGGGTTCGAGCGCTGCCCGTAGAGGAGGTTCTCGATCGGCGACTCGTGCGGCTCGTAGTGGGTCGGGAAGGGGCCGTCGACGATCCCGTTCGGGGTGAAGAGCCAGGCGCGGCCGTCGCCCTGCATGATGAACGGCTCGTCGCCGCGCAGCGCTTTCTGCGCCGTCGCGTCCTCAGGCGGCACGTAGTCGGGCGCCTTGTCGGGAGAGAAGTCGGGGACGTCCTCGCCGGTCCATTTTTCCTCCTCGGCGTCCCACCAGACGTAGCGCTTGCGCTGCGACCACGGCTTTCCGTCCGGGTCGGCGGAGGCGCGGTTGTAGAGGATGCGGCGGTTCATCGGCCAGGCCCAGGCCCATTCCGGCGCCACCCACGTCTGCTCGCCGCGAGGCTTGCGCCGCGCCGTCTGGTTGACCCCGTCGGCATAGCAGCCGGCGTAGATCCAGCAGCCGCAGGTGGTCGAGCCGTCGTCGCGCAGCGGCAGGTAGTCCGGCAACGGCTGTTTCTCGGCGTCGAAGCCGCCGATCTCGGCCAGCACCGCCTCGGCGTCGGGCTCCTCGTCGGGGCCGACCGTCGGATAGTCCCAGGTGAGGTCGAGGATCGGTCGGTCGCGCTCGCGCTCGGAGCCCGCCAGCTTCTCCCTGACCTTGCGCCCGAGGTGGTACATGAACCACAGCTCCGAGCGGCAGTCGCCCTCCGGCTCGACCGCTTTGTGGTGCCACTGCAGCAGCCGCTGGGTGTTGGTGAAGCTGCCGTCCTTCTCGGTGTGGGAGGCGGCCGGCATCAGGAACACCTCGGTGCCGATCTCCTCGGTCACCAGCTCGCCGCTCTCGATCTCCGGCCCCTGGTGCCAGAAGCTCGCCGTCTCGATCTCGCTGAAGTCGCGCACCACCAGCCACTTCAGATTGCGCAGCGCCAGCCGCTGCAGTTTCGAGTGGGCCGAGCCGACCGCCGGGTTCTCGCCCATCACGAAGTAGCCCTCGAGCTTGTTGTCCTCCATGTCGAGGACGGTCCGGTAGTGCGAGTGGTCCTTGTCGATCCGCGGCAGGTAGTCGAAGCAGAATTCGTTCTCGTACTCCGCCGCCGGTCCCCACCAGGCCTTCAGCAGACTGACCATGTAGGAGCGGGTGTTGCCCCAGAAGCCGGTCGGCGGGGCGTTGCGGTCGACGTAGAGGTCGAGCTTGCTTTCGCTGTGGGCGTGCGGCATCGGCAGGTAGCCGGGGAGGATGTTGAAGAGGGTCGGGATGTCGGTCGAACCCTGGATCGAGGCGTGGCCGCGGAGGGCGAGGATGCCGCCGCCGGGGCGGCCGATGTTGCCGAGCAGGAGCTGCACGATCGCCGCCGTGCGGATGTACTGGACGCCGACCGTGTGCTGGGTCCAGCCGACCGCGTAGGCGAAGGCGCTGGTCCGCTCGCGGCCGGAGTTCTGGCAGAGCGCCTCGGCGACCTCGAGGAACTGCTCCCGCGGCACGCCGCAGATCCGCTCGACCATCTCCGGCGTGTAGCGGGCGAAGTGCTTCTTCAGCAGCTGGAAGACGCAGCGCGGATCCTGCAGCGTCTCGTCCTCGCGCGGCGGCTCGCCGTGGTGGAGCTCGCCGCCGTGGGCGCCGTGGGCCTGCTCGCCTTCGGCTTTTTCTGCCTCGGCCCCCTGGGCGCCGTGGGCCTGCTCGCCTTGGACCCCGGTATCGCGTTCGCCGCCCGAGGGGCCGACCTCCATCCCCTTGTACTGCCAGCTGGCGCGATCGTATTCGCCTTTCTCGGGGTCGAAGCCGGAGAAGATCCCGTCGAGGTCCTCGGTGTCGCGGAAGTCGTCGGTGATGATCGTGCGGGCGTTGGTGTAGGCCTGCACGTACTCGCGGAACTCGCGTTCGTTCTCGAGGATGTAGTTGACGATCCCGCCGAGGAAGGCGACGTCGGTGCCGGCGCGGATCGGCACGTGGAGGTCGGCGTGGGCGCTGGTGCGGGTGAAGCGGGGGTCGACGTGGATCACCTTGGCGCCGCGTTCGCGCGCCTCGACCACCCACTGGAAGCCGACCGGATGGCACTCGGCCATGTTCGACCCCATGATCACGATGCAGTCGGAGTTCTCCAGGTCCTGCTGGAAGGTGGTGGCGCCGCCTCTACCGAACGAGGTCCCCAAACTGGGCACCGTGGAGGAGTGTCATATGCGGGCCTGGTTCTCGATCTGGACCGCGCCCATCGCCGTGAAGAGCTTCTTGATCAGGTAGTTCTCCTCGTTGTCGAGGGTGGCGCCGCCGAGGTGGGCGAAGCCGAGGGTGCGGCGCAGGCGTTCCTCGCCCCGCATCTCCTGCCAGCCGGCCTCGCGCGCCTCCAGCACCCGGTCGGCGATCATCTCCATCGCCTCGTCGAGCTCGAGCTCCTCCCACTCGGTGCCGTGGGGGCGGCGGTATTTGACCGTCTTCAGGCGGCCGGGCTGGTTGACCAGCTGCTCGGAGGCGGCGCCCTTCGGGCAGAGGCGACCGCGTGAGATCGGGCTGTCGGGGTCGCCCTCGATCTGCGTCACCTTCCCGTCCTTGGCCCAGACCCGCTGGCCGCAGCCGACCGCGCAGTAGGGGCAGATCGACTTGACCATCGAGTCGGCCTCGGCGGTCCGCGGGCGGAGCGTCTCCGAGCGCTGAGACCGCGCCGCCTTACCGCGACCGCTCGGGTCGTCGCGCAGCTGGCGCAGCAGCGGGGGCAGCCTCACGGAGGTGGAGTACCCGCGGCGCCGGGCGGCTAACGGCGCGGCGCCGGTCCGGTCAGGAAGCTGACGGGCCCTGCGGCCGGAGCATCGACGCCGGCTGGCGGCGCAGCGGCGGCGGGTCGAGCGCCGGGCCCTCGCCCGCGAGCCAGCGCTCGAGCTCGGGGTGTCGCAGCTTTGCGCCGCCCCGGGCTCGGGCCGACCGTTTCCGACATCTGCAGCAGCGGTGGCGCTTCGAGGCTGAAGCCGGTGGCGAACAGCGCCGGCGAGACGGCCGCCCAACAGCGGCCCGCAAGCGAGCCCTTGAAGCTCACCGAGCCCGGTTACCCGCCCGGCCGGCCGACGACTCAGGTTGAGACCGCGCGCGAACTATGCTTAGGTACTGCCTAAGCATGACCAGGGCGCGGACGATCAGCATCGGCGAGGCGGCGAAGCAGCTCGGGGTCAGCGCCGACACCCTGCGGCGCTGGGACGCGGACGGCAAGATCCGCACCAGCCGCGACGCCGGCAACCGGCGCCGGGTCCCGGTCAGCGAGGTCGAGCGGCTGCGCGACGCGCCGGCGCGCCACGCCACCGGCGACGAGCTCTCGGCCCGCAACCGCTTTCCCGGCATCGTCCGCTCGGTCGAGGCCGACGGGGTGATGGCGCTGGTCGAGATCGAGGCCGGCCCCCACCTCGTCACCGCCGCGATCACCCGCGACTCGGTCGAGGAGCTCGGCCTCGCCCCCGGCGTCGCCGCCGTCGCCACCGTCAAGGCCACCAGCGTCATGGTCCAGCGAGGGACGTGAGGCCGATGGGCCGATTTCGGGAACATGTCTCACGAAATCGGCCCATCGGCGTCGCGGCCCTGGCCGTGGTGGCGGTGCTCGTGGCGGTTGCGGGGTGCGGTGGGGGTGGGAGCGACGCGACGGCCGGGAGCGGCGGCTCGGGCGGGCGGCTGATCGTCCTCGGCGCCTCCTCGCTGACCGCAGCGGTGACGAAGTACGGCGAAGAGTTCGAAGCGGCCGAGGTGAAGCCCTCCTTCGCCGGCTCCGACGAGCTGGCGGCGCAGATCCGGCAGGGCGCCAAGGCCGACGTCTTCGCCTCCGCCGATACCGACTTCCCGGCCGAACTGCACGAGGAAGGCCTGGTCGAGGAACCGGTCGTCTTCGCCGCCAACGAACTGGTGATCGCGGTGCCGGAAGGAAGCGAGATCAAGTCGCTGGCCGACCTCGCCAAGCCGGGGGTGAAACTGGTGATCGGCGACCCCAGCGTGCCGGTCGGCTCCTACACCCGCACCGTGCTCGGCCGCCTCCCCGCCGCCGAACGCGAAGCGATCGTCGCCAACGTCCGCTCGGAAGAGACCGAGGTCAGCTCGGTCGTCGCCAAGCTCGAACAGGGCGCCGCCGACGCCGGCTTCGTCTACCTCACCGACGAGAAGGCCGCCGAAGGGCTGGAACCGGTGCTGATCCCGGCCGAGCTGCAACCGAAGGTCGCCTACGGGGCGGCGGTGGTCAGCTCCAGCGGTGACAAGCCGGCGGCCGAGAAGTTCCTCCAAGGGCTGGTCAGCGGCAAGGGGCAGGAAGACCTGCGCGAAGCGGGGTTCCGGCCGCCGCCATGAGGCGGCCCTCGGCCTTCGCGGCGATCTGCCTCCTCGCCGCCCTCGCCGCCCTGGCCTTCCTCCTCGTCCCCGTCCTCGCCGTCTTCGCCGACGTCCCGCCCGGCCGGCTGCTCGACGCGCTCGGCGAAGAGGCAGCGCGCGAAGCTCTCTGGCTCAGCCTACGGACGACCCTGACTGCGGTCCTCGTCATCGTCGTGGTCGGCACCCCGGCCGCCTACCTGCTCGCCTCGGCGCGCCGCTTCCCCGGGCGCTCGCTGGTGCTGACCGCGATCGAGCTGCCGCTGGTGATGCCGCCGGCGGTCGCCGGGATCGCGCTGCTCGCCGCCTTCGGGCCGAAGGGGATCCTCGGCGCCGCGGTCGAAGACGCCGGGGTCGAACTCGTCTTCCAGACGGCGGGCGTCGTCGTCGCCCTCGTCTTCGTCGCGGCGCCGTTCTTCCTGCGGGCGGCGATCGCCTCCTTCGAGGCGCTCGACCCGCGCCTGCTGGAGGCGGCGCGGACGCTCGGCGCCGGTCCCTTCCGGGCCTTCGCGACGGTCGCCATGCCGAGCGCGCGGGGCGGCCTCGCCTCGGGCCTGGCGCTCGCCTGGGGACGGGCGCTGGGCGAGTTCGGCGCCACCCTGCTGTTCGCCGGCTCGCTGCAGGGCATCACCCGCACGGCGCCGCTCGAGATCTTCTCCTCCTTCTCCGAACCGGGCGGCTTCACCGCGGCGCTGGCGCTCTCGGCGGTGCTGATCCTGGTCTCGGCGGCGATCCTGCTGGGGGTGAAGCTGCTCGGCGGCGGGGGCGAGCTGCCGGGGGGCGAGGCGCGATGAGCGCCGCGGCGTCCGCGGCCGGGGCGAGCGCCTCGCTGCGCGCGGCGGTGGCGACGCCGCTGCGCTCCTTCGAGCTGGCGCTCAAGCTGGAGGCGCGGGTGGGCGAGCCGCTGGCGCTGGTCGGGCCCTCGGGTGCGGGCAAGACGAGCGTGCTGCGGATCCTCGCCGGGCTGCTGCGGCCGGCGCGGGGAACGGTGGCGCTGGGCGCCGAGACCTGGCTCGACAGCGAGCGCCGGATCGAGCTGCCGGCCGAGCGCCGCCGCTGCGGCTACGTCTTCCAGGACTACGCCCTCTTCCCGCGGATGAGCGCCCTCGCCAACGTCGCCTACGGCGCCCCCGGCGGCCGGGCCGAGCGGCGGGCGGCGGCGCTGGCGATGCTCGAGCGCTTCGGGGTCGCGGCGCTGGCCGAGGCCCGGCCGACCTCGCTCTCCGGCGGCGAGCGCCAGCGGGTGGCGCTGGCCCGGGCGCTGGCGGCGCGGCCCCGGGCGCTGCTGCTCGACGAGCCGCTCTCGGCCCTCGACAGCTCGACCCGCCGCCACGCCCTCGGCGAGCTGCACGCGGTGCTGACCGAGCTCGGGGTGCCGGTCGTCCTCGTCACCCACTCCTTCGACGAGGCGGCGCTCCTCGCCACCGAGCTGGCGATCGTCGACCGCGGCGCGATCGTCCAGCGCGGCGACGCGGCGGCGATCTCCTCATCCCCGGCCTCGGTCTTCGTCGCCGACTTCGCCGGCGCCGCGGTGCTGCGCGGCGAGGCGGGGACGGACCCTGGCGGCGACCTCACCCTGGTCCGCCTCGAGGGCGGCGGCGAGGTGCGCAGCACCGACCCCGGTCGCGGCCCGGTCGCGGTCAGCGTCTATCCGTGGGAGGTCTCGCTCGAGCCGCCCGGCGCCGGCGCCGCCGACTCGGTCCAGAACCGGGTCGCGGCCGAGGTCACGGGGCTGACGACGATCGGCAACCGAACCCGCGTCGCCCTCTCGCTGCCGCAGCCGCTGGTCGCCGAGGTCAGCGCCGACTCGGCGCGGCGGATGGGCCTGCGCGCGGGCACCAGGGTGACCGCGGCCTGGAAGGCGGCGGCGACCCGGCTGGTCCCGGGCGGCTGAGCGACCCGGCTGGTCCCGGGCGGCTGAGCGACCCGGCTGGTCCCGGGCGGCTGAGCGACCCGGCTGCTCCCGGGGGCTGAGCGACCGCGTTGCACTTCTCCCCACCGGTTGCCTTTCTCCCCGCTATGCGGGGACAAGCGCAGCGGGTGGGGAGAAAGGCAACGAGGTCAGCCGGTGGGGCCGAAGCGCTCGGTGCGGATCCGCTCGGGCTCGTAGCCGGCGCCGAGCAGCAGGGTGCTGGCAGCCTCGACGAACGAGTTGGAGCCGCAGACGAAGGCGGGGCCGGAGTCGAAGGCGAGCGAGGCGACGAGCGGGGCGTCGATGCGGCCGGAGTGGCCGCGCCAGCCGGGCGGCGCGGAGCGGGTCAGGGCGACCGTCGTCTCCTCCCCCAGCTCGTCGGCGTAGATCACCTCCTCCTCGTTGCGGGCCGAGTAGAGGAGGCGCATCGGCAGCTCGGGGGCGATGCGGCGGCGGTGCCGCAGGATCGCCATCAGCGGCACCACGCCGGAGCCGCCGCCGAGCAGCAGCACCGGCTGCTCGCCGCGCCAGACGAAGTAGGAGGCGAAGGGGCCGCGGACCTCGACCTGATCGCCCGCGATGAGGACGTCGTGGAAATAGGTCGAGACCTCGCCGTCGTCGAGGCGGTCGACAGTCAGCTCGATCGTGCCCTCCTCGAGCGGCGAGGAGGCGATCGAGTAGGAGCGCTGGGCGGTGTAGCCGTCGGGAGCGGTGAGGCGGACGTCGTAGTGCTGGCCGGGGAGGTGCGGCATCCAGATCGGCAGCCGCAGGAGGAAGCTCTTGACCCGCGGCGTCTCGACCCGGATCCGCTCGACCGTGGCGATCTGCCAGCGCCCGGGCGCCCGCGGCGCGGGCGCGGCCGGCGGGTCCAGGCCGAGGCCTAATCCGTCCAATAGCGCTGCTCCTTCCAGGGGTCGCCGTGGTTGTGGTAGCCGTTGGCCTCCCAGAAGCCGGGCTCGTCGTGGTCGGTGACGCGCAGGCCGGCGAGCCACTTGGCGCTCTTCCAGAAGTAGAGGTGGGGGACCAGCAGCCGGGCCGGGCCGCCGTGCTCGCGCGGCAGCGGCTCGCCCTCGTGCTCGGTGACGACCCAGGCCCTGCCGTCGGTCAGGTCCTCGAGCGAGTGGTTGCTGGTGTAGCCGCCGTGGGAGTAGGCCATCGCGAAGGCGTCGAGCGGCTCGACCGCCTCGAGCAGGGTGTCGAGCGAGACGCCGCGGAAGCTGGTGTCGAGCTTCGACCACTTGGTGACGCAGTGGATGTCGCAGGGGACCTCCTCCTGCGGCAGCGCCTCGAACTCCTCCCAGCTCCACGCGGTTGGGCTGGCGACCATGCCGTCGATCTTCAGGCTCCACTCGGCGGCCTCGACCCGCGGGGTCGGGCCAGCGGTGAGGACCGGGAAGTCGGGTTCGAGGTACTGGCCGGGCGGCAGCCGCTGGCGGAGGTCGTCCGGCGTGCGCCGCCGGCCGCCGAACCCGCGCGAGACGAATCCGCCCTCGCTCATCCTCGCTCGAGGATATCGCCGGCCCGCGCGAGGTCGGCGCCGTCGTTGACGTTCAGCAGCAGCTCGGCCGGATCGCCGAAGCGGGCGAGGTCGGGGTCGGCGAGCAGACGCGGCGAGAGCGCCGCGACGGTGCGGCGCAGCGGCTCCTCGCGGCCGAGGGCGGCTTCGAGCTCGGGCAGCAGCTCGGGCGCGTAGCGGCCGAGGAGCGGCTGCGGGTCGCCGCCGGGCGCCGCCAGCGCCAGCCGCTGCGGCGCCGCGGCGAGCGCGGCGAGGAGCGGTGGCGTCAGCAGCGGCAGGTCGCAGGCGACGGCGAGGATCGGCCGCCCGGCGGCGGCGCGCAGCCCGGTGACGATCCCCAGCAGCGGGTGGCGCGGCTCGTCCGCCTCGCGCAGCACCGGGACCGCGAGCGCCGGCAACGCGGTATCGAGCTTCGCGACGACCATCGCCTCGATCCCGGCCGCGGCGAGTGCCGCCAGCGGCCACTCGACCAGCGCCCGCCCCGCCAGCTCGACCGTCGCCTTCCCCCCGCCGAGCCGGCTCCCCGCCCCACCCGCCAGCACCACCCCCAGTGCGGTTGTCTTTTCTTCGGATTCGCGCAGAGCGGTTGTCTTTTCTTCGGCCATGCCGAAGAAAAGACAACCACGCCCGGCGGGATCGAGGAAAAGACAACCGCTGCGGGTGGACGGGCGGGGCGAGGGACGGGGGCGGTGCGGGAGAATCGCGACGTGGCCGACACCGGACCGATTTCGCTCGACGACGCTCGTGAGGTGGTGCTCGCCGCCGCCGCGCCGCTGCCCGCCGTGGAGGTGGCGCTCGCCGCGGCGCCGGGCGGCAGCCGCTGGCGGAGGTCGTCCGGCGTGCGCCGCCGGCCGCCGAACCCGCGCGAGACGAATCCGCCCTCGCTCATCCTCGCTCGAGGATATCGCCGGCCCGCGCGAGGTCGGCGCCGTCGTTGACGTTCAGCAGCAGCTCGGCCGGATCGCCGAAGCGGGCGAGGTCGGGGTCGGCGAGCAGACGCGGCGAGAGCGCCGCGACGGTGCGGCGCAGCGGCTCCTCGCGGCCGAGGGCGGCTTCGAGCTCGGGCAGCAGCTCGGGCGCGTAGCGGCCGAGGAGCGGCTGCGGGTCGCCGCCGGGCGCCGCCAGCGCCAGCCGCTGCGGCGCCGCGGCGAGCGCGGCGAGGAGCGGTGGCGTCAGCAGCGGCAGGTCGCAGGCGACGGCGAGGATCGGCCGCCCGGCGGCGGCGCGCAGCCCGGTGACGATCCCCAGCAGCGGGTGGCGCGGCTCGTCCGCCTCGCGCAGCACCGGGACCGCGAGCGCCGGCAACGCGGTATCGAGCTTCGCGACGACCATCGCCTCGATCCCGGCCGCGGCGAGTGCCGCCAGCGGCCACTCGACCAGCGCCCGCCCCGCCAGCTCGACCGTCGCCTTCCCCCCGCCGAGCCGGCTCCCCGCCCCACCCGCCAGCACCACCCCCAGTGCGGTTGTCTTTTCTTCGGATTCGCGCAGAGCGGTTGTCTTTTCTTCGGCCATGCCGAAGAAAAGACAACCACGCCCGGCGGGATCGAGGAAAAGACAACCGCTGCGGGTGGACGGGCGGGGCGAGGGACGGGGGCGGTGCGGGAGAATCGCGACGTGGCCGGCACCGGACCGATTTCGCTCGACGACGCTCGTGAGGTGGTGCTCGCCGCCGCCGCGCCGCTGCCCGCCGTGGAGGTGGCGCTCGCCGCGGCGCTGGAGCTCCACCTCGCCGAGGACGTGGTCGCCGGATCGCCGCTGCAGTCCTTCGACAACTCGGCGATGGACGGCTACGCGGTGCGCGTCGCCGACCTGGCCGGGGCGGCGCCGGAGGCACCGGTCGCCCTGACCCTCGCCGGCGAGTCGCGGGCGGGCCACCCCGCCGGCGCCGCCCTCGGCCCGGGCGAGGCGATCGCGATCTCGACCGGGGCGATGCTGCCCGCGGGCGCCGACACCGTGGTCCGGGTCGAGGACACGAGCAGCGCCGAGGGCCGGGTCGAGATCGCGGCCTCCCCCGCCCCCGGCGCCAACGTCCGCCGCGCCGGCGAGGACGTCGCCGCCGGCGCCACCGTCCTGCGCCGCGGCGACCGGCTCGGGCCGGCGGCGCTCGGGCTGCTGGCGGCGCTCGGAGTCGAGTCCGTCGCCTGCCACCGCCGCCCCCGCGTCGCGGTCGTCACCAGCGGCGACGAGCTGGTGCCGCTCGGCCGGCCGCTCCCCCCCGGCGGCATCCGCGACTCCAACTCGACCACCCTCGCCGCCCTCCTCGCCCAGAGCGGCGCCGACCTGCAGAGCGTCAGCACCGCTGGCGACAGCCTCGCGGCGACCGTGGCGGCGCTCGAGCCGGCGCTCGCCGCCGACGCCGTGATCGTCTCCGGCGGCGTCTCGGTCGGCGAGCACGACCACGTCAAGGAGGCGCTCGCCCGGCTCGGCGTCGAGCAGGGCTTCTGGCGGGTCTCGCTGCGTCCCGGCGGTCCGGCCTTCTTCGGCCATCGCGACCGCACCCTCGTCTTCGGCCTGCCCGGCAATCCGGTGTCCGTCTTCGTCACCTTCACCCTGCTCGCCGCTCCGGCCCTGGCGGCGCTCGCCGGCGGCTCGCCGCGACGCCGCCGCGCCAGCGCGAGCCTCGCCGCCGCCTACGAGAAGCGGACCGACCGCACCGAGGCCGTGCGCTGCGACCTGGAGCTGACCGATGGCGGCTGGGCGGCGAGCCCGCGGCCGCGCCAGGGCTCCCACGTCCTCACCTCGCTGCTCGACGCCGACTGCCTGGCGCTGCTTCCCGGCCCGCCCCGCCGCTTCGAGGCCGGCGAGCGGGTCGAGGTCGAGCTGCTCTGAGCCCTGGGGAGGCCCGCTCTAACCGACCGCGGTCAGCGCCGGCGAGAACGAGGACAGCTCGCCGATCGGCCGCACGTCGACCGCCACCACCTTGTACTCGGGGCAGGAGGTGTTGACGTCGGCCGACTGCCCGATCAGCAGGTTGGTCCGCGTCTCCGGGAAGTGGAAGGTGGTGAAGACGTGGCCCGGCTCGATCCGCTCGGTCACCCGTGCCTCAACCTCGATCCGCCCGACCCTGCTGCGCACCGAGACGCGGTCGCCGTCGGCGATCCAGAGCCGCGCCGCGTCCTCCGGATGCACCTCGAGCAGGTCGCGGTCGACGAGCTCAGCGTTGGCGGTGCGGCGGGTCATCGTGCCGGCGTTGTAGTGCTGCAGGACCCGGCCGGTGACCAGGATCAGCGGGAACTCCTCGTCGGCCGCATCACCCGGGACCTTGTAGGGAAGCACCGCGAAGTGGCCGCGGCCGCCGGGGCGGTCGAAGCTCGTGTCGTAGAGGGTCGGCGAGTCCGAGCCGTCGGCGCGGACCGGCCACTGCAGCCCGCCGCGGCCGAGCCGCTCGCGGCTGACGCCCGCGTACTGCGGCGTCAGGCGGGCGATCTCCTCGAGCGCGTCCCAGGGCGTCTCCCAACCCATCTCGTGGCCCAGCGCCGCCGAGACGGTGGTCAGGATCTCGAAGTCGGTCCGCGCATCCCCCGGCGGCTCGATCGCCGCTTCGACGATCTGGAAGCGGCGCTCGGCGTTGACGAAGGTCCCTTCCTTTTCGAGGAAGGCCGAGGCCGGCAGGACGACGTCGGCGTATTTCGTCGTCTCGTTGAGGAAGATCTCCTGGCAGACGAGGAACTCGAGGCCCTCCAGCGCCGCCGCGACGTGGGCGGTGTCGGGGTCGGTCTGGGCGACGTCCTCGCCGAAGATGTACATCGCCTTCAGCTCGCCGGCAACGGCGGCGTCGAACATCTCGGGGATTTTCATCCCCTTGTGGCGGGAGAGCGGTACCCCCCACGCCGCTTCGAAGCTGCGCGCCACCTCCTCGTCTTCGACCGAGCGGTAGGCGGTGTAGGTGTCCGGCAGCGCGCCCATGTCGGAGGAGCCCTGGACGTTGTTCTGACCGCGCAGCGGCAGCAGCGCCGAGCCGGGCTTGCCGACCTTGCCGGTCATCATCGCCAGGTTGCAGAGCAGCTGCACGACCTCGGAGCCGTATTTGTGCTCGGTCACCCCCAGCCCCCACAGCAGGCAGCCGCTCGCCGCCTCGCCGTAGAGATGGGCCGCCGCTTCCAGCTCGGCCGCGGCGATGCCGGTGATCGACTCGACCGCGGCCGGGTCGTAGCTCTCGAGCAGCTCCTCCAACGCCTCGTAGCCTTCGGTCCGCGCCGCGACGAACTCCTCGTCGACGAGGCCGTCGCGACGGATCACATGGCAGAGGCCGAGCACGACCGCGGCGTTGCTGCCGGGACGCGGCGCCAGGTGGATCGCGCCGTAGTCGGCGAGCTCGATCCGCCGCGGGTCGATCGTGACGAGCTTGCAACCGCGCAGCGCCGCCTGCTTGATGCGCGCGCCGACGACGGGGTGCCCCTGGGTCGGGTTGACCCCGAGCAGCAGCGCCACCTCGGCGTGGTCGATGTCCGAGAAGGAGCCGGTGGCGCCGGAGAGGCCGAAGGACTTGCGCATCGCGAAGGAGGTCGGCGAGTGGCAGACGCGCGAGCAGTTGTCGATGTTGTTGGTGCCGATCGCCGCCCGCATCAGCCGCTGCATCGCGTAGCAGTCCTCGTTGGTCGCCCGCGAGGAGGCGAGCCCGGCGATCGCGTCGGGCCCGTGGTCGCGCCTGATCCGCTCGGTTTCGGCGACGATGCGGTCGATCGCCTCTCCCCAGCTCGCCTCGCGCAGCTCGCCGCCCTCGCGCACGAGCGGCGTCGTCAGGCGGTCGGGGGAGCGGGTGAAGCCGTGGGCGAAGCGCCCCTTGAGGCAGGTGTGGCCCTCGTTGGCGGGGCCGTCGAGAGCCGGTGTGATCGAGACGACCCGGCCGCCGACGGCATGGGTCTCAAGCCGGCAGCCGACGCCGCAGTAGCCGCAGGTGGTCGTCGCCTCGCGGGCGAAACGGTGGTCGCTCATGGCCTCTCCTCCTCGAATTGTCGCACCAGGTTCAGCTCGGTTATCGCGTCGGTCGGGCAGGTGTCGGCGCAGGCGCCGCAGGAGACGCAGGTCGAGTCGGCGAAGCCCGCGTCGAGCCCCGCCGTGATGTTCGCTTCGAAGCCGCGACCCGTGGCGGTCAGCGCGAACGCCCCCTGGACCTCGTCGCAGGCGCGGACGCAGCGCCCGCAGGAGATGCAGAGGTCGTGCCGCAGGGCGAGGTAGGGGTGTCGTAGGTCGTCGTCGCCCGCGTGGACGGCGCCACGCCAGCGCGGCTCCCCAACCCCCAATCGTCCGGCCACCTGAGCCAGCTCGGTGTGCGGAGCGGGCTCCTCGGGCAGCTCGGAGAGCACCAGCTCGACGACGGCGCCGGCGACCCGGCGAGCGGTCTCGTCCTCGGTCTCGATTTTCATCCCCTCGCGGCAGGGCGTCGTGCAGGCGGGCAGCGGTTTCGGCGAGTCCGCCACCCCGACGAGGCAGACCCGGCAGGCGCCGAACGGCCGCTGGCGCTCGTCGAAGCAGAGCGTCGGCACCCAGCGGCCGGCGGCGCGGGCGGCGTCGAGGACCGTCGCCCCCGGCCCGACCAGGACGTCGACCCCGTCGACGTTCACCTCGGTCATCGCAGCCCCAGCTCCTGCGGAAAGTGGCTCAGCAGGCTGCGCAGCGGTGCCGGCATCCCGCCGCCGTGGGCGCAGAGGCTGCCGAGCTCGAGCGCCTCGAGCAGCGCTTCGAAGCGCTCGCGATCGACCGGCGCCGGGCCGGCGAACTCCTCGTGCGCGCGCTGCAGTCCGATCCGGCAGGGGAAGCACTTGCCGCAGCTCTCGTGGGCGCCGAAGCGGAGCAGGTGGCGGGCGACCTCGCGCATCTCGGTCGTCTCGTCGAAGGCGAGGATGCTGCCGTGGCCGACCATGCAGCCGACGGCGGCCAGCTCTTCGAAGTCGAAGCGGGTGTCGAGCAAGGAGGCGGGCAGGATGCCGCCGAGCGGGCCGCCGATCTGGACCGCCTTGATCGCCCTGCCGTCGCGGAGGCCGCCGGCGACCTCCTCGCAGAGCTGGCGGACGGTCAAGCCGAAGGGGACCTCGACCACGGTCGGCCGGGCGAAGCGCTCGTTGAAGCAGACGAGCTTCGAGCCGCTGGTCTCGCTGTCGGGGCTGAGCGCCCCGTAGGCCTCGGCGCCCGCCGCGGCAACGAAGGGGATGTTGGCGAGCGTCTCGATGTTGTTGACGACGGTCGGCTGACCGTGGACGCCGCGCTCGGCCGGGAACGGCGGCCGGGCCGAGACGGTCCCGCGCAGGCCCTGCAGGCAGGCGAGCAGCGCCGTCTCCTCGCCGACCACGTAGGAGCCGGCGCCCTCGACGATGGTGACGTCGAAGGCGAAGCCGCTGCCCAGGATGTCGGCGCCGAGCAGGCCCTCGGCGCGGGCTCGGGCGGCGGCCGCCTCGAGCAGCGGCTTCGAGCCTGGGTACTCGGAGCGGGTGAGGACGAAGCCGTGGTCGGCGCCGACCGCGAACCCGGCCAGCGCCATGCCCTCGAGCACGCGCTCGGGGGAGCGCTCCATCAGGTACTTGTCGATGTAGGAGCCGGGGTCGCCCTCGTCGCCGTTGGCGACGATGAACTTTTGCTCGCCCGCGGCCTGGCGCGTGAAGCGCCACTTGGTGCCGGCGGGGAAACCGGCGCCGCCGCGGCCGCGGACCCTGGCCTCCTCGACCTCGGCCAGCAGCTCCTCGGGTCCGAGCTCGGCGACGGCGCGGCGCAGGCCGGACCAGTCGCCCGAGCGGGTCAGAACCGGCTCGGGGAGGAGGCTGTGCCAGTCGGGCTCCGGCGCCCCCCGCGTCTCGCCGGCGAGGACCCGCTCGACCGCCCCCGGCCCGGCGTCGATCGTCTCGCCGACCCTGATCGCCGGCGAGGAGTGGCAGAAGCCGAGGCAGACGGTCTCGGCGAGCGAGACGGCGCCGTCGTCGCGGCGCTCGCCAAGCTCGAGCCCGAGCCCGGCGCGGAGCGCGTCGACGTGGCGCTCGCCCGCCGCCGCGAAGCAGGCGGTGCCGGTGCAGACGCGGACGTGGCGGGTGCCGCGCGGCGCCAGCAGGTCGTCGTAGAAGGTCGAGACGCCGTACACCGCCGCCTCGGGCAGGCCGGAGACCTCGGCCGCTCGCTCGCGGTCGGCGTCGGTCAGCTCGCCGTGGTCGTCGACCGCCTGCTTCAGCACCTCGAGCGCGGTCGGCGCCTCCACCTGGTGGTGGCGGCGAATCAGCTCGACGAGGTTCTGCGACACGGGCTTCGAGATTAGGGCGAACAGGCGGCCAGGTCTAATGCGTCCTGGCCGGACTTCGATAAACAGCGTTTATCATCAGCGGCATGCTTCTGCGCCAGCTCGAGTACCTCTCCGCGCTCGCCCACGAGGGCCATTTCGGCCGCGCCGCGGCGGCCTGCCACGTCACCCAGCCGGCGCTCTCGGTGGCGATCCGCAAGCTCGAGGGCGAGCTGGGGATCGAACTGGTGCGGCGCGGCCGCGGTTACGACGACCTGACGCCGCAGGGGCGGGAGCTGCTGCAGTGGGCGCGCCAGACCCTGGCGAGCGCCGACGGCCTGCTCTCCGAAGCGACCCGGCTGGCCGGTGAGCTCAGCGGTCGCCTGCGGCTCGGGGTGATCCCGACGGCGATGCCGGTGGTGGCCGAGATCACCGCCCCGCTGCTCCTCGACCACCCCTCGATCGACCTCGAAATCCGCTCGCTCTCCTCGCTCGAGATCGCCGACGGCCTCGAGTCGTTCAGCATCGACGCCGGCATCACCTACCTCGACAACGAGCCACTCGGGCAGCTGCTCGGCCGGCCGCTCTACACCGAGCGCTACCTCTACCTGAGCGGCGAGGAGGGCGCGGCGGAGACGCTCCCCTGGACGGCGCTCGACGGCGCGGCGCTGTGCCTGCTCTCGGCCGAGATGCAGAACCGGCGGATCGTCGAGGCGGCACTGCGGCAGAGCGGCGCCCGGGCGCGGGCGCGGATCGAAAGCAACTCGATAACCGCGCTGCTCTCGTTCGCCCGCGCCGGCTGGGCAAGCATCGTCTCCAACACCTGGCTCGGCCTCTACGGGGTGCCGGAGGGGATGCGAGCGATCCCCCTGGTGGCGCCCGAGGTCAGCTACGCGATCGGGATCGTGACCCGCGACACCGAGCTGCAGCCGCCGGCGGTCAGCGCCCTGCTCGAACGGGCGCCCTCGATGGCCGCCAGCTGACCCGGCGCGCCCCCGGTTAGCATCGACCCATGAACGTCCGCGTCCGCCTCTTCGCGATCCTGCGCGAGCGCGCCGGCCGCGACACGGTCGAGGTCGAGCTGCCGGAGGGGGCGACGGTGGCCGACGCGCTGGGCGAGCTGGGGCGGCTGCCGGGGCTGGAGGAGCCGATCGCGCGGATGCCGGTGCGGATGGCGGTCAACCGCGAGTACGCCGACGCCGGCACCAGGCTGACGGCCGAGGACGAGCTGGCGCTGATCCCGCCGATCTCCGGCGGCGCTGTCGCCGTCCACGCCGCGGTCAGCGCCGAGCCGCTCGACGCCGCGGCGCTGCAGCGGCGGGTCGGCGACCCCGGCGCCGGCGCGATCGTCTGCTTCCAGGGCGTCACCCGCGAGGTCGCCCGGCTCGACTACGAGGCCTACCGCGAGATGGCCGAGCAGCGGATCGCCGAGATCCTCGGCGAGTGCGTCGAGCGCCACGGTCTGCTGGGCGCGGCGGCCGAGCACCGGATCGGCTCGGTGCCGCTCGGCGAGCCGGCGGTGATCGTCGCGGTCTCGGCCGGTCACCGCGAGGAAGCGTTCGCCGGCGCCCGCGAGGCGATCGACCGGATCAAGGCCGAGGCGCCGATCTGGAAGCGCGAGGTCGAGGCGGGCGGCGAGGGGCGCTGGGTCGAGGGCGAGGCGGCGCCGGAGCCGGAGGCGCGGCCGTGAGCGGCAAGCCCGGCCAGCGCGACCTCAGCCACCTCGACGACGACGGCCGGGCGCGGATGGTCGACGTCGGCACCAAGGCCGAGAGCGAGCGCCGGGCGCGGGCCCGGGCGCGGCTGCGGATGTCGCCGGAGACGGCGCGGCTGGTCGAGCGCGGCGAAGGACCGAAGGGCGAGGTGCTCGGCGTCGCTCGCCTGGCCGGCGTCCAGGGCGCCAAGCAGACCGCCAACCTGATTCCCCTCGCCCACCCGCTGCCGCTCTCCTTCGTCGACGTCGAGGCGCGGGTCGAGGTCGAGGCCGGCCTGGTGGAGCTGGTCGCCGAGGCGCGGACGGTCGGCCGCACCGGGGTCGAGATGGAGGCGATGGCGGCGGCCAGCGTCGCCGCGCTGACCGTCTACGACATGGTCAAGGGCGTCGAGCGCGGGGTGCGGATCGAGGACGTGGTGCTGCTCGAGAAGACCGGCGGCAAGTCGGACTACCGGCTCGAGGAGAACGCCGGTGGCTGAGCCGCGGCCGCGCGTGGCGCTCCTGACCGTCAGCAGCTCGAAGGCGCGCGGCGAGGGCGCCGACGAGAGCGGCGAGCGGATGGCCGCGCTGGCGGCGCGGTTGGGGCTCGAGGTGGCGGCGCGGGAGGTGGTGAGCGACGACCGCGAAGCGGTCGAGAGCTGGCTCCGCCTCTGGGCCGACGAGGAGCGGGTCGACCTGGTCCTGACCAGCGGTGGCACCGGTCTCACGCTCGACGACGTCACCCCGGAGGCGACCCGGGCGGCGATCGACCGCGAGGCGCCCGGGATCGCCGAGGCGATCCGCCTCGCCTCGCGCGACCACACCCCGCACTGGATGCTCTCCCGCGGCGTCGCCGGCAGCCGCGGCGCGACGCTGATCGTCAACCTGCCCGGGTCGCCGGCTGGGGTCGAGCAGGCCGGCGAGGCGATCGCCACCGCCCTCCCCCACGCCCTCGACCTGCTCGCCGGGCGCCGGCGCGGGCACGGGGCCGATGTCCACGACCACGACCCGAAGGGAGCCTGAGTGGAGCCGGAAGACTGGGTGCGCGAGTTCTGCGAGCGGATCGGCGTCGAGGAGCCGCCGGCACACGAAGTCGAGGAGCTGCTGGCGATCGCCGCCACCGCCGCGCACAGCTCGCAGCGGCTGGCGGCGCCGATCGCGACCTGGGCCGCCGGCCGCAGCGGCCGTCCCGCCGCCGAGCTGCAGGCGATCGCCGAGGAAATCGCCGGCCCCGGTCGTTGAGGTTGCCTTTTCCGTCGAATAGCGACGGAAAAGGCAACCTCAACGGGGGCGCGGCTTCATCGGATCGGACGCGGCTCAGCCGATGACCCGCTCGGCGCCGGTGTAGACGTTGACCCGGCCGCGGCGGGCGAAGCCGGCGAGGGTCATCCCGCGGTCGGCGGCGAGGTCGACCGCCAGCGAGGAGGGCGCGCCGACGCCGACCAGGATCGGCGCTCCGGCGACGGCGGCCTTCTGGACCAGCTCGAAGGAGAGGCGGCCGCTGACGCAGAGCAGCCGCTCGGCGAGCGGCAGGGCGCCGTCGAGCAGCGCTCGCCCGATCGCCTTGTCCATCGCGTTGTGGCGGCCGACGTCCTCGCGGCTCCAGAGCAGCTCGCCCGCCGGGTCGAAGACGCCGGTCGCGTGCAGGCCGCCGGTGCGCTCGAAGGTCGGCTGCACCAGCCGGTCGGGCAGCGCCGACAGCAGCTGCCGCTCGACCGTGGGCCCGGCAGCGAGCGGCGGCCCGGCGACCGCCGCCACCTCCTCCAGCGCCCCCTTGCCGCAGACCCCGCACGAGGAGGTCGTGTAGAAGCGGCGCTGGCCGGGGTCGCGCAGCAGCGGCCCGTGGACTTCGATCGCGTTGGCGGCGAAGTCCGCGGTCAGGCCGACCGGTCGCGCCTCGGCGATCAGCCCCTCGCCGTAGAGGAAGCCGAGAGCCAGCTCCTCGTCGTGGCCCGGGGTCCGCATCGTCACGCTCAGCGGCTCGCCGTCGACGCGGATCTCGAGCGGCTCCTCGACCGCGACCGCGTCGAGCTCGCCGTCGCGCTCGACCTCGCGGAACATCGGGTCCATGCGCCGAGGCTACCCGCCGCCCGCGGGCTTCGTGGGCTCCGCGGGGTAGATCCGGTAGCCCGGCCAGCGGTCGTGGCGGTAGCCGCTGTACAGCGGCTGCGCCTCCTCGCTCGAGAGCAGGTCCATGCGGATCGCCCCCGATCGCGCCAACGACTCGTCAACCAGGGCGCGCCCGATTCCCCGCCGCCGCTGGGCGGGCGCAACGATCAGCCGGCAGAGGTACGCCTGGATCGCCCCGTCGGTGATCGTGTGGGCGAAGCCGATCGGCTCGCCTCCCTCGAGCGCGACCAGGGTCACCGAGCCGGGACCGCTGAGCACCCGGTGTGCCCGCTCGGGGTCCTCGACCAGAGTCGAGAAGGCGACCCCCTCGGCGAGCGCGAGGATCGGCTCGAGGTGGGCGCGCTGGTAGCGAACGATCTCCATCTCGAGGCCACTATTCCAGGCCGGCGGACGAGATCGTGCAGGCGCGGCATCGATTCGGCCGCGCTTAAGCATCGCCTGCCATCATCGGCCGGAAGTTGCCCGCCGACCGACAGCCCGAGCCGATCACCCTGCAGAGGCTCGAGAGCCGGCGCGGGGAGACCTGGCAGGGGCTGTGGCTGGCGCCGCTGCTGACGCTGGTCGGCCAGGGCTTCCTGCTGCTGGCGCTGGCCAACGAAAACGTCGGCTGGCTGGGGCGCGCCGCAGTGCTCGCCGCCGCCCTCGGGGCCAGCCTGGCGGCCATCTGGTCGGTGCTGCGCGCCCACGCCCGCGAGGTCCAGTACAGCGAGGCGATCGACGCCGAGCTGGCCGCCACCGCCGACGGCGAGTACGTCGACGTCCGCGCCGCCGCCCTGCCGCGGCCGCGGCGCCGCCGGCCCGAGCCGGCGGCCGCCGGCGCCGAGACCGAAGCCATGGACAGCGCCGAGGAGCTCGTGGAGCCGCGGCCGGCCGCGACCGCCGCGGCCGACTCCGACTCCGATGACGCCGGCGAGAGCGAGGGCGAGGGCGAGACGACCGTGCTCGATCCCGACCTCACGCCGCCGCCGGCGGCGGCCGGGCCGCGCGAGGAGCGCGAGGAGCGCGAGGGATGGGTCGCCCGCTGGGACCGCCACCTGACCTGGTGGGCGGCCGGCGAGACCCACGCCAAGTCCTACATGGCCTGGGTCGCCGCGCTCGGCCTCTTGATGCTCGCCGACGTCGCCGTCTACCTGGCGACGATCTAGGTGAGGTTGCCTTTTCCCCCGCTATCCGGGTCGAAAGGCAACCTCGGTGACGGACCTAGTTCCGCGATGGCTGCGGGACGATGCGGATGTAGGGCCGCGGCTCCTCCCACTCCCCGAACAGCTCCTTCGCTTTCTCGTTGTCGACCGAGCCGGCGATGATCACGTCGTCGCCATCCTGCCACTGCGCCGGCGTCGCGACTTTGCTGTTGGCGGTCAGCTGCAGCGAGTCGATCACCCGCAGCACCTCGTCGAAGTTGCGCCCGGTGGTCATCGGATAGACCAGGATCAGTTTCACCTTCTTGTCGGGACCGATCACGAAGACGTTGCGGACCGTCTGGTTGTCGACCGGGGTGCGGTCGTCCGTCTCTCCGGAGGCCTCGGCGGGAAGCATCCCGTAGGCCTTCGAGATCGAGAGGTCGGTGTCGGCGACGATCGGATAGTTCGGCGCCGTCCCCTGGGTCGCGGCGATGTCCTCGGCCCAGCCCTCGGTTTTCTCGACCGAGTCGACCGAGAGGCCGAGGATCTTCACGCCGCGCTTGGCGAACTCGGGCTCGATCGAGGCCATGTAGCCGAGCTCGGTGGTGCAGACCGGAGTGAAAGCCTTCGGGTGCGAGAACAGGACGGCCCAGCTGTCGCCGATCCAGTCGTGGAATTTGATCTGGCCCTCGGTGGTCTCGGCCTCGAAATCGGGCGCCGTGTCACCTAGCTGCAACGCCATCAAGATGCTCCTCTCTGAAATTGATCTACTCGCTCAAGATACCTTCCCGAGCTCGCCAGGCCACGACCTCGCGGGGCGCGGCGCGTGACGACTAGAAGATCCCGGCGGCGATGATCGCGGCTGCCACCGCCAGAGCGCCGGCGATCAGCGTCCGCTGCATCGCGTCGAAGCGGGCGTTGAGCGCGTCGAATCGAGTGTCGATCGCGACGAAGCGGGCGTCGACCTTGTCGAAGCGGGCGTCCATCTCGGTGCGCAGGTCGCGGATCTCCGCCTCGACCCGGTCGAACTTGCGGTGCACCGGGTCGAACTCGCGGTGGATGCCGTCCTTCAGGTCGTCGAGCCGCTCGTCGGTCCACGTCTCTCTTGCCATGCTCGCCATGATGACAGAGCATAGGGAACGTTTTGTCAACAAATGCGCGCAACGATGGAAATCTTCGTCAAGGCAAAGTCACCTTTCCTCGGTGCACAAGCTTGCGTATCCTGAGCCGGTGCGAAAGGGGGTAACCGGGTGCTGGTGACGAAGCGCACCGACGGCCTCCGGCTCGTCACCCAGTACGAGCACGGGGCGCTCGCCGGCGAACTCGCCGAACGCTGGGGCAACGACCGCTTCGCCGGGCCCGCCGTCCCCTTCGACGCGGCGCTGACGATCGCCGCCGCCCATCACGACGACGGCTGGCGCGAGCTCGACGACCTCCCCGCCCACAATCCCGAGGCCGGCCGCCCGGCCCACTTCCTCGAGCTGCCGCTGGAGCGGACGGCGCCGCCCTACGGCCGCGGCGTCGACAGCGTCTACGCCCGCGACCTGCTTGCCGGCGCCCTCGTGCAAGCGCACTGGACCGGCCTCTACTCGGGACGCTGGGGCCTGCAGAGCAGCGGCGGCCCGGTCCCCCACCCGCTGGCTGAAGAGATCGTCGCCAAGGGCGAGTCCCGCCGCCAGGCCGCGCTGCGCGAGGTCTGGAACTTCGAGGGCCTGCGCAGCTGCTTCGAAGCGGACGCCTGGCACGCCTACGAGGTGCTGCAGGCGCTCGACATCACCTCGCTCGCCCTCTCGCTGCTCGACCCGACCGTCCCCAGCGACCCCAGCGTCGAGTCGCCGCTGCTCACCGCCACCCTGTTTGCGGTCGAGCAGCCGCCCGGCGGCCGGATCCTGCCGAGCGTGCCGACCACGCCGCTCGGCGAGCACCTCGACCTCGCGCTGACGGTGCCGGAGCCCGGCCTCGCCGTGATCGACCCGTGGCCCTTCGCCGCGCCGGGCTTCGCGGTCGAGCTGCCGTCCCGCCGCCTCGCCGCTGCCGGCCTGAGCGAGGAGGAGTCGCGCGCCGCCTACCGCGCGGCGCCGGTGGAGCCGATCCGCTGGACCCTCGCGGCGCCCTGACCGGTTCCCGGATCGGGCGCGCCCAAGGCGGCGGTCGGTCATCGACCGAGCATCGCGACCAGCTCCTCGGCGATCGCCAGCGAGGAGGTCGCCGCCGGCGAGGGCGCGTTGCGCACCCAGAGCACGCGGCGGCCGCGGTTGACGCGGAAGTCGTCGACCAGGGTCCCGTCGCGGTCGACGGCCTGGGCGCGGACCCCTGCCGGCCCCGGCACGACGTCCGCGGCGGTCAACTCGGGGACGAAGCGCCGGGCAGAGCGGACGAAGAGGTCCTTGCGGCGCGCGGCGAGCAGCTCGCGCAGGCCGGCGCGCCAGTGGCGGCGCATCATCCGCCAGGTCCCCGGCCAGCCGAGGACGTGGCTCAGGTCGCGGGCATTGACGTCGCGGCGGCGGTAGCCCTCGAGCGCCAGCGCCAGGACCGCGTTCGGCCCGAGCAGCACCTCGCCGTCGACCCGCCGGGTGAGGTGAACGCCGAGGAACGGCAGCGCCGGGTCGGGCAGCGGATAGATCAGCCCCCGGACCAGCCCGGCGCGCGCTTGCCGCAGCTTGAGGTATTCGCCGCGAAAGGGGATGATCCGCGGCTCTGCCGGCTGCCCCGAGGCGCGGGCGAGCCGGTCCGACTGCAGCCCGGCGCAGACGATCACCCGCTCGGCCTCGACCGCGTCGCCGGAGAGCAGCTCGACCGTGGCCGTCCCTCCCTCCTCCCGCACCCGCGTCACCGCGGCGCCGAGTCGGACCGCGCCGCCGCCCGCCTCGACCGTCGCCGCCAGCTCGCGCGCCACCGCGCCGAAGTCGACGATCGCGCTCGCCGGCGAGCGCAGCGCGGCCACCCCGGCGACGTGCGGCTCGACCGCCCGCATCTCCTCGCCCTCGAGCCAGGCGAGGCCCGGCACCTGGTTGGCGGCGGCCCGCTCGGCCAGCGCCTCGAGGCGCCGGCGCTCGCGCTCCTCGCTGGCGACGACGAGCTTGCCGCAGGCCTCGTAGGCGATGTCGCGGGCGGCGCAGAACTCGCGCAGCAGCTCCATCCCGCGCCGGCAGAGTCGCGCCTTCAGCGAACCCGGCGGGTAGTAGATGCCGGCGTGGACGACGCCGCTGTTGTGGCCGGTCTGGTGGGTCGCGACCGCCGCCTCGCGCTCGAGCACCACCACCACGGCGCCGGGGTCGGCGGCGAGCACGGTGCGCGCCGTCGCCAGGCCGAGGATGCCGCCGCCTACGATCGCCACGCGCACCGGCGCAGCTTACGGCGCGCGGTCCAGGCGATTCGCCGGCGAAGCGGAAGAGGCCGCGGCGCCCTGCTGCTCGGCCTCGAGGTCGACCACAACGTGGGTGACCGGCAGCGCCAGGTTCTCCTCGGCGCGGGCGACGACGCCGCGCTCGAGCCAGCGCGAGCGCCGCGGCGGGTGGGTCGAGATCACGACCTCGTCGGCGGCGAACTGGCGCAGCGCGTCCTCGAGGGCGAGGTTCGGGTCGGAGTCGCCGATCTCGCCCTCGGCGCCCAACCCGAGCCGCTCGATGCCGGCGAGCGACTCCCGCAGCCGCTCGCGGGCGAGGGCGATGCCGTCGTCGATGTCGGAGGTCCAGTGGGCGGCGCGCGAGCCGGCGAGCGCCGGGGCGACGACGAAGACCTCGCAGTCGCGACCCTCGCAGCGGCGGCCGATCTCGTCCAGCAGCGCCCGGCCGGCGACGGTCTCGTTGGCGACGACCAGCAGGCGGTGCTTGCCGTCGTCGCTGCTGCGCGGCGAAAACGAGCTCGGCAGGGAGCCGCGGGCCCCGCGCCAGGCGAGCCCGAGGCCGAAGCCGAGCAGCGCTGCGGCCAGGATCACCCCGATGACCGGCCGGGTCAGCAGGGTCAGGGCGACCACCGCCGCCGCCCCGATTCCGATCACGATTACGAGGCGGAACGCGTCCGCCTCGTTTCGAAGCGGATTGTGCATATCCCTACTTGTACCACCGCGGCGCGGCAGCGACCACCCGTTCAGCCAGGGAAGTCGCCGGCGGCGACGCGGAGCGTGCGCAGCACCCGCGAGAGCTGCTCGAGGTCGGCGCCGGAGAGCGGCTCGGTGGCGAAGTCGGCCTCGTTCAGCGCCGCGGTCGCGGCCTCGGCGACGCGCCGGCCCTCGGGCAGGATCTCGGCCAGCACCGCGCGGCGGTCGCTCTCGTGCGGGACCCGCCGCACCAGCCCGATCCGCTCCAGGCCGTCGATCGTGTTGGTGACGCTGGTGCGGTGGACCTGCAGCCGCTCGCCGATCTTGCCCAGCGGCAGCGAGCCGCGACGCGAGAGGTAGAGCAGCATCAGCGCCTCGTAGCGAGGAAAGGTGAGGCCGAAGCGCTCGAGCTCCTCGTTCAGCCGCGCCATCAGGATCTGGTGGACGCGCATGATCGAGGTGACCGCGACCATCTCGGTCGCGGCCCGCTTGTCCCAGCGCTCCTCCCAGTGGCGGCGCGCCTCGGCGATCGGGTCGAACGGGAGCTGGTGGCTCGGCACGCGGCCAGTCTGACATCGGCGCTGGACCCCTCGGCCCCGCCCCAGCGAGGCCCCCAGCTCGATGAGGTTGCCTTTTGCGTCGAATAGCGAAGAAAAAGGCAACTCGACGAAACGGGGGCCCTCGCGATCGGTCCCGCGCCCGCCCCCCAGCGGGAACACGGCCAGGGCGGCGCGCGCCACGAACCCCCGGCGCTCGCCCGAAGCTCCAACCAAGAGGGGTGGCCCTCGTCCCTCGCAGTGTGGCGGGCGGTCGCCGCGCCACATCGGCAGCCGCCGTCCACTCGTTATCCCCAGCGCAACAAGTCCGTCCCAACCGTCGACCACCATTCCCCGCACCAAACCGATGCCCGCCTCGACCCTCACCCGCCCAACCGTCGAATCCCGCCGCCTCGCCCTCGCCGACGGCGCCGCCACGACCCTCCGCGTCGCCCGCTTCGACCGCCGCCAGTTCGGCCTCCGGGTGGTCGCGATCGACCCCTGCGCGACGCTGCGCGCCTGGTGCCGGGCCAACGCCGCCGAGCACGCGATCGTCGGCGGCTTCTACGTCCGCCCCGGCGGCCCGCCGCTCGGCGACGTCTGGATCGACGGTCGGGCGCTGCCGGTCGAATCCTTCGACTCCCCCTGGGACGAGGAGCGCGCCTGCCTGCACGCCGACGGCCCCGAGCTGGCGATCCGGCCGCGCCAGCTGCTCGGCGAGCCGCGCGGCGACCTCCTGCAGGCCGGTCCGAAGCTGGTCGGCGGCCGCCGGTCGCTGGTCCGCGCCGGCCGCGACCCCGAGGGCTTCTCCGCCGGCGCCCGCCAGTTCGACTCCGACATCACCGAGGGCCGCTACCCCCGCGCCGCCCTCGGACTCACCCCACAGGAGCTGATCGCCGCCGTCTGCGAGGGTCGCGCCGACGAGGAGGCCGGCCTGACGATGGCCGAGCTGGCCACCGCGATGCGCGAGCTCGGCGCGGTCGACGCGATCAACCTCGACGGCGGCGGCTCCGCCTCCCTCGTCGTCTCCGGCGCCCTGCTCAACACCCCGCGCGAGGAGCACGGACTCGAGCTGGTCGGCGGCCGCGAGATCGCCACCGCGCTGCAGTTCTTTCCCCGCTAGGCGCTGCGCCTTTTGTCCGCATAAAAGCCAATAGAGCGCTGCGGTGGGTACCCGAGGGCCATGACCCGGGTCCTGATGGCGAATTACTTCTATCCGCGTGGCGGCTCGGCCCACGCGACGCGGGCGCTGGCGCGGGAGCTGCGCCGGCAGGGAGTCGAGGTGACGCTGGTCTCGGGCTCGCGCTCGGACCTCGGCGACGGCACCGACGCGCGCGAGTTCTACGCCGGGCTTGACCCGGTCGCGGTCGACTTCGCCCCGGCGCTCTCCTCGCCGCAGCCGCTGCGCTTCCGCGGCGGCCCCGGAACGGCGCCGATCCACGGCTCCTTCGAGGACCGGCCGGGGGCGCCCGACGCGGTGCTCGCCAGCCTCGACGAGGAGGCCTTCGAGCTGCAGGTCGAGGCCTGGCAGCGGGCGCTGGCGGCCGCCGAGAGCGACCCCGAGGTCCTCTACCTGCACCACCTCACGCCGCTCAACGAGGCGGCGGCGCGGGCCTTCGCCGGGCGCCCCGTCGTCGCCCACCTGCACGGGACCGAGCTGCTGATGATGGAACAGGTCGCGGCCGGAGCGCCGGTGGCCTGGGCCCACGCCAGCGCCTGGATGGAGCGGATGTGCCGCTGGGCCGCCGCCTGCGCGCGAATCGTCGTCGCCGACGAGCGCGGGCGCGAGCGCGCCGCCGCGCTGCTCGGGCTCGAGCCCGAGCGCTTCGCCTGCATCCCCAGCGGCGTCGACCCCCATTTCGAGCCGGGGCCGGTCGACCGCGGCGCCCACTGGCGCCGCCACCTCGGCGAGGAACCGGGCGGCACCGTCCTCCTCTACGTCGGGCGCTTCACCGCGGTCAAGCGCCTGCCGCTGCTGATCGAGGCCTTCGTTCGCGCCCGGGACCGCTGCGCCGCGCCGGCTTCCCTGATCCTGGTCGGCGGCCACCCCGGCGAGTGGGAGGGCGAGCACCCGGAGGAGACGATCGCGCGGCTCGGCGCCCGCGACGTCTTCCTCGCCGGCTGGCACCCGCACTCCGCGCTGCCGGCCTTCTTCAACGCCGCCGACGCCCTCGTCCACGCCTCCCCGCGCGAGCAGTTCGGCCAGGTGCTGGTCGAGGCGATGGCCTGCGAACGGCCGCCGATCGCGGTCGACGCCGCCGGCCCGGCCTCGATCGTCGCCGACGGCGTCACCGGCTGGCTCGTCCCGCCCGAGGACGCCGACGCCCTCGCCGCGGCGATCCTCGCCGCCGTCGAAGACCCCGCCGAGCGCCGCCGCCGCGGCCGCAACGCCCGCGCCGCAGCGCTCGAGCGCTACTCCTGCGAGCGGATCGGCGCACGCACCGCTGCGCTGCTGGCCGAAGTGAACTAGGCTTCCGCCCGGCTGAGACCGGAGGGGGAGGCGAAGTGAAGCTGGTGATCGGCATCGTGCGGCCGGAGAAGGCCAACGACGTGCTCGAGAGTCTCTACCGCGCCGACGTGCGCGGCATCTCGATGAGCAGGGTGCAGGGCCACGGCGGCGAGCTCGAGCGGGTCGAGACCTACCGCGGCACCACCGTGCAGATGGGGCTCTCGGACAAGGTCCGGTTCGAGATCGCTGTCTCCGACGAGTTCGTCGAGCCGACGGTCACGGCGCTCTGCGAGGGCGCTCGCACCGGCGAGGTCGGCGACGGCAAGATCTTCGTCCTGCCGCTCGAGCAGGCGGTGCGGATCCGCACCGGCGACGTCGACACCGGCGCGGTGACGCCGGTCGAGAAGTGAGCGCGGTGCTGGGGGCGGTCGCCGGGATCGACACCGGCGACACCGCCTGGATGCTGGTCGCCACCGCGCTGGTGCTGATGATGACCCCGGCGCTGGGGCTCTTCTACGCCGGCCTGGTCCGCTCGAAGAACACGCTCAACACCTTCATGATGTCGGCGGGGGCGATCGCCGTCGCCGCGGTCACCTGGGCGGCGATCGGCTACTCGCTCGCCTTCGACGGCGACGGCTCGCTCGTCGGCGGCCTCGGCAACGCCTTCCTCAGCGGCGTCGACTTCGCCCCCCGCGAGGGCACCGCGATCCCCGAGCTCGTCTTCTTCTGCTTCCAGGCGACCTTCTGCATCATCACCGTCGCCCTGATCTCCGGCGCGGTGGTCGAGCGGATGCGGTTCGGCGCCTTTCTCGTCTTCGCCGCGCTGTGGTCGGTGCTGGTCTACGCCGTCCTCGCCCACTGGGCCTTCGGCGGCGGCTGGCTGCAGGCGCAGGGGACCCTCGACTTCGCCGGCGGCGTCCCGGTCGAGATGGGCTCCGGCTTCTCGGCGCTGGCGGCGGCGCTGGTGGTCGGCGCCCGCCGCGACTACGGCCGCCAAGCGCTGCTGCCCCACAACGCGATGTACGTGCTGCTCGGCGCCGGGCTGCTGTGGTTCGGCTGGTTCGGCTTCAACGGCGGCAGCGGCTTCTCGACCGGCGACCCCAGCGTGCTCGCCTTCACCAACACCCTGCTCTGCCCCGCCTGCACGCTGCTCGTCTGGTTCGCCCTCGACCTCGCCCGCGGCCGCAAGGTGACGGCGATCGGCGCCGCGACGGCGATCATCGTCGGCTGCGTCGCGATCACCCCCGCCGGCGGCTTCATCAGCCCCGGCTGGGCGATGGCCCTCGGCGCCCTCGCCGCCGTGCCGAGCTACGCGGTGATCGTCTGGCGGGCGCGGACCCGGGTCGACGAGACCCTCGACGTGCTCGCCGCCCACGGCACCGCCGGGCTGTTCGGGATCCTCTTCATCGGCCTCTTCGCCGAGGCCGCCTGGAACGGCGTCTCCGACGGCCTCTTCTACGGCAACGCGGCACAGCTCGGGCACCAGGCGCTGGCCGCCCTGGTCACCCCGGCCTACGCCTTCGCGATGACCTTCGTCCTGCTGAAGCTGGTCAGCCTGGCGATGCCGCTGCGGGTCGACGAACGGCAGGAGGCGGTCGGCATGGACGTCACCCAGCACGGCGAGGAGGCCTACGTGACCGGCGAGGGGGCGATTCTGATCTCGGCCGAGGCCGGCGAGGAGATGGCCCGGCCGGTCGCCGACGCGATCTAGGAAGGACTAGCGAAACTCCCGCGCCCACGCCTGGCGGCCACGCCCCTTGGGTCGGAGCGCCGTCGGAATGGCGCGTTAGTCGCCAATACGGCGACTAACGCGCCAAAACCCGATGCGCCCTTCTGTCGCTGGCGCTGGAGCAACGGCTTCTAGTAGCGGAGGACGGCGGCGACGCCTTCGGCGCGCGCCAGCTTCTCGGCGAGCTCGTCGCGGACGATCGTGATCTCGGCGTCGCTCGCCAGGGCGCCGCGGACCAGCGGCTCGGCCGCCTCGCCGAGCGCCGCGTCGAAGACCAGCTCCTCGACCCGGCCTTCCCCGAGCGCCTCGATCGTGTCCTGGACCCCGAGCGCCCCCGGGCGGCCGTCGCCCTCGCCGAGCGCCCGCGCCACGACGGCGCCGTCGCGCTCGGCCTTGACCCGCTCGACGGCGACGGCGACGTGCGGGAGGAGCTCGCCGACCGGCATCGAGATCAGGTCGTCGCGGTCGGCGTTCTCGGCCCGCAGCTGGGTTCGCTCGATTCCCTTCGCGAACTCCGCCCAGTCCGAGGCTGGTCCGATCACCAGCGCGTCGCCGATGCCACGGTCGCGGAAGCGATCGCCCGCCAGCCTGCCGGCCTCGGCGAGGAATCGCGCGCGGTCGTGCTCGAGCCGCTGCTCGTACTGGTCGCGTCCCGAGGAGCTGACCCCCTGGACCCGCGCCGGGTCGGGGCTGGACCGCGACTTGCGCTCGCGCCAGTCGTTCGCGAAGTAGCTCATTTCCCAGTCCTCCAGCTCCTCCAGCCGCCCTTCGGCGAAGCGCAGCAGCCGTACCCGCTCGGCCGAGATCAGCACGATCCCGTGCGGGGCGCCGCGCTGCTCGAGGTCGACAAGCCCAGCGACCAGCGGCTGCGAGGAGAGCCGGACGAGCGCCGCCTCCGGCGCCACCCCGCTCGCGAACCACCGTTCCTCGCCGCCCTTCTCCGCCACCGCGGCGAAGCCGGCTTCGCCGCGCGGCGGCGGTCGCACCTCGTCGTCGTCGAAGCGCTCCAGCAGCCGCGCCACCGTCGCCCGCACCGCGATCCGCCGCTCGTGCTCGGCCCCCTCGGCCTCGGCGCGGACCGCCTCCAGCCCGTTGCGAAGCTCCGTGCGCCAAGCGGCGGAGCGGTCGCCGGGGTCGAAGGCGAGGTAGACGGAGACGACGCCGAGCGCCGGCTCCCACTCGCTCAGCTCGCGAAGCTTCTCACCGCTGCGCTGCATCGGCGGATCATGTCATGGTCGCTTACTTGTCTCCGAGTACATCTCGACGTTGCCTCCTCCGCCGACTGATCCTCTCGCTTCCCGCGAGTACCCGGCGCCTCGCCGCTGTAACCGCTCGACGATCGCCTCGACTGGGCGGCTTCCGCGCGGTACGTTGGGCGGGTGCAGAGCTGGAACCTGAAAGCGGAGAGCGCCGCCCCGCACGAGCCGCGGATCCTCTCGACGGCGGACGATGCGCGGGCGATCCTGCTGCACCTGCCGCAGGGAGAGCAGCTGCGCGAGCACGAGGTCCACGAGCGGGCCCGGCTGCTGGTGGTCGACGGCGAGGCCGAGGTGACGACGCCCGAGGGCGAGAGCGTGCGGGCCGCGAGCGGCCACCTCTTCGAGTTCGATCCCGGCGAGCGCCGCACCATCCTCGCCCGCTCCGACCTCCGCCTCCTGCTCCTCCTCAGCCCCTGGCCGGGCGACGGCCATCCCGGCGCGATGACGCTGGAGGAGAAGGAGAGCGCGCGCGAGCGCGCCGCCGAGCGGGCCGCCGACTAGAGCGGCTTCGCGCTCACGCCATCCCCGGCTCCCGCTGGCGCCCCAGCGCCCCCGAGGTGCCGGTGCGCTCCGATTTCTATGCTCGCGGGAGAGGCATCCGCGAACCGAGCGAGGAGCGAAGCGATGAACAGAAGGACTTTGGGCAGCCAGGGCCTAGAGGTGTCGGCCGAGGGACTCGGCTGCATGGGGATGACGTGGGCCTACGGCGGGGGCGACGAGGAGTCGGGGCGGCGGACGATCGAGCGGGCGCTCGAGCTCGGCGTCACCTTCCTCGACACCGCCGAGATCTACGGCCCCCACAGCAACGAGGAGCTGGTCGGCCGGGCGATCGCCGGCCGCCGCGACGAGGTCGAGCTGGCGACCAAGTTCGGCTTCCTGATCGACCCCGACGACCCCTCCCGGCGCGGCGTCGACGGCAGTCCGGAGAACGTCAAGCGGGCAATCGACGGCTCGCTGCGGCGGCTCGGCAGCGACCACGTCGACCTCTACTACCAGCACCGGATCGACCCCAAGGTGCCGATCGAGGAGACGGTCGGGGCGATGGGCGAACTGGTCGCGGCCGGCAAGGTCCGCTACATCGGCCTCTCCGAGCCCTCCGCCGAGACCGTCCGCCGCGCCCACGCGACCTTCCCGCTGACCGCGGTGCAGAGCGAGTACTCGCTGTGGACGCGCGACCCCGAGGACGAGGTGCTGCCGACCCTGCGCGAGCTGGGGATCGGCTTCGTCGCCTACTCGCCCCTCGGCCGCGGCTTCCTCACCGGCGCGATCCGCTCGCTCGACGACCTCCCCGAGGACGACTGGCGCCGCAGCAACCCGCGCTTCCAGGAGGAGGCGCTGGAGGAGAACCTGCGGCTCGCCGACCGCGTCGTCGAGCTCGCCGAGCGGCTCGGCGCGACCGCCGCGCAGGTGGCGCTCGCCTGGGTCCTGGCCAAGGGCGAGGACATCGTCCCGATCCCGGGGACGAAAAGCCCCGAGCGACTGGCCGAGAACGCCGCCGCCACCGACCTGCGGCTCAGCGACGAGCAGGTCGCCGAGCTCGATGAGGCGATCTCACCGCAGGCGGTGCGCGGCGAGCGCTACGACGACTCGGGGATGCAGCTGCTGGGCAACTGAGGCCTACTCGACGACGGTCACCACGCCGCGGCCGCCGTCGACCCGCACGGTCTGGCCGGTCTTTATCGACTTCGTCCCGAAGCCGGTGCCGACCACCGCCGGCAGGCCGTACTCGCGGGAGACGATCGCGGCGTGGGCCATGATCCCGCCGATGTCGGAGACGGCGGCGGAGATCTTGGTGAAGACCGGCGCCCAGCTGGGAGCGGTGATCGGGCAAACCAGGACCTCGCCCTCCTGGACGAGGTCGAGTTCGGTCGGCGAGAAGATCACCCGCGCGGTGCCTTCGACCACCCCGGGCGAGGCGGCGACGCCGAGCAGTTCGCCCGAGCCGTCGCCGTCGCCGGCGCCGAGCCAGCGCTGGATCGTCTCGTCGTTGACGCCCCAGAGCATCACCGTGAACGGCTCGGTCATCGTCTCCGGCACGGCCCCGAGCGCCGGCGGCGGCGACCACTCGTTGAGCGCCGCCAGGATCCGCTGGCGCTCGGCGATCTCGCGGCTCCAGTGGGCGCGGGCGTCGGGCGTCTCGGTCGCCCAGCCGGTGAGCAGGTCCCAGAGCGCCTCGTAGACCTCGAAGCGATGCAGGTACCAGATGTCGTCGGGCTCCTCGAAGTAGCCGCGCGCGGCGAAGACGCCGCCGAGCTCGCGCACCTTGTTCCAGAGCCGGGTGTGATGCTGGTGCTCGCAGTAGAAGTTGTGGTTCTCGACGAAGGGGTAGACCATCCGGGCGAGCTCGACCAGTTCGTCGAAGGCCTTGCGGTCCTCGTCGCTGGCCAGCAGCTCGCGGTACTCGGTGGTGATCCGGTCACGCTCGGTCTCGACCGCCGCCAGCGGCCGTTCGATCTCCTCCCCCGCCTCGATCTTGCGGACGTAGGTCGCGATCAGCTCCAGCGGGACGCCGAGCTCGTCGTTCCAGGCCGGATCCTCGTGGGTCATCCCGGCGCCGGTCGCGAACCAGAACCAGGGCTCGCGGGCGCGCTCGAGCTCGGTCAGCCAGCGATCGCCGCCCTCGAGCTCGCCGACCGCCGCCAGCACCGCCTCCGACTCGCCCCCGGCCTTGATCGGCCCGGTGACGCCGAGCTCGACCGCCAGCCGAGCCAACCGCTTCAGCTCGTCGTCGGGACGGAACATGAGGATGTCGATGCCGGCGACCATCTGGGCGATCGTCTGGTCGCGGATGTCGGGGAAAGCCTGGCGGCAGAAGTCGCCGAAGGTCGAGTAGGCGCCGTAGCCGAGCCCGAGCATCTCGAAGTGCAGGTGCCCGATCTTCATGATGTTCTCGAGCAGCCGGTTGTAGGTGGCGACGAGGTGGAAGGCCGAGTTGCGCTCCTCGCCGGCCTGGACGCGATCGAGCGGCTCGGCCTCGGGCAGCGGCGTGAACTCGAGCGACTCGAGCTCCTCGCGGGTCGCTTTCGCCTTCTCGACCCACTTGTCGTAGAGCTGCTGCCAGTTGGCGAAGTAGTGGCCGGCGCGGGCCTCGAACAGCGCCGCCCGGCGCTCGACGTCGTCGGCGTCCTCGACCAGGTTGGGACTGATGTAGACGTAGCCGTTGACCACCCGGTGGTCGATCCCGAGCGCGGTCGGCACGACCATGTAGCGGGTCGTGTTCTGGTTGAGGATCAGATGGGTCTGCTCCGGCATCACCATGTCGAAGGGGAACATGGCTTTCGGGTAGTGCATCGAGTCCTGGAACCAGAACTGGTTCTCCTCGACCTCGCGGCGGTCCTCGCTGAAGTGCATGTAGTAGGGGTAGAGCCGCTCCCAGCCCTCGGCCCCCGCGGGGGTCTCGATCTCGAAGGGGCTGGGGAAGCCGCGGTCGCCGTCTGCCATCTATCTCTTCCTCTCTAGTTCTCGGTCGAACTGCTCAATCGCGCGCTCCATCATCCGCCGTGCGATCCGGCTCCCCTCCGGGTGCCGGACCCGCTCGCCCATCCAGCGCAGCTTCTCCAGGGCCTTCTCCGGCGTGCATTTGCCGCGGTTGGCCCAGCCGGACACCAGCGGCGCGTTGGTCTCCAGGAAGGAGATCGAGTCCGCCGCCTGCATCAGGTCGCCGTCGGGGCTGCCGCCGAACTCGTGCTCGCGGATCGGCTGCGCGACCGCCAGCGCCAGCTCCTCGCCGCAGCCGCTGGCGGTCAGCCAGGTGGCGACGACCACCGCCGAGCGGCCGGTGTGGGCGTCGTTGTAGGCGCGGTCGTCCCAGCTGTCGGTCGCCAGGTCGAGCCAGGGGCCGCCGGGGACCTTGCGCTCGAGGTCGTGCAGCAGGGCGGCCACCACCAGATACTCGGGGGCGTCGGGCGCCAGGGCAAGCATCCAGTCGCCGGCGCGGGTCAGGTGGTCGCGGTCGTAGTAGTCCTCGATCCACTCGTAGATCCGCGGCCGCAGGTCGAGGAACTCGGGCGAGAAGGTCCGCTGCGCCGGCAGCGCCCGCCAGGCGGGGGCGTCGCTATCGATCATCAGCTCATTTTCTTCGCGTTCGGATGCCTGCATACAACCCAACCTGGCCTTCCTTCGAGTTTGGCTTGTCCGTGCTGACCGCTCAACGAAGGATTGACGCTGTTCGGGATGCGAGTATACAATCGCCATCGCGGTTTGGGAAAAGGGAGCCGCACTGCGAACGACGCCTACACGAGGAGTCTCTCTATGCCATTTGTGAAAGAACAGCTCTCGACCGAGATGCTGTTGCTCTCGTTCATCTATGCGCTCGGGGCGGTTTCCGTGGTCCTGATCGTGCTCGCGCTGTGCTTCGTCGACTCGGGTCTGGTCCGGCGCAAGAACATGCTCGACACCTGGATCGCCAAGATCATCGCCTCGCTGATTGCCGGCGGCGGCACGATGGTCGCCGGGATCGGGATCTGGAACTGGCAGTTCAACGAAGCCTTCGGGGTGCCCAACCCGCTCTGGCAAGCGTTGAAGGACTGGTGGATAGGAGGGCAGTTCCTCACCCATTACTCGGGCGAACTGGCCTTCGAAGCGCTGCCCGAGGCCGATGTGCAGCAGGTCTTCGCGGTCTTCTTCGTCACCTTCTCGCTCGGCACCCTGGCGCTGATCCACACCGGCGCGATGGAGCGGATGCGACACGCGCCCCTCTACGTGATGGCGCTGGTGATCGGCCTCGTCCTCTCGCCGCTCGTCGCCTACTTCTGCTGGGGCCCGGTCGGGCCGCTGACCAACCAGGGGACGCACGACTTCGACGGGATCTTTCCCCTCTACATCTTCGCCGGCACCTGGGTCCTGGTCCTCAGCTGGCGCCTCGGGCCACGGCTCGGGGCCTTCAAACCGCACCCCAGCGGCACCAAACCGGTCGGCAACAACATCGCCCTGGTCGGTGCCGGCGTGCTGCTGATCATGTTCGCGCTGCCGTTCATCTGCATCGCCTCGACCTGGATCGCGCCGGGGGCCGGGGTCTTCGGGATCTCCTTCACCGACACCGGGATCGGGATCATCCTCGAGAACGTCTTCGCCGCCTACATCGGCGGAGCGATCGTCGGCGGCGCAATCGCCTACCGGCGCAAGGAACCGCAGTGGGCGCTGCTCGGCCCGCTCTCCGGAGCGGTGATCTGCGGCACCCTGTTCGACGTCGGCATGCCCTGGGAGGTCTTCCTGATCTCGCTGCTCGGGCCGGTCGTCGCCTACGGCACCGCGGCGCTGATGCGCCGCTGGCAGATCGACGAGCCGAAGGTGATCCCGCTGGCGCTTGGGCCGGGGATCGCCGGGGCGCTGATCTGCGGCTTCGTCGAGTGGGGGACGAAGACCGGCGGCTATCCGGGGCTGGAAGGCGACTACGCCCTCCAGCACGCGACGATCACCCCCTGGTGGCAGCTGGCCGGGGTCGTCCTGACGATGCTGCTGGCCGCGGTTCCCTGCCTGTTGATCTGCCTCGCCTACGAGCGGACCAAGAAGGGCCTGCGGGTCAGCGAGGCCGAGGAGCTGGCCGGCCTCGACCAGACCTACTGGGAGGTCGACAACTACGGCGAGGAGCCGCCGCTGACGCTGACCGGCAACGGCGCCGCGGCGTCCTCCGGCAAAGAGGGCGAGCCCCCCGTGGTCACCGCGCCCTAGCCCGCACTGGGGTACCGATCTTTTAGGCCCTATGGGGGCCAAAAGATCGGTACCCCGACTTTTTCCCGGCGCCGGTCCGGGAAATGTCGGTGTCCGATATTTCCCGCCTGCGGCCCGGGGTCAGTGACTGCCGGCGAGCAGCGAGCCGGCGCCGGGGACCTTGCGGTCGAGGCCGAGGGCGTCGAGGACCTCGGCGGCGGTCGCGGTCGCGGCGGAGATCACCGGCAGGCCGGTGTCGCCCTCGAGCAGGTCGAGCACCTCCAGCGAGGGCATCTGCACGCAGCAGGAGGCGATCAGCGTCTGCGCCCGCGAGAGGTCGAGACCGCGGGCGTGGTCGCGCAGGTCGGTCGGGGCGAGGCGCCCGACCTCGACGTTGTCGGCGACCGCCAGGCTGAGCGAGTCGACGACCTCGATCCCGTACTCCTCGAGGTAGCCGGCGACCAGCTTGGTCAACGGCGGCATGTAGGGGGTCATGATCGCCACCCGCTCGATGCCCTGGCGCCGCAGGCCGCGGACCAGGGCGCCGGCGCTGGAGATGACCGGCGCCTCGGCGCCGCTCGCGGCGACGACCTCGGCGAGGCGCTTCTCGACCTCCTCGTGGGCGCCGGCGCCGCGCACCATCACCGCCACCAGGCAGGCATAGGCGATGACGTCGACGCGGGCGTCGGCGAGCTCGCTGGCGCAGCGGTCGCTGTCGGCGATCATCCGGTCGAGCGACTCCTCGTCGACGCTGTGCAGGACGGCGCGGCTGGAGTGGAAGGTGACCGGCACCCCGAGGTCGGCCCGGGCCAGCATCTGCGGCACCTCGGTCTCGATCGTGGTGTTCGAGCTCGGCACGATCAGCCCGACGCGCTTAGGCTTGACCGCGGTCTCGGCGGCGGCGCTCATCGCCGGCTCCCGAGCAGGATGAAGAGGGCGGTGACGAGCAGCGCGCCGAGCGCGGTGCCGCGCAGGAAGTCCTGGGAGATGAAGATCCCGGCCCGCTCGGCGCCGGCGTCCGGCGTGGTCGCGGCGGCCGCCGGCGCGCCCGCGGCGGCCTGCTGCGCACCACCGGCACCCGCCGCCGCGGCAGCAGCCGGCCCGCCGCCGTTGGCAGCGCCGGCGGCCCCGGCGCCGTTCGCGACCGGCCCCACCGCTTCGCCTTTCACCGCTCGCTCCAGCGAGGCCATGAAGTCGCGGGTGACCGCGTCGGCCTGCTTGGCGATCACCTTCTGGCCGACCGAGCCGAGCACGCCGCCCATCGCCAGGTCCGCCTCGAGGTTGACCCGCGTGCCCTCCTCGACCGGCTCCAGGGTCACGGTGTTGGAGCTGCGCAGGTTGCCCGCCGCCCCCTTGACCGCGCGGCCGATCGCGGTGAAACGCATCCGCTCGTTGCGCTCGCGCTCGGTGATCCGCATTTTCAGGTCGAAGGTCGCGGTCATCGGGCCGACGGCCTGGGTGACCCGCACTTTCGAGTTGTCGGCGTCGACCACCTCGACCGACTCGACGCCGGGCACGCAGCGCGCCACCTCGTCGACCTGCTCGAAGAACTCCCAGAGCCGCTCGCGCGGCTCGGCGATCACGAAAGACTGCTCTACCTTCAAGGCCTCTCACCTCCCATTGCTTGATCCTGCTTCTCGTAGTGCCCGCCAGACCTGCTCCGGGGTGATCGGCAGGCTCGCGATCTCGACGCCGAACTCGGCCAGCGCATCGCAGATCGCGTTGGCGATCGCCGCTCCGGGCGGGATCGTCCCGGTCTCCCCCACCCCGCGGACGCCGAACGGCGTCACCGGCGAGGGGACTTCGGTGTGCAGGAGCTCGACCGGCGGCAGGTCGCTGGCGGTCGGGACGAAGTAGTCGAGCATCGTGCCGTTGAGGAGCTGGCCGGAGTCGGCCTCGTAGCGCAGCTCCTCGGTCAGAGCGGCGCCGAAGCCCTGGGCGAGGGCGCCGCGGACCTGGCCCTCGACCGCCTGCGGGTTGACCACGCGGCCACTGTCGTGGACGAGGACGAAGCGCTCGACCTCGAACTCGCCGGTCTCGGCGTCGACGGCGACGACCGCGGCGGCGCTGCCGTAGGCGTAGGCCGCCTCCTCCGGCTCGAAGTGGGCGGTCGCCTCGAGCCCCGGCCCCTCCCCGGCCGGAATCCCCTGGCCGGTGATCGCGGCGACGTGGACCTCGGAGAGGCCGACGCGCTTCCCAGGGTCCTCGCGACTGACCACCGCGTCGCCGTCGACCTCGAGCTCCTCGGGCGAGGCCTCGAGCATCGACGCCGCGACTCGCAGCGTCTTCGCCCGCAGCTCGGCCGCCGCTTCGCGCACCGCTCCCGAGCCGGCGATCAACGTCCGCGAGGCGAAGGCCCCGGTGTTGATCGGGGTCGCGCCGGTGTCGCCGGCGTGCACCCGGATCGCCCCGTAGTCGATCCCGTGGACCTCGGCGCAGACCTGGGCGAAGGCGGTCTCGTTGCTCTGGCCGAAGGTCGAGACGCCGGTGTAGAGGTCGATGCCGCCGCTGCGGTTTGCCCGCAGGGTGACGCTCTCGTGGGCGCCGAAGCGCGAGCCGCGCTTGGCGAGGAACTTGGCGCTGGCGTAGCCGGTGCGCTCGACGAAGGAGGTGAAGCCGACGCCGCGGTAACGGCCGTCGGCGCCCGGCCCCGGCCCGGCGGCGCGCAGGGCGTCGTGGTCGACCGCCGCGGCGGCCATCCGCAGGCACCGCGCGTAGTCGCCGCTGTCGTAGAGCGCGCCGGCGGCGTTCCGCCACGGCAGCTCGTCCTCGGCGAGCAGGTTCTGCAGCCGCAGCTCGAGCGGGTCGCGGCCGAGCCGCCGCGCCAGGCGGTCGATCAGGAGCTCGCGGGCGAAGTCGACCTCCGGCTGGCCGTAGCCGCGGTAGGCGCCGATCGGCGTCTTGCTGGTCACCGCGACGCGGCGCTCGACCGCCCCCTCCTCGACCCGGTAGGGGCCGCTGAAGACGATGCTCGAGAGCTGGGCCGAGCCGAACGGCGAGTTCTGGCCGCCCAGGTCGGTGGTGTAGCGGTTGGTCATCGCGACGATCCGGCCGTCCTCCTCGGCGCCGATCCGGAACTCGTGGACCGACTCGCGGCCGTGGGTCGAGGCGCGGAAGTGCTCGACCCGATCCTCGGTCCACTTCACCGGCCGCCGCAGCTCGATCGCGTGCAGGCAGGCCAGCACGTCCTCGGGGTAGAGCCCGAGCTTGAGGCCGAAGCCACCGCCGACGTCGCCGCTGATGACCCGCACCTCGCTCTCCCCCAGGCGCAGCGACTCGGCCAGCTGCATGCGGACGAGGTGCGGGGTCTGGGTCGAGACCCAGGCGGTCAGCTCGCGCGCCCCAGGCCGCCACTCGGCGACGACCGCCCGCGGCTCCATCGGCAGCGGGCTGACCCGGCCGATGTGGAAGCTGTCCTCGACCACCACCGGGGCCGAGGCGAGCGCCGCCTCGGGCTCGCCGCGGCGCTGCGGGTTGGTGGCGAGCAGGTTCGAGTCCATCTGGTCCGGGTGCAGCACCGGCGCCCCCGGCTCGAGCGCCGCCAGCGTGCCGGAGACGTGCTCGAGCGGGTCGTAGTCGATCCAGATCGCTTCCACCGCGTCCTCGGCCAGGCCGCGGCTCTCGGCGACGACGCTGACCACCGGCTGGCCCTCGAAGGTGCAGAACTCCGAGGCCAGGGCGTAGAAGGGCAGCTCGACCGCGCCGGGGACCGGGCGCAGGACGCTGATCGGCTCGGTCTTCGCCGCCACCTCGGCCCCGGTCAGGACCTGGTGGACGCCGGGCATCTCGACCGCCGCCTCGATTTCGATCGACTCGATCCGCGCCCGCGGGAACGGGCAGCGGCCGACCGCCATGTAGAGCGAGCGGGCCGGCTCGACGTCGTCGGTGAAGCGGCCGTCGCCCTGCAGCAGGCGGTCGTCCTCCTTGCGCGGCACCGCGGCGCCGAGGACCCCGGAGGCCGGGGCCCGCCGCTCGGTCTCGACGCTACTCATGCGTCGCCTCGCTGCTCTCCCCGTTCAGCACCCGGTCGACCGCGGTGACGATCCCCTCGTAGCCCGTGCAGCGGCAGAGCACGCCGCTGATCTCCTCGCGGATCTCCTCGCGCTCGAGCCGCCGGCCCGACTCGCGCAGCGCCGTCGCGGTCATCAGGAAGCCGGGGGTGCAGAAACCGCACTGCAGGCCGTGGGCGTCCTTGAAGGCCTGCTGCAGCGGCGCCAGCTCGCCGTCCTCGGCGAGCGACTCGACCGTGCGCAGCTCGCGGCCGTCGAGCTGCGGCGCCAGCAGCAGGCAGCCCTTCACCGCCTCGCCGTCGAGCAGCACCGTGCACATCCCGCAGACCCCCTGCTCGCAGCCGACGTGGGTGCCGGTCAGGCCGAGCCGCTGGCGCAGGAAGTCGGCGGCGTGCATCCGCGGCGAGACCTGCTCGCGGTGCACGGTGCCGTTGACGGTGACGGTGATCGCGACCGTCTCATCCATGGCCGTCTCATCCATGGCGCGGCTCCTCTTCGCCCAGGCGCTGCAGCAGCCGCCGCAGGTGGACCGGCAGGAGATGGACGCGGTACTCGGCGCTGGCCCGCACGTCCTCGGGCGGATCGGCGTCCTGCAGCGCCAGCTCGGCCGCCTCGGCGAGCGCGGCATCGTCCCAGCGCTGCCCCTCGAGCCGCGCCGCCGCCGCCCGCGCCAGGACCGGCGTGTCGTTCATCCCGCCCATCCCGATGCGGACCTCGCGCCAGGTCCCGTCGGGCTCGGGCGTGGCGGCGACGGCGAGGCTGAGCAGGGCGAAGTCGTTGTGCTTGCGGCCGCGCTCGAAGAAGGCGCAGCGGGCCGGGACGACGCCGAAGCGCAGCCCGGTGATCATCTCCTCCGGCGCCAGCGCGTTGGCATAGGAGCCGACGAAAAAGCCATCCGCCGGCAGCTCGCGCTCGCCGCCCGGCCCGGTGGCGAGGACGGTCGCGCCGAGCGTCAGGCAGACCAGCGCCACCTCGCCGGTCGGGTCGGACTGGGCGACGGCGCCGCCCAGCGTGCCGCGGTTGCGGACCTGGCGGTCGCCGACATAGCGGATCGCGGTCCGCAGCAGCGGCAGTCGCTCGGAGATCACCGGCGAGCGCTCGGCCTCGGTGTAGCGGACGAGGGCGCCGATCGTGGTCTCCGAGCCGCGGGCCTCGATCTCGCCGAGCTCCTCGCCGAGGCGGTTGATGTCGACCACGGCGCTCGGCCGCATCAGCCGCATCCCCAGCATCGGCACCAGGCTCTGGCCGCCGGCCAGGACCCGCGCCATGCCACCGTGCTCGGCCAGCGTCGCGACCGCCGCGGACACCGAGTCGGGCCGCACGTATTCGAACGGGGCCGGCTTCACTTCGCTCCGCGCGCGGCGCCGAGGAAGGTCGCCATCACCCGGCCGACCGCGTCGCCACCCTCCTCGCCACTGACTCCACCGGCCTGCTTCGAGGTCCAGACCGTCTCCGCCCGCGCCTGCAGCAGGTGCAGCTCGCCGTCGGCGTCGATCGCCCACTCGACGTCGGTGGGGCCGCCGCGGTGGCGCTCGATCCGCTTGCCGAGCTCGGCGATCGCGACCGCCTCCTCCTCGCTCAGCGAGCACTCGCCGCGCCGCTCCTCGGCGACCGCGAGCAGCGCCACCGCGCCACCCTCGGGGTCGAAGCGGTACTCCTCGGCCTGCTCGACGATCTCGCGCTCGAGCACCTCGAGCGTCACCTTGTCGACCCGGTGGCGGTCGGGCGGCACGTCGCCTTTGACGACGCCCTCGCCGAGGCCCCAGCAGCTCTCGATCACGACCTTCGAGCGGTCGCCGCTGATCGGATCGAGGGTGAACATCACGCCGGCCGAGCGGGCCCGCGCCATCTCCTGGACGCCGACCCCCATCCCGGGCAGCCCGGCAGCGTCGGTCGCCTCCAGCCCCTCGGGCCGGTAGGTGAGGACGGCCGGGTTGAAGAGGCCAGCCCAGCAGCGGCGGACGTCGCGCAGCACCTCCTCGGCGCCGCAGACCCAGAGGTAGGTGTCGTACTGGCCGGCGAAGCTCGCCCCCTCGAGGTCCTCGTTGACGCCGCTCGAGCGGACCGCCACCGGCACCGCCTCGCCGGCCCGCCGCTCGAGCTCGGCGTAGGCCTCGCGGATCTCCGCCTCGAGCCCCGCGGGCAGCTCGGCCGCCTCGATCAGCGCCGCGATCTCGGCGCTTGCCCGGTCGACCGCGGCGACGTCGTCGACGTCGAGCCCGGCGCGGATCGCGGCGATCTTCCCGTCCAGCTCGGCCGCCGCCGCGAACTCGGCGAAGGCCTCGGTGGTGACGCCGAAGGCGGGCGGCACCGAGAACCCGGCGGCGGTCAGCTCGGCGAGGCTGGCGACCTTGCCGCCGACCCGCTCGGCGGTCGCGCCCGGCTGGTCGATCCAGAGGACCCGAGCCATCGTCACGCTCCTGCCGGCACCGGCTGGTCGGCCTTCAGCACGTCGACGACGATCTCGCCGTCGACGACGATCGGCTCGTCGTCGAGGTAGAGCGAGCAGTTGCGCATCGGCACGTCGACGTGGCAGAGCGTCTGGTTCGGCCCGCCGAGCTCGCCGTTGGGGCCGGTCGAGAAGAGCACGTTGCCGTAGAAGGAGCGGCCGTGCATCCCCATCCCGCGGCGGTCGTGGGCGAGGATCGACCACTGCGCGGTCTCCAGCATCCCCCAGCCGATGTGGCTGATCCCGTAGGCGTCGGGGTCATCGAAGGAGGCCATGTACTCGCGCAGCAGGTCGGCGTCGACGCCACCGTCGATCGAGGTGATCTTGCCGCGCTCGATCGTCAGCTCGATCGGCGTCTGCACGTAGGACTTGAAGGGGAAGATGATGTCGCCGGGGGCGATCACCACCTTGCCGTCGACGCCGTCGTCGGCGCCGCCGGTGAAGACGAAGCCGGAGGGCCAGTGGTCCCAGCGGCCCGGGGTGTCGGTGAACCCGTACTGGGTCATCACCGGGTAGGCGCCGAGCTGGTAGGTGACGTCGGTGCCGGCCTCGTTGGTGAAGCGCAGCGTCTTCGCCTTGCCGAGGATCTCGGCTCCGGCCTCGACCCGCTCGCGCAGCCGCCGGTTCGGCTGCATCGCTTCGATGTGCTCGATCGGCTCGATGCAGAGCAGGATCCGCGTCCCCGACTCCTGGATCTCGAGCTGCTCGGGCGAGAACAGGAGGAAGACGGTGTCGATGGCGAGGTCGACGCCCTTCAGCGCTTCGATCGCCGGCCGGTTGCCCTTCAGCGGCGTCTCGCCGACCTCCCACATCCCGTCTTCGCCGTCGAGCGAGGTGTCGACGCTCGGCAGGCGCAGGTTGAAGCCGGTGGCGCCGAGCTGGTCGGCGGCGGCGAGGAAGGCGTCGACATAGTCGAGTTTGCGGTTGCCCTGCGAGAGCACGGCGATCGTGCTGCCCTCCTTGATGCCGCAGAGCTCGAGCTCCTCGCGGCAGAGATCGGTGAAGGTGGTCGTTGGCATCTTGCCCTCCGTCGAATCTAGGAGCCCGCGCCACCCGCCGCGAGCTCGGTTTCCAGTGCTCGGTCAAGCTCGGCCATGAAGCCGGGCAGGTTGTCCCAGGGAATCATGTGCCCCGCCCCTGGGACCACCGCGTAAGCGGCGTCAGGATTGGCTGCGCGCGCTTCCTCCGCACCCTGCTCGGTGACGACGGGGCTGTCGCCGCCGGAGACGAAGACCGCTGGCGCCGGGACCGCGGCCCACCACTCGAGGAAGTCTTCCTCGGCGAAGCGGTCGTAGGTCGCCAGCACCGCCTCGCGCTCGCAGCTGCCCACCCAGCGGGCGCGGAGCAGCAGCTCGCTGCGCGGCCAGAGCGGGTAGCTGGCGGCGACCTCGTCGCCGGTCGTGCCGGCGTAGCCGGCGTCGAGCTGGGCTTCGAAGGCCTCGCGCGGGGTCGGGTAGCCGCCGCGACCCGGGCCGCTGAGCGGCGGGTCGACGCAGATCGTCAGGCCCAGCTCGACCCGCTCGCGGGCGGCCAGCGCGGCCGCGATCCGGGCGCCGAGGCTGTGGCCGAGGACGAGCGGCCGCTCGAGCCCGAGCTGCTCGATCGCCGCCGCCGCGTCGGCGGCGAAGTCGGGGGCGCCGTAGCTGCCACCGGCCTCGCTCAGGCCGCGCCCGCGCAGGTCCATGACCAGCGGCCGGACCCGGTCGCGGAGCGGCGCGACGATGAAGTCCCAGGTGATCGCCGGGCTGGTGATCCCGGGGAGGACGAGCAGCGGCGGCGCCTCGCCGCCGTAGTCGAGGACGTGCAGGCGGCGGCCCTCGCTCTCGACCCAGCGGCTCTCGGCGCCCAGCGCCCGCAGCTCGGCGCGCTGACAGTCGCTGACCGGGGTGCGCCGGTTCTCAGGCATCGGCCAGCTCCTGCGGGGCGTCGGCCGCGAGGGCGGCGACGACGGCGTCGCCGAACTCCGCGGTGGTCGCGGCGCCGCCCTGGTCGGGGGTGCGGACGTTGGCGGCGGCACGGTCGAGGGCGGCGTCGAGGCGGGCGGCGGCGGCCGGGCGGTCGAGGCCGTGCTCGAGCAGCATCGCGACCGAGCGGATCGCCGCGGTCGGGTTGGCGACGCCCTGGCCGGCGATGTCGGGGGCGGTGCCGTGGACCGGCTCGAAGAGGCCGGGGCCGGCGTCGCCGAGGCTGGCGCTGGCGGCGACCCCGAGGCCGCCGGCGACCGCCGCGGCGACGTCGGAGAGGATGTCGCCGAAGGTGTTCTCGGTGACGATCACGTCGAAGCTGGCCGGCGCCTGCACGAGCCGCATCGCAGCGGTGTCGACCAGCAGGTGGTCGAGGTCGACGTCGGGGTACTCGGCGGCCAGGGCGATCGCCCGCTCGCGCCACAGCCGCGAGGTCGCGAGCACGTTGGCCTTGTCGACCGAGGTCAGCCGGCCGCGGCGCGAGCGGGCCAGCTCGAAGCCCCGCCGCAGCGCCCGCTCGACCTGGTCGGGCCGGTATTCGCAGGTGTCGAAGACGGTGCCGTCCGCGCGCCTGCCGCGCTCGCCGAAGTAGAGGCCGCCGACCAGCTCGCGGACGATCAGCAGGTCGACCTCGCCGGCGCGGAAGGGGCGCAGGTTGGCGTAGACGTCGAGCGCCCGGCGCAGGGCGAACATCCCGTCCTCGGGGTTGGAGGCCGACCAGGTGTAGTCGCCGGCGCCGACCGCGCCGAGCAGCACCCCGTCGGACTCCTCGCAGGCGGCGAGCGTCGCCGCCGGCAGCGCCTCGCCCTCCTGGGCGATCGCCTCGAAGCCGATCAGGTGCTCGGCGGTCTCGACGTCGGGGGCGACCGCGGCCAGCGCCTTGCCGGCCTCGGCGACCACCTCGGCGCCGATCCCGTCGCCGGGCAGGAGCACGACCCTCACCGCTCCGCCACTCCGCTCGCCGCGGCGACGTAGGCGAGCGCGTCGTCGAGCTCGATCACGTCGGCGTACTTGGCGTCGATGTCGAAGAGGTTGGCCTCGTGCGGGCCGGCTGCCCGATCGCCGACGCACGGTCGCGGGACGAGCACCGTGAAGCCGGACTGGACGGCGTCGACGACGCTGGCGCGAACGCAGCCACTGGTCGTCGCGCCGCAGACCAGGACCGTGTCGACGCCGAGCGCGACCAGGCTGGCGGCGAGGTCGGTGCCGAAGAAGGCGGAGGCGCCCTTCTTGACGATCAGCGCGTCGGCGCTGCGGCGCGGCAACCGCGGGTCGAGCTCGACCAGCTCGCTGCCGGCGCGCAGGATCCCCATCCCCGGGGCCTTGCGCAGCCAGGCGACGCCCTCGAGGTCCGCCTCCTCGTAGGCGATCGTGGTGAAGAGGACCGGGGCGCCGGCGTCGTGCGCCGCCTCGATCAGCTCCGCCGTCGCCGCGACCACCGCCGAGAGGTCGGCGCCGGTCGGGAACTGCGGCTCGCTGAAGCCGCGGCTGAGGTCGACGACGAGAACCGCCGGGCGGCTGCCCCGCTGCACCCGGCTGCCCCAGCCCGCGCGCTCGTAGATCTGCTCGGTGTCCCTGGAATCCATCAGCCTCCCCAGCATTGCATACACGTATACTCTTGCTCAAGCACGGGCTCTGAAAGGCGGTCTGAAGCGCTTTCTATACCCGTTCGCATGCATACAATCATCGTCGCGACCCTTTAAAGTCCTGGCAATGGTCGAGTTGGCGATACCCAGCGGCGTCCCGCGCGGGGAGAAGACGAGCGTCTCCGCCGCCCGCATCCTGCGCGAGGCGATCTTCTCGGGCGAGCTCCGCCCCGGCCAGACGCTCGGCGAGGAGAACCTGGCGCGACAGCTGGGGATCAGCCGCACCCCGGTGCGCGAGGCGCTGGTCCTGCTGCGGGGCGAGGGATTGGTCGAGACGCCGCCGAACCGGCCCGCCGCGGTGCGCAGCTTCAGCGCCCACGACCTGCGCGAGATGCACTCGCTGCGCGCCGTGCTCGAGGGCTACGCGGCGCGGACCGCGGTGCCGAACCTGACCGACAACCAGGTCGGCGAGTTGGAGCGCAGCGTCGAGCGCTACGCCGGGATGATGGACAACGACGCGATGCTGCGGGAACTGGTCGCCGAGAACTTCACCTTTCACAACACGATCATCGACGCCGCGGACAGCGAGCGCCTCGAGTCGATGATCCGGCAGACCACCGCGATGCCGCTGATCTACCGCTCCTACATGACCTACTCGCGAGAGAACCGCGACTCGGCCCTGCAGGACCACCGCAAGATCCTCGCCGCTCTCCGCGACCGCGACTCCGAGCGGGCCGAATCGCTGATGAAGGCGCACGTCCTCTGGGCCCGTGACGTCGCCCTCGCGCACCTGCCGCTGATCGACGCCGACGACGACGGCGGGCCCGCCGGCGACGCGGCTTGAGCGCCCCGGCGCTGCGCATGGAGGGCGTCGCCGTGCTCGGCGACGAGGGCGGCCGGCCGCTGCTCGAGGGCGTCGAGTGGACGGTCGCGCCGGACGAGCACTGGGCTGTGGTCGGTCCCAACGGCGCCGGCAAGAGCACCCTGCTCGGCCTCGCCGCCGGCGCCATCCGCCCGGACCGCGGCACGGTGGCCGCGCTCGGCGAGAGCTTCGACGCCTTCGGCCTCGCCAACCCGGCGCTGCGGATCGGCGTGATCGAGAGCCGGCCCCGGACCTATGCCGAGAACCTGACCGTCGAAGAGGTCGTCTGGATGCACCGCACCGGGCCCGCCGCGGTGATGGGCAGCAGGATCCCAGCGGCCGACCGCGCCAGGGCGGCGGAGCTGCTCGAGCGTTTCGGCTGCGCCCATCTCGCGGCGCGCCGCTACCGCACCTGCTCGCAGGGCGAGCGCCAGCGGGTGATGCTGGCGCGGGCGATGATGCGCCAGCCGGCGCTGCTGCTCCTCGACGAGCCGAGCTCGGCACTCGACCTGATCGCCCGCGAGGCCTTCCTCGAGGCGGTCGCGGCCCTGGTCGGTGATTCACCCGGCCTGGCGACGGTCACCGTCGCCCACCACCTCGAGGAGCTGCCGCCGGTCCTGACCCACGCGATGGTCCTCGCCGCCGGGCGCGTCCTCGCCGCCGGGCCGGCCGCCGAGGTGCTGAACAGCGAGAACCTCTCGCACGCCTTCGGCGCTCCGATCGACGTGGTCCGCGACGAGGGCCGCTGGCGGGCCTCGCTCGCGGCCGCGAGCGTCGCGCCGCGCTAGGCCCTCTCAGGCCGACTCGACGAGCACGGTCTTCGTCGCCTCGCCGACGGTGTGCTCGCGCAGCGCCCGCGGGGCGTCGTCAAGCGGCGCGAGGACGGTCGGAATCGCCGCCGGGTCGACCTTGCCGGCGGCGACCAGGTCGAGGACCGCGGGAATCTGGCTGCGGGCGTGGGAGCGGCCGATGTGGACGGTGACGTTGCGGCCGAACATCAGCGCCGTCGGGATCTTCGAGTTGGCGTGCAGTGAGCCGACGCTGTTGCAGCGGCCATCCTCGGCGGTCATCCTGATCGCCACGTTGAGGCTCGCCGGCGTGGCGCCGGCATCGATGGTCAGCGGTGAGAGCTCGCGGCGGTCGAGGTCGCGCGGGTCGAGCGCCTCGATCCCGAGCCGCTCGGCCGCGGTCCGCAGGAACGGACGGCTGTCGGCGAAGCGGACCCGGCGGGCGCCGAGCGCCAGCGAGATCTGGCCGATATAGAGGGGAACGCTGCCGCTGAAGGTGGTCCGCGGCGAGAGCGCGCCGACGATCAGCAGCTCCTCCGCCCCGCCCTCGACCCCGGCTGCCGCCAGGAAGGGCGCGACCCGCCAGTGGGCGTCGGCGAGGTTGTCGGCGGCGCTGGCGACGGTCGCCGGCTCGATTCCGTCGGGGACCGGCACCAGCATCGCCTCGGCGAAGGGCACGGCGAGCAGATCGGAGACGGCGCCGCCCCAGTGCCCGCCCGCGAGCCCGAACCCGTACATCGAGATCGGCGGCACCGCGGCGCAGTTGCCGGTGCGGCCCTCTCTCGGCAAGGCTCGCAATCGCCGCAGCTGATCTGGAAGGGGACGACGACCCGCTGGCCGGGGCGGACCGCACTCACCCCGGCGGCCACCTCGACCACCTCGGCGACGCATTCGTGGCCGAAATGGAGCGGCAGCGGGAAGGGCGCGGCGCCGAGGCCGATCGTGCGGTCGAGGTCGCAGGTCGCGACGGCGATCGGGTGGACGAGGGCGCCGCCGGGCTGCGGCAGTGGCGGCGCCGGCGCCCCGTGCCAGGCGAAGCGGGCGCCCGGGGCAAGCGAGAGCGCCCGCATCCGGGGCCGGGTCGGATGGCGGCGCTGGCGCCAGCGGTCGGCGGCGGCGGCCTTCAGCCGCTCGACCCGCATCCCGGCCTGCCGCTCGATCGCCACCTGGCCGGCGACGGCGGCGGCAGGGCTCATGGCTTTCGCCAGGTGCCGGACCCACCCCCGCGGACGATGCGCGCTCATCGACGGTCGAGGTTAGCTGGCGGATGACAGGACAATGCGATGCAGACAACAAGTTCCACCGCTGCTAACGTGCCGTCGTGGCGATCATGGCGGCACGCGAAGCATGGACGGATGCGCGGCTCGACGACCTCAACAGGAAGGTCGACGGCGGCTTTCGGGAAATGCGCGAGGAGTTCCGCGCCGTGAACAACAACATGCTCGCCCTTCACCGAACGATCATCCAGCTCTTCGGCGCGATGATTGCGACGATGCTGGTCGGCTTCCTCGGCGTGATCGCGACGATCCTCACCCAGACCTGAGCGGCGGGCAGTCAGCCGAATCACGCCCCGGAGACGGTGGCGTACCGATTATCGTCTACCGATGCCCAGGTCGACGATCCGCAAGGACGCGCTGCGCAGCCGCCGGGCGATCCTCGACGCCGCCCACGAGCTCCTCGCGGACGGCGGCGATGCCTCCTTCGCCGAGATCGCCCAGACGGCCGGGGTCGGGCAGGCCACCGTCTACCGCCACTTCGACAACCGCGCGGACGTGCTGGCGGCCCTCGCCGAAGAGGGGATGGGCCGGCTCGAGCGCAAGGCCGCGGCGGCGGCGCTGGGTCCCGAATCGTTCGAGGACCTGCTGCGGCTGGTGGCGGCCGAGCAGGTGCGCGACCAGACCCTGATCGCAGCGATCCGCCGCGGCGAGCTCGACCAGGCGCGGGTCCAGCGGCTGACCGAGCGGGCCCGAACGCTGTTCCGCGAGCCGCTGGCGGCGGCGCAGGCGGCGAGCCGGGTGCGAGGCCAGCTCGACCTCGACGACGTGATCACGGCGCTGGCGATGCTCGACGGCGCCCTGGCCGCGGCCGAGGAGCACCGCGACCGCGGCCCGGCGGCCTCGCGAGCGCTCGACCTGCTGCTCGACGGCCTCCGCGCCTAAGCGCCAGCGCAGCGACGACAGAGGCCGTGGACGACGACCTCGGCGCGGCCGGCCCTGAAGCCGCCGCGGCCGGCGCGGCGCAGCGCGGCGGCGAAGTCGAGCTCGGCCTCGAAGTCCTCGATCGCCCCGCAGCGGTCGCAGACGCGGTGGTTGTGCGGCTCCGGGCGGGGGTCGTAGAGGACCGCGCCCTGGGTGACGCCGAGCCGCCGCACCAGCCCCATCTGCTCGAACAGCTCGAGGGTCGAGTAGACGGTCGGCAGCGAGACGTTCGGCAGGCTCTCCCCCACCTCGGCCAGCAGCTCCTCGGCGCTGACGTGGCGGTCGAGCTCGGTCAGGGCGCGGTAGATGAAGAGCCGCTGCGGGGTCACCCGCAGCCCGCGATCGCGCAGGGCGGCGGCGAGATCCTGCTCGGCCCGGGGAAGCGTCGCGGTGGCCATCGTCACTAAAGGATAGCGACTATCAGGTCTGCCTAATTTGCTTTTGTTAGGCCAACCTTATTTTAAGTAACTTGCTATAGTGACTGACGATGACCGCCGCGGCACAGGCCCTGATCGCCCGCTGGAAGGGGGCCGACGAGCGCGCCCGCGTCCTGCAGGTCGTCCAGCCCGGACTGATCGGCCTGATCGACGGCACCGTCTCCACCCTCGCCCCGATCTTCGCCTCGGCCTACGTCGCCGGCTCGCGCGCCGCGCTGCTCGTCGGCCTCGCCTCGGCGCTCGGCGCGGCGATCAGCATGGGGATCTCCGAGGCGCTCTCCGACGACGGCTCGCTGACCGGGCGCGGCAACTCGCTCGACCGCGGCCTGATCACCGGCCTCGCCACCTTCGTCGGAGGCGCCTTCCACACCCTCCCGTTCCTGATCCCGGACGTCGACCGGGCGCTGCTGGTCGCCTACGCAGTGGTCGCCTTCGAGCTTCTGGCCATCGCCTGGGTGCGCAAGCGCTACCTGAAGGTGGCGCTGAGCCAGTCGCTGGTCCAGGTGACGATGGCCGGCACGATGGTCGCCGGCGTCGGCATCGCGATCGGCCACGCCTAGGTCGGCGCGGGCGGGCTTGCTCTCCTCGGGCGACTACCGTGCCGTTGCGGCGTATGCGGGGGCGGCCAGCAGCGCCGCGACCGCGTCCGTCGGGACCGGCCGCGAGAAGAGGAAGCCCTGGCCGTACGCATAGCGCAGGGCGCGCAGCTGGCGCAGCTGCTCCGGGGTCTCGATCCCCTCGGCAATCGTCCTCAGCCCGAGCGAGTCGGCGAGCTCGATCACGGCGGTCAGCATCCGGCCCGACTCGGCGCGCCCCTGCGAGGTCGAGGCGAGCTGACGGTCGACCTTGAGGACGTCGACCGGCAGCCGCTGCAGTTGGCTCAGCGAGGAGTAGCCGCTGCCGAAGTCGTCGATCGCGATCCGCACGCCGAGCCGCTTGACCGCATGGAGGACCGCGACCGCCTGCTCGACGTCGTGCATCAGCTGCGTCTCGGTCAGCTCGAGCAGCAGCCGCTGCGGCGCCAGGCCGGACTCGCGCAACGCCTCGGCGACGTGGTCGGCGAGCGCGTCCTCGCGCAGCTGGCGGGCCGAGACGTTGACGCTGACGAAGAGGTCCTCCGCCCCGCGCTCGACCCAGGTCCGGGCCTCCGCGCAGGCGCGCCGCAGCGCCCAGCGACCGATCGCCAGGATCGTCCCGGTCTCCTCGGCGAGCGGCACGAACTCGGCCGGTCCGATCAGGCCGCGGCGGGGGTGGTTCCAGCGCAGCAGCGCCTCGAGCCCGACCACCGAGCCGTCGGCCAGCGCCACGACCGGCTGGTAGTGCAGCTCGAGCTGCTCGCCGGCGTCGAGGCCGTGGACGAGGTCGGTCTTCAGCTGCAGACGTTCCTCGTTGGCGACGTGCATGTCCTCGCGGAAGACGGCGAGGGTCCCCTTCTGCTCCGACTTCGCCGCGTACATCGCCAGGTCGGCGTCGCGGACGAGTCGGTCGGCGCACCCCTCCCCTGGCTCGGCGCGGGAGATGCCGATGCTCGCCGAGAGCGGGAAGCTGCCGGCGCTGAGCTCGAAGGGCTTCGCCATCGCCGCCAGGATCCGCGTCGCCGCGCGCTCGTCCTCGGCGATCGAGGCGGTGCCGTCGAGGATCACCCCGAACTCGTCGCCGCTCAGGCGCGCGACCGTGTCGGCGCCGCGCATCTCTTCGTCGAGCCGGCGCGCGGTGGCCCGCAGCAGCTCGTCGCCGACCGGGTGGCCGAGGCTGTCGTTTATCGACTTGAAGTCGTCGAGATCGATCAGCAGCACGCTGACCGCGCAGCCGGCGCGCACGCCGCGGACCAGCGCGTGCTGGAGGCGCTCGTTGAAGAGGACGCGGTTGGGCAGCGAGGTGAGGCTGTCGTGGAAGGCCTGGTGGCGCAGCCGCTGCTCCAGCAGCTTACGCTCGGTGACGTCCCAGACGTTGAGGACGATGCCGTCCCAGGGCTCGTCGGCCGACAGGCTGGCGGCCCGCGCCTCGCAGGTCCGGTAGCTGCCGTCGCGGTGGCGCAGGCGCAGCTCGCAGGGCGGCGATTCGCTGCCGCCGACGTTGCAGAGCGCGGCGAGGACGGCGGCGTCGCCGGGGTGCAGCCAGGCGCTCAGCTTTCGCCCTTCGAGCTCGGCCGGCTCGTAGCCGAGCAGCCCGTGCACGGCGCCGGCCTCGTAGAGCACCGTGCCGTCCGGGTCGAGGACGGTGATCATGTCCGAGCCGTGCCGGACCAGGGCCCGCAGCCGCCGCTCGCCGAGCTCTGCCGCTTCGCGCTGGTTCCTGCCGATCATGCCGCGGCGGCGCAGGGTCGCGACGGTGACGATCAGGGCGACCAGGGCCAGGGCGATCGCGCCGCTGAGACCGAAGGTGAGCAGCTTCGCCTCGCTCTGCCAGGTCTCGATCCGGCCGGCGAGCTCCTGCCGGGCGGAGCCGATCCGCCCGCGCAGGGCGCCGGCCCGGCCGGCGAGCAGGCCGAGGCTTTCCGCCACCCCGAGTCGGTCCTCCTCCGCGGCGCGCTGCAGCGCCATCCCGCTGGCGGCGGCCAGATCGCGGATCGGCCTCGCGATCCCGGCGACCAGAGGGTCCTCCCAGAGCCGTTCGACCTTCCGCGCCGAGCGCTCGGCGAGGCCGCCGATCCGGCGGTGCAGGCGCACGTCGGAGCGGGTCGGCCGGTCGCGGTCGAGGGCGGCCTCGGCCTGCGCTTCGAGGCCCGTGGCGAGGTTGGAGAGTTCGGCCAGGCCGGTCTCGGCTTCGCGCAGACGGTCCTCCTGGTGGGCGATCGAGAGCACGCCGAAGCCGGCGCCGACGACGCCGGCGGCGGCCACCAGCGCGGTCAGCCAGACCGCGACGTTCGTCTGCAGCAGGTTGCCGAGTCGGCCGATCAAGAGCTTGCCATTCCTTCCCAGATCGATTTCGACGGCCACCCCCAGCGCGCTTTAATCGATTCGGGCCAGCCTGGCCGCTTGTATGAAGCGCAGCCGATTAGGATCGGGCGCATGAAGATGCGCGCCGCGGTGCTCGAGGAGTTCGGCCAGCCCCTGAGCGTCCAGGAGGTCGAGCTGCAGGAGCCGCGGGCCGGCGAGGTGCTGGTCCGGCTGGCCGCCTGCGGCGTCTGCCACACCGACCTCTACACCGCCTCCGGCGCCGACCCCTCGGGCTACGCGCCGACCGTGCTCGGCCACGAGGGCGCCGGCGTCGTCGAGAGGGTCGGCGAGGGCGTCGCCGACCTCGCCGTCGGCGACCACGTCGTCACCCTCTTCTCGCCCCAGTGCCGCGAGTGCGTCCACTGCCTCGACCCGCGCACCAACCTCTGCCTCGCGATCCGCGCCGAGCAGAACCTCGGCCACCTGCCCGACGGCAGCACCCGGCTGCGCCGCGACGGCGAGGAGATCCGCCACTTCATGGGCTGCTCGACCTTCGCCGAGTACACGGTGATGCCGGAGATCGCGCTCGCCAAGATCGACCCCGAGGCGCCGTTCGAGCACGCCTGCCTCTTCGCCTGCGGCCTCTCCACCGGGCTCGGCGCGGTGATCAACACCGCCAAGGTCGAACCCGGCACCACCGTCGCCGTCTTCGGCGCCGGCATGGTCGGCCTCGGCGCCGTCGCCGGCGCCCGCCTGCAGGGCGCCGAGCGGATCGTCTGCGTCGACCTCTCGCCGGAGCGGCTCGAGCTGGCCCGCGGCCAGGGCGCGACCGACCTGCTCGCCGGCGGGCCGGAGGCGACCGAGGCGATCCTCGAGATGACCGGTGGCTTCGGCGCCGACTACACCTTCGAGGCGACCGGCCGCACCGACGTGATGGAACAGGCCCTCGAGGCGGCGCGGATGGCCTGGGGGCTCTGCACCGTGGCCGGCGTCGCCGGCAAGGGCGAGACCCTCGACGTCGTTCCGCGCCTGCTGATCACCGGTCGCCGCCTGGCCGGTTCCTCGTTCGGCGGGGTCAAGGGTCGCGACCAGGTGCCGGTGCTGGTTGAGAGGTACTTGGCGGGGGAGATCGACGTCGAGCCGTTCTTGTCGCACCGGATCACGTTGGATGAAGTGAATCGCGGCTTCGAGCTGATGGAGGAACAGGACGGGATTCGGAGCGTGATCGAGTTCGGTTAGGGCTCAGGCGGTTGCGCCCGGGGCGGGCGAGTGTCGGTAGGACCCCCTCTCTCGGCCTGTCGGCGTGTGGAGTATTCGGCTACCGCCTCTTACGAGCTCCGGGCCTCAGCCGCAAAACGTTCGGGGGTCCTACCGACACTCGCCCGCCTCAGGTTCAAGCGTTTGGGGGACCACCCCCTTTGTTTTTTAGCTTGGCGGTACACGGGAGGGGATCGGGGGACCCTCCGAGCGGCTACTGGGTCTCCGCTTCCTCGGCGAGGGCGCGGCGCAGCGCCTCGTCGAAGGACTCCGGCTCGACCCCGAACGGCTCGGCGCCGCTCGGGTCGGTGACGACGGTCGCGGTCCGCAGCCCCTCGATCAGCGGTCGCGCGACCTTGGTGTCGACCGGCGTGACGAGGCCGAGCCAGAGCGAGGAGAGGCGGGGCGTGAGCAGCGGCACCGGCAGCTTCGGCCTCGGCTCCCTGCCCATCGCCCGCGCCATGCTGTCCAGCATGTCGGCGTAGGAGAGGACGTCGGGGCCGCCGATCTGCACCTCGCGACCCTCGGACTCCGGCACCTCGGGCGCCCGCCGCAGGTACTCGACCGTGGCGTCGATCCCGATCGGCTGGGTGTCGGTCCGCAGCCAGCTCGGCGCCACCATCACCGGCAGCCGGCCGACCAGGTAGCGCAGCGTCCGGTAGCTCTCGGAGCCGGCGCCGACCACCATCGCCGCCCGGAAGTAGGTCAGCGGCGGTCCGTAGGTGCGGAGCACCTCGGCGGTCATCTGACGGCTGCGCAGATGCTCGGACTCGCTCTCTTCGCCGAGCCCGCCGAGGTAGGCGACCCGCCCGACCCCCTCCCGCTTGGCCATCTGGGCGAAGTTGCGGGCACCGAGCCGCTCGCGCTCGTCGAAGCCGGCGCCGCCGGCCATCGCGTGGACGAGGTAGTAGGCGAACTCGACCCCCTCCCCCGCGCCGGCCAGGCTGTCGGCGTCGGTGACGTCGCCGACGTGCAGCTCGACCCCCTCGCGCTCGAGCTCGCGGGCCCGCTCCGGGTCCCGCACCAGCGCCCGCACCTCAATTTCGCCGCCGGCCAGCGCGCGCGCCAGGCGGCCGCCGACGAAGCCCGTCGCTCCGGCGATGAGGACTCGGGGGCAGATCGGGACACGGTAGCGGCCTGCGAAGCTGCCTCGATGCGAATTCACGTCCTCGAGCGAAGCCAGCGGGTCGAGGTCCCGGTCGAGCGCGCCTTCTCCTTCTACGCCGACGCCGCCAACCTCGAGCCCCTGACTCCGCCCTGGCTCCATTTCCACCTGCTCACCGAGCAGCCGCTGACGCTCGAGAGCGGCGCCCTGCTCGACTACCGGCTGCGCCTGCACGGCGTCCCGATTCGCTGGCAGACCCGGATCGAGGCCTGGGAGCCGCCGCACCGCTTCCTCGACACCCAGGCGCGCGGGCCCTACGCGCTCTGGGAGCACAGCCATTGGTTCGAGCCCGCCGGCGAGGACGCGACCGTGATCCACGACCGCGTCCGCTACGCGCTCCCGCTGGGAGCGCTCGGCGACCTCGCCCACCGCCTTTTCGTGCGCCGCGACCTGCAGCGGATCTTCGACTACCGCCGCGACCGCACCGCCGCCCTGATCGCGTAGCCGCCGTCAGCTTTTCAGCCGTTATCAGCCGGGCGGCTGCGGGTAGCTTCAGGTATGACCGTCAGCTACCTCCCGCCCGGGCTCACCGCCGGAATCGAGCCCGGCGCCTATGTCACCGACGGCTACAACCTCTTCGCGATTCTCTCGATCGCCGAAGGCAACCGCCACGAGCCGCTCGTCACCTACGAGGACTGCCGCACCCTGGACCTGCTGGTCTGCCCGGTCGGCGAGCTGCGGCAACGGCACCTCGAGCTGGTCCGGGCCGCGCCGCCGCGGCCCGGCGCGTAGCGCGCCTCCGCCGGCCGTTCGCTCTCCAGGGGGCGGCGCTCGCAGCGGTCGTGGCCGTCTGCCTCACAACCGGAAACGGCGCCTGGCCGGCGACCTGTCCCTGCCGCCGGCGCCGACCGCCCGGACCTCGAAGAGATAGGCGCCTGGCGCCAGGTGCCCGTAGGCCCGTGGCGAGGAGCAGGGGCGGAAGCGCCGGACCGCAGAGGCTCGCGCGCCGCGTTTCGCGATCCGCCTCAGCCGGCATTCGAAGCCCGCGGCGCCTTCGGCGCTGAAGCGGAAGGTCGCCCGCCGGAGCGCCCGGCGCACGACGGCGCCCGCGATCCTGGTCTGCGCCGGTGCGAGTTCCGCTCCGCTGGCGGGCCCCGAGCCGCCCGGCGCGCCCTGTCCCGAGCCGCCCGGGACGCCCTGTCCCGAGCCGCCCTGTGCCGAGCCGCCCGCGGCGCCCGAGCCGCCGCCCGCGCCGCCGCCGCCGCTGGGCTGCGGTTCGCTGGAACCGCCGAAACCGATCACCCGGCCGTCCCTGGTGCCGACGTAGACGCGCCCGTCGGCTACCCCCGGGCGGCCGAACTTCGGCGCGACGCCGATCGGGGCCTTCCAGATCGGCGCCAGGCCTTCCGCGGGCACCGCCGGGTAGGCGTTGAGGGTCGAGCCGGCGCAGCTCCCGGATTTCGGGCACTGCGGCACCCAGACGACCGCCGAGCCGGGCGTCGTGCCGTTCGAGGTGACGATCGGCGAACCGGAGCCGAACTGCAGCGGGTCGGGGGTCTGGCCGACCAGGGTGAATTTCGGTTTGCCGGCTTCGGTCCCGTACTGCAGCACTTCGAGGCCGCCGCTGGAACCGATGCCCGGAACGTAGACGTAGCCGCCCTGACCCGGCCAGGTCGCCATCGAGCCGAACACCGCGTGGGCGTTTGGGATCTCCTCGACGACTTCGTTCTTGCCGCCCGGACCCTGCCCCTGACCGCCGAGATCGTCGCGGTCGAGGACGAAGATCCTGTGTTCCTTGCCGCCGACCAGCAGCAGGTTCGGCACCGCGGCGGTGCCGAAGTACTGGGACGGCAGCGCGATCGGCGAGCTGGATCCGAGATCGAGGTCCTTTTCGTCCAGTTCCTCGCGGTTCCAGGGCGAGAAGAAGTCGGTCGCCGTCGCCGCCCCGGTCGGCCCGATCGCGACCCGCGCCACCGCCTCGCCGAGGTCGCTCGGCGGAGTCGGGCTGTCCGGCGGGGTCGCTGCGAACGAGTTGCCGGTGGCGAACAGGATCTGGCCTGGGGCGTCGGAGATCAACCCGCCGCCCGCCTGCCAGATCGCCGAGCCGTCCGGGCCCGTCGCCCACATCGTCCGCAGCTGGCCGCTGGTTGAGACGCCGACCAGCCAGCCCTGGTAGGTGCGGATGTCGCAGTGGCTGCCGAAGCCGGCGTAGACGACCCCGTCCATCAGCAGCAGGCCGGGGCGCTGCAGCTCCTTTTCCGCGTCGAATTCCGGCTGGCTGATGTTTTCCGCGTTGCCGCTGATCGTCACCGGGAAGCCGGGCGCCTCCTGGCCGGTCGCCATGCTGACCGCGTGCATCTGCCAGATCGGCGCTTTCGGCAGCGCCGAGTAGGTCTTGGCGAGGAAGTAGGCGGTCCCGCTGTCGGGGTCGATCACCGGCGTGCCGGTGATCCCGACGTTGGGCACGAGGTCGGTGCAGCCGGGGAATTCGGCTTCGATCTCGAACGGCGCGCCGACGTTTCGCGACCAGCGGACGGCGCCGCTCACCGGGTCGAGGCCGTAGATCCAGTTGTCCTCGGTGACCACCAGCAGGGTCCCGTTCGAGACCAGCGGCTGCGCGTAGACCTGGCCCTGGATCGGCGTTTCGAAGATCTGCCCGAAGCTCCCGGAGGCGAGCGCCGCCGGACTGAGCTGCGGCTCGTCCGGATACCAACCGGTCCGCAGCGCGTCGTTGGAAGCGGTGACCGGCGCCGCCGGCGCCGCGGCAACGAACGAGAGCGCAGCCAGGACCACCGCAACGACGGCGGCGAGGCGGACTGCTGCCTTCCCGGTGAAGCTCACGACCGCAGTCACCCTATTCGCCGCCCGGGGGCGGCGCCACGACTGTTTTTGGGGCGATCCTCCAGCCGACGCCGCGGAGGCGCCGGCCGGCGGGCTGCCGTTGCTACCTTCGCCGAGGATGAAGATCGGGTTCATCGACCAGACCCTGCGCGGCGGGGACGGCTGAGAGCGTGGACGCGCTGGAGGCGATGCGGACGATCGGCGCCTGCCGGCGCTACAGGCCCGACGACGTCCCCGACGAGCTGATCTACCGGGCCGCCGAGTCGGCGCGCTTCGCGCCGCAGGGCGGCAACCGCCAGCCGGTGCGGCTGGTCGTGGTCCGCGAGCGGGCGACGAAGGAGCGGCTGCGCGACCTCTACCTGGGGGCGTGGACGCCGTACTTCGAGAAGGCGCTGGCGCGAGCGCTCGGCGAGGACGGCTCGCGCGAGAAGGCGGTGCGGGCGGCGAACGAGTTCGCCCACAACCTCGCCGAGATCCCGCTGCTGATCGTCGTCTGCGCCCACCGCGACTCGCTCCACCTCACCGACCTCGAGCTCGACCGGCCCTCGGTCGTCGGCGGCGCCTCGATCTACCCCTACGTGCAGAACCTCTGCATCGCGCTCCGCGTCGAGGGGGTGGCGAGCGCGATCACCACCCTCGCGGTCGAGGCCGAGCCGGAGATCAAGGAGCTGCTCGGGATCCCCGACGACCACCTGATCGCCTGCATGCTGGGCGCCGGCTACCCCGAGCGCGGCTTCCCGCGCAAGCTGAAGCGGCTGCCGGTCGAGGAGACGGTGTTCCTGGAGCGGTTCGGCGATTCGATCCAGACGCCGAGCGCCGTTTCAGGGCAGGGCTGAAGCCGCCCTGCCGTAGCCGCTGAGCAGGGCGGCTTCTCGCCCCTGGCACCTCCCGTGCCCCGGGCCACCCCCGGGCAGCCCGCGATGACACTAGGCGGGTGCGGTCACGCTGTCCTCGTCTCCGGCACCCGATCGCCGGGCAGCGGTTTGTGCCGGGGGCACAAAAGATTTAGATTAGTGAGATGGGATCGGGCGCAGGCATCGCCTCGCCGCCTCTGGCGAGCCGCGGCGAGATCGAAGCGATCGTCGAGACGCTCAGCCACGAGCTCGACGCGATCGCCGCGACGCTCGCCGGCGCGGTCCACGAGCACCTCCCCGAGCTCGACGAGGACATGCGGCCGTGGACGCTGCAGGCCGCCCGCTCCAACCTCGGGGTGATCGTGACGATGATGCGCGAAGGCACCGACCCGAGAGCGGTGCAGCCGCCGCCGGAGGCGATCGGCTACGCGAAGGAGTACGTCGTCCGCGGGCTCGAGCTGAGGCTGATGCAGCTCGCCTACCGCACCGCCCAGGGAGTCTTCGGCGGCATGATCCTCGAGCGGCTGCGGGCGGCGACCGACGATCCCGACCACCTGGCCGAGGCGATGGCCTTCTTCAACGCCTGGATGTTCGCCTGGGTCGAGGCGGTCGAGCGGCGCTTGACCGACGTCTACACGGGCGAGCACGAGCGCTGGGTGCGCGGCGCGGCCGCCGTCCGCGCGGCGGAGGTGCGGGCGCTGCTCGGCGGCACCGTGCCGGCCGACGCCGCCGCGGTCAGCCTGCGGCTCGGCTACGAGCTCGACCGCTTCCATGTCGGCTTCGTCGTCTGGAGCGAAGGGAGCGGCGAGCGCCCGGGCGATGCCGGCGACCTCTTCGCGGCGATGGAGGAGGCGGCGGTCGCGGTCGCCACCTCGCTGGGGGCGTCGGCGCCACTGACCGTCGCCGAGGGCCGCCACCTCGCCTGCTGGGCAGGGCGGCCGAGCGCGCCCGACCTGACCCGGCTGCGCCCGCCGCGGACCGCCGGCCACGGCCTCTCGGTCGCCGTCGGGACGCCCGCCCACGGCGTCGAGGGATTCGTCCTCAGTCATCGGGAGGCGCTCCGGGCCCGCCGCGTCGCCCAGCTGCGCGGCGCCGGCGCGGGGGCCGTCGCCGCCTACCCCGAGCTCTCGCTCGAGGCGCTCCTCGCCGAGGACCTCGCCGCCGTCCGCCGCTTCACCGACCGCGAGCTGGGCGACCTCGCCGCCGGGGACGACGCCACCGTCCGCCTCGCCTCGACCCTGGCGATCTTCCTCGAGGAGGGCTCCAGCTTCGTCGGCGCCGGCCGTCGCCTCGGCGTCCACGCCAACACCGTCGCCTACCGCGTCCGCCGCGCCGAAGCCATGCTCGGCCGGCCGATCACCCGGCGCCAGCTCGAGCTGCGAGTCGCGCTGCGCCTGGCGCGGCTGCTCGAGCGCTAGTCCGGCGAGCCGGCGGCATCGGCCACTCGCCGTGGGCAAGCGCCTTTGCAAGGCAGCCGAGCCAGCACTGGATACAGCAGCGGTACTTGTAGGGTACGCCGCCAATTTTGGAGACCCGCTCCTACGAACACGCGAGCGCGATCCGGGAAGCGGAACGCGATTTCAAGCTCGAGCTCGACCAACCCGACTGGCTGGCCGGCGGCCGTCCCATGCCCGCGCTGTGGACGCCCGACGAGCAGAGCCGCTGGCTCGAGCGGCGGATCGCGATGGACGGCCCCGACGAGGAGCCCGGTCCCAACGACATCCAGGAGCTGCTCCTGCGCTTCCCTTCGGCGCCGATCCACGGCCTGCACCGGCTCCACGAGTACCACGTGAACGAGGGCCAGTCGGAGAACCTCCACAGCTACCGCGTCCTGCTCCACCCCGACTACGACCGGCAGACCCAGATCCGGCGCATCTACCTGATGCACAACGGCCTCAACGAGACGCAGTCGATGGGGCTGTACTACAAACTCGCCTCCTACCTGATCCACCAGGACGACGAGCAGCGCGGGACCGCCTGCATCCTGCGCCCCTTCCCCGGGCACCTGACCAGGTCGCGCTTCGCCGGCTTCGCCGAGACCCCGCTCGACCATTACCTCTGGGACGGCTCGCACCTGTTCCGCCAGTTCCTGCGCTACATGATCGAGACCAGGTGGCTGCTGAGCGCGCTCGCCCGCCGCTCCACCTACCGCTGCATCTCGGGGCTCAACCTGCTGAAGGAAGCCGACGCCCCGCCGGGCAGCCGGCTCGAAGACGAGGTCCTGGCCGACGCGATCTGGAGCGATTGGGAGGCTCTGTACCGATCCTCGGACACAGCGGTGGAAGAGGCTCACTCGAGCCAGCAGAACGCCGTCGGGATGAAGGAGTCGCCGGATCCGGAATGCTTCTCGCTCGCCGTCTCCTCCCTGCGGGCGGCGCTCCACCTCACGGCTCGCCTCGGCGGCGAGCTGCGGCCTGGGGACGAGGAGCAGGAGCCCGACGTCCACGTCATCGGCTACAGCCTCGGCGGCTTCACGGCGCAGTCGGTGTTCATGTCCTGGCCGTTCCTGATCGCCTCCTGCTCGACGCTGCTCTCGGGAGGCGCGCTGCGAGAACTCGCCCCGACCGCGTTCGCCAACCCGGAAGAGTGGCAGACCGTCCTGCACTCGCTGCGTTACGAGCTCGACGACGCGATGCTGACCCAGCGCTACAAGGTCGAAGGCGAGGACATCCTGCATCCCGAGCGGATCTCCGGAATCGATTTCGACCTTTTCCTCTGCTTGAAAAGCACCTTCTACGAGGTCTTCGAGCAGGAGTACAAAGGCAGCTACCAGACCCGACTCGCCGCTTTCCGGCGGCGAATGCTGTTCATCGTCGGCGGCAACGACCCGATCGTGCGGCCGCGAAGCGTGCTCGACTCGGGTCCGCCGGACGGGATCAACATGTTCGCGATCGGCGGTCTCGGCCATTTCCTCGGCAGCCGCTCCAGGGACGACGAAGAGGAACAACAGCGCTCCTTCTGGCTGCCGGAGATGGGCCGCCTGATCGACACCCTGGCCAACGAGGCCGCCCAGCGGCTGAACGCCGACCGCAGCGACAACTGGCTCGACTCGGAGATGCAGCTGCCGAATCCGCCGACGGTCGAAGCGGCCCTCGCCGCCGGCAAGGAGGCGGCGATGGGATTCGGCCGGCTCAGCGCCAGCGAGCGGATGGCGATGGACAGCGACGGGGTGCTCTCCGCGCCGCTCTTCCAGCGCTGCCTCGACGACCTCCTCTGGCGGACCGAGGCCCGGCGGGGGATCCTCTTCCTGCTGCGCAACGAGGTGCCGACCGCGCTGCTCGACGATGCCGCGATCCAGCAGCTGGCGGCCGGTCTCCATCACCACGACGCCGGCATCGCCGGCTATGTCGAAGGGCTGCGACACCGCAAAGCGCTGATCCGCAGCAACCCCGAGCGCATCTCGCTGATCGTGCCCTGGAACCTGAAGAAGATCATCGAACACATGGATGCCCACCCCGGGCACCCAAGCCAGTCGGAGGGCGCCGGCGGCCAGATCCCGAACTGGGTCCAACTCGGGCCGGAGGACATCTGGAGCGGATTCCTCGACACCTGCACGGAGTTCACCGACGAGCACCCGTACGCGGTCCGCGTCTGCGACGGCCGGATCGGGGTCGACCCGGCGAAGAGCGGGCGTCCCCTGGTCGACACGGCCGCACTGGCGAGGGTCGCGCGGAGGAAACTCGAGGGCGAAGAGAGGGAGACCAGGGTCGAGCTCGAGGTCCAGCCACGACCGCGGGTGAAACCGTCGATCCCCGACTGCTGGGTGTGGATGTCGCCGGAGTGCCTCGGCCGGGAGCCGGAAGAAATGCTCACCGTCGAGGAAGGCCGCCAGCTCCTCTGCGAAACCCTGGCCGAGAAGCACGGAGACGAGAAGTGGCTCGGCAACCGCCTGCGTCGCGACCAGCTGCGGATCGTCACCGTCTCTCGCGCCCGCTACAACCCTCGCTTCCGGGGCCAGCTGGTGGTCGACCCGCGGGCAGCCAAGAGCCTGCTCCTCCACATCACCCTCTGCATCGCGATCTCGATGCCGTTCAGGGACTACGACCTCGAGAACGAACGACCCCGCGACCGCGCTCCCGCGGGCTAGGAGGGTCTGTCCCGGGAGGGGCGGGCGGCGGCGCGGGCCGGCTGGACCACGTAGTCGTCGATCCCCTCGCGCAGCTGCGGCGCGTCGAGGTAGCCGGCGACGCCTCGCCGACGACCTCCGGCCCGCCGCTGCGCTCCATCGCGCCGTTCTCGCGCAACTCAGGGCGGCGGAACCGGGGCCGCGGCGGGATACGGCGTCCAGCGCGGCGACTCGAAGGGGCGGGAACGGGCCCAGACGCTGGCGGCGACGCGCGCCGCGAGGCCGCCCATGTCCTCGCAGCAGGCGCGGACCAGGTCCTCCGAGGTCGCGCCGGGGCCGAGCGCGAGCGACGCGGCGAGGGCCAGCAGCTGCTCCTGGGTCAGCGCCGCCGCGCTGCGGCCGCGGGCCGGCACCGCCGCCAGGGCGAGCGGCTCGCCGTCGGGGCAGAAGGCGCCGAAGCGGGAGACGTAGACGAGCACCTCCTCGAAGCCAGCCTCGGCCCCCTCGACCGCAAACGGGGTGCGGAGGCGGCCGAGCCAGTAGGTCAGCTCCGACCAGGTGAGCTGGGTGAACTGCGCCGCGGTGACCCACAGCACGGTCGAGGACACCTCGGTCCCGGCGCTGGGAAAGACGGTCGCCGGCATCGATCCGTAGAGCGCCACGGTAGCCGCCGGCCCGACGTCGAAGTCGCGCAGCCAGCCGGTCAGCGCCAGCACCGCCCGGTCCTCGGGCGCCTCGAAGTGGGCGAACTTGCGCTCCAGCACCTCGGGCGCCGCATTGGAGCCGATCGCCAGCAGCGGCACCCGGCCGGCGGCGGGCGCCCGGTAGCGCTCGATCAGCGCCTCGCGCTCCTCCTCGGGCAGCGAGGAGAGGAGCCGCGCCTCGCCTTCGCGCAGCTCGTAGGAGCCCGGCGGCCGCTCCCACGGGTAGCCGACCGCGTGGGCGAGCGCCGCAGCCTCGAACTCGCGCGGCGGGACGGCGCGGGCGATCTCGCCGACCAGCCGGCGGAACTCGGCGTCGGCGAGCGCCAGCCGGGCCCGCAGCTCGGGCTCCTCGATCGGCGGCCACTCGGGCACAGGCATCGCTTCAGGCTAACCGGGTGGAGACCCCCCAACGCCTGCGGTGAGACCCGGTCCCAGGAGGGGCCGAACAGGACGGAAAGACCCCCACGGCCTCCCCCGCGCGACGGCGGCCGAGCAGCAGCTCGTCTCCGACTTCTTCGCCGGGGCGATCGAGGAAAGCGACGACTGCGCCGGCGGCCCCTGCTACGCCGCAACCTTCACCGGCCGGTAGCCGAAATCAGCCATTGACGAGTTGACGGGGCCCTGGCCCCGCCAACTCGTCAATGACGCTAACCTACAACCCTATGGTTGTAGGTGCGCAGACCGAGGAGCGGCGGACCGACCTCCTCTTCAAGGCCCTCGGCGACCCGACCCGGCGGGACATCCTCGGCCGGGCCGGCGAGGGCGAGCTCTCGGTCTCGGCCCTGTCCCGGCTCTATCCGGTCAGCCTCGCGGCGGTGCAGAAGCACGTCGCGACGCTCGAGCGGGCGGGGCTGGTCAGCAAGCAGCGCCGCGGCCGCGAAACCGTCGTCCGCGCCGAGACCGAGGCGCTGCAACGCGCCCGCGCCGCCCTCGACCGGCTCGAGTCCGCCTGGCGCGGCCGGATCGAGCGCATCGACCAGATCCTCGACCAACCCGAGAACGGAGACCCGAGATGCCAGTGACCGACGTGCAGAAGGACCTCGACGCGCTGACGATGACGATCACCGCCGAGTTCGACGCCCCCGCCGAGCGCATCTGGCAGATCTGGGCCGACCCCCGCCAGCTCGAGCGCTGGTGGGGCCCGCCGAGCCACCCGGCGACCTTCACCGCCCACGACCTCACCCCCGGCGCCCGCGTCGCCTATTACATGACCGGTCCCGACGGCCAGCGCTACCACGGCTGGTGGCAGGTCGAGGAGGTCGAACCGCCCACCCGCCTGCGCTTCGAAGACGGCTTCGCCGACGAGCAGGGCAACCCCAATCCGGAGATGCCCACCTCGGTCGCCACCGTCACCCTGACCGAGTCCGACGGCCGCACCAAGATGGCGATCGAGTCCCGCTTCTCGACCCGCGAGCAGATGGAGCAGATCATCGAGATGGGCGCCGAAGAGGGGATGCGCGAAGCGCTCGGTCAGGTCGACGCGCTGCTGGCGGGCTAGGCGCGGCGGCGATCCGAGACCAGCTGACCGCCGCCTACGGGGCGAGAGCCGGCCGCGGGCTCAGGGCGTCGCCGGCTGGTTGGCGAACGCCTGGTAGCTGCGGCACGGCTCCCCCCGCAGGCCCGGGCACGGCGGCAGCCCGGTCGGGACGCTGAGGTTGGGGACGACGGGGAGCAGGAGGTTCGAGGGGGTGCCGGCGCCGTAGGCGATCGCGACCTGGGTCGAGCCGGTTTCCGGCTCGGCGTGGTCGAAGGACCAGATCGGCTGGGTGCCGTTGGGGGCGGCGATCGTCACCCGGATCCGCGAGCCCGCGCGGTAGGCGTGGCCCTGGTAGTAGAGCGGGATCGTCAGCGGGACGAATTCGTTCGGCGGCAGCGCTTCGACGTCGGATTCGCGCAGGCTGAGCACCGGCTCGAGCGGGGTGCTCTTGGCGGCGTCGAGCTTGCGCTCGTTGCCCCGCACCCAGCCGTTCTGGACGAAGGTCTCCCTGCCGTCGGGGCGCACCTCGCTGATCGTCGCCTGCAGGTCGACGTTGGGAGCGGCCGAGCGGACCCAGAGGTTGACGGCGCCGGCGCCGATCACGGTGGCGTTGGCGCCGAGCGGCGCGGTCAGGTAGGAGACCGCCTTGCCGGCCGGGCTCTGTTCCCAGTGGTATTCGGGCAGTGCCGTCCAGAGGCCGCCTTCGCCCGAGGCGGTGTCGCCGCTGAAGTCGGTCTTCGGCAGCGCCCGCGGGTCGGCGGCGAATTCGTCGGCGCCCGGGGCGGCGGGCGCGCTGGCGGCGAGGCTGCCACCGGGCCCGAGGTACCAGGACTTCGCCTGGGTGCCGGGGACGGGCAGCGCGTCGAAGGACTTCTCGTAGCCCGGGTAGGGCCGGCCCGGACCGAGCAGGCCCCCGGCGCCGCTGTCGAAGAGAACCCGGACCGGCTTCTGCTGCTCGAAGGCGGCCTTGGCGAGGCCGTAGGTGGGCAGCAGCTGGATCGGGTCGGCGGGCAGGGTCAGCAGCGGGATTCCCATCGCTTCCTGGAAGACCAGCGGCGCCGCGGCGCGGAGCGCCGCCCCGACCAGGATCGGTGGTCGTTTCGCGACGTAGATCTGCAGGAAGTCGAGCCAGCGGTTGAAGGTCGCCGGGTCGAGCGAGTCGATGTGGGTGCCGTTGGTGAAGGTGAACCACTTGCGGTCGGTGCCGGTGAAGCGCGAGGCGAGGGTCGGGCAGTTGCCGCCGGTCTGCTCGTCGGTCCACTGGCAGGCCATGAAGGTCGGGACGTCGACCTTGTCGACGAAGGTGACCGGCGCCAGCGGGTCGGCGACCTTCGGGACGTAGTGGTCGTTTTCCTCGACCTTTTTCAGCAGGTCGACCGCCTCGGGGTGCAGCGCCTGGTTTTCGGCGCAGGTCGCATCGCCTTCCTGGATCCGCTGGTAGGCCCAGGCCTGGCCGCTTTCCGGCCCGGCCGCTTCGGCGTCGTGGACCCGCTCTTTCGCCCATTCGAGCGCGAAGCCGGTGTTGAGGATGCCGCCCGGGTAGAGCGTCGTCTGGGTGTTGTCGATCACCGAGAGGGGCGAGATCGCCGCCAGGCTCGGCGGCTGGGTCGCCGCGGTGAACAGCTGGCTGATGCCGCCGTAGGAGATCCCCATCATCCCCACCTGGTGGTGGAGCGCCCAGGGCTGGTTGGCGATCGTCTCGACCACGTCGTAGCCGTCGAGGCCCTGCAGCGGCTCGAAGAAGTCGAAGGCGCCGCCCGAGCAGCCGGTGCCGCGCATGTTGACGTCGACCACCGTGAAGCCCATCAGGTTGGCGATCAGCGAGATGCCGCTTTCCGGCCCGGCCGGATTGGCGTAACCGTAGCCGGCGTACTCGATCAGGGTCGGGGTCGGGCCGCTCGGCAGCTGGGGCAGTTCGACCCCGGGCAGGACGTGGGTGACGTCCTGCGGCGGGTGGACGTCGATCGCGAGCTTGGTGCCGTCGCGGGTGGTCAGGTAGCCGTAGCCGTGGTCGGGGATCGACTGGCTGTAGAGCGAGGGGTCGGGCGGCGCCGACTGGGTGCTCAGCACCTGCAGCGGCGCCGATTCGGGACCGTTGCCGGCGGGGCCGACCCGGTAGCCGCCGCCCGGCGCGACTTCGCGGAAGATGACGCCGCCGAGCTGGCTGGCGCTCTGGGTCGCGACTTCCTGGCCGCCACCGTCGTAGAGAGTGAGTTCAGCGCCCGGTGCGAGGCCGGTCGCGTAGACCTGTTCGACGCTGCCATGGGCCTGGAGCTCGGCGGCGGCGGCGGGGCCGGGAAGCAGCAGGGCCACCAGCATGCAGGCGAACGCGGCCCAGAGCGCCACCCCGCGCCGGCCTCCCAACCAGTCGAAGAACCCGTCCCTACCCAAGATTCAGTATTAGTACCACACCGCACGGAATCGAAACAACGATCTGTGCAACGGTCGGCGACCGGACTCCTCGAGGTTGCCTTTTGCCCCGTATATCGGGGGAAAAGGCAACCTCGACCCCGGGCTCGAGGGCAGCCGGCGTCTCCGGGCACAGCATTTCGGCCTGCAACCGGGCAAGTTTCAGGCGAAATGCTGCGGCAGGCCTGAGGAGAGAGAAACTCGTTCGGCGCTCGCCACCAAACGCATCCGGCGTTTGGAGCCTGAACGTTATAGGAACTCTTCGACCGTTTGTATTTCGGACTCCGAACGTAATTTCGACTTAATCCGCGTTTCGTCCTAAAGTGCAGGCGTGTCCGCGTCGCAACCCGGTTCACAGAGCGAACTCCGCGCCGCGAATCGGCTCCGCCTGATCGAGCTTCTCCGCTCCCGCGGCCCGATGACCCAGGCCGAGCTCGCCCGCGCCAGCGGCCTCTCCCCCGCCACCGTCTCCAGCATCGCCCACGAGCTGCGCGACGAGGAGTGGGTGATCGACGAAGACCTCGAGGGTGCCCGCGGCCGCGCCCTCGCCCTCAGCCGCGACGCCGGCCTCGCCGTCGGCATCGCCTTCGGCCACTCCCACGTGCGGGTCGCGATCGCCGACCTCGCCCACACGATCCTCGCCGAGGCCTCCGACCGCCTCGACACCGACCACGGCAGCGCCGACGAGGGCATCGCCCTCGCCGCCTCGCTCCTGCGCCGCCTGGTCGAGGAGAACGCGATCGACACCCGGCTCGTCGCCGGCGTCGGCATGGGCCTCCCCGGGCCGCTCCGCCGCGACACCGGCCAGGTCGGCGACTCGGCGATCCTCCCCGGCTGGATCGCCTCGCACCCGGCCGAGCTGATGCAGAAGGAGCTCGGCCTCGAGGTCAGCGTCGAGAACGACGCCAACCTCGCCGCCCTCGCCGAGATCGTCTGGGGCGCGGGCCGCGGCTGCTCCGACCTCCTCTACCTGAAAATCTCCACCGGCGTCGGCGGCGGGCTGATCCTCAACGGCCGCCTCTACCATGGCCACGCCGGCACCGCCGGCGAGATCGGCCACACCATCGTCGACGAAGCCGGTCCCGTCTGCCGCTGCGGCAGCCGCGGCTGCCTCGAGACCTTCGCCGGCGCCGAGGCCGTGCTCGAACCCCTCCGCCGCCGCCACGGCCCCGACCTCACGATCCGCCAGGTCGTCGCGATGGCCGAGGACGGCGACGCCGGCTGCCGGCGGGTGATCGCCGACGCCGGCCACGCGGTCGGCCGCGCCGTCGCCGACGCCTGCAACATCCTCGCCCCCGAGCGAGTCGTGATCGGCGGCGACCTCGCCCGCTCCGGCGACCTCCTCCTCGACCCGATTCGCGCCGCCATCGCCCGCTCCACGATCGGCGCGATGCGCGAGATCCCGGTCACCACCGGCACCCTCGGCGAGCGCGCCGACGTCCTCGGCGCCGTCGCCCTCGTCCTCCGCGACTCCGAGCGCTTCGTCGCTCAGCCGGGCTGAGCTTCGTCGCCGTCGATCATCCCGCTGCTTTCGGCCAGCTCGAGCGCCCGCCGCCCGAGGTCGTTGGCTGTGTAGAAGTGCTGGGTCGAGCCGCGCGACGGCCGTGTCTCGACCAGCTCGATCACCCCGAAGAAGCTCAGGGCGCGAGAGTGGTACGCGACCAGGTGCAGGTCCTCGCGCTGCCGTTGGGCGACCTGTGTCGGCGAGCAGACACCTTCCGCGTAAGCCACCAGCAAGCGCCGCCGCAACGGGTGCTTGAGGGCGAAAACCATCGCCTCGCCATCGTCGGCGGGACGCTTCCACGGTCCTTTGGGCATGGGCTGGGGGGCCTCCGGGTTTTGGTACGTCTGCAGAGCCCGGGATACCTACCAGGTACCGATAACTTGGTGCGATTTCACCGGTTCGGAATCCGCGCTCGCCCCTGCACTGGAACCCGAAGGCCCAGCACAGAAGTAGCGGCCCCCGCCAGGTGGCTCTTGGACCGGGGGCCGCCGTTGGTGGCTAACTACGACAGCTTGGTCGTGCGAATCGACGGCACGACGTCTGCGCTAACTGCGATCTTCATCCCATTCACCCCCCTCCCTCCCGGAGCGGACGGGCGAGGAGTTTGGTGGAACGCGCTTCAGCGGTGAGATGTGATCAACGCAAACTCGGCTAGCAATATTTGCGCTAAATTCCTCGACTTAAGGAATGAGTCTCAACGGGAGGAACCAGGTGAGCAGCCTTGAGCAGGGGAAGCGGCGAGACCGAAGGCTTGAGCAGCCCGACTTCGTTACTGCGATCAACCATCCGCTTCGCGTACACCTCCTAGCGACTCTTCGGGACAGAGAAGCGAGTCCAAGTGAATTAGCCAAGGAACTCGGCGAGGACTTGGGCGTGGTGAATTACCACGCACGAAAGCTGGAGAGGCTGGGTATGGTCGAAATCGTCCGGGAACGCCCCGTTCGCGGCTCCACCGAGCACTTCTACAAAGCGACCACCCGGCCCTGGTGGACCACCGAGCAATGGGCGGAAGTTGACTCGCAAACGAAATCTGTCGCTACCGCGTGGGGTATCGACCGCATCTTCAAAGACGCGGGCGCAGCCGTCACCGCCGGCACCTTCGACAGTCGCGACGAGCGACACCTAAGCCGCACCCCCGTCCTACTCGACGAGGAGGGCTGGAGTGCAATCGCCGCCCTGCTGGACGAAACGCTGGACGGCATCCTCGAGGAACAGGCTAAGGCAGCGCAGCGTCTTTCTCAGTCCGGCGAGGAGGCGATTCCTGCTCTCGTAGTGATGCTGTCTTTCGAAACGCCAGCGAACGAACCGCAGCCGACTCCCGAAGCCTGATTAGAGCACCCGAGCGGCCGCCCTACTTCCCGCTCACCGCCACCGCCTGCAGATTCAGGAACGCTCGCATCCCGATTTCGCCGCCGAGCTCGCGGCCGATGCCGCTGCGCTTGACCCCGCCGAAGGGGATTCGCGGGTCCGAGGCGGTCATCGAGTTGACGAAGACCATGCCGGCTTCGATCTCGGCGCTGAGCGCCTCGGCGCGCTCGAGGTCGGTGGTCCAGACGCTGGCGCCGAGGCCGAATTCGGAATCGTTGGCGAGCGCGATCGCGGCCGCCTCGTCGGCGACGCGAGCTACCGCGGCGACCGGGCCGAAGGTCTCCTCCCTCAGCACCGGGGCGTCGGCGCCGGCCTCGGCGCTGAGCACCGTCGGCTCGTACCAGGCGCCGGGCTCCTGCGGGGTCGAGCCACCGGTGAGGACACGGGCGCCGGCGCGCAGCGAGGCGTCGACCATTTCCGCCAGCTCGTCGCGCAGGTCCTCGCGAGCCATCGGGCCGAGCTGGGTCTCGGAGTCGAGCGGCGAGCCGCGACGGAGCTTCGCGGCGGCCTCGGCGAAGCGCGCTTCGAATTCGTCGGCAACCGAGTCGACGACGATGAAGCGCTTCGCGGCGATGCAGGTCTGGCCGGTGTTCTGGAAGCGGGCGGTGACCCCGACCTCGACCGCCTTGTCGAGGTCGGCGTCGGCGAGGACGATGAACGGGTCCGAGCCGCCGAGCTCGAGCACGACCGGCTTGATCGCCCGGCCGGCGGCCTCGCCGACGGCGGCGCCGGCGGCATCGGAGCCGGTCAGGGTGACGGCGGCGATCCGCGGGTCGTCGATCAGGGCGCTGGTCTTCGACCCGGGGACGATCACCGTCCGGAAAAGCCCCTCCGGGGCGCCGGCCCGGGCGAAGACGCGCTCCAGCGCCAGGCCGCAGCCGGTCACGTTGGAGGCGTGCTTGAGGAAGAGGCAGTTGCCGGCCGAGACGATCGGCGCCGCCGCCCGCATCGCCTGCCAGAGCGGATAGTTCCAGGGCATGATCGCGAGGACGACGCCCAGCGGCCGCTTGTGGACGGCGACCCGCCGGCCCTCGCCGACGTCGATCGGTTCGGGAGCGAGGTACTCCTCGCCCTTCTCGGCATAGTGCTCGGCCGCCCAGGCGCACTTCTCGACTTCGGCCAGCGCTTCGGTGATCGGCTTGCCCATCTCGCGGCTGACGATCTGGGCGATCTCCTCGGCGCCGGCCCGAAGCTCGCGCGCGACCCCGCTCATCAGCTCGGAGCGCTCGCTCCACGCGCTCTTCCGCCACCGCTCGAAGCAGGCGGACGCGCCGCCGAGCGCCTCATCGATCTGCGACTCGGTGAAGACCTCGTAGCGCTCCACCACCTCGCCGTTGGCCGGATCGATCGACTCGACCGCAGCGGCTGAGCTCATCCCTTCCTCCTCGTTCTTCTGCTTGGACGCATGCGTGAGGTCAGTTTGACGGGGAGCGCCCGGCGGCCGCCGCGGCCTCGGCCCCTCCACCCCCCGATCGGGGCCCTCCGTCCTGACCGACCTGACCGCACCGGACCAGCACGGGCGATTCGTATCCTTGACAGGTGGCGAGCCTTTCCGATCGCGTCCTGGTCCGTCTCAGCGACATCGCGGCGCTGACGACGGCGCAGGTCGACGAGGCCCTGGGCAAAGGCGCCACCTGGAAGCCCTATCGCTCTCCCGGCATCGAGGCGACGGAGGCCGCGCTCGAGGGACTGGAGCAACGAGGCCTGGTCGAACGCGAGGGCGACGGCTGGCGGCTGACGAGGGCCGGAGCCTCCCAGTACCAGCGCCTCGAGGACCACTTCGAAAACTCCAACGGCTATGGCGACTACGGCTTCTGAGGGCGGCTCCGCGAGCCGCTGCGAGGGGTGGCTGACCGGATTCGAACCGGCGACCGCCTGGACCACAACCAGGAGCTCTACCAGCTGAGCTACAGCCACCTCGCTCGGCTCAATTTACCGGGCGGGGGCGGTGGGAGGGCGGCGGGGCGGCGGCGGGGGCCTGGGCGCTCGGGGCAGCGGCCCTCAGGCGATGCTCGGTGCGTCGGGCAGGCGCCCGAGGGCGTCCTCCATCTCGGCGTCGGAGAACTCGAGGTCTTCGAGCTCGCCGGCGTGGTAGGCGGCGTAGGCGGACATGTCGAAGTGACCGTGGCCGGAGAGGCCGAGGAGGATGACGCGCTCCTCGCCAGCCTGCTTGGCTGCGAGAGCCTCGTCGATGGTGGCCTTGATCGCGTGGGCGGGCTCGGGGCCGGGGATGATGCCCTCGGTCGAGGCGAAGCGGACGGCGGCGGCGAAGGCCTCGGTCTGCTTCACCGCGGTCGCCTCGACCAGGCCGTTGTGGACCAGGGCGCAGAGGCTGGGGGCGTCGCCGTGGTAGCGGAGGCCGCCGGCGTGGACGGGCGGTGGGACGAAGTCGTGGCCGAGGGTGTACATCGGCATCAATGGGGTCATGCCGACGGTGTCGCCGAAGTCGTAGGCGTAGGTGCCGCGGGTCAGGGTCGGGCAGGCCGCCGGCTCGGCGCCGAGGAAGCGGGTGGTCCTGCCCTCGCGCAGGTTGGCGCGGACGAAGGGGTAGATGAGGCCGGCGAAGTTGGAGCCGCCGCCGACGCAGCCGACGACGACGTCGGGGTACTCGCCGGCCTGCTCGAGGGCGGCGATCGACTCCTGGCCGATCACCGTCTGGTGCAGGCAGACGTGGTTGAGGACCGAGCCGAGGGCGTAGTTGGCGTCCTCGGATTTGGCCGCCACCTCGACCGCCTCTGAGATCGCGATGCCGAGGCTGCCGGACTCGTGGGCGGACTGGGAGCGGCCGGCGTCGGTGCGGTCGGTGGGGCTGCGGTGGACGGTGCCGCCCCAGGTCTCGATCATCGCCCGCCGGTAGGGCTTCTGGTCGTAGGAGACGCCGACCATGAAGACCTCGCACTCGAGGCCGAAGAGGCGACAGGCGAGCGAGAGGGCCGAGCCCCACTGGCCCGCCCCGGTCTCGGTGACCAGCTTCTTCACCCCCGCCTGCTTGTTGAGGTAGGCCTGGGCGACGGCGGAGTTGGGCTTGTGGGAGCCGGCCGGCGAGACGCCCTCGTACTTGTAGTAGATGTGGGCCGGGGTATCGAGCTCGCGCTCGAGGCGGCGGGCGCGGATCAGGGGCGTCGGGCGCCAGAGCTTGTAGACCTCGCGCACCTCCTCGGGAATCTCGATCTCGGGCTCCATCGAGACCTCCTGTTCGATCACTCCAAGCGGGAAGATCGGCGTCAGGTCGTCGGGGCCCGCCGGTTCGCCGGTGCCGGGATTGAGCGGCGGCAGCGGCTCGCCCGGCAGATCGGGCAGCAGGTTGACCCAGCTCGTCGGCAGCTGCGACTCGTCGAGCAGGTACTTGGTCCTCGCCACAGGGCGATTCTACGGCCGCAGCAGCGCCCCGGCCAGGGTCGGCGCTGGGCGGGAGGGGCTAGGCGCCGGTGCCCTCGCCGTTCCTGCGCTCCTCCTTGACCTCGGCCGCGGCGGCTTTGAGCTGCTCGGCCTCGCGCTCGGCCGCCAGCGCCTCCGCTTTGGCCTCGAGGCTCTCCTCCTTCGCCTCGGCTTTCTCGAGGGTGGCCGCTGCTTTGGCTTTCGTGTCTTTGCGCTTGGCTTTGGTGGCTTTCTCTGCCGCCTTTTTCTTCTCTTTGTCGGCTTTTTTTGCGGCTTTTGACTTGCGGTCGCGTTTGCGCTTCTCGGCCGCGCGCTGGTCCTCTTCGGCTTTGCGCCGGGCCTGTTCGTCGCGCCGCTCGGCCTCGATCGCCAGCTGCTCCGCCTCGGCGGCGGCTTCCTCCTCGACCTCCGCGGCCCGCTCGCGCAGGTCGAGGGCGCGTTCGCGCTGCCGCGTCGCCAGCAGCACGTCGCGGCCTTCGCGCCGCAGCTCCTCGTCGCCGAAGAGGACGCCCGTCGCGCTGCGCGTCCCCGCCTCGATCCGGTCGAGCAGGTGCTTCGCCGGCGAGTCGGCGGCGCCCGCCACCGAGAGCGCCGCGTCGAACGGCGCGCGCGCCAGCTTCAGCGAGTGGTCGAAAACGGTCCTCGGCAGGGTCGGCATCGCCATCAGCTCTCCTCCTTCGGGTCGATCGCGTCGGCCGCCTGCTCGGCGTGACGGGCGGCTCGCTGCAGCTCTCCCGCCTCGACGGCGGCCCCGGCGCGCTCGGCGCGCGCCTCGCGCTCGATCTCATCGGCGCGGCGCTCCTCGCCCTGGCGCGCCGCCTCGGCGGCGGTCTTCTCGGCGCTGGCTCGCCGCTCGGCCTCGGCCTCGGCGACCCGACGCTCGCGCTCGGCGTTCTCCTCGGCCTCGAGGCGCTCGCCCTCGCGCAGCGCGTCGCGGCGCTCGGCATCGACCTGCGCCCGCTCCTCCTCGACCCGCGCTTCCTCCTCGGTCCGCTCCGCCTCTGCCCGCTCGGCTGCCGCCTCGGTCTCGGCCTCGGCGCCGGCCTGCTGCAGCCGCCCCTCCTGCCGGAGGTCGTCGCGGCCGAGCGCCTGCCCGGCCAGCTCCTTGGCGCGGCCGGCGAGCTTGCCCAGCGCGCCGCCGGCCACCTGCTCCCGCTCACTCATCGCTTCCCCTCTTCCCTCGTTCGGTCGTCTTGCTCGACAACCCCGCACATACCCGGCGCGGCGGAACGTGGAACGCCTGTTCGTGTGCGGTGGGTCACACGACCTGCGGCGCCACCTCACGGCCGATCACCGCAACCGCGTCGAGGTCGCGGTGCAGCAGGTGCTGGCACATCACCCGGCTCAGTCCCGCCTGCTCGAGCGCCCGCAGCTGCTCAACCGCTTCCTCGACCGTGCCCTGGATCGTCGACTCGGGAAGCGCGGCGAGGAATGAATCGCCATCGGCGTCTTCCCCGTTCCACTCGGCGAGGCGGGCGGCGCGCTGGCACAGTTCGTCGCGGTCGGCGCCGACCATCCAGCCGGTCATCGTCGAGAGCGGCAGCGAGGCGGGGTCGCGGCCCTCGGCCTCGCAGGCGGCGTCGAGGCCGGCGCGGATCTCGCGCGCCTTCTCGGGGGTCGCCATCACGACGTTGTACTCGTCGGCGGAGCGGGCGGCGAGCCGCAGGCTGCGCCGGCCTCCGGAGCCGCCGAGGATCAGCGGCGGGTGCGGAGCCTGCACCGGCTTCGGCTGCGCGTCGAGCTCGACCGCCGAGAAGTGCTCGCCGTCGAAGTCGAACGGGCCCGGTCCCCAGTGGCCGCGAACCACCTGCAGCTGCTCCTCGAGCGCGTCGATGCGCGGCCCGATCGGCGGCAGCTCGAAGCCGTAGACCTCGTGCTCGCGCTGCCACCATCCCGCCCCGATACCGAGCTCGACCCGGCCGCCGGAGACGTGGTCGGCGGTGACGACCATCTTCGCCAGCACCGCCGGGTGGCGGAAGGTCGCCGGCGAGACCATCGTTCCCAGCCGCAGCTTCTCGGTTACCGCGGCGAGCGCCGCGATCGTCGCCCAGGCGTCGAGGGCGCCGCGCTCGGCCCGGTCCTTGACCGAGAGGTAGTGGTCGGAGCGGAACATCGTCCCCACGCCGCTCGCTTCGCAGGCCCCGGCGAGAGCCACCCAGTCCTCCCAGGTGACGTCCTCCTGGCCCTCGATCATCAACGCCAGCTCCACGCAGGCCCCCCTACCCGACGCGATCGCCGCTGAAGCCGGCTGCCATCAGGCGGCGACCGGCAGTCGCTCGAGCGCCGCGATCGTCTCGGCGCAGGCCGTCGCCACCTCGCGTCCCTTGACCTGGAAATGCCGGTGGAAGAAGCGCTCGTGCTCGGCGTGCTCGTGGAAGTGGTGCGGGGTGAGGACGGCCGAGAAGACCGGCACGCCGGTGTCGAGCTGGACCCGCATCAGCCCGTCGATCACCGCCTCGGCGACGAACTCGTGGCGGTAGATGCCGCCGTCGACGACGAGGCCGGCGGCGACGATCGCGCGGTAGCGGCCACTCGCCGCCAGGCGCTGGGCGTGCAGCGGGATCTCGAAGGCGCCGGTGACCTCGAAGCGGTCGACGTCGGCGCTCGGCACGCCGCGGGCCTCGACCTCGGCCAGGAACGAGTCGCGGCACTCCTCGACGATCTCCCGGTGCCAGCACGACTGCACGAAGGCGATCCTCCCGTCGCTGCTTTCCATTGCGTCCTCCTCTCGGCTCGGTGGTCACCGTTCGCCCTCTGTTGCCCATACGACGACATCGGGCGAACGCCGGGCGAGGGTACTCCTACTCCCCGCGTACTCCCGCTAGGCTCGCAACCGATGCCGAAGCTCGAAGCGCTCGCCGCCAGGCTGCCGGTCGCAACCTTCAAGCCCGAGGCGCGGCCCGCGACCGCGACCGGGGCGGCCGCGATCGGCGCCCTCGCGGTCGGCGCCGCGGCGGTCGGCGGCTTCGCGATCGGCCGCCTCTCGGTCGGGCGGCTGGCGATCGGCAAGGCGGCGATCGGGCGGCTGGCGATCAGGCGGCTCGAGGTCGAGGAGCTGGAGATCGGGCGGCTGACGGTCCGCGAGGGCCTGCCCTCGGCGGTCGTCGAGGACCGCCCTGCGGCCAGCGGCCCCGACGGCTGACGCGATGCAGCCTTCTTGGCCCCCATGGCGACAGCAAACGCTGCGGCGCGGGGTGGCCGCTCTGCTCGCGGCCGCCGCTCTCCTCGCCGCAGTAGTCGTCACGCTGGCGCTGGCGCTCGCCGCCGCGCCCAGCGGCGCCGCCGAGCCGCCGCCCGACCTCGGCTCCTGTCAGGTCTTCCCCGCCCCGCCCGCCGGCCTCCCCCCCACCGCCAGGTCGCTGCCGACCCAGGCCGCCTGGAACCAGGACGTCTCGAAGGCGCCGCGGGCGAAGAACTCGAGCGCGGTCATCTCCTACGTCAACAGCCACGGCGGCGCCATGCTCCATCCCGATTTCGGCTCGCCGCGCCCCTACGGCATCGGCTACTCGGTGGTCGGCGCCGGCCAGGCGAAGCTGCCGATCCACTACACGGCCTACGGCGCCGAAAGCACCCCCGGCCCCTTCCCGATCCCGGCCAACGCCCCGGTCGAGGGTGGCAAGGGCAGCGACGGCGACCGCCACGTGATCGCCGTCGACACGGCTGAGTGCAAGGTCTACGAGCTGTACCGCGGCTTCTACAGGCCGACCCCGAAGCCGCACTGGAACGCCGACTCCGGCGCCGCCTGGGACCTCGGCTCCGACGCCGTCTGGCCCGCCGGCTGGACCTCCGCCGACGCCGCCGGGCTGCCGATCTTCGCCGGGCTGGTCCGCTACGACGAAGTCGCCGCCGGCCGCCTCGACCACGCGCTCCGCGTCACCTTCGAGAGCACCCGCGACGCCTGGATCCGCCCCGCCAGCCACTGCGCCGGCGACACCGGCAACGGCAGGGCGCCGGCGATGGGGACGCGGCTGCGGCTCAAGGCCGGCTACGGCCTCGGCGGCTTCAGCGGCGCCGCGAGGACGATCGCCGCTGCGATGAAGCGCTTCGGGCTGATCGTCGCCGACAACGGCTCCAACTGGTACTTCAGCGGCAGCAGCGACCGCCGCTGGGACGACCAGAACCTCAATCAGCTGAAGCGGATTCCGGGCTCCGCCTTCGAAGTCGTCGCGAGCGCAGCCGCCGCCCACCCCTGCCGATAAGGCGCCCGCCGCCGCCGATCAGCTGGAAGAACTTGCCGACGATCGTGATCACCGTCGTCGCGACCGCGAGGCCGATCGCGCCGAGGATCAGCAGGAAGACGACGAAGGCGAGGATCGCCAGCGGAACGAACAGGATTTTCATCAACTCAATCTTCGCCCACTAGTCTGCGGCAGGGGATCGGGCAGAGCATGGCTCCTCTTCATACACGCTTCCGCTGCGCGCCCGCGGTGCTGGTCGCCGTGGCGCTGGCGCTGCCGGTCGGCGCTGCCGCCGCGCCGGAGCGGGACGAAGCGGGGCTGGACTCGCTGCGCTCGGCGGTGGTCGCGGCGCTCGCCCACTCGCGCGCCGGCGACGCGCTCGACACGCTGAGCAACAGCCTGGCGCTGCTCGGCGCCCGCTACCGGCTCGAGCGCGAAGGCAAGCCGCAGGCCGCGGCCTCGCCGCAAGAGGCGCCGCCCGAAGCGGCGCCGCCGAAAATGATCACCGACCCGGAGAAGATGCCGCCCGCCTCGGCCGGCAGCAACGGCTCCTACACCCCGAGCGACGCCTCGAAGCGCGGCGACCTCTTCGCCCACGTCCGCGACGACGACCCGACCACCCCGAACGCGATCCTCCTCACCGGGATCGCCCTCGCCCCGCCCGACGCGCCGGAGGCGGTCAAGGGCGTGATCAACAACGCCAACTCGATCGTCGGCCGCCCCTATGTCTGGGGCGGCGGCCACGGCTCCTGGTACTCCTACGGCTATGACTGCTCGGGCTCGGTCAGCTTCGCCCTCTTCGGCGGCGGCCTGATCCCCGAGCCGCTGACCTCGGGGGCGCTCGAGGGCTGGGGCGCACCGGGCCCCGGCAGGTGGATCACCGTCTACGCCAACGCCGGCCACACCTTCGCCGAGATCGCCGGCCTGCGCTGGGACACGGTCGGCGACGAGAACGGCACCGGCCCGCGCTGGCACCTCGCCCCCACCTCGACCGCCGGCTTCGTCGCCCGCCACCCGCCGGGGCTCTAGGCGGGTCCAGCGAGCCGGACCGGCCGCTCAGCCGAACCAGCGGCGGCGAACCGCGCCGAACTCTTCCTTCTCGGCAACGAGGTAGCGGCCGATACGCAACCGTCCTCGGTGATCCCCGCCTCGAGGTCGAGCGATCCGCCGGGCCCGGTTAGTCCCTGACCCGGCAGGTCCGCGACAGGGCGACGTTCGCCCGCTGCCCGTCGGCGAATTCGAAGCTGCCGCGGGCGAGGTTGAAGACGTCGACGGTGAAGCCGGCGGGCGCCGGGCAGCTGGCGCTGACGAAGCTGCGGATCCGCCCGCCGGAGCGATAACGGCGGTTCAGGGTGAGTCCGATCCCGGTCAGGTAGCCGGCGCCGCCAGCCAGCCGCGGCACCTTGGTGCTGAGGACGGTGCCGAACCGCCCCTGCGGCGGGCGCGAGATCCGCATCGGGATGACCAGCGCCGCCCGCACCGGCGTGCTGACGTAGACATGCAGGAGGACCACGGGCCGGCCGCCCTGCCGCCCGTTGAAGGCGAGGGCCGGCCCCCGCACCGTGAAGCCGCTCGGCGGGAAGTCGATGAAGGCGGCGAAATGCCCGCGGCCGAGGAGCGCGTCGCCGCAGCGCGCCAGCGCCGCCCCGGTCGAGACCGATTGCAGATCGCCCCGGCGGCAGAAGGGCAAGCCTCGGGTCGAGACGACGCCGCGACGGTCGAAGCCGATCGAGAGGCGCCTGACGCGCGGCGGGGCGCCGCCGTCGAGGGCGCTGATCCTGCCGGCGAAGCTGGCGCTGACCGGCGCCGGCCGGTCGCGCGGCAGCGCCTGAGGGCGGAACTGGACGTCGAAGGAGAGGCGGACCCCGTCCTGCTGCGCGATCTCGCCGCGGGCCAGGCCGGCGCTCAGCAGCGCGGCGACGAGCGCCGCCAGCCCAAGGCCGACGCGGCGCCACGCTCCACTTGCTGGGCTGCTTGCCATTTTCGCGTCCGAAGATCGCCTCCTCATCCCGCCCGCCGGTAGCGGATGTGCGTGGCGAGCGGAGAGTGGAGCACCTCGACAGGCTCGAAACCGAAGGATTCCACCCCGTCGAACAGCCGCTCGCCGGACCCGAACAGGACGGGGACCAGATCGAGCGTGAGCTCGTCGATCACTCCGGCGGCGAGCGCCTGACGGACGGTCGAGGCGCCGCCCGCGATGTCGATGCCATCCTCGCCGGCCGTCTCACGGGCCTGCGCGTAGGCGGCCTCGAAGCCCTGGGTGACGAAGTGGAAACTCGTGCCGCCCTCCATCTCGATCGGCTCGCGGGCGTGGTGGGTGAGCACGAAGACCGGCGCGTGGTAGGGCGGCTCGGAGCCCCACCATCCATCCCAGTCCTGATCCCACTCGCCGCGGATCGGCCCGAACATGTTGCGGCCCATGACGTAGGCCCCGCGCGGTCGCATCAGCCAGCCCTCCGCCGTCGCGTCGGCCTCGTTCGCGCGCTCGTCGCCGAGGTGCCAGCCGTGGACCTCGATGCCGCGCATCCCCAGCGGATTCTCCCGGCTCTGGTCCGGCCCGGCGACGAAGCCGTCGAGCGAGATCGACATGTGACAGGTGGTGTCCGGCATCGACGTCCTCCAGGTGATTGCGCTTTGCAAGCGCCGCCACCGTACCGCACGTTTTTGGCGGCGCCCCCGGCTGAACTCGAACCAGTGACCGTCGGAATAGAGGCACGAGCCATAACCACTCGAGCTCCCGCCCGTCTACTTTTCCTGTGCCAACCTCCGCTTTGCCGCGGCGATCGTGTCGAACGCCTTGGGCGAGACGCAGGACGGCTTCCAGCTCGGGCCGAACGCGGGTTGCGGCAGCGCCGCCTCCGCCGGTTCCTCGCCGCCCGGGAAGTTGAGGTATTCGCCGGTGATCTGCTGCAGGTCTCCGTCGCTGCGGTCGAGAACGTAGCGCCGCGATTCGGAGATCTGAGCGGCGACTTCCTTGCGCTCGCTCGGCGGCGCCGGCAGCGGCGGCGAGGGCTTCGGGGCCCTGACCTTGGCGAGCGGGTGGTCCTGGCGGGGGGCCGACCGGGTCAGCACCTGTCCGATCGTCGGCGCGAGCCGGTCCCGCCTGGTCAGCTGTTTCATCCCCCACCATTTCTCCAGCGTCGAGAGCAGCGAGGTGTGATCGATCTGGCGCCCCCTGGCGGCGTCGGCCGCGTCCGTCCGCAGCAGCGTGTGCGGTTCGATGTAGGGGGAGACGAGAATCGCCGGCACCCGCGGGCCGTAACGGTCGAATTCGAAACCGGTGTAACGGTCGCGTTCGGCGGCCTCGGAGAAATTCTGTTCGGTTTCACCGTTCGAGCCCTTGCTGAGGAAGAACTGGGTCTCGGTGTTGAGGTCGGTGTGCCAGTCCGGAGCGGGCGCGGTCGCGGGCGGCGGCACGTGGTCGTAGAGGCCGCCGCTCTCATCGAAGTAGACGATCCACAGGGTCGAGTCCCAGTCCGGGCTGGCGCGCAGGGCCCGGTAGATGTCGAGCAGGAACTCCTCGCCCTCGGCGACGTCCTCGACCGGGTGCTGGTCGGTGCCGACGTTGACGTTGTCGAATTGGGAGGTGTAGGTCCCCCAGCTCGGCTCGACGTAGGCGAAGTTCGGCAGCCTGCCCGCCTTCGCCTCGGCGAGAAAATCGTGGAAGCCGCCGAAATAGCGGCTCGCTTCGCTGCCCTCGGCGAGGTTCAGGAGGTAGGGGTAGCTGGTGATCAGCAGCGGCTCGTTCGGCGTGCCGTAGGCCTTCCACCGCTTCCCGGCTTCATCGATGCTCTGGAAGATCGACTTCGCCTGCCAGCACCAGGGGACCGAGTCCCCCATCTTTCCCAGCGAGGTCCCCGCGTAGGCGAAGCCGCGGTTGGGCGCCGTCTCGGTCGGCACCGAGCTGAACCAGCGGTCGGCGACGGCGTAGCGCCGCGCCAGCTTCGACATCACCGGCAGCATGCTTGGGTCGTAGGCGCCCATGATCGCCCCGGGCCCGGCACGGCCGGTGTTTTCTTCGCTGAAGTAGCCGTTGCGCAACCACTGCGCCCAGTTGCTGGCGTAGCCGCCCATGCTCGCCTTCGGCTGCTTGCCCGGTTCGAGGTCGTCGTAGTAGACGCTCGGCCGACCGTCGACCCTGTATTGCGGGCTGCACTGGTAGCGGCTGCCGCTGCAGCCGAAGATCTGCCAGTTGGCCGCTTCGGCCCCCTCCCAAGGGTCGACGCCGGGGAGCTTGTAGGGCCTGGCGACGCCTTCGGGACCTTTGAAGGAATCCTTCTTGATCCGCCACACCCGGTAGGTCCTGCTGGACCCGTCGGCGTTGACCACGCGGTTGGACTCCTTCCCGGTCAGGCCTTCGAAGGTCGCCCTGCCGGCGGCGGTGCCCGGGGCTCTCAGCTCGGTGCCCGGCTTGTAGAGCCAGCCAAGCATCGAGTCGAAGGAGCGGTTCTCGAGCATGGTGACTACGACGTGCTCGATCTTCGCTTCGCCTGGCGGGCGGGCGGCGGCCGCCGAGCCGCAGATGATTAGCGACAGCGCCACGGCAACGAGTCCGGCGCCGACCGTACGCCGCGGCCGCCGCCGCACCGCCTGCGTTTCGGGTTGCTCAGTTGGGCCCAAGCCGGTCATCTGCCGCCGGCAAGCTAACCGGCGGCGAGGACGCGATGTCGGGGACCAGGCATTGAGATGCCCGACTCCACCAAGCTCGGGGATTTCAGCTCAGAAGTCCCGGGTCTTGCTCGTGCCGCGAGAGGAGCTTCCGGAGATCCTTCATCAGCAGGATCAGATGATGGGGATCGGTGGCGGAAGCCTCGAACCCGAACCGCTCGTAGAAGCGAACAGCGTCATCGGATATCGCGTGCGCGATCACCGCTCGCGCGCGAATGCTCTCGGCGGCAGTGGCGCATCTCAACAGGGCGTCCTGCAGGAGCGATCGCCCGACCTGTTTGCCCTGGTGGCCCAGACCGACGGCGAGCCGGCCGATCAGGATCACTGGAGCTGATTGCTGCTTCGGTTGACCCTTCATCAGCCGCTCGGTCGCGTCCCTGGGACCGACGGAAGCCGCTGACAGCGCGTAGAAGCCGACGACCCTCTCCCCGTCGCCGGTCGTGACGAGGACCCTCGCTGAGCCGGATGCCTCGGCTTGGCGGGCATGTTTACCGATCCAGGCGTCCAGGGCGGGCTCCCCGCACTCGAACCCCTCGGTGCTGTGCTTCCCTCGTAGGGGCTCGGGCGGCGAGTAGCCCACGTCTACTCGAAGGCGGACGGCTTAGAAAAGAGCTCCGCCAAGCCCTCGGGCACCCTTGCCGGGCGCTCCAAGAGTTCGGAGAACTCTTCCCAGGCGCCTTGGTCCAACTCGAAGCTTCTCCGATCAGCTAGAACGCGATGTGCCTCCGCAACCGCCGCGGCTCGAACAAAGCTCGAGAACTTCGTGTCGCTTGATTCCACCGCCGCTTTGACGAGCTTGTCTTCGTCCTCGGCAACGCGGAACTTCCAGTCCTTCGATTTGGTCGCCATAGATGGTCCTCTCTTAATTTGTGGGCACAATGTATCCACAAACAAGCGGAAATGCAACCAGTTCCTGCTCCCGGGCTGGGCGCCATACGGTGATCTCGACGAGCCCGGTGTCGCCGGATGCTGGAAGAGCATCTCCGGATCCGCCGCGAAGCGTTGCGGCTGCCGGACGGAGCCGTGTCCCTTGATCAGTTGCAGCAGCTCGGCTCATTGCTACACGACCACGTCGCTTCGAGGAGCGGCAGCTCTTCGTCGCGGCGGAAGAGGCGCTGGATGCCGCTACGCTCGACCGCCTCGCCATGGCAATCGAGGCGGCCGAGGCGTCCTACTGACCGGCGACATCGATTAGCTCGGCGGCGAAGGCAGCACCGTCAACCTGCGCCGCCGCAGGAACTCGATCAGCTCCCGCTCGCTCTCGCGCAGGTCGGGGAGCGACCTGCAGAGGATGAGAAAGCGGCGCGGAAAGCGCAGGCCCTCGATCGAGCGCCGGTAAAGGCGGTCGCGCTCCTCATCCAGTGCAAGAGCGGAGAGGAGGATCGGGCTCTCCAACTCGAGAGCCTCGCGCTTCGCCGCTGCGGAGCTCCCCACCTCCAATAGCGGCGTCGCGAGGCGCTGGCGAAATGTCGCGAGCACGGCGTCGACGAGCCTGCGCCCGTGAGCGCCCGGGTCGCGGACGATGAGCGGGGTCCGCAAGAACTCCTCGCGCGCGACCGTCTCGCGGCGGTGCCACGGATGAGACTCCGGCACGGCGAGGACGATCTCGTCTTCAAGCAGCTCCAATTCCTCGAGCCGGTCCTCGGGATCATCCGGCAGACGGTTGCCGGCGATGCCGATCTCCGCTCCACCGTCCACGACGGCTCGGCGCACCATCTGGGAATTGCCGGCGGTCAGCTCCAGTGGCCGCTGCCGACCATGGCCGGTTTGGTAGGCGACCAGCTCGGCCGAGAGGTGATATTCGGCGATCGTGTGGCTGACGGCTACTCGCAAGGTCTCCTGACCCTCGCCGAGGTCGCCGAGGAGATCGCTGATCGCATCGGCCCGGTCGAGCAGAAGGCGCGCCTCCGGATAGAGGCGCTTCCCAGCGGCGGTCAGCGTCACGCCGCTGGACGAGCGCTGGAGCAGCTCGGTCCCGGCCACGGTCTCGAGCGAGCGCAACCGCTTGGAGACTGCCGGCTGGCTGGTGCGGAGCGCCACCGCCGCGCGGCCGATGCTGCCCAGGCTCGCGGCAAGGCAGAAGGCGCGCAGCTCGGCGATGTCAGGCGATCGAATCGGCTTCGGACTCATAACCAACGGTTATGACAGAGGGTAAAAGACCGTACCCACGTGTAGTGCATTCCCCCTTGTTCGCGGGGACAACGATCTCGATGCTCTCTTCGAAAAGCAAGAAGGGAGACGAAATGGGCACCGCAACCGATCACCAGGGAACCAGGCGCAGGCGCCACCGCAAAGGTCCACCGGGCCCGCCGCGACGAAACGGCCCGGTGGTGCCCCCGCCGCATGACCCAATCGATAGGCAGATCGATGGCCGGATCGACGAACGCTTCGACGCCGAGACGACCCGCAGCAGCTTCGCGATCCTGCTCGCCGGCTTCGCGGTACTGATGGCGGCGGTTGCGGGGATCGCCGTGCTGATCATCGGCGGCGAAGACAGCCCCGGCGAAGCGCCGGCGGCCGCGGTCGAAACGCAGGCCACCGAGGGCGATCAGGCCGCAAAGGGGGAAGCGGCGGCGGCAGTAGGAGCCACGGGGACCGCCGCGAAGAACCTCACCTTCGAGCCCTTCCAGCGCGTCGACCCGACGCTTCCCGCCGTGCCCCCGGGCCCGGTCAAGCACTTCCGGGTCGACGTCTTCGAGCACGTCACCAAGGTCTCGCCGGAAGAGCCGCCGACGCGCGTATGGTCCTTCGGCGTCAACGGCTCCTTCTACCGCGGCACCGGGGTCTCCGCTCCGATGGTGGTGAACGTCGGCGACAAGGTGAAGATCACCCTCGTCAACGGCGCCTCGAAGGCGATGGGCGTGACGATGCCGCACTCGATCGACCTGCACTCCGCCGAGGTGGCGCCGGGCGAAGCCTACGTCGACGTCCCGCCCGGAGAGAGCCACTCGTTCAGCTTCGTCGCCAAGCATCCCGGCGTTTTCATGTACCACTGCGCGACCGCTCCGGTCCTGATGCACACCGGCGCCGGCATGGTCGGCATGTTCGTCGTCAAGCCGAAGAACCTGCCTCCCTCCCACCACGAATTCTGGCTAACCCAGCAGGAGTATTACGTGGGCGAACCGGGTGGCATGGCCGACATGGCGAAAATGGAAGCCGAGCAGCCGAGCGTCATCGCCTTCAACGGCTACGCGAACCAGTACAAAGAAGAACCGATCATGGTCGACCGCGGTCACCGTTTGCGCCTCTGGGTCCTGAACGCCGGGCCGAGCGAGTGGACCGCCTTCCACGTGATCGGCAGCGTCTTTGACCGCACGATGGTCGAGGGCGTCGAAGGCCACGACGCGCAGACGATCAGCCTCGCGCCTTCCCAGGGCGGCTACGTCGAACTGAGCCTCGACCAGGAGGGAACCTACCCCTTCGTAGACCACTCCTTCGCCGACATGACGAAGGGAGCGGCGGGCGCCCTGCAGACCGAGAAAGCCCCCGAGCCGATGCCCGGAGCCTCGCATTAGCGAGGCTCCGGCGCCGCACGAATTGATGCGACGCCCCCGGCTGGATTCGAACCAGCGACCGTCGGATTAGAAGATCTGCCGGAAGGTGTCCAGGGAGACGGATTCACTCTGAGGGGCGCGATCCTGTCCAAGGAGTTCGGCCTGAGTTCGCTGGAGTCGGGGACCAATTTCGGGACCAAATTTGACCGGCCCGCCGGACTCAGCTCAACAGTCGAACCGTGCAGCTCAACCCGGAGACCTTCGCAATCTGCTGATCGCCGGTCATGATCAGATCGACGCTCGCCTCGGTATCGGCGGTCGCGAGGATCAGCGCATCCGGCATTTGCAACGACCTGAACCGAGAGCGAAGCTCGGCCGCCCTATCGGCCACGGGAACATCGACGGGCAAAATCGCGGAGATCAACTCTGCGAAGAACCCGCCAACTGCCGCCTCATCGTGATGACCGAGCCGAGCACCGGTCATCACCTCGGCGTAGGTCACCGCCGAGACGAGAATCCGATGCTCGCCAACGACATCCCGGACTGCCGCGTCGGCGACATCATGAAGGGCGTCGTCGCGATCAAGGAAGCCGACGACCGCGTCGGAGTCAAGGACTACCGCCACTCCTCGCGCAGTCCTCCGACGCGCTCCCGTAGGTCACCGCCAGTCTCGAGGCGTCCGGAGTACCGGTCCACCAGATCAGCAACGCGCGTTAGAACCACGCGCCCCGCCCCCTCAGCCTCCACCTTGAGGACATCCCCGGGCTCGAAGCCTGCCGTCCGGAACGCGCCGGCCGGGATCGTCACCTGATGCTTGCTAGAAACTCTGGTTTGATTCTTTACCTTCTCTGCCATAGGTAAAGCGTAGCAGCGACGCCCCCGGCTGGATTCGAACCAGCGACCGTCGGATTAGAAGTCCGGTGCTCTGTCCACTGAGCTACGGGGGCTCAGGGCGAAGGGTAGATGCGGAGGGCGATGCGCGCGGCGGGCGAGACGATCTAGCCGGATTCGGCTTCCGCTTCGGGTTCCGGTTTGCAGGCGCCGGGGCTGAGCTTGCCCTTGACCCGGAAGACGTAGTCGGGCTGGGGGGAGATCGTTGGCTCTTCGACGACTTTTTCGAGGCCGGGATCTTTTTTGACCCAGGCGTAGATCGGATACCAGTATTCGGAGTAGCGCGAGTCCTGGGTGTACTGGCTCATGATCACGTAGCCGTATTCGCCTTCGTTGATCAGACGGCGGAACTGGCGGCAGGAGGTGGGCAGGCGCATCGAGCCGTGGGGGCCCTGGGGACCGATCCAGTCGACTTCGTTGGACAGGTCGGCGCCGAAGAAGCCGAACTGGCCGAAGATGATCTCGCTCGAGCCGACGATGCCGATCCGCTGATTCTTGAGCTTGCGGGCGTAGTCGTAGGCTTCCCGCGGCCCGCCTTCCTGCAGGTAGAGCTCGGAATTGGTGTAGGCCTGGTTGGCGTACTGGACCTCCTGCGAGCGCCCGAGGACGACGGCGAGGACGAGTACACCGGCGGCAATCACGGTCACCACCATCCGCGAGGCGAGGTTGCGCGAGCGCAGGATCCCCAGCCCCCCGGGCGCCCAGACCAGCGCCAGGGTGATGAAGATCGTCCCGAAGATGTAGGTCGTGTACCAGCGCGGAGTGGCGAGGACGGTGATCGCGTAGACGAGGGTGAGGAAGTAGAGGGTCCAGCGGGCGCGGCCGTCGGGGGCGCGCAGCGGTCCGGCGATCGGCAGCAGCGTCAGCGCCAGGACGAGCCCCGGCATCAGGTAGCGGGTGTTGGTGAAGAAGCCGGTCGGCGAACCCTCCTGGCCCGCCGCGGTGAGCGGGGTGAAGAGGTAGACGACCGCGGTCAGGAGCGCCGCGGCGGCGATCACCCGCAGGATGATGTTGCGCGAGCGCCAGATGATGAAGACGGCGGCCGCGACGGCGACGATCAGGATCAGCGGCCAGAGCGGCCCCAGCGCGTTGTCGAGCTGGGGGAAGAACCAGCGGCGGTAGATGGTGGGCTCGGTCAGGTAGTGGGCAACCGAGAAGCGGGGCCGCGGGTCGAGCGGCAACTGGTCGGGGACCGGCAGGTTGAGCGGCCCGAACTTGGTGATCGGGATCGGGTTGCCGCCGCTCTTGATCGCCGCCCGCAGGTACCAGTAGCCGCCGGTGATCAGCAACGGCACGCCCATCACCCAGGCGGTCGTCCAGCGGCGGCCGCGGCCGCTGAAGAGGAAGATGCCGATCGCCAGCGCCGCGACCGGCACCAGGAAGGTGGTCTTGACCGAGATCGCGAGGCCGCCGGCGATCCCGGCGAGCACCAACGGTCCCTTGTCGAGCAGCGCGGCGCCGCGCTCGGGCGTGTCCTGAACCGCGGTCCCTTCGGCCGGGGCCCGGCGCTGGTGGCCGTTGATGATGAAGGCGGCGAAGGCGATCAGGAAGGCGAGCCCGAGGATGTCGTTGCGCGCCTCGCCGGGCTGGGTTTCGATCATCACCCCCGAGTCGAGGAGGAGCGCGGCGGCGACCAGGGTCGCGGGCCCCACCTTGTAGGGGCGGCCGATGCACCAGGCGGCCAGCAACGCGATCGCGAGGAAGAAGATGTTGATCAGCGGCGTCAGCCAGGCGCTCTTGAAGAGGACGATCGTGGCGCCGCCGATCAGCTCCGAGGTCTGCGGGTAGAACCAGGCCGCCAGCCGCAGCGGGTCGGTGAAGTGGAGGTGGGCGGTCGAGTGTTCCTGGGCGAAGGTCGCCGCGAACGGCATGTGGTACCAGGTGGTGTCGCCGCCGAACATGCCGACGTCCATCGCCTGCTGGGTCGGGAAGCTCCACTCGGCGACCGTGAAGGAGGCAACCGCCACCGCGATCAGCAGGGCGAACAGCTGGACCCGCGGCGCCGCCACCTCGCGCCGCTCCTGCGGCGCTTTCCAGTAGCCGAGCAGCGCCGCCCCCAGCCCGATCCCGATGCAGAAGAAGACGATCCAGCCGAGCCGCAGGAGGCTCAGCGTGCCGAGGATCTCAAGCGTGACGACGAACAGGGCGACGCCGATCGTGACGTCGCCGAGCCGCGCCAGGGCGCCGGAGAATTCCGGCGCGATCCAGCGCCGCAGCCAGTAGCCGCCGAGGCCGTCGGCCGCGACGATCCCGATCAGGGCGAGGCAGCCGACTATGTAGGAGCCGAAGTCCGGGGCCACGAGCGCGGGATGCTAGTAACCGCCGCGCCCGCGACGCTGACTCACGGGTGATGGGCTCGGCGGCGAGGTGCGACTGGGGCCGCGCTCGGCCTTGCCGAACGCGGCATCCAGGCGTGCCTGGTCGTCGGGCCCATCACCCCGCCGCTGCGGCGGGGATGCTGCAGGCCACGCCGGTCCCTTTCAGGCCGCAGTAGCCGTTCGGGACCTTGTGCAGGTACTGCTGGTGGTAGTCCTCGGCGTAGTAGAACGGCCCGGCCGGCTCGACCTCGGTCGTGACCGAGTCGCGGCCCGCCGCCCGCAGCGCCTCGTCGTAGGACCCGCGCGCCATCTCCGCGGTCGCCTTCTGGGCGTCGTCGACGAAGTAGATGCCCGAGCGGTACTGGGTCCCCATGTCGTTGCCCTGGCGCATCCCCTGGGTCGGGTCGTGCTCCTCGAAGAAGACCTTGAGCAGGTCGGCGTAGGAGACCTTGGCGGGGTCGTAGGCGACCATCACCGCCTCGGCGTGGCCGGTCTTGCCGCTGCAGACCTCCTCGTAGGTCGGGTTCGGCGTGGTCCCCTCGATGTAGCCGACCGCCGTCGAGTAGACGCCGTCCATCTCCCAGAACAGCCGCTCCGCGCCCCAGAAGCAGCCGAGCGCGAAGTAGGCGACCTCGATCCCCGCCGGGAAGGGCGGCTCGAGCGGCGTGCCCAGCACGGCGTGGCTCTTCGGAACCGGGAAGGGGCGCTCGCTGCGGCCCGGCAGCGCCTCCTCCGGCGAGGGCATCCGCGTCTTCTCGGGGCTCAGCACGTTCATCAGTCTTCCAAGGTCCATGTTCGTCCTTTCGTCTCTCTCCAGAGTACGCCCGTGAGCTAACGAATCGATGAACTCAGGCGCCGAGCCGCCGTCGCGACCGCGGCGTTCGCCGGTGTGGAGGAAGGTCGGGGCCGAGCAGGACCCATCTGCGAGGACGATAGGGCCGGCAGCCGAGCCAGCGGATACGGTCTACGGGCATGGGCTGCCTCGTCGTCCTCCTGGCCTTCCTCTCGCCGCGCCTGGCGCTGTTCGTCCTCTTCCTCTTCACCGACCTGCTCTCGCGCGCCTACGACAGCTGGATCCTCCCCTTCCTCGGCTTCTTCCTGCTGCCCTGGACGACGCTCGCCTACGCGGTGATGTGGGACGTCGGCAGCAACGAGGTCAGCGGCTTCGAGTGGTTCGTCGTCGTCCTCGCCTTCGTCGTCGACCTCGGCTCCTACGCGCGCGGCGAGCGCACCCGCTCCGCGCGCAGCTGAGCGACGCCGCCGCCTGTCTACTGCTCGAGCTCGTAGCAGAGCCGCACGTGGCGCTTGTTGAGCGCGACGAACGGGCGGCTGATCGTCGTTGCCTCGCCGCGGAAGGAGACCTCGACGTTGGTCAGCGGGATGAATTCGAACTCGCTGCGGTTGAGCAGGTCCGAGAAGCGCCGCTGGTAGCCGGCCTGCGGCAGGGTCACGTCGCCGACCAGCCGGTGCCGGTCGGTCTCGAACACCGCGCGCTCCACCCTGCGCTGCGCGGCCAGAGCGGGGGACGAGCCACCGGCGGACACGTCGATGTCCATGACCCAGGTATCGACAACTACGCAATTTCCCTTTAACACTGAGACTGGTGCTTCTTACGCGTATGCGACGGAAAAAGCGCCAAACGGAGGTCGGGGCGCCCGGATTCGAACCGGGGACCTCCGCCACCCAAAGGCGGCGCGCTACCAGGCTGCGCCACGCCCCGACCGCGCAAGTGTAGGTTGCCGGAATGGCCGAAGTCCTCCCCTTCGAGGCGCTGCACTACGACCTGGCAAAGGTCGGCGGCCTGGCGGCGGTCGCCTCGCCGCCCTACGACGTGATCGACGCCGCCCAGCGGCGGGCGCTGCTCGAGCGCTCGCCCTACAACGCGGTGGCGATCGACCTGCCGGTGCCGCCGGGCGAGGAGCCGAGCGGGGAGGCCTACGCGAACGCGCGCGGGCTGATCGAGCAGTGGGTCGCCGACGGGGCGCTGGTCGAGGACTTCGAGCCCTCGCTGTGGGCGCTGACCCAGGACTACAAGGCGCCGGACGGCAGCCAGCACAGCCGCCACGGCATCCTCGCCCGGGTCCGGATCGAGGAGTACGACAGCGAGGGCATCCGCCCCCATGAGCGCACCCACCCCGGCCCGCTGCTCGACCGGCTCGAACTGACCCGCGCCAGCGGCTACAACCTCTCGCCGATCTTCTCGCTGGCCAGCGAGGACCCCTGGCCGCTGGTCGAGCCGGCGCTCGGCCCCGAGCCGTGGGGCGAGGTCCGCGACGAGGACGGCACCGTCAACAGGCTCTGGAAGGTCGACGACCCGGCGGTCCACCGAGCGGTGAGCGAGCGCCTCGCCGGCGCCCAGCTGCTGATCGCCGACGGCCATCACCGCTACGAGACCGCGCGCGCCTACCGCGACGAGGTCGGCGGCGAGGGTCCGCACAACTACACGCTGATGTCCCTGACCGGGCTCGAGGACCCCGGGCTCACCGTCTTCCCCACCCACCGGCTGCTGGCGCTCGGCGACGATCCCGAGAAGCCGGGCCGCTTCGGCGCCGGCGTCCGCCAGCTGTTCGACGCGACCGAGGTGCCGGAGGGCGAGATCGACCCGGCCGGCGAGGAGGGCGTCGGCGTCTTCGGCCTCTACGATCGCCACCACCGCACCGCCTACCGGCTGCGGCTGAAGGACGCCGCCCGCGAGGAGCTCGACCGCCGCCTCGAGGGCAAACCCGAGGCCTACCGGCGGCTCGACTCGGCGATCCTCGAGACCCTCGTCCTCAAGGGCCTTCTGGGGATGAGCGACGAGGACATCGACGAGCGCCGCGGGCTCGAGTACGCGAAGAGCGTCCCCGACGCGCTCGCCGGGCTCGACCACGGCTACGACGTCGCCTTCGTCCTCCGCCCCGTCCCGATCGAGCAGGTCCGCGCGGTCGCCGCGACCGAGGAGAACATGCCGCCGAAGTCGACCTACTTCTTCCCCAAGGTGATGACCGGCTTCGCCTTCAACCCGGTGCGGCCGATCGGTTAGGGAGGGATTCCGGTGGTCAAGATCTACACCAAGAAGGGCGACGACGGCACGACCTCGCTCTGGTACGGCGGCCGCGTGCCCAAGCACCACGGCCGCACCGAGGCCTACGGCGCCCTCGACGAGGCCTGCGCCCAGCTCGGCGCCGCCCGGGCGCTCTGCGGTGAGGACGAGGAGATGGCGGCGGCGATCCTCCGCCTGCAGGACGACATCTTCATCGCCGGCGCCGAGCTGGCGACGGCGCCGGAGGCCGCCGAGCGCCTGCAGGACGGCGTCAGCCGCGTCACCGAGGAGATGGTCGCCGAGCTCGAGCGGCTGATCGACCGCTACATGGCCGCGGTCGAACTGCCGCCCAAGTTCGTCATCCCCGGCGGCAACCGCCTCTCCGCCCAGCTCGACGTCGCCCGCACCGTGATCCGCCGCGCCGAGCGCCGCATCTCCGCCCTGGCCGAAGCGGGCGAGCTGGCGAGCGAGACCGTGATCCACTTCGTCAACCGCGCCTCCGACCTCGCCTTCGCGATGGCGCGCTACGCCGACGTCAAGGACCCGGCCCTCTTCGAGGGCCGCGAACGCGGCAGGGCCTGAGGGTGCGGATCACCGCCCGCCGAATCGAGGGACTGGCCCACGAGGTCGACCTCGAGGGCGGCCACGTCCTCGTCGTCGACGAGCCGCCCGACCGCGGCGGCACCGACACCGGCCCGCGCCCGACCCAGCTGCTCGCCGCCAGCCTCGCCGGCTGCACCGCGATCACCGTCGAGATGTACGCCGAGCGCAAGGGCTGGGACGTCGGCAAGGTCGAAGTCGACGTCGACGTCAGCTTCGACCACCACGTTCCCGACCACTTCGAGGTGGCGCTGCGGCTGCCGGCCGAGCTCGATGACGAGCAGCGGGCGCGGCTGCTGCTGATCGCCGAGAAGTGCCCCGTCCACCGGGTGCTCGCCGGCGAAGCGAAGGTGACGGTGGTCGAGCGGGTCGAGGCTTCCTAGCCGTGCCGGTGGGGGCCTGATGGACCTCGGGATCGCCGGCCGCGGCTGCGTCGTCACCGGCGCCAGCCGCGGAATCGGCCGCGAGGTGGCGGCGCTGCTCTGCGCCGAGGGCGCCGCGGTGCTGCTGGTCGGCCGCGACGAGGGACGGCTGGCGCCGGCGGTCGAGCTCGCCGCCCAAGCCGGCGCCGGAGCGGGAGGCCGGGCCACGGCGCTCGCCCTCGACGTCACCGACGAGGACGCCGGCGAGCGGCTGCTGACCGCCGCCGCGGAGCGCTTCGGCGGCCTCGACGTGCTCGTCAACAACGCCGGCACGGCCCGCTACCACGAGCTCGAGGAGGCGCCCGACGAGGACTGGCGCGCCCAGTACGAGCTCAACGTGATGGCGCCGCTGCGGGCGATGCGGGCGGCGGCGCCGGCGATGGCCGAGCGCGGCTGGGGCCGGATCGTCAACGTCGCCTCGACCGCCGCCAAGCGCCCCTCGCCGCTGATGCCCGACTACTCGGTGGCGAAGGCCGCCGAGCTCTCGCTCTCGCGGCTCTTCGCCGACCGCTACGCCGGGCGCGGCGTGCTCGTCAACGCGATCTGCCCGGGCCCGACCGAATCGGAGCTGTGGATGGCCGCGGGCGGGCTCGCCGACCAGGCGCGCGAGCGCTCGGGCGCGGGCTCGCGCCAGGAGGCGCTCGCCGCGACCGGCGCCAAACGCCCGATCGGCCGCCTCGCCGAGCCGGGCGAGATCGCCGCGGCGATCGCCTTCCTCTGCTCCGAGCGCGCCTCCTACGTCGCCGGCGCCGCCTGGTCGGTCGACGGCGGCACCGTCCAGGTGATCATCTGAGCGGCAGCCAGGACGCTCGGGACACCGGGGGCCGACGGGCCGAAAACGTCCCCATGTCTCCCGAAATCGGCCCATCGGCGGAGCGCGACCTCGGTGAGCGGCTGCTGACGCCCGAGCAGGCGGCCGCGATCAAGTCGCGGGGAGGGACGGATGCGGCGGTGCTGCTGGCGCTCTACGGCTGGCCCGAGGAACCGGGGCTGATCTTCACCGAGCGTCGCGCCGACCTGCGCCGCCACGCCGGCGAGATCTCCTTCCCCGGCGGCCGCCAGGACCCCGGCGACGCCAGTCTGGCGGCGACGGCGCTGCGCGAGGCGCAGGAGGAGATCGCTCTCGACCCCGCCGCGGTGGCGTTGGTCGGCGCCGTCTCCCCGGTCTCTACCTTCGTCACCGGATACCGCGTCCATCCCTTCGTCGGCACCGTCGCCGACCCGCTCGAGCTCGGCCTCGAGCCCAACCCGAGCGAGGTCGAGACGGTCCTCGCCTTCTCGCTCGCGGTGCTGCGCGAGGGGTACGCGATGCGCCGCCTGGTCCGCCGCGGCGTCCCGATCCACACGCCCACCTACGAGGTCGAGGGGGCGCTGATCTGGGGCGCCACGGCGCGGATCCTGGCGGAGCTGCTCGAGCGGCTCGACTGAGCCGCTCGCCGCTAGGAGCCGGACCCGGTCTCGATCGGGACGCCGACGAGATTCCCCCACTCGGTCCAGGAGCCGTCGTAGTTCCTCACGTCCTCCTCGCCGAGCAGCTCGTGCAGGACGAACCAGGTGTGGGCGGAGCGCTCGCCGATCCGGCAGTAGGCGATCACCGGCTCGCCCTCGCCCAGCACCCCCTTCTCGGTGTAGAGCTCGCGCAGCTCGTCGGCCGATTTGAAGGTGCCGTCCTCGTTCACCGCCTGCGCCCAGGGGACCGAGGCAGCGCCCGGGATGTGGCCGCCGCGCTGGGCGCCCTCCTGCTCGTAGCCGGTCGGCGAGATCAGCTCGCCAGAGAACTCCTGCGGGCTGCGGACGTCGACCAGGCGGGTGTCGTCCTCGAACGTCGCCAGCACGTCATCGCGGTAGGCGCGGATCGACTCGTCCCGCTCTCCGACCGCGAAGCTGGCCGGAGAGTAGGACGGGACCTCGGCCGAGGTCTCGCGTCCCTCGGCGACCCACTTCTCGCGCGGGCCGTTGACGAGCTTGACCTTGTCGTGGCCGTAATAGCGGAAGTACCAGTAGGTGTAGGCGGCGAACCAGTTGTTGCGGTCGCCGTAGAGGACGACGGTGTGCTGGTTGGAGATACCCCGGCTGCCCATCAGGGCGGCGAAGTCCTCGGGGCCGAGGAAGTCGCGGCGGACCTGGTCCTGCAGGTCGAGCTTCCAGTCGAAGCCGATCGCGCCGGGGATGTGGCCCTCGGCGTAGAGGGCGGGGTTCTCGTCGACCTCGACGATCCGGACCGTGTCGTCGTCGAGATGCTCGGCGACCCAGTCGGTCTCGACCAGGACGTCCTTCGCGTAGCTCATCTGCTGCCTCCGATATCTAATACCTGAATTCCAATCAGATTTTAGAGGATTGGGATCGCCGGCCCGGCTCGCCGCCCCCTGGCCGCCCGCCGCGCCGTCGGGCGCCGTCAGGCAGCCGGCGAGATCGCCCTGGCGACGCCGTCTGCCATCGCCTCGACCCACGCCTCGGGGTCCGCGCGCGGCGCCTCGACCAGCTCGACCGGGATCCGCCAGGTGCGCGCCGCGCGCCGCAGCGCCTCCGCCCCGCCGGCGAGCAGCGCCGGGTCGGCGTCGCCGCTCGCCTCGTAGACGACGCCGCGGACCGGGGTGTCGACCAGCCGCTCGGCGAGCGCTTCGAGGCGCGGCCCGTGGACCGCTGCGACCTGCTCCGGCTCGCCGGCCGCCGAGCCGAGCGCGAGGACGACGACGGCGACGTCGCCGACCAGCTCGAGCAGAGTCCCGGGTCGCTCCGGGTCGGCGAGGGCCGGCTCGATTCCCGCCGCCGCGATCGCCGCCAGGCCCCCCTCGCGACGGCTCGTCCCGCGCACCGCCCAGCCCTCGGCCAACAGTCGCTCGCCGAGCGAGCGGCCGCAGCAACCGCAGCCGACGATCAGCGCGCGTGCCATCGCCGCGACTCTAGGTCAGAGCGACCGAGCTGCGCGCTGGCCTGGTGGCTCCTGGGTGCCGGCAGCTAGCTGGCGCCGAAGTCGCCGCGGCCGCGCAGCCTGAGGCGCTCGTCCTCGCGCACCGCCGCGTCGAGGTCCTCCTCGGTCATCTCCGGGGCGCCGCGGCGCCGCCGCATCTCGTTCTGCGCCTCGAGCATCTGGCGCACGTCGTCGACCTCGTTCTGGGCCTCGAGCGCCGGCGAGCGGGTCGGCCGCCAGTCGAGCAGGTCGGCGGCGGTCGACTTCGAGAAGTGGCCGACCAGCAGCAGGACGCCGACGATCAGCGCCAGCACTCCCAACGTCCCCAGTACGAACAGCACGAACCAAGGATAGGCCGGGCGGCGCCGCCGCGGGCGGGCTTGGATAGCCTCGCCGCATGGACTCCGGATTCACCGAGCTGGTCAGCGTCGACGGCGCGATCACCCCGATCGCCGCGGCGACCATCCCGCTCAAAGACGACGGGCTCTACCGCGGCGACGGCGTCTTCGAGGTGATCCGCCTCTACGCCGGCCGCCCCTTCGCGCTGGTCGACCACTACGAGCGGATGCAGCGCTCGGCGGCGGCCATCGAGCTGCCGCTCGACCGGGCGGCGCTGGAAGCCGACGTCGAGGCCCTGCTCGCCGCGGCGGGCGAGGTGGACGGGCAGCTGCGGCTGATCGTCACCCGCGGCGGCCGCCGCATCGCCGCCACCGAGCCGGTGCCCGAGCACGCGTTGGCGATCGCGATCGCCTCGGTGGTCTACAACCCGAGCGTGATCCTCGACGGCGTCAAGTCGCTCTCCTACGCCGCGAACATGCACGCCACCCGCCTTGCCAAGGCGCGCGGCGCCGAAGAGGCGGTCCTCGTCCGCCCCGACGGGATCGTGCTGGAGCCGCCGACCTCTTCGATCTTCTGGGTCGCGGAGGGCGAGCTGCGGACCAGCGAGCTGCCGGCGGGGATCCTCGCCTCGATCACCCGCGACCGGCTGCTGGGCGCGCTCCCGGTGAGCGAGGGCGAATGGCCGCTCTCCGACCTGCTCGGGGCGAGCGAGGCCTTCCTCGCCTCTACCACCCGCGAGATCCAGCCGGTCGCCTCGGTCGACCGCGCCGAGCTCGGCGCCGCCCCCGGGCCGAGGACGCTGGAAGCTCAGGAAGCCTTCGCGGCGATCCTCGCCCGCGAGCTCGGCTGACCCCTACTCGGCGCGCAGTTCCATCATCAGCTCGTCGGGATAGCACCAGCTCCAGGTCTCGCCCGGCTCGACCGAGCGGATGATCGGGTGCCCGGTCACGTGGTTGTGGCCGGTGGCGTGCCTGCCCGGCGAGTTGTCGCAGCAGCCGATGTGGCCGCAGGTCTGGCACATCCGCAGGTGGACCCAGGGGGTGCCGAGCTTCAGGCACTCCTCGCAGCCGGGGATCACCGGCGGCGGCGCCAGCACCTGGACCTGGTCGAGGTGCGTGCACTCCGCCGCCATCAGGAACCGGTAGCGATCTCGGCCGGCTCACCGCCGGGGAACCAGTGGGCCTCGACCGGCGGCGGGCTGTCGCGCAGGAAGCGCTCGGCGTCGAGCGCTCCCATGCAGCCGGTGCCGGCGGCGGTCACCGCCTGGCGGTAGGTGCGGTCGACGACGTCGCCGACCGCGAAGACGCCGGTGAGGTTGGTCCGGGTCGAGCCCGGCTCGACCTTGATGTAGCCGTCCTCGTCGGTGTCGACCTGATCCCTGACGACCTCCGAGCGCGGGATGTGGCCGATCGCGACGAAGGCGCCGGTCGCCTCGAGGTCCTCCTGCTCGCCCGTCTCGGCGTTCTTCAGCCGGATCGCCGCCAGTTTGCCGTCATCGCCGGCGACGAACTCCTCGGGGATGAACGGGGTCTTGAAGTCGATGTTCTCCTTTTCCCGGGCCCGCTCGAGCATGATCTTCGAGGCGCGGAACTCGTCGCGCCGGTTGACGATCGTCAGCTGGTCGGCGAACTTGGAGATGAAGATCGCGTCCTCCATCGCCGAGTCGCCGCCGCCGACCACGATCACCCGGTGGCCCTTGAAGAAGGCGCCGTCGCAGACGCCGCAGGTGGAGACGCCGCGGCCGCCGAGCTCCATCTCGCCCGGGATCCCGAGCCGGCGCGGCTCCGCGCCCATCGCCAGGACCACGGTCTTGGCCCGGTGCTCCTCGTCGCCGAGGAAGACCTTCTGGATGCCGCCGTCGGAGAGCTCGACCCGGTCGACGTCGTCGCTCACGAAGCGGGTGCCGAAGCGCTCGGCCTGGGCGCGGAACTGGGACATCATCTCCGGCCCCATCACCCCCTCGGGGTAGCCGGGGTAGTTCTCGACGTCGGTCGTGTTCTGCAGCTGGCCACCCCACTGGAAGCCCTCGAAGACCAGCGGCCGCAGGTTGGCGCGCGCGGTGTAGAGCGCCGCGGTGTAACCGGCGGGACCGCCGCCGATGACGATCACGTCCTCTACCTGCCTGCTCTCCGTATCCGTCATTTTCGTCTCCTGAGCCGCTTTCCAAGCCCTCAAAGCCTATTACTTTACTTTTTATAGTACTGCCCGAGCCGCTCGTCGACAAGTGGTCCGACCGCCGGCTCCAACTCCGAGGTCGCGCCGCCGCCGCGCGCGATTGGCAGCCCTTCTTCTTCCCATAGTCGCACCCGGTGGCGGAGCTGGAAGAAGGCGACGACCCCGGGCGGGATCGGCATCCAGAAGGAGATCAGGCGGAAGACGAGGATCGCCGGGAAGACGGTCTCCTCGGGGATCCCGAAGAGCACGAAGGCGCCGATCATTCCGGCGTCGACCGCGCCGACCCCGGCCGGCGCCAGCGGGACGAGATTGGCCACCATGCCGAGGAAGTAGCCCTGGACGACGACCGCGAGCGGCACCTTGACCCCGAGCGCGTGGAAGGAGGCCCACAGCACGCCGATGCTGAAGGCCCAGTAGCCGGCGGCGCCGATCAGCGCCAGGCCGCCGCGCGAGGGGTGGGTGAAGAGGCTGAGGGCGAAGCGGAAGCCCTCGCCGATCGTCGCCGGCACTTTGGCGGTGGAGCGAACGAAGCTGCGCGCTTTCTCGCTGCTGGTGTAGCGGGCCAGGCGCCGCTCGAGGTCGGAGGGGATCAGCGCGACCAGGACCCCGATCACGATCATCAGCCCGGCGACGCCGGCCGGCACGATCGTTAGCTCGACCGAGTCCTTGCCGTGGACCACGCCGGTCCGCAGCAGCAGCCCGAAGACGATCAGGGCGATCGGATAGAAGGCGTAATGGAGGCTGATGAAGGCGACCATGCGGCGGCCGACGTCGCGACGCGCCATCCCCGCCTTGCGCAGCGCCCAGTAGGTGAGCGCGACGCCGCCGGCGCCGCCGGCCGAGAAGAGCAGCGTCGCCGCCACTCCGGCCATGTTGATCTCATAGGTCTCGGTCCAGGTGAGGCGCAGCGCGTCGCCGCCGACCACCGCTTTGAAGAGGGCGATGTAGGTCGCGTAGGCGAGGACGTTGAGGCCGATCGCAACGGCGATCCAGATCGGCTCGGCGTCGTCGAGCCTGCCGAGGGCGTCGCCGAAGCCGGCGATCTTCGGGACGAAGAAGTAGATCCCGACGAGGAGGATCGCCACCAGGATCAGCGTCTGGACGATCCTTTTCGTCGTCAGGATCGGCATTTCGGCATCGCCACCGCCGTTTGCCGTCTGATTGCCAGGCACCGCTGCAAAAAGTTACTGCCTGGCGACCCTCTCTAAATGCTGCAAACCACGGTTGATGGCCTGAACAGTGGGCTCGGCCAGCGGATCGGCGCCGCGAACGAGGGCGACCAGCAGGCCGCCGGCGATCAGATCCGTCACATAGTGCTCACCGAGATAGACGAGGGCGAAGCCCAGCGTGCCGGCGTAGGTCCAGCCGACCGCGCCCCCCGCGCGCCCCGTTTCCGAGAGCGAGATCGCCCCCATCACCGAGGTCGCGAAGTGCAGCGAGGGCATCGCCGCCCAGGGGTTGCCGCCAAGCGCCTTGTACATCGTCTCCCAGGCTCGGCCCCAGGTCGGTTCGCCGACCTCGACCATGATTCGCCGCACCCTCTCCTCGCCGGCGTGGCCGTTTTCGACCGTCCACCAGGGCGGCGCGGTCGGCACCAGCCAGTAGCCGACGCAACCGAGGTCGAAGACCGCCGCCATCTGCCGTGCCGCCCGCGGAAAGCGGTTGTTGTCGCGGACCAGGATCCAAACCAGCACCATGTAGGGCTCGAAGAACCAGAGCCAGTGCGCCCAGGTGAGGAAGCGGTCGAGCGAGCGCGAGAAGGGCAACCGGGCGACGGCCCGCTGCAGGCGGGCGTTGGGCAGCTGGCCGAAGCCGATCACCCGGTCGCTCTTGATCGGGTAGGAGGTGCGCAGCCGGCGCCGCAGCTTCTCCGGGTCGTCGTAGGGCAGCTCGTGGACGACCGCGAAGGCCCACATCTGCAGGGCGAAGAGGGCGACGTCGCGCGAGCGCGAGCGTTTCCGCAGCACCGCGACGGCGAGCGGGCCCGAGGCGGTGGCGGCGATCGTCACCGCAGCCGGGATCCGCAGCCGCTTGCGCAGGAGCGGCACCGCGATCGCGGCGAGCAGACAGGCGCCGGCGCCGGCGCGCACGGCGAGGCCCAGCGCGCTCGGTCCTCGGCGGCGCTCCATCGCGCGGCGAGTATAGGAGCCCTGGCCGCAGCCCAAGCGGGCGTCGCGCCGGGAGCCGCCGCGCCGCCCGGGGCGGGAGCCGTCGCGCCGGTCGTCCTGAATAGAATGGCCGCGCCTTGTCCCCGCACTCTCCTGGATCTGACCAGATCGACGCCCTGATGTGGGTCGGCCTCGTCGCCGCGGTTCTCGTCGTGGCGATCGTCCTCCTCACCCTGCTGGGGGTCGCGCGCCGCTTCCGCGCCGCCCGCGGGGTCGAGCCGCGCCAGCTGACCGGCCCCGCCCGGGTCCAGGCGCCGATCGCCGCGGTCCTCACCGCCTTCGCGCTGGTGCTGTTCGTGATCAGCATCGTGCTCACCGACGAAGCCCGCGAAGTTCCGAGCACCGGCGCCAGCGGCCTCACCTCGGCGAAGGGCGAGCCGCGCCAGAAGCCGCTGGAAATACAAGCCACCGGCCAGCAGTGGATCTGGCGCTACGACTACCCGAACGGCGCCTTCTCCTACTACAGGCTGGTGGTCCCGGTCGACACCGCGATCAAGCTGAAGCTGCTCTCGACCGACGTCGTCCACACCTGGAACGTCGGCGACCTGACCGGCAAGGCCGACGCGGTCCCGGGCAAGGTCCACAACGTCTACTTCAGCGCTGACGAAGAAGGCGACTTCACCGGCAACGCGGCGACCCTCTCCGGGCAGGCCTACGCGCAGATGCGGGCCGAGGTCGAAGTGGTCTCGCCGGACGAGTACGACGCCTTCATCAAGCAGCAGAAAGACGCCATCGATTCGGCCCAGGAACACGTGGTCGAACTGCTCGAAAACGGAGAAGTGCCATGAGCGACCGCGCCGCGCCCGAGCTGGTGATCGACCGCATCCCGCCGCGGCGGGCGCGCTGGGCCGAGATCGCCACCAGCCCCGACCACAAGGACCTCGGCGGCATCCTGCTGGTCGGCGCCGGCGGCTTCCTCTTCCTCGCGCTGGTCGAGTTCCTGCTGATGCGGCTGCAGCTGGTGGTGCCGGAAAACACCTTCCTCAGCCCGGTCGCCTTCAATCGGATGCTCTCCTACTACGGGGCGACGGCGATCTTCTTCTTCGCGCTGCCGTTCGTCTTCGGCTTCTTCCACTACGTGGCGCCGCTGCAGGTCGGGGCGCGCGGCACCGCCCTCTCGCGGCTGAGCCAGATCGGCGTCGCCCTCTGGGTCGCCGGCGCGACCGTCTTCTACGTCGCCTTCTTCTGGACCCCCTCGGAGGCCGGGGTCAACCCGCTGCCGCCGCTCAGCGAGACCGCCTTCCTCGAAAACAACGGAGTCGACGTCTGGATCACGGCGGTCGGCTTCGCGACGCTCGGCTTCGTGCTCATCGCGATCGACCTGGGGACGACGCTGCGGCGGATGCGGGCGCCGGGCATGGCCTGGCGCCGGACGCCGGTCTTCGCCTTCGCCGCCAACGTCTGCTGCTGGCTGATGATCGTGATCGGCCCGGTCTTCCTGGCGGCGCTGACGATGCTCGAGATCGACCGCCACTACGAAGGGGTCTTCTTCTCCGACAGCACCGGCGGCGCGCCGCTGCTCTGGCAGCACCTGAGCTGGATCTTCTTCATCGGCGCCTACATGACGATCCTGATCTTCGCCTTTGGCGCGATCGCCGAAATCGTCGCCACCTTCTCGCGCAAACCGCTCTTCAACCGGCGCGTGGTGATGGGCTCGCTGGCGGCCGTCGCGGTGATCGGGACGCTGGCCTGGATGCAGAACATGCTGACCGCCCCGATCGGGGTCGGCTGGCAGTACTACGCGATGCTGATGTCGCTGGCGCTGATCGTCCCCTTCGGGCTGATCGTCTACAACCTGATCGCGACGATGATCGGCGGCACCCTGCGGATGCGGACGCCGCTGCTGTTCGCGCTCGGGGCGCTGGCCTGCATCACCGTCGGCCTCGCCGCCGAGCTGCAGCAGTCGCTGGTCGGCGCCGCCTGGCAGCTGCACAACACCGTCGACGCCACCGCCGCGACCCACTTCGCGCTGGTCGGCGGCGCCGTCTTCGGCGGCTTCGCGGCGCTCCACTACTGGTATCCGAAGATCACCGGCCGGACGATGGGCGAGTACCTCGGCCGCCTCTCCTTCTTCACCCTGGTGCTCGGGGTCGTCCTCACCTTCGTGCCGCTGTTCTTCGCCGGCCAGGTCTCGGGCCAGGTGGTCGACGCCTACAAGTACTTCGGCGGCACCGGCGTCAGCTTCTGGAACTTGCTCTCGACGATCGGCGCCTTCGTGATCTTCATCGGCGTCCTGATGACCCTCGCCAACGCGATCTCGAGCCGCGCCAACGGCGCCGAGGCCGGGCACGACCCGTGGGGCGGCGACACGCTCGAGTGGTTCACGCTCTCGCCGCCGGATCCGCACAACTTCGACGTCCTTCCGGACGTCCGCAGCGATCGGCCGATGCGCGACATCCGCGACGCGATCGCCCGCCGCACCGAGCGCCGCGAGCGGGCGGCTCGCGAGCGCCAGCCGGTAGCCTGAGGGCACGATGAGCACCGGCGCCGGCGCGACCTCCGCGCCCAACCCGACGGCGGTCGAGCGCTCCCCCGTTCCGACCGTCGTCCGCGACTACCTGACGCTGACCAAGCCGAAGGTCCAGTCGCTGCTGCTGTTCACCACGGTGACGACGATGTACACGGCGGGCAGCCCCTCGATCGGCCTGGTCCTGCTGACCTGCATCGGCGGCGCCCTCTCGGCCGGCGGCGCCGGGGCGATCAACCACGCCGTCGATCGCGACCTCGACCGGATGATGGCCCGCACCGCCGACCGGCCCGTCGCCTCGGGTCGCGTCTCCCCCGCCGCCGCGGTCGCCTTCGGGGTGCTGCTGGGCGGCGCCTCCTTCCTGCTGCTGGCGCTGACCGTCAACCCGCTGGCGGCGGCGCTCTCGCTCTCTGGCCTGCTCGGCTACGTCTTCGTCTACACGCTCTGGCTGAAGCGCTCGACGCCGCAGAACATCGTCATCGGCGGCGCCGCCGGCGCGGTGCCGCCGCTGGTCGCCTGGGCGGCGACCACGGGCTCGCTCTCCGGCATGGCCTTCTACCTCTTCGCGATCGTCTTCTTCTGGACCCCGCCGCACTTCTGGGCGCTCTCGCTGCTGATGAAGGACGAGTACGCGCGAGCGGGAGTGCCGATGCTGCCGGTGGTCCGCGGCGAGGGCGAGACGCGGCGCCAGATCGTCCTCTACACGGTCCTGCTCTACGCGGTCACCCAGCTGCCCTTCTGCGCCGGCGGCCTCGGCGTCGCCTACCTGGTGCCCTCGATGCTGCTCGGCGGCGTCTTCGTCTACTTCTCGGTGCGGCTGCTGCGCGCCGCCGACCGCCGCTGGGCGCTGCGCACCTACCTCTTCTCGCTCGCCTACCTGGCGCTGCTCTTCCTCTCCGTCGCGATCGCTGCCAACGTCTAGCGGTTCGGAACCGGTGAGTGGCCGGTGCGGCGCAGCGTCCGCCCTTGGAGTCCCGAGGGGGGATGGGTGCCTTCCCCCTGGAGGCTGGGTTGCTCGCCAGGATCGCCGTAAAGCAGTTTTAGGGCGAGCGCCGGTGCGAGCAAGAGGACGCCGCCGTCCAAGGGGGGAGGCACCCCTCCCTTCGTCAAGAACCTTCAGGCGAGCGCCGCCGATTCGAGGCCGGCGCCGCTCTGGCCGCGATTCGTTGAGGTTGCCTTTCGCGTCGAATAGCGACGGAAAAGGCAGCCTCAACGGTTCCGGATTGCCGAGAAGCAACCCAAGGTGACTCAGCCAAAAGAAAAGTGGGGGTCTGCCCGAACCTTCGGATCCATTCCGCCCTCGAATCCGCATCGAACGTCCTTGGCCCCGCCCACCGTTCCCTCGAATTGATAGAAATCTGGGCGTGGATCGCGACACCGCCCGCGGGAACATGATTGCCGGCCTCCTCACGGGGGCCGTCGCGGCAGCCGTCTTCGCGCTCTGTTTCGTCGTCGCCGCCCTCTACCTGGCGACCGGATGAGCCCCGAGCACCGTCACGTCCCCGAGCCCGGCGAGCTGATCTACCAGCCGAAGCCCTCCTGGGCGCCCGCCTTCTTCGCGCTCGGCGGGCTCGGCCTGGTCTGCGGCATCTACGCCGCCGGCTTCATCTTCTCGCCCTACATCTACTCGATCGCCGGCGCGATCGTGATCCTGGCGGCCTTCCGCAGCCTGGTCCGCGGCGGGATCCGCGGCTACTTCCGGCTGACGCGGCACCAGCGCGTCCACAGCGCCGCTCTGCCGATCGAAGAGATCACGCTGGACTGACCCTGCTGCGGGCCGGAGAGGGCCTCAGGGGCCCGGAGAAGGCCCCGGCCGGGCTCAGCCCGGCGTCATCCCCGAGGTCGCCCCGTCGGTCGTCCAGCACTTGACGATGTCGCGCATCGAGAGGATCCCGATCACCTTGGCGTCCTCGAAGACGACCAGGTGCCTGACCCCGCGCCGCGACATCTCCGCCGCGGCCCGCTCGAGGCTCCAATCGGGCGCCGCCGCGATCACCGCCCCGCTCATATGGTCGGCCACGCGCTCCGCATCCGGGTCCTCGCCGGCGCCGATCGAGTTGAGCAGATCGCGCTCGGTGACGATCCCCGGGGTCGGCGCCTCGCCGTCCTCGACGATCGCCGCACCGGTGCCGCGGTCGACCATTCGCCTCGCCGCCTCGCGCAGCGTGTGGGAGGGCCCCACGGTGACCGAGATCTCCGACATTCCATCGCTTACCTGCATCCGCAGCCTCCTCCGCTTGCCGTCTCACACGCTTCTTCACACCTAGTATCAATCGCCTCAAGACAAGTCAAATCGACGCCTGCGACGGGACGCGGCGGGGCCGGCCCGACATATAGACTCCGGCCCCGCCGTACCCCTATGCGAAGCGCTTCGAAACTCATCCGACCGCTGCTGGTCTTGGCCCTGCTGGGCCTCCTCGTGCTCGCCGCCTCGGGCTGCGGGACGACCAGCGCCGACCCGGCCCGCGGCCGCACCCTCTTCGTCCAGAAGTGCGGTGTCTGCCATGCGATGGCCGAGGCCGGAACGACCGCCGAAGTCGGCCCCGACCTCGACGCCGCGTTCGCCGCGGCGCGCGAAATCGGCGAGGACAGCGACACGATCGAGGGCATCGTCGAAGCGCAGGTCGAGTTCCCGCGCCCGAACACCGGCAACCCGGCCAACTCGATGCCGGCCGACATCGTCACCGGCCAGGACCTGCACGACGTCGCCGCCTACGTCGGCGAATGGGCCGGCGTGCCCGGCGCCAAGCCGCCGGAAGTCGAAGGCGGGCCCGGCGCCCAGGTCTTCGCCAACAACGGCTGCGGCGGCTGCCACGCGCTCGCCGCCGCCGGCTCGAGCGGGGTCACCGGCCCCGACCTCGACGAAGTCCTGCCGGGGCAGAGCGCCGAACAGATCAAAGAGGACATCGTCGATCCGAACAAGGAAATCACCCAGGGCTACCCGGCGAACGTGATGCCGCAGAACTTCGAGGAAACGATCCCGCCGGACGAACTCGAAGAGCTGGTCGAATACCTGCAGGAAAACGCCGGCAAGGAAAGCGGCTGAGGACAGGTCCTCTGGCAGGACCGCGGCCGGCCTCGCGCCGCTGCGATGATTGGCTTGGATGCGGGACCGACTTCAGATCTCCCCCCGCCGTTACGCCCAGGTGACGGCCGTCGCCCTTGCCGCGCTGGCGCTGATCGTCCTCACCGGGGCGGCCGTGCGGCTGACCGACTCCGGCCTCGGCTGCCCGGATTGGCCGAAGTGCTACGGAAGCACGACGCCGCCGCTCGAAACCCACGCGGTGATCGAGTTCGGCAACCGGCTGCTGACCGGCTTCGTCGGCATCGCGGTGATCGCCGCCGCGGCCCTCGCCTTCTTCCGCCGCCCCTACCGCTGGCACCTCGCCCTGTTCGGCGGCCTGCTGCCGCTCGGGGTCGTCGGCCAGGCGATCCTCGGCGCCCTGGTCGTCAAGTACCACCTGGCGCCGGGGCTGGTGATGTCGCACTTCATCCTCTCGATGATGCTGCTCGACGCGGCCTTCGCGCTCTTCTGGTGCTCGCGCTACGAACCCTGGGAGCGGCGACGCTCGCGCGACCGGCTCGGGGTCTGGTCGGTGCGGGCGCTGATCCCGGTCGGCCAGCTGACGATCCTGCTGGGGACGATCGCCACCGCCTCGGGGCCCCACGCCGGCGCCCACGAAGGCGAGCTCGTCCACCGCTTCGACTTCTACGGCGCCGAGACGCTCGAATGGGTGGTCCAGCGCCACGCGGCCATCGCTGCCTTCTACGGGTTCGCCGCGATCGCCGTCTGGTTCCTCCTGCGCCGCCCCGGCGGCGAGCGCCGGGCGCTGAGGCCGCTCACCGTCGTCCTCGCCCTGCTGGCCCTGCAGGGCGCCGTCGGCGGCCTGCAGTGGTACCTCGAACTGCCGCCCGGGATCGTCTGGGTCCACATCGCGATCGCCACCGGCAACTGGCTGGCGATGCTCTGGACCGTCGCCGCCGCCGGCCGCCTCGAGCCGCGTGGAGAAGCGGCGCCGAGCTCGCCGCGGCGGCGCGAGGAAACCGAGGCGGCGCCGGCCGGCGCCGCCTGAGCACCCTCAGCCGGACTTGCTCCCCTTCTGGCTCTCGATCGGCGCTCTCAGCCTCCTGCAGGCACTCCTGGTGGCCCTTCCCCGCCCGGCCCAGCTCCCCGCCCTGGAGCGGCTGCGCAGCGGCTGGTGGGCGCTCTGGCTGCCGCTGCCGATAGCACTCGTCGTCGGCGCGATCGCCCTCGACGACGCCTCGGCCCGCTTCCTCACCTATCTGGCGCTGGTCGCGGTGCCGCCGCTCGCGGCGCTGGCCCTCGGCGCCATCCTCCGCGGCGCCCGGCCCCGGTGGGCCCTGCTCGCGGTGCCGCTCTTCGCCCTCGCCTGGGCGGCCGAGGGCAGCTTCGCCGGCCACGCCGCGGCGACCGCCCTCACCGCGCTCTCCTGCACCAGCCTCGGCTGGCTGCTGGCCTGCGTGGTCCCGGCCCGCTGGCTGAAGCTCGGCATCTACGCGATGGCGGCGATCGACGCCTACCTGGTCGGCAGCGACCTGCTGCAGCAGCCGAACGGCGTCCTCAACGCCGTCGCCCCCGCCGCCGAGCTGCCGAAGCTGCAGCTGGTCCACTTCGGCTCGGCGGTGATGGGCTACGGCGACGTCTTCGTCGCCGCCACCCTCGGCGCCCTGCTCGCCGCCGAGCGCCGCTGGCAGCTCCGCGGCGCCCTCCTCGCCGCCCTCCTCGGCTGCGCCTTCGATCTCCTCTTCTTCGCCGTCGACACCCTGCCGGCGACCGTCCCGATCGCCCTCACCCTCGCGACCCTCGAGCTCTGGCGGCGCTCAGAGGGCGGCCACGAAGGCGGCGAGAGTCGCCGCGGCCATCGCGATCATCGCCGCGCACAGAGCGAAGGCACCCTGCAGGATCGTGCGTGAGAGGGAGTCGATGCGGGCATTGACCTGCCCGAACTCCGCTCTGATCCAGGCGTTCTGATCATCGAAGCGCTGGCCGACCTTCTCTTCCATCCAGGCGAACCTCTCTTCTATCCGGCCGAACCTCTCGTCGGTCCGCACAAACCTCTCTTCCATCCGCTCGAACTTCTCGTCCACGCGATCGAACCGCACGTCCATCCGCTCGAACCTCTCGTCCACGCGGTCGAACCTCTCGTCCACCCGCCGGAAGCCGTCGTCGACCTTCCCGTTCAGGTCGTCCAGGCGCTCGTCGGTCCACCGGTCTCTCATCGCGACTGCCATGGAAGCACAGTAGCCGAAAGGCTGCAACGTGTTGTCTGCACTGCTCGGCGATTCAGTCGCGACTTGCGCGCCACTTACGCACCGACCAGCGGTACCCGTAGACCGCCCCCGCAACCAGGAAGAGCCCAAACAGAATCGCCCCCACCAGTTCCGACGTCAGCAGCGTCACCGCGACCAGAAACGCGACCACCGCCCCGACGATCACGACCCATTTGAACACCGCCGCCTCATTGACCTTCACGCCCCCAGTCTCCCTCTTTTCGGGCCCCGGCACTGAGGCGGCCCTGCTTCTCGAGCGAGCACTGAGGCGGCGAAAATCAAGTCTGGGTAGGACGCAGGGAGCGAGCCGAGGGGAGCGCACTCCGGTGCGTGACCCGAAGGGGAGCGACCGAGGACACCCCCAGACGCAGATTTGCAGCCGCCTCAGCGACCGAGGACCGCGAGATGCGCCGGTTTGCAGCGCCCGCCCTTGTCTCTTACAGAACGTAAACCGTGAGAAACACGATCAACCACATGATGTCGACGAAGTGCCAGTAGATCCCCGGCACCTCGACGCCCAAGTGGTCCTCCGCCTTGGGCCCGAAATGGCCGCGGAAGGCGCGAATCGTCGCGAAGCTCAGCAGCATCAGACCGACGAAGACGTGGGCTCCGTGCAGGCCGGTGAGCGAGTAGAAGATCGTCCCGAAGGCGAGGTCGCGACCGCTGAAGCCGATGTGCGCGTACTCGTTGATCTGGATGAAGAGGAAGGTCGCGCCCAGCATCCAGGTGAGGAGGAGGCCGAGTTTCATCCCGGTGCGGTTGCCGCGGCGGATCGACTCCAGCGCATAGTGGACGGTGAAGCTCGAGGAGACGAGGATCGCGGTGTTCAGGCCGGCGACGGCGACCGGCAGTTCGTACGGTTCCGGCGGCCAGGTTGCCGGGTTGACGACGACGCGGAGGAAGAAGTACGAGGCGAAGAAGGCCCCGAACACCATCACCTCGGAGATGATGAAGAGGAGGATGCCGAGGGTCTGGCGGTCGATCCGCGAGCTCTGGTTGGCCTCCGGCGGGCCGTGGTGCTCAGCGTGGCCGTGACCGACCGATACGGTCGCGCTCTCCATTATTTTTCCTCTCCCTCGGCCACCGCCGCGGCGACTGCCGCCGGCGGCCGGCCGACCTCGATGTGCTGGACCTGCTTGTCGGTGATCTCGCGGACGCGGCCGACCAGGTCCTCCTCCAGCCAGCGCGAGCTCTCGCCCGTGTAGGTGGAGATCAGCACCTCGTCGACGCGGTAGTGCTCGATCCCGTTCTTCACCGCGAGGAAGGGATCGGGGCTCATCGGCTGGCCGGTGGCGTCGATCTCGGCGCGGTAGAGCTCGGCCAGGGTCGAGGCGAGGTCACGGACGACCACGTTCTCGGGCACCTCCTCGCTGCGCGGGCAGACGATCGTGTAGCGGTGGGGCTGCGCCGCGGCGCGCTCCTTGAGCCGGTTGACGAGCTCCGGCGAGGCGACGGTCTTGGTCGCGACGACGAGGGTGTGGATGACGTCCCAGCGGATCGCGTCGTCTTCGATCCGCACCGGGATGTGGGTCAGCTTCGCTTCCGCCTTCGCGACCTGCTCTTCGGCCGAGGCGACGAAGTCGCGGCGGGTGATCCCCAATCGCTGGCCGGCGAGCGCCGAAAGCAGCACCTCGCCAGGTTGATGCGCGCGCAGCGCGTCCTCGATCGCCAGCAGCGGGTCGGGGTCGAGGACCTCGCCGACCGACTCGATGCCGAACTCGCGGAAGACCGCCATCGTCACCTCGACCCGCGAGCGCGCCGCCTCGCGCAACTCGCCCGCGTCGATCAGCTGACCGACCGCGGGCTGGTTCTGCGGCGCCGCGACGACGACCCTCGAGACCGCGCCGGACTCGACCCGCTCGCGCACCGCGGCCAGCAGTTTGCGGCCGCCAGCGACCTCGTTGAGGAAGACCAGCAGCGGCCGCGCCTCGACCTCAGCGGTCATGGACTGCCCACCACGCTCGGCTGCGGCTCTTTCACCTCAGCGCCTTCGCCGGCCATGATCGCGTGGCGAGCGCCGGGAACGCCGAACTCGTACGGACCGCCGACCACGCGCGGGATCTCGTCGAAGTTGAAGATCGGCGGCGGCGAGGTGACCTGCCACTCGATCGAGTTGGCGCGCCAGGGGTTCGACTCGGCCCGCGGACCGTAGCGCCAGCTGACGATCATGTTGTAGAGGAAGACGAGCTGGACGGCGCCGAGGATGAAGGCGAAGACCGAGATCAGCAGGTTCCACTCGCCGAACTGGGTGGCGTAGTCGGCGACGCGGCGCGGCATCCCGTCCATCCCCACCCAGTGCATCGGGATGAAGGTTCCCCAGGTGCCGACCAGGGTGCCCCAGAAGTGAACGCGGCCGAGTTTCTCGTCGTACATCCGCCCCGTCATCTTCGGGAACCAGTGGTAGATGCCAGCGAAGATCGTGAAGACCGAGCCGCCGAACAGGACGAAGTGGATGTGGGCGACGATGAAGTAGGTGTCGGAGACGTGGATGTCGAGCGGCACCATGCCTAGCATCACGCCGGAGATCCCGCCGATCGTGAAGGTGACGATGAAGGCGAGCGCGAACAGCATCGCGGTCGAGTAGGTGTGGATCTTGCCGAAGAAGAGCGTTCCCAGCCAGGAGAAGATCTTGATCCCGGTCGGCACCGCGATCAGCAGGGTGGTGAACATCATCGGCACCCGCAGCCAGCTGAACATCCCGGCGACGAACATGTGGTGGGCCCAGACCGAGTAGCTGAGGACGATGATCCCGATCAGCGCCAGGGCCATCAGGCGATAGCCGAAGATCGGTTTGCGAGCGTGCGTCGATATGACCTCGCTGATGATCCCGAACCCTGGCAGGATCATGATGTACACCGCCGGGTGGGAGTAGAACCAGAAGATGTGCTGGTAGCTGATCACGTCGCCACCGGCAGCGAAGTCGAAGAAGTTGGTGTGGAGGATGCGGTCGAAGAGGACCATGAACTGGACGCCGGCGATGAACGGCGTCGCGGCGACGACCAGCAGCGAGGTCGAGAGGTTGGCCCAGACCAGCAGCGGCATCCGCCAGAAGGTCATTCCCGGCGCGCGCATGGTGATGATCGTGACCAGGAAGTTGAGCGCGGTCGCGATCGAGGAGGCGCCGGCGAACTGGACGCCGAGGTTGAAGAACGACTGGCCCAGCGGCGCCCCGGTGGAGAGCGGCGCGTAGCCCGTCCAGCCGGCGTCGAAGGCGCCGCCGGGGGCGAGGAAGCTGCCGACGAAGAGCAGCCCGGCGACCGGCAGCATCCAGAAGCTGAGCGCGTTGAGCCGCGGGAACGCCATGTCGGGGGCGCCGATCATCAGCGGCAGCACGTAGTTCGCGATCCCGGCGAAGACGGGGATGATGAAGACGAAGATCATCAGCACCGCGTGGGTCGAGAAGAGGCTGTTGTAGGTCGCCGCGTCGACGATCTGGGTGCCCGGCTGGGCCAGCTCGGCCCGGATCAGCATCGCCATCAGGCCGCTGAGGAAGAAGAAGAAGAAGGTCGTGCAGATGTACTGGATGCCGATCACCTTGTGATCGGTGTTGAAGCGGAAGTAGTCCTTCCAGCTGCGGGCACCGTGCTGCGAGTGGTCCTCGGGGATGGTCGGCGCGCCGACCGCCCAGCGGATCCAGTAGTCGAAGCAACCGAGCCCGGCGAGGAACCCGAGCGACCCGGTGACCAGCGGCACCACGACGTGCGGGTAGCCGGTCTGTTCGGTCTGCCAGATTTCGAGGCCGGAGATCGCGCGAAGGACGACGACGAGACCGAGGCCGAAGGCGGCGCCGGCCAACGTGCCGAGAATGGCTCGATACCAGTTAGGACGCTTGATCGCTGCCAACATCAGGTGCTCGCCTCCATTATGCCCCGCCCGCGTCCAGCGGTTCCGACGGGTTGGTCTCGGTGTCCTGTTCGATCGATTTCAAGAACGGTTCGGGGATTTCCCTTTTCAGCCCGGTTACCCATTTCTCGAACTTCGCGGGCGACTCGACGACGACCTTGGCCCGCATCGAGGCGTGGCCGAAGCCGCAGAGCTCGGTGCAGATCAGCTGGTAGGTGCCGACCTTGTCGGGGGTGACGATCGCGGTCGTCGTGATCCCGGGGACGTTGTCTTTCTTGATCCGCCACTCGGGGACCCAGAAGGAGTGGATCACGTCCTGGGAATGCATCTTGAACTGGATCGTGCGGTTGACCGGCACGTGCAGCTCGCCCTCGACGAATTTCATCTCTTTGCCCGGGTAGCCGAAGCTCCAGGCGTACTGCTGCGAGAAGACGTCGACGGTCAGCGGGTTGGACCCCTTGTCTTCGATCTCGTTCAGGACCTTCCAGCTGTAGGCGCCGCCGAAGAGGACGATGATCGTCGGGATCAGCGTCCAGGCGATCTCCAGCCGCGTGTTGCCGTGGATCGGCTCGCCGTCGGATTCGTCGCCCGGTTTCGCTTTGAATTTCCAGAGCGCGTAGAAGAGCATCACCATCACCAGCGAGAAGACGAAGGCCGAGAGGACGATCATCACGTTGAGGAGATCGTCGATCTTCGGCGCCGCGGTCGCTCCCTCCTGGCCGTTCCAGTTGATCGAGAGCATCACCGCCGAGATCGCCGCCGTCGCCGCCAGGGTGACGAGCAGCATTTTGACTATGGGGAGGCGTCCGTACATCGGGGCGGCGAGCATTCTATTGACTCGGCGGCGCGAAGCTCTGCGGTGCGAAAGCGCCTTTTGGCACTAGCTGATCGAGCCGGTCAGCAGGCTAACCGGCGGGGCGCGGCAGAGCGTCCAGATCGCCGCCCGCGGCGGCGATCACGCCGCGGGCCACTCCCTCCCAGCTCCACAGCCTGCCGACCGTCGCGACCAGGGTCGAGCGGGCCGCCTCGCGCTCGGCCGGCGGCAGCTCGAGCCAGGCGCAGAGCCGCTCGGCGATCGCCTCGACCGCGCCCGGCGCGACCGGGAACGAGGTGAGCCCGGCGACCGCGGGCGGCAGCGCCGCAGCCAGCTGGCGCGAGACCTCGAGCATCCCCGAGTGGGCGGCCGAGACCGGCAGCGCCCCGCAGGCGGCCGCCTCGGCGGCGACCATCCCGAACGCCTCGGGGAAGGTGCTCGGCATGATCAAAGCCTCGGCTTGCGGAAGCAGTGCGGCGACCTGATCGTGCTCGAGGCGGCCGACCAGCTCGACCGAGCCGGCGGCGGCGCGGGCCTGCTCGGCGTAGCTCGCGGGCGGGTCGGCGAGGAAGGCGGAGAGGATCGGCAGCGGCCCCTCCTCCCCGCCTTCGAGTCCGCGGCCGCGGCGGGCGACCTCGCGGGCGGCGTCGAGGTCGCCCTGCTCGAGCGCCGCCAGCAGGCGGCGGACGCCGGCCTCGAACTCGCCGAAGCCGGCGACCTGCAGCCGCGCCTCGGGGTGGCGGGCGCGGACCAGCGGCCAGGCGGCGAGCAGCAGATCGACCCCCTTCGAGACGATCAGCTTGCCGACGAAGACGACGAGCGGGGACCGCGGCCCCGACGCCGGCCGGAACTCCTCGACGTCGACCCCGGGCGGGCCGAGCCGGGTCTTCTGCTCGAGCTCCGGCAGCTCCGGCAGCGCCGCCCACAGCGACTCGGCGGTGTGGCGCGAGCCGACGAGGACGCCGTTGGCGGCGCCGACCCCCTCCAGCGCGTAGGGGCCGAAACGCTCGCGGTGCGGCTTGACCGTGTACTCGAGCGCCGAGCCGTGGACCTTCACCGCGTAGGGGGCGACGCCGGCGCGGGCGAGGATCGCCGGGCCCATCACCAGGTGGTTGGCGAGCGCCAGGTCGATCCCGCCGGCGGCCGCCGCGACCTCGCGCACCGCCGCGACGTTGGCCTCCAGGTAACGCTCGAGCTCGGCCTCGCTCAGCTCCGGGAAGGCCTTCACCTCGAACCCCTGGTAGGGGTCCTTGACGTAGACCGGCAGCAGGCCGCCGATGTCGGGCACGTGCTGGTGGACGCCGGGCAGCTCGACGTCGCGATCCTGGCTCAGCAGATGGACCTCGTGCCCCAGCCGGGCGAGCGCCGGGGCGAGGTTGGCGTTGTAGATGTTGCTGCCGGTGCCGCGCAGCATGTAGCCGTGGAAGAGGAGCACGCGCATACGGAGCCGCCCAAGCTATTAATCTCCCCGGCTGTGAACGATCGTCAGCTCTACCGCATGCGCGCCCCGGCCTCCGGCCGCGAGGCGATCGCCCACGTCGAGCCGGGGACGATCTACGTCGATCGCGAGACCGGCGAGGAGATGGAGCCGGTGTCGATGATCCTGCCGCTCGCGCCCTCCGCCTCCTCGCTGCCGCGCGAGCCGGAGAACCTGCGCGCCTGCCGCCGCTGCGACCAGCTGATCGGGATCGACGTCAGCGACTGCCCTTACTGCGGTCTGCGCCAGAGCCCGCTGTAGGGCTGCCGGTGGGTGCGTGGCGGGGGCGGTGGGGGTCTCCCCGCTGCACCTCGTCGGGGGGATTCGCTTCGGCTGTCGCCCCGAACTGGCCGGCCCTCCTCGTGCTGATACGCGGGGAGACCCCCACCGCCCCCCCGTCCCACAGAAGCTCTCGAATAGCTCAGGGCGGAGCCGGAAGGTGGTCGAGCCCTCTTGTTTAGAGCTTCCTTTGTTCGGGGCCGTCGCGCTCCTCTGTGGGATCTGGACGGGGTACCCCCGTCGAACGTATCCGCATGAGGAGGGCCGGAGAGCTCCGAGGCGTAAAGCCGGCAGGCGATCGACCCGACGAGGTGCAGTGAGACGGGGGTACCCCGTCCCGATCCCTCGATTCGCCCCCGCCTACGGCTTCGCGACCAGCGTGGCCGTGTACAGCAACCGGGCGTTCGAGTAGTAGCAGCCGTAGGTCTTGGTCTTGCCAACCCCCTGCTGCGGATGGCCGTTCTGGATGTCTTCTTTGGAGGAGCAGTGTTCGGCCTGGCGGCTGCCGCGCCAGGTGTTTTCGGCCGAGACGTTGAAGGCGAACATCGGCGCCCAGGTGGGGATCGTCAGGGCGACGACCTGGCCCTCGAGGACGTTGAGGGGCCGCTCGAGGGCGAAGATCGGGGTCGTGCCGAAGTAGGGGTTGAGGACCTGCAGCGGGCTCTGGCGGACCAGTTCGAACTTCGGAGGCGCGGTTTCGTCGACCGGCTTGAGGATCCCGATCCGCGCCTCCGCGGGGGTGCCGAGGAATTCGTTGAAGAAGCCGATCTCGTTGGTGGTCGAATCGGATTCCTTCGAGGAGGGCTTGGCGAGGGTTATCGACCAGGCGACGATCTTGCCGTCGAAGGGCACCTCATACGGTTTCGCGACGCCGTCGGCGATCGCCTGGAAGCCGGTGACGTGGCCCTCGACCCGGCAGGGAGTGATCTCGACGTTGTTGACGATTTTGCCCGGGCAGGAGGCCGGCGGCGTTTCCGCCGTCTGCCCGAGGGTCACGACTTTGAGCGGCGCCGACTCGGCCTCGCGCGGCGCGGCGACGTAGATCGCCGCGGCCAGCAGGAAGACGGCGAGCGCAAGCAACGGCCAGGCGCGGCCGGGGCGTCTGTTCTTCTCAGTGAATGGCATCTGTGGTGGCAACACCGGCTGCGGCGGCCAGTTGCGGGCCATTCTGCCCACCCGCGACGCCAAATGCCGACGGCCGCGGCCGTTTGCACGATCCCCCCCAGGCCAGAAGCGGCGCGGTCATGGCTGCGTGGGAGCTCCGGGATGCCGCTAAGGTCGCCGCCCGATGACCGCGGTCGAGTCAAATCCCGACCAGATCGTGCTCGCCGAGGCCGAGCGCGTGCTGCGCCAGAACTGGCGCGAAGGTGCCCGCGGGGAGTTGCGCTACTCATACACCGAGCCGAGCCCCGGGCGCTACCCGTGGCAGTGGTACTGGGACTCCTGCTTCGCGGCGATCGCCTGGCGGCGCTTCGACCGCGCCCGCGCGGGCCGCGAGCTGCTGAGCCTGCTGGCGGCGCAGCGCCCCGACGGCTTCATCGGCCACACGATCTTCTGGCGAGCGCCCGTCACCTTCCCTCGCGTCCTCTTCTACAACGTCCCCAGCCGCGGGGCCCTGCAGACCGGCTCGATCCAGCCGCCGCTGCTCGCCTGGGCCTGGCGGATCGCCGTCGGCGATCCGGCCGAGGAGCCGCGGATCGGCGCCCAGCTGGACTGGCTGGCCGCCAACCGCGACCTCGAGGGCGACGGCCTGCTCTGGATCGTCCAGCCCGACGAGTCGGGGCTCGACGCCTCGCCGAAGTTCGAGCCGGTCTGGGGCTGGGAAGCGAACGGACGCCCCGGCTTCCCGCTGCTCGTCCGCCGCAACCGCAAGCTCGGCTGGGACGCGCGGCGGATCCGCGACCGTGGCGGCCCCGTCCTCTGCGAGACGCTCCTCAACACCCTCTGGTCGCTCTCGCTCCAGGCCCATGGCCGGCCCTCGGCGACGCCGGCGCTGATCGACCGCCTCTGGGACGAGCGCCGCGGCCTCTTCGTCGACGAAGCCGAGCCGGGGGCGCTGCGGCCGCAGGCGGTGACCTGGGCCTCGCTGGCGCCCCTCGCGCTCCCCGACCTTCCCGAGGCGATCGGCCGCCGCCTGGTCGAGGAGCACCTGCTCGACCCGAGCCAGTTCCTCACCCCGGTGGCGCCGCCCTCGGTTGCCGCCAACGACCCTGGCTACGAGCCCGGCGGCGGCCGCGGCCCGATCCGCCGCTACTGGCGCGGCCCGACCTGGGTCAACTCGAGCTGGCTGGTCTGGCTGGGACTGCGCCGGCTCGGCTACGAGGCCGAGGCCGCCCGCCTGGCCGCGGGCGTGATCGGCGCCGTCGCCCGCGAAGGCCTGCGCGAGTACTACGACCCCCGCTCGGGCAGGGGCCTCGGCGCCCGCGACTTCGCCTGGTCGGCGCTGATCTGCGAGCTCGCCGACCCGGACCCCGCGGCGACCACGAGTTACCTGTAGTCCGCGACACCTGGGTCCCAGCCGTAGAACGCAAGGCCGCGAAAACCAAGCATGACGTTCCCCGGGCGGCGAAAACCAGTCGCCAGGCTCCCAGACGCAGATTTGCAGCCGCCCGGGCTATTTGTAGCGGTAGGTGATCCGGCCGCGGTCGAGGTCGTAGGGCGACAACTCGATCTTTACCCGGTCCCCGGGGAGGATGCGGATGTAGTGGCGGCGCATCTTGCCGGAGATGTGGCCGAGCACATCGTGCCCGTTATCCAATTTGACGCGAAACATCGTGTTCGGGAGAGCCTCGGTGATCTCCCCCTCCATTTCGATCTTTTCCTCTTTGGCCATGCGGCGCAGAACTGTACACCTAGAGGGGATTCGGCCCAGCCTCAGAGCCGTTGCTGGGTGAGGTGCGCCAGCGCCGACTCGCGGTCGCTCACCTCGCCCGCGTACTGAGCCGCCTCCAGCTCGGCCACCGCTTCGCCGAGCTCGGGGCCCGGCTCGAGCTCGAGCGCGGCGGCGATCTCGTCGCCGCGCAGCAACGGCGCCGGCGGCCCGTCGCGGCGCCAGTCGAGCGCCGCGGCGATCATCTCGCGGGCCAGCTCGAGGTGGGCGGTGACCATCTCCGGGCTGGCCAGCGGCCCGGCGCCGCGAGCCGAGAGGCGGTCGGCGACGGTGAGCAGGGTGACGTCGACGCCGACCGGTTCGGTCGCCCGCAGGTAGTCGTGGACGCGGCGCGCCGGCAGCGGCCGCTCGGGAATCAGGAAGCCGAGCCGCAGGTGGTGGAGCGTCAGCGCCTGCAGGTGGCGGACCAGGCGGCGGCTGGCGTGCAGGCGGCCGGCGAAGATCCGCTCGATCACCTCGGCCCCGAGCGCGTCGTGGCCGCGGAAGCCGACGAAGCCGTCGCGCTCCTGGCGGGTCTGCGGCTTGGCGATGTCGTGGAAGAGGGAGCCGAAGCGCAGCGCGGTTCCGCGGCTCATCTCGTCGGCGAGCGGCTCGGCCAGCAGCTCCGCCACCTCGGCGGCGCGCTCGCCGGCAAAGCGATCGAGGTCGGCCTCGATCTCCAGGGTGTGCTCGAGCACCGCCAGGGTGTGGCCGTGGACGTCGAGGTGGTGGTTCGGGCCCTGTTCGACCCCGTGCAGGCCGGCGACCTCGGGCAGGACGGCGGCGGTGACGCCGAGCTCGTCCATCAGCCGCAGCCCGCGCAGCGGGTTGGGGCCGCTGAGCAGCTGCCGCAGCTCGGCCAGCTGGCGCTCGCCGGCCGGCTCGGCGGCGCGGGGCGCGGCGGCGCGGGCCAGCTCGGCGGTGTCGGGGTCGAGGTCGAGGTCGAGGTCGGCGGCGAGCCGCGGCGCCCGCAGCAGCCGCAGCGGTTCCTCGGCGAAGCTGTGCGGGCCGACCGCCCGCAGGATCCGGCGCTCGAGGTCGCCGAGGCCGTCGTAGGGGTCGCGGGGCTCGCCGCCGCCGAGCGGCACCGCGACGGCGCCGATCGTGAAGTCGCGAGCCGCGAGGTCGGCCTCGATCGAGCCCTCGCGAAGCGGCGTCAGGTCGACCTGCCAGCCGCGCTCCGCGGCGACCACCCGCCAGGTGCTGAACTCCGAGGAGAGCTCGAAAGCGTGGCCGCCGAGCGCGTGAGCGAGCGCCCGCGCCGCGGGCTGCGGCTCGGCGGGGAGCGCGAGGTCTAGGTCGCGCACCTCCTCGCCGAGCGCCGCGTCGCGCACCGCGCCGCCGACGATCCACGCCGCGTCGGCGTCGGGCAGCGCCGCGGCCGCGGCGACGACCAGCGGCGAAGAGCGCAGCGCCTCGATCAAGCCGGCCGCCGCGGCACCCGCGGCGAGATGCCGCAGGTGATCTCGTAGTTGATCGTCCCCAGCCGCGCCGCCAGCTCCTCGGCACCAATCCGCTGCTCCCCCTGGACGCCGATCAGGATCGCCTCGGCGCCGGCCTCCACCCCGGTCTCGGGGCCGAGGTCGACGGTCAGGTTGTCCATCGAGATCGTCCCGACCAGCGGCCGCCGCTCCCCACCGACCAGCACCTCGGCGTCGTTGGAGAGGGCCCGCCGCATGCCGTCTCCATACCCCACCGGGATCACCCCGACCCAGGTGTCGCGCGGTGCCTTCCAGGAGCGCCCGTAGCCGGCGCTCTGGCCGGCCGGGAAGCGCTTGACCGCGGCGACGTAGCTGTGCAGCGAGAGCGCCGGTGCCAGCCCGCGCTCGCCCGGATCGCCCTGGAAGGGGTCGAGGCCGTAGACGGCGACTCCGCAACGCGCCATGTCGAGGTGGGAGCGGGGCTCGCGGAAGACGGCCGCGCTGTTGGCGGCGTGGACGATGACGTCCGGGAACTCGGCCTTGACCGCCCGCGCGAACTCCTCGAAGCGGGCCAGCTGCTGCTCGAAGTAGCCGCCGTCGGAGCCCGGTTCGTCGGCGGTCGCGAAGTGGGTCCAGACGCCGGCCAGCTCGAGGTCGGGGTCGGCGTCGCAGGCGGCGGCCAGGGCCAGCGCCTCCTCGGCGTCGAAGGTGCCGAGCCGGCCCATCCCGGTGTCGAGCTTGACGTGGACGCGGGCCGGGCTGCCGGCGGCCCGGGCGCGGGCGGCGAGCAGGTCGCGGAAGCCGCGACTCCAGAGACCCACCTCGGCGCCGGCGCCGAGCGCGATGTCGACCTCGGACGGGCTCAGCGCCCCCATCGCCAGCAGCGGCACGTGGCCGAACCGGCGCGAGACCTCCTCCGCCTCGAGCGCCGTCGCCACCGCCAGCCGGGTGGCGCCGCCGGCCAGCGCCGCCGCGGCGCAGTCCTCGGCGCCGTGGCCGTAACCGTCGGCCTTGACCACGGCGCAGAGCTCGGCCCCGCGGCGCAACTCGTCGCGCAGCCGGGCGCAGTTGGCGCGGACCGCCTCGAAGTCGATCCGGGCGACCGCCCGCTCCATGAGGCGCCCGCTCAGTCCTCGGAGCCGGATTCGCCGTCGACGATTGCGGCGAGAGCGTCGGCCCTGGTCACCATCCCGGCGAGACGGCCGTCCTCGTCGACCACCGGCAGGTGGTTGTGGTGGGACTCGGCGATCTTCCGCGCCACCCGGTCGGCGTTCTCGTAGGTGTGGACGGTGATCGGATCGGCGGTCATCAGCTCCGAGACCTTGGTCGCGAAGGCCTTTTCGAGACGCTCCTCGAAGCCCTTCATCGAGCCGATGAAGACAATGCCGCCCATGATTTCGAGGTAGTGCGGCAGGTGCAGGTCGGACTCCTCGTCGCTGATGATCAGGTCCGACTCGCTGACGATCCCGACCACCTTGCGGTCGGCGTCGACGACGGCGATCGCGCCGTGGTCGGTCTTGGCGAGCAGGTCGATCGCCTTGCGGGCATCGTCCTCGGGCTGCACGGTCGCGACGTCGGCGTCCATGATCTCGGCGGCGGTCTTCATGGTGGGTGCGAGGTTATTCGACCGGGGGGCGGCGTGTGTGGTTAGGCGAGGGACGTTCCTAGGGACCAAGGTTGGCGGCGCTGGGCGATCGTCGGCAGGACCCCCTCTCTCGGCCTGTCGGGGTGGGTCGGATTCGGCTTAACGCCTCGGAGGAGCGCCGACCCTCAGCCGCAAAACGTTCGGGGGTCCTGCCGACGCTCGCCCGCGAGAATCCGCGAGGTCCCAGGGACGGTCCGCCCCATCTCTCTTTGAGCTTGCGAGGGACGGAGTCTGGCCGGCTAGATCCGATGAGTTGGCGGCGAGCGAGAGGAGCGAGGGCGAGCGAGCCGGAGCGAAAGCGAGCGGGCGGAGCGGGCGGAGCGGGCCGACCTCGTTGCGCTTGTCCCCACCCGTTGCGGTTGTCCCCGCTATGCGGGGACAAAGGCGTCGCGTGGGGAGAAGCGCAACGCGTGGGGAGAAGTGCAACCAGGACGCCCCGTCGGGACGCCCCGTCCCTTGTCAGCTTTCAGGAACAGGGGGGTGGCTGTGGCGTCCTGCGGAGGGGGGTCGGGGGACCCTCCCCAGGAACTCCTGCGAAGCAGCCTGG
>JBFWMZ010000004.1:0-147539 GCA_050251335.1 Solirubrobacterales bacterium
TCGCGCCGACCGTGCCGGCGGTTCGCTGGCGCCCCTGGGGCGTCCCCCACGAGCTGCTGCACCGCGAGGTCCCGTGCGCCGGCTGCCGCGCCAGCGAGTGTCCGGTCGCGGGCCATCCCTGCCTCGCGGGGGTCGCGGCGGCCGAGGTCGTGGCGGCGCTCGAGCGGCTGGCTGAAGCCTTCGCCGACGAAGCGACACGGGGGGCGATCGCGTGAGGGTCATGCTCTGGCACGTCCACGGCTCCTGGACCACGGCCCTGCTGCAGGGCGATCACACCTACCTGTTGCCGGTCCTCCCCGACCGCGGCCCCGACGGGCGCGGCCGGGCCGAAACCTGGGAGTGGCCGGACTCGGCGTTCGAGCTGACGCCCGAGGAGCTGGCCGACACCGAGGTCGACGTCGTCCTCCTGCAGCGCCCGCGCGACCTCGAGCTCTGCGAGCAGTGGCTCGGCCGCCGCCCCGGCCGCGATGTCCCGGCCGTCTTCGTCGAGCACAACGCGCCGCAGGGGCGGATCGCCGAGATGCGCCACCCGGTCGCCGACCGCGACAACCTGCGCCTCGTCCACGTCACCCACTTCAACGACCTCTTCTGGGACGCCGGGACGACGCCGACGACGGTGATCGAGCACGGCGTCGTCGACCCCGGCTACCACTACACCGGCGAGCTCGCCGAGGCGGCGGTCGCGATCAACGAACCGGCGCGGCGCGGCCGCGTCACCGGCACCGACCTGCTGCCGCGGCTGAACGGGACGGTGCCGCTGCGGCTGTTCGGGATCGGCGCCGGCGAGATGGGCGGGGTCGAGAACCTGCCGCAGGCCGAGCTGCACACCGAGATGGCGCGGCGGCGGGCCTACCTGCACCCGGTCCGCTGGACCTCGCTCGGCCTCTCGCTGATCGAGGCGATGCACCTCGGGATGCCGGTCGTCGCGCTCGGCACCACCGAGGTGGCGGAGGCGGTGCCGCCGGTCGCCGGCTTCGTCTCGACCGACGTCGAGGTGCTGCGGCGCGGGCTGGCCGAGCTGATCGCCGATCCCGGCGAGGCGCGGCGACGCGGTTGCGCGGCGCGCGCGGCGGCGCTCGCCCGCTACGGCCTCGACCGCTTCCTCGACGATTGGGACCGGCTGCTGGAGGAGGTGGCGCGGTGAGGATCGCGATGGTCTCCGAGCACGCCAGCCCACTCGCCGCGCTCGGCGGCGTCGACGCCGGCGGCCAGAACGTCTTCGTCGAGGCGCTCGCCCGCGAGCTCGGCCGGCTCGGCAACGAGGTCGTCGTCCACACCAGGCGCGACGACCCCTCGCTGGCCGAGCGGGTGACGATCTGCGAGGGGGTCGAGGTCCACCATGTCGACGCCGGGCCGCCCGCCGAGGTGCCGAAGGACGAGCTCCTTCCCCATATGGACGCCTTCGCCGCCGAGCTCGAGGGCTGCTGGCGGCAGCGCCGGCCCGACGTCGTCCACGCCCACTTCTGGATGTCGGGACACGCCTCGCTGGCGGCGGCGGGGCCGCTGCGGCTGCCGGTGGTGCAGACCTTCCACGCGCTGGGGACGGTCAAACGCCGCTACCAGGGCGGCATGGACACCAGCCCGCCGCGGCGGCTGGGGATCGAGCAGGAGATCGCCCGCCGCGCGGCGCGGGTGCTGCCGACCTGCAGCGACGAGGTCTTCGAGCTGATGCGGATGGGCGCCGACGCCGAGCGGCTGACCGTCGTCCCCTGCGGCGTCGACCTCGAGCGCTTCACGCCGGAGGGGCCGGTGGCGCCGCGCGGGCGGCGCAAGCGGCTGCTCTACGTCGGCCGGCTGGTGCAGCGCAAGGGGGTCGGCAACGTGATCTCGGCACTGCCGCAGCTGCCCGGGGTCGAGCTGCTGATCGCCGGCGGGCCCGAGGCGGAGCGCCTGGACGAGGACCCGGAAGCGTGCCGGCTGACCGAGCTGGCCGCCGAGCGCGGCGTCGCCGAGCGGGTGCACCTGGTGGGCCGGGTCGGGCGCGACGAGCTGCCGGCGCTGCTGCGCTCCGCCGACGCCGTCGTCTCCGCCCCGTGGTACGAGCCGTTCGGGATCACGCCGCTCGAGGCGATGGCCTGCGGCGTGCCGGTGATCGCCTCGGCGGTCGGCGGGATGATCGACAGCGTCGTCGACGGCCAGACGGGAGTCCACGTGCCGCCGCGCGATCCGGAGCGGCTCGCCGAAGCGGCCCGCGAGCTGCTCGCCGACCGGCGCCGCTGCCGTGAGTACGGCGCCGCCGGAGCGCGGCGGGCGCGGCGCCTCTACGACTGGAGACGGGTCGCGAGCCAGGTGCTGGCCGTCTACGAGCAGGTGGCGCCGGCCCGCGCCGGGGTGGTGGCGGCCGAGTCGCTGGGCAGCGGCGAAGCGCACCTGGTGGCGCTCGAGGAATCGCTGCGGACGCTGCGCGCCGAGCGCGGGCGGATCGACGCCTGGGGCGAGTGGCTGGCTGAACGGCTGCTCGGCGGCGCCCGGCTGCTGGCCGTCGGCAACGGCGGCTCGGCCGCCGAGGCGCAGCACCTGACGGCGGAGCTGGTGGGACGCTTCGAGACCGAGCGGCGGCCGCTCTCGGCGCTCCCCCTCCACGCCGACGGCTCATCGGTGACGGCGATCGGCAACGACTACGGCGCCGAGGCGGTCTTCGCCCGCCAGGTCGAAGCACACGGGCGGCCGGGCGACGTCCTGGTCGCGCTCAGCACCTCCGGCCGCAGCGAGAACGTCGTGCGCGCGGTCGAGGCGGCGAACCGGCTCGACCTGACGACGCTGGCGCTGACCGGCGCCGGCCCCAACCCGCTGGCCGAGCTGGCCGACGAGGCGCTGGTCTGCGCCGCCGACTCGGCGGCGACCGTGCAGGAGATGCACCTCGTCGCCGTGCACCTCCTCTGTGGAGCCGTCGACCGCGGCGTCGCGCGACTCGAGCGACGTGGACGGCAGGCCCGCCGCCATGGCGGCGGCCGCGATGGCGCTCGCGCCGAGGGAGGCGGGAGCCTCGCGGCGCTGCGCGAGGTGACGGCGTGACGGCGCCGAGCAAGCGCCGGCTCGTCGTCGTCGGCGACGCGCTGCTCGACCGCGACGTCGCCGGCGTCAGCGAACGGCGCAGCCCCGACGCCGGGGCGCCGGTGCTCGAGGGCTGCGACGAGCTGCTGCGGCCCGGCGGCGCCGGCCTCGCCGCGGCGCTGGCGGCGCGGGAAGGGCCGGTCACCCTGATCGCCGCCTTCGCCGCCGACGCGGCCGGCGAGCAGCTGTCGCGGGTGCTGCTGGCGGCCGGAGTCGACCTGGTCCAGCTTCGCCTCGATGGGGGCACGCCGGAGAAGGTCCGCTTCCTCGACGGCGAGCGGCCGCTGATGCGCCTCGACCGCGGCGCCGGGGCGGTCGTCGCCGGCGGCGAGACGCCGGCGCTGCGGACCGCGCTGGCGGCGGCCGGCGCGGTCCTCGTCTCCGACTACGGCCGCGGCGTCGCCGCCTCGGCCGCGGTGCGCGCGGCGCTCGCCGGCCGACCCGCCGGCGGGCCGCTGGTCTGGGACCCTCACCCGCGCGGCGCCGCGCCGCTGCCCGGGGCCGTGCTGGCGACCCCGAACCTGGCCGAAGCGCGGGCGCTGGCCGGCGCCGCGCCTGGTCCCGCCCCCGGGCCGCCGCCGGGTGGCGCGGAAGCGAGGCCGGCGGCGCTCGCCCGCGCCCTCGCGGCGCGCTGGCGGGCGGCCGCCGTCTGCGTCACCAGGGGCGCCGAGGGCGCCACCCTCGCCGACGCCGCCGGCCGCGCCGAGGACTTCGCCGCCACCGCCGCCGCTGGCGACACCTGCGGCGCCGGCGACCGCTTCGCGGCCGCCGCCGCCCGCGCCCTCGCCGTCGGCGCCTCCGCCGGCGACGCCGTCCGCGCCGCCATATCGGCCGCCACCGACTACGTCGCGTCGAGCGGCGCCCGCACCGCCTCCGTCCCCGCCGCGCGGTTGTCTTTTCTCAACCCAAGGCGAGAGCGGTTGTCTTTTCTCAACCAGGGGTTGAGGGAAGACAACCACGCCGCGGGCGGGTTGAGGAATGACAACCACGAGCACGGGGGTCGAGGGGGGGACGGCCAGGCGAGGGGTGCGGCGGCGGGGGTTGTCGAGCGGGTTCGCGCCGCGGGGGGGACCGTGGTGGCCACGGGCGGGTGCTTCGACCTGCTGCACGTTGGGCACGTGCGGACGCTGGAGGCGGCGCGGGGGTTCGGGGACTGCCTCGTCGTGCTCCTGAACGGCGACGGGTCGGTGCGCGGGCTGAAGGGAGCCGACCGGCCGCTGGTCGGCGAGGAGGAGCGGGCCGAGACGCTGCGCGCGCTGGCCTGCGTCGACGCGGTGATGATCTTCGACGAGCCCGATCCGACGGAGGCGCTGCGCCACTTGCAACCGGACGTCTGGTGCAAGGGCGGCGACTACCTGCTGGACGAGCTGCCGGAGGCGGAAGCGATCGCGACCTGGGGAGGGAGGATCGCGATCCTCCCCTACCTCGAGGGCCGATCGACCACCAACCTGATCGCGGAGGTGAACGCACGTGCCTGAAAACGGCTCGCGGAACGGCGGCCTGGAGGCCGCGGAAATCGGAACGGTGATCGTCACCGGGGCGGCTTCGGGACTGGGCCACGCGGTGGCGAGCGCGGTGCGCGACGCCGGCGGCACGCCGGTGGCGCTCGACATCAACGAGGCCGAGGGCTTCGAGTCGGAGATCGTCGACCTCGCCGACTCGGAGGCGGCCGAAGCGGCGGTGCGGCGGGTGATCGAGCGCCACGACGGCATCGACGCGGTGGTCGCCGCCGCCGGCACCGACTCCTGCGGCCCGCTGGAGCGGATCCCGGCCGAGGACTGGAACCGGGTGATCGCGGTCAACCTGATGGGGACCGCGGCGGTCGTCCGCGCTGCCTTCGAGGCGCTCGAGCGCTCGCGCGGGCGGGTCGTCACCATCGCCTCGACCCTCGGCGTCCGTGCCCTTCCCGACGCGACCGCCTACTGCGCCTCGAAGTTCGGGGTGGTCGGCTTCAGCCGGGCCCTCGCCGCCGAGACCGCGGGGCGGATCGGCGTCACGCTGCTGATGCCGGGTGGGATGGAGACGCACTTCTTCGACGGCCGCGAAGAGCAGTACAAGCCGCCGCCCGACGCCAAGCTGGCCCCGCCCGAGGAGGTCGCGCAGGCGGCGATCTTCGCCCTCAGCCGCCCCGCCGGGATCGAACTGCGCGAGGCGCTGGTGGCGCCGGCGACCGAGAGCTCCTGGCCCTGATGCCGCTCGCCCCCGCCGAGACCGCCCGCCGACCGCGGCTGCTCGTGCTGCGAGCGCTCGGCCTCGGCGATCTGCTGACCGCGGTGCCGGCGCTGCGAGCGCTGGCCCGTGCCTTTCCCCGGCACGAGCGCCTGCTGGCGGCGCCGCGCTGGCTGGCGCCGCTGCTGCCGCTGATCGGCGCCGACGGACGGCCGGTCCTCGACGGGATCGTCGAGCTCGACGGTCGCGGCGCCCTCGCCGCCGACCCGGTCGCGCTGCCGGCGCGCCCCGAGGTGGCGGTCAACCTCCACGGCCGCGGGCCGCAGAGCCACCGCCTGCTGCTGGCCCGCGACCCGGAGCGCCTCATCGCCTTCCGCCACCCCGAGGTCGCGGCGACGGCGGCGATGCCCGCCTGGCGCGCCGAGGAGCACGAGGTCGAGCGCTGGTGCCGGCTGCTGGACGGGTGCGAGATCGCCGCCGACCCCGCCGAGCTGGAGCTCCGCCCGCCGCTGACAAAGGCCCCGGCCCGCGCCCGCGGCGCGACGCTGATCCATCCCGGCGCCGCCAGCCGAGCCCGCCGCTGGCCGGCCGAGCGCTGGGCGGCCGTCGCCCGCGCCGAGCGCGAAGCCGGCCGCCCGGTCGTCCTCACCGGCTCGCGCCAGGAGCTGCCGCTGGCGTTGCGGGTCGCCGCTCTCGCCGAGCTCGAGCCCGAGTGCGTCTTCGCCGGCGACGGCGACCTGCTCGGGCTCGCCGCGCTGGTCGCCGCCGCCGGCGCCGTCGTCTGCGGCGACACCGGCGTCGGTCACCTGGCGACCGCGCTCGGCGTTCCCTCGGTCCTCCTCTTCGGCCCGACCCCACCGGCGCACTGGGGACCGCCGGCGGCGCGCCGTGAGCACCGCGTCCTCTGGTCCGGGCGCCGCGGCGACCCCCATGGCGACGCCCCCGATCCCGGCCTGCTCGCGATCGACCCGGAGGCGGTGCTCAGCGAGCTGCGCGGGCTGCGTGAGCCGCGACCCCTCGCCGCCGCTTGACCGGCTCGCTCTCCCCCAGCCCGGCGCCGGTCGGCGTCGCGATCGCCACCCGCGACCGCCGCGACTCGCTGCTGCGCACCCTCGAGCGGCTGACCGCCCTGCCCGAGCGGCCGCCGATCGCCGTCGCCGACAACGCCTCGCGCGACGGCACCGCGGCGGCGGTGGCCGAGCGCTTCCCGGACGTGCGGCTGCTGGTGCTCGAACAAAACCATGGGGCCGCCGCCCGCAATCTCGCCGCCCGCCAGCTGGACACGCCCCTGGTCGCATTCAGCGACGACGACTCCTGGTGGGAGCCGGGCGCGCTGGCCGCCGCCGGGGAGATCTTCCGCCGCCACCCCGGGGTGGCGCTGGTGGCGGCCCGGATCCTGGTCGGCGAGGAGGAACGCCGCCTCGACACGGTCTCCGCCTCGATGGGCGCCGCACCTACGCTGCCCGGGCTCCCCGGGCCGCGGATCGACGGCTTCATCGCCTGCGGCGCCGTCGTCCGCGCCGCGCCCTTCCTCGCCGCCGGCGGCTTCTGCGAGCGCTTCGTGATCGGCGCCGAGGAGGGGCTCCTGACGCTCGACCTGCTCGCCGCCGGCTGGGAGCTCTGCTACGCCGAGGAGGTCGTCGCCGTCCACGCCCCGCACCGCTCCTCGCGCGGCGGCCGCGGCTGGCTCGAGCGCCGCAACGAGCTCTGGACCTCATGGCTGCGGCGCCCCACCCGGCGCGCCCTCGGCGATACCGCCGCCCTCGTCCGCGCCGCGACCCACGACGCGACCGCGGCGCGAGCCCTGGCCAGCGCGCTCACCGGCCTGCCCTGGGCGTTCGCCAACCGGCGGCCGCCGCGAATCGCCCGCGAAGCGACGGGTAGAGGAGAAGGAGACGAGAACGCGAGCGAAGGAGACGAGATGTTCGAGCGCCTGGATACCCCTGAGGAGGCCTTCAACTACAAGCTCGGCGCGAGCCTGAAGATGGAGGAAACCGTCCTGGAGATCCTCGACGCCAGCATCGACAAGGCCCAGGACCCGAAGGTCAAGGAGTTGTTGCGCAGCCGCTACGAGGAATCCCGCCAGCACGTCACCAACTTGAACGAGGCCTTCGGCCTGTTCGGCTGGGACGTCGGCGACTCGCCCTGCCCGGCGATCGAGGGCCTGCAGAAAGAGGCCAAGGCGAACGTGAAAAAGAGCGACGACGCGATCGTCGACGCGATCATCCTGCAGGGCTGCATCGAGGTCGAGCACCACGAGATCGGCGTTTACGAAAACCTGATCCTGGGTGCCGAGGCGATGTCGCGCGAGGACGTCGTCGCCGTCCTCGAGCGCAACCTCGGCTCCGAGCAGTCGGCACTGCAGAAGGTCCGCGCCGAGTTGACCGAGGTCGCGGCCTCGACCCCGAAACAGCCGGCGTGAGCGACGGCGGCAACACCGAGGCGAAAGAGGTTCCGGCGGCGATGCGCGGCTACGCGCCGCCGTCGGAACGGCCGCCGCTGCTCTCCTACGCGGCGATGATGACCGTCTTCCTCGCCGGCTTCACCGGCGCCCTGGCGCTCGCCCGCAAGCGCGGGCGGGAGCTGCCGGAGCGCGTTGGCGCGGCCGACCTGGCGACGATCGGGGTCGCCTCGCACAAGCTCAGCCGCCTGATCAGCAAGGACAAAGTGACGGCGCCGCTGCGGGCGCCGTTCACCGAGTTCGAAGGCTCGGGAGGTCCGTCCGAATATGCCGAGAGCGCCCGCGGCAGCGGCGCCCGCCATGCGATCGGCGAGCTGCTGGTCTGCCCCTACTGCCTCGGCCTCTGGGTGGTCGCCGGCTTTTCCCTCGGCCTGCTGTTCGCGCCGCGGCTGACCCGTTTCGTGGCCGCGATCTTCTCCGCCCTGGCGATCTCCGACTTCCTCCAGATCGCCTACAAGGCGGCCGAGGAGAAGGGGCTCGGTTGATGCCGCCGGGCGGAGGCCCGTAGCGATGCCGGCCCCGCTCGCCGAGGCTACGGTGGCGATCACCGGCGCTTCCAGCGGCATCGGCAGGGCGGCGGCGCTGCGCTTCGCCCGTCGCGGCGCTTGCCTCGCCCTGGCCGCCCGCGACCCGCAGCCACTCGCCGCGATCGCCGCCGAGTGCGAGGCGGCGGGTGCCGCCGGCGTGCTCCACGAACCGCTCGACGTAGCCGACGAGGAGGCCGTCGAGCGCCTCGCCGCGGCCGCTGTCGCGCGCTTCGGGCGCCTCGACGTCTGGGTCAACGACGCCGGGGTGATCGCCTACGGCGACTTCCTCGACCTCCCCTCGGACGTCTTCCGGGCGGTGGTCGAGACCAACCTGCTCGGCCAGGTCCACGGCGCCCGCGCGGCGCTGCGCCGGTTCGTGCCCCAGGGCCACGGCGTGCTGATCAACATGTCCTCGGTCTGGGGCCGGGTCAGCTCGCCTCAGGTCAGCTCATACGTCGCCGCGAAGCACGCCGTCCGCGCCTTCTCGGAGTCGATCCGCAGCGAGGTCGACCACCTCCCCGACGTCCACGTGACGACGATCGCCCCCGAGGCGGTCGATACGCCGATCTTCGCCAATGCCGCCAACTACGGCGGCCGAACGATCCGCCCGATCCCGCCGATCCTCTCTCCGGACGAGATCGCCGCGGGGATCGAGGCCTGCGCTGAGAGCCCCAAGCGCGAGGTCACCTACGGCCGCGCCGGTCGAGCGCTCGAGGTGCTCTACGCGCTGGCGCCGCCGCTCTACCGTCGCCTCGCGCATCCGGCCTTCGTCGCCGGCACCTTCGGCGCCGCGCGCCGCCGGGCGAGCGACGGCAACGTGCTCGACCCGAGGGGCGAGCACCGGCAAGAAGGCGGCTGGCGGCGGGGGCGGCGGGCGGTGCTCAGGCGGGCGCTGCTCGCGGCCGCGGCGGCGGCGGTGCGGGGACGCGCGGCAGGCACCCGATCGCCGGGCACCTGAGCCGACGCGACGAGCGGCCGATCGGAGCGGATTCACGTGCCCAGAAGCGGGGTATGGTCGAGCGAGATCAGCCCACGCAAAAGGAGGTGACAGTGCAGGAAACCGCGACCGACTCCGTCGCCGCAGACATCTCGCGGGAGATCGTGCGCATCTATTCGCGTTTCCACGGGCGCGGCCCGACCAAGGCGAGGACGGTATTCCACGGGGACATGGTGGTAACCGTGCTCGAGGAGGTCTTCACCAAGGTCGAGGAGGTGCTGGTCCGGGCGGGCCGAATCGAACAGATCCAAGGTCAGCGGCAGGCGATCGAGGACCAGATCGGGCCTCTGTTCCGGCAGGCGGTCGAATCGCTGACCGGCCGCTCGGTCCGCGTCTCGATTTCTCAGGTCACCGAGGAGGGCATCGCCGTCGAGGTATTCGTGCTGACATCGGACCCCGCGGCCCTGCTTTGATCGACGCCATCAGCGCCAGGCAGCGGAGCCGTCCTCATGTTGCTGAGATCGAACGCCTTGAAGGCGAGCGGAGAATCGACCTTGTCGCGCAAACGGCAGCGGGGACAGTGCTCCACCCCGACGTGCCTGGCGCTGTAGCTGGAACCGCAGCGACCGCAGACGAACATCTAATACCCCTTCTCGAGACCGAAAAAATGACCTGGTGGGCCGGCTCTACCCTTGTACGCCACGAACAAACGCGAACGCAACGATCGTACGGAGGGTCCTACTCTCGGCCTCTGAGGTGGCGGGGTGGTCGGGGGCAGCGTGGCGCGCGAGGTGACGACTCAAACCGCGCGGGAGCGTCCGTTACTGGGACGGTCGGTCATCCTCTCTCGTGTGGGAGCTTGACTCGGCGCTCGCCGGGAGCAACCACTCAGCTTTGTCGCTCGAGCGTGACCGCCCTCACTCCCGCTCCGTCACTCCCGCCGCTGATGCCACTCCTCATCACCCACCCCGCCAGCCGCGAGCACGACCCGCGGCCGCTGATCCCCGGCCACCCGGACACGCCGGAGCGGATCGTCGCGATCGAAGCGGCGCTGGCCGAGCGCGAGTGGCTCGGCTGGGAGCGGCGCGAGGCGCCGGCGGCCGGCGACGAGTGGATCGCGGCGGTGCACAGCGAGCGCCTGCTGCGCGAAGTCCGCGAGCTGGCCGAAGCGGGCGGCGGGCTGATCGACGCCGACACCGCGGTCGCCCCGCAGACGCTGCGCGCGGCGCGGCACGCCGCCGGCGGCGCCTGCGAGCTGGCGCGGGCGCTGCTCGCCGGCGAGCACGAGGTCGGCCTCAGCGCCTGCCGCCCCTCCGGGCACCACGCCGAGCCCGACCGGGCGATGGGCTTCTGCTACTTCGGCAACGCCGCGATCGCCGCCGAGCTGGCGCGCCGCGAGCTCGGCGCCGCGCGGGTCCTGATCCTCGACTGGGACGTGCACCACGGCAACGGCACCCAGGCCTGCTTCTACGACCGGGCCGACGTGATGTTCGTCAGCATCCACCAGATGCCGCTCTATCCGGGGACCGGGGCGGCGGCGGAGCGCGGGGCGGGCGCCGGCGAGGGCGCGACGCTGAACCTGCCGGTGCCGCCGGGCAGCGGCGAGGCGGAGTGGCTGGGGCTGATCGACAGTGCCGTCGCCCCCGCCGCCGCCGGCTTCGATCCCGACCTGGTGCTCGTCTCGGCCGGCTTCGACGCCCACCGCGCCGACCCGCTGGCGAGCTGCGAGCTGGAGACCGGGTCCTTCGCGGCGATGGCGCGCCGGGTGCGGGCGATGGCCCGCGACGCCGGCGCGCCGCTGGGACTGGTGCTCGAGGGCGGCTACCACGTCCCCTCGCTGGTCGACTCGCTGCTGGCGACGATGCTGGCCGTCGCCCAGTGACCCCGGCGGGCGGTCAGCCGCCCGCCCCCGAGTAGCGCAGCGAGCCCGGGGTGTCGAGGTCCTCGCCGGTCTCGATCAGCGTCTTCAGGCCCGAGAGGATCATCGGCCAGCCGCCCCAGAGCTCGTTGTTGGCGGCCGCGCCGAGCTGGTCGTGGGTGACCCGCAGCCGCGAGGAGGTGCCGACCGGCTCGATCTCCCAGGTCACGCGCGAGGTGCCCTCGCGCTCGACCTCCTCGCTCCACAGCGCCTTGAAGGTCTGCACCAGCCGCTTCGGCGGGTCGACCTCGACGTTCTCGCCGCTGGAGATGTCGACCACGCCGGGGACGCTCGCCCTGTAGCTCGACCCCTCGGTCCAATCGGACTCGACCCCGACGCCGAAGCTGTAGCGCTTGCGCATCGCGGGGTCGGTGATCGCCTCCCAGACCCGCTCCGGCGTCGCCTTGACGTAGATCTCGAACACGGTCATCGTCCCGCGCCCGCCGACCACGGCGTACAGCTGCTCCTGCTCCATCACTGCTCCTCCTCTAGTTCGTCTTTGAGGGCGCCGAGCGCCGAGGCCCAGGGCGCCGCGTACTTGGCGACCCAGCGGTCGTGGATCTGCTGGATCGGGACGGGGTTCAAGAAGTGGAGCTTTTCCCGGCCCCGCTTGCGCGTCGTCACCAGGCCGGCCGCCTTGAGCACCCTCAGGTGCTTCATCACGCCGAAGCGCGACATCGGCAGCCGCGCCTCGAGCGCGCCGAGGCTCTGCCCGTCCTGGCGGAAGAGCTCGTCGAGCAACTCCCGGCGGGTCGGGTCGGCCAGCGCCTTGAACACCGCGTCCATCATCGTCCCGAGCATATGTGACCAAATGGTCACCTGTCAAGTTTAGGGCGGCCTGCTTGGGGGGAGAGTGATTCTCGACAGGTCACTGACGCCCGGCCGAACGGCGGCGTCCCTCGGGGACCGACGAGAACTTCGAGCGAGGGCGATTCCCGTGCGCAGAACCGATACGGCAGAGGAGACGACGATCACGCCGTACCGCGACGGGCCCTACCTGGTGCGCGGGCCCTTCGCCCTCCGCGACCCCGACGGCGATCCGATCCCGGTGACCCGGCGGACGGTCGCGCTCTGCCGCTGCGGCAAGTCGCGCACCCGTCCCTACTGCGACGGCACCCACAAGCTGATCGGCTTCCGCGCCCCCGGGGTGCTCGAGACCTGGCCGCCGGAGCGGCCCGAGTCGTGAGCGCGGTCGAGCCGGCGCGCCGGCCCGCCGAGCCGCCGGCGGCACGGCCGGCGGGGCGCCCCGGTGGCCGCCTGCAGCGCCTGCCCGAGCCGGTGGGACCGCTGACCGGGACGCTCTTCGCAGCGCTGCGCGGCGATCCGGCCGAGGGGTTCGAGGCGGCGCCGACGCCGGCGACGCGCGACCCGCTCACCGACCTCGATCTGCAGCTGGCGCTCTACTGCTGCTACGAGCTGCACTACGCCAGCTTCGAGGAAGTCGACGAGCGCTGGGAGTGGTCGCCATCGCTGCTCGCCTTCCGCGCCACGCTGGAGGCGCCATTCGAGGCGGCGGTCGCCGCCGTGACGCCGGCCAACGAGCCCGGCGAGCTGGCCAACGTCGGCGCCAGCCTGCAGCGGATCGTCGCGGAGGACGACGGGCCGCCGCTCTCGCGCCAGCTCGAAACCAACGGCAGCCGCGAGCAGATGCTCGAGCACGTCGTCCACCGCTCCGCCTACCAGCTGAAGGAGGCCGACCCGCACTCCTGGGCGATCCCGCGGCTCTCGCCGGGGCCGAAGGCGGCGCTGCTCGAGGTCCAGTTCGACGAGTACGGCGGCGGCCGCGCCGAGCGCATGCACGCGGTCCTCTTCGCCGCGACGATGCGAGCGCTCGGCCTCGACGACCGCTACGGCGCCTACCTCGAGCTGCTGCCGGCGCCGACCCTGGCGACCGTCAACCTGCTCTCCGGCTTCGGCCTGCAGCGACGGCGGCGCGGCGCCCTGGTCGGCCACCTGGCCGCCTTCGAGATGACCTCCTCGATCCCCAACCGGCGCTACGGCAACGCCCTGCGGCGGCTCGGATGCGGCGTGGAGGCGACCGGGTTCTACGACGAGCACGTCGAGGCCGACGCGGTTCACGAGGCGATCGCCGCCTGGGACCTGGCCGGCGGCCTGGCCCGTGACGAACCCGAGCAGGCGGGCGAGATCCTCTTCGGGGCGCGGGCGCTGCTGGCGATCGAGGCGCGCTGGGCCGAACACCTGCTGAGCTGCTGGAGCGAGGGACGGACCTCCCTGCGGCGCCCGCTCGATGGCGACTGAGGCGGCGCCGGGCGCGGCGCCGCCGCTGCCCTGCTCCTACCTGGTGCCGGTGCGCTGGGGCGATGGCGCGGCGCGCGGCGAGATGGCCGCCTACCTGGCGGCACTGTCGCCGCTCTGCGCCGAGACGATCGTCGTCGACGGCTCGCCCGCCGCGGTCTTCGCCGCCAACCACGAGGCCTTCGCGCCCTGCGTCACCGCCCACCTCCCGCCCGACCCCGACCTCGCCTGCCGCAACGGCAAGGTCGCCGGGGTGCTGACCGCGGCGCGGTGCGCCGGCGAGGAGGCGCTGGTGATCGCCGACGACGACGTGCGCTACGAGCGGACGGGGCTCGAACGGGTGCTCGGGCTGCTGCGGACGCACGACCTGGTCCGCCCCCAGAACTACTTCGAGCCGCTGCCCTGGCACGCCCGCTGGGACACCGCCCGCACCCTGCTCAACCGCGCCGTCGGCCGCGACTTTCCGGGGACCCTGGCGGTGCGCCGCTCGCTGCTGACGCGGCTCGGCGGCTACGACGGCGACGTGCTCTTCGAGAACCTGGAGCTGATCCGCAGCGTCGAGGCGGCTGGCGGCTCGGTCGCCTCGCCGCTCGACCTCTACGTGCGGCGGCTGCCGCCGAGCGCCGCCCACTTCCGCGGCCAGCGCCTGCGCCAGGCCTACGACGACTTCGCGCTGCCGGCCCGGCAGGCGCTGTGGCTGGCGATCGCGCCACTGCTGGGGCTGGCGGTCGCGCGCCGGCGGCCGGGTCCGCCGCTCCTCTTCGCGGCGGCGTCGGTGGCCCTCGCCGAGCTCGGCCGCCGCCGTGGCGGCGGCGCCCGCCGCTTCCCGGCCAGCGCCGCGGCGATGGCGCCGCTCTGGCTGCTCGAGCGCGGCGTCTGCTCCTGGCTGGCGGTCGCCGCCCGCCTGGGCCGCGGCGGCGTGCGCTACGCCGGCAGCCGGATAGCGGTGGCGGCCAACTCGAAGCGCGAGCTGCGGCGACGACTGACCGCGAGCCCACCAGCAGCGCGGGGCTGACCAGCGCCCCTCGCCAGCTCTCCGCGGCCCCGTTCCTACCGCCGCGAATCGAGCTGAGCGAGCCCGGCCACAGCCGACCCGTGCTGCGCTGCAGCGGCGAGCTCGACGGCGCCTGCGAGGCCGACCTCGGCGCCGCGCTGGAAGCTGCCTGTGAACGCGAAGTCGAGGAGCTGCTGCTCGACTTCTCCGCGGTCGAGCTCCTCGACGGCCGCGTCCTGGCGCTGATCGAGCAGGCGCGGCTCCGACTCGAGCGCTGCGGCGCCACGCTGCGGATCCGCCCCAGCGGTCAGCCGCTGCGGCTGCTGCGGCTGACCGGAGCGCTCAGCGGCGACGCCGAACCGCGTCCTAGATTGGGGGCATGGGTCGGCCCTTCGTCCTCCTCCAGCTCTCCGACCCCCACGTCGGCGCGAGCTGGGGAGGCGGCGATCCGGTAGCGCGGCTGCGGGCGGCGGTGGCGGCGGTCCTGGCGCTGCCGGACCCGCCCGATGCGGTCCTGCTCAGCGGCGACCTCAGCGACAACGCCGACCCCGCCGAGTACGAGGCTGTCCGCGCGGAGCTGGCGCCGCTGCGGGCGCCGCTCCTCCCCCTGCCCGGCAACCACGACGCCCGGGCTCTGCTGCGCGAGGCCTTCGAGCTCGGCGGCGAGGGCGAAGAGCGAGTCGACTACGCGGCCGAGCTGGGAGCGCTGCGGCTCGTGGCGCTCGACTCGACGCTGCCCGGGCGGGTCGAGGGCGGCCTCGACGCCGGCGCGCTCGCCTGGCTCGAGGCCGAGCTGGCGGCGGCGCCGCGGCTGTCGACCGTGCTGGCGATGCACCACCCGCCGCTGGCGACCGGCATCCCGGCCTGGGACGCGATCAACGTGACCGCCGCCGAGCGCGTCGCGCTCGGCGAGGTCCTCGCGCGCCACCCGCAGGTGCTGGCGGTCCTCGGCGGTCACCTCCACTCCCCCGCCGCGGCGACGCTCGGCTGCCGCCCGGTGCTGGCGGCGCCCAGCACCTACCTCCCCACCGCGCCGAGGTTCGGGGTCGACGAGGTGCCGACCTTCGGCGCCGGCCCCGGCGGCTACGTCCTCCACGTCCTCCGCGACGGCGAGCTCGCCTCCCATCTGCGCTGGGTCGCGTAGCGGCCGCCGCTCGGCGCTGGTTGGGCGGGTGCGGTTCGGGTAACCGGGGCGTATGACGAATCCCGTAATCGAGACGCCGGCACCGGCGCCGCCCGCGCCGGGGCCCGACCCCGGTCCGCCGCAACCGCCGCAGCCCGACCCGAGCCCGCCGGTGCCCGAGCCGGGACCCCCCGCGCCGCCGCAGCCCGATCCCGAGCCGTCGGCGCCGCAGCCGGGGCCCGAGCCGGTGCCGCCGGGGCCCGAGCCGCCCGGCCCGGATCCGACGCCGCCGATCCCCGACCCGCCGAGCGACCCGCCCGTGCCCTCCCCGCCCGGCCCCGAGATCTGACCGAGCGCCTGCCCGCCTCGACCTTCCGCCTGCCGGTGGCGAAAATCCGCTCCGGCTACTACTCCGACTCCTACTTCGTCCTCGCCAAGGAGCTGCTGGAGGCCGAGGGCCGCCGTCCGCGGGTGAGGATGCAGGTCTTCGGCAAGCACCACGGCCTGCTCGGCGGCATCGACGAGGCGGTCGCGGTGCTGCGCGAATGCGCCGGCCGCGCCGGCGCCGGCGGCGGCTGGGAGGATGGCTGGGAGCACCTGCGGGTGCGGGCGCTCTTCGAGGGGGACGAGATCGCGCCGCACGAGACGGTGATGACGATCGAGGGCGACTACACCCTGTTCGCCCACCTCGAGACCGTCTACCTCGGCACCCTCGCCCGCCGCTCGCTGGTGATGACCAACGTCCGCGAGGTGGTCGAGGCGGCGAACGGCAAGCAGGTGATCTTCTTCCCCGCCCGCCACGACCACTGGCTGGTCCAGACCGGCGACGGTTGGGCGGCGCACGTCGCCGGCGCGATCGGCGTCTCGACCGACGCCAACGCCAGTTGGTGGGGCGGGCGCGGGATCGGCACCGTCCCCCATGCGCTGATCGCCGCCTACGGCGGCGACACGGTCGCCGCCGGGCGCGACTTCGCCGCCCGCTTCGGCGCCGAGATCAACGTCGTCGTCCTGGTCGACTTCGACAACGACTCTGTCGCCGCGGCGGTGGAGCTCGCCGACGCCCTCGGCGAGGACCTCTGGGGCGTCCGCCTCGACACCTCCGAGCGGCTGGTCGACCGCGCCCTGCAGGGCCGGCCCGACCAGGAGCGGCTGCGCGGCGTCGTCCCCGAGCTGGCGGCGGCGGTCCGCGCCGGGCTCGACGCGGCGGGGCACCAGCGGGTGAGGATCGTCGTCTCCGGCGGCTTCGACGCCGCCAAGATCGCCCGCTTCGAGGCGGCCGGCGCCCCGGTCGACTCCTACGGCGTCGGCTCGGCGCTGCTGCGCGGCGAGTTCGACTTCACCGCCGACGTGGTCGAGCTCGACGGCCGCCCGGCCGCCAAGGCCGGTCGCGAGCTGCGCCCGAACCCGCGGCTCGAGCCGGTCGAGTGAGGCGGGCTGGAGATCCGTGTTCCACGTTGCGCTTGTCCCCAGCCGTTGCGTTTGTCCCCGCTATCCGGGGACAAACGCAGGGGGTGGGGAGAAGTGCACCCTGCTCGGTCGTTCACCCTGCTCGGTCGTGCACCCTGCTCGGTCGCGTTGTCCAGGCGGGCCTGGTCGTGAATCGACCGTCTATTCGGGCACGTGCAGCTCGAGGGCGTGGATCTGGCTCTGGCCGTAGGAGCCGGTCTGGACCGGGCCGGCGGCGCTGATGCGGTCGCCGACGCCCGGCAGCGGCTGCGGCCGCAGGCCGGCGCAGACGTCGATCGCGGTCAGCCCGGGCAGGGTGATGCCCTGCGGGTCGAGGACGACGAAGTGGGCGTCGCCGTCGCCGTCGGGGTCGACCCGCTCGACGAAGACGATCCGCCCTTCGGTCGTGCGGCAGGCGGGGTGGCCGGGCGGGCAGTGCGAGGGCTGGAGCGTCGGCCCGCCGCCGAGACTGAGGAGAAGCGCGACCAGCGCCTCTGGGCTGATTCCCCACACACCTCGAAGTTAGCCGACCGCGACCTCCGCCTCGGCAACCTGCCGCGGCCCGAGCGAGCAGGCGCTGCGCGAAGCGGTGGCTGCGATCGCCGCTGCGCTGAACGCCGGGCCCGCCGCGGATGGCTAGCTCGCGCCGCCCGTCGCGCGCAGGAAGGCGAGGACGGCGAGCACCCGCCGGTGGTCGTCCTCGGCGGCGGGCAGGCCGAGCTTGGCGAAGATGTTGGAGACGTGCTTCTCGACCGCGCCGGGGGTGACGACCAGCGCCTCGGCGATCGCCGAGTTGGTCCGACCCTCGGCCATCAGCGCCAGCACCTCGCGCTCGCGCGGCGAAAGCGGCGCCAGCGGGTCGTCCTCGTCGTCGCCGCGGGCCTGGACCAACTCGGAGACGACCTCGCGGTCGAGCGCGGTGCCGCCGGCGGCGACGCGGCGGACCGCGTCGAGGAAGGCGGGGATGTCCCCCACCCGCTCCTTCAGCAGGTAGCCGACGCCGCCCTCGCCGCCGGCCAGGAGCTCGGCCGTGTAGACCGGCTCGACGTACTGGGAGAGGATCAGGACGCCGAGGTCGGGATGGCGGCGGCGGGCCTCGACCGCGGCCCGGATCCCCTCGTCGCTGAAGCTCGGCGGCAGCCGCACGTCGACGATCGCCAGGTCGGGCTTGTGGCCGCCGACGATCCGCAGCAGGCCCTCGCCGTCTTCGGCCTGGGCGACGACCTCGAACTCGTGCTCGCGCAGCAGCGCCACCAACCCCTCGCGGAGGAGCAGCGAGTCCTCGGCGATCACGACCCGCATGGCAGCACCGCCTCGATCGTCGTGCCCTCGCCCGCCACCGAGCGCACCGTGAGCTCGCCGTCGAGCGCTTCGACCCGCGCCCGCAGGCCCTCGATGCCGGTCCCCGAGGCGGCGTCGGCGCCGCCGGGCCCGTCGTCGGCGACCGCGACCCGCAGCTCGTCGGCGCCGCCTTCGATCCGCACCGTCGCCGCCGCCTCGGGGGCGTGCTTGGCGACGTTGGTCAGCGCCTCGGCGACGACGAAGTAGGCGGCGGTCTCGATCACCGCCGGCGGTCGCCGCTCGAGCCGCGCCTCGATCGTCACCGGCAGCGGCGAGCGGCGGCCGAGCGCCTCGACCGCCGCCGGCAGGCCGCGGTCGGCGAGGACCGGCGGCGCGATGCCGCGGGCGAGGTCGCGCAGCTCGGCGATCGCCGCGCTCGCCTCCGAGCGCGCGGCGCGCAGCAGCTCCTGCGCCTCGGGCTCGTCGCCGAGCCGCTCCTCGGCCCGGCCGAGCTGCATCGAGAGGGCGACCAGCCGCGCCTGGGCGCCGTCGTGGAGGTCGCGCTCGATCCGGCGCAGCTCCGCCGACTGCACGTCGAGGGCGCCGCGCCGGGTTTTGGTCAGCGTCTCGACCCGCGCGCTCAGCTCGCGTTCGCGCCGGGCGCCGTGGACCCGCTCCCAGACCAGCCGCGCCAAGAGGTTCAAGCCGAAGGCGACGAGCAGGCCGAGGATCGTCCAGATCGGCCAGAAGGTGCCGAAGCCGGTCACCGCCCAGACCGCGATCGTGATCCCGGCGATCACCAGCGAGACCACCACCTGGACCGCGAGGCCGCGGCGCTCGGGCGCGAGGCGGGCCGCCTCGCGCAGGCCGAAGTGGAGGCCGAGCGGGATCAGCAGCCCGAGCCAGACCCAGACCGGCCAGTAGTAGCCGCCGCCGGCCGCCGCCCAGATCGCGGTGACCAGCAGGCCGAGCAGGCCGGAGACGGCGGCGTGGATCGCCAGCGAGGACTCGTCTTCTGGCAGCTTCCAGCGGCCGGCACCGGCGGCCGGGGCGGCGGCGGTGCCGGGCCCGGCGGCCGGCGCCTCGCCGCCGGCGAGGAGCGCCGTCGCCAGCCACAGCTGGGCGATCGCCAGCCCGCGCAGCAGCAGCGCGGTGAGCGCCGCCAGCGGGACCGAGGCGAGCGTCGCCAGCAGGGCCATCGGCAGCGAGTCGATGTGCGAGCCGCCCCAGTCGACGCCGCCGGGGATCGACCAGTACCAGAGCGGCATCAGGAGGGCGCCGACCGTCGTCGCGACGGCCGTCACCGCGGCGACGCCGAAGGCGAAGCCGAGCGCCGAGTGGACCACCAGCCAGGCGAGGTCCTTCCAGGTCTGCTCGTCGCCGGCGGTGGTCCGCAGCCGGTCCAGGAAGCTCTCGCCGCGGTGGTCGCGGTAGCGGCCGCGCAGCGGCTCGCCGCGGACCAGGGCGGCGTTGCGGCGGTCGAGCTCGGCGGTCCAGCGGAAGGCGATCGCGCTGAGCAGGAAGAGCGGCAGGCCGACGATGAAGACCAGCAGCGAGATCGTCACCGTCGCCGCCGTCACCCAGACGACGAAGGCGACGATCGCGGTCAGCCCGCCGAGCGCCAGGTAGGCGAGGTCGAGGCCGGCGCGGGAGAGGAGGCCGGCGATCCGCTCGCCGACCCCCTCCCCCTCCGCGCCCAGCGCTTTCGCCAAGGCGCTCATGCTCCGGCCTCGCCGACGGCCCCCTCGCGGGGCGCCCGCCGCCGCCGCGTGGGGCGCTCCGCACCACCGGTCCGCGGCAGCCACCCGAGCCAGCGCGGCAGGTACCAGTTGCGCTCGCCGAGCAGCTTCATCGTCGCCGGCAGGAGGATGCCGCGGATCACCGTCGCGTCGATCAGGATCGCCGCCGCCAGCCCGACTCCCATCTGCTTGAAGTCGAGGAAGCTGAGGGTGGCGAAGATCGCGAAGACGGCGACCATCACCGCCGCCGCGCTGGTGACGACGCCGGCGGTCGTCTTCAGGCCGTGGGCGACGGCCTCCTCGGTCGACATGCCGCGATCGTACGCCTCGCGGATGCGGGTGAGGATGAAGACGTGGTAGTCCATCGAGAGCCCGAACAGCACCACGAAGAGGAAGAGCGGCAGCCAGGCCGTGATCGCCCCCGTCGAGGTGAAGCCGAGCAGCCCTTCGAAGTGACCGTCCTGGAAGATCCAGACGACCAGGCCGTAGGCGGCGCCGACCGAGAGCAGGTTCAGCGCGATCGCGGTGAGCGGGATCACCAGCGAGCGGAAGCTGAACAGCATCAGGAGGAAGGCGGCGCCGAGGACGAAGGCGAAGACGAACGGCACCCGTTCGGCCAGCAGGTCGTTGAAGTCCTTCGAGCCGGCGGTTTCGCCGCCGACCGCGACCTCGACCCCGGGCAGCGCGCCGACCGTGCGCGGGATCAGCTCCCCGCGCAGCGCTTCGAGCGCCGCCTCGGAGCGGGCGTCGGTGCCCTCGCCGCGGAGCGGCACCCGCAGTTCGGCGACCTGCTCGTCGTCGCTGACCCGCAGCGCGGTGGCGCCGCCGAAGTGATGCCGGTCGGAGTCGACCTCGGCGCGCAGCCCGGCGATCGCCCTGGCGACCGGCGGGGCGGTGACGTCGGCGGCGGCGATCGCCACCTGGGCCGGGTCCTGCCCGCCCGGGAAGGCGGCCTGGAGACGGTCGTAGCTCTTGACGATCGGCATCCCCTTCGGCAGCCCGTCGGCGCCGGTGCTGGCGGTGTGCAGGCTGAGCGCCGGGATCGCCAGGGCGACGAGGAAGGCCAGAGCCGCTCCGCCCGCCAGCTTCGGGTGGCGCAGCACGCGGTCAACCAGGGCCGGCCAGAAGCGGCCGCCGGAGCGGCGCTTAAGGCGGTTGAGGAGAGGCACCCGTCCCTTCTCGACCCGGTCGCCGAGCCAGGCGAGGAGCGCCGGCAGCACCGTCAGCGAGCCGATCATCGCCACCGCGACGACCAGGATCGTGCCGGTCGCGAAGGTGGCGAAGGTCCTGTCGCCGGCGATGTACATGCCGGCCATCGCGACCATCACGGTGAAGCCGGAGACGAGGATCGCCCGCCCCGAGGTCGCGGCGGCGGCTTCCAGCGAGGCTCGCTCGCCGTTGCCGGCGGCGCGCTCCTCGCGCTCGCGGCGCAGGTAGAACATCGTGTAGTCGACCCCGACCGCGAGGCCGATCAGCAGCACAACCGAGCTGATCTGCTCGGCGACGGGTGCGATCTGGCTGATCGGGCCGAGCAGGCCGATCGTCGCGCCGACCGCGGTCAGGGCGAGGACCAGCGGCACCCCGGCGGCGACCAGGGCGCCGAAGACGACGACCAGGATCAGCAGCGTGATCGGCAGCGAGGTGGTCTCGGCCTTGCGGAAGTCGTCGCCGAGGCTGTCGGAGATCGCCTTCTCGGCCGAGGCGTCGCCGACCTCGACGATCGTCAGCCGCGAGTGGTCGTGGGCGGCGGCCCGGGTCGCCGCCAGGGCGGCGCCGACCTTCTCGGCCGGTTCGACCTGGGGGTTTTCGGGGATCCGGAACTCGACCAGCGCCGAGCGGCCGTCGGCGGAGACCTGTCCCTCGTTGCCGGGCCGGTAGGGGCCCTGCAGGTCGTGGACGAAGCCGAGCTTCGAGAGGCGACCTTCGACCTCGGCGACGGCGGCGCGGAAGCGCTCGCCGGCGGCGGTTTCGCCTCCCCTCGGTGCCTGGATCAGGACCTGCTCGGTGGCCGCTTCGGGGAAGCCGCGTTCGAGCGCGGCGTCGGCACGGCCCGACTCGCCGACCCCTTCTTCGTTGTCGCTCAGGGTCTTCGTCCCCAGCGCGCCGCCGGCGAGGACCGCGGCGACGACGAAGGCGATCCATCCCCAGATCGCCAGCTTGCGGTGCCGCGCGCTCCATCTCCCGGCCCGCGCGGCGAGGTTCCTGCTCTTCTCGACTGGTTGCATCTTCACTCCGTTTCCGAGCCTTTTCGGTGCGCTTCCCAGGCTGCGGGAACGGAGCCGCGCCGACAATGAGGCGCCCTGGCGAATCGCGCTGAGGCGTCCCGGCGTCCGGCGGGTGGGGTTAACCCCACCCGCGTTCGTCGCTGTTCCCGGCCAGCGGGAAGAACGACGAACGCGCTCGCTCGCGGCGAGTCTCGGCGCGGTTCAGGCGACGGTGAGGACGGCGGCGCCGCGGAAGGCGCCGGCGCGGAGGTCGGCGAGCGCCTCGTTCGCCCGCTCGAGCGGGTAGGTGGTGACCTCGGTGCGAACGGGGACGCGCGGGGCGAGAGCGAGGAACTCCTCGCCGTCGCGGCGGGTCAGGTTGGCGACCGAGCCGAGCGTCCGCTCCTCCCAGAGCAGCTCGTAGGGGAAGGAGGGGATGTCGCTCATGTGGATTCCGGCGCTGATCACCCGCGCCCCCTTGGCACTGACCCGCAGCGCCGCCGGCATCAGCGCGCCGACGGCGGCGAAGACGATCGTCCCGTCGAGCTCCTCCGGCGGCGTCTCGTCGGAGCCGCCGGCCCACTCGGCGCCGAGTCCGCGGGCGAACTCCTGGGTCTCGGCGTCGCCCGGCCGGGTGAAGGCGAAGACCCGCCGCCCTTCGGCAACCGCCACCTGGCAGAGGATGTGGGCCGAGGCGCCGAAGCCGTAGAAGCCGAGCCGCTCGCCGTCGCCGACCAGCCGCAGCGCCCGGAAGCCGATCAGCCCGGCGCAGAGCAGCGGCGCCGCCCCCTCGTCGGACAGGTCGTCCGGGAGCGGGAAGCAGAAGCGCTCGTCGGCGACGGCCAGCTCGGCGTAGCCGCCGTCGATGTCGTAGCCGGTGAAGCGGGCCGCGTCGCAGAGGTTCTCGCGCCCCTCGCGGCAGTAGCGGCAGTTGCCGTCGACCCAGCCGAGCCAGGGGACGCCGATCCGCCGCCCGGCGGCGAACCGCTCCGCCCCCTCCCCCAGTCCGGCCACGGTGCCGACGATCTGGTGGCCGGGAACGAGCGGCAGCTTCGGCCGCGCCAGCTCGCCGTCCTGGATGTGCAGGTCGGTGCGGCAGACGCCGCAGGCGCGGACCGCGATCAGCACCTGCCCCGGCCCCGGCTCGGGGTCCGGCAGCTCCTGCAGCCGCAGCGACTGGCGGGCTCGCTCGAGGACCATCGCGCGCATGCGGTGATCATCGCGCACGGTTTGGGTATGGGTTTGGCGATGGCGAAAGGCGAAACCGCTCTCGAGCTGACGGATGCTTAGGCTGGTGGGGACGTGAGCAAGGTCCTCGTCCTCTACTCCGCCCCGGGGCCGCGGCCCGGGATCGAGAGCTGGGCCGAGCGCCTGCGCGGCTGCGGCCACGAGGTCTGGCTGGCGGCTCCCGAGCGGCTCGGGGCCGAGCTCGCCGAGCTCCCCGGCGAGATCGTCTACGCCGGTTTCTCGACCGGGGCGGCGAGCGCCGGCCACTGCGCGGCGACCAGGCCCGGCGCCCGCGGCGCGGTCCTGATCGGCGGGGTGGCGCCGCTGGCCGAGCTCGGCGTCGAGTCCTGGCCCGAGCGGGTCCCCGCCCAGGTCCACTTCAGCGCCGAGGACAGCCAGGTCAGCCGCGCCGAAGTCGGGGCCTTCGAGCACGCCCTCGACGCCGCCCGCGCCAGGCTCGAGATCCACGTCTACCCGGGCTCGGACCACCTCCTCGTCGACCCCGGCAGCGCCGGCCACGACCCCGCCTCGGCCGAGCTGCTGCTCGCCCGGGTGCTCGAGTTCCTGCACCGCTGCGGCTAGACCGAGACCGCGCGGCCGCTCAGCCGGCAATCGTGACCAGGGTGCCGATCGGCGTGTAGGGCCAGACCGCCTTGGCGTTTTCGAGCGGCATCTCGACGCAGCCAAGGCTCTGGGGGCTGCCGTAGGAGGGCCGGTCGAAGGCGTGCAGGGCGTCGCCGCCGTTGAAGTAGGAGACCCACATCACCCCGGGGTCGACGTAGTGCGAGCCGTCTGGGTTTTCGCCGCTCATCGTCGTTTCTTCGAGGTGCTCGAAGACCGGGAAGGTGCCGAGTTCGGTTTCGGCCCCGGGGATGCCGGTGTTGGCGGCGCTTTCGGTCACCACCTTGCCGTTGTGGAAGACCTCGACGGTCTCGGGCACCGTCTCGGAGACGAGGACGTAGTTGTAGCCCGGTTCCGCCTTGCGTTCGCCGGCGATCGTCGCTTCCATCAGCTGCTGCCAGGCTTCGGGCCCGGCGACGCCGTCGACTTCGAGGCCCTGCTGTTCCTGGAAGGCCATCAGCGCGCCCTGGACGATCACTTCGGCTTCGCCCGGGTGCCAGAGCGCCTTCAGCGGCGCCGGCGGCTTGAACTTCCAGTGGAATTCGCCCTGCGGCGGTTCGGTCGCGGCGCGAACCTCGGCTTCGGGGGTCAGCGCCACCTCTTCGCCCTTGGCGGCCTTGAAGCCGGTCGGCAGGTAGCCGAGCTGGGCGAGCATCTGCTGCAGCCGCAGCGGGCTGCCGCCGGGGACGTGCCAGCTGACCGCGTCCGCTTCCGCGGTAGAGCCGTCGGCCTGGACGACTTCGACCTTCTCGGGCAGCTTCGCTTCCAGGTCGGTGGCCATCGGGGCGCCGAAGTCGCTGGGTACGAAGCGGATCGTGTGCGGGTCGACCTGCTTCCACTTGCCGGGCACTTCGGAGTCAAGCGCCGGCATCTTCCCGCTCAGCACCTTCTTCACCGGCTTCGAGAAGACAAGCGTCAGCGCCGTCGAGGGCGATATCTCAGAGCCGGCGGGCGGGCTCGCGACGACCGCGGGCGAGCCGCTTGCGGGGAACCAGGTGACGGTCTCGAACTTGCCGAGGTGCTCCCACCTGCGCGGCGCGGCGGCGACCAGGAAGCTGCCGGCGGCCGGCTGCTTGCCGAGGCCGACGCTGCGCCGCGGGTGCCGAAGCCGGCGATGGACCAGTTCGCCCTCCGGGCCGTAAGCGACCTCCGTCACCGGCTGGCTGAAGTGGACCCTCGGCACCCCTGAGTCCTTCGGCACCTGGACGTAGCTCGCCACCGGCCTCGCCCTCGGCGTCCGCATCGTCAGCTCGAGGGTCTTCGTCTCGCCGGCGATCCAGCCGACCGCACTCGGCCGCTTGACGACGACTTCGAGCTGGACCTTCTCGCCCGGGTGCAGCTTGCGTTCGGGGACGAGCCGGCCGCCGTGGACCGCGATCGGGATCTCTTCGCCGTTCGGTCCGGTCGCGGTCGCGCTCTCGACCTCGCCGCCGAAGGCCTCGGTCTCGACCCCGGCGAGGGCCGAGGGGTCGCGCCCGAGCCGGGCGCCGCTGAGCCCGTAGGCGGCAGCGAGGAAGCCGCCGATCAGCAGCAGCGGGACCAGCAGCGCGCCGCCGACCAGCAGCCGCTTCGGCCAGCGCCCCGGCCCCTCCTCGGGCAGCTGGTCGGGGACGGTCGGGTGTTCCTCGGTAAGCACCTGGAATAGGTTAGGCATCCGTGCCGGTCGCGGCTCGATCTCTCGGCGTTTGGACGATCGCTCGTCAGCCGAGCAGCTTGTCGGAGGTGAGGGGCAGCTCGCGGACCCGGATCCCGGTCGCGTCGAGCAGGGTCGCCCGCCTGTCCAGCCGGACGCTCCGCTCCTCGCCGTCGATGCGCAGCCTGATCTCCTGCTCCACACGCCGCGGGTACCCGAGGGCGGCGGCGGCGAATCGTCCCCGGCCGGCCCGTGGCTAGGCTGAGCCGATGGCGGCGAGCTTCGACCTCGAGCGCTTCCTCGCCGCCCAGGACGCCGGCGGCACCTACGGGCGGGCGCTGGCCGAGCTGCGGGCGGGGCGCAAGGAGAGCCACTGGATGTGGTTCGTCTTCCCCCAGATCGAGGGGCTCGGCCGCAGCCCGACGGCGCGCGCCTACGCGATCTCCTCGCTGCCCGAAGCGCGCGCCTACCTCGCGCACCCGCTGCTCGGGGCGCGCCTGCGCGAGTGCGCCGAGGCGCTGCTCGGCCTCGAGGCAGAGGACCCGGTGGCGGTGATGGGCTCGATCGACGCGCTCAAGCTGCGCTCCTCGATGACCCTCTTCTCCCGCGCCGACCCGGCGGACGAGCGCTTCCCGGACGTGCTCCGCAAGTACTACGGCGGCGAGGAGGACGAGGCGACGCTCGCGAGGTTGCCTTTTCACCCGGATAGCGAGTGAAAAGGCAACCTCGACGTGGACGACGGCTAGATGTGGCGGCCGCCGGCGACCTCGATGACGATTCCGGTCAGGTAGCTGGAGAGGTCGCTGGCCAGGAACAGCGCCGCGTCGGCGACGTCCTCGGGCTCGCCGGCCCGGCCGAGCGGGATCTCCTTCACCCGCGCGGCGAAGATCTCGGCCGGCATCTTCTCGGTCATCGCGGTGTGGATCAGGCCGGGCTGGATCGCGTTGACGCGGATGCCGGCGTGGCCGAGCTCTTTCGCCGCCGCCTTGGTCATCCCGACGATGCCGGCCTTGGCGGCGCTGTAGTTGGTCTGGCCGGCGTTGCCGACCTTGCCCGAGATCGAGGAGACGTTGACGATCGAGCCGCCCCTGCCGTGCTCGCGCATCGCCAGCGAGGCGGCTTTGGTCCCGAGCCAGGTGCCGCGCAGGTGGACGCCGATCACCGCGTCGAAGTCCTCCACCGGCATCTTCCGCATCGTCGCGTCGCGGGTGATGCCGGCGTTGTTGACGAGGATGTCGAGCTCGCCGAGTTCGCCGCTCGCCCTTGACACCAGCGCCTCCACCTGGTCGGGATCGGTGACGTCGCAGCCGACCCCGAGCGCCATCCCCTGCCCTGGCAGGTCGAGCGCGGCGTCGCGGGCCCGCTCCTGGTCGAGGTCGGCGACGACGACCGCCGCCCCCTCCTCGGCCAGCCGCCGAGCGATCGCCAGGCCGATTCCCTGGGCGGCGCCGGTGACGATCGCGACCCGCCCCTCGAGCAGCTCGATCATGCCGCCACCCGGGCCTTCGCCGCGGCCAGCATCTGGCGGGCGATCACCAGCTTCTGGATCTCGTCGGTCCCCTCGTAGATCCGGTAGAGGCGGGCGTCGCGGTAGAAGCGCTCGACCGGGACGCCGCGCATGTAGCCCATCCCGCCCAGCACCTGGACGCCGCGGTCCGCCACCTGATTGACCATCCGCGAGGCGAAGAGCTTGGCGACCGCGGGGCCCTGGCGGGTGTCGGTGCCGGCGTCGTAGGCGCGGGCCGTCTCCAGCACCAGGGCGCGGCCGGCGCGCGCTTCGGTCTCCGAGTCGGCAAGCAGCCCCTGGACCAGCTGGAACTCGCCGATCGGGGTGCCGCCCTGGCGGTTCTCGAGCGCGTAGGCGGTCGCCTCGGCGACGATCCGCTCGGCCATCCCGACGCACAGCGCGGCGATCGTCAGCCGCCCCTTGGCGAGCGATTTCATCGCCGCCTGGAAGCCGGTTTCCTCGGCGCCGCCGATCAGCGCCGAGGCCGGCACCCGGACGTCGTCGAAGAAGACCTCCGAGGTCCAGGCGCCCTGCTGGCCCATCTTGCTGTCGTGGGGGCCGAGCGAGAGCCCCGGCGTGCCGGCGTCGACGAGGAAGGCCGAGATGCCCTTCGTCCCGGCCGCGTCGGGGTCGGTGCGGGCGAAGACGACGAAGACGGTGGCGAGCTCGGCGTTGGTGATGAAGCGCTTGGAGCCGTTGATCACGTACTCCTCGCCGTCGCGCCTGGCGCGGGTCCGCAGCCCGCTCGGGTCCGAGCCGGCCTCGGCCTCGGTCAGGGCGAAGCAGCCGACCGCCTCGCCGCTCGCCAGCGCCGGCAGGTAGCGCTGTTTCTGCTCCTCGGTCCCGTAATTGGCGATCGTCTGGCCGGCGATCCCGTTGTTGGTCCCGAACAGCGAGCGGAAGGCCGGCGAGGTGCGGCCGACCTCGAAGCAGAGGCGGACCTCCTCCTCCATGCTGAAACCGAGCCCGCCGTAGGACTCGGGCAGCGCGTAGCCGAACAGGCCCATCTTCGCCGCCTCCTCGCGAAGGAAGTCGGGGACCGCGTCGGTCGCTTCGATCTCGTCCTCGCGCGGGATCACCTCGCGCTCGACGAACTCGCGAACCGCGCTGACTATCGCGTCGAAATCGCCTGCCTCCAACTGTTCCTCCGATCGGTGTAGCGGTCGGCCCTAATTTTGCCCAGATGACCGCGTCGAGCGCCTAGATGGTCGATTCCATCTAGCGCGCCGTGGTGAAGCCGCCGCGGTAGAAGATCAGCGGCTCCTCGAGCGCCGCCGCGTTGGCTTCGGAGACCGCCAGCTCGAGCACCTCGCCGACGACGATCGTGTGGTCGCCGCCGGGATGCTCGGCGGCGATCCGGCAGTCGATGTGGGCGATCGCCCCGGCCAGCCGCGGCGGGCCGTCGTCGCGTTCGACCAGCTCGACCCCTTCGTAGCGGTCCGAGCCCTTGCGGGCGAAACTGAGCGCCAGCTCGCGCTGGTGGTGGCCGAGGACGTTGATGCAGAAGCGCTCGGCCTGGCGGATTCGCGGCCAAGTCTCCGACTCGACCCCGGCGCAGAAGAGGACCAGCGGCGGCTCCAGCGAGACCGAGGTGAAGGAGTTGGCGGCCATCCCCACCGGCTCGCCGCCGGCGCGGGCGGTGACGACGGTGACCCCGGTGGCAAAGTGGCCGAGCACGTGGCGCATCTCGGCGCCGTCGACCCGGATCTCGCCGCGGCCGCTCACTCGGTCGCGGCCGGCTCCTCGAGCCCGTGCGGGTGCAGATGGTCTTCGGCCATCCGCTTGAGTCCGACGCGGTCGATCTTGCCGGTCGGGTTGAGCGGCATCTCGGCGAGGAAGACGATCTCCTCGGGGGCCTTGTAGCCGATCCGTTCGCGGCAGTGGACGATCAGGTCGGCGGCCGAGGGGCGCTCGGCCCCCTCGCGCAGGGTGACGTAGGCGCGGACGTTCTCGCCGTGGACTTCGTCGTGGACGCCGACCGCGCCGGCCAGCTCGATCGCCGGGTGGTCGACCAGCGCCCCCTCGACCTCGTAAGGGCTGATGTTGGAGCCGTCGTGGACGATCACCTGCTTCTTGCGGCCGAAGAACCAGAGGTAGCCGTCCTCGTCGGCGCGGGCGAGGTCGCCGGAGTCGAGCCAGCCGTCGGCGATCACCTCGGCGGTGGCCTCGGGGGCCTCCCAGTAGCCGACCATCGTCGCCGGGGTGCGGATCCAGATCCGCCCCACCTGCTCGGCTTCGATCTGGTTGCCGTCCTCGTCGCGCAGCGCCACCGAGTAGCCGCAGATCGGCGGTCCGATCGAGCCCGACTTGATCGTGCCCGAGGGCGGGTTGAGGGTCGCGAGGCCGACCTCGGTCATCCCGTAGCCCTCGAGGATCGGGAAGCCGGCCCGCGCCGAGAACTCGGTCAGCAGCTCGGTCGAGACCTTGTCGGAGCCGCAGCGGCAGACCCGCAGCGAGTCGAAGTCGTGCGGCTGCAGGTCGTGGTCGCGGATCAGCGCCAGAAGCGCCGCCGGGATCATCGCCAGCACGGTCGGCTGGTGCTCGCGCAGCAGCGGCAGCAGCTCGTGGCTGTCGAAGGCGCGAGCGACGACGACCTTGCCGCCGACCGCGAGGGTGGTCAGCGCCCAGAGGAATGAGCCGATGTGCGACATCGAGGAGCCGGGCAAAAAGACGTCCTCGGCGCTCAGCTCGAAGGCGCCGGCGGCGCTGGCGATCATCCAGCGCAGCGTCTCGCGGCTGTGGGTGACGCCCTTGGCGGGGCCGGTGCTGCCCGAGGTGAAGAAGATCGCGGCGGGGGCGGCGGGGTCGAGCGGGTCGGCCCGGGGCGCCAGGGGCTCGGCGGCCAGCAGGGTCGAGAACTCGGCCGACCAGCCGCCGTCGTGCTCCTCCGGTTCCTCGTTGCCGGCCGGCAGCGGCTCGGCGTCGCGGTAGGCGATCGCGCCGAGGTCGAGGTCGCCGGCCAGTTCCGAGGCGGCGACGTCCTCGGCCCGCTCGACGTGGGCGAGCAGCACCCGAGCGCCGCTGACCCGCAGGGCGTGATCGATCTCGCGCGAGGTGTAGCGGTAGTTGAGCGGAGTGGCGACCAGACCGGCGCGGAAGCAGGCGAGATAGTGGACGACGAGGTCGATCCGGTTCGGCATCAGCGACGCGATCCGGTCGCCCGGCTCGAGCCCGAGGTCGAGATAGCCCTGGGCGACGCGCGCGGCCGCATCCTCGAGCTCGCGCCAGCTCATGCGCCGCAGCGCTGAGACGATCGCCACCTCGTCGGGCGCCGCCTCGAGCCCGGCGCGCAGCAGGTCGTCGAGGGGAGCGGCGGGAGCGTCGAGCCGGGCGCCGTCGATCAGCATGCCGGGATCCTAAGCGACCCCCCACCCTGCCGCGGCGATGGGCCGATTTCGTCAGCCTGGCTCACGAAATCGGCCCATCGGCCCCCCGTCAGCTGGGGCGGCCGCCGGCGAAGTGGACGTAGTTGCGCCAGGCCGGCTTCGGCTTGAAGCCGTGGCGGAAGAGGCCGGTGCCGCCGCAGAAGTTGCAGCCACCGGGCAGGTCGTCGACCGAGAACCAGAAGACCTGGCGCAGCCGCCAGCGGCTGGCGTTGTTGCGCAGGAGCCGGAAGGCGCCGCTGAGCTGATGCGCCTGGCCGCGCACGCCCTTGGCGAAGGCGTCGCCGCGCGACGGCCCTTCGGAGCTCCAGCCGAGCTCGGTGATCCACAGCTTCTTGTCGGCGTCGCCGTGACTGCGCAGCAAGGACCGCACTTCTTCGATCTCCGCCGGGATCGAGCGGAAGTTGGAGGTGTAGGGGTGCAGGGAAACGGCGTCGAAGCTGGACGAGACGCCGGGCGTCCGGCGCATCATCAGCTCAAGGAATTCGACCGCGGCGAAGGCCCGCGGCGGATGGAACTTGGTGGCTTCGGCGGGCCGGGCGAAGAGGCCGCCGAGCAGGACCGTGGCGCCGCGGTCGCGGGAGCGGATCGCGCGGGCCGAGTTGCGAACCAAGCGCCCGTATTCGCCCGGGTTGGGGTGGGCGACGAAGTATTTGAAGTTCGGCTCGTTCCAGATCTGCCAGGTGCGGACCGGGTCGCGGGGGACTTCGGGGTTTTCGCTCCAGAAATCGCCCCGCGGGCCGTAGCGTTCGACCGCCTGGCGGGCGAAGGCGTTCCAGGCGCGGCCGGCGCGGCCGGCGATCGGCAGGTGGGCCGGTGCCTTGGCGCCGCCGCCGGTTCCCGGCACCGCGGTGTTGCGGACCGCCCAGCGCGGTGCGCCGTAGAGGAAGGGCAGCGGTTCGATGTGGGCCTTGGCGAAGTTCTCGATGGTGCTGTCGACCCCACCCCATTCGATCTTCGAGTTGGGGGCGGGCTGCATCGCGGTCCAGTCGATCGCGAAGCGGAGGCTGTCGACGCCGCCGCGCTTCAGCCGTTCGAGCTGGGGGATCGTCAGCGGGCTCTGCGGCACCGCGCCCCAGAAGTTGAAGGGCACGCGGGCGCTGGCAGGGGCGGCCAGCGCGGCCGACGCGAGCAGGACAGTGGCGAGCGCCAGCAGCGCCGCCCAGGCGGCGATGGCGCGGGTCTTGATCGTCTTCACAGAGACCTCAACGCGATTGGGGCTCGCCGGTTGCGGTCAGCTCGCGGCGGAGGATCTTTCCCGAGGCCGACTTCGGCACCGCCTCGATCTCCTCGACCAACCGGATCCGCTTCTGCGGGGCGACCCGCGCGCCGACCCACTCGATCAGCTCCTCGTGGTCGAGCTCGGCCCCGGGGGCGACGACGACGAAGGCCTTCGGCAGCTCGCCGGCCTCCTCGTCGGGGACGCCGACCACGGCCGCGTCGGCGACCGCCGGGTGGGTCAGCAGCAGCGCCTCCAGCTCGGCCGGCGGCACCTGGTAGCCCTTGTACTTGATCAGCTCCTTGAGGCGGTCGACGATCGTGCAGTAGCCCTCCTCGTCGGCGATCCCGATGTCGCCGGTGTGCAACCAGCCCTCGGCGTCGATCGTCGCCGCCGTCGCCTCCTCGTTGTTGAGGTAGCCCCGCATCACCTGCGGCCCGCGGATCCAGAGCTCGCCGCGCTCGCCGGGTCCGACCTGCTCGCCGCTCTCGGGGTCGACCAGCCTGCACTCGGTGCCGCGCAGCGGCGGCCCGACGGTGCCGATCCGGTTGCGCTCGGGGTCGATCGGGACCGTGTGGGTGACCGGACTGGTCTCGGTCAGCCCATATCCCTGGGCGACCAGGCAGCCGAGCCGCGCCTCGACCGCTTCGACCAGCTCCGGACCGAGCGGCGCCGCCCCCGACATCAGGAAGCGCAGCGAGGAGAGGTCGGCGTCCTCGACGGCCGGGTGCTTGGCGAGGGCGAGGGCGATCGGCGGCACGACGAAGCCGACGCTGACCCGGTGGCGCTCGATCAGCGCCAGGAACTCGGCGAGGTCGAAGCGAGGCATCGTCACGATCGTCGCCCCGGCCCGCAGGCCGAGGTTCATGATCACCGTCATCCCGTAGATGTGGAAGAAGGGCAGGCAGCCGACCAGCGTGTCCCCCGCCTCGACCCCGAGCACCTCGCCGGCCTGGATCAGGTTGGCGACCAGGTTGCGGTGGGAGAGCATCACCCCCTTCGGCAGGCCGGTGGTGCCGCTCGAGTAGGGCAGCACCGCGAGGTCGGCGTCGGGGTCGATCGCGGCCGGCGGCGCCGGCTCGGCGGCGAGCAGCTCGGCCAGCGGCGTCGCCCCCTCGCTCTCGCCGACGACGAAGACCTCCTCGACCCCGGCGCGCCTGGCGGCGGCCCGGGCGGTCTCCAGCAGCGGCGGCGCGGTGAGCAGGAAGCGGGCGCCGGAGTCCTGCAGCTGGTGGCCGAGCTCGTGCTCGGTGTAGAGCGGGTTGGCGGTGGTGGCGCGGCCGCCGGCCGAGGCGGCGGCGTGGAAGGCGATCGCGTACTCGGGCAGGTTCGGCAGGTAGATCCCCAGCGCGTCCCCCCTGCCGAAGCCGCGGGCGAGCAGCCCGCCGCGCATCGCCGCGATCCGCTCGCCGAGCTCGCCGTAGGCGATGGCGCGCCCGCTGGGGCCGTCGATCAGCGCCGGCTTCTCGCCGCGCGCGGCCGCCCCCTCGAGCACGAAGCTCGTCACGTCGACATCCGGAATCGCCAGCTGTTCGCCCACCGTTTGCTCCCCTTCGATCGCTTCCCCTGGCGAGGAGACTAATGGCGGACGGACGGCGCGAGGCGCCGGGCGGTCGCCGCCGCGTGGGTGCGGGCGCCATGCTCGGCCGGCAGCGGCCGCACCGCGCTGCCGCCGTGGGGGCCGCGGCGGCGCGGTCCGCGGCGCCGCGGCGACTCGGGCCGGCGCGGACGGTGGCCGCGCAGCCTCGCCTCGGCCGGCGGTTCGGGATCGCGCATCCGGCCGGCCCAGAAGACGAACCAGAGCAGGCCGAGGATCGGCAGCTTCATCGCCAGGATCATCAGCACGATCGGCAGGACTCCCATCGGGCGATTCTGGCAGCCCGGGATGCTGATTGGCGCTTCAGTCCCCCACGTGGGGGACTGAAGCGCCAATCGCTACTCGCCGGCCAGCAGCTGCTCCAGCGAGATGCCGCTGAGCACCGACTCCGGGTGTTCGGCGGCGACGTCGGAGCCCGGTGCGGCGGCCTCGTCCTTGCGCTTGATCAACAGCCACCGGGGCCTGTCGCCGCGGCCGGTGCGCTGCAGGGCGAAGCCGCCGCGCAGCTTCTCGCCGTGCAGGACGAAGACCGCATGGCCACGCTCCAGCGCCTCGGGCCACGGCACCCGGCCGCCTTGCTCGTAGGGGCCGCGGTCCCATACGATCACGCCGCCGCCGCTGCGGCCCTCGAAGCAGTTGTGGGAGAGCTCGTGGTCCTCGACCTCAATCGCCATCCGCTTCACCGCCGGGTCCATCGAGGGCCCCTTGGGCACCGCCCAGGAGCGCATCGTCCCCCCGACCTCGAGCCGCAGGTCCCAGTGATGGGCGGTCGCGGCGTGCTCCTGGACGACGAAGACCCCGGCGGCGACGCCGCGGATCGCGAACTGCTCGTGCCCCTCGGGCTTCGCGTCCTCGACCTCGACCGCGGCGACCGCGGCGCCGCGCGGGCCCTCGCGCAGCAGCTCGAGCAGCGAGTCGACCGCCGCCCGCGGGCCCTCGGCGTGTACCCGGACCGTGCCGTCGTCCTCGTTCCGCACCCAGCCCCGAACCCCGAGCCGCTCCGCCTGGCGGCGGGTCGCCTCGCGAAAGCCGACGCCCTGGACCGAGCCGCTGACCGTCGCCCGAACCGCCGCCTCAGCTTTCGACTTCGCCATCGCCGCCGAGGGTAAGCGAAGATGAGCTCGGCCCGGATGCTCGGAATCGGCGATGTGGGATACTAGTATGCAAGTGACCTCGGGGAACGCCAGCGGCGGCGCTACGGGCGCCTCCAAGCTCGTCTACGACTTCGCGGAGGGCTCGCGGGAGATGCGCGACCTGCTCGGCGGCAAGGGCGCCAACGTCGCCGAGATGACCGGCGTGCTCGGGCCCGAGCGGATCCCCGCCGGGTTCACGATCACCACCGAGGCCTGCGTCTCCTACCTGCGCTCGGGCGGCGAGCTGCCGGCCGGGCTCGAGGACCAGGTCGACGCGGCCCTGGCGCGGCTGCAGGAGCGCGCCGGCCGCCGGCTCGGCGACCCGCAGGACCCGCTGCTGGTCTCGGTCCGCTCCGGCGCCCGCGAGTCGATGCCGGGGATGCTCGACACGGTCCTCAACCTCGGCCTCGGCGACCGCGCCGTCGCCGGGCTCGCCGCGGCGACCGGCAACGAGCGCTTCGCCTGGGACTCCTACCGCCGCTTCGCGCAGATGTTCGGCAACGTCTGCAAGGGGATCCCCGGCGAGCGCTACGAGGCGCTGATCGCCGAGGTGAAGCGCGAGGCCGGCGTCGAGCAGGACGTCGAGCTCTCGGTCGAGCGCCTGCGGGAGCTGACCGAGCGCTTCCAGGCGCTCTACGTCGAGCAGACCGGCGAGCAGTTCCCGCAGGACCCCGGCGAGCAGCTGCGCACCGCGATCGCCGCCGTCTTCGATTCCTGGCGCGGCGCCCGCGCGGTCTCCTACCGGCGCATCCACGGCATCCCCGACGAGTGGGGCACCGCGGTCAACGTCCAGCAGATGGTCTTCGGCAACAAGGGCGAGCGCTCGTGCTCGGGCGTCGCCTTCTCGCGCGACGAGATCACCGGCGCCCCCGAGCCGAGCGGCGACTTCCTCGTCAACGCCCAGGGCGAGGACGTCGTCTCCGGCGTCCGCACCCCGCGCGACCTGGCCGAGCTGGCGGAGCTGATGCCCGACGCCCACGCCGAGCTGCTGGAGATCCTGCGCGTGCTCGAGCGCCACTACGGCGACATGCAGGACACCGAGTTCACGGTCGAGGAGGGCAGGCTCTTCATGCTGCAGACGCGCAGTGCCAAGCGGCCGGCGCAGGCCGCGGTGCGCTTCGCCGTCGACGCGGTCGCCGAGGGGCTGCTCGACAAGCCCGCGGCGCTGGCGACGATCGACGCCGGCAGCCTCGAAGCCCTCCTGCACCCGACGTTCGCCCCCGACGCCGAGTTCGAGGTGCTGGCCCGCGGCGTCGCCGCCTCGCCCGGCGCGGCGCGCGGCGAGATCGTCTTCACCCCGGGCGACGCGGTCGCGGCCGCCGCCGAAGGGCGCGAGGTCGTCCTCCTCCGCCCCTTCACCGATGCCGAAGACGTGGCCGGCTTCCACGCCGCGCGCGGGATCGTGACCAGCGAGGGCGGCAAGGCCTCCCACGCGGCGCTCGTCGCCCGCGGCATGGGCAAGCCCTGCGTCTCCGGGGCCCGGACGCTCGAGATCGACCTCGAGGCGCGCACCGTGACCGCCGGCGACACGGTCCTGCGCGAAGGCGACGCGCTGGCGATCGACGGCTCGGCGGGGATCGTCACCACCGACGAGGTGCCGCTGCGGGACGTCGAGATCTCAGAGGATCTGGAGACGGTTCTCGGCTGGGCCGACGCGATCCGCCGCCTGCGCGTCCGCACCAACGCCGACACCCCCGCCGACGCCGCCCGCGCCCGCGAGTTCGGGGCCGAGGGGATCGGCCTCTGCCGCACCGAGCACATGTTCATGGCCAGCGACCGCCAGCCGCTGATGCGGGCGCTGATCATGGCCGAGGGCGAAGAAGAGCGGCGCGAGTCCCTCGACGCGTTGCTGCCGCTGCAGCAGGGCGACTTCGAAGGGATCTTCGAGGCGATGGCGGGGCTGCCGGTGACGGTCCGCCTGCTCGACCCGCCGCTGCACGAGTTCATGCCGCGGGCCGAGGACCTGACGCGCGAACTCGAGCACGCCCGCTCCCAGGAGGACGCCGAGGCGGTGGCGCGGCTGGAGCCGATCCTCGACCGCGTCCACGCGCTCTCGGAGACCAACCCGATGCTCGGCACCCGCGGCGTCCGGCTCGGCCTCCTGCACCCCGAGATCTACGAGATGCAGGCGCGGGCGCTGCTGCGGGCCGCCCGCGGAGTCGGCGAGCGCAGCGGCACCGCTCCCAGGCTCGAGATCATGATCCCGCTGGTCGCCTACGAGCAGGAGCTGGCGGCGATGCGCGAGCTGGTCGAGCGGGTCGCCGAGGAGGAGGCGAGCGGCGCCGAGCTCGAGCTGGGGACGATGATCGAGCTGCCGCGGGCCTGCTTCGTCGCCGACCGGATCGCCCGCATCGCCGACTTCTTCTCGTTTGGCACCAACGACCTGACCCAGACCGCGCTCGGCTTCTCGCGCGACGACATCGAGGGGCAGATCGTCGACCGCTACGTCGAATCGGGGATCCTCGACCGCAGCCCGTTCGAGACGATCGACAAACCGGGGGTCGGCTGGCTGGTGCGGCTGGCCGCCTGGGTCGGCCGCGAGGAGCGTCCCGACCTCGGCCTCGGCGTCTGCGGCGAGCACGCCGGCGATCCGGAGTCGATCGAGTTCTTCGACCGCGCCGGGATCGACTACGTCAGCTGCTCGCCCTACCGGGTGCCGATCGCCCGCCTCGCCGCCGCCCAGTCGGCGATCGCCGCCGAGTAGCGCCGCTCAGAGCGCCAGCGAGAGCGGCTCTTCCAGCAGGGTGCGGATGCGGGCGAGGAACTCGGCCGCGTCGGCGCCGTAGAGGATGCGGTGGTCGCAGGCGAGGGTGACGTCCATCAGCTCGGCGACCGCGAGCTCGCCCTCGCGGACCACCGGCCGCTGCTCGATCGCCCCGACCGCGAGGATCGCCGCCTGCGGCGAGTTGATCACCGCGCCGAAGTTGCGGATCCCGAACATCCCGAGGTTGGAGACGGTGAAGGTGCCGCCCGAGAGCTCGGGCGGGGTGATCGAGCCGTCGCGGACCTTGGCCGCCACGGCGCGCGCGTCCTGGGCGATCTGCGCCAGTCCCTTCTTGTCGGCGTCGAAGACGATCGGCACCACGAGCGCGTCCTGAGCCGCCACCGCGACGCCGACGTTGACCCGCGAGTAGAGCTCGAAGCGCCCGTCGCGGTAGGCGCCGTTGGCGCGCGGGAACTCCTTCAGGGCGAGGGCGCAGGCCTTGACCACCATGTCGTTGAAGGAGGGCACGACCCCTCCCTCGGGCGTGGCGGCCTTCAGCCGGGCCCGGGCCGCGACCGCGGCCGACATGTCGACCGTCGCCTCGAGGTAGAAGTGCGGCGCCGTCGCCTTCGACTCGGCCATCCGGCGGGCGACCACTTCCTGCAGCTTCGAGAGCTCCTCGACCGTGGTCTCGCCCTTGGCGGTTTCGGTGGACGGTGCGCTGGGCGGCGTGGCGCCTGCCGCCTCCGCGGTCGCCGCGGGTCTCCCACCCTCTGCTTGCTGGGTGGAGGGTGGGAGACCCGCGGCTTGCGGAGCGGCTGCGGCGGCCTCCACGTCCTTCTTCACGATCCGTCCTCCCGGGCCGCTGCCGCTGAGGGTCGTGAGATCGACCCCGCGCTCTCTGGCCAGCCGCCGCGCCACCGGCGAGGCCTTGACCCGCTCGCCATCGGGTCGATGGGCCGATTTCGTCGCCATGGTTGTCGAAATCGGCCCATCGGCGGCCCGAGGCTCGGGGGGCGGTGGCTCCTCGGTGCTCGCCGGGGGCGCCTCGGACGGCGACGCGCTGGCGGCGTCGGCGTCGCCGACCACCGCGATCGGGGCGCCGATCGCCAGCGTGTCGCCCTCCTCGGCGAGGATCTCGGTCAGGGTGCCGGCGACGTCGGACTCGTAGGCCATGTTGGCCTTGTCGGTCTCGATTTCGACCAGCTCCTCGCCGACCGCGACCTCGTCGCCGACCTGCTTCAGCCAGGTGAGGATCGTCCCCTCCTCCATCGAGTCGGAGAGGCGCGGCATCACGATCTCGCTCATGGCGCGAGGTCGAGGGTGCGGAGGATCGCGGCGGCGATCCGCTCTTCGGTTGGCATCGCCGCCAGCTCCAGCTCCTTGGCGTAGGGCAGCGGCACTTCGGCCATCCCGAGCCGCTCGACCGGGGCGTCGAGGTCGTCGAAGCAGACGAGCTGGATACGGGCGGCGAGCTCGGCGGTGACGCCGTAGGTCGGCCAGCCCTCCTCGATGCATAGGGCGCGGTTGGTCTTGGCGACCGAGGCGGCGACGGTCTCGACGTCGAGCGGGCGCAGGCTGCGAAGGTCGACGACCTCGACCGAGACGCCGTGGGCGGCCTCCAGCTCCTCGGCGACTTTGAGGGCGCGGACGGTGGCGAAGGAGTGGGTGACGAGGGTCAGGTCGGAGCCCTCGCGGGCGACGGCGGCGAGCCCGATCGGCGTCACCAGCTCCGGGTCGAGGTCGACCTCGCCCTTCTCTTTGTAAATCGGCAGGTTCTCGATCACCAGCACCGGGTCATCGTCGCGGATCGCCGCCTTCAGCAGGCCCTTGGCGTCGGCCGGGCTGGCTGGCGAGACGACCTTGAGGCCGGGGGTGCCGGCGAACCAGGCGTCGAAGGACTGCGAGTGCTGGGCGGTGAGCTGGTTGCCGGCGCCGTTCGGGGTGCGGATCACCAGCGGGCAGCGGACCTCGCCGCCGAACATGGCGCCGATCTTGGCGGCGTGGTTGACGACCTGGTCCATCGCGACGAGGAGGAAGTTGAGGGTCATGATCTCGACGATCGGGCGCTCGCCGAGCATCGCGGCGCCGACGCCCGCCCCGACGAAGCCCTCCTCGGAGATCGGGGTGTCGCGGACGCGGTCGGGGCCGAACTCGTCGAGCAGGCCGGCGGTCACCTTGTAGGAGCCGTCGAAGACGCCGACCTCCTCGCCCATCACGAAGACCCGGGGGTCGCGCTGCATCTCCTGGCGCATCGCCAGGCGCAGCGCCTCGCGGTAGGTCATCGTCTCGGTGCCGGCCGACGCCGGCGCGGCGACACTGGGGTCGGATTTGGCCTCGGTGGCGGCGCTCACTCGCCCAGCCCTCCCGAGAAGACCAGCGCGCGCTCGCCCAGCGGGCTGCCGGGCGCCATCCGTTCGAACTGCTCGCCCGAGCCCGCCGCGTACATCCCCGCCGCCAGGCGGTCGACGTCGGGCGCCGGGTCGGACTCGGCGAAGGCGATCGCGCGCTCGACCGCGGCTTCGGCCTCGGCGTCGGCGGCGGCGAGCTGCTCGTCCTCCACCCCGCGCTCGCGCAGCAGCGCCTTGGTCCGCTCGATCGGGTCGGCGAGCTTGCGCTCCTCGATCTCCTCCTTTGTCCGGTAGGCGAGGCCGGCGTCGGCGACCGAGTGGCCGCGGTGGCGGTAGGTGATCGCCTCGAGCACGGCGGGCTTGCGCTCCTCGCGGGCGGCGCCGAGCAGGCGGGTCGCCGACTCGATCACCGCCTCGAGGTCGTCGCCGTCGACCCGCTCGCCGGTCATCCGGTAGGCGCCGGCGCGCTTGAAGAGGTCGGGCTCGGCCGAGGCGCGCTCGACGCTGGTCCCCATCCCGTACTGGTTGTTGATGACGAGGAAGACGACCGGCAGGTTCCAGACCGCCGCCAGGTTCAGCGACTCGTGCCAGGAGCCCATGTTGACGGCGCCGTCGCCGAGCTCGCAGAGCACCGCCTGGGGGGCGCCGCGACGGACCAGCGAGAGCGCCATCCCGGTCGCGATCGGCAACTGGCCGCCGACGATCCCCCAGCCGCCGTAGTAACCGCGGGAGACGTCGAGCAGGTGCATCGAGCCGCCGCGGCCGTGGGCGCAGCCGTCGCGGCGGCCGAACAGCTCGGCCATCACCGCCTCCGGCGGGACGCCGCGGGCGAGGGCGAAGCCGTGGCAGCGATAGCCGGTGACCAGCAGGTCGTCGGACTCCATCGCGGCGACGGTGCCGACCGTGGCCGCCTCCTGGCCGGAGGAGAGGTGGCAGTAGCCGCCGATCCGGGCGGCCTTGTACTGGCGCTCGGCGGCTTCCTCGAAGCGGCGGATCAGGACCATCTCGCCGTAGAGGTCGAGGAGGCCGGTGGGCGGGGCCTCGGTCAGGGTGGTCGACATCGGGCTAGGCCTCCTCGAAGTAGTCGGGGTGTTCCTCGCGGATGCGGGGGATCTCGCGCAGGACCATTCGCAGGTGGTGGCGCAGGGCGCGCTCGGCGCCGTCGGGGTCGCGGTCGCCGACGGCGGTGGCGATCTCGCGGTGCTCGACCACCATCTCGGGCATGTAGTCGGGCAGGCTGAGGCTGAGCCGGCGCAGGCGGTTGAGGTGGGACTTGGCCCGCTCGGAGACGGGCCAGACGGCACCGTGGCCGGAGAGGTCGCAGAGGTAGCGGTGGTAGGCGTCGTCGAGCAGGTACCAGGCGTCGAGGTCGCCGCTGTCGCGGACCCGTTCCTGGTCGAGGAGGTTTTCCTCCAGCGCCGCGATGTCTTCCTCCCCAGCCTGTTCGGCGGCGGGCCGGATCGCGGCGCACTCGAGCGCCTCGCGGATGAACTGCGCGTCGGAGATCGCCGCGATCGAGATCCGGGCGACGTAGGTGCCGTGCTGGGGGACGACCTGGACGAGGCGGTCGTCGCGCAGGCGGCCGAGGGCCTCGCGGATCGGCGTGCGGCTGACCCCGAAGCGGTCGGCGAGCTCGTTCTCGGAGAGCTTGGCCCCGGGCGGCAGCTCGGCGCGGACGATCGCGTCGCGGATCGCCGCCTGGACGAAGGGGCGGGCGGGGCCGCGTTTGGCGGCGGGATCGGGGACGGCGCGGAGCGGAGGCGGCCCCGCCACTAGAGCAACCCGCCGGGGACGACCGCGCCGGAGGCGGGGAAGCACGCGCCGGCGCCGGGACCAGAGGGCACGAGGAGGGTCCCGGCGCCGGCTAGCTCTGCTGCCACGGCCCCGCTAGGGAGCGACGTGAGCGCGAGCGCTGCGGCGGCCGGCGCACCGGCGACTGCCTGGGGGTAGAGGCAGTGGGGGAATCCGGTGGCGGCCTTGCCGTTCATCACTTGCATACTAGTATCCCAAGCGGCGTAGGTCGAGGGCTGGGACGAAAAAACGGGCTGAGGACGCGGGGTTTTCGGGTTTACGCGGCGGTTTGACGCCGATTCTCGCCAGGAGTGGATGGAGCCAACGGAGCTAGAGGACGCGGAACCAGAGGTTGGTCGCGCCCGGTTCGGCGCTGACCGAGACCCGCTCGAGCATCGCCTCGGTGCCGCCGGGGTGCTGGAAGATCCGCACTCCGTCGCCGAGCATCACCGGCGCCACGCACATCAGCACCTCGTCGAGCTCGCCCGCCTCGAGGCACTGGCGGGCGACGTCGGCGCCGAGGACGCAGACGTACCTCTCCCCCGCCGCCTCGCGCGACTCGGCGACGGCGCGCTCGAGATCGTCGCGGAAATGGACGTCGGCGGGAGGATCGGCGGGCGGCTCGTGGGCGAGGACGAACTGCGGCCCGCTCCAGGCGCCGCCGAACGCGCCCTCCTTCTCGGTGCCGCGGTTCGGGTCATCGCCGCCCCAGGTGTTGTGGCCGACCAGCAGAGCGCCGATCCTCGGCATCAGCTCGCCGCCCGCCTCGTTGCCGCCGGGGACGCTGTTCATCCACTGCATGTCGCCGCCGGGTCCGGCGATGAAGCCGTCGAGCGAGCAGGTCGCGGTGTAGAGCAGCTTCGCCACCGCCGCCGAGCCTAGCGGCCGCAAGACGCTGCGACGGCCCCGGTGCACCGGGGCCGTCTGGCGCTTTCGTCAGGGCCGTCGGGAACGCACCCTCGGCGACGAGCGATTTCGATCGCAGCGCCTCTATAGATATGACCGGCAGGCGGGTCGATCGGTTTCATCCCCCCGCAAGGGCTCAGCGCGGCGGCGAGGGGTCGAGCGTGGCGAGAGCGCCATAGAGCGCCGCGACCTGGATCCAGTCGGTCCGCTCCGGGTCCGGCGCCTCGGCGTGGAGCGAGCCGAAGCTGGCGGTGATCATCACCGAGAGGCCGTAGGCGGAGAGGTTGTTGCGCAGCGCCGTCCGCACGCCGCCGCCGAAGCCGGACCTCAGCCGGCTCGGGCTCGTGGCGGCCCTGATCCCCCTGACGCCGGTCATCGCCCTGATGCCGCCGCGCCCCGTGAGATGGGTCCGGCGCAACCGGGTACTCGTGTTCCATGCTCTTCGAGTTTCAGCTACGCGACGACGCCGGCGAGTGGGTGACGATCGGCACCTCGGGAACGCCCGGCGACCGGTTCGACGTCGAGGAGGCGGCCGTAGCCCTGCGGGACATGAAGGGCGGCCACCTCCCGTCCGGCCATTACCGGGTGCGGGCGGCCGAGCTGCCGGAGCCCGAATGGATGCCGGCGGAAGTCGACGATCACGGCGTCTTCCGCCGGCTCGAGCGGTAGCCGCTCAGCCGCCGGATCGCGCCGCAACGGGCGGTGTCCGCACTCGGACCTACCGCTCGCGGGCGTCGGCGAAGACCCGCCGCGCGGCGATCGTGTCGGTCAGCCCGTGGGCGAGGATCGAGGCGAAGATGACGAGCGCGGCGACGTCGAAGACCACCGCCCGGTCCGCGACCCGCGAGTCGAGGACGTAGAGGGCGAAGAGCATCGAGGCGACGCCCTTGGGCCCGAACCAGGCGATGAAGGCCCGCTCGCGCGGCTCGAGGCCGGCTCCGACGCTGGCCAGGTAGACGGCGACGGGACGGGCGAGGAGGAAGACGACGGCCACCATCGCGGCGACGCTCCAGGCCGAGACCTGCAGCCCGGTGGCGACGATCAGCCCGCCGAAGGCGAAGAAGGCCACCACCTGGGCGATCGAGCTGGAGTACTCGCTGAAGGCGGTGAACTCGGTCGGCAGCTCCTCGTCGGCGCCGATCGCCACCAGGGCTCCGGCGCAGAAGACGGCGATCAGGCCGTTGCCGATCGTCAGTTCGGCGACGCCGAAGACGGTCAGCGCCAGCCCGAGGGTGAAGATCCCGGTGTAGTGCTCGGTCAGCCCGCCGAGCGGCAGGCGCGGGTGCAGCTTCGCCGCCAGGTAGCCCATGCCGGCGCCGATCGCCGCCCCGGCGAGCGCCTCGCCGAGCAGCCGCAGGACTTCGCTCGGGGCGTTGCCGCCGGGCGAGGCGAGGACGAGGAAGCCCAGTACGAAGGGCAGCGCGAGGCCGTCGTTCAGCCCCGACTCGAGGTTGAGCGCGTTGCGGATCCGCAGCGGCACCCGCTCCGAGGTGACGACGACGGCGCTGACCACCGGATCGGTCGGCGCCAGGACGGCGCCGAGCAGCAGCGCCTCCGACCAGGGCAGCGAGAAGAGCAGCCGCGCCCCGACGGCGATCAGGCCGATCGTGATCGGCATCGCCAGCGCCAGCGAGCGCGCCGGCGAGTCCCAGTGCCGGCGCAGCAGCCCCTGCTCGACGACCAGGCCGTCGGAGAAGAGGGTGAGGATCAGGGCGATCTCGGCGATCTGGAGGAGGTCGGAGCTCGCGGGATCGACGTCGACGACCCCGAGCAGCGAGAGGACGACGCCGCTCGCCACCGAGAGGACCGAGATCGAGAGGACCGTCCCCCGCATCACCCCGGAGAGCATCGCCGCCACCCAGAGCAGCCCGCCGAAGACGAGCACAGCGACGGTGAACTCAATTTCCACCGCTTCCACCTGCCCGCCGGGGCGGCGGCAAAACGGCCGTTGTCAGAGGCCGGCCGTGGGCCCTTCCGGGCCCCGGGCCGCGGCGGGGCGCTCGCTCACCCGCCGCGGCGCGGCCCGGTATCTCCTCTATGTGCGGGGGAATTCCCTCCCCGTGAGGTTCGGTTCTAGCCGAAACGCGGCGGTCTCGCTCGGGATTCCGCCGCCCCGGTCAGTTGGCTGACCCGCGATGGACCTCGAGCACCTGCTGCGACGCGAGTCGGTCTGGCGGCGGATCGCCGAGCGGACGTAGAGGTGGTCCCGTGGCGACGAACCTTTGGCCCAAGTCACCGGCGCGCCTGGTCCGACGCCCGCCCGCCCTCCTCGGGCGGGGCCAGGGTCGAGCGCGAGAGGCGGCGGGCGCGGCCCTCCGCGACCGCTTCGCGCAGGGCGGAGTTGAAGCGGCCGGGGCCCCAGTAGCGGGCGCCGACCAGGCGCGCCAGCTCGGCGCGCTGGGTGGCGCCGTGCTCGTCGAGGGCGGTGGCGATCGCCTCGATCTCGCGGTCGAGGGCGCCCTCATCGGCGCCGGCCGGGGGCAGCCCCATGCCCCGAGAACCGAGGCTCGCGCCCGGGCCCGGACGGAAGCGGCGCAGGCCCTGGCGCGAGCGCTGCCGGCGCCGCGCGGCGCGCTCGGCCAGCCGCCGCCCGCGCTCCTCGGCCCGGCGGCGCTGCTCGGCGACCTGCCGCTGCTGCTCGGCGCCCGCGTCGCCCTCCTCGGCCTCGCCGCGCGGCCGCGCCGCCTCGCGCCGCCGCGGGTGCTCGGGCTCCTCGTCCTCGCCCTGCCCGGGCTCGCCGTCCTCCTTCCCCACCACCCTCCTCGGCTTCTTCGGCGGTCAGCGGCTGGGCGATGTCCTCGAGCTCGGCCTGCTCGGCCTTGACCCCGAAGAGCAGCTCGGCGATGCCGCCGAGGGCCATCACCCCGGCGCCGATCAGGAAGGCGACGATCACCTCGTCGCGGTTGCCGCTTTCGATCAGCTGTCCGAAAAGCAGCGGGCCGGCGATCCCGCCGACGCCGGTGCCGACCGCGTAGAAGAAGGCGATCGCCAGCGCTCGCGTCTCCATCGGGAAGATCTCGCTGACGGTGAGGTAGGCGGAGCTGGCCCCGGCCGAGGCGAGGAAGAAGGTGGCGACGAGGAGCGCCTCGAATTCCCAGGTGCCCAGGGTGCCGTTGACGAAGAGGATCGACATCACCACGCTGAGCGCCGCCGAGCCGAGATAGGTGCCGGCGATCATCGGCTTGCGGCCGACCGTGTCGAAGAGGCGGCCCAGCGTCACCGGGCCGAGGAAGTTGCCGAGCGCGTAGATGATGATGAAGACCGGCACCACCGCCGAGGAGATGCCGAAGAAGGTGGTGAAGAGGGTGCCGAGGTTGAAGGTGACGCCGTTGTAGATGAACGCCTGGCCGACGAACAGGGCGATGCCGAGGACGGCGCGCTTGGGGTAGAGCTTGAAGGCGGTGCGGGCGATCTCGCGGAACGGGATCGCCTCGCGCTGGCGCACCTCGATGCTGCCTTCGGGCTCGGGCAGCTCCTCCCCGGTTTCCTCGCGGATCTCGGATTCGATCCCGTCGACGATCGCCTCCGCCTCCTCCTCGCGGCCGTGGATGAAGAGCCATCGCGGGCTCTCGGGCACGTTGCGGCGGACGATCAGGATCGTGAAGCCGAGCGCGACGCCGAGCCCGAAGGCGAGCCGCCAGCCAAGGTCGGCGGGGAAGATCGCGGTGTCGAGGAAGAGCAGCGCCGCGGCCGAGCCGGCGGCGGAGCCGATCCAGTACGAGCCGTTGACGATCAGGTCGACGCGGCCGCGGACCCGGGCCGGGATCAGCTCGTCGATCGCCGAGTTGATCGCCGCGTACTCGCCGCCGATCCCGGCGCCGGTGAAGAAGCGGGCGGCGAAGAAGTACCAGGGCGCGAAGGCGAAGGCGGTCGCCGCGGTGGCGGCGAGGTAGACGGCGAGGGTGAGGAGGAAGAGGCGCTTGCGGCCGAAGCGATCGGTGAGCTGGCCGAAGAAGAGGGCGCCGGTGCAGGCGCCGGCGACGTAGAAAGCGGCGGCGGTGCCGATCTGGCCGCTGGTCAGCGCGATGCCGCTGCCGCTTTCGGTCAGCCGCGAGCCGACCGAGCCGACGATCGTCACCTCGAGGCCGTCGAGGATCCAGACCGTCCCCAGCCCGACGACGATCAGCCAGTGGAACTTCGACCAGGGCAGGCGGTCGAGCCGCGAGGGAACCTGGGTCTCGACCCTCGCCGTCGCCGCGCTGGAGCTCATCTTCGTCCCGTTCCGGGTAGGGGAGCGAGATGCTCAGCTGCCGCCTGCTCGGTCACCGCTTCCGCTTCAGCGCCGAGGGCGAGACGATGAGGTGGCGCTGCCAGCGCGGCTGCGGCGCCGGCGGCGAGAAGCGCTACCCCTCGGCGGCGGCCGCCGGCCGCTACGCCGCGGCGCTCGACCAGGATCCCTCCGAGGGGCTGGGCAAGCGGGCGCCGCTCTTCGGCCTGCTGCCGCTGCGCCTGGCGCGGACGATGCTCGGGCGCGGCCGCGGTGCCGGCGATTGAACGCGATCCAGTGCGGCTGCGGGAGCGCATCGCTACCGCCAGGCGCTCGGTCGCTGCCGGCGTTGCTGGACACGGCCGCGCGGCCGGCCGAGGCAGGGGCCGCCGGCGCCGGAGGCGAAGGCGCTGAGCGCGAACACGAGGCCGCCGCAGATCGCGTCGTTCCAGGCCGCGACGGCCGATTCGTCGAGCCAGAACGCGGAGGCGAAGACCCGCGCGCCGAGGACGACGTTGGCCCAGCTGAGCCAGCCGTTCGCGTCGAGCCCGGCCAGCCGAGCCAGCGCGAGGACGCCGATCGCGCCGCCGAGCACGACGCTGCCGAGGCTCGGGTCGCCGGACGCGTAGGGAAGCACGAAGGGAGCGATCGCCAGCCAGGAGCCGACCGCCAGGGTCAGCCCGCTGATCGCCATGTCTCGGCTGCGGACGGTCACAGCCCGGCTGCTCCCCGCCGCCCGGCGGCGTCTAACCGCCGCGGTCATACGTGTGACACGGGGCGGCGGGCGAGAGCGCTGAGGCGCCGGCTCAGCGCCGGACCCAGAGGGCGAAGCGGCCGACGCGCTTGCCGCCGACGAACCAGGTGATCCGGTGCCTGCCCGGCGCCGGCGCGGTGATCCGGTTGACGTAGAGCCGGCCCTTCTCGGCGAGCTGGCCCTTGGCGCAGAGCGTGCGGTTGCCGGGGAAGCGGACGCAGACGGTGTAGTGGACGGTCTCGCGGTTGCTGCGGAAGAAGGCGCCCTTCGGCCTGGAGCGGGCGCAGGAGTGAGAGGGCTTCGCCTTCGGCGAGAGCCCGCAGGCCCCGTAGTGGCGGTAGGCGTTGGCGCCGGCCGACGCCGGCGCCGCGGCGGCGAGCAGCGCCAGCGCGGCCAGCGCTGGCAGCGCCGCGCCGCGGAGGGCGCCGCGCACCGAGCCGCGCATTCCGAGCGGGCCGGCCACGACTACTTCGGCCGGCAGCGGCGGACGATCTCGGCGCGCACGGTGGAGCCGTCGGAGAAGTGCGCCTCGCCGCGCGCCTGCAGCTTGCCGTCGCGGCAGCGCGCGGTCAAGACGCTGACCTTGCGGCCGCCGCGGCGGAAGACCTTGCGGATGTGCAGGAAGAAGGAGGTCACCGATCCGGCGCCGCCGGCGATCTTCGGGATCGTCGCCACCGAGCGAAGGCCGTAGCGGCCGGAGCGGTGCTTGCGGACCTTCACGGTGGTGACGATCGCCGCCGGGGTCGGCACCGTGATGTAGGCGTGGACGTAGAGCGTCGTCGTGCCGCCCCGGACGCCGCCGTTGAAGACCAGCAGCCGCGAATGGGCCGGGATCGGCCGCTGTTCGGGGAAGGCGATCTCGACGTCGGTATGGCCGCGGCCGATCAGCGCCCGGCGGCAGACCCGCAGGGCGTCGGAGCTGTCGCGCGACTGCAGCATCCCGGAGCGGCAGGTCGGGTAGCCCCGGACGTCGATCGCGCCGTTGCGGTCGGTGTCGAGGACGAAGCGGCGCAGCGCCGGCGGGTGGGAGCCGTCGGCGGTGCGGACCTTGCCGGCGGCGGTGAGGCCGATCGGCGCGAACCGCCGCTTCGGCAGAGCCTTCGGCTTGAAGCCGCCGTTGAGGGTCAGGACCAGGTTGCCGGCCCGGACGGTGGTCGGCTTATCCGCCGTCGCGGTGGCGGCGAAGATCGCGGTGACGAGGACGGTGAGGGTGGCGCCGAGCGCAAGCAGACGTTTCATCGTTGATCCCCCTAACCAGCGTGGGGCAGATCGACGCGGCGGCCGTCAGCCCGATGACGGCGGTCAAGCGCGCCGGTCGCTCAGCGCCAGCAGCGGCATCCGCTCCAGCAGCCGCCGTCGAGCGGCCGGGGAGCCGTCGTACGGGAGCCCGGCGAGCCGCGAGACCACCGGGCGGGCGAGCGGCATCAGCAGGCGGTTGCGGCGCTCGAACTCGCTGAACACGGCGAACGCCTCCTCGCCCTTCAGCCGGCGCACCCACGGGCGGAATCTCTGGGCGCCGATCCGCACCTCCTCGGCGCCGCCGGCGAGGAGGTCGCTGTGCGGGTCGGGGTCGGGACCGAGGTCGGCGATCACGACCGCTTCGCGCGCGCGCCCGTCCCAGGCGATCACCTCGAGGACGGTGCGGCGCAGGCGGCCGCGGTGGACGACCATCAGGAAGCGGTGGGCGAGCAGCCGGCCGAGGCCGAGCTCGTAGAGCACCGCCGGCACCGCCGCCAGGCGCCGCAGCAGCGACCTCAGGGTCCGGCGCGAGGGCATCGGGGTCCGCACAGCGCTCCGCTACCCTGGCCGGGCGCCGAGCCGGGACAGGGGTCATCGTGCTGACCGCTCCACGCCGAGGGGCAGTTGGCGAGTGCGCCGACGGGTAACTGTCCTCGGTGCCCACCGAAGAAGCGAACACCCAGCAAGGAAAAGTGGTCGTCGTCACCGGCGCCGGTGCCGGCGTCGGTCGCGCGGTGGCGCGCCGCTTCGGCGCCGACGGCTGCAGGGTCGCCCTGCTCGCGCGCGGCGAGGAGGCGCTGGCCGCGGCCCGTCGCGAGGTCGAGGCCGCCGGCGGCAGCGCGCTGGCAATCCCCACCGACGTCTCCGACCCCGGGGCGGTCGCCGCCGCCGCCGACCGCGCCGAGGCCGAGCTCGGCCCGATCGATATCTGGGTCAACGACGCGATGACCACCGTCTTCTCCTTCTTCGAGGACATCGAGCCCGAGGAGTTCCGGCGGGCGACCGACGTCACCTACCACGGCACCGTCTGGGGCACGCGCGAGGCGCTGAAGCGGATGCGGCCGCGCGGCCGCGGCACGATCGTCCTGGTCGGCTCGGCGATGGCCTACCAGGGCATCCCCCTGCAGTCCCCGTACTGCGGCGCCAAGCACGCGATCAAGGGCTTCTTCGACTCGGTCCGCTGCGAGCTCCGCAACCAGGGCTCGAAGGTGCACGTGACGATGGTCCAGCTGCCGGGCCTGAACACGCCGCAGTTCGACCACTGCCGCTCGAAGCTGCCGAGGCACCCGCAGCCGGTGCCGCCGGTCTACCAGCCCGAGGTGGCGGCGGACGCCGTCCACTTCGCCGCCCACCGCCGGCGCCGCCAGGTCTACGTCGGCGTCCCCACCGTCTACACCGTGCTCGGCGGCAAACTCGCCCCCTGGCTGGCGGAGCTCTACCTGGCGCGCACCGCGGTCGAAGAACAGCAGACCGAAGAGCCGCCGGATGACCAGAACCAGGAGGGCAACCTGTTCGAGCCGCCGGGCGGCGATCGCGGCGCCCGCGGCCGCTTCAGCGGCAAAGCCCACGACCACAGCGTCCAGTGGTGGCTGAGCCGCCACCGCGCCGCGGCGGCGATCGCCGCGGGGGCATCCCTGGCGCTCGGGGGACTGGCCCTCGGGGGCCGCTCCCGGAGTTAGCGCGGCCAGGTTGGACCTCCCCGACCCGAGAACGCCGCACGTCCTGCGCGAGTACGCGCTGCTCGCCGACGGCGAGCGCGGCGTGCTGGTCGGTCCGCGCGGCGACTTCGCCTGGATGTGCTTCCCGCGCTGGCACGACGACGCCGTGCTCTGCTCGCTGATCGGCGGGCACAGCACCTACGCGGTCAGCCCCGCCGATCGCTTCACCTGGGGCGGCTACTACGAGCCCGGGACGCTGATCTGGCGCAGCCGCTGGATCACCCGCGAAGGCATCGTCGAGTGCCGCGAGGCGCTCGCCCTGCCGGCCGGCAAAGGCAAGGCGGTCCTGCTGCGCCGGGTCGAAGCGCTCGACCAGGACGCCGCCGTCGACGTGCTGCTCCAGCCCGGGGCCGAATTCGACCGCCACGGGATGGCGGCGCTGCGGCGCGGCGACGACGGCTCCTGGACCGCCCGCCTCGGCGAGGTCTCGATGCGCTGGCAGGGTGGCGAGGGCGCCGAGGTCGTCGAGGACGCCGGGGCGAAGGCGCTCGCCCAGCGGCTCGAGCTCTCCCCCGGCGAGCCACACGACTTCGTTCTCTCGCTCTCCGCCGAGGGGGCGGCCGAGCCGCCGGGGCCGGCCGACCGTCTCTGGGAAGCGACCGAGGAGGGCTGGAGCCGGCGGGTCCCAGAGATCGAGACGGGGATCGGCGGCCGCGACGCGCGCCACGCCTACGCGGTGATGAGCGGCCTGACCAGCGCCAGCGGGGCGATGGTCGCGGCGGCCACCACCTCGCTGCCCGAGCGCGCCCAGCAGGGCCGCAGCTACGACTACCGCTTCGCCTGGGTCCGCGACCAGGCCTACGCCGGGCAGGCGGTGGCCGCCACCGGTCCCCACCCCCTGCTCGACGACGCCGTCCGCTTCATCGCCGAGCGGCTGCTGGCCGACGGGCCCAACCTGATGCCGGCCTACACGGTCGAGGGCAGCCCGGTGCCGAGCGAACGCCGGCTGCCGCTGCCCGGCTACCCAGGCGGCGTCGACATCGTCGGCAACCAGGTCCACGAGCAGTTCCAGCTAGACGCCTTCGGCGAGGCCCTCCTCGTCTTCGCCGCGGCGGCCCGCCACGACCACCTCGACAGCGACGGCTGGCGCGCCGCCGAGGTCGCGGTCGAGGCGATCGCCGAGCGCTGGCGCGAGGCCGACGCCGGCGTCTGGGAGCTCTCGCCGAAGGAGTAGACCCACAGCCGCCTCGTCTGCGCCGCTGGCCTGCGGGCGATCGCCGCCGTCGCTCCGGGGCCCGAGGTGCCGGGCCGCTGGCCGGCGCTGGCCGACGAGCTGATCGCCGCGGCGAGCGCCAACAGCCTCAACCGCGCCGGCGACTGGCGCCGCGCCCCCGACGACGACCGCACTGACGCCGCCCTGCTCCTGGCCGGCATCCGCGGCGCGGTCCCCGCCGACGACCCGCGCCTGGCGGCGACCCTGGGGCGGATAGAGGACGAGCTCTGCGAGGACGGCTACTGCTACCGCTTCCGCCACGGCGCGATGCCGCTCGGCGAGGCCGAGGGCGCCTTCCTGCTCTGCGGCTTCTGGATGTCGCTGGCGCTGGCCAAGCGGGGCGACCGCGCCGGAGCGATCTCCTGGTTCGAGCGCAACCGCGCCGCCTGCGGCACGCCGGGGCTGTTCGCGGAGGAGTTCGACGTTCGCCAGCGGCAGCTGCGAGGGAACCTGCCGCAGGCGTTTGTGCATGCGTTGATGTTGGAGTGTGCGGCGACCTTGGGTGGGGAGTGAGGGACGCTGGGGGTGGCGGCGGGCGGGGGCCCGAGCTACGAGGGCGGCCCGACCCCCCGCTAGAAAGCTGATTCACCTTGAAAGGTGAGTGGCACTTCCGGCGAGCGCCGAGTCTCGGGCCGAAGCGGCAACACGGCCCCGGCCCTCGGCGAGAAAGCCAGCCGCCCGGGCGAGAAAGCCAGCCGCCCGGGCGAGGGGTTGCCTTTTGCGTCGCATAGCGACGCAAAAGGCAACCCCTACGAAGCGGGCCTCGCGATTGGCCCCCGCGCCCCGGCCGCGCCCTCGGCGCCCCGGCCCTCGAGTTCCGCCGCCGCGGCAACACGGCCAGAGCGGCGCTCGCCACGCACCCCCGGCGCTCGCCCGAAGCTCCCACCCGAGAGGGGTGGGCCTCCCGTCCCTGGGACGCGAAGCTCGGTGCGGGAGCGTCGGGGGGCCTCCCCCGGACACTGAGGAAACAAGCCCGAAGGGATTGTGTTTCCGTCCGGGGGAGGCCCACCGACGCTCCCCCCGCCCCAAGGTCCGCCAACCCTCCGGGCGCTCCGATGCCGCTCGCCTACCCCGCCGCCTCCCAACGCTGCCCCTGGCACCGCGGACAAACCGGCAGGTTCGTCTCCTTCCCCGCCTCGATCCTCAACTCCTCACCACAGCTGGCGCAACGGTACTCACCCCCGACCACGGTCTCGCCGGCGATGTAGTCGACCGACCTGTCGTAGGTCTCCTTCACCGCCGCGCCCTCCCCCGCGCCATCGCGGCGGCGCCGGCCGCGACGCCGATCGCCGCCGCGACGCCGCCGATCAACGCCGCCTCGCGCCCCCTGCCGTCTCCGTTGAGGACGACGTCGGGCATGCCGCTCTCGGGCCGCGGGTGGAGCGTCTCGGCACCGTGCTCGGCCTCCATCGCCAGCTTCAGCACCTGGGCGGTGTGCAGGGCCCGGCGTTCGGTCAGGGTCTCGATCTGGGTCTTGCAGGAGAAGCCGTCGGCGATCAGGATCGTCCGCTCCCCCGCCCCGCGCACCGCCGGCATCAGCCGCTGCTCGCCGATCTGGCGCGAGATCTCGTCGTGCTCGCGCTCGAAGCCGAAGGAGCCGGCGAGACCGCAGCAGCCCGAGTCGAGGACTTCGAAGTCGAGCCCGATCCGCGAGTAGAGCTCGCTCTCGGCGCTCATCCCCATCACCGCCTTCTGGTGGCAGTGGCCATGGACCAGCGCCTTCGCCTCGAGCCGCGGTGGCTCCCAGTCGGGGGCGTGTTGCTGCAGCGCCTCGGCCAGGGTCAGGGCCTGCAGCGAGAGCCGCTTGGCGTCCTCGTCGTAGGGCATCAGCCCCGGGAGCTCGTCGCGGAAGGCGGCGACGCAGCTCGGCTCGACGCCGACCAGCGGGATCCCCTCGCGGATCTGCGGCGCCAGCACGTCGAGCATCCGCCGCCAGAAGATCTTCGCGGTGTCGAGCATCCCGTAGTCGTAGAGCGGCCGGCCGCAGCAGAGCGCCGGCTCGGGGACGATCACCCGGAAGCCCGCCGCCTCGAGCACCTCGGTCGCCGCCTTCATCGTCTCCGGGTGGAGGAAGTTGTTGAAGGTGTCGGGGAAGAGGACCATCGGGTCGCCCTGCGGGTTGACCGCGCCGCGGGCGGCGAACCACTGCTTGAACGTCTGGTGGGCGAAGGGCGGCAGCTCGCGCCCCGGGCTGAGGCCGCCGGCGCGCTTGATCAGCCGCGAAAGGCCCGGCGCGTGGGTCAGGGCGTTGGCGAGCCGCGGCGCCAGACTGGCGAGCCGGGCGTGGAACATGATCAGCCCCATCGAGTAGGCGGGCAGCTCGCGCGGCCGGCGCTTGTAATGGTGTGAGAGGAACTCGGCCTTGTAGGTCGCCATGTCGACGCTGACCGGGCAGTCGCCTTTGCAGCCCTTGCAGGAGAGGCAGAGGTCGAGCGCCTCTTTCACCTCGCCCGAGCGCCAGCCCTCGCTGACGGTGTCGCCCTCGAGCATCTCGTAGAGGATCCGCGCCCGGCCGCGGGTGGTGTGCTCCTCGTCTTTGGTGACCATGAAGCTCGGGCACATCGTCCCCTTGCTCGCGTCGCGGCATTTGCCGGCGCCGACGCAGCGCAGCGCCGCGTGGGCGAAGCTGCCGCCGTCCTCGGAGTAGGCGAAGTGGGTCTTCACTTCCGGCGGCGAGTAGCCGGTCCCGAGCTTCATGTTGGAGACGATCGGATAGGGGTCGACGACCTTGTGCGGGTTCATCCGGTTGTCCGGGTCCCAGATCCGCTTCATCTCGCGGAACGCCTCGACAAGCTCCTCGCCGTACATCTTCGGCAGGAGCTCGGCCCGCTGCTGGCCGTCGCCGTGCTCGCCGGAGAGCGAGCCGCCGTGGGCGACCACCAGGTCGGCCGCCTGGTCGAGGAAGCGGCGCCAGTTGCGCAGGCCGCCGGCGCTGCGCAGGTCGAAGTTGATCCGGCAGTGGACGCAGCCGTCGCCGAAGTGGCCGTAGAGGGCGGCGCGGTAGTCGTGCTCGTGGAGCAGGTCGCGGAACTCGCGCAGGTAGGCGCCGAGCCGCTGCGGCGGCACCGCCGCGTCCTCCCAGCCGGGCCAGTGGTCGCGCTCGCCGGGAACGTAGGAGGTGGCCCCGAGACCCGCCTCGCGCACCTCCCAGAGCCGCTGCTCTTCGCCCTCGTCGTCGAAGAGCCGCATCGAGGGGGTGCGATCGTCTTCCCGCAGCCGCGCCATGCACTCCTCCGCCCTGGCGTCGCTCTCGTCCTTGGACTCGCCGCCGAACTCGACCAGTAGCCAGCCTTCGCCGTCGGGCAGCAGCGGCACCTCGGAGGCGTGCTTGCCCTTCTGCACCATGTCGTCGATCAGCCGCTGGTCGATTCCCTCCAGCCCGGTCGGCCCGAACTCGAGGATCTCCGGCACGTGGTCGGCCGCTTCGAACACGGTCGGGTAGCCGAGCACCAGCAGCGAGCGCGCGGGTGGCGAGTGCACGAGCCGCACCGTCGCCTCCAGCACGGTCGCCAGCGTCCCCTCCGAGCCGACCAGGGCGCGGGCGACGTTGAACCCTTTCTCGGGCAGCAGCTCGTCGAGGTTGTAGCCGGAGACGCGGCGCGGGATGTCGGGATAGCGCTCGCGGACCAGCTCCGTGTAGCGGTCGCGCAGGTCGCGCATCGCGGCGTAGATCTCGCCGCGCCGGCCGCCGGCGGCGACGATCGCCTCGAGCTCCTCCTCGCCGGTCGGGCCGACCCGCATCCGCACGCCGTCGTAGGTGACGATCTCGAGCTCTTCGACGTTGTCGGCGGTGCGCCCGGCCATCACCGAGTGGATGCCGCACGAGTTATTGCCGACCATGCCGCCGAAGGTGGCGTATTCGTGGGTCGAGGTGTCGGGGGCGAAGGTGAGGTCGTGCTCCGCCTCGGTGACCGCCGCCAGCTGGTCGCGGATCACCCCCGGCTGCACCCGGGCGACCCGCCGCCCGGGGTCGATCGCGACGATCTCGCGCATGTGCTTGGAGGTGTCGAGGACGACGGCGACGTTGGCGGTCTCGCCGGAGAGGCTGGTGCCGCAGCCGCGCGGCAGCACCGGGGCGTTGTGCTCGTGGCAGATGCGGACGGCGGCGACGACGTCCTCGGCGTGGCGCGGGATGACGACGCCGATCGGCGGCTGGCGGTAGTTGGAGCTGTCGTGCGAGTAGATCGCCCGGGTGCCGCGGTCGAAGCGCACCTCGCCCTCGATCTCCGCCTGCAGCGCCCTGCGCAGCGCCCGCCGGTCGATCCGCTCGACCCCCTCCGGGCTGAGCGTGCCGTGCCCCATCTCGTCACCGCTCATCCGTTCCTCCTCTCAGGCCGCCCACCGCTCGGCCTCCTCGCGCTTCAGCTCGAGCCCGAGGCCGGGGCGCGAGCGGTCAGGCCGCAGCCGGCCGCCGTGCGGGTCGAGGGTGCCGTCGAACAGCATCCGCTCGAGCCGGACGTGGTCGTGGAAGTACTCGAGGTGCGCGAGCGACTCCATCGCGCAGCAGGCGTGGGCCGAGATCGCCGGCGCGCAGTGGGCCGAGAAGGGCCGCTGCAGCGCCTTGCAGAGGCCGTCGACGCGCAGCATGTTGGTGATCCCGCCGACCCGGGTGACGTCGGCCTGGACGATGTCGACGCAGCCCGCGAGCTCGCCCAGGCGCGGCAGGTCCCACTCGTACTCGCCGGCGGCGATCGCCACCCCGGCGGGGCCGTGCTCGCGGACGAAACGCAGGCCCTCGCGGTCCTCCGAGCTGACCGGCTCCTCCAGGTAGGAGACGCCGAAGCCGAGGTAGACCTCGGCCCAGCGCAGCGCCTGCTTCGGGGCGAAGGCGCCGTTGGCGTCGACCATCAGCTCGACCTCGGAGCCGATCACCTCGCGGCAGAGCAGCAGGCGGTCGGGGTCGCGCTCCGGCTCCCGCCCGACCTTGACCTTCACCCGCGGCAGCTCCGCCTCCATCCAGCCCTCGAGCTGCGAGCGCAGCTGCTCCTCGGAGTAGGAGGTGAAGCCGCCGCTGCCGTAGACCGGCACCTCGGAGTGGAAGCGCGGCAGCGCGTCGGCGAGGCAGACGCCGAGCAGCCGCGCCCTCAGGTCCCAGAGCGCGACGTCGACCGCCGAGATCGCCATCGCCCCGACGCCGGGGCGGCCGGCGTTGCGGACCTGCCGCTGCATCTCCGCCCAGGCGGCGGGCGGCGCCAGCGCGTCGGCGCCGACCACCACCGGGGCCAGCTTCGATTTGACGAACCTCGCCACCGAGACGTCGCCGTAGGTGTAGCCGAGCCCGCGCTCGCCTCCCGCTTCGGCCTCGACGACGACGATCGTCGTCGAGTCCCACTCCAGCGTGCCGTCGGACTCGGGCGCGTCGGTGGGGACCGTGTAGGCCCGCACCCCGAGGTCGAAGACCGGGGCCTCGATCGCCTTGCTGGCACCCTCGGTGACCGCCATCAGCGCGTGGTGAGCTCTTTCAGCTTGCCTTTCAGCGACTGCGAGACGATCCGGGCGCCATGCTGGTCGCCCTGCATCAGCGCTTTCGCCATCGAGGTCGCCTGTTCGAGTTTGATGTGCGGCGGCAGCGGCGGCACCTCGGGGTCGGTTACCGCCTCGAGCACGGCAGGACGGCCGGCGCTCAGGCACTGGTCCCAGGCGTCGCCGACCTGCTCGGGCCCTTCGACCCGGACCCCTTCGAGCCCCAGAAGCCGCGCGTACTCGGCGTAGGCGAAGTCGGGGATTTCCTGCGAGGCGACCAGTTTCGGATCGCCGGCCATCACCCGCTGCTCCCAGGTGACCTGGTTCAGGTCGTCGTTGTGGAGGACGAGGACGACCAGCTGCGGGTTCTCCCACGACTCCCAGCGGGCGGCGACGTCGATCAGCGAGTTGATGCCGAGCATCTGCATCGCGCCGTCGCCGAGGCAGGCGATCACCGGCCGCTCCGGGTAGGCCATCTTCGCCGCGAAGGCGTAGGGCACGCCGGGGCACATCGTCGCCAGCGTCCCCGAGAGCGCGGTCCGCATCCCCTGGCGCAGTTTCAGGTGCCGCGCCCACCAGTTGGTCGCCGAGCCGGAGTCGGCGGTGAGGATGCACTCGTCGGGCAGCTTCGGGCTCAGCTCGTGGAAGACCCGCAGCGGGTTCAGCGGCCGCGCTTCGACCTGCGCCTGTTCGGCGAGGATCTCCCACCAGCGCGAAACGTTCGCTTCGATCTCCCGCTGCCAGGAGCGGTCCTCCTTGCGCTCGAGCTGGGGGATCAGCTCGCGCAGGGTGTCGCGGGCGTCGCCGACCAGGCTGGCCTCCATCGGGTAGCGGATGCCGACCAGCCGGGCGTCGATGTCGATCTGCACGCCGCGCGCCTGGCCGGGCTCGGGCAGCCACTCCGAGTAGGGGAAGCTCGAGCCGATCATCAGGAAGGTGTCGCAGCCGTCGATCATCTCGTAGCTCGGCTTCGAGCCGAGCAGGCCGATCGGGCCGGTGACGAACGGCAGGTCGTCGGGCAGCACGTCGCGCCCGTTCAGCGCCTTCGCCACCCCGGCCCCGAGCCGGTCGGCGACCTCGATCACCTCCTCGGCGGCGGCCCGCGCGCCCTGGCCGACGAGGATGCCGACGCGCTCGCCGGAGTTGAGGATCTCGGCCGCCCGGCGGACCTCGTCGGCGGGCGGGATCAGGCGCGGGTCGGCGGGGGTCGCGAGGCTCGAGAAGACGGCGCCGTGGACCCGTTCGGGTTCTTCGTGTTCGGACTCCTGCACGTCCTCGGGCAGGATCACGGCGGTGACCGAGCGCGAGGCCTTGGCCACCTGCACGGCGCGGTCGATCAGGTGTTTGGCCTGCATCGGCGACATGCAGGTCTGGACGAACTCGGAGGCGACGTCCTTGAACAGGGTGTTGAGGTCGACCTCCTGCTGGTAGTTGGAGCCGAGCGACATCCGTTTTTGCTGGCCGACCAGCGCCACCACCGGCTGGTGGTCGAGCTTGGCGTCGTAGAGGCCGTTGAGCAGGTGGATCGCGCCGGGACCGGAGGTCGCCATGCAGACGCCGACCTCGCCGGTCAGCTTGGCGTGCGCGCAGGCGGCGAAGGCGGCGATCTCCTCGTGCCGGGTCTGGACGAACTCGACGTCCTCGCCGTGCTCGTGGAAGCCGCCGAGGACGCCGTTGATCCCGTCGCCCGGGTAGCCGTAGATCCGGTCGACCCCGTGTTCGTGCAGTCGTTTCAGTACGTAGGCGCCGACGGTTTCGGACATGTGTCGCTCGGTCCTTCCCTAGGTTGACGATGAGTGGGCGACGTCGAGAGCGGGGCCAGTTGCGGACGGCCCCTCTCGCTGCCGACCGCGGTTCCGGGCTACCCCCGGTCGAGGGGCGGTAACGAGGCATGTCGCCCGACTGACACGGCCCGTTTCGCCGCTTCAGGCGGTCATCTCGGCCCCGTGGCGCCCGCGGTCAGGTTCCGAACGGCCCAAGCCGGGTACGAACGCCTGGCAGGACTGAGCTCCGCGAGCGCCGCGCCGACCGGAGCCGGGACATCACCGCTTGCTGAGAGCGTTCGACTCACCGGTTCGGGCCGACCGCGCTTTGTCGGTCGTCAATCGATCCGGGCAGTCCGGGGGAAGCGAGTCCTTTGGTGTCAACGATGAGCGAGCGTCGCCCGCATCTGCGGTTCGATTCGCTGGAGGGAAACGGGCGGCCGCCGGACCAGAAGCGCCATCCGGTCCTCCGCTCCGACCCCGACCTGCTGGCGGCGGTGCCCGCGGAGCACCGGCGCCTCGCGCTGCGCGCCTGCCTGGCGCCGGTGGTGGAGGTCGCGGCCGGCCACTGGACGCCGCCCGCCCAGGACCCCTCGGGACTCGGACTGCTGATCGTCTCGGGAACGCTCTGTCGCCGCGTGCACCACGGCCGCCAGCACGGCGCCGAGCTGCTCGGACCGGGCGACCTGCTGCGCCCGGGCGACGGCATCGACGAGTGGTCGAGCATCGAGTCCGACGCCGCCTGGCACGCGATCAACGGCGCCCGCGTCGCCCTGCTCGACGCGGAGTTCGCCCGGCGGGCCGCCCACTTTCCCGGCCTCTCGGTCGCCTTCGTCCACCGGGCGCTGCTGCGCTCGCGCTACCTCGCGGTGCTGCTGGCGATCGCTGGCGAGCGGCGGGTCGACTCCCGGCTGGAAATGGTCTTCTGGCACCTCGCCGACCGCTTCGGCAGCCGCTGCGGCGACTGGGTGAAGGTGCCGGTGCCGGTCACCCACGGCGTCCTCTCCGAGCTTGTCGCCGCCCGCCGGCCGTCGGTCACCACCGCGATGGGCCGGCTCGAATCCGCGGGCCTCGTGGTCCGCTCGGGAGACGGCTGGCGACTGCTCGCCAGCATGGCGACGAACCGCCCGCACGCAGGCTGACGGTGCGTGAGCGCGCCCGCCGGTGATCGGTCGACCTTCCGCCGCGAGCTGCGGGCGACGGTGGTCGAGAGCGTCGCCGCCTACGGCTACACGCTGACGATCTTCGCCACCGGCTCGGTCGGCGACTACAGGATCGGCACGCCGCACGTCTTCGAGGTGCTGATCTACATCGGCGGTGCCGTGCTCGGCTTCCTCGCCGTCGAGCTGCTCGCCTTCGGGAGGCTGCAGCTGCGGCCGAGCAAACCGCCCCCGAGCGAGGAGCGGGTCTGGGGCCACACCCACTTCGCCTCGGCGGGCATCGCCGTCTTCGCCTCCTGGGCGCTGACCCTTCTCGTCAGCACCAACGTCGCCTGGGTCCTGATCGGCTTCCTCGCGACCACCCTCTACCTGCTGCTGAGCTCAGCCCAGCGAGCGCTGGCCGCGAGCGCCGCGAGCTGATCGGCGCACGGGCGGGCGGTCAGATCTCTTACACGGCGCGCGAGCGATGGTCGAGGCGTTTGGGGGTAAGTGCCTCCTGACTCCCGTGACCGCGAAGCCCCGCAGAGCCTCGTTGCTGCCGTTGGCCGTGGCCTGCTCGCTGTCGGCGGCGGCGTCGCTGGTCGTGACCACGGCGCTGATCGCCGAGATCGCCGCCACCCCCACCGCCGGCGAGGGCATCGCCTCGAGCTTCTGGACGCCGGCGACGGCGGTCGCCGCCCTGGTCTTCGGCTCCGGCGCCTTCCACGGCTCGCTGCAGCCGCTGCCGGTGCTCGCCGGCTGGGCGATCGTCGCCCTCGCCTCGCTCGCCGTCGGCCTCCCCGGCGTCGCCCTCATCGTCTACTCGATCGGCTGGAACCCGCCGCCGCCGGCGGCGGCGATCTTCGGCGTCGCCTGGGGCATCGCCTGCGAGATCGTCGTCGTCAACCTGCTGGTCAACTGGCTGCAGTCCGACGACGGCGTCTACCGCTCGCTGCCGAGCTGGGGCTGGTGGCTGGGGATGGGTGCCTGGGGCGCGACCCTCGGGCTGGTGCTGGCCTGGCGCGGCCGCGCGGCGGCGGCCCGCGAGGGCGAGCGGGCGCTGGCCGGAGGCGCGGCGGCGTGACTCCGATCAACACCCGCAACCAGTTCTACGACGTCTGGAACGTCTACTGGCCGATCGCCCTCGGCGTCTTCGTCGTGATCCTGGTGCTGGTCGTCGCCTTCGTCCTGCGCTACCGCTCGCGCTCGCGCGAGGTCCCGCGGGGGAAAGACGAGAGCACCCCGCTCGAGGTCGGCTACGCGGTCGGGCTCGCCTGCGTCGCCGGCTTCCTCGTCTTCCTCACCTTCAGCCACATGCCGGGCGGCAGGGACGAGTCGGCGAGCGGGCCGCCGGTCGCGATCAAGGTCACCGCGGCGCGCTGGAACTGGCGCTTCGAATACCCGAACGGGGCGGTCGACCAGGGGACCAGGCACCACGTCCCGGTGCTGCGGGTGCCGGTCCAGACGCCGCTCGAATTCACCGGCACCTCGCTCGACGTGATCCACTCCTTCTGGATCCCGGGCGAGAAGTTCAAGCGCGACCTCTTCCCCGGCAAGCAGGCCCGCTGGCAGATGGTCTTCGAACGGCCGGTGAACGCGCCCGGCGGCGGTGAGTGCGCCGAGTTCTGCGGGCTCGAACACTCGCGGATGATCTTCGACGTCGTCGCGATGCCGAAGGCCGAATTCGCCGGCTGGCTGCGGGAAGGCGGGTCGTGAGCGTCACCGCCGAGCCGCCGCGGGTGCCGCTGCGCGAGCCGGTCGGCTCGCGGCGGCGCGCCGGCCTGCTCGACCTGCTCTCGAGCACCGACCACAAGCGGATCGGGCTGATCACCACGGTCACCGCCTTCGTCTACTTCCTGGTCGGCGGCTCACTGGCGCTGACGATGCGCTCGGAGCTCGCCAAGCCGGGCCTGCAGTTCCTCTCCGACCACACCTACAACGAGCTGTTCACGATCCACGGCTCGACGATGTTCTACCTCTTCGCGGTGCCGGTGGTGCTCGGCGTCGGGCTCTACTTCGTGCCGCTGCAGATCGGCGCAGCGCGGATCGTCTGGCCGCGCCTGGCCCTCGCCGGCTACTGGCTGTTCGCCGCCGGCGGCGTCGTCATGTATTCGGGGTTCCTGACCCAGCAGGGCGCCGCGACCTTCGGCTGGACCGCCTACTTCCCGCTCTCCGACGCCCAGGCGACCCCCGGCGTCGGCACCGACTTCTGGGTCCTGGCGGTGATCATCGCGACGGTCGGCTCGACCCTGCAGGCGGTCTCGCTGCTGGCGACGATCGTCCGCCTGCGGGCACCGGGGATGACGATGCTGCGGATGCCGCTCTTCACCTGGAGCGAGCTGGTCACCGTGTTCATGGTGATCACCGGCTTCCCGGTGCTGATCGTCGCGATGACGCTCCTCTACATCGACCGCGAGGGCGGCTCGATCTTCTCCTCGACGCCGGAAGGCTCGGTCACCTGGCAGCACCTCTTCTGGTTCTACGGCCACCCGGTCGTCTACGTCGTCTTCTTCCCCCTGGTCGGCGTCGTCGGCGAAGCGATCGCCACCTTCTCGCGGCGGCGCTTCTTCGGCTTCAAGGTGACGATCGTCTCGCTGCTGCTCTTCTCGGCGATCTCGATGAGCGTCTGGGGGCACCACATGTTCGCCACCAACCAGGTCTCGAACCGCTACTTCTCGCTGACCTCGACGATCCTCCTGGTCCCGGCGGGGATCGAGTACTTCGGCTTCCTGGCGACGATGGTCGGCGGCCGCATCCGGCTCGCCTCGCCGATGCTGTTCTCGATCGGCTTCGTCCTGCTGTTCCTGATCGGCGGCCTGACCGGGATCATGGTCGCCGCGCCGCCGCTCGACTACCACGTGCACGACAGCTACTTCGTCGTCGCCCATTTCCACTACACGCTGTTCGGCGGCACCGTCTTCGGGCTCTTCGCGGCGATCCACTACTGGTTCCCGAAGGTGACCGGGCGGCTGCTCGACGAGCGGCTGGCGCGGGTCACCTTCGTCCTCCTCTTCGTCGGCGCCCTGGTCACCTTCATCCCGATGTTCTTCCTCGGCGCCGAGGGGATGACGCGGCGGGTCGCCGACTACCTGCCGCTGCACCACTGGACCTTCCTCAACTCGCTGGCCACGGTCGGCGCCTTCACGATCTTCCTCGGCGTCTGCTTCTTCCTCGTCAACGTGATGCGCTCGCTGCGGCTCGGCGCGCCCGCCGGGCCCGACCCCTGGGAAGGGCAGACGCTCGAGTGGGCGACGACCTCGCCGCCGCCGCGGCACAACTTCGCGGCGCTGCCGCCGATCAAATCGCACACGCCGCTCTTCGATCTGCGCGAGGAGGCCGAGGCGGCCGAGGAAGCCGAGGCGGCCCAGGAAGCCGAGGCGGCGAGATGAGCCGGCAGAGCAAGCCCGCCTACCCGCCGATCTTCGCCTGGGGCGTCTTCCTCGCCGTCCTCACCCTGGTCGGCATCGTCTTCTTCGGCACCAGCGAGTCGACGCCGGCGCTGCTCGGCGGCGCCGCCGCCTTCGTCATCGTGCTGGCGGTCGGGCTGGCGGTGACGCGGCGCTCGCTGCAGGCGAGCGGCGGCGGCGCCGACCCGGACCGCAGCCCGGCGACCGTCTGGCTCGCCCTCTCGCTGGTCCTGATGGCGCTCGGCGCGCCGCTCGGGCTCTGGCTGGTCTACATCGGCGGCGGCATGGCGGCCTTCGGCGTCGGCGGCGTCGTCCGCGAGCTGCGGGCGCAGCGGCGCGAGAGCGAGGTGGGCGAGTGACGGCGCGGCGCGGCCTCTTCCTCGCCGCCGGCTGGCTGGCCTTCGGGATCGCCCTCTCCCCCCCGCTCGACCAGGCGGCTGATCGCCAGCTCGCCTGGCACATGCTCCAGCACTCGCTGCTGCTCGGCGTCGCGGCGCCGCTCCTGGCGCTGGGCGAGCCGGTGCGGGTGGCGCTGGCGCTGCTGCCGATCGGCGGCGCCCGGCGGCTGGCGCGGTGGCTGCGCTCGCGACCGGCCCGGGTGCTGATGGCGCCAGCCACGGCGCTGGCGCTGTTCGCCGGCCTCCTGGTCCTCACCCACGTCCCGGCGGTCTACGACGCCTGTCTCGAAATCAGCGCCCTGCATGGGCTCGAGCACCTCGCCTACCTGCTCGTCGCGACGCTGCTGTGGACGGTGATCGTCGGCGCCGACCCGACCGCGCGGCCGCTCTCGCTGGTCGCCGTCACCGGCCTGATCGTCGCCGCGATGGTGCCGATGCTGGCGATCGGCGTCGCCCTCGCCACCTCCTCGCACGTCGTCTACGCCTCCTACCTCGCCGACGCCTCGACCGCCGCGGTGCTGGCCGAACAGGAAACGGCGGCGACCGCGATGTGGGCCGGCGACCTGCCGTTCGCGCTCGCCCTGGTGCTCGCCGGCTGGGCCAGCCTGCAGCGCGAAGAGCAGCGCCAGCGCCGCCGCGAACAGGTCGAGGGGCGGGCGTGAGACGGCTCGGTCGAACCCGGCGCTGGGCGGGCTGGAGCGCGGTCGTCGTGCTGCTGGCGCTGGCGATCGTCGGCTGGGCGCACTCGCCCTCCGCGGCCGAGGACACCGCCACCGAAGGCGCCGCGCCCGGCAGCTCGCCGCAGACGGCCGGCCGGCGCCTCTTCGTCCAGGGCTGCTCGGACTGCCACGGCTACGACGCCAGGGGGATCGACGGGGTCGCGCCATCGCTGATCGGCGTCGGCGCGGTCTCGGCCGACTTCTACCTGCGGACCGGGAGGATGCCGCTCGACCGCCCCGGCGAGGAGCCGGTGCGGGCGCCATCCCCCTACACGGCGGCGCAGATCCGCGCCCTGGTGGCCTACGTCGGCGGCCTCGGCGGCCCGCCGATCCCGACCGTCGACCCCGAGTCGGGCGACCTCGCCGCCGGCCAGAAACTGTTCACCGAGCACTGCGCCGGCTGCCACCAGGTGGTCGGCCAGGGGGGCATCGTCCCCGGCGCCGTGGTGCCCGACCTCGGCGCCGCGAGCCCGCTCGACGTCGCCGAGGCGGTCCAGGTCGGCCCCTACGTGATGCCGACCTTCAAGCACCTCGACAGCAGCGAAGTCGACGACATCGCCCGCTACGTCGAATACACCCACGACCCCGAAGACAGGGGCGGCTGGGGGATCGGCCACATCGGCCCGATCCCCGAGGGGATGGTCGCCTGGCTGCTCGCCGGGGTCGCCCTGCTGGTCGCGATCCGCCTGATCGGGGAGCGGACGACGCGATGAGCTGGTCGGCGAAATTCGCCCGCCTGGTCGCGGTGCTCGGCGGCCTCGCCGGCCTCTTCCGACGCCGCCGTCCGGCGCCGCGGCCCTGGGGCGAGCGCGAGCAGAGCACGCCGGAGCAGATCGCCGAAGAGGTGCCACCGGAGCAGATCGACACCACCCCCCATCCCGGCTCCGAGCTGATCGTGGCGCTGCTGCTCTTCGCCGCCGCGATCGGCTTCGCCGGCTTCGCCTTCTTCTACGTCGTCAACATGGACACGCAGCTGCTCGGCCTCTGCATCGGGATCGGGCTGGTGCTGGCCGGCGTCGCCGCGGCGCTGGCCGGCAAGCGGGTCGTCTTCGACGAGAAATCGACCGAGGAGTACGAGGACTTCGGCGACGAGGAAACGCAGCGGGAAGTCGAGAACCTGGCGCTCGAGGGGAAGATCGCGCTCAGCCGCCGCCGCCTCCTCTTCTCGGCCCTGGCCGCCGTCGGCGCTGCGCTCGGCGCCGCCGCGGTGCTGCCGATCGCCTCGCTCGGCCCGAGGGTCGGCGAGAAGGTCTACGAGACCCCCTGGCGGGCCGGCAAGAAGGTGGTCGACGAGAAGGGCGAGGCGATCACCCTGGAGACGCTCGACGTGGGCGAGTTCATCACCGCCTTCCCGCAGGACGCCAGCCTCGAGGACCTCGGCTCGCCGGTGATCCTGGTGCGGCTCGACCCGGACGAGATCGAGATGCCCGCCGACCGCGAGCACGCGGCGCCGCGCGGCTACGTCGCCTACTCGAAAATCTGCACCCACGCCGGCTGCGCCGTCTCGATGCTGCGCTACCCGACCTACGCGCCGAACCAGCCCGAGCCGGCGATCGTCTGCCCCTGCCACTACTCGACCTTCAACCCGGCCGACGGCGGCTCGGTCGTCTTCGGCCCGGCGGGCCGGCCGCTCCCGCAGCTGCCGCTGCGGGTCGCCGACGACGGCAGCCTCGAAGCGGCCGCCGGCTTCTACGAACCGATCGGGCCCTCCTACGGCGGCATCCGCGAAGAACCCGGGGAGAAGCGGTCGTGATCAAGCGCACCGTGGCGGCGCTCGACGAGCGCCTTGGGGCAGCCCCCGGGGTGAAGAAGGCGCTGCGCTACGTCTTCCCGGACCACTGGACCTTCATGCTCGGCGAGATCGCCATGTACTGCTTCGTGGTGCTGGTGATCACCGGGGTCTTCCTCACCTTCTTCTACATCCCCAGCGACGCCACGCTGCACTACCAGGGCGGCTACCTGCCGCTGCGAGGGACCGAGATGACCGAGGCCTACGCCTCGGTGGTCCACATCAGCTTCGACGTCCCGGCCGGGCTGCTGATCCGTCAGACCCACCATTGGGCGGCCGACGTATTCATCGTCGCGATCGTCCTCCATCTGCTGCGGATCCTGCTCACCGGCGCCTACCGCAAGCCGCGCGAGCTGAACTACTGGGTCGGGGTGACGATGCTCGGACTGGGGATCCTCGAGGGCTTCCTCGGCTACTCGCTGGTCGACGACCTGCTCTCCGGGATGGGGCTGGCGATCGCCTACGGGGTGGCGATGTCGATCCCCTTCATCGGCGGGCCGCTCGCCTTCCTGATCTGGAACGGCGAGTACCCCGGCACCTCGGTCTTCTTCCCGCGGCTCGAGGTGATGCACGTGTTCGTCATCCCGATGGCGATCGCCACCCTGCTCGCCGTCCACCTGGCGCAGATCGTCCGCCAGCACCACACCCAGTTCCCCGCCGAAGGCTCGGAGCGGCGGGTCCGCGGAACGCCGATGTGGCCGGGCTACGCACTGCGCTCGGCCGGCCTCTTCCTCGTCGTCGCCGGCGTCCTCTTCCTGCTCGGCGGCCTGGTCCAGATCAACCCGATCTGGGAGTGGGGCCCGTACGCGCCCTACCTCTCGACCAACGGCGCCCAGCCCGACTGGTACGTCGGCTGGCTGATCGGGGCGCTGCGGCTGATGCCGCCGCTGGAGATCACGATCGGCAGCTACACGGTGGTGCCCAACCCGTTCTGGGGCGGCGCTCTGTTCCCGCTGGTGGTGTTCGGCCTGCTCTACGGCTGGCCGCTGCTGATGCGGCGGCTGCGGCTCGACGACCGCCGCCGCCACAACCTGCTCGACCGCCCCCGGGACAACCCGAAACGGACGGCGCTGGTCCTCGCCTTCACCGCCTGGGTCTTCACGATCTTCGCCGCCGGCGCCACCGACCGCCTCTACTTCCGCTCGTTCATCTCCTACGAAGCGCAGGTCTGGTTCTTCCGCGGCTTCGCCCTGCTCGCCCCGGTCGTCGTCTACTTCGTCGCCAAGCGGGTCTGCGAGGAGCTGCGCGACCGCGAGCGCCACCCGCTGCGCGGCTGGAGCGGCCGGGTGATCCGCCGCGACGAGGGTACGCTGGGCTTCGAAGACGTGAAGCGCCGGCGAGAGGAGGGGTGAACACGTGCTGGAGCCGCCGCTCAACACCCTGGTCCGCTGGGAGGACGCGGGCGCGACGTGGCGAACGCGCTCGCTGGGCGACGGCGAGGCGGTGGTCGAGCTCTGCACCTGCCACGGCGAGGTGGTCGAGCTGATCCGCTCCGACGACCACGAGCTGCTCTGCTACCTGGCGGCGCGGCGCTCCTCGGAGATGCCACCGTCATCCGCCTGACCACCGTGGCCCCCGCCCCCGGGAGGATGATCGTGAGTCGATATTTTCGTCGCGGTGAGCGGTAGCGAACTGCGCCAGGCCGACTACGAGAAGCTGCTCGGCTTCCGCACCGCGCTGCGGCGCTTCCTGCACTGGAGCGAGGCGGAGGCGCGGGCCGCCGGGCTGACCCCGGCCCAGCACCAGCTGCTGCTCGCGGTGCGCGGCCACCCCGGGCCCGAGGGGCCGACGATCGGCGAGCTTGCCGAGTACCTGCTGCTGCGCCACCACAGCGTCGTCGAGCTGGCCGACCGCGCCGTCGCCACCGGCCTGGTCCGGCGCCTGCGCGACAAGGACGACCAGCGGGTCGTGCGGCTGCGATTGACCGCTGACGGCGAGCGGGCGACCGAGGAGCTGGCCCTGCTGCATCTGGAGGAGCTCCGGCGGCTGGCGCCGGCGCTGCGCGAGCTCGGCGCTGGCGAGGATGGGAGGCCCTAGATCGCCGGAGTGGCGCCGGTCGAGGTCGGCGCGGCGCGGACGCAGTTGCGGCCCGAGCGCTTCGCCTCGTAGAGCGCCTCGTCGGCGGCGGCGAACACCGCGTCGTAGTCGAAGGTCGAGCCGGCGGCCGAGGCGGCGACCCCGCAGCTCAGGGTCACCCGGATGCCGCCGCAATCCTCGTCGGCGATGGCGGCGCAGACCTGGTCGGCGAAGGCGACCGCCTCGGGCAGCTCGGAGCCCGGCAGGAGCAGCAGGAACTCCTCACCGCCGATCCGGTAGGCGAGGTCGAAGGCGCGCATCCGCTTGCGCAGCCGGTAGGCGAGGTCGCGCAGCACGGAGTCGCCGGTGCTGTGTCCGTGGACGTCGTTCAGGGCCTTGAACTCGTCGACGTCGGCCAGCACCAGGCTGACCGGGGAACCGCTCACCTGCGACTGCTGGCCCAGCTCGGCGACCCGGGAGCCGAGCGCCGAGCGGTTCAGCATCCCGGTCAGCGGGTCGATCACCGAGCGGCTGCGGAATTCGAGGTCGGAGCGCATCAGCGCCGTCGAGAGCATCGCCACCGAGATGATCAGCGCCGCCGGGGCGATCACCAGCGGCGGTTCGTCGATCACCGCCCCGGCGTCGCCGCCGAAGGCGACGGCGAAGAGCAGCGCCAGCGCGATCACAACCCCGGCGACGATGCCGCGGATCGCGAAGCGCGAGGCCAGCGTCACCACCGGGATCGCCAGCCAGGAGAGCGTCGCCACCTGCGGTCCGCCGGTGATCGCCACGCTGACCGCGATGATCGTCTCGGACCCGGCCCAGGCGGCGAACAGTCCCAGCTCCGGCCGCCGCATCCGCTTCGTCAGCGGGTCGGCGAGCGCGAACAGCACCACCGCCGCGAGCAGCGGCGCGATCGTCCACCACCCGAGCCAGGGCCCGCAGAGGAGCAGCGCCAGCCCCAGCACGACAAACGTGCGCCGCCGCACCGGCGCGATCCGCCGGTCCATGTCGAGCATCCGCTCGCGGTCGAAGCCGTCGTCGATCAACCAAGACCCAGCCATCTAGGCACCATCGGCGTACCGGAAGATGGATGAAGCCGGCGCCGGCCGATTAATACCTTCGTCCGCGGGGTTTCATAGCGCTCTACCGGTCAGGTTCGAGTGGTTGCCCTTTGCCGCGCCAAAGGCGGCAAAAGGCACCCTCGACGAGCGCTCACAACGCCAGCGCGATCGGCTCCTCGAGGAGTCCCTTGACCGCCGCCAGGAACTCGGCGCCTTCGGCGCCGTAGAGGATGCGGTGGTCGACCGAGAGGGTGAGGTTCATCAGCTGGGCGGCGACGATCTCGCCGTCTCTCGCCGCCGGGCGCTCGGCGATCTCGCCGACGGCGAGGATCGCCGCCTGGGGCGAGTTGATGACCGCGTCGAAGGAACGGATGCCGAACATGCCGAGGTTCGAGACGGTGAAGGTGGCCCCGGAGAGCTCGGGCGGGGTGATCTTCTGCTCTCTCACCTTGGCGGCCAGGGCGCGGGCGTCGGCGGCGATCTCGCGCAGGCCCTTGCGGTCGGCGTCGAAGAGGGTGGGAACGACGAGGGCGTCCTCGGCGGCGACGGCGATGCCGATGTTCACCCGCGAATAGAGCTCGAAGCGCCCGTCCCTGTAGGCGCCGTTGGCGCGCGGGAAGCGACGCAGGGCGATCGCCGCGGCCTTGACCACCATGTCGTTGAAGGAGGGGACCACCTCTCCCGCCGAGGAGATCTCCTTGAGCCTGGCCCTCGCCGCCACCGCGGCGCCCATCTCGACCTCGGCGCTGAGGTAGAAGTGCGGCGCGGTGGCCTTCGACTCGGCCATCCGCCGGGCGACGACTTCCTGGAGCTTCGAGAGCTCCTGAATCCGCACCTCGCCCTTGGCGGTCTCGGTCCCTCCCCCGGTGGTGGCGGCCGCGGGCGCCGGCGCCGCGGGTCTCCCACCCTCTTCCTGCTGGGTGGAGGGTGGGAGACCCGCGGCTTCCGCGGCCGCTCCGGCACCACTCGCGCCCTCGACGTCCTTCTTCACGATCCGCCCACCTGAGCCGGAGCCCTGCACCGCGGCCAGGTCGATCCCCGCGTCACGGGCGACGCGGCGGGCCAGCGGCGAGGCTTTGACCCGCTCGCCGCCGGCGGCATCGTGGCCGTTCTCCGGAGCGCGTTCGTCTTTCTTCCCGCCCTGCGGGAAGAAAGACGAACGCGGCTCGGCTGCCGGACCCTCGGGCTCGGGCGCGGCCGGGAACTCGGCGCTCGCTGGGGCGGCGCCGGGGTCGCCGACCCTCGCGATCGGGGCGCCGACCTCGGCCGTCTCGCCCTCGGCGACGAGGATCTCGAGCAGCGTCCCCGCGACGTCGGCCTCGTAGGCCATGTTCGCCTTGTCGGTCTCGATCTCGGCGATCTCCTCGCCGACGGCGACCTCGTCGCCGACCCGCTTCAACCAGCTGAGGATCGTGCCCTCCTCCATCGAGTCGGAGAGGCGGGGCATGGCGATGTCCTGGGCGGAGTTCTGGGGCATCGTTCGCTCCTCTTATACGCCGGCGCGTGGATCGCTGGCTGTGGCAAGGACGCAGGATGCCGCCTTTGCCGGTTGGCAAAGGCAAATCCGAGGACGCCGCCACGGACGGCGAGACGCCGCCAGGGTGGCGCGGGACCAACGACTTAGAACACTAGGCCGCCAGCGGCTGCAGCCGCTTCTTCTCCACCGCCGCCAGCTTCTTCCGCAGGCGCTTGAATTCGCGCTCCTCGAGCGGCGAGCGTTTGTAGCCCGGGGCCGCCAGGTTCTTTTCCTCGTGCGGGTCCCGTTTCAGGTCGTACATCTCCCACTGCGGTGGCACCGGTTCTTCGGGCCGCTTGGAGATCGGCGTTTCGCCTTCGATCACCACTTCGACGTCGTGGTACTTGGCCAGCTTCCAGCGCTCTTCGCGGATGCTGACGATGTGGTTGGGCGGTTTCGGGTGGAGCCCGTTGTTCTGGCCCGACTGGTAGTCGTCGTAGGTGAAGACGACGTAGTCCTGGGCGGAGTTCTCCTTGCCCGGGTTGAGGACGATGTCGGAGTAGTCGACCCCGGCCCAGTTGCTGCGCGCCGAGGGCGGCGCCTTGACCAGGCTCGCCAGGGTCGGCAGCAGATCGACGTGGGAGACCAGCGCCTCGGAGCTGACCGGGCGCGGGAAGAGCTTCGGGTTCGAGTAGACGAGCGGCACTTTCAGCGTCTCCTCGTAGAAGTTGAAGTTCTTCTGCCGCAGCCCGCCGTGGGCGAGGCCCATCTCGCCGTGGTCTGAGGTGCGGATGATCAGGGTGTCGTCGTAGAGCCCCTTCTGTTCGAGCTTGTTCAGCACCTCGACCAGGTAGTTGTCGGAGGAGCGCATCAGGTTGCCGTAGAAGTTGAGGTAGGCGCGTTTTTCGCGTTTGTCGCGCGGTTTGCCGGTGAGGTTGAAGATTTTGAGGAACTGCTCCTGGGCCGTCGGCTTGCTCGAGAGGTCTTCGTCGACGGTCGCCGGCAGGTCGATGTCGCCCGACAGCCAGGACTCGTCGTAGCCGGCTTCGTCGAAGGTTTTGCTCGGGTAGAAGAGGACGTCGTGGGGGTTGACCAGTGAGATCACGAGGAAGAAAGGCTGCTGCTTGTCGGCGACTTCGTCGAGGTACTGCAGGGCGCCCTCGGCCCCGGCCGAGTCTTCGCCTTTGGATTCCATGAAGCGACCGTCGTTGTTGACGTAGCCGCCCGCCGCCTCGGGGACGGACTGGTTGGCGCCGGCGTCCGGCGGGTCCCAGCGTTCGAAGCCGTACTTGGCGAGGTCGGACGGTTCGGCCTTGCCCGGCGTCGCCGGTTTCGAGCAGTGCCACTTGCCCTTGTAGGCGACGTTGTAGCCGGCCGCCTTCATCACCGTGCCGAGGTTCGGCAGGTCGGTCGGCAGGTTCCACTGCGGGAATTCGTCCGCCGGCATGTTTTCCTCGAGCGTGTACTTGACCCCGTGCTGGGCCGGGAAGTAGCCGGTCATCATGCTCGAGCGCGAGGGCGAGCACATGCAGGCGGCGGTGCAGGCGGTGTCGAAGGTGAGGCCGTGGCGCTGCAGGCGCCGCATCCCGGGCAGGTTCTGCCGCAGCCAGTTTTTCGGGAAGTGCTGGATCGCCCGCTCCTGGTCGGTGATGAAGAGGATCACGTTCATCCCCGCGACGCTGCCGCCGCCGCCCCCCTCGGCGGCGAGCGCCCGCTCGACCCCGCTGCCCGAGATGAAAGCCGTTGCGGTCGCGGCGGCGCCGGCGCCGAGCAGCTGTTTACGGGTCAGGCCGCCGTCGCGGCGCTCTGTCTCACTCATCTGATCCTCCTGAAGACGTCGACGGCGTTGCTGGTGAAGGCGGTGGCGTAGACGTTGCGGCCGTCGGGGCTGACGACCGCCGAGCCGGCGCCGCCGAGCGCCCGGCCGCGGGTGCAGCCCGGCACCCGCTTGGGCGCCACGCAGCCGGCTTTGCCGGGCTTCTGCTGGACCGCTCCGGTTTTCCGGTTGCGTTCGAGAACGTCGATCGCCCCGGTCTGGAAGGCGGTGACGTAGGCGCTCGAGCCGTCGGGCGAGACGGCGATCCCCTCCGGCGCCTGCATCGCCCGACCGAAGGCGCAGGCGGCCGAGCGCAGGAAGACGACGCAGCCGGCCGGCCCGGTGTTCTGGACCAGGGTCGCCGGTTCGACCTGGGTGAAGGCGGCGACGCTGTTGCTGAGCAGCGAGGTGACGTAGACGGCGCCTCGGGGAGCGACCGCGACGGTGTTCGCGCCGGCGATCTGGCGGGCCGGAGTGCAGCCTGACGTTTCGGCATTGGTGAGGCAGCCGGTCCCGTCGACCGCCTGCCCGAGGGCGCCGGTCGCGGGGTCGCGGCCGAGCACGGCGATCGCGTTCGAGGCCGCGGCGGCGGCGTAGACGGCGCTGCCATCGGGGCTGACCGCGAGCCCCTCGACCGCGCCGAGCTCGACCCCCTTGGCGCAGCCGCTGGTCGCCAGCGCGATGCAGCCGGCGCTGCCTTCGAGCTGGGTCAGGGCGCCGCTCGTCGGGTTGCGGGCGAAGGAGGCGACGCCGTTGCCGGCGAAGACGCCGGCGTAGACGTTCTCGCCGTCGGGGCTGATCGCGACGACGTCGGGATCGAGCAGGCCGCGGCCGGGCGTGCAGGCGGGGATCGGCAGGGCGGAGATGCAGCCCGAGCTCGACGGTGGCAGCTGCTTCAGGGCGCCGGTCTTGCGGTTGCGGCGGAAGCTGGTGAGCGAGCTGCCACCGCGCGAAGTGGCGTAGACGTAGCGGCCGTCGGGGCTGACCACCACCGAGTTCGGCCCGATCAGGCCGATCGCGAGGCCGCAGCCGTGCTGAGCCCGGGCGGCGACGCAGCCGGCCCTGCCGCGCGACTGGCGCAGGGCCCCGGTCCGCGGCTCGCGCCTGAAGACGGTGATCGCGTCGCTTTTCGAAGCGGCGACGTAGACGTTGCGGCCGTCGGGGCTGATGTCGATCGCGTGCGAACCGAAGCCCACACCCGGCCCGGAGAGAGCGCGGCCGCGGGCGCAGCTGGCGGGGCCCTTGGCGCCGGCGGCGACGATGCACCCGGCTTTGCCCGGCAGCTGGACCAGCTTCCCGTGCGGGGTCCGTTTCGGCGGCTGCGGATGCCTGTGCGAGCCCGGTTCGAACGCCGCGCCGGCGGACGCGGCGAAGGTGAGGGAGGCGCAGACGAGCAGGGCGGCGAGGGCCGTGAGCCGGGACATGATCGGAGATCCTTACCGGTTCGTCGGACGTGTTGGTGGGGAGTCGGCGGATTGCGTAGTGCCGGCTGCGGGCGGGCGGGGGCGGCGGGCGAGCTACGGAGGCGGCCAGACCCCCTCTTCCTTGGAAAGCTGATTCACCTTGAAAGGTGAGTGGCACTTCCGGCGAGCGCCGGGTCTCGGGCCGAAGCGGCAACCCGCCCTCGACCCTCCGCGAGGGGTTGCCTCTTGCGTCGCATAGCGACGCAAGAGGCAACCCCTCGCGTTCCGCCGCAGCGGCAACGCGGCCAGCTCGGCGCTCGCCACGCACCCCCGGCGCTCGCCCGAAGCTCCCACCCGAGAGGGGGCGGGACTCCGTCCCTTGGGTCGCCCCCGAAGCTCGGAGCGGGAGCACCCCCCTCGGACGGCCGCCCAGCGCTCCGCCACACCACCAACCCCCGCCCACCCCACCGAGCCACCGCTAATACGCCGGCGATCCCGCCTTTCGCGGATCCGCACTTCGTCGGCGCCGCGACGGCGCGACACTTCCCAGAGGAAGCCGAGCACCAGGCCCACCGCGCCGGCGATCATCAGGATCACCCCGACGGTGTCGATGTCGACGTGGGCGACGTGGAAGTTGGTCGCGAACTTGAGGATCGCGCCCACGGCGATGAGGAAGATCCCGGCTCCGATCGTCATCGCTTCGTCTCTACCCAGGACGCGGCGGAGCTAACTCCCGCCGCCCGCCGCGGCGCCGAGCCCTACGGCAGCGGGCCGCCGCCGAGGCCGACGGCGACGCCGATCGCGCCGGCGCCGAGCAGGGTCGGCACCACGCCGCGCCGCAGCGCCAGCAGCGCGACCGCGGCGGCGGCGAGAACGGCGATCTGCCAGGTCTCGGTGAGGGCGCCGGCGAGTGGGATCGCCGAGCCGAGGATCGCGCCGATCGCCGCCGGGCCGGCGCCGCCGAGGAAGGCGCGGGCGCCGTCGTCGGCGCGCAGGCGCTCGAAGCGCTCGCCGCCGATCAGGATGAACGAGAAGGAGGGAAGGAAGGCGACGAAGGCCGCGAGCAGGCCGCCGCCGATCCCGGCGGCGCCGTAGCCGACGGCGGCGATCGTCGCCACCACCGGCCCCGGCGTCACCTGACCGAGCGCCACCGCGTTGAGGAATTCGGCGCTCGTCATCCAGTGGTAGACGTGGACCGCGTCGTCCTGCATCAGGGGCACGATCACGAAGCCGCCGCCGAAGGAGAGGGCGCCGACCTTGAGCGCGGTCCAGACCAGGCTGCCGAGCCCGCCCGTGCCCGCCGCGGCCAGCAGCAGCGCCGCCGCCGGGTCGAGCGCCGCGGCGACCGCCCGCCAGCGCCGCAGCAGCACCTCCGCCAGGCCGCAGGCGATCAGCACCAGGACCAGGTAGGGCCCGACGGTCGCCGCCGCGGCCCCGCCCGCCAGCGCGTAGGCGCCCCAGCGCGCGACCGGCACCCGCTCGGCCCGCGCCCGCATCCGGCTCGGCCCGATCAGGTCGAGCCCGGCACGGACCGCCACCGCCGCCACCGCCGCGCCCGCCCCGGCGCCGGCGCCGCGGACCCAGTCCGGCGGCGCCTGTGAGAGGAAGACCAGCGAGAGGGCGAGGACCATCAGCACCGCCGGCGCGACGAAGCCGAGGCCGCCGACGATCGCTCCCGACCAGCCGCCGACGCGGTGGGCGCAGAAGATCGAGAGCTGGGTCGAGGACGGGCCGGGCAGGAGCGAGCAGGCGGCGTTGGCGTCCTCGAAGGCGTGAGCGTCCATCCACCCCTTGCGCTCGACCACCAGCCGTCGCAGCAGGGCGATGTGGGCCGGCGGGCCACCGAACCCGGTGACCCCGATCCGCCCCCACTCGCGGGCGATCTCGGCCAGCGGGGCCTTCACCGGCGGCGCGCGTAGGCGGCGAGCAGCGCCGCGGCGGCGAGCGGCAGGGCGAGCCGCCGCAGGACCGCGGCGGCGTCCTCGGGCCCGAGCACGACGCTCGACTCGAAGCCGGCGAGGCTGCCGACGATCGCGACGCCGCGGCCGCGCCGCTCGAGGCGCCTGAATTCGAACGGGTACTCGCCGAGCGGCGTGCCGACCCTCACGGCCTGGATCTTCTCAGCGCGCGGCGATCGCGGCGTGAACTTCTCGCTTCCGCTCGGCGCGATCCGCGGCCCGTCAAGATACGCGGCGCATGACCGCCGCCGCGATCCCCAGCCCGAGCTCGAGCGGGCTGGCGCTGGGCCCCTTCGAAATCCACGCCTACGGGCTGATGTACGTGCTCGCGGTGACGGCGGCGATCCTGATCACGGTGCGCCGCTGGGAGGCGCGCGGCGGCTCGCGCGAGCTGGTCTACGAAACCGCGCTCTGGGCCTTCCCGGCCGGGCTGATCGGCGGCCGCATCTACTTCGACATCACCAGCTGGAGCGAAGTGCCACCGCACTGGTGGGGACCGTTCGCGATCTGGGAAGGCGGCCTCGGGATCTGGGGCGGGATCGCCGCCGGGGCGATCGTCGGCATCTGGCGGGTGCGCCGCGCCGGCGTCTCGGTGACCGAGTTCATGGACGCGGTGGCGCCGGCCCTGCTCGTCGCCCAGGCGATCGGCCGGCTCGGCAACTACTTCAACCAGGAGCTCTTCGGCGGCCCCACCGGCCTCCCCTGGGGCCTCGAGATCGACCCCGCCCACCGGCCCGAGGGCTACGAGCAGTACGCGACCTTCCAGCCGACCTTCCTCTACGAGATCGTCTGGAACCTCTCCCTCGCCGCCTTCCTCGTCTGGCTCGGCAACCACCGCCGCATCCGCCCGCCCGGCCTGTTCGCCCTCTACGTCACCGGCTACTCGGCCTTCCGCATCTTCGAGGAGAGCATCCGCATCGACCCCGCCCATTACTTCCTCGGCCTGCGCCTGAACTTCTTCGTCGCCTCGCTGCTGACGATCGCCGGCGCCCTCTGGTTCCTCGCGACCCAGGGCTGGCTGCGCCGCCGCCGCACCATCCCCAGCCCGGCGACGAGCGCCGACCCGTAGCTGGTGCGACGCCTCTCAGGTGCATTCGGGCCGCTCCCCTGCGGGGATCTCGCTGATCTTGCCGCGCTCGTCGATCGCGAAGCCGACCGGGCTCGACGATTCGGGGGTCTTGGCGCGAGCGCCGTCGACGGTCAGCTCGACCGCGCCGTTGCCGAACGACATCGAGTAGCGGCGCGAGTGAAACGGGCCCTCTTCGGCGCCCGGCGGCAGGATCTGGCCGTCGATCAGCGGCTTGCGCCGGCCGTTCAGGAGGCAGACCCAGACTTCGGCGGTGGCGGTGAGGCGGAGGCTGGTCGCCGTCGCCGTCGCCGGCTGCCCCTGCTCCCGCTTCGGCGGCGCCGCGGCGCGGCGCTCACCCGGCGCGGCCGGCGGGGAGGGCCGGGTCGAGCCGCCGCCCAGCGCGGCGACGAGGACAATCGCCGCGACCAGCGCCAGCGCCGCGGCCGCCGCCGCCAGCGGCACCCAGCGCCGCGGCTGGCGCGCCGAGGGCACCTCGGGGACGAGGCGCGGCTCGACCCGCGGTCCGTCGTCGCCCTCGTCGACGGGGTCGGGCCGCTCGGGAGCGAACTCGGCCGGGTCGAGACCGAGGTAGGCGGCGTAGGTGCGGGTGAAGGCGCGGACGTAGAACTCGCCCGGCAGCCGCTCCCACTCTTCCTCCTCGATCGCTTCGAGGAAGCGGGCACGGACGCCGGTCGCGGCCTCGATCTCCTCGAGCTCGATCCCGCGCGCCCGACGCTCCTGGCGGAGCTCGTCTCCGATCCGCCCATCCACGAGAACCATTGTGCCCTGCCCGTCCCCTAATCTCGACCCGTGAGCGTGCGGCGCATTGAGTCTTGGCTGATGGACATGGACGGCGTCCTCGTCCACGAGCTGGCGGCGCTGCCCGGCGCCGACCAGTTCCTGCGCCGCCTGCGCGAGCTCGGGCGCCCCTTCCTGCTGCTCACCAACAACTCGATCTACACCCGCCGCGATCTCGCCGCCTCGCTGCGGGCGACCGGGCTGGAGGTCGAGGAGGAGGCGATCTGGACCTCGGCCCTGGCGACCGCGCGCTTCCTCGAAGGTCAGCGACCGGGCGGCACCGCCTTCGTCGTCGGCGAGTCCGGCCTCACCACCGCGCTCTACCAGGCCGGCTACACCTTGACCGACCGCAACCCCGACTACGTCGTCCTCGGCGAGACCCGCACCTACAGCTTCGAGCGCATCACCCAGGCGATTCGCCTGGTCGCCGACGGCGCCCGCTTCATCGCCACCAACCCCGACTCGACCGGCCCCTCCCCCACCGGTCCGTTGCCGGCGACCGGCTCGGTGGCGGCGCTGATCACCCGGGCGACCGGGGTCGAGCCCTACTTCGTCGGCAAGCCGAACCCGCTGATGATGCGGACCGCGCTCAACACCCTGGAGGCTCACTCGGAGACGACGGCGATGATCGGCGACCGGATGGACACCGATATCGTCGCCGGCCTCGAGGCGGGCCTCGAAACGATCCTCGTCCTCACCGGCGTCACCGCCGCGGAGGAGGCGGAGCGCTTCCCCTACCGCCCCTCGCGGATCGTCGACTCGGTCGCCGACCTGGTCGCCGAGCTCGAGTGATCCCACCAACTTTGTGCTTGACATCACAAACCCGGCGCGAGAGGATCGGGGAGCTGCAGAGAACTCGATGAGAGGTCGAGGAGGAGCGATGTTCTACTGCGAGCGATGCGGAATCCGCTTCAGCGTCGGCGCCCTCTCGGGCGCGACCGAGTGCCCGCGGTGCCGAATGCGCGACGGCGTCTCGCAGCCGCTGCGCGCCGAGCGCTTGCGGCCGATCGAGCGCCTGGAGCGATGGCAGCCGGGCGGGACCCGGAGCCGCCGCGAGCCCCAGCGCCTGAGCTAGACGCCCGGCTAGATGAGTAGTTCCATGGCGAGGTCTGACTGGGGGCGCGCCCGGCCGAGCAGACCAAGGACGCAGGTCGCAGCCTTTGCCGGTTGGCAAAGGCAAGACCGAGGACGCAGGGATGCGAAGTGCGGGTTTGGCGCCTTTGTTCGCCGTAGGTGAACAAAGGCGCCAAAGGCGCCTGCCGGGTGCGTCATCCAGGCGGGCCTGGTCGTGGGACTACTCATCTAGCTCAGGCCGGGGCGCTCTGCACGCTGTCGGCGAGCACGTCGTAGATGAACACGCCACCGATCGTCTCGCCGCAGGAGTGGGACGCCGCCCGCGAGGAGGGCCACCGCCAGCTGATCGTCTGGCTCGCCTTCTACGGCGAGGAGACGCCCGCGACCGATGGCCGCCGAGTTCGAGGGGACGACGCCGGTCCCGGGGGTCGTCGACTGCGGCGCGGGCGAGGTCGGGCGCCAGGCCTAGGGCAGCCCGAGGCTGAAGCCGAACGGGTAGAGCACCGCCTGGGGCCCGAAGGGCTGGCGGATCGTGACCGGCAGCTTGCCGCGCGGCTGGATCTCGCCGAACATCGCTTCGACCAGCGCCTCGAGCGAGACCGGCTGGTAGTCGAGGCTGGCGATGAAGGTCGGCGCGTTGGCGAGGTAGGCGACGTCGTAGGGGGTGCCGACCGCGGCGACGACCACCGGCGTGCCGGTCGCCAGCAGGGCGTTGACCAGCTCGACCTGCTCGGGCGAGCCCGGCGTCCAGAGGTTGAAGGTGGAGACGACGACCAGCTCGCTCTGCTTTGCGGCGGCGACCGCTTCGGCGATCGCTTCCTGGCTGGGAGCGAAGTCGGTGTCGAGCACCTGGGTGCCGAGGCCGCGGGCGGCGATCGCCGCGCCGAGCGTCGCCGTCGTCGTCTGGCCGAAGCCGGTGACGAGGGCCTTCCTGCCACTGCCCGCGGCGAGCGGCAGCACCCCGGCGTCGTTGCGCAGCAGGGTGATCGAGCGCTGCGCGGCCCGCTTCGCCACCGCCAGGTGGGCCGGCGTGCCGACCTTCTTCTTCGTCGCCGCCTGGCTGGTGAACGGGTCGTCGACCAGCCCGAGCCGCCACTTCTGCCTCAGCACCCGCACCACCGAGGCCTTCAGCGCCCGCATCCGGGCGGGGTCGCGCTTGACCGCCCGCAGCAGCGCCTTCCGCGCCGCGAGCAGGTTGGCCGGCGGCCTGTCGGTGCCTTCGAGTTCCTTCGGGTAGGCGATCTCCAGCAGCTGGTCATTGCCGGCGCGCTGCGCTTTCAGCGCCACTTCGGCCGGGGAGAAGTCGCTGAGCGCGCCGGCGTCGAGGGCGTCGGTGACGATCACGCCGCCGAAGCCGAGGCTCTTGCGCAGCTGCCCTTTGACCCAGTACGGCAAGAGCGTCGTCGGGTACTTCCTGCCGCTGATCTTCGGGAAGAGGATGTGGGTGACCATCACCTGCTCGACGCCGGCGTCGATCGCCGCCGCCAGGGTCGGGTAGTTCTCGCCGCGCACCTGCGCGAGCGTCTGCGGCGAGGAGACGACGCCGTCGTCGGGGTCGACCTCGGTGTCGCCGAGGCCGGGGAAGTGCTTGGCCACCGCGGCGACGCCGGTGGTGCTCATCTTGCGCTGGTAGCCCTCGACCTGAGCGACGCCGAAGGGCGCGACGAACGACGGCCGGTCGCCGTAGGAGCGGATCCCGTCGGACTGGTTCAGCGGGTTGATGTTGGTGTCGACGACCGGCGCGTTGTCGACGTTCACCCCCATCGCCCGCAGCTCTTCGCCGGTGATCCGCGCCGCGCGCCGGGCGAGGCCGACGTCGCGCGTCGCCCCGAGCGCCATGTTGCCGGGGAAGACGGTCGCAGGCGAGCCGATCCGCAGCACCTCGCCCTCCTCCTGGTCGGTGCTGATCAGCATCGGCACCCTGGCGTGCGAGTGGCGGGCGAGCCGCTGGATCCCGTTCGAGAGGCCGGTGATCTTCGCCGGGTCTTCGAGCTCGTTGGACCAGTCGAAGTAGATGACGCCGCCGGGATCGAACTTGCGGATCAGCTCGGCGATGTCCTTGACCCCGTAGAAGCGGCGGTTGAGCTTCGCCATCGCCGGGTCCCTGTCGTGGATCGAGCTGCCGAAGCCGTTGATCACGAACAGCTGGCCGACCTTCTCCTTCAGGGTCATGCGGGCCAGCGTTTCCCGGATCCAGGCGCGTTCCGGGCTCAGCCCCGGGGCCGCCGCGGCGAGCGAGGAGGGCAGGACGACGAGCGCCAGCGCCGCGACCAGTGCGGCCACCATTCGCAGTCGGCCAAGACGGGCGGACGAGAAACCCACGGTGCCGATCCTTCCAGGCCCGGCGGACGGCGGCCGCTCAGGCCTCGACCTCGTCGCCGAGCATGTCGCGCCCCCGCTGCCGCTGCAGCCGCCGCCACCCTTCGAAGCCGAGGGCGACCAGCGCCGCGAAGCCGAGCGAGGCGCCGAGCGGCAGCCAGAGCTCGTCCTTGAAGGCTTCGCCGCCGAGGTAGCCGAGGGCCGAGACATAGAGCGCCCAGAGCAGAGCCGCCACCGCGTCGGCGAAGAGGAAGTAGCGGTAGCGCATCTCCAGCGTGCCGGCGGCGAAGGTGGTCGCCGTCCGCCCGCCGGGGATGAACCGGCCGGCGGCGATCAGCACCGCGCCGCGCCGGTCGAGCGCCTGCTCGGCCCACTGCAGCCGTTCCCGCCCCTTCTCACCGCGAAACAGCCGCCGCGCCACCGGGTCCCCGACCCCGCGCCCGAGCCAGTAGCAGGCGTTGTCGCCCAGCAACGCCCCCAGCGTCGCCGCCGGCACGATCAGGTAGATCAGCAGTTCGCTCTGCGCCGCCAGGATCGCCGCCGTGATCACGATCGTCTCCGACGGCACCAGCGGCAGCAGCACGTCGGTCGCGCAGCCGACGAAGACGATCAGGTAGCTGATGTCGCTGTGGCCGACTTCCTGGGTGAGCCAATCGAACACGGGGGCCACATACCCGGATCGGCGGCGGCACCACCGGCTCCCTGCGGCCGGGTTTGCCGTCCGGCCAAATCGGGCATTCTTTCGCCATGGAATCGGGGGATCGGTCCGACTCCGATCGCTTCGGTCGGCGCGCGGCCGCCAGGGAGATCAACGGCCGCCGGGTCAACGAGGCGATCGAGCGGGGCGAGCGCGAGGGCTCCGGCAGCTTCGTCTGCGAGTGCGGCTATATGGGCTGCACCGAGACGGTCCAGCTGTCGCTCGCGGCCTATGAGGACGTGCGGTCGGACTTCGACCGCTTCCTGATCGTCCCGGGGCACGAGATCGACGAGGTGGATGAGGTGGTCGAGCGCCACGAGGGGTACTTCGTCGTCGTCAAGCGCGAGGGCGAGCCGCGCGAGATGGCGCGGGCCAGCGACGAGAGGACGCCCTGAGGTGGCGGCGGTGCTGGCCAGCGACGGCGACACCTCGTCGGCGAAAGCGCCCAGCGGCTCGCTGGCCCTGGTGAAGCCGGCGGTGCCGGAGACGATCGGGCTCCTGCGCCGCGCCACGGTCGAGTTCGCCGCCGTGCATGGCGCCCCGGTGGCGATCGTCGACGACATCGCGCTGGCCGTCTCGGAGGCGGCCACCAACGCGGTCAAACACGCCAACGTCGCCGGCGGCGAGGGGATCGTCGAACTGACCGCCGCGGTCGCCGACGACTGGATCGACATCCGCGTCCGCGACCGCGGCAAGGGCTTCGGCACCCGCCCCTCCGACGGCCTCGGGCTCGGCCTCTCGATCATCGCCAGCGTCTCCGTCTACCTGACGATCTGCCAGGAAGGCCACGGCACCGAAGTGCGGATGCGATTCCCGCTGCCGCGTTGAAGCCCGGCGACAGAACAGACGAGGTCGCCCCGGCCGGTCGCCGCGAGAAGCGGAAGCGGGTCGAGCTGGCGCGCTCGTTCACCGCCGGGATGCTCGAGACGCTGAGCGGGAGGATCGTCGCCGCGAGCGAGACGAGCGGCGTCCTGCGGCTCGAGGTCGAGCCCGAACCGCTCGCCCTGGCTCTTCGGCGCCGCGCTCCGAGATAGCGTCAGCGGATCGCCACCGCAGGCACCGAGACCGTCCCCGCCGGACTCAGCGAGGCCGAGGCCGCGCGCCGGCTGGCCGCGCGGGGCGAGCTGCCGCCCGAGCGCTCGAGCCGCTCCTACGCGAGCATCGTCCGCGCCAACACGCTGAACGTCCCCAACGCGATCCTCTTCTTCTTCGGGGTGCTGACGATCGCCTTCGCCTCCTGGAAGGACGCGCTCTTCGTCGGCATCCTGGTCGCCAACATCGTCATCGGCTCCTTCCAGGAGATCCGCTCGAAGCGGGCGCTCGACCGGCTGGCGGCGCTGGTCGCGCCGCGGGCGACGGTGCGCCGCGGCGGCGGCGAGCGCGAGGTGGCGGTGGGCGACGTCGTGGTCGGCGACCTGGTCCGGGTCGGGACCGGCCAGCAGGTGGTCGCCGACGGCGAGATCGTCGCCAGCGAAGGCGTCGCGGTCGACGAGGCCAACCTGACCGGCGAGTCGGAGGCGGTCCTGCGCGGCCAGGGCGAGGAGCTCTGGTCGGGATCCTTCGTGGTCGAGGGCTCGGCCCTGTTCGAAGCGCGGGCGGTCGGTCCCGACAGCCGCGCCGCCCAGGTGACGAGGACCGCGCGCGCCTTCCGCCACCCGCGCTCGCCGCTGCAGGTCGCCAACGACCGGCTGCTGCTCTGGCTGGTCGCGCTGGCGGTGCCGGTGACGATCGGCTACACGGTCTCGGTGCTGCTGCGGGTCGACGGCGCCGAGGCGCGGGTCCAGGCCCTGACCGCCGGGATCGTCAACCTCGTGCCCGAGGGTCTGATCCTGCTGATCGGGCTGACCGCGGCGGTCTCGGCCTTCAAGATGGCCCGCCGCGGCGTCCTCGCCCAGCAGCTGGGGGCGATCGAGTCGCTCGCCTCGGTCGACCTGATCTGCACCGACAAGACCGGCACCCTGACCGAGGCCGACCTGCGGCTGGTCGAGCTGGTGCCGGCCGCCGGGGTCGGCGAGGACGAGCTCGCCACCTCGCTCGCCCGCTACAGCGCCAGCGCCCCCGACCCCAACTCGACCCTGCGGGCGATCGCCGCCACCGGGCCTGTGAAGGCCGAGCCGGAGCCGGTCGGCGCCCAGGTCCCGTTCTCCTCGCGCCGCCGCTGGAGCGCGGTCGAGCTCGGCGGCGAGCGCTTCGTGCTGGGGGCACCCGAGCTGTTCGCCGCCGGCGACCCGGAGCTGGCCGAGCGCGCCCGGGTCGAGGCGAGCCGGGGCCGGCGGGTGCTGGCGATCGGCCGCACCGAGGCGCCGCTGCCGCACGGGACGCGCGAACCGGCCCTCCCCACCCCGGTCCGGCCCCTCGGCGTCGCGGTCCTCGCCGAGCGGCTGCGGCCCGGGACCGAGGAGACGATCGCCTTCCTGGCGCGCGAGGAGGTCGACCTGCGGCTGCTCTCCGGCGACGCGCCGGCGACCGCGGGGGCGATCGCCCGCGACGCCGGGATCCCGGGCGAGGCGGCGCCGCTCGACGGCGGCGAGCTGCCGAGCGACCCGGCGGCGCTGCGCGAAGCGGTGCTGGCGGCCCCCGCGGTCGGCCGCATCTCGCCCGAGGGCAAGAGCGCCGTGGTCGAGGCGCTCGGCGAAGGCGGGCGCTACGTCGGGATGATCGGCGACGGGGTCAACGACGTGCCGGCGCTGAAGCGCTCGCGGCTGGCGATCGCCCAGGGCTCGGGGGTGCAGATGGCGCGCTCGGTCGCCGACCTGGTGCTCGTCAAGGGCGACTTCGGCGTCGTCCCCGGGATGGTCCACGAGGGCCGCCAGATCCTCCGCAACATCCAGCGCGTCGCCCGCCTGTTCGTCACCAAGACCGTCTTCACCGCGCTGATGGTGCTGGCGATCGGCATCCCGACCGCCACCTTCCCCCTCCTCCCGCGCCAGTTCACGATCGCCTCGACGGTGACGATCGGCATCCCCGCCTTCATCCTCGCCCTCGCCCCCAGCTCCGGCCCCTGGCGACCCGACCACTTCCTCGCCAACGTCGCCCGCTTCGCGCTGCCGGCCGGGATCGCCGCCGGAATCGGGATCGTCGCCGGCTACCTGCTGGCCCGCTACGGCCTCGACCTCGAACTGCAGGACGCCCGCACCGTCACCACCGGCACCGTCGTCGCCGCCGGCCTGGCGGTGGTGATGCGGCTGGAGGACGAACCGGGCCGCCGCCGGCTGCTGGTCGCGGGCCTCTGCGCGCTGATGGCGCTGATCTTCGCCCTGGCGCTTTTCGTCCCCTTTCTGCGCGACTTCTACGAGCTCTCGACGCTGAGCGGCGAGATCCTGCTCGCCTGGGCGGTCGGCTCAGCGCTGGCGGTCGGCGGCATGCTCGCCGCCGTCCGGCTGGCGCGCGCCTGAGCCACCGAGGACACAGGCCGCTCCACGTCGAGCTGGCCCACGCCCAAGCCGCCGCGCCCCGAGAGGTTGCCTTTTCCGTCGCATAGCGACGGAAAAGGCAACCTCTCGACGCGCGGGCATGGCGCCGCGCTGGTATGGGGGTGCCGGGCAGCGCGCGGGGCCTGCGGGGGCAATCCCGACTTCTCGGCTCGGAATCTCGTAGGGTTCCCTAATCTCAATGCATTAGGGAGCCCTTAGTAGGCTCCCCTAACCCAAGGAGGCTCTCGTCCGAATGAAGTCCAGAGTACGTTTGGCGCTGGTTCTTGCCCTCGCGGTCTGCGGGGCGCTGATCGCTGGCTGCGGGGGCGGCGACAGCGACAGCAGCGACACCACCAGCGCCGAGGCGGGCGCCGCCGACCTGGCGCCGGTCAAGCGGTACCTGACCGACCACTCCGCCGATCTCGAAGAGCAGGTCGGGCTGCTGAAGGAGCAGGCGGACGCCTACTACGACCTGGCGAGATCGGTCGACTTCGACTACGACAAGCTGCTCGCCGAGCACGGGGACGAGGTCGCCGAGATCCTCGGTACCTCGAAGGACGTCTTCGTCGTCGCCAACCCGGCCTACGAGCAGATGGAGGGGATCGTCGCCGGCGTGCCGCGGCTCGCCCACTACGACGTCGACATCGACGCCGGCTCGGACGCCTCGACCCCCGAAGACGCGGTCTCCTTCTCCCTCACCACGCCGGACGGTAGGCAGCTGAAGCAGCCGGGCAACCTCTTCTTCCTCACCGAGACCGCGCTTTACGGGACCAACCCCGAGCTGCTCGCCAAGGGCGTCGAGGGCGACGTCGACGGCAGCGGCGAGGTCGAGTTCGGCGAGGGTCTGCCCGACGCCAACATCTACAAAGCGACGCTGGACGAGTTCGACAAGCAGGCGAAGGAACTGAACGAAGACGCGCAGGAATTCGAGCCGACCCCGTCGGACGCGCTGACCTCGATCGTGATCATGACCCCGACGATGAGCGAGTACTTCGAAGCGTGGAAAAACTCGCGCTTCATCGCCGGCGAGGGCGCCGAGGAACTCGGCTTCGTCGCCACCTCGCGCCTCTCCGACATCGCCGACATCCTCGGCGGCATCCTCGTCACCTACAACGGAATGGAGCCGATGATCGCCGGCGAGAACTCGCAGCAGGCGAAGCAGACGCAACAGGAGCTGGAGAGCCTCGTCGCCTTCGCCTCCGACCTCCGCGACCGCGAGGTCGACGGCGAGAAGTTCACCGCCAAGCAGGCCGACGCGCTCGGCGCCCAGGCCCAGGCCCAGGCCGAGGCGATCGCCGGTCAGGTGACCCAGGCCGCGAAACAGCTCGACGTCGAACTGCAGGAAGGCTAGGAGGCGGTCGCGACGGCGCAGCAGCTCGGCAGCTCCGCGGCGAAGGCCGCCGGCGCGATCCTGGTCGCGCTGGCGGTCTTCCTCTGCGCCACCGCGAGCGCCCTCGCCGCGCCGCCCTGGCAGGCCGCCGACGAGATCCGCGCGCAGCTGTTCGAGGCGCAGACCCAGCTGCTCTTCGACGAACGCGGCGGCGGCGCGGTCGACCGTGCCGCGGCCGGGCTGCGGGGGCCGCTGCGGGCGGGCCTGGCGGCCGACGCCCCGGCCGAGCTGCGGCAGGTCGAAGCCGGGCTGGCGAGCTCGAAGCGGGCGATGGCCGGGCTCGACGAAACCGCCCTGGCCGCGGCGCGCGGGCGGATCGTCGCGGCGCTGCGGCGCGGCGCGATGGCGGTGACGATCGCCGCCGCCGAGGCCGGCGACGCGCGAAAGGCGCGCGAATGGCTACAGGTCCGCGACTTCCGCAAGACGACCCGCTTCACCCGTCCCGGCGTCGACGGCACGATCGCGATCGAGGAACTCGGCCAGGGCGAGATCCCGCCGCACGAAGCGGCGCTGAAGATCGAAAAGGACCTGCTCGACACCTTCCAGGCGCGGCTGCTGACCAACCTCGACGAAGCGGCCCAGGCGGCGGAGCGCGACTTCGACGGCCGCTTCGCCGAAACCGCGGCGATCGTCCTCGGCTACTGGCGGGCGATCGCCGGCGAGTACGGCGAGCAGCGCGGCGGCGCCGAGCGGCAGCGGACCGACCGCGACTTCCAGCGGCTGGCGGCGGCCGGCGCCGCCGCCGACCAGACGGCCTTCGAGGCCGCCCGGACCCGGGTCGAAGCCGACCTCCAGGGCTTCACCGCCGCCCCGCTCACCCCCGACGAGCTGGTCAACCGGGCGAGCCAGTTCCTCAGCTTCATCGCGCTGGTGCCGAAGGAGTACGACAAGGGCACCGCCGACGGCCACGTCACGATCCCCTTCGAGGTGCAGGAGGCCGTCGCCTTCATGGACGGGGTCGAAGCGGCCTTCTCCGATCTCGAGTCGGAGCTCCTGAAGCGCGATCCGCGGGCGGTCGAGGAGATCGAGGCGACCTTCGCCGAGCTGCGCGAAGACGTCGACGACGCCCAGCAGGGCAGAGCGGTCGCCCCGCAGGAGCAGCTCGACGCCGCCGCCGACCGGGCGCAGAGGCAGTTCGAAGCGGTCGCCCCCGGGGAGTGGATGGAAGGCGGCGACGAAGCCGACTACGAACTCGTCGACATCTCACTCGACCAGCTCGAAGCGGCGGTCGGCGCCGGCCGCTACCAGGAGGCCGAGCAGGCCCGGCTCGCCGCCTACGGCTTCTTCGAGTTCGGGCCGGAGCTGAAGCTGCGCGCCTTCGACACCGGGCTGGCGCTGACCGTCGAGGGACTGATCTGGTACGGCGCCGACGGCGACAGGGGCCTCGCCAACCTGATCGCCGACAACGCCCCGCTCGACGAGATTCGCGAAACCCGCCTCGATCTCGACGAAAAGCTCGCCGACGCCAGGGCGATCACCGGCGACGGCGCCAGCGCGATCACGACGATCACCAACTCGGCCCTGATCGTCTTCCGCGAGGGCCTCGAGGCGATCCTGATCATCGCCGCGATCACCGCCAGCATGATCGGTCCGCGGCGCCAGCTGCGCCGGCCGATCTACCGCGGCGCCCTGCTCGCGATCCCGGCCAGCATCCTGATGTTCCTCGCCGCGATCCTCCTCCTCGACACGCTCTCGAAATACGGCGAGAAGCTCGAGGCGGTGGTCGGCATCGTCGCCATCGGCGTCCTCTTGCTCGTCATGAACTGGTTCTTCCACCGCGTCTACTGGACCGAGTGGATCAAAGGCCACCGCGAGCGCGGCAAGGCCCTGACCGGTGCCGCGCTGGCGATCGGCGCCGGCACCGCGACCGTGGCGGGCCTCTACACGCTCGGCTTCAGCAGCGTCTTTCGCGAGGGCTTCGAGACCGTCCTCTTCCTCCAGGCCCTGCAGCTCAGCTCCGGCACCGGGGTCGTCGTCGCCGGCGTCTCGCTCGGCCTCGTCCTCACCGCGATCGTCGGCGCCGTCACCTTCGCGCTCGAGCGCAAGCTCCCCTACAAGAAGATGCTGATCGTCACCGGCGTCCTGATCGCCCTCGTCCTCGTCGTCCTGGTCGGCAACACCGCCCGCACGATGCAGGGGGTCGGCTGGCTCTCGATCCACCCGATCGAGATCGAATTCCCCCTCTGGATGGGCACCTGGCTCGGCATCTACCCGACCGTCGAGACCCTCCTCGCCCAGCTCGCCGCCTTCGTCTTCGTCGTCGGCTCCTATTTCGCCGCCGAGTGGATGCGAAAGCGCGAGCTCGCGAAGGCGATCGCGGCCCACGAGGCGGCGCTGGCGAGCGATGGCGAGGGCACCGATCGGGGCGAGCCCGAGGCGGAGCCAGGCGACGGGGCGGCCCTCCCCCGGCCCGCGCCCCTCAGCCGTCGCTGAGGAGGCGCCGTCGCGGCGCCGCTCAGCAGCGCGACAGCGATGGCAGCCAGGGGGAAGGTCGCGAGGAGGCTCGCCCGTCGCATCTCAGTAGCCACCCGGGTGGCGGGCGACGTAGCCGGCGGTCGCGGCGGCGGCTGCTGGCCGCGAATCGAGACAAGGATCCTCCTTCGGTGCCGGGGTTAGCCGTCGGGCCGGCGCCGAAGGCGCACCTCCGCGGTCGCGGATTCGCCCCAACTACTCGGTTGCTGAGTTGGCGCTCGAAACACGGCAAACCGGCGGGCGGAGCGGTGGTCGAGATCGCTGTCAGCGGCATGACATGCGAGACGGCCACCGATTGGGCAGGATCGAACCTCAGTGAAAGGAGGAGCGAGATGAACCCACACAGCACGGCCGACCTCGCCAAGGGTCCGCTGCGGGAGCTCGAGCGCGAGCTCGCCGCGGGCGACGGAGCGACCTACGCTCGCCGCCTACGGGAGGACGCGATCGTGATCGTGCCCTCCCGCGCGCTCGACAAGGCGGAGACGATCACCGAGATCGACAACGCCGGCGGCTGGGACGGCTTCACGATCGACCAGGTCCGCGAAGAGTCGTTGGCCGCCGACTCGGCGATCGTCACCTACCGCTTCCAGGCCCACCGCGGCAGCTTCGAATACACCGCCTGGCTCTCCAGCGTCTACACCCGCGAGGCGGACGAGTGGAAGCTCCTGCTGCACCAGCAGACGCCGCTCGAGTAACCGCCTCCGCCCCGGCCGGCGGGGGTCAGGCCGGGAAGCAGGGCCGCCAGGGCCGGGCGAAGAGGTCGTAGCTCTTGCGGATCGCGCTGAACCGGAGCGCCGCCGCGGTCCTGCAGTACTGGCGCGGCTTCAGCTCGTACTCGGCCTCGAAGACGGCTTTGTCGTGGCGGACGAAGGTCCGGTAGTAGCCGCATTCGTGGTACTGGAAGCACTCCTCGACGATCGCGAAGTCGAAGGCGTGGACGAGCCTGTCGGCCTGGCGGCCGTCGTTCTTCAGCGCCACCGGCATGCCGCGGCGGTGGACCTGGCGGGCGATCCAGCGGTTGAAGCGCAGCTGGTCGGAGCGGGTGATCCGGAAGCCGGTGTGGTTTTCGGCTTCCCAGCCCTGGACGTTGTCGGGCTCGACCGCGTCGAAGCCCTTGCGCGCGCACATCGCGATCCGCTGCTTCAGCGGCCGGGCGAAGCGGTGGAAGCGGCTGACGTCGAGCCAGCGCTCGTCCGGGAAGCCTTCGTACTTGGCGCCGATCACCGAGCGCGGGAACTCGGCGCGGTCGGGCCGGTAGCTCTCCCAGCTGCCGACGTCGAGGTAGCAGATCGCCTTGACGTGGCGGCGATGGAGGGCGGCGACGGTCCGGGCCGAGGTTTCGAAGCCGTCGACCTCATAGACGCAGGCCGGGATCGTCTTGTCGATGCTGCCCTGCAGCTGCCACTGCCAGGGCGCGGTCGTCGGCCGCGGGTGCCAGCGCGGGCGATGCCCCTCGCCGTGGCGGGCGCAGGCCGCGAAGGCGGAGCGCGCGGGCTTCGCGCCGGCGTCGGCCGGCGACAGGGAGAGACCGCCGAGGCAGGCCAGCGCCAGCAGCGCCAGCGTGGCCGGGACGCGGGGAAGGGATTGGGGAAGGGGAAGCTTCTCCATCTGGCCCGCCGTTCCCGTGATCGGGCGCCGCCAAGCCTCGGCGTCAGCGCGCTGACAGCGGTGGCAACCGCAGCCGCCCGGGCGTTTTGCGAAGGGAAAGGAGGCCGTACCGGTTCTCCTCGAACGGAAATCGCCGCCGCCCCCGCGGCGGCCAACCGGAAGGAAACGATGACCAACGCCTTGCATCCGCGGGCGCGAACGAGCGTGATCCTGGCCGCGATCGCCGCCATGGTCGCGCTGCTGGCCTTCGCTCCCCGGGCCTCCGCGGCCCGGGACCCGATCGCCGGCGGCACCACCGACCTCCATATGAAGAAAGGCTTCCTCCGCAAGCTCGGATTCGACGGCATCACCGTCACCGGCATCCGCGGCGGCACCGTCACCGGCAACAAGATCAGCCTCCCGGTCGCCAGCGGGATGCTCGACCCGACCGACGTCCAGGGCCACATCGAGCCCCGCGGCGGCTTCAAGCTCTCGCTTGGACGGCGCGGGGTGCCGATCTACGGCCTCAGCGTCAACACCGTCAGGGGTGCCGTCTACGCGACGATCGCCAAGGCCCACATGCAGCTCGGCACCTTCGCGACCCCGAAGGCGGCGCGGGAAGGCTTCGGCTCCAACTTCAAGGCGCCGCAGCTGTTCCTCTCCGAACAGGCGGTCCGCCGGATCAGCAACCGGCTCGGCCTGCGCGGTCACGAGCGGCTGAACCCCAACCGGGTGCTGAGCAACGTCTACAGCTCGGCGCAGCCGGAAACCGTGACGGTCCTGCCGCAGGGCACGGCGCTGCTGGTGCCGAACAAAGCGACGATGACGAAATTCGCCGTCAAGGGCGTCAAAGCGCCGGGCGGGATCCTGCCGATCGCCCCGGCGACGATGCCGGCGCCGAACGCCTTCTCCTTCCCGATCAGCGGTGGCTCGATCTCGCTGGAGGGCGGCAAGGGCAGCGTCGGCACCGAAGGCGGAGTCGAAATCGTGAAGAAATCGGCTCCGATCTCGCCGACGGTGAAGCTGAAGGCGATCATTGTCGACTTCACCACCAAAGCGGCGACGGTCGAACTCGAAATCCTGCCGAACCCGCCCTTCCCGGGCGCCACCGGCCGCTCCTCGATCGCCGACGTCAGCCTCCCGGCCGGCACGGTGATCGCCAATGCGGCGACCCGGCAGGTCGAAATCAAGAACGGCGAACTGAAGCTGCAGGCGGTCGCCGCTTCGACCCTGAACAACGTGTTCAACCAACCGGCGCCGGAACCGCCGCCCTCGAGCAACTTCGTGGTCGGCGACCCGCTCGGCCTCTTCTCGGCCATCCTGCAGGCCCAGTAACGGGTCCAACCCGGTTCGAGTCCTGCATCGGGGCCCTATAAGGGCTCAAATGCAGGACTCGACCGGTGGGCTCGCGGCCGACCGGCCGCGGCCGCGCCCGGGCCGCCTCACATCGCCTCCTTGATGCCGCGCCGGATCAGCCAGGCGTTGACCGGCCAGGCGGTGAAGAAGCCGACCACCATCCCGATCTGCATCATCAGCCAGTAGGTGGGGCTGGCGACGGTCAGCGGCGGCTGCCAGAGGACCAGGTGGTATAGCGCCATGTAGCCGAAGAGGCCGACCTGGAAGGCGACGATCGAGAGGGTGTCGGCCTTGATCGCCAGCCAGATCCCCTGCAGCCGGCCGACGTCCTCGCGCATCGGCACGATCGAGAAGTACTGGAAGGCGACGCCGAAGCTCCAGGCGAGGACGAAGTCGGCGGCGAACATCGCCATCAGCGTGTTGGCGCTCTCGCTGGCGAAGATCGGGATCGAGAAGGCGGTCAGGTAGACGACCCACTCGCCGACGATGTCACCGAGCGTGCAGCCGGCGCCGCAGTGGCTGACGCCCTTCGCGGTCGACCACCAATCGCCCCGCTCGCGTTCGCGGGTGAAGTAGAACCAGGCGGCGACCGGGCCCCAGTAGAGGGCGGTGATCGGCCAGACGAGGTTCATCACCGCCATTTCCGAGCGGTTGCCGCGGACGACGATGTCCCAGGCGATCACCCCGGCGCTGGCGAAGGCGATCGCCAGGGCGACCCAGCCGATCACGAGCCAGGCGGGAGAGCCGACCTGGGTGATCGCAGCGAGGACCAGGGGGAGCATCGGCTTTGCGCTACCCGCGCCCGGCTCGCGGGTGCCCGAAGCCCGGCCCTGGCTGTCAGCACGCTGACCGCTGCCGCCCGGCACCGCTCGCATTCCCAAATAGTTGTGTTGCCGTTTGAAAGGGAGGCAACCAACCAGAAGGGGAGAGATGTTCGTCAGAACTGTTGCGACGATCGCCTGCTGCGCCGCGGCGCTAGGCGCCCTCGAGCTCTCGGCGGCGACCGCCGGGGCCGCGCCGAACGGGAACAACGCCGTCGCCTACAAGGGCAAGACCGGCCAGGGGCGGGGAATCGTCCTCCGGGTCGCGAACGGAGAGCTCGACCTGCGCCGATTCTCGATCCGCCTGCGCTGCGGTGACGGCAGCGCCCTGATCGACCAGGAGAGCGGTTTCGAACCGGCCGCGCTGAACGGCAAGGGCGGCTTCCGCGAATACCAGCTCGGCAGCACCGACAAGGTCTGGTTCCGCGGCCGCGTCAACAACCGGGCGGTGAAGGGACGGGTCAAGGTCAAGGACCGCTGGGGGAAGGTCCGGTGCAACTCGGGCTGGGTCAAGTTCCACGCCAAGCGGCGCGGCTGAGCTGACTCAGGCGCCGCCCACCCCCGCGAGCTGCGGCTCCCCCGGCGAGGCCATCGCGACCTCGCCGCCGGCGCCGCGGGCGCGGGCGTAGGCGCGCAGCACGTCGCGATGGTCGAGCCAGCCGACGATCGCCGCACCGTCGGCGGCCAGCACCGGCAGTCCCTCGCGCTCGCCGCCGGCGAGCCAGTCGGCGGCGACCGCGAGCGGCTCCTCGCGGGCCAGCCGCGGCACCGATTCGGCCAGCGCCTCGACCCGCGGCGGCGGGTCGTCGGCATCGCGCTCGAAGGCGCGGACCGAGACCACCCCCAGCAGGGTGCCGTCGGGCTCGACGACCGGCAGGGCGTTGCGGCCCGAGCGCAGCAGGGCCGCCTCGGCCTCGGCGTACGGGGTGGCGGCGGCCAGCGATGGCGGCGGCTCGACCATCGCCTCGCCGATCGTGATCCCTTCCAGGGTGACGCTGGCGACCGGGCGCTCGATGTCGATGCCGCGCCGCCGCAGCTTCAGGGTGTAGATCGTGTCGTCGCTGAGCAGCCGGCTGAGCGCGGTGGCGACGACCACGGCGAGCATCAGCGGCAGGATGATCGAGTAGTCGCCGGTCAGCTCGAAGACGATCAGCACCGCGGTGATCGGCGCCCGCCCGGTGGCGGCGAAGACGGCGGCCATCCCGACCAGGCCGTAGGCGCCGGCGCTCGCGGTCGCGCCGGGGATCGCGGCGTGGACGGCGAGCCCGAAGGCGCTGCCGAGCATCGCCCCCATGAACAGCGAGGGCGCGAAGACGCCGCCGGAGCCGCCGATCGCCATCGTCAGGCTGGTGGCGAGGATCTTGCCGGCCAGAAGCGCCAGCAGGAAGGCGATCGCGTACTGGCCGGCGATCGCGTTTTCGAGCACCGGGTAGCCGACCCCGTACATCTCCGGCAGGACCAGCAGGACGCCGCCGAGCAGGAGGCCGCCGACCGCCGGCCGCAGCCAGGCGGGGCCGCGCCAGAGCCGGTCGGCGAGGTCCTCGGAGCCGTAGAGGAAGCGGATGAAGCCGATCCCGACCACCGCCGCGGCGATCCCCAGCAGCACGTAGAGGGGGTACTCGGCGGCGGTCTGGACCCGGAAGGCGGGCAGGCTGAGAAAGGCTTCGCTGCCGAAGGCGATGCGACCGACCGCGGTCGCGACCACCGAGCTGAGCACGACGAGGGCGAAGGCCCGGGTGCGGAAGTCGCGGAGGATCAGCTCGAGGGCGAAGAAGACGCCGGCGATCGGCGCGTTGAAGGTGGCGCCGATGCCGCCGGCGGCGCCGCAGGCGACCAGCAGGCGGGTGTCTTCGCCGGCCAGCCGGGTGAGCTGGGCGAGGCCCGAGCCGAGCGCCGAGCCGATCTGCACGATTGGGCCCTCGCGGCCGACCGAGCCGCCGGAGCCGATGCAGAGCGCCGAGGCGAGCGACTTGACCACCGGCACGCGGCCGCGGATCCGGCCCTCGTGCGAGTGGACCGCGAGCATCACCTCCGGCACCCCGTGGCCGCGGGCCTCGGGAGCGAAGCGGTAGACCAGCGGCCCGTAGAGCAGGCCGCCGATGACCGGCGCGACGAGCACCACGTAGGGCCCGAGGAAGGGGACGTGCGGGTTGACGAAATGGCCGAGGTCGCTGGGGTCGCCGTGGCCGGCGAAGACCTCGGTGAAGCCCTGGATCAGGTAGCGGAAGGCGATCGCGCCGAGCCCGGCGCCGACCCCGACCAGGAGCGCCAGGGCGGCGAGCATGCCGCCTTCGCTGCTCCACAGCGAGCCGGCGCGGGCCGGAATCTCGCGGAAGCTCCGCAGACGTTCGTCGAGATAGGACCGCACCCGACTGACACTAGGAAACCGGGACGTCCATCCAGCGCCGAAAACATCGCAGCATGTGCTGACTGTCAGCGTGCTGACACTAGGGCCAGGATCGGCAGACAACCAAACTAAGTTGTCATTGTGAAGACAGCGGCCCTAATCCAGACCGATCCTGAGCTCGCCGCGGCGGTCCCGGCCGCCGAGCGCGACGCCGCCGCGCGCGCCTGCGTGGCGGCGACGGTCCAGCTGCCGCGCGGCGACTGGGCCGGGTGGCGGCCGGAGGCCGACGCCGAGCCGCAGGGATTCGGGCTGCTCGTGCTCGAGGGCCTGCTCTGCCGGCGGGTCGCGCAGGGCGCCCACAGCGGCGCCGAGCTGCTCGGCCCCGGCGACCTGCTGCGCCCCTGGGACGAGGTCGCCGGCTGGGCGACGCTGCCGACCGAGGCCAGCTGGGAAGTGATCCAGCCGGCGACGATCGCGGTCCTCGACCGCCAGTTCAGCCGCCGCGCCGCGCCCTACCCGGGGATCTCCGAGACGCTGATGCGGCGGGCGACGCTGCGCTCCCGCTACCTGGCGATCCTGGCGGCGATCGTCAGCCAGCGCCGGCTCGAGACCCGCCTGCACATGCTCTTCTGGCACCTCGCCGACCGCTTCGGCCGGATGCGCGGCGAATGGGTGCAGATCTCGCTGCCCCTCACCCACGCCCTGCTCGCCGACCTCGTCGCCGCGCGGCGGCCGTCGGTCAGCACGGCGCTTTCGAAGCTGCAGGAACAGGGGCTGCTGGTGCGCGAAGTCAACGGCTGGCGGCTGAGCGGCACCGTCCCGCACGAGTACACCGAGCTGACCCCGGGCGCGACCGCGGAGGAACCTCGGTCGGGGCTTGGCGGCTGAGCACCGCCAACGGCTCGCGAGCGTGGCGGGCCGCTGCCGGCCCGCCGCATCCCTCCCGACCTCGTTGCACTTGTCCCCACCCGTTGCGTTTGTCCCCGCATAGCGGGGACAACTGCTCTGGGTGGGGACAAGTGCAACATGGACCAGTGCGTGGGCGCCCCCAGCCCCGGCGCCGGGCGCGGCGCCTACGACGCGATGTCCAGCCCGGCGGCGGATTTGCGCCGGAATGGAGGTGTTGCCGGTGCCCGTTGGCGGGGATGATGGAGAGATGAGCTCCTCGAACCAAGCCGCCACCGCCGCCCCCATCGACCGCGACCGCGTCGCCCAGCTGACCGAGCGCGAGTCCGCCGCCCTCGACCGCCGCACCGAGGGCTCGAAGGAGATGTTCGAACGCGCCAACCGAACGCTCTCCGGCGGCGTCGCCTCCTCCTACCAGGCGCGCGAGCCGTGGCCGATCTACCTCGAGCGCGGCGAGGGCGCCCGGGTCTGGGACGTCGACGGCAACGAGCTCTACGACTTCCACAACGGCTTCGGCTCGATGGTCCAGGGGCACGCCAACCCGGCGATCGGCCGCGCCATCGCCGACCGCTACCGCAAGGGCACCCACTTCGCCGCCCCGACCGAGGACGGGATCGTCGTCGCCGAAGAGCTGGCGCGGCGCTTCCGGCTGCCCCGCTGGCGCTACACCAACTCGGGCTCGGAGTCGACGATGGACGCGATCCGGATCGCCCGGGGGCTGACCGGCCGCCCGGACATCCTCAAGATCTTCGGCTCCTACCACGGCCACCACGACGCGGTGATGGTCTCGATCGGGGTCGAATACGACCAGATCGGGCCGGCCGAGTCGCTCGCCTCGCTCCCCTACGGGGCCGGCATCCCGCAGGCGACCGTCGAGCTCACCCACGCGGTCCACTTCAACGACGCCGAGGCGATGGAGGCGCGGATCGCCGCCCTCGAGGGCGAAGGCAGGAAGCCCGCCTGCGTGATCATGGAGGCGGCGATGATGAACCTCGGGGTGGTGCTGCCCGAGCCCGGCTATCTCGAGGCGGTGCGCGAGATCACCGCCCGCCACGACGTCGTCCTGATCTTCGACGAGGTCAAGACCGGCCTCACCATCGCCGCCGGCGGCGCGGTCGAGCGCTTCGGCGTCCTGCCCGACATGATCACCCTGGCGAAGTCGCTCGGCGGCGGCCTGCCGACCGGGGCGATCGGGATGAGCGAGGAGGTCGCCCGGGTGGTCGAAGACGGCAGCGTCTACCAGGTCGGCACCTACAACGGCAACCCGCTGGGGATGGCCGCGGCCCGCGCCAGCCTGCTCGAGGTCCTCACCCCAGAGGCCTACCAGCACCTCGACCGGATGAACGACCGCATCCTCGCCGGCTGCGACGAGGTGGTGTCGGAGTTCGACCTGCCCGGCTACACCGTCGGCGTCGGCTCCAAGGGCTGCGTCACCTTCTCGCCGGCGAAGGTGACCGACTACGCCGTCTTCAAGCAGCACCAGGACGCCGAGCTCTCCGAGCTCGCCTGGCTCTACAACTTCAACCGCGGCATCTTCATGACCCCCGGCCGCGAGGAGGAGTGGACCCTCTCCGTCGCCCACGACGAGGCGGCGGTCGACGCCTACGTCGCGGCGTTCGGCGAAATGGCAGCCGAGCTGCGGGCCTGACCGGCGCCGGCCCCGAGATCAAGTTGCTAGCTTCGCCGCGATGCTGGCGCTCGCCGAGGTCTCAGCGGCCGAACTGAAACGCAGCTGCGGGGAAGAAGCCGGCTTCGTCTGCCGGCACGTGCTCGAATGGACCGGCAGCGAAGAAGTCGCCGAAATCGCGCAGTGGTCGCTCGACGTCCCGCTGAAGATCGTCGCGATCGCGCTCGGCGCCCTGGTGATCAGCTGGATGCTGCGGCGAGCGATCGGCAAAGCGCTGCGGCGCCTGCACTCGGGCGGGGTCGGGGAGCGCTTCGGCGCGATGCGGCGGGGGGTGCCGCAGGCGCTCCGCGCCACCGAGGAAACCAGCCTGCGGGCCGAACAGCGGATCGAGGCGCTGACCGGCATGCTGCGCAGCCTCGCCACCTTCATCGTCTGGACGATCGCCGCCTTCATGGTGCTCGGCGCGGTGGGAATCGACCTGGCGCCGCTGCTCGCCGGCGCCGGCGTGATCGGCGTCGCGCTCGGCTTCGGCTCGCAGTCGCTGGTCAGGGACTTCCTCTCCGGCACCTTCATCCTGGTCGAAGACCAGTTCGGCGTCGGCGACATCATCGACGTCAGCGGCGAAGTCAGCGGCGTCGTCGAGGCGGTCACCCTGCGGACCACCCGGCTGCGCAGCGTCGACGGCGTCGTCTGGCACGTGCCGAACGGGGAGATCCGGATGGTCGGCAACATGAGCCAGCACTGGTCGCGCACCCTGCTCGACGTCGAAGTCGCCTACGACACCGACATCGAGCAGGCCAAGTCGGAGGTCAAGCGCGTCGCCGACCGGTTGTGGAAGGAGGATCCGGCGGTGCTCGAGGAACCCGAGATGTGGGGCGTCGAGCAGCTGGGCGCCAGCGGCATCGTCCTCCGCCTGGTGGTCAAAACCACCCCCAAGGAGCAGTGGCGGGTGGCGCGCCGACTGCGCGAGCAGATCAAGCTCGCCTTCGACGAGGCCGGCATCGAGATCCCCTTCCCGCAGCAGACCGTCTGGCATCGCGGCGACGAGGCCGCCGGCTCGACGCCGCCCAGTTAGCTCGCCGCACCCGGCGGGTTGATCCGCGGGCGCCCCCGCCGCGTAATCGAATCGTCACTTTTCGAGACAAAGATCGAGCTGTGCTCCCCCGCCTGCTCGTGATCGCCAAGTCCCCCGCGCCGGGGCGCTCCAAGACCAGGCTCTGCCCGCCCTGCACCCCGGAGCAGGCGGCGACGCTGGCCGAAGCGTCGCTGCGGGACACGCTGGCGGCGGTGGCCGCGACCGATTGCCCGCAGCGGCTCCTGGTCCTCGACGGCGAGGCAGGCGACTGGCTGCCGGGCGGCTTCGAGGTCGTGCCGCAGTCCGGCGGCGGCCTCGCCGAGCGGCTCGAAGCCGCGTTCCGGCGCCTCGAGGGTCCCAGCCTGCTGGTCGGGATGGACACGCCGCAGCTGACGCCGGCGCTGCTCGAGCACGCCCTCGGCACCCTTTCGCGGCCGGGAGTGGACGCGGTGCTCGGAGCCGCGGAGGACGGCGGCTACTGGGCGATCGGCTTCGCCTCCCCGGTGCCCGGCGCCTTTGCCGGGGTGCCGATGAGCAGCCGGCTGACCGGCGCCCGCCAGCGCCGGCGGCTGGCGGCGCTCGGGCTGCGGGTCGCCGAGCTGCCGGTACTGCGCGACGTCGACGAGATCGCCGACGCCCGCGCCGTCGCCCGCCAGCAACCTGGCGGCGCCTTCGCCCGCGCCCTCGACGACCTCGAGGCGGCGCTGTGCGCAGCCTGAGCCGGCCGAGCGCTCTCGCGCTCTACGAGGCCGCCCTCGCCCAGGACGACGGCGGCGAGCTGGAGCCGCTGCACGCGGTCGGCGACGACGGCTCGCGGCGGCTGCTGCCGCTGCAGCGCTGGCTGCGCCGGCCCGGGCGCGGCGAGGAGGACCTCCTGGCGCGGGTCGAGGAGCCGGCGCTGGACATCGGCTGCGGCGCCGGCCGCCACGTGGTGGCGCTGCGGGGGCGCGGCCTGGAGGCGGTCGGCGTCGAGATCTCGCCGCGGGCCGCGGCCCTGGCTCGCGAGCGCGGCGCCGCCGTCATCGAGGGCTCGATCTTCGCGCTCGACCTTCCCGCCCGCTGGGCGACCGCCCTGCTGCTCGACGGCAACATCGGGATCGGCGGCGACCCGGCGGCGCTGCTGCGCACGGTCGCCGGCCTGCTGCGGCCCGGCGGCACGGCGCTGGTCGAGCTGGAACCGCCCCGCACAGGCTCGAACCTGCGCCGGGTGCGGCTCGAGGCGGCGCGCCAGCGCAGCGCCTGGATCCCCTGGAGCGTCGTCGCCGCGGACGAGATCGAGGCGGTCGCGGCGGCGGCGAGGATGGGCGTCGACGAGGCGTGGACGGTCGAGGGACGCTGGTTCGCGCGGCTGCGCCGCGGGGGTCGGGAATGAGCGCCACGCCGGAGACCCTCGCCGACCCCGGACAGGCCCCGGCCGCCGGCGCGGCCTCTGAGCCCGCCTCCGCGCCGGCCACCGGCCGCGGCGCTCGCCTCGTGCCCTGGCTGGTCCTCGGCGGCGCCGCCCTGACCCTCGCGGTCGGCCTCGGGGCGAAGCTCGCCGACATCCACTGGGGCGCCCCGGCCCAGCCCTTCACCCTGCGCTGGGCGCCCGACCTCTCCGCCTGGGCGCTGCCGGGGCTGGCGGCGCTTCTCGGCTGCCTGCTGCTCGCCGGGCCGCTGCTGCGGGCCCGGCCGCGGCCCCTCGCCTTCGCCGCCGCGGCCTTCGCCCTGACCCTGGTCTCGCGGCTCGGCCTCAACGTCATCCGCGGCGGACCCGACGCGCTCAGCGCCGTCTTCGACCCCAACGGCGGCGAGGGACGGACCGAGTACCTGCCCGGGCTCGCCTACCTGCGCGACGGGGTCGGCAGCTTCCTCGACCGCTTCGACCAGGTCGTCGCGGTGGCGCCGACCCACGTCGCCGGCCACCCGCCGGGCCTGGTGCTGGCGATCCACGCGCTCGGCATCGACACCGCCGCCGGGCTGACGGCGCTGACGATCGGCGTCGGCGCGCTGACGACGCCCGCCCTCTACGCCCTCGCCCGGCAGCTCGCCGACGAGACCACCGCCCGCGCCGCCGCCCTCCTCTTCGTCTTCGTCCCCACCTCGCTGCTCTACGGGGCGACCTCGGCCGACGCCCTCTTCGCCACCCTGGCGATCGCCGCGGCGGCCCTGCTCGTCGCCCGGCGGCCGCTGCTGCGCGGCCTCGGCGCCGCGCTCCTGGCCCTCGCCTCGTTCTTCTCCTACGCCCTCCTGGCGGTCGGCGCCTGGGCGGCGCTCGTCCTCTGGCGCCGCCGCGGCATCGTCGCGGCGCTGCGGCTCTGCCTGCTCTGCGCGGCGGCGCTGGCGGCGCTCTACCTCGGCCTCTACCTGGCGACCGGGTTCGACGTCCTCGCCGCGATCGGGGCGACCGACGCGCGCTACCGGGAAGGGATCGCCAGCGCCCGTCCCTACCTCTTCTACTTCTTCGGCTCGCCCGCCGCCTTCCTCCTCCTGCTCGGCCCCGTCGCCTGGTTCGCGGCGCGCTCGCTGGCGCGGCGCGAGGCGGCGGCGCTGGCCCTCGCCGCGGTGATCGCGATCAGCGTCATCGGCGGCTACACCAAGGCCGAGACCGAGCGCATCTGGCTCTTCCTCGTCCCGCTCGCCTGCCTCGCCGCCGCCCGAGCGCTGCCGGCCCGCCGCCTCTCCCCCGTCCTCGTCGCCCTCACCGTGCAGGCGGTGGCGATCCAGACCCTGCTCTTCACCAAGTGGTGACGGCGGTGGTCACGGTGGCGACAGCGAGGTCCTCAGCGCAGCTCGGCCCGGGCGAACTCCGCCATCCCCTCCTCGAGGCCGACCTCGGCGGCGAAGCCGAGCTCCTCGCGGGCGCGACCCGGGTCGGCGAAGACGTGGCGGACGTCGCCGAGGCGGAACTCGCCGGTCACCACCGGGCGCGGCGCCTCCGGCCCCGCCTCGGCGCTCAGGAGCTCGGCCATCCGCGCCACGCTCTGCGGCCGGCCGCTCGCCACGTTGAAGGCCCGCGGCGGCCCCTCGCGGCGCAGCGCCAGGAGGTTGGCGCGGGCGACGTCGGCGACGTGGACGAAGTCGCGCAGCTGGGCGCCGTCCTCGAAGACGCGCGGCCTCCGTCCCGCCGCGATCGCGCTGCGGAAGATGCTGGCGACGCCGGCGTAGGGGGTGTCGCGCGGCATCCGCGGCCCGTAGACGTTGTGGTAGCGCAGCGCGGTCAGGGAGACGCCCTCGGCCTCGCGGGCGAAGCAGGCGCAGAGGTGCTCCTGGGCCAGCTTGGTGGCGGCGTAGACGCTGCGCGGGTCGAGCCGCGCCTCCTCGCCGACCGCCCGCGGCGTCAGCTCCTCGCCGCACTCGGGGCAGCGCGGCTCGAAGCGGCCCGCCTCGAGCTCGGCGGGCTCCCGCGGCGCCGGCCGCACGCCGCCGTGGCGCCGGCACTCGTAGGCGCCCTCGCCGTAGACGACCATGCTGCTGGCGAGGACCAGCGGGCCGCGGAAGCGGCGCGCGGCGAGCGCCGCCAGCAGCCGGGCGGTGGCGAGGTCGTTGGCGGCGACGTAGTCGGGCGCCTCGCCGAAGTCGAGCCCGAGCCCGACCATCGCCGCCTGGTGGGAGACCGCGTCGACCCCGGCGACCGCCGCGGCGGCGACCTCGGGGTCGGTGAGGTCGCCGACGATCAGCTCCGCCGCCGGGTTCAGGTAGCCGGGGCGGCGGCTGTGGGCGGCGGGATGGAAGCAGTCGACGACGCGCACCCGCTGCCCCGCCGCGAGCAGCTGGTCGACGAGGTGTGAGCCGATGAAGCCGGCGCCACCGGTTACCAGGACCAGTCCTTCCACCGGGCGGAGGATATGAGCCCGCGCCTGCCGCGACTCCCGGCCCAGCCGCCGCCCGGCCCCACCCGGCCCGCTTTCTGGCGCAGCCCCCTGCGGGGGCCCTGGCTGACCGCGGTCCTCGGCTCGGCGCTGCTGCCGCTGGTGCTGGTCTGCGCCGCCACCGGCTTCCTCTCGCAGGCCGCCTACGAACCGCTGCTCGGCGACAACTCGCTGCTGCCGCCCGGCGGCCTCAGCACCAGCATCTACTTCTTCTCCTGGCCGACCAGCCCCGCCTGGATCTACGCCTTCACCCAGGGCCTGCACGTCGTCAGCGGCCTGCTGGCGATCCCGATCCTGCTCGCCAAGCTCTGGTCGGTGATGCCGCGGCTCTTCGAGTGGCCGCCGGTCCGCTCGCTCGCCCACCTGCTCGAGCGCCTCTCGCTGGCGCTGCTGGTCGGCGGCAGCGTCTTCGTCTTCTTCACCGGGCTGATCAACATCCAGGTCTACTACCCCTGGCCGTTCCGCTTCCTCACCGCCCACTACTACGGCGCCGTCGTCTTCCTCGCCGCCTTCCTCCTCCACATCGCGCTGAAGATCCCGGTGGCGCGGCGAACCTTCCGCGAGCGCGGCGTCCTGCGACCGCTGCGGGCGAGGCTGAGCGAGACCGCGCCCGAGCCCTACCGCCAGGGCGGCCTCGCCCCGCCCGACCCCGAGCGGGCGACGATCTCGCGCCGGGCGCTGCTGGCGACGGTCGGCGCCGCCTCCCTCGGCGCCGGCTTCATGGCGCTGGCGCAGGCGGTCGGCGGGCCGCTGCGCCCGCTCGGGCTGCTGAGCCCGCGGAGCACCGAGCTCGGCGACGGCCCGAACGACTTCCAGGTCAACAAGACCGCCGCCGCGGTCGGCGTCACCGCCCGGCAGACCGGGCCCGAGTGGCGGCTGGGGCTGCGCGGCCCCAAGCGCCGCCAGCTCGCCCGCGCCGAGCTGCTGGCGCTGCCGCAGCACAGCTACGACCTGCCGATCGCCTGCGTCGAAGGCTGGTCGACCACCCAGCGCTGGACCGGCGTGCGGCTGCGCGACCTGGCGGCGCTGGTCGGCGCGCCGGCCGGCTCGCGAGCGCTGGTCCAGTCGCTGCAGCGGGGCGGCGCGCTGCGGGAAGTAACGCTCAGCACCGACCAGGTGGCGGCCGAGTCGAGCCTCCTCGCGCTGCGGGTCAACGGCACCGACCTCTCCCCCGACCACGGCTACCCGGCGCGGGTGATCGTCCCCGGCGCGCCCGGCGTCCACCAGACCAAGTGGGTCGCCTCGATCGATTTCGGGACGGAGGCCTGAGGTGCGGCGCGCGAGCCGGCTCTACGGCGACTCGCCGCTCCACCTGCTGGCGGTGATCGCCAGCTTCGCGCTCGCCGGCTACGCCTTCCTGCAGATCGCCGACACCCCGAGCGCGCTGGCGACGGTCGCCTGGTTCGCGGCCGCGATCGTCCTCCACGACCTGCTCGCCTTCCCGCTCTACTCGGCGCTGAACCTGCTCGCCAACCGCTCGCTCGGCGGGCGCGAGGGCGGCCGGGACGCCGAGCGGCGGGTGCCGCTGATCAACCACCTGCGGATTCCCGCCTTCCTCTCGGGCCTCGCCTTCCTGCTCTTCTTCCCGCTGATCCTCGGCCTCAGCTCGAGCAACTTCGAGAAGGACGCCGGGCTCGGGACCGAGGTCTTCCTGCAGCGCTGGCTCGGCCTCTGCGCCGCGCTCTTCCTCGGCTCGGCGCTGATCTACGCGGTCCGGCTGCGCCGCGCCGGGGGCGACGGCTGAGATGCCCGACGTCGTCCTCCCCGTCCTCGACGAGGCCCGGGCGCTGCCCGGCGTGCTGGCGCGGATGCCCGCCGGCTACCGGCCGATCGTCGTCGACAACGGCTCCCGCGACGGCTCCGCCCGGATCGCCGTCGAGCTCGGCGCCACCGTGGTCGCCGAACCGCGCCGCGGCTTCGGCGCCGCCTGCTTCGCCGGCCTCGAGGCGGCGACGGCAGAGGTCGTCTGCTTCATGGACTGCGACGGCTCGCTAGACCCGGCCGAGCTGCCGGCGCTGGTCGCCCTGCTCGACGCGGGGGCCGACCTGGCGATCGGCGCCCGCCGCGCCGAGCGGCGCGCCTGGCCGCTGCACGCCCGCCTCGCCAACCGGGCGCTCGCCTGGGAGCTGCGGCGGCGCACCGGGCTGCGGCTCGAGGACCTGGGTCCGATGCGCGCCGCCCGGCGAGCGCCGCTGCTCGACCTCGGCCTGCGCGACCGCCGCAACGGCTGGCCGCTGGAGATGGTGATCCGCGCCGACGCCGCCGGCTGGCGGATCGCCGAGCGCGGCGTCCCCTACCGCCAGCGCAGCGGTCGCTCGAAGGTGACCGGAACCGTGCGCGGCACGGTGCGGACCGTCGCCGACATGTCGGCGCTGCTGCGGCAGGTCGGCGCCGAGACTCCGTGAGGGTGCCGCCCCCGCTCAGCGGCGAAGCCCGCCACTGAGCGGCGCGTTTGGCGCCTTTGTTCGCCTATGGCGAACAAAGGCGCCAAAGGTTCTCGCTAAGCGGCGGGCTGGCCGTCCGGCCTCACCACCAGCCAGGTGCCACCGAACTCGACGACGTCGTGGCAGAGGATCGTGCCGGGCGAGTCGCCCACGTAGCGGTAGAGCGGGTGGCCGGCGTAGGTCACCTGCAGCTTGCCGTCGGCTCGCCGCGTGGTGCCAAGCAGCCCCGCCTCGACTCCCGCCGCGACCGGCCTGCCCCTGGTCAGCAGCGGCGGCCAGACCCCGGCGCAGGGGCCGTAGCACTTGCTCCTGCCGCCGCGCTCGCGTTCGAAGAGGTAGAGCGCCTCGCCGTGGCGATCGGCGACGAGCGGGCCGAACCGCGAATCGACGACCTCGACCCGGGTCCCGCGCGGCCTGGCGGCGCTGGCCGGCGCCGGGGCCTTCGCCGCGGCCGGCTCGGACCTGGCGATCGCGGTGGCGGCACCGGTCGACCTGTCCTCGGCCCCTGCGCCGCCGGCCTCTGCGCCGCCACAGCCGCCGGCGGCCATTGCGGCAGCCGCGACCAGCACCGGCAGCGCTCCCCCGCGCATCGTCCTCTGCAACTCGGCCGCCGCCATGTCGCTCACCGTAGGGCCGACTTCTTGCGAGAAGATGAACGCGCCGGCCCGAGGAGCCCGGTGGGACGCTGTCGCGCCTCCTGCGGCGTGGGGCACGCTCAGGCGCAGTTTTGCCCCCTTCGGGGGCGACGCGGACGCATGGACGCCGTCGATTGCCGGTCCTCGAGAGCCCAGGGCCGCGCTCAGGGCGCCGCGCCGGTGCCAGATTGCCGTCGCCGCATGAAGAGGGCAGCCATGCCGGCGCCGATCGCCGCCGAGGCGAGGGCGATCAAGACGCCGCCCAGAGTGCTGACACCGCTGCCGCCGTTTCGACCGGAGCCCATCATCGAGCCCAGGTGGTTGCCGCGGTCTTCGTAGTCGGCGCCGCCCATCATGCCCGCCATCGGTCCGACCCAGCCTGAGCCCAGGCCGCCGGCGCAGCCGCTGTAGCGGTGGCCGAGCGCGATGTGCATGCGGCGCTCGCCGGTTTCTCCCATCATCAGGGACATCCGCCGGTTCATCGCGGAGTGGGTCGCTTCGCCGCCGAGGTAGCTGCCCATCGCGTACTCGCCGACCGACTCGAGTTCGTCGGCGGACAGATCCGCGCATCGCTTTTCGCCTGCGCGCACCGATGCGGCGATCCGTGCGCCTTCCTGTTCCTCGTCGGCCAGGGGTGACCCGGCGCCGGCCACCGCCGAGCCCGCGACGCAGAGGCTCAGACCCGTCGTCAGGACGAGGACGCCGATCCGTCGTATGGCGAGTGCGGACAACATCGAAGCTCGCTCGCCATCGTCGCCGCCGGCGCGCTCTGCCGCTTCCGCCCAAACCACCCGAGAACGGTGCGGGAAACTCCTGACGGGCGGCCATGTCGGGTTGCCGTGAAAGCGCCCGACCCGGCGGGTGTGCGGACAGACCACATCGTTTCCGCGTTTCGAGCCGGATGGCGCCGCCGCCGGATGGGCTTACGGTGCCTTTCTCGGTCGACCCGGGTCGAGCTTGAAACGAAAGGCGGACAGATGCAGAGCTGGGAGCAGATGGTCGTCCCGCTGGCGGTGGCGCGAGCCGAGCCCGGCGCCGGCGCCTGAGTCGGCTTCGGGTCCGATGGTCCGCAACGATCTCCGTGTCTCCGGCGGCTGGCTGGTCGGCCACCGCGCCCGCCTCCTCGCCGGCCTCGCCCTGGCGGCGATCCTGGTTGGCGGCGGCATGCACATCGCCGGCAACGCGGCCGGCGGCGATGCCGTCTGGCGAGTGGTTCTGGCGCTGCTCGCGGCGGAGCTCGCGATCGAGGTTCTGCGGACGGTGCTCGTCGAACGCCACATGGGCGTCGACACGATCGCCCTGGTCGCGATGGTCGGGGCCCTGGCGCTCGGCGAAGAGCTGGCCGGCGTGGTCATCGGCCTGATGTTCTCCGGTGGCCTGGCGCTGGAGGAAATCGCCTCGACCCACGCGCGTCGCGAGCTGACTGCATTGGTCGAGCGAGCGCCGAAGATGGCCCGGCTGCGCGGGGCGAACGGCTTCCGCGACGTTCCCGTGGAGCGGGTGCTGGCCGGCGACGTGGCGCTGGTTCGGACCGGCGAGGTGATCCCGGTCGACGGCACGATCGTCAGCGCCGAGGGCGTGATCGACACCAGCGCGCTCAGCGGCGAGCCGTTGCCGGTCACCGTCAAGCAGGGCATGGCCGTGCTCAGCGGCACCGCCAACGCCGGATCGCCGTTCGAAGTGCGGGCCGACCGGCCGGCGGCCGCGAGCGCCTACGCGGCCCTCGTCAGGCTGGTCGAGGAGGCCGAGACCGAGCGCGCACCGCTGGTCCGCATCGCCGATCGCTACGCCGGCTTCTTCCTCCCGGCGACGATGGTGGTGGCCGGTCTCGCCTGGGCGCTCAGCGGCGATCCGGTCCGCGGCCTCGCGGTCGTCGTCGTCGCGACGCCATGCCCCCTGATCCTGGCGGCTCCGATCGCATTGATCTCGGGCCTCTCGCGCGCCGCGCGGGCGGGCGTCGTCGTCAAGGGAACGGGGGCGATCGAGACCCTCGGTCAGGTGCGCACCGTCCTCTTCGACAAGACCGGCACGCTGACGGTCGGCAGTCCCGCGGTGCGCGAGATCGCAACTCGGCCGGGGCTCGACGAGGCCGAACTGCTGCGCCTCGCCGCCTCGGTGGACCAGATGTCGGCTCACGTGCTCGGCGAGGCTCTGGTCCAAGCGGCGATCGAGGCGGACCTCGCCCTGACGGTTCCAACCGAGGTGCACGAGGACCCCGGTCAGGGAATCTCTGGGAGCATCGACGGGCATCGCGTCAGCGTCGGCAGCCGGGCCTTCCTGCGAGAGCAGGGCCTGCCGGCCGAGGAGATCGTCTCGCCAGCGATCATCGACGGCAGGGGGTCGGGGGAGGCGCGCGTGCACGTGGCGATCGACGGCAGGGTGGCCGGGGTGATCGCGATGGCCGACGAGCTGCGCCCGGATGCGCGCGGCATCGTCGACCGGCTGCGAGCGGAAGGCGTCAGACAGGTCGCGATGGTCTCCGGCGACCGCCGTTCGGTCGCCGAGAGGATCGGCGGGGAAATCGGCGTCGACCGCGTCTACTCCGAACAGTCGCCCGAGGACAAGCTCGAGATCGTGCGGCGGCTGCACGGCGATGCGGAGCTCGGCCCGGTGATGATGGTCGGCGACGGCGTCAACGACGCGCCCGCCCTCGCTCTCGCGGACCTGGGGGTCGCGATGGGGGTCGCCGGCGCCACCGTGTCCTCGGAGACGGCGGATGCGGTGATCACGGTCGACCGCGTCGACCGCGTCGCCGACGCCGTGCACGCCGGCCACAGGGCGCTGGCGATAGCGCGCCAGAGCGTCCTCGCCGGCATGGGCCTCAGCCTGGTGGCGATGGGCGTCGCGGCCTTCGGCTACATCCCCCCGGTCGCCGGTGCCCTCCTGCAGGAGGGCATCGATCTCGCCGTGATCGTCAACGCTCTGCGGGCGCTGCGCGGCTGACCCCCACCGGTGCCGGCTTCGCCGGGCCGGGTGACGTCACGAGCTCGCTCGGTCCGGAAGGCTCGACACCGCCCTCGCGATCTCGTCGGCCCATCTATCGATCACGCTCCACTCGCGGTGATCGCCGAGGCGCCCGCCGAGGAGGTGGAACAGCAGGCGGGACCAGAATGGCCACTGGTGCTTCTCGATCACGCCCCGGAAGACGCGGTAGTCGCGCGGGAGCAGCGTCGCGCGGAGCGAGTCGATGTCCCTGGGCTCCTTGTGGGCGAGCGGGCCGAGCAGCCGCCCCGTGTCGCCCAACGAGCCGACGCTGAACAGCCACAACGGCCGCGCCGCGAGGGCCTCGGCCTGCAGCGAGACGAACCGCCTCGCCTCCGGCGGCCAGGCCCCGTCGTAGACCGGCGACCCGAGCACGATCGCGTCGTAATCGCCGACCTCCTCGATCGCGTCCACCCGGCGCACGTCCGGGACGACGCCGCGGTCGGCCATCCGGTCGGCGATGCGTGCCGCGATCCCCGCCGTCGCGCCATGGCGGCTGGCGTAGGCGATCAACACCCTCATCGTCTGTGATGCTCCGCCGCCGGGGAGAGGCTCACGGACGCAGCCGGAACGGCGGGTAGTCGTCGGTGACGAGGATGAAGGTGTAGCCGATGACCCGGTTGTGCCAGCGGATCACGCCCTCCACGTAGTCGAAGAGGCCGCGCGGGTAGCGCCCGGTGAAGAGGATCGCGAACCACGCGGCGATCGCGGCGAGGACGGCCCCGACCCAGAGGAAGAAGAGCACGACGTAGTGCGGGATCGCCAGCAGCCACTTGACCAGCGGCAGCCAACGGTTGAGGCCGGTGCGCGCGTCGGGATAGTCGAGGTCGAGCCGGACCGACTGGCGATCGTCGGTGGAGGGATAGCGGTCATCCATCAGGGCGAGGTAGACGCCGACCCGATTCGTGAACCGAAGCAGTTCGAGGTTCCAGTCGAACCACCAGCGCGGGTACTTCTGACGGAAGAGGATCATCAGCAGGGGCGGAAGGAAGAGGAGCCCGGTGCCGCCGATCGCGATCGTGGTGGTCTCGGTCCCGCTGCCATAGCTGGAGCTGTAGCCGCCGATCGCGCCGAGCACGATCGCGATCGGGATCACGGTGAAGACTCGGAAGGCGGTGCTGAGTCGGTTGAGCGGGCGATCTGGGTAGTCGACCGCGAAGGTCACTGGGTAGGTGTCTTCGTTCATGTCCCACACCCTCCGTGCGGGCACACCGACTCGCATCCTGCGAGTCCCACATGGCCGACCGCGGAGAGATACGGATGGCGAGGGCTGGCGCGGCGCCGAAGATCCGGGCATGGCCGATGAGACTCAGATCGAGGAGACCGGGAGCGACCGCGAGCGAGCGCTCGCGCGCCTCCACAAGAAGCGCGACTTCCAGGGCCACCTGGTCGCCTACGTCGTCGTGAATGCGGCGGTCTGGGCGGTCTGGGCGGTGACCGGCGCCGGCTATCCCTGGCCCGCCTGGGTGACCGGGGGCTGGGCGATCGGCCTGATCCTCAACGCCTGGGACGTCTACCTGAGAACGCCGATTACCGAGGACGAGGTGCGGCGAGAGATCGATCGGCTGCAGGCGCCACGATAGGAAAGCGGAACGCCCGCTTCCCAAGCCGGCTCCCACCTTCTCCACCTCTTCGACCGCGTTGCCCCCTGGTGTCCAGCGCGAAGCGGTCGGAAGCAAGGCGCGCGGCGAGCGCCGGCTAGGCGCGACGGTGAAGCGCGTGCGATGCCTCGCTCACCCATCCCCGACAGCAGAGCGGGAGCGGCGAGGCGGAATCCTCGCCGCTCGCTGGGGCTCGCTTCGACTGGCTCTCACCAGACTGAGGCGCAGACCCGTCGCGCGGCGCGGCCCGCGGCCCGTCCGGCTGTCGATAACGGCTGTCAGCGCTCGCCCTTGTCATCGCTCCACAGAGTTTACACATCTATCGTGGGTAATTATTGGTGGCGCCGGCCAGGAGCGCTGCGCTGATCTCCTCCGGGCTCGGCGGGCAGCCGGGGATCCGGATCGCCACCGGGAGCAGCTGCTCGAGCGGCGCCGCCAGCTCGGCTCGCTCGGCGAGGACACCGCAGCCGAGGGCACAGTCGCCGAGGGCGGCGACGAGGCGGGGCTCGGGCATCGCCTCGTAGGCGCGCAGCAACGCCGCCTCCATCCTCCTCGTGACGGGACCGGTGACGAGCAGGACATCGGCATGCCGCGGCGAGGCGACGATGTCGAGGCCGAAGCGCTGCAGGTCGTACTGCGGCGCCGCGGTCGCGGTCAGCTCGTGCTCGCAGGCGTTGCAGGAGCCGGCGTCGACGTGACGGATCGCGAGCGAGCGGCCGCCCTTGCGAGGTGGCAGCGCCGCTTCGCGACGCACGCGCTGAAGGTGGCGGAGAAGGATGAACACTCAGCGGTCCACGCAGGCGTAACAGAGCTCGAAGCTCTTGTTGATCAGCGGGAAGTCGGGCAGGAGGTTGCCGGCGGTGGCACGGGCGACGGCGGGCCAGTTGGCGTAGGACGCCGTCCGCAGATGCCACCGTCTCAGGGTTTCGCCTTCGAGCTCGGCGACGCAGACGGTCTCCCCGCGCGGCCCCTCGACCCGCGCGACGCCGACCGCGCCGCCGGACCGGCCGGGGCTCGCGGCGTCGGCCGCGACGGGCTCGGCGAGCAGCTCGTCCAGGAGCGTGAAGGTCACCGTCAGCTCGGCGGCGCGCAGCTCGAGCCGAGCGGCGACGTCGCCGCTGGCCGTGGTCGGTCGCGCCGGCGCGAAGGCGGGTCCGTACCAGAGGCCAGGGCTGGCGCTGCGGACGTCGAGGTTCACCCCCGATGCGCGCGCGGCGGGACCGACGGCGCCGAGCTCGACCGCGTCCTCGACCGCGAGCACGCCGACCCCGCCGAGCCGCTCCTGGACCGAGGCGGCGAAGGCGACCTCGCGCCAGGCGCCGGCTGCGTCGGCCGCGAGCTCAGCCAACGTGCCGCGCGCGTCCGCGGCCGCCGGGCTGGCCAGCTCGAAGCGAGACGCGCCGACCGAGACCGTCCCGAACAGGAAGCGGTGGCCGCTGAGCTCGCGGTTCAGCCGCAGCGCCCGCTCCTTCAGCGCCGTAAACGCCATGTTGCCGGCGGCGAAGCCGACCCCCGCACAGATCGCAGCGACGTCGTTGAGGTGGTTGTAGAGGCGCTCCAGCTCGAGCAGGACGGTGCGGGCACGGCGGATCGCGCGCGAGGGAACGAGGCCGAGCGCGCTCTCGCAGGCGTGGGCGTAGGCGACCGAGTTGGTGACCGCGCCGGCGCCACAGGCGCGGGCGGCGAACGCCAGCCCCTCGCTCGGCCGGCGCCCCTCGGCGGCCCGCTCGAGCCCGCGGTGCTTGTAGAAGAGGCGGGGGTCCATCTGCAGGATCCGCTCGCCGACGACGTGGAAGCGAAAATGGCCGGACTCGATCACGCCGGCGTGGATCGGGCCGACCGCCACCTGGTAGGTCCCCCTCCCCTCCACCGGCACCGTCCAGCTCGCGGTGTCGGCTTCATGGTTCGCAAGCGGGCGCAGCGGCTCGTGGCCGGCGAAGCGCAGCCCCCAGAGGTCGTGGGCCTCGCGCTCGTCCCAGTCGGCGGCCGGGATCAGGTCGACGATCGTCGGCAGCTCGCCGCCGCCGTCGAGCTCGGCGGTGACCGCGCGCGTCTTGGCGGCGCGGGCGAAGAGCGCGGTGAAGCGCCGTCCGGCGCCCGAGCCGGAGGCGTAGGCGCCGCAGAAGCGCTCGCCGCGGTCGAGCGCGTCGAGGCAGGCCTCGCGCCAGGCGGAGGACGAGACCGTGCGGCACTCCACTTGCTGCGAGCCGGCCGCCGCGGTGGCCGCGTCCTCGCTCACGAGCCGCTCCCCGTCAGCGCGGCGACGAGATCGGAGCCCGGCAGGGCGTAGGCGACCACCGTGAGGGCGAGGAGCGCCGCTGCGGCGGCCGAGGAGAGCAGCAGCACCGCCCGCGCCGAGCGCGGGCTGGGGCGCGCCCCGGCGCGCTTGCCGCTGCCGAGCAGCCCCTCGATCAGGGCGTGAGCCAGCCCGAGGAAGCCGAGCGCCAGCAAGATCGCGCCGATGGCGGAGACGCCGAGCAGCCCCGCGTCCATTCCCCCCAGCAGCACCATCAGCTCCGAGACGAAGAGCGGCGAGGGCGGCAGGCCGGCGAGCGAAAGGAGGCTGACGGTCATCGCCCCGGCGGTCGCCGGACTCTTGCGAGCGACCCCGCGCGGCGCTCGGCGAGCGCTGGCCGGGTCCTGGCGGAGCAGCGGGATCGCGGCGTAGAAGCCCAGCGACTTGGCGATCCCGTGACCGGCGACGTGGAGCACGACGCCAGCGATCGCGAGCGGAGTGCCGAAGCCGATCCCAAGTGCCAGGATCCCCATGTGCTCGAGGCTCGAGTAGGCGAGGAGGCGCTTCCAGGGCAGCGGCCGCCAGAGGAACGGCACGGCGACCGCCAGCGAGAGCAGGCCGAAGCCGACGAAGAGCTCCTGCACCGCGCTCGCGCCGAGCCCTGGTTCGAGTGCCAGCTTCGCGCGCCAGGCGATCAGCAGCACGGTCGGCAGGAGCGCCGCCGAGAGCAGGGCGCTGACCGGCGGCGGCGCCTCGGAGTGCGCGTCGGGCAGCCAGTTGTGGACGGGCGCCCAGCCGATCTTCGCCGCCAACCCGACGACGATCAGGACGAACGCGAAGAGCGTTGCCTCCGCCGGCAGGCCCCCAGCGTCCCGCGCCAGCGAGCGCCAGTCGAGCGCCGAGAGGCTGTCGCCGCCGGCGGCGGCGAAGAGGACGACGATCCCGAGCAGCGCGACCGCCAGCCCCAGCGTCGTCAAGACGACGTACTTCCAGCCCGCCTCCAGCGCGCTGCGCTTGCCGCTGAAGGCGACCAGCAGCGCCGAAGCCGCAGTGGTGGCCTCGATCAGCAGCCAGGCCAGCGCCAGGTTGCCGGCCAGCGGCAGCGCCAGCAGCGCCGCCCAGAAGAGCTGGAAGGCCGCGTAGTAGTAGGCGTGGGAGCGGCGCTCGCCGAACCAGCTGCGGCCGGCGTGGCGCAGGTGTGCGGGCGAGACGACGGCGCTGGCGAGACCGACCACCGCGATCAGGGCGAGGAAGACCCCGCTGGCCGGGTCGAGCACGTACCAGCCTCCCCCAGCCGCGCTGCCCGGCGCGGCGGCGATCGCGATCACGGCCAGCGCCAGCGCCAGCGCCGCGCTCAGCAGCGAGCCCACGAGGTTCAGCCGGTCGGCAGCCCGCACCGTCCGGGCGAAGATGACCAGGGCTGCGGTGAGGAGCGGCGCCGCCAGCATCGCGATCGCGAGGGCTCCGTCTCTAGTCACGCAGGCCTCGCAGCAGGTCGGTGTCGCCGCTGCCCAGCTTCTCGTGGATCTTTTCGCTGAAGGCGGTGGCGACGGTGACGACGAGCACCAGGTCGAAGAGGACTCCGAGCTCGATTACCGCGGGGATGCCACCCGGCACCGAGACCGCCAGCAGGTAGACGCCGTTCTCGGCAACGATGATCCCGAGCACCTGCAGGATCGCCGGCCGCCGCACGGCGACAACCGCGATCCCGAGGCTGAGCAGGGCAAGCGCCCCGTGTTCGGCGGCGCGGCCGGAGAGCCCGAGCGGCGGCACCGCGACCGCCGCGACCAGGGAGGCGAGGCTGGCGACGAGCAGGCGAACGACGACGCCCTGCGACGGCGCCACGAGCGCCGGCTCACGGGTGCGGCGGGTGGCGACGGTGATGATCGCCGGCAGCGCGAGGGCCCGCACGAGGAGGATCACCGCCGCCACCGCCATGCTGCTGCCGCCGTCGGTGAGCGAGAGCGCGCCGATCCCCAGCACCAGTGCCTGCACCGATACCAGCACCGTGGCGATGCTGCGACGGCGGACCAGGACCACCCCGAAGCCGAGGCCGACCAGGGCTGCGACCACACCGGCGCTCACGAGAGCCCTCCGATCAGGACACTGGCGAGGCCGGCGAGGGCGAGCAGGCAGCCGCCGGCGAGCAGCCCGGGCGCCCGCAGGATCCGCATCTTCGCCTGCGCGGTCTCCATCAGAGCCAGCCCTGCGCAGAGGGCGGTGACCCCGGCGACGAGCCAACCGAGCTGGGCCCAGAATCCGCCCCCGTGGGGCAGGAAGAGCTCCGCTCCGAGCACCAGCACGATCCAGTGGCGGGCCGCCGCGCTCCACTCCAGGAGCGCCAGGTCACGGCCGGCGTACTCGAGGAGCGGCCCCTCGTGGATCATCGTCAGCTCGAGATGGGTGTCGGGGTTGTCGATCGGCTGGCGGCCGGTCTCGACCAGGACGACGAGGCCGAAGGCGACGGCGGCGCACCAGTGGACCGGTTCGCCCCAGGGGCCCGAGCCTGCGGCCGCGGCTGCCATCGCGACGAGATCGGTGCTGCCTGGGGGCAGCGCCGCGAGCAGCAGCGCCAAGAGCAGCAGCGCCTCGGCGAACACGGCGAGGGTGAGGTCGCGGCTCGAGCCCATCAGGGCGAAGCCCGAACCGGTATCCCAGCTCGAGGCGGCGAGGGCGAAGCGGGCGAGGGCGAGCAGGCCGACGAGGACGAGGGCGTCGTTCCCCAGCGACCAGTCCGGGGCGCGGCCACCGATCGGGATCAGCGCCAGCGCCAGGGCGGTCGCGGCAGCGACGAGGCAGGGGGCCAGCCGGTAGACGACGGTGGTCGGCTGCGGATCGGCGAGCGACTTCCCCCAGAGCCGGCGCAGATCGCGGTAGGGCTGCAGCGGCGAGGGCCCGCGGCGGCCCTGCAGGCGGGCCTTCAGCGACTGGACCGCACCGGGAAGGAGCGGTGCCAGGGCCAGCCCACCGAGCACCTGGATCGCGGCCGCGAGCGCGGTCACCCGATCACCTCCACGCGGACCGCGACGAGCACCAGCAGCAGCAGCACGAGGAGATAGGCGGCGTAGGCGCGAACGCTGCCGGACTGGATCCGGCGCGCGACCCGGGCGCCGGCGAGCGCGCGGCGGCGGACCGGCCCGTAGAGCGCGGTATCGAAGAGGTGGGGGACCTCGCCGCTGTAGCGGACGGCGCGCACCAGGCCGCCCTGGCGGATCACCTCGATTTCCCGTTGCGGCCGCAGCACGGCCTCGAGCACCAGCCGCAGCGGCTTGGTGAAGCCCGCCGAGCTCCAGCGCAGCGCCGGCTCGATCCCCTGGCCGCAGGCCCAGACCGGCGCCGGCGCCGCGCGCCGCGAGCCGCGCAGGCGCCAGGCGAGCGCGGTCAGTCCGGCGATCCCGACCGCCAGCCAAAGAGAGGGCAGCGAGCCGGTCCCGGGGACGACCAGGGCGGGCTCGGTGGCGACGCCCTCGCCGCCCGGCGAGAGCACCATCAGCGCCGGCACGAGCAGGCCGGGGACCGCCCCGAGGGCAACGCAGCAGGCGGCAAGGAAGAGCGGCCCGACCCGCATTCCCACCGGCACCTCGGCGGCGGCCGCCACCCGCGGTGCGCGCGGCTCCCCGAGCAGCACCAGCCCGACCGCCTGGACGAAGCAGAAGAGGGCGAGCGCGGCGGTGGCGACAAGCCCCGCGGCGGCGAGCGCGCCGGCGAGCCCCAATCCGAGGGCCGGGCCGAATGCGAGGTGAATCAAGGCCTGAAGCGTCAGCCACTCGGAGGCAAATCCGTTCAGCGGCGGCAGGCCGACGATCGCCATCGCCCCGAGCGCGAAGGCGGCGGCCGTCCAGGGCATCCGCCGCGCGAGGCCGCCGAGGCGGTCGAGGTCGAGCGCGCCGACAGCGCGCTCGAAGGAGCCGGCGGCGAGGAAGAGGAGCGCCTTGAAGACGGCATGGTTCAAGACGTGCAGGAGCGCCGCGGCGAAGGCGATCGCCGCCCAGGTGCCATCGCCCTGGCCGGCGAACAGGACCGAGGCGCCGAGCCCGAGGGCGACGATGCCGACGTTCTCGATCGAGGAGAAGGCGAGCAGGCGCTTGAGGTCGTGCTGGACCAGCGCGTAGAGGACACCGCCGAGCGCGGAGACGAGGCCGAGCGCGACCACGGCCAAGCCGATCCAGAGCGGCGCCGGCGCCGCCCACTCGAACAGCACCCGGATCAGCCCGTAGAGGGCGACCTTGATCATCACCCCCGACATCAGCGCCGAGACATGGCTGGGCGCGACCGGGTGCGCTCGCGGCAGCCAGGCATGGAGCGGCATCAGCCCCGCCTTGGTGCCGAAGCCGATCAGCGCCGCGACCAGGACCAGCGCCTGCACGCCGCCGCCGTGGGAGGCGAGCGCGCCGGGGTCGGCGAGGGCGCCGTAATGGGCGAGGGCGAGAATGCAGATCCAGACGCCGGCGCCACCGAGGTGGGTGACGGCGAGGTAGACGAAGACGGCGTGGCGAACGCCGGCGTCGTGTCGCCGCAGCAGGATCGCCGCCGCCGGCGCCAGCGTCATCAGCTCCCAGGAGGCGAGGAAGAGCGACGGGTCGCGGGCGGCGAGGAGGCTGCAGAGGGAGACGAGGAAGAGTCCGCAGAGCGCCGCCAGCTCGCGCTCACGCGGAGCCCCGCTGAGGTAATCGCGTGCGTAGAGGAGGGAGGGCAGTGCGACGAGCGCGATCGTCGCGGTGAAGAATCCGCTCAACCCGTCGAGCCCGAGGGCCGGGTGAAGGCCGTTGGCGAAGCCGTCGCCGATCGGGCCCGAAATGAAGAGGACGAGGACGCCGCCGGCGCCGAGCAGCCCGATGCCCGCCGCCTGCAGCAACAGCGCGGCCGGGGCGCTCAGCCGCAGCAGCGGCAGGATCGTCCCGGCGAGGAGCGAGGCGCCCCCGGCGCCGACCAACAGCTCTGTTCCGCTCAACCCGGGCGGCCTAACGCGAGCGGCTCTTCGCGGCCGACCCGGCGGCCGTCGAGGTCGTCTCCTCCCCCAGCTCCCCCAGCAGCGCGTTGGCTTCCTCCAGGTGGGAGCCGATCACCTGCCGCGCGCTCTCGAGCAACTGGAAGACGCGCGGGTCGCGGACGCTGTAGTGGACGCTCGTGCCCTCCTTGCGCGCCTCGAGGATGCCCTGCCGGCGCATCGCGCTGAGGTGCTGAGACGCTCCGCTCGAGTCGAGGCCGAGCTCGGCCTGAAGCTGGCCGACCGTCATCTCGCCGTCTCGCAGAAGCTCCAGCACTCGCACCCTCGCCGGGTGGCCGAGAGTGCGGAAGAACTGCGCCTTGATCTCGTGGATCGGCGTCGCGGGACGTGCTGAACGCGCTGAGCTCTTGGTCGCTGTACCCATCGGTACAATTACTCTATCTTAAAAACTCCTAAGATTATGTCTCTCATGATGTTTCATCGCTCGATCGAACCCGACCCAATCAGATCCACCATCCCGAACGGGGGTGAGCGTTCGTGACCCCGGGCCAGGGCGGACCACCCGAAATCGAGATCGTCGAGGCGAAGGTGAAGCGGCTCGACGAGGTCGAGTCGCTGTGGCAGGCGATGTACGCGCACGACGCCGAAGTGGCCGAGCGGGCGCGCGAGGTCGTCGCTTTTCGCGAGGCGTCGGACGCCTGGCCGCGCCGCCGCCGGGAGTTCGAGCGGCGGATGGCCGCCGGCGAGGCATGGCTGCTGATCGCCGAGCGCGAGGGCACGCCTGTCGGCTTCGCCCTGTTCTGCATCGCCGAGGGTGACTGGAGCTTTGCGACCGACGATCGGATCGGCGAGCTCGAGGCGCTTTCCGTCGTGCCCGAGCTGCGCCGCTGGGGGATCGGGTCGCTGCTGATGGAGGAGGTCGAGCGACGGCTCGTCGCGAGGGGCGTCAACCACATCGGCCTCGCCGTCGTCGCCGGCAACGCCGACGCCCTCCGCTTCTACGAACGCTGGGGGATGGCGCCCGCCCATGTCCGCTGCCTCGGGCGGACGCTGCGCGGCGGAAGCTGACCAACGCCCCCGCGCGCGGCCGGCCATCAAGCGGGATCGGGCGACGGGGCAGCCAGGACTCGAACCTGGAATCGCCGGTTTTGGAGACCGGTGCCTTAGCCAATTGGGCCACTGCCCCAGAGGGGGTGATCGTAGCTGGCCGCCGGGCGGGCCGGCACTCAGTGCGGGCGGAGGGACTCGAACCCCCAAGCTCTCTCGAGCACCGGCACCTAAAGCCGGCGTGTCTGCCAAATTCCACCACGCCCGCGGGCGCTTAACGAGGCGCCAATGCGGCGCCGTCGCTGCTGGATTCTAGAATCGACGCATGGCGGTGGGACAGGTGAGGCCCGGCTACGAGCTGTGGCGGCCGAATCGGGAGAAGGCCAGCTCGGTCACGATGAAGTGGCTGATCGTGCTGCTGCTGCTGGCGACGGCCCTGCTGGCGGCGCTGATCACGGTCGGCGGCTGGTCGGTGATGAAGGGCGGCAGCGGGATGGGGGTCGTCTGCGCGATCTACGCGCTGTTGTACCTGCTGTTCGCGATCCGAGTGGCGCTCTGGAGCCGCGGCGTGCTGCCGCTGGCGGCGGCGCTCTCGATGATCCTCGCGATCCTCTGCGCGGTCGGCGCCGAAAGCTGGTTCGAACGCGAGAAGGGCGGCTTCGTCGAGCCGCTGCTCTCCTCCTCGCTGGTCGGGGTGCTGGTGATCGCCCTCGGGCTGCTGCAGATCGTCGTCATCGCCGCCGCCCTCTACGGCTTCAACCAGAACTGGCACGTCGAGGAAGAGCGCCCGATCGGCTCCGGCGAGGACTACGGCGCCGGCGCCGCCCCGCAGGACGGCGCCCCCCAGCCCGCCTGAGCGCCGCACGCCGACTCGCCTACAGCGGCATCTCCCCCGACGGCGGGCTCGGGGTCTCCCGCTCGGCGACAGGCGGTGGAGTGGCGATGCTGACTTCCCCTTCCCCCTGCGCGGCCGCCGAACGGCGCCGCTTCCTGTCGCCTTCGCGCCGGAAACGCTCGACGCCGGCTCGCAGATCGTCGAACGCCCGCACCGCCTCCTGCGCCGCCGGTTGCGTCGACTTGTCAGGCGACGCGACCGCGCGCAGCACCGCCCCGGCGCTGTCGAAGAACCGCTGGCCGAGCTGCTTCAGCTCCGAATCGGCGATCTTCGTCGACGCCTCGGCCAGGCCCTTGAGTTCGTCGAGCAGCAGGGCGACGTCGTCGGCGCGATCGCTGCCGGTGGCGAAGGTTCGCAGACGGTCCAGGAGCTTCCCGCTCTGGGCCAGGAACTCGTCGGCGGCAGCCAGCTGTTCCTTCCTTTCTTCGCGCCCCTGCTTGACGCGCCAGGCCACGACGCCGGCTCCGAAGGTGAGCGACGGGATGACGATCGCGCCGATGATTTCGATCGGCGTGCTGAGATCGAAGCCACCGCCATCGGACGCGCTGCCGCCGCCCGCTTCCGCGGCCAGGGCCGCCGCCGGCGCCAGGCCCGCCAGCACGATCGCCAGCAGGAGGCCAAGAAGGACGCGGAAGAGAAGCCGCGGGCCCTGTCGCCGCCCGCATTCCAAGACGCTCGCCATCATCCCGCCCCGATCTCCCCCGCCCGTCGAGTTCCGGAAAGAGATGGGAGCGTACCTGATGCAGTGCCGGAGGTGGGACTCGAACCCACAAGCCCGCAAGGGCAATCGATTTTGAGTCGATCGCGTATGCCAGTTCCGCCACTCCGGCGCGGACAGCTCCAACGATAGAGGCGCGGCGGCGATCCCAGCGTTCGCGGCGGCGCCGGCGGCGGCTACTGCAGCGAGACGGCGAAGCGCCCCGAGGCAGTCTCGCTGCGCTCGCGCGGCGGCCCCTCGGGGCCGCGCGGGCTCAGCAGCCGCAGCGCCGCGATCGCCGCGAAGGTCCAGCTGGCGACGACGAGCAGGCCGCCGACGACGTCGCTCGGGTAATGCCACTGGATGACGACGACGGCGATCCCGACCGCGCCGGCGAAGGCCGCGCCGGCACCGGCGGCGAGCGGGCGCAGCCGCGGCGGCACGACCAGCAGCAGCGCCGCCGCGAGCGCCGCGGCGGCGGTGGCGTGACCGCTCGGGAAGGCATCGGAAAGCGGCTGGTGCAGGCCGTACTGGATTTCGAAGCGCGAGTGGTCGAGCAGCTGCTTGAGCACCTGCGTGGTCAGGGTGGCGCCGGCGACGAGGACCAGGGCGACGACCGTCTCGCGGATGCGGCGGGCCCCGACGCCGATCGCGACGATCGCCGCCAGGATCAGGGCGAAAGGCAGCGGGTCGCAGAGGTGGGCGACCTGGCTGAACAGCTCGTGGCTGCGCGAGCCGTCGGGCCGGTCGAGGTGGACGAGGAGCGAGCGGTCGAGGCGCGCGGTCGGCCCGATCCAGTAGGCGAGCAGCGCCAGCGGCGCCAGCAGCAGGGCGCTGACGATGCTGGCGGCGATCGGGGCGCGGACGTCGCTGCGCATCGAACGACGGTAGCGAGCCAACCTTGTCGGAAGCTGAAGAGGTCCCTAGCTTGGAACGATTCCAGATCAGCTACAGTGGCGAGCGTGGCGGCCAACGCAGAGGAGATCGCCGAGAGGCTGCGCAGCCACGGCCTGCGGGCGACCCGTCCCCGGGTCAGGGTCTACGCGGCGGTCAGCTCCCTGCCGGGCCATCCGGAGGTGCGCGAGATCATCGAGTGCCTCGAGGCCAAGGGCGACCTGGTCTCGACCCAGGCGGTCTACGACAGCCTGCAGGCGCTCACCGCCGCCGGCCTCGTCCGGCGCATCGAGCCGGCCGGATCGGCCGCCCGCTTCGAGACTCGGGTCGGCGACAACCACCACCACATCGTCTGCCGCGCCTGCGGCGTGACCCAGGACGTCGACTGCGCCGTCAGCGCGGCGCCCTGCCTCAGCCCGGACGGAGCCGCCGGCTTTCTGGTCGACGAGGCCGAGATCACGTTCTGGGGCGTGTGCCCAGACTGCCGCGCCGCGATCGCGACCGAGTCAGCTGCGGCGACGAACCCCACCCTCAGCCAATCTCAGGAGGAGAGCCAGCGATGAGCGACGAGAGCAAGCGACCGACGACCACCACCGACTCCGGCATCCCAGCGACCAGCGACGAGCGCTCGCTGACCGTCGGCGAGCAGGGTCCGACCGTCCTCCACGACCACTACACGGTCCAGAAGATCCAGCACTTCAACCGCGAGCGGGTGCCGGAGCGGGTCGTCCACGCCAAGGGCAGCGGCGCCCACGGCTTCTTCGAGGTGACCGAGGACGTCAGCCAGTACACCAAGGCCGATCTCTTCCAGCCCGGCAAGCGGACCGAGATGTTCGCCCGCTTCTCGACCGTCGCCGGCGAGCAGGGCTCCCCCGACACCGCCCGTGACCCGCGCGGCTTCGCGCTCAAGTTCTACACCGAGCAGGGCAACTACGACCTGGTCGGCAACAACACGCCGGTCTTCTTCGTCCGCGACGCCTCCAAGTTCCAGGACTTCATCCACTCCCAGAAGCGGCTGCCCGACACCGGCATGCGCTCGAACGAGATGCAGTGGGACTTCTGGACCCTCTCGCCGGAGAGCGCCCACCAGGTGACGATCCTGATGTCCGACCGCGGCACGCCCCGCACCTACCGGCACATGAACGGCTACGGCAGCCACACCTTCTCCTGGCAGAACGCCGGCGGCGAGAAGTTCTGGATCAAGTACCACTTCAAGACCGTCCAGGGGATCGAGAACTACAGCGAAGACGAAGCGGTGGAGATGGCCTCCCAGGACCCCGATGCCCACCGGCGCGACCTGCGCAAGGCGATCGCCGACGGCGAAGCGCCCGAATGGCGGCTCGAGGTCCAGGTGATGCCGTTCGAGGAGGCACTCTCCTACCGCTTCAACCCGTTCGACCTGACCAAGGTCTGGCCGCACGGCGACTACCCGCCAATCCAGGTCGGCCGGATGGTCCTCGACCGCAACCCCGACAACTTCTTCGCCGAAGTCGAGCAGTCGGGCTTCTCGCCGGCCAACCTGGTCCCGGGGATCGGCCTCAGCCCCGACAAGATGCTGATGGGCCGGATCTTCTCCTACCACGACACCCACCTGCACCGGATCGGCGCCAACTACGAGCAGCTGCCGATCAACTCGCCGAAGGTCGAGGTCCACTCCTACAACTTCGACGGGCCGATGACCTACATCCACTCGGGCGACCAGCCCGTCTACGCGCCGAACTCCCACGGCGGCCCGGTCGCCGACGGCGAGAACGGCGCCGACCTCAGCTGGCAGGTCGCGGGCGGCGAGCTCGGTCGCTACGCCAACCCGAAGCACGCCGAGGACGACGACTTCGGCCAGGCCGGCACGATGGTGCGCGAGGTGATGGACGACGAGAAGCGGACGATGCTGGTCGAAAACATCGTCGGCCACGCCAGCGCCGAGGTGACCGCGGAGACCCAGGATCGCGTCGTCGAGTACTGGACCCAGGTCGACACCGAAATCGGCGCCCGCGTCGCCAAGGGCCTCGGCCGGGCCGAACAGGCGGCGACGCCGCCGCAGGCGGACGTCCCCAGCAACGTCTGAGCCGGGTGCGCGGCGGTGGCCTCGGCTCAGACCATGCCGAGGCCGCCGCTGACGCCGAGCGTCTCGCCGGTCACGTAGGCGGCCTCCTCGGAGGCGAGGAAGGCGACCGCGTCGGCGACCTCCTCGGGTTGGCCGAGGCGGCCGAGCTGGGTCGAGGCGCGCATCTTGTCGATCAGCTTCTCGCCGACCTCGCCGAGCTGCTTCGCCCCCATCAGCAGCGGCGTCTCGATCGGCCCCGGGGCGACCGCGTTGGCGGTGATCGCATAGCGGCCGTTCTCGCGGGCGATCACCTTGGTGAAGCCGATCACCCCCGCCTTCGCCGCCGAGTAGGCGGCCGAGCCCTTGGAGCCGACCCGCCCCGCCTCCGAAGAGATGTTGACTATCCGCCCGTAGCGCGCCGCCTGCATCGCCGGCAGCGCCGCGTGGGTGCAGTTCATCACCCCGAGCAGGTTGATCGCGATCACCCGCTGCCACTGCTCGGGCGTGGTCTGGGTGAAGAAGCCGAACTCGTCGGTGCCGGCGTTGTTGACGAGGACGTCGAGGCTGCCGAGCTCGCCGATCGCCGCGACGCAGGCGGCGTGGTCGGCGACGTCGAGCTCGAGCGGGTGGCCGGCGAGCTCGCCGGCGACGCGCGCCGCCCCCTCGGCGTTGACGTCGGCGACCCAGACCTCGGCGCCGTCGGCGCTGAGCCGCGCCGCGATCGCCGCCCCGATCCCGCTGGCGCCGCCGGTGACCAGCGCCCTGCGTCCCTCCAGCCTCATCGCCGCTGAGCATAGTCGCCGCCCGCGGGCCGGCGCGCGAGGTCACATAGACTGGCCGCCCCGCTCGTGCCCGACGTCCCCCCCATCCCGATCCTCGGCGGCACCGGCGCCCTCGGCGCCGGCCTCGCCCTGCGCTGGGCGATGGCCGGAGCGCCGGTGGTCCTCGGCTCGCGCTCGGCCGAGCGCGGAGAGGAAGCGGCGGCGAAGATCCGCGCCAAGGTCCCCGAGGCCGAGGTGCGCGGGATGGGGAACGCGGATGCCGCCGCCGAGGCCGAGATCGTCTTCCTCACCGTCCCCTTCCGCGCCCAGTCGGAGAACCTGCAGAACCTCAAGGAGGCGCTGCGGCCCGGCCAGATCCTGGTCGACTGCACGGTGCCGCTGGCCGCGGCGGTCTCCGGCAAGGCGACCCGCTCGCTCGGCGTCTGGCAGGGCTCGGCCGCCCAGCAGGCGCAGGAGATGGTCCCCGAGGGAGTCACCGTCGTCGCCGCCCTGCACACCGTCGGCGCTCCGACCCTGACCGACACCGACCACGAGCTCGACGAGGACATCCTGGTCTGCGGCGACAAGAAGGCCGACAAGGCGCGGGTGGCGCGGCTGATCGAGCTGATTCCCGGCCTGCGCGCGGTCAACGCCGGCCCGCTGGAGATGGCGCGGATCGTCGAGCAGCTGACGCCGATGCTGATCTCGGTAAACAGCCGCTACAAGGCCCACGCGGGCATCAAGCTGACCGGCCTGCCCGACGCCGACCACTGGGGCTAGGCAGGCCGTCGGCCCCGCGACCTCGCACGCCTGGATGACCGACCCCGCACACTTCGCATCTCGGCGTCCTCGGGCTTGCCTTTGCCAACCGGCAAAGGCTGCGCCCTGCGTCCTTGATCTGCTCGGCGGGGCCGATCCCCAGCCGCACCCGGCCGCGGAGCCGACGGCCTGAGGTGCGGGTCGCGCTCCTCGCCGGCGGCACCGGAGGCGCCAAGCTCGGCGCCGGCCTGCAGGAGGAGGTCGGCCACGAGCTCGCGGTCGTCGTCAACACCGGCGACGACATCGAGATCCTCGGCGTCCACGTCTCCCCCGACCCCGACCTGGTCACCTACTGGCTCTCGGGCGAAATCGACGAAGAGCGCGGCTGGGGGATCAAGGACGACGGCTACGTCGTCTTCGAGCGGCTGAAGCGGCTCGGCGCTCCGGACTGGTTCACCCTCTCCGACCGCGACCTGGCGACCTGCCTCTACCGGCGCCAGTTCCTCGACGACGGCGGCCGGCCGACCGAAGCGCAGGCCCAGATCGCCCGCGCGCTGGGGGTCGAGGCGCGGGTGCTGCCGATGTCCGACGCGCCGCTGCGGACCAAGGTGCTGACCGCCGGCGGCCGCCGCGATCTGCAGGAGTACCTGATCATCGACGGCGGCCAGCCCGAGGTGCTTGGGGTCGAGCTCGAGGGGATCGAGGCGGCGGCGCCGAGCGCCGAGGTGCTGGAGGCGCTGGCGGGCGCCGAGGCGATCGTGATCGGGCCCTCCAACCCGGTGATCAGCATCGGCCCGATCCTGGCGCTGCCGGGGGTGCGCGAGGCGATCGCCGCCTCCCCCGCCCCCGTCGTCGCGGTCAGCCCCTACGTCGCCGGCCAGGTGGTCAAGGGACCGACCGACCGCTTCATGGCGGCGGTCGGGCGGCCGAGCACGGCCGCCGGCGTCGCCTCGCTCTACGCCGGGCTGATCGACGGCATGGTGGTCGACTCGGGCGACCCCGAGCCGCCGCCCAGCGACCTTCCCGCCTTCACCACGCCGACCCTGATGAAGGGCGCCGAGGGCCGGGCGCGGCTGGCGCGGACGGTGCTCGACTTCGCCGAGGAGCTGGCCGGGTGAGCGAAAGCGCCCAGGCAGTCGCGGTGCTGACCGTGAAGCGCTTCGACGCCGCCAAGTCGCGGCTGGCGGCGGGGATGGAGCCCGACCGGCGACGGGCGCTGGCGGCGGCGATGGCCGCCGACGTGCTGGAGGCGATCGGCGCCGCCCGCGGCGTGGCGCGGACGATCGTCGTCAGCGGCGAGCCCGGCGCGCAGCGGATCGCCGCCGAGTTCGGCGCCGAGGTCGTGCCCGACCCCGACGACGCCGGCCACGTCGAGGCGGCGCTGGCGGGGATCGCGCGGGCCGAGGCGGACGGCGCCGGCACCGTCGTCCTCCTCCCCGGCGACTGCCCGCTGCTCGACCCGCGCGAGCTCGATCGCCTGCTGACCGGCGTCCCCCACCCCTACGTCGCGATCGTCCCCGACCGCCACGGCGAGGGGACGAACTCGCTCGTCCTGCGGCCGCCGAGCGCGATCAGGCCGGCCTTCGGCGAGGGCAGCCGCGCCCGCCACGTCGCCGCCGCCCGCGAGGCGGGCGTTCCCTTCGCCGTCGAGCAGCTTCCCTCGCTCGAACTCGACCTCGACACCCCGGCCGACGTGATCGCCCTGACCCGCGAGCTCGACCGCCGCCGCGGCCGCGCCAAGCGCACCGCCAAGGTCCTCGGCATCTAGCGAGCTGTTCCTTATGCCGGAATGATGGGGAAAAGGAACAGCTCGGGAGGGGTCGGGGTGCGGGCGGTGGCTGGGCTGCCGGAGATCGCGGCGGGCGACCCGCTCGGGGCGCTGATCGCCCGGCAGGCCGGCGAGCTCGCGGACGGCGACGTCATCGTCGTCTCGCAGAAGGTCGTCTCCAAGGCCGAGGGGCGGATTCGCAAGCTCTCCTCGGCGATCCCGAGCGCCGAGGCGCGGCGCCTGGCGGCGGTGCTCGGCAAGGAGCCGAACCTGGTGCAGCTGGTGCTCGAGGAGAGCGCCGCGGTGATCCGCGCCGAGCGCAGCGTGCTGATCGTCGAGACCAAGCACGGCTTCGTCTGCGCCAACGCCGGCATCGACACCTCCAACCTGCCGGAGGAGGACACCGTCAGCCTCCTCCCGGAGGATCCCGACGCCTCCGCTCGCCGCCTGCGCGCCGAACTCGCCGCGGCCAGCGGCGCCACCCGTCTCGGCGTCGTCGTCTCCGACAGCTTCGGCCGGGCCTGGCGGCTCGGCCAGGCCGAGGTGGCGATCGGCTGCGCCGGCCTGCGCCCGCTCGACGACTGGCGCGGCCGCACCGACGCCGGCGGCCGTCAACTGGAGGCCACCCTGATCGCGATCGCCGACGAGGCGGCGAGCGCTGCCGACCTGGTGAGGGACAAGGCGAGCGGCGTGCCGGCGGCGGTCGTGCACGGCCTCGGCGCTCACGTCAGCGACGAGGACGGGCCCGGGGCCGCCGCGCTGCGCCGACCTCCCGAGGAGGACCTCTTCCGCTAGCTGGGCCGGGTTTCTGTCGAATACCGACAGGAACCCAGCCCACCCCGAGGCCCCGGGTGGGCGGCGAGCCGCGGACCTAGTCTTTGTGCAAGAGGTCCTTGACCTTGTCGGTCAGTCGCTCGACCCCGTGCTTGGCCTTGCCGCCAGCCTGGTCGACCTTCCCCTCACGCTGCAGGTCCTTGTCGCCGCTGATGTCGCCGGCCGCCTCCTTCAGGCGCCCTTTGGCATCGTCGGTGTTGCGAACCTCGTCACTCATCTTCTCCCCTTTCGGGTGGTTGCCTGCCAGGCTCACCTACCCGACGGGGGAACGCTCAACCGAAGCGGCGATGCGCTCAGGCAGCGGTGACGGGCTCGGCCTCGTAGCGCTCAATAACCTCGTAGAGCGTCGTCCGCTGCGCCGCCGGGCGCCCGGCGGCGTGCGCCGCCTCGATCAGCTGCGCCGGCTCGAGCCGGACCCCGTGATCGGCCCCCGCCATGCGGCTGATGTTCTCCTCCATCAGGGTCCCGCCGAGGTCGTTGACGCCCCACCGCAGCGCCTCGGTCGCGCCCTCGAGGCCCATCTTCACCCAGGAGGCCTGCAGGTTGGTGATGCTCTTGCCGAGCGCGAGGCGGAAGGCGGCGGTGTGCTTGAGGTTCTCTGCGATCGAGATCTCCTCGATCCCGTGGGTGCGGCCGAGCAGGGTGTTGAAGGGGATGAAGGAGAGCGGCACGAACTCGGTGATCCCGCCGGTCCGCTCCTGCAGGGAGCGGACCACCCGCATGTGGCGGGCCAGCTCGCGCGGCTCCTCGATGTGGCCGAACATCACCGTCGAGGTCGAGCGCAGGCCGGCTGCGTGGGAGGCTTCGATGATCTCGACCCAGCGGGCGGCGGGGAGCTTGTTGGGGCTGATCCGCTGGCGCACCCCGTCGTCGAGCACCTCGGCGGCGGTGCCGGGGGTCGAGCCGAGGCCGCGGGCGAGGAGGTAGTCGAAGACCTCGGCCGGGCTCTTGCCCGAGCGCTCGCAGGCCCAGTCGATCTCCATCGGGCTGTAGGCGTGGAGGTGGATCTCGGGGGCGACCTCCTTTGCCAGGGCGAGCCAGCGTCCGTACTCCTCGAGGGTCAGGTCGGGATGGATGCCGCCCTGCATGCAGAGCTCGGTGGCGCCGAAGGCGAGGGCCTCCTCGATCCGCGCGGCGAAGTCTCGCTCAGAGACCTCGTAGGCGTCGGGGGAGCGCCTGCCCTGGCCGAAGCCGCAGAAGGCACAGCCGACGGTGCAGATGTTGGTGAAGTTGATGTTGCGGTTGACGATGAAGGTGACGGTGTCTCCCGCCAGCTCCCGGCGCAGCTCGTCGGCCGCGATCCGCATCTCCTCGATCACCTCGGGCCGGGTCTCGGCGAAGAGCGCGGTCAGCTCGTCCTCGGAGAGCTCCGCCCCCTCGCGACCCTTGGCGATCGCCCGCTCGGCCACCCCGGCCGGGAACCGCTCTTCGGAGGTCCTGCCCGACCCCTTGCGGGGGATGAAGCTCCAGTACTTCAGCTTGATCACGTCGAGGACCCCCTGCTCCATCCACTCCGAGTCCATGTACTGGGGGTAGACGCAGAGCCGCTCGGTCAGGGCATAGCCCCGGGGAGCCAGCTCCTTGCGCACTTGGTGCGGGCTCGGGAAGGGCTCCTCGGGCGAGATGTGGTCGCCGTTGGCGGAAAGGCCGCCGAGGTCGGTGGCACCCGCCTCGACCAGCTCGGGCCAGAAGTCGGAGAGGTTCGGTGGCACCTGGACGCCGACGTCGGGCATCAGGCGCTTGGTCTCCTGGATCAGGCGCTTGATCTCCTCGATCCCGACCGGATTGGCCCAGGCGGGCACCTGCACCCCTCCGTGGGACGGGGATTCTCCTGCGGGGGCTTCCTGCCGGGTGTCCCCCGCAGGAGAATCCCCGCCACCCCCCCAGCGCTCCTTCGAAGCCTCGTTTGCGATCTCCGCCACCTCGGCGCCGTAATACCGCGGGTGCGGAACGAAGTTCTGGACGATCACCTCCTGGAGGTGACCGTGGCGCTCGTGCACCGCCGCCAGCGCTTCCAGCGAGGCCACCCGCTCCTCCTCGGTCTCGCCGATCCCGACCAGGATCCCCGAGGTGAAGGGGATCCGCAGCTCGCCGGCGGCTTCGATCGTCCGCAGCCTTTCTTTGGGGTGCTTGGTCGGCGAGCCCTGGTGGACGGTCTCCATCAGGCGCTCGGAGACCGACTCGAGCATCAGCCCCTGCGAGGCGGTGACCTCACGCAGCCGCGCCAGGTCAGCCTTGGAGAGAACCCCGAGGTTGGTATGCGGCAGCATCCCGCGCTCCAGGGCCCGCTCGCAGGCCCAGACCACGTAGCCCGTGAAGTCCTCGTGCCCCCAGGCGGCCAGTCGTTCTCTGACCACCGGGTTCACCTCCGGCCGCTCCCCGGTCAGGACCAGGAGCTCCTTCGTGTTGCGCTTTACGGCCTCGTCGAGAATCCGCTCGACGTCACTCGGCGCGTGCAGATGCGCCTGGTGGGTGGCGAAGGCGCAGTACTTGCAATAGCACTGGCAGGTGCGCGAGAGCGAGAGGGTGAAGTTGCGGGAGAAGGTGACCCGGCGCACCGGGCCAAACTACCGCACGCGCCGCGCGGGCCGGGCGCGTGCGGTGGGCGCCCTCGGGCGCCTACGGGTTCGCCGGTTTCGGCTCCCCGCCCCTGTCGCCTTTGGTCGCTTTGACCGACGCGGGCGGCTTGGTCCGCTGCGGCGGCTCGGTCGGAGCCGGCTGGCCACCGGCCTCGATCACGAAGCGCCAGATGCCGACCGCGACGATCGCCCCCACCAGCGGACCGACCAGGTAGGGCCAGGTGCCGCCAAATTCGTTGCCGACCAGCGCGGCGCCGAACCAGCGGGCCGGGTTGAAGCAGGCCCCGGTCAGCGGACCGCCGACCATGACCATGAAGACGAAGGTCGTGCCGATCGCCAGCGGCGCCCAGTCCTTGAGGCTCTTTTTCGAGAAGACCGTGGAGAGGACGACCAGGACCAGGACGAGCACGCCGACCCCCTCGACGACGGCGCCGGCGGTGTTGTTGGCGAGCAGGCCGGTGATCGTGCCGGCGCCGTAGTGGGTGGCGCGCCCCTCGTCCTCGAGCAGCGACTTGGTCAGCAGCGCCCCGAGCACGGCGCCCGAGAGCTGGGCGAGGATGTAGATCACAGCGTCGAGCGGGCTGATCCGCCGGATCGCCGCCACCGCGAGCGTCACCGCCGGGTTGAAGTGGCCGCCGCTCACCGCGCCGAAGATCGCGATCATCCCGAACAGGGTCAGGCCCTGGACGAAGCCGACCACCGCGAAGTCGGAGCCGAACTGCGCCTGGGCGCCGGTCGAGACGAAGAGGGTGACGCCGCTGGTGATGAAAAACACCAGGAACAACGTCCCGATCAGCTCCGCCAGATAGGCGGGAAGTCCTTTCTCCTGCACGTGCGGCTCCTCCTAGTAGCTCGTCAAACGGGCGGCAGTCTACTCACAACGGCTTAATCCAATAGGTTCGGTCCAGATGGGAAAGGCTGTCGCGCTGCTGGCGGCCTCCCTCGCACTGGCCGGCATCGGAACCGGCTGCGGCGGTGGAGGCGCGGAACCGGGCGCGCCGATCGGCGCGACGCTGGTGCTCGATTTCACCCCGAACCCCGTCCACGCCGGCATCTTCGCAGCGAAAGCTGAGGGTTTCTTCAACGCCGCCGGAGTGGACCTGCAGGTGCAGGCGCCGGGCGAATCGACCGACGCGCCGAAGCTGCTCGCCGCCGGCCGCACCGAGTTCGCGATCCTCGACATCCACGACCTCGGCATCGCCCGCGAGAAGGGCCTGCCGCTGGTCGCGGTGATGCCGATCGTGCAGCGGCCGCTGGCGGCGATCCTCGCCCGCGCCGACCGCGACATCGCCTCGCCGGCGGACCTGGAGGGCAAGGCGGTCGGCGTCACCGGCCTCCCCTCCGACAAAGCCGTGGTCGACTCCGAGGTCAGCGCCGCCGGCGGCGACCCTTCGCGGGTCGAGGAGGTGACGATCGGCTTCAACGCGGTCAGCGCCCTCGGCGCCGGCAAGGTCGACGCCGCGACCGGCTTCTGGAACGCCGAGGGCGTCAGCCTGCGCCGGGCCGGGGTGCCGATCCGCGTCTTCAAGGTCGACGAATACGGCGCCCCGCCCTATCCCGAGCTGGTGCTCGCCACCAGCGAGCGGACCCTGCGCCGGCAGCCCCAGCTGGTCGCCGACGTGGTCGCCGCGACCGAACGCGGCTACCGGTTCACCGAGAGGGAGCCGGAGCAGGCGCTGGACGACCTCCTCGCCGCCGACCCCTCGCTGCAACGGAGCGATCAGCGAGCGCAGCTGCGGGTCCTCCTTCCCGCGCTCGCCCCGCGCCCCTTCGATCCGCGGGTGCTGCGCGAGTGGGCCGCCTGGGACCTCGAGCACGGCCTGCTCGAGCGGAAGCTCGACGTCGCGGCGGCGTTCGAGCTCGGCTAGCAGCCGACCGCCCTCAGCGGTCCATCGCCTCGAGTCGCCCGCCTGGAGGCAGCCAGAAGTAATGACGCTCAGGCTCGACGGCCGCGGCGGTCCGGTACATCCCGGCACGGTGAACGACCCTCGATACCGCCTGGTAGTCCGAGATGCCTCGAACCTCCTCGCCGACCACGCGCCAGCCGCGCCGCAGCTCTTCGACCGTGTAGACCATGGCCGTAGGATCGCCACCTGGTTCGGGTACGGCGTCGGTATTTCGCCGCCCGTTCCGCTTCGGTATCCCCGGCGCCCGCCGCCGCGCAGGCTCAGGCGCTCAGCAGTCGCTCGGCCAACGCCGGCAACTCGCGGTTCATCCGCGAGCGCGGCACCACCAGGTCCACCCCCGCGTCCATCGCCGCCTGTCGCGTCTCGGCGTCGACATGGGAGTAGTAGCCGAGGACCGGAATCCCCAGCCCGACCAGCGCCTCCGGGTTCTCGACGTCGAGGTCGGCGACGATCAGCTCGGCGCCGTCGAGCGAGGCCTCCTGCAGCGAGCGGGCGAGGACCACGTGGTGGCCGGCCGCGGTCAGCATCGCGTCGACCCGGCTGGCGAGCATCAGGTCCTCGGCGATCGAGAGGATGCGGGCCATCGGGGCGGCGCCCGCCTCAGATCGCGCGGCGCTTGCGGAACTCCTCGCGCACGCTCTCCGGCCGGCCCCACATCTGCACGACCTCGGCCCGTCCCTCGCGCACCTCGGCGACCCGCATCGAGCCGCTCGTCCCTTCGCCGTCGAGCTTCGCCAGCACGCCCATCACCGACTCGGCGGCGGCGGCGTGGCCGAAGCTGTGGGCGATCAGCACCCGCCAGTGCCAGTCGCTGACCAGCGGCCGGCGGTAGGGCTGCGCGTTGACCTGGCTGAGCGCCACCGCGGTGTCGATGTAGCGCTCCTCCTCGTCGATCCGCAGGTCGATCTCAAGGTCGGTCCAGTCGGGCGGCAGCGCTTCGAGGATGCGCTGGAAGTCTTCGGCGAGGGCCACGGCCGCAATCTACCGCGCCGAGCTGTTCCTTATCCCGACCAATCCGGGATAAGGAACAGCTCGGCGGGGGGTCAGCCGGCGAAGAACTGGAAGAGGAGGAAGACGTTGAGGGCGATGATCAGCGCCGCCAGGACGCTCGCCAGGGCCGTCAGCCAGGGCGGGTTGACCAGCTTCCCCATCACCTCGCGGCGGCTGGCGATGATCAGCAGCGGCACCAGCGCGAAGGGGATCCCGAAGGAGAGGACGACCTGGCTGCCGACCAGGGCGTCGGTCGGGTCGAGGCCGATCGCCAGGACCACGAGCGCCGGCAGCAGGGTCAGCCCCCGCCGCAGGAAGAGCGGGATGCGGCGCTGGATGAAGCCCTGCATCACCACCTGGCCGGCCATCGTCCCGACCGAGGAGGAGGCGAAGCCCGAGGCGAGCAGGGCGATCCCGAAGACCGTCGCCGCCCGGTCGGAGACGAGCTGCTGCAGCGCTTCGTAAGCGCCGTCGATCGTGTCGACGCCGGTCAGGCCGCTGGTGTGGAAGAGCGCCGCGGCGACGATCATCATCGAGAGGTTGACCAGGCCCGCCAGCGAGAGGGCGATGACGACGTCGATCTTCTCGAAGCGGAGGATCCGCCGGCGCTCGTCGTCGGAGCGGCCGACGATCCGCCGCTGGGTCAGCGCCGAGTGCAGGTAGACGACGTGCGGCATCACCGTCGCGCCGATGATCCCGGTCGCCAGGAGGATGCTCTCGGTGCCGGCGAAGCCGGGAACGAAGAGGTGCTTGGCGATTTCGCCGCCGTCGGGCGAGGCGTCGAAGAGCTCGTAGACGAAGGAGGCGACGACGACCCCGACCAGCGCCGTGATCCCCGCCTCCAGGGGGCGGAAGCCGCGCGCCTGCAGGATCAGGATCGCGAAGGCGCCGGCGCCGGCGATCAGCCCGGCCGGGAAGAGCGGGATCCCGAACAGCAGGTTGAGACCGAGGGCGGCGCCGACCACCTCGGCGATGTCGGTCGCCATCGCCACCACCTCGGCCTGCAGCCAGAGCCCGATCGAGGTGCGCCGCGAGAAGCTCTCGCGGCAGAGCTCGGCGAGGTTCTTGCCGGTCGCGATGCCGAGCTTGGCCGACTGCGTCTGGACCAGCATCGCGACCAGGTTGGCGGCCAGCACGACCCACAGCAGCAGGTAGCCGAACTGGGCGCCACCGGCGATGTTGGTGGCGAAGTTGCCGGGGTCGATGTAGGCGACGGCGGCGATGAAGGCGGGCCCGAGAAAGGGCCAGAGGCGGGCGATGCCGCGGCTCTCGCCCTCGAGCGAGCGACGGGCGGCGCGGGCGACGGCGGCCTCGCCCGGCAGCGCCGTCTCGGCGCCCAGCTCGGTCTTGGCGGCCCGCTCGGTCTCGGCGGCCCGCTCGGTCTCGGTCGCGGGGGGCGAGGACGGCGGCTTCAAGGCGGCGGGATCGGGTTGCCGTGGGGGTCGTGGCTCGGTTCGCCGAGCTTGGCGGCGATCAGCGCCTCGAGCTCCTCGGAGATGTAGTGCTCGAGCACCTCGGCCTCCTCGTGCACCCGGTCCTCGGGCATCCCCAGCGCCTCGGCCAGGTAGGCCTCGATCAGGCGGTGGTGGCGGATCACCTCGAGCGCCAGCTTGCGCCCTGCCGCGGTGAGGGTGACGCCCTTGTAGGGAACGTAGTCGACGAGGCCGAGCTCGGCCAGCCGCTGCAGCATCGAGGTCGCGGTCGCCGGCGTCACCCCGAGCCGCTCGGCCAGCTCGCCGTTCAGAACCGGCCCGTCGCGATCGCGCGAGATCGCGTAGATCGCCTTCGCGTAGTCCTCGATCGCCTCGGTGCTCGGCGTCCGCCGCACTCCCCGGCCCGCCTCGTCGGCCGCCATCAGACGCTCACCAGCAATCCGGTGACGTAGAGCAGCGCGATCCCGAGCAGCATCGCGCCGACGCTGAGTGGGTGCAGGAGGCGGCCGTGACTGTCGCGCATCGAGGGGGCAATCTGGACGATCACCCGGACGATCGCGCCGACGCCGACGCCGAACAGCAGCGCCGCGAGGCTGGGGTCGAAGGCGGAGGCGCCGATCCAGGCGCCGAGGATCGCCGGGCCGCCGGCGATCAGGCCGAGCCCGAGCAGCCGGGCCAGGCCGGGCGCGGCGCCCCCATCGCCGCCGCCGCGCAGCGGCGCGACGATCGCCAGCCCCTCGGTGGTGTTGTGGATCGCGAAGCCGACGACGAGGAAGGCGCCGAGGGCGAGAGCGCCGGTCGCGTAGGCGGAGCCGATCGCCAGCCCCTCGCCGAGGTTGTGGAGGCCGATCCCGACCGCCACCAGGAGCGCCAGGTAGGGGCCGGCGGCAAGCGCCGGCGGCGATGCCGCGCCGGCGCTCGCCGCGGCGGCGCCGGCTCGCCTCCGGCGCGCTCGCTCCTGCAGCCAGGCGTCGATCGCCGCCAGCACCAGGTAGGCGGCGAGACCACCGGCGAAGACCAGCGAGACGCCGCCGAAGGCGGCCGGGGCTTCGGCGGCGATCTCCAGGCCCTCGAGCCCGGCGTCGATCGCGAGGAAGGCGAGCAGGCCGACGGTGAAGGCGATCAGCGCCCCGATCCAGCGCCCTCCCAGGCGCCGCATGAACGGCAGCCAGAGCATCCCGAGGCTGACCGGGATCACGCCGACGTAGATCCCGAGCAGCGCCATCAGCCCGTAGAAGGAGAGGTCGGTCTCCGGCGTCTCGGCGGCGGCCGGGATCGCGGCGTCGATCGTGCCGCCGGCGGCGGTGAGGACGAAGATCTCGTAGGCCTCGCCCTCGATCCAGGGGTAGTCGACCTTCAGCGTGGTGGCGCCGAGGTGGCCGATCTCGCGGTCGCCCTCGGTGCTGAACGGCGCGTAGGCGTCGTTGACCGCGACCTGGGCGACTTCGACCGGATCGGGACCGTCGTTGCGCAGGGTCAGCTCGATCGTGCCGGGCCGCAGCACCGTCCGTTCGACCGTCACCGCTTCGATCGGCGGACCGCTGCGCTCGCCCAGGCCGGGGCCGCCGAGCAGGGCGAAGGAGCCGATCGCGGCGGCGATCAGGGCCAGCGGGACCAGCCCCAGCGCCCAGGCCGGCAGGCCGCCCCACGGCGCCCGCGCCGCTTCGGTCCGCGCCTCCATCAGCTCCGCACCCCGCCGCCCCACGGCAGCTCGCAGTAGAGCGCGGCGGCGTCGGCGGCCGCCAGCCGCGCCGGGTCGCCGACGCGGAAGAACCCGGTCCAGCCGAGCTCGGCGAACTCGCTGACGTGGGCGTGGAACATGTAGTCGCCGTCGTAGGGGAAGCGCAGCTCGAGGATCGCCCGCTGCCCCTGGCCCTGGACGATCGTGTCGGTGAACTCGGTCGGCGTCAGCGAGGTCCCGGTCGGGAAGTGATGGAAGAAGTTGCCGTGGACGTGGAACGAGTTGAGCGGGTCGAACTCGAGCACGTTGACCAGGTAGATCCGGACCAGCTCGTCGCGCAGTACCGCGATCGGCTCGTCGACGTAGTGGAAACCGACCGTGTTGACCGCGTAGACCTCGTTGGCGAGGTCGAAGTTGGTGTCGAAGCCGTTCATCACCATCACCATCTCCTCGGCCTCCGGCCGTCCCTCGGCGGGGTCGACGATGAAGGCGCCGTAGAGCCCGCGGGCGATGTGGGAGGCGAGCGGGGCGACGTGGCAGTGGTAGAGGTGGACGCCGAAGGGCGAGGCGTCGAACTCGTAGGTGAAGGACCCGCCGGGCTCGATCTGGCCGCCGCCCCTCGCCTCGCCGATCCCCGGCATGCCGTCCATCGCGGCGCTGTGGATGCCGTGGAAGTGGATCGTGTGCGGGTGCGCCGAGGCGTTGGCGAAGCGGACCCGCAAGAGCTCGCCCTCGCGGGCGCGCAGGGTCGGCCCAGGGACGCGGCCGTTGTAGGTCCAGGCCTCGTAGGCGACGCCAGGCGCGACTTCGATCTCGCGGTCCTGGGCGATCAGCTCCCATTCGCGCACCACCCGGCCGGAGGGCAGGCGACGGGTCGTGCCCCAGTCGAAGTCGCGCAGCAGCTCGGTCGGATGGAAGCCGTTGCGGCCGTGGTCGACGCGGCGGTCCTTGGCGAAGCTGGCGTGCGGCAGGGCGGCATGGCCGCCGTGAGCGCCGCCGGCCTGGCCGAGCGTCTCGGCGGCGGCGCGCTGGGGCTGCGACTCGGCGGCGAGCAGGCCGCCGACGCCGATCGCCGCCGGGGCGGCGACTGCGGCCGCGCCGCCGAGGAAGCGGCGGCGGCTGATCCCGCTCCGGGAGTCACCACCGTCGGACCGGTTTGCGCGAACGCCCATGGGGCGAGATTTTGACACATCTAAATCATAATTTCGAGCCATCTAAATCTCCGCCCCCGACGCTTCCTAGAATCCGTCCCATGACTTCCGCCCCAAGCGTCGAGCTCGATGCCCAGTACCGCCAGCTGCGCGAGGAGGTCGGCTTGCTGGTCCGCGCCGACCGCGGCCTGATCGCCGTCACCGGCCCCGACGCCGCCGAGTACCTGCAGGGCCAGCTGACCAACGACATCGAGGCGCTGGCCGTCGGCGAGGGCCAGTACGCGGCGCTGCTCGACCGCAAGGGCCACATGCAGGCCGACATGCGGGTGCTGCGGGCGGCCGGCGAGGAGATCCTGGTCGACACCGAGGCCGCCGCCCTGCCGGCCGTCACCCGGCATCTGACGATGTACTCGGTCGGCCGCGACGTCGACGTCGCCGACGTCAGCTCCGAGCGGGCGGTGCTCTCGCTGCTGGGGCCGCGCAGCGCCGAGGTCGCCGCCGCGCCGCCGCTGCCCGAGCACGCCTGCCAACCGCTCACCGTCGCCGGGACCGAGTGCCTGGCGGTCGGCACGCGCGCGGGCATCGACCTGGTCTGCGCCGCCGCCGAGGCCGAGCGGCTGGCCGGCGCACTGCGGGCCGCCGGCGCCGCCGACGTCTCGCCGGAGGCGGTCGAGCTGCTGCGGATCGAGGCCGGGGTGCCGCGCTTCGGGGCCGAGATGGGAAGCGAGACGATGCCCGCCGAGGCCGGCATCGTCGAGCGCGCGGTGAGCTTCACCAAGGGCTGCTACATCGGCCAGGAGACGGTCGCCCGCCTGCATTACAAGGGCAAGCCGAACCGCCACCTGCGCGGGCTGCGGCTGAGCGCCGCGGCGCAGCCGGGAACGGCTCTGAGGCTGGGTGAGAAGGAGGTCGGCCGGCTCGGCGGCAGCGCCGTCTCCCCCGCTCAGGGGCCGATCGGGCTGGCGATCCTGCGCCGCGAGGCCGAGCCTGGCGCCGAGTTGAGCGTTGGTGAAGACGGGGTCAAAGCCGTAGTCGTCGACTTGCCCTTCGGCTAGATTCGTCCCCACGATGGTTCGTGGGAGAGCGAGAGCCGCGGGGGTCGGCGCTCTGGTGCTGGCCGCCTGCGCGGTCGCGGTCGCCGGCTGCGGCGCCTCGAACCACCCGAACGAGCAGCGGCCGGCGCTCTCGGCCCGGATCAGCGTCGTGATCCAGCCCAATCAGGTGATCGTCCGGCCCGGCAGCGTCGGCGAGGGCCCCGAAGAGAGCCAGCAGATCCCCCAGAACGAAGACCAGCCGCAGCCGCGGATCAAGGGCGACGAGCGGCCGATGACGGTGACGATCGTCGCCGCCAACCAGACCGGCGACGACGCCCGCCTGGTGATCCGCGGCGCCAAGGAATGGAAGCCCGGCCCGGTCTTCGCCCGCAGCCCGGCGACCTTCCAGACGGCGTTGCCGAGTGGCCGCTACACGGTCCTCGCCACCGACGTCAAGGGCGCCCGGCCCGGCCACTTCACGGTAGGTCCGTACCGCGCCAGCTCGCAGAACGACCTGCTGACTCCCTAGACCCCGCAACTTGCGTTGCAGCGGCGCGGCTCCGTCCGAGCCGTGCGCAACCCTCGCTGGCCCATGACGATCGTCCTGCTCATCGCCGTCCTCGCCCTCGCCGCGACGCTCGTCTACGTGCTGCTCGCCGGCCGCCGCGAGGAGCCGGCCGAGGCGGTCGACCTCGCCGCCGCGGTCGAACAGGCGGCCCAGCGGGCGGCCGCCGATGCCGCCACCGAGGCGACCGCCCACCTGCTGCGCAGCGCCGAGGAGTCGCGCAAGGTCGACGCCGAGAGGGCCCGGCTCGACGCCGAGAAGGCCGACGCGGCGCTGCAGCGCCGCGAGGTCGAGATCAAGAACCTGGCGCAGCGGATCGCCGAGGGCCAGGCGCGGATCGAGAGCGAGGTCAAACGGCGCGGCGAAACCGACCTGCAGACCCGCACCCTGCTCGAGCAGATGGGGCAGACGGTCGGCAACCTCAACGCCGAGACCGCCGGTCTGAAGAAGGCGCTGCGCCAGCCACAGGTCCGCGGCCAGTGGGGCGAGCTGCAGCTCAAACGCTGCATCGAGATCGCCGGCATGACCGAGCACGTCGATTTCGAGCTGCAGGAGACGCTGCGCACCGACGACGACGGCCGCCTGCGCCCCGACGCCCGCTTCCTGCTGCCCGAAGGCCGTAGCTTCGTCGCCGACTCGAAGGTGCCGCTCGACGCCTTCCTCGACGCCCAGGAGGCCGAGGCCGAAAGCGAGCGCCGCCTGCACCTCGAGCGCCACGCCCGGCAGGCGCGCGAGCACGTGCGGGCGCTCAGCGCCAAGGACTACCAGGGCCAGTTCAAGGCCGGCCAGATGCCCGACCTGGTGGTCTGCTTCATCCCCAACGAGCCCGCCCTGCACGCCGCCTTCGGCGCCGACCCGGAGCTCTTCGACTACGCCCTGCAGCGCAACGTGCTGCTGGTCAGCCCGACCTCGCTGATCGGCCTGCTGCGGACGATGGAGCTCGGCTGGCGCCAGGAGCGGATGGTCGCCGAGGCGGCCGAGATCGCCGACGCCGCCGGCACCCTCTACTCGCGCTTCGGCAAATTCCTCAGCGACTTCGACACGCTCGGCAACCGGCTCAACTCGGCGACCAAGGCCTACGACGCCGCGGTCGGCTCGGTCGAGAGGCGGCTGCTGCCGTCGCTGCGCAAGGTCGAGGGCCTGGGGATCGGCCGCGGCGACGAGATCGAGGCGCCGAAGCCGATCGACCACAACGTGCGGCCGATCGTCGCCGCCGAGCTGGAGCGGCTCGAGGAGCGGATCGAGGAGCGGCTCGAGCGCGGCGACGAAGCCGACGACTCCGTCGCGGCCTAGCCGCGAGCGCGGCACAAGGGCGCGGAGCCGTCCTCGTTGCGTTTGTCCCCAGGCGTTGCGTTTGTCCCCGCTATCGGGGGACAAACGCAACGGGTGGGGAGAAGCGCGCTCTCGTCGGTCGCGTTGTCCAGGTGGGCCTGGCCTTCCAACCGGCCATCTAGCGCGACGACCGTGGGTGGGCGGAGGGCGCGGACGGCGAGGTTGCCGTTTGCCGCGATATCGACAGTAGAGGGCAACCCCACCGGGTAACGAGGTCAACGGCGGCGAGGTCCATACTGGAGTCCTTGGGGAGTGGAGTCGCATTCCGGGCTATGCCGATGGCCATCTCGGTGGCGGTGGCCTTCTGCGCGATCGCGGTCCTGGCCGCGTCGGCGCTCGCCGCACCGGCCGCGAGCGCGCCGAGCGCCGGCGCCGGCGCCGCGATGCCGGAGAAGCGACCGAGCGTCTTCTTCCACCCGCCGCGCCAGGCGCCGGCGGCAAGCCGCGTCCTGGCCCGCGGCCGGGTCACCGGTCTCGCGGGGCGCGCGGTCCTGCAGGCGCAGCTGCGGCGCGGCGGGCGCTGGCGGACGGTCGCCCGGACCCGCGCCGCGGCGGGCCGCTTCCGGATTGCGGTGCAGCTGCCGAAGCGTGGGCGGGCGGCGGTCCTGCGCGGCGCCCTCCTCGCCGGCAACCACCGGCTCGCGGTCTCGCGGCCGCGCCGGGTGCAACTGGACCCGCGCCAACCGGCCTCGCCGGCGGCGCCAACCCCCACCCCGATCCCGATCCCGACCCCGAACGCGGAGGAGCCGCCGGCCACCGCGGCCGGCAGCGCGCTGGCGCCGCCGGTCTTGCCGCCGCCCCCGCCGCCGCCCTCGCCCCCGCCCTCGCCCCCGCCGGCCGAACCCGAAGCGCCGATCGCACCCCCGGACTACGCCCTCTGGGGCGGCTACATCGACCCCGGCGACCCCTCGCAGCCGGCCCCGGTCAACCCGGCCGCGATCGCCGCCTTCGAAGCGAAGGCGGGGAAGCCGCCCTCCCTGCTCGAGTCCTTCTCGGCCTTCGCCGAATGCGACAGCGCGAACACCAACTGCAGCTACATCCCCTTCCCGCAGGAACAGCTGGAAGCGATCCGCGGCCGCGGCGCCGTCCCCTTCTTCACCTGGGCCTCCGAGGCGACCTCGGGCGAGGTCGACCAGCCGAACTTCCAGCTCGCCGACGTGATCGAAGGCAAGTACGACGGCTACATCGCCGACTGGGCAAACGCGGCGAGGGCCTGGGGGCACCCCTTCTTCCTCCGCTTCGACTGGGAGATGAACGGCAACTGGTACCCCTGGGGAGAGAGCGTCAACGGCAACGCGCCCGGCCAGTACGTCGAAGCCTGGTGGCACGTCCACGAAATATTCACCACCGTCGGCGCCACCAACGCGACCTGGGTCTGGTGCCCCTACATCAATCCGAACGGCAACCTGCAGCCGATCGCGAGCCTCTATCCCGGCGACGAATACGTCGACTGGACCTGCCTCGACGGCTACAACTACGGCACCTCGAAGTCGAACACCAAATGGCGCTCCTTCGATTACCTCTTCGGCCCCCAGTACGCCGAAATCGTCGGCTCGATCGCGCCGACCAAGCCGATGCTGATCGCCGAGGTCGCCTCCAGCGAGCTGGGCGGCTCGAAGGCGGCCTGGATCGCGGAAATGCTCGCCGAGCTGCCGACCGCCTTCCCCGCCGTCCAGGGCCTGATGTGGTTCGACTACCTCTACGAGGGCAACGACTGGTGGCTCGCCAGCTCGCCCGCGGCCGAACAGGCCTTCGCCGCCGGGATCGCCGACCCGCGCTACGTCGCCAACATCCTCGGCGGCCTCGCGATCAGCCCGATCCCGGCCCCCTGAGGCGCCCGCCCGTCGAGAGGTTGCCGAATCCGTCGAATGGCGACGCATTCGGCAACCTCATCTCCGCCGCCGCTCATCTAGGATCAGTCCGGTCAGCAAGCAAGCGGAGGAGCCAAGTTGGCAGTCGACACGAAGGAGATCGCTCACCTCGACGTCGAGCCGGGGACGCTGCCCGAGACGATGGCGGCGTGGGTGATCAGGCAGGAGCGTGAGGGGGAACCGAAGGACGCTTTCCAGCTCGAGCAGATCGAGGTGCCGGAGCCCGGCGCCTTCGAGGTGATCGTGCGGGTGATGGCAGCCGGGGTCAACTTCAACAACGTCTGGGCCTCGCTCGGCAAACCGGTCTCGGTCTTTGGCTACGGCGACCATCCCGAGTACGGCCACCACATCGGCGGCTCCGACGCCTCGGGGATCGTCTGGAAAGTCGGCGAGGGCGTCAGCCGCTGGAAGCCCGGCGACGAGGTCGTGATTCACTGCAACCAGGCCTCCTACGAGGACGTCGAGGTGCACGGGCTCGACCCGCTGGCGGCCCCGAGCCAGAGGATCTGGGGCTACGAGACGACCTGGGGCTCCTTCGCCCAGTTCACCAAGGTGCAGGCCCAGCAGCTGCTGCCGAAGCCGCGCAACCTCTCCTGGGCCGACTCCTCGGCCTACGGGCTCACCTACTTCACCGCCTACCGGATGCTGATCGACCAGTGCAAGCTGCAGGCGGGCCACAAGGTCCTCATCTGGGGCGCCGCCGGCGGCCTCGGCGTCTTCGCCACCCAGCTCTGCAAGGCGGCCGGCGCCAACGCGGTCGGCGTCGTCTCCTCCGACGAGAAGGGCGAGCTGGTCAAGCAGCTCGGCGCCGTCGGCTACGTCAACCGCAACGAGTTCGGCGAGATGATGCGCAACGACGAGAACCTCACCGACCCGGCCGCCGACAAGCAGCGCTTCCGCGCCTCGCGCGAGTTCGGGAACAAGGTCAAAGAGCTGCTCGGCGACTCGCCCGACATCGTCTTCGAGCACGTCGGCCGGGCCACCTTCCCGACCTCGGTCTACGTCGTCAAGCCGTTCGGCAAGGTCGTCATCTGCGGCGCCACCTCGGGCTTCCAGCTCGACTTCGACGTCCGCTACCTGTGGATGCGCCAGAAGCAGATCATCGGCTCGCACTTCGCCAACGCCTACGAGTGCATGCGGGCCAACCAGCTGATGGCCGAGGGCAAGGTGCGGCCGGTCCTCTCGGACACGATGGGCTTCGACGGCGTCCCCACCGCCCACCAGCTGATGCACGAAAACAAGCACCTGGGCAAGATCGCGATCCTGGTCGGCGCCAGCTCCGAGGACGAGGGCGCGCACGAGGAGGGGCCGGGCGCGATCCGCGCCGAGGTCGGAGCATGATGAACTTGCGAGTTCCGTGATCGAAAGGAGCACCACCTGATGGCTGAGGTCTGCACGCTCGACTGGCACATCACGCCGCTGCGCGGCGACCGCTGGCTCGACGTCTGGGAGCCGATCGCCGCCAAGTGCGCCGCCTTCGGCGCCAAGAGCTGGTCGCTGACCCGCTCGGTCGACGACCCCCTCCACTTCCAGCAGACGATGGTCTGGGAGAGCCGCGCCGACTTCGAACGCTACTGGTACTCGGAGGAGGTCGGGCAGGCCCGCGAGCAGGTGATCGGCATCTACACGATCCCGCTGCTGCCCGAGTGGCACACCCTGCTCGCCGCCGAGGGCGAGCGGCTCTAGCCGCCGACGGCGGCGCGCGAGGTGCCGATCTTCAGCGCCTTCCAGTAGACGGTCGCGACCTCGAACATCCCCTCTTCGCGGTACTGGGAGATCCGCACTGAGTTGGGGCCGCCGTCGTTCGACCAGTCGGCCGTCGCCATCCGCAGGCGGCGGCTCGGCGCGTGGTGATTGCGGTTGTCGCTGCCGCTCGTCCCGCGGGCGAAGAAGGTGACCGGCTTGCCGTCGATCCACATTTCGACCCAGCCGTCGTCGTCGAAGCGCTCGTGCAGCAGGACCGAGACCCACCTGCCGCGGACCAGCGGCGCCTTCCAGGGGGTGTCGAAGTCGTAGTTCTCGTTGCGTTCCCACAGCATCTGACGGCCGGAGACGTCGATCTGCCACGGGCTCGAGCCGTCGTAGGGCGGGCCGTAGACCGAGAGCAGCGCCATCCAGCCCGGCACCCGCGCCGGGAAATCCTTGCCCTTGGGGATGAGGAACTCGGTCCGCAGCCAGAATTCGTCGCCGATGTGGATCAGCGCTGGCGTCAGCGCCTGGGCGCGCGGGTTCTCGGTCGGGGTGATCGGCGCCACGTCTTGGTCGTGGACGGTCATTTTCAGCACCTTTTCGCCGCCGCCGAGCGGGTCCGGCACTTCGGTGATCGCGTGCGGCGCGGCCTGGATATCGGCGAAGTCGCGGATGTTGTTGCCGTTGAAGAGCAGCCCGCCGCGGGAGGCCGAGGCGGTCGCGTCGGGGACGTGGCCGGACCGCGTCGCGAAGGGCGAGCCGGTCAGCGCCAGCGCCGTCGCGCAGAGCAGCGCCCCGGCGAGCAGCCAGGGAACGACCAGGAGCAGCAGCCGCCGCATCAGGCGCGCTCCAGCGGCGCCATCGTCAGGCCCGCCGAGTTGAGCTGCTCCCAGTAGTGCTCGGCGGTCTCGCGCGGACCGGACCAGACGATCGCCTGGCCGCTGCTGTGGATCGCGTCGGCGATCCGGTGGCCCTGCTCGAGGCTGACCCCGGGAAGAACCTGCGCCAGGGTGCGCGCGACGTGGTCAAAGGTGTTGTGATTGTCGTTGCGCACGATCACGCGCCAGTTCCCTCCCAGGCCTGAGCCGGGGTCCGAAGCGCGCGGCTTCTCGACCGTCGTCGCGGACGACATCGGCTCAATGGTCGAAGGCACGGAGGGATTATGCAAGGCACTACGGCCGCCGCGATCCCCGCGTTCAAGGAGGGGCCGAATCCGAGCCGAACAATTGGAAGAGGTTTGAGCAGACCGCTCGACAAGCGCTTCCCCTACATGCCCGGCATCGACGCGATGCGGGCGCTCGCCGTGCTGGCCGTCTTCGGCTACCACGCCGGCGTCGGCTGGCTGCCCGGCGGCTTCCTCGGCGTCGACGTCTTCTTCGTCATCAGCGGCTACCTGATCACCTCGCTGCTGCTGCGCGAGTTCCAGCGCGGCGGCCACATCGAGCTCGGCCGTTTCTGGCTGCGCCGAGCCCAGCGGCTGCTGCCGGCCGTCGCGGTGCTGATCGCGGTCTCGATCGCGCTCGCCGCGATCTTCGCGCCGGAGCGGCTCGAGGCGATGCGCGGCGACGCGCTCGCCTCGCTCTTCTACTTCGCCAACTGGCACTTCGTCTTCGGCCACGAGTCCTACTTCGAACAGTTCGGCCGCCCCTCGCTCTTCACCCACCTCTGGTCGCTCTCGGTGGAGGAGCAGTTCTACCTCTTCTGGCCGCTCGCCTTCGCCGCCGGGATGAAGCTCTTCGGGCGCCGCCGCCTACTGCTCGGGGTGCTCGCCGGCGCCCTCGCCTCGGTCGCCCTCGCCTGGATCCTCTTCGACCCCGGCGGTGACGCCTCGCGGGTCTACTACGGCACCGACACCCACGCCGTCGGCCTGCTGGCTGGCGTCGCCCTGGCCCTGGTCTGGTCGCCGATCGAGCTGCGCCGCCACCGGGCCGGGCCGCTGGTCGGCCCGATCCTCGACGCGGTCGGAGTGCTGGCGCTCGGCTACCTCGTGCTCAGCTTCCTCCACGTCCACGACTACGACCTGGCGCTCTGGCACGGCGGCTACCTCTGGCTGGCGATCGCGACGGCGCTGCTGCTGGCGGCGCTGGCGCACCCGGCGGCGCGGCTCGGGCCGATCCTCGGCCAGAAGCCGATGCTGTGGCTCGGGCTGCGCTCCTACAGCTTCTACCTCTGGCACTGGCCGGTGCTCGCCCTGACCCGCCCGGGCGTCGACGTCGCGCTGCCGCGCGGGGTCCTGATCCCGCTGCAGCTCTTGGCGACGCTCGCCCTCGCCGAGCTCTCCTACCGCTACGTCGAGCTGCCCTTCCGCGGCAGGGCGAAGCTGCCGGCGGGGGTGCCGGACCGTTGGCTGCGAGCGGCGCGCCCGGCGCTGATCGCCGCCGCGCTCGCGGTCGTGCTGTTCGTCGGCTGGAGTGGCCTCTTCGGCGGCGGCGACCGGGGCCGCGAACGGGCCGAGGCGGCGATCCCGGCGGCCGCGCGGGTGAAGGCCGAACCGGCGGGACGGGGGGCGCCGCCGCGCGGGGAGGCGACCGCGGTCGCCGGTCGGGACAAGGCGCGGAGCGGGAAGAAGGCGGAGGCCGAGACCGAAGCCCATCCCCCACCCCGCCGGCACCGCGGCGGCAACCCGATCGCCGAGCTGCCGGGGCGCCCGATCCACCGCCCGCCGCCACTGCCGCGCGGCTCGCCGCCGCCGCGGATCGTCGCGCTTGGCGACTCGGTGATGATCGGCGCTGCCAAGCGGATGGCGGCGCGGCTGGGACCCGGCCTCTCGCTCAACGCGAAGGAGGGCCGCCAGGCCGACGAATTCGTCGAAATCGTCGAGAAGCTGAAGCGGAAGGGCCACCGCCCCGACGCGATGATCATCCAGATGGGCAACAACGGGCCCCTCTACGGCAGCGAAATGGAGGCGATCCAGAGAGCGACCGCCGGGGTCGGCGAGCTCTTCCTGATCACCGACCACGCTCCGGTCAGCTGGGTCGAGGAGTCGAATCACGCGCTCGAGGAAGCGGCCGAGGACTGGCCGCACACGACGCTGGTCGACTGGGCCGACCTCGCCGCCGAGCACGAAGACGAGCTCTGGGACGGCATCCACCTGAAACCGGCCGCCGCCGGCCTCTACGCGCGCCTGGTCAACCGGGTCGTGCGCGAATCGGTGCCCTTCCCGCGGGCTAGAAGTTGACCGGGACGCGGACGACGAGGTCGTCGATCGAGCCGATCAGGCCCTCGGCGATCTTGTTGGCGCCGACCGAGGCGGCCGAGAATTCGCCTTTCAGTTCGCCGGCGGCTTCGTCTTCGACTTCGCCGACGACTTCGGGGCCGATGAAGGCGGCGATCGCGGCGCCGGCGTCGCCGCCGGCTTTTTCGACCCGCAGGCGCACCACCGTCGGCTCGTTGACGCCGCCGATCATTTTCAGGTTCTTCTTGATCGCCAGGTACTTGGTCCCTGCTTCGGAGACCTTGATCAGCTGTGCCTTGCGCTGCGCCGGGAAGGCCCGGAGTTCGTATTTGCTGCCGCCCCCGGCCCGCAGCTGGATCGCCACGTAGGCGCGGCGCAGAAGCGCTCTCGGCGTGCCGCTGAGGATCCGCTCGGTGGCGGCGAGTTCGACGTCGCGACCGATCACCGGGGTGCGGTAGGCGCAGGAGTCGGTCTTCTTGCCGAGCAGGACGCGAATCGCGTCTTCGCCGCCGCCGCGCTTGCAGTTGCGGCCGAAGAGCTTCACCAGCTCGGCCCGCTGCGGCGTCGTTTCGAGCCCGTTGCGGTAGATGCCGACCATCGCCGCGCCGGCGACGGCGCAGGCGAGCAGGCCGGCGGCGAGCGCGGCCATCGTGGCGGCTGCAAGACGGACCTTCATCTGACGCTCACCCTAAACACACACAGAGCCCAAAGCTGCGGCGCGGTGTTGCTGAAATTCGGATTTCCACCCGGCGTCACCGCGCGGATTCCAAATAACATCCACCATATGAGCGAGCACCGACTGCCTCAGCGCGACCGCCCGTGGGTGATGCGCACCTACGCCGGCCACTCCGACGCCAAGCGCTCCAACGAGCTCTACCGGCGCAACCTCGAAAAGGGCCAGACCGGGCTCTCGATCGCCTTCGACCTGCCGACTCAGACCGGCTATGACCCGGACCACGTCCTCGCCCGCGGCGAGGTCGGCAAGGTCGGCGTCTCGGTCGCCCACAAGGGCGACATGCACCAGCTGCTCGACGGCATCCCGCTCGACGAGATGAACACCTCGATGACGATCAACGCGACCG
>JBFWMZ010000005.1:0-135036 GCA_050251335.1 Solirubrobacterales bacterium
CGAGAGCCGTCTCACCGTTTGACCCAACACAAACGGCGCGGGAGCCACCGTATCCCGGCCTCTTGGGGTCGGGATCAGGCACCCACCTTCTTATGAAGGGATCAAAGCCAGAGGCGGCAACGGCGGGCTGGGGCCTGTTTCTTTTGCGTTTCGGTTGACGGAGTCGGCACACGGTGCGCGCCACGGGTGCGTTGCGCTCGTCAACCATGGGGCGGTGCGAATCGAGTCCTGCATCGAGGCCCCATACGGGCCCAAATGCAGGACTCGATCGGAGAGGTCGGGACGGGCGGCTGATGGTGCGGCTCAGGTCGCTGCGGCGGAGCCGCTCGGGGCGCTCCTGGCGCGGGCGGGGGCGGCGCAGCATGGGGTGGTGGCGCGGTGGCAGCTGTTGCGGCGCGGGGTCAGCGCGAAGCAGATCCGTGGGCTGATCGCGCGGGGGCACCTGCAGCCGCTTCACCATGGGGTCTATGCGGTCGGGCACCTTGTGCTGAGCCGCGATTCCCGGTGGCACGCGGCGGTGCTGGCGGGCGGGCCGGGGACGGTGCTGAGCCATCGGTCGGCGGCGGAAGCCCATGGCTTCCTGTGGCCGCGGGAGATCGACGTCGAAGTGACGCGGCCGCGCTCGTTTCGGGCGCGGGACCGGGTCCGGTGCCACCAGGCGAGGCTGAGAGCGGATGAAGTGACGCGCATCGACGGGATCCCGGTGACGACCGCGTTCCGCGCCGCCCTCGACATCGCCGCGCGGGGGGACAGGCGGCTGGTCGAGGTCGTCGTCCACGAGATCAAGTTGCGGCGCACCGCTGAGGTCGTCTCCTTCGAGGAGCTGCTGCGGCGCCATCCGCGCAAGCGCGGCGCTCGCCTGCTGCAGGCGGTGCGCGCCTCGAAGGCGCCGGTGGGGGTGCCGCGGAACGAGTTCGAGGAGGCCTTCGTGGCCTTCCTCGACGAGTTCGGACTGCCACGCGCTGAGACGAACGCGCCGCTCGCGCTGCGGGAACGGTTCTTCGAGATCGATGCGCTCTGGCGGCCGCAGCGCCTCGCCGCCGAGCTCGACAGCCGCGAAGTCCACGACAGCGACGACGCCTTCGAGTCCGACCGCGAGCGCGACCGGATCCTCCTCGCCGAGGGCTGGCGCACCACCCGCATCACCTGGCGACAGCTGCGCGACGCGCCGGCCGAGGTGGCGGCGGACCTGCGGCTGCTGCTGGCGGCGGCGGCCGCCTGAGCGCGGCCGAGAGCGGCCTGGGCGGGCCGGGCGGGGAGGCCGCTCTACCCTTTGAGTGTGGACAGAGAACTGTTCGAGCACTACCTCGCCGACGAGACCCGCCGCGGTCCCGCCCCCGACGACGCCTTCACCGGCGCCGCCGGCGGCGCCGCCTGCGGCGACCTCGCGCGCCTCTCGCTGACGGTTGCGGAGGGGCGGATCCAGGCCGTCAGCTTCGACTCGGAGGGATGCGGCGCCACGCGCGCCGCGACCGCCGCGGTCGCCGAGACCATCGAGGGTGCCTCGGTGCTGCAAGCAGCGCTGCTCTCGATCGACGATGTCGACGAGCTCCTGGGAGGACTGACGCCGGCCAAGCGGCACGCGGCGCAGCTGGCCGCTGACGCACTCCACAGAGGCTTGTCGGCAGCAGCTTCGTCCGGGGTCCCTCTCTCACCGCTTCCGGATTCGGGACGGGTCCTGGCGACCTCACCTGCCCAAGCAGGTCGCCAGGACCCGTCCCCAATGCCGTCCCCAATGCCGCCCCCTCGCGTTGCCGTCGCCCTCTCCGGCGGCGTCGACTCGGCCGTCGCCGCCCTCCTCGCCCGCGAGCGCGGCCACGACGTCATCGGCATCACCGTCAAGCTCTGGGCCGACCCCGAGACCGACGGGACCAAGGCCTGCTGCTCGCCCGAGGCGGTGCTCGGCGCCCGTGCCGTCGCCCACTCGCTCGGCATCCCGCACTTCACCCTCGACCTCGAGCAGCGGTTCCGCGCCGAGGTCGTCGACCGCTTCGTCTCCGGCTACGCCGCGGGCAGCACCCCGAACCCCTGCATCCTCTGCAACGGCGAGGTCCGCCTGGCGGCGATGATCGCGCTCGCCGAGCGCGCCGGCGCCACCCGCCTGCTCACCGGCCACTACGCCCGCATCGTCGAGGACGACGACGGGCGGCTGCTCGCCTCCGGCGCCGACGAGGCCAAGGACCAGGCCTACATGCTCGCCGCGTTGCCGCCCGAGCTGCTCGACCGGCTCGAGTTCCCGCTCACCGAGCTGAGCAAGGAGGAGGTGCGGGCGATCGCCGCCCGCCACGGGCTCGCGGTCGCCCAGAAGCCCGAGAGCCAGGACCTCTGCTTCCTCGCCGGCCAGGGCAAGCGCCGCTTCCTCCGCCGCCACGGTGGCCTGGTCGACATCGAGGGCGACGTCCTCGACAGCGGCGGTCGCCGCCTCGGCCGCCACCGCGGCCACCACAACTTCACCGTCGGCCAGCGCCGCGGCACCGGCGTCTCGCTGAACGAGCCGGCCTACGTGATCGCCACCGACGCCGCCGCCAACACGGTGACGATCGGCACCCGCGCCGAGCTCCTCACCCGCCGGGTCCGGGTCCGCGACGCGGTCCTGCACCGCGAGGGCGGCCGGGTCGACGGCGTTCGCCTGCGCTACCACTCGCGCGCCCTGCCGGCCCAGCTCGGCGCCGCCGCGGGCGCCGCCCCCGGCCGCCACGAGGCGCTCGAGCTCGAGCTCGGCGAGGACTTCGCCGGCGCCTCTCCCGGTCAGACCGCCGTTTTGCTGGATGGCGAGACGATCGTCGGCCACGGGACCATAGCCGCGTCCTAAGAAAGTATTTAGGCTCCCTCACATGAAGGCCGAGGAGATCCGCGACACCTACCTCTCTTTCTTCGCGGAGCGGGGCCACAAGATCGTCCCCTCGGCCTCGCTGGTGCCGAGCGTCCACGATCCGACGGTGCTGCTCACGACCGCCGGCATGCAGCCCTTCAAGCCCTACTTCCTCGGCCGCGAAAAGCCGCCGGCGCCGCGCCTCGCCGACGTCCAGAAGTGCTTCCGCACCACCGACATCGAGGAGGTCGGCAACACCGCCCGCCACCACACCTTCTTCGAGATGCTCGGCAACTGGAGCTTCGGCGACTACTTCAAGGCCGAGTCGATCCAGTGGGGCTGGGAACTGGTGACCCAGGGATTCGGGATGGACCCGGAGCGGATCTGGGCGACCGTCTTCGGCGGCGACGAGGAGCTCGGGCTCGGTCCCGACACCGAGGCGATCGAGATCTGGGAAGCGACCGGGATCCCCGCCGAGCGGATCGTCCAGCTCGGCCGCGAGGACAACTACTGGCAGGCCGGCCCGACCGGCCCCAGTGGCCCCTGCTCGGAGCTCTACCTCGACCGCGGCGCCGCCTTCGGCGGCGACGACGAGCGCCCCGGGGACGACACCGAGCGCTACCTCGAGTTCTGGAACCACGTCTTCATGAGCTACGACCTGCACGAGGACGGCTCGGTGACGCCGCTGCCGACCCGCAACATCGACACCGGGATGGGCCTCGACCGGATGGCGGCGATCCTCCAGGACGTCCCCTCGACCTACGAGACCGACCACATCCGGCCGCTGATCGACCTCGCCGAGGAGCTCTCCGGCCGCCGCTACGACGAGGGCGGGGCGGTGACCCGGGCGATGCGGATCGTCGCCGACCACTCGCGCGGCGCCGCCTTCCTGATCGCCGACGGCGTCGTCCCCTCGAACGAGGACCGCGGCTACATCCTGCGGCGAATCATGCGGCGGGCGATCCAGCAGGGTCGCAGCCTCGGCCTCGAGTCGCCCTGGCTCGGTCGCTTCGCCGAGCGGACGATCGAGCTGATGGGGGATGCCTACCCCGAACTGGTCGCCGAGCGGGAGACGATCGCCCGCTGGGTCGGCGACGAGGAGGAGAGCTTCGGTCGCACCCTGGAGCGGGGCACCGAGCTGCTCGAGCGGCTGATCGTCGAAGCGAAGGAAGAGGAGACCTCCTGGATCGACGCCGCCGACGCCTTCAAGCTGCACGACACCTACGGCTTCCCCTACGACCTGACCAAGGAGCTGCTCGCCGAGGCGGGGCTGGCCGTCGACGACTCGGGCTTCGAGGAGCTGATGGAGGAACAGCGCCAGCGCGCCCGCACCGGCGGCGCCGCCACCGCGCACGGCTCCGAGGACCGGCACGAGCGGGTGCTGGCCTTCGCCGCCTCGGCGCCAGCGACCAGCTTCGTCGGCTACGAGACGCTGCGCACCTCGACCGGGCTGGCGGCGCTCGAGCCGGGGGTGGAGGGCAGGGCGCTGGTCAAGCTCGAGGAGAGCCCCTTCTACGCCGAGGGCGGCGGCCAGGTCGCCGACTCCGGGGTGCTGCGCTGGAACGGCTCCGAGGCGCGGGTGATCGACGTCTACCGGGTCGGCGAGGACCAGGCGCTCGAGGTCGAGCCGCCGGCGGGCGGCGAGATCGAGGTCGGGGTGCCGGTCGAAGCTCTGGTCGACCACGAGCGCCGCCACGCGACGATGCGCAACCACACCGCGACCCACCTGCTGCACGCGGCGCTGCGCGAGCGGCTCGGCACCCACGTGCGCCAGGCCGGCTCGGCGGTCCGACCCGACAAACTGCGCTTCGACTTCACCCACGGCAGCTCGCTCAGCCCCGAGGAGCTGCGCGACGTCGAGGACCGGGTCAACGAGTGGATCGCGGCGAGCGCCCCGGTCCGCTGGCTCAACATGGGCCGCGAGGAGGCCGAGGCGCTGGGCGCGATGGCGCTGTTCGGCGAGAAATACGGCGAGTGGGTGCGGGTGGTCGAGGTCGAGGGCGTCTCGCGCGAGCTCTGCGGCGGCACCCACGTCGCCAACACCGCCGAGATCGGGATCTTCAAGGTGACCGCGGAGGGGTCGAGCGCCGCCAACGTGCGGCGGATCGAGGCGATCACCGGTCCCGCCGCGATCGATTTCTTCCGCGCCCGCGACGCCGAGCTGCGCCAGGCCGGCGAGCTGCTCGGCGCGCCGCAGGACCCGCTGGCGGGTGCCCGCCGCGCCGCCGAGAAGCTGCGCGAGGCCGGCGCCGGCGCCGAGAAGGCACAGCGCGCCCAGCTCGGCGAGGAAGCGAAGCGCCTCGCCGCCTCCGCCCGGGAGCTCGGCGGCGTCCAGGTCGTCGTCGCCGGCACCGAGCTGCCGAACCAGAAGCTGCTGCTCGACGTCGCCAACCGGGTGCAGTCGATGCTCGGCGGCGCCGCCGCCGTCTTCCTCGGCGGCGGCGATCGCGACAAAGTGGCGCTGGTGGCGCTGGTCAGCAAGGAGGCGGTCGCGCGCGGGCTCTCGGCGGCGGCGCTGGTCCGCGAGGCGGCGCCGGTGGTCGGTGGCGGCGGCGGCGGCCGCGACGAGATGGCGCAGGCAGGCGGCCGCGACCCGGCGAAGCTCGACGAGGCGCTGGCGGCGGCGCGCGGCGCGCTCGAGAAGGCGCTCGCCTGAGGACGATGCGGGTGCTGGCGCTCGACCACGGCACGGTGCGGATCGGCGTCGCGCTCTCGGACCCGAGCGGCACCCTGGCGACGCCGCTGCCGGTGATCGAGCCGCCGGAGCCGAGCGTCGTCGCCGAAATCGTCGCCGAGCACGGGGTCGAGCGGGTCGTCGTCGGGCTGCCGCTGCACCTGAGCGGCGAGGAGGGCAGCCAGGCGGCGCTCGCCCGCACCTTCTGCGCCGAACTGGAGGCGATGCTCGCCGTCCCGGTCGAGACCTACGACGAGCGGCTCACCTCGCGGATGGCCGATGCCAGCCGCCGCGCCGGCGCCGGCGCGGCCCGCGACTCGCTCGCCGCCGCCCATCTGCTCGAGTCCTATCTGGCCACCCAGGCGCCGCCGTTTCAACCGCCGCAGAGCGGGCAGGAAGGGGAGCCGTGAGCGACGAGCGGCCACCGCCCGACGACTGGCTCACCGAGGACCCGTTCGCCGATCGCGTAGATCCGGCGGCGCGCGAACGCGCCGAACGCCGCGCCGAACGCGAACAGAAGCGGCGCGAAAGGGCAGCCAAGGAAGCGGGGCAGCCGCCGCCCCCGCCGCCAGAGGCCGCGCCCGCCGAGCCGCCGAAAGCGGAGCGCACCCCCGAGCAGGAGTTCTGGAACGAGGACCCGACGCCCCCGCCAGCGCCGCCCAGGGAGCCCGAGGCTTCGCCCAGCGCGGCCGAGCAGAGCGCCGAGGAGCGGGCGCGACCGGCGGGCAACGTGGGCCGGACCGAGAAGCAGGCGCGCCGCGAGCCCGAGGCGCCGCCGTCCGCCGACCCGCCGCCCGCCGACCCGCCGCCGCCCGCCGACCCGACCCGGCCCGCGACCGGCGAGCACCTCGTCCCCGACCCGGCGGCGCCGAGCGCCCGCGGCCAGACCAGCGAGGAGTGGGCGGTCGTTCCCGCCGCCCGCGCCGACGCCCTCGACGAGGAGCTGCACGAGGAGGGCGACCCGACGATGGCCGGCGCCGCGAGATCCGGCCGGCGGCGTGGCGATGGCGGTGGTAACCGCGGTGGCGGCATCCTCGGGGCCCTGGCCCGCCACCCGTTCCGGATCGCCGCGGTGGTGATCGTGCTGATCGTCCTCTGGTTCCTCAACGGGCTCTTCGAGCCCTTCCACGGCGACGGCCACGGCCGCGTCGCCGTCCGGATCCCGAAAGGCGCCAGCGTCAGCGAAGTCGGCGACATCCTCGAACGGCGCGGGGTGATCGGCGGCCCGGGTCTGATCGACGCCTCGACCCTGTTCCAGATCCGCGTCACCCTCGCCGGCAAGCGCTCCGATCTCTACGCCGGCAGGTTCACCCTGCAGAGGGAGATGAGCTACGGCGACGCGATCGACGCCCTCTCAAAGGAACCGAAACCGGCGACCCGGCCGGGGATCGCCGAAGTCCTCGTGCCGCCGGCCCTGAGTCGCTCCCAGGTAGCGAAGCTGATGAAGGAAGACGGCATCCCTGGCAAATACATGAAGGCCTCGAAGAAGTCGAAGCTCCTCGACCCAGCCGAATACGGCGGCAAGGACGCCAAGAGCCTCGAGGGCTTCCTCTTCCCCGACACCTACCAGGTGAAGCGAAAGGAAGGCGTCGACGGCGTGGTCAGGCGCCAGCTCGAAGCCTTCAAGCAGAACATCAAGAAGGTCGACATGAAGTACGCGAAGTCGAAAAACCTGAACGTCTACGACGTGCTCACGATCGCCTCGATGATCGAAGGCGAGGCGGCGGTCTCGAAGGAGAAGAAGAAGGTCGCTTCGGTGATCTACAACCGCCTGCACGAAGGGATGCCGCTGCAGATCGACGCCACCGTCCGCTTCGCGACCGGCAACCACGAGACGCCGCTGAGCGAATCGGAACTGGAGACGGGTTCGCCCTACAACACCTACGCCAACTCGGGCCTGCCGGCGGGGCCGATCAACAGCCCCGGCCTCGAGTCGATCCAGGCCGCCGCCCACCCGGCGAAGACCGACTACCTCTTCTACGTCGTCAACCCCAAGGGCTGCGAAGAACACAGCTTCTCGGCGACCGAAGAAGAATTCCTCGCCGACGTCGCCAGGTACGAAAAGGCGCGCGAAGCCAACGGCGGCAACGCCCCAAGCAGCTGCGGGGAGTAGAGGCTCCGGTTGAGGCGGCTGGCGGTGCTCGGGTTCCCGGTCGGCCACTCGCGCTCGCCGGCGATGCAGAACGCGGCGCTGGCCGAGCTGGGGCTCTCGGAGGAGTGGGAGTACGGCGCGATCGAGGTGGCGCCCGAGGAGTTCGAGGCGCGGGTGCGCGAGCTGGCCGCCGCGGGCTACGTCGGCGCCAACGTGACCGTGCCGCACAAGGAAGCGGCGCTGGCGCTGGCCGACTCGGCGAGCGAGGCGGCGTCGCAGATCGGCGCCGCCAACACCCTCAGCTTCGCCCCCGGGGCCGAAACCGGGGTGGCGACGATTGCCGCCGAGAACACCGACGCCGGCGGCCTGCTGGCCTCGCTGCCGAGCCCGCCCCACGGCAAGCGGGCGCTGGTGCTGGGGGCCGGCGGCGCCGCCCGGGCGGTGATCTGGGCGCTGGTCGGCGCCGGGGCCGAGGTCGCGGTCTGGAACCGCACCCCCGAGCGCGCCGCGGCGGTCACCGCCGAGCTCGGCGGGGTTGACGTCACCGACCCCGAGCCGGCGGGATTCGAGCTGATCGTCAACACCTCCGCCGCCGGCCTGCACGGCGAGGACCCGTTCGCGCAGCTGCCGCTGGCCCCGGGCGACTTCAGGGCCGACCAGGCGGTCGTCGACATGGTCTACGGCGAGCGCCCGAGCGCCCTGCTCGCCGCCGCCGCCGAGCGCGGCGCGGTCACCGTCGATGGCCTCGAGATCCTCGTCCAGCAGGGCGCGCTGTCGCTCGAGCTGTGGACCGGGCGCAGGGCGCCGCTCGCGGTGATGCGCGCCGCCGCCCGCGGTTGACCGCGTTCACGCCTCGCCGATAGGCGACCTATAGCCTTCGCTGGCCGATGACCGCTTTCAGCTTCGTCACCGCCGGCGAGTCGCACGGCCCCGGGCTCGTCGCGATCGTCGAGGGACTGCCGGCCGGGCTCGAGCTCGAGCGCGAGGCGCTCGACCGCGACATGGCCCGCCGCCAGCTCGGCCACGGCCGCGGCGGGCGGATGCGGATCGAGACCGACACCGCCGAGGTCCGCTCCGGAGTCCGCCACGGCCGCACCCTCGGCGGCCCGATCGCGGTGCTGGTCGCCAACCGCGACTACAAGAACTGGGAAGAGCGGATGAACCCGTGGCCGGTCGAGGGGTTCGAGCCCGAAGAGGTCCACCTGCCGCGGCCCGGCCACGCCGACCTGGTCGGCGCCTGGAAATACGGCCACAGCGACATCCGCAACGTGCTCGAGCGCGCCAGCGCCCGCGAGACCGCAGCCCGCGTCGCCGCCGGCGCCCTCGCCCGCAGCTTCCTCGCCGCGCTCGGGGTCGACGTCCGCAGCCACGTCCTGCAGATCGCCTCGGTCCACGCGCAGGAGCGCCGGGACCTGCAGCCCGCCGACTTCGACGGCGTCGACGAGGACCCGGTCCGCTGCCTCGACCCGGAGGCCAGCAAGGCGATGGTCGAGGAGATCAACCGCCTGCGCAAGGCCAACGAGAGCCTCGGCGGCAGCTTCGAGGTGGTCGCCTTCGGCCTCGTTCCCGGCCTCGGCTCGCACGTCTCCTGGGAAGACCGGCTCGACGGTCGCCTGGCCGGCGCCGTCGCCTCGATCCAGGCGGTGAAGGGGGTCGCGATCGGCGAAGCCTGGGACGTTGCCGGCCGCCCCGGCTCGGAGGCCCACGACGAGATCTTCTGGTCCGCGGAGCGCGGCTACTACCGCGAGACCAACCACGCCGGCGGTCTCGAGGGCGGGATGACGACCGGCGAGCCGCTCTCGGTGCGGGCCGCGATCAAGCCGATCTCGACCCTGACCAAGCCGCTGCGCTCGGTCGACACCGCGACCCACGAGCCGGCCCAGGCACTGCGCGAGCGCACCGACTCGGCCGTCGTCCCGGCCGCCGCCGTGGTCGCCGAGGCGATGGTCTGCCTGGTGCTCGCCCGCGCCTACCGCGAGAAGTTCGGCGGCGACCACATCGACGACGTGCGCGCCGCGATCGACGCCTACAAGGCTCGCATCGACTGGCGGAGGTAGCCGTGTGACCGAGCGAGGCGGCGCCCCCGCGATCGTCTTCATCGGCTTCATGGGAGCCGGCAAGTCGACGGCTCTCGCCGCCGCCCGCCAGGCCGGCCTGGAGACGACCGAGGTCGACGAGCTGATCGAGCGCGAGATCGGGATGCCGATCGCCGAGGCGTTCGAGCGCTTCGGCGAGGAGGGCTTTCGCGAGCGCGAGGCGGAGATCGTCGGCGCGCTGCTGGAGCGGGCCGAGGGCGGGGCGATCGCGCTCGGCGGCGGCAGCGTGCTCTCGCCGCGGATCCGCGCCGCGCTGGCGCCCCACACCGTCGTCTGGCTGCAGATCTCCGCGGCGGAGGCCTGGACCCGGATCGCCGGCTCGGGCCGGCCGCTGGCGACCAGCGCCGAGGACGTCGAGCGCCTGCTGGCGACCCGCCTGCCGCTCTACGAAGAGATCGCCGACGCGGTCGTGCCGGTCGGCGACCGGGCGATCGTCGCCCGCGCCCTGCCGACGATCCAGGCGCTCGCCGAGCTGCCCGCCGGGACCAGGCTGCTGTGGGCGGCGAGCGCTTCCGGCGACTATCCGATCCTCGTCGGCCGCGGCCTGCTCGGCGCCGGCTGGTGGCCGCTGGAGGGGCGGCGCTTCTGCGTCTCCGACGCCGCCGTGGCGCCGCTCTACGCGGGCCGGCTGGTGCCGCTCGAGGCGACGGTCGAGCTGCCGCCGGGCGAGGGGGCGAAGACGATGGCCGAGGCCGAGCGGGTCCTGCGCGAGCTGGCGCGGGCGGGGATGACCCGCTCCGACCACCTGGTTGCGCTCGGCGGCGGAGTCGTCGGAGATTTGGCCGGCTTCTGCGCCCACCTCTACCAGCGCGGCGTGCCGGTGGTCCAGGTGCCGACCACGCTGGTCTCCCAGGTCGACTCGGCCTACGGCGGCAAGACCGGCGTCGACCTGCCCGAGGGCAAGAACTATGCCGGCGCCTACCAGCTACCGGCCGCCGTGATCGCCGACGTCGAGACGCTCGCCTCGCTGCCACCCGCTGAGCTGGCCGCCGGCTTCGTCGAGGCGCTGAAGACCGGGCTGCTCGCCGGCGGCGCCCTCTGGGACCGGGTGCGGTCGGTCGGGTCGCTCGATCCTGCCGGCCTCGACGACGTCGTCTTCGCCTGCGCCCGCTACAAGTGCGAGATCGTCGCCGCCGACGAGCGCGACTCGGGCCTGCGCAACGTCCTCAACCTCGGCCACACGGTCGGCCACGCGATCGAGGCGGCGAGCAATTACGGCCGCTACCGCCACGGCGAGGCGATCGGGCTCGGCCTGCTGGCGGCGCTGCGGCTCTCCGGGGCGCCAGAGCTGCGCCAAGAGGTCGAGGCGATCCTGGCCCGCGTCGGCCTGCCGACCGAGCTCAGCACGGAGGTCGGCGTCGACCCGATCCTCGACGCGCTCGGCCGCGACAAGAAGCGCACCAGCGCCGGGGTCGGCTTCGTCCTCCTCGCCGAGCCGGGGCAGCCGCGGACCGGCCAGCTGGTGGCGCCCGACGATCTCCGCGCCGCGGTGGAAGAGTTGTACGGATGAGCGCGATCACCCGCAACCGCATCGCCGTCCTGCACGGGGTCAACTTCGACGTCCTCGAGCGGCGCGACCCGGACCTCTACGGCGGCGGCTCGCTGTCCCAGCTTGAAAACCAGATCCAGCAATGGGCCCGGGAGCTGGGGCTGGAACCGCTGTTCTTCCAGACCAACCAGGAGGGCGAGTTCGTCGAGCAGATGCACCAGCTGCCCGAGCTGGCCGACGCGGCGCTGGTCAACGCCGGCGCCTGGACCCACTACAGCCGGGCGATCGGCGACGCGCTGGCGGTGGCGGCGCTGCCGGCGGTCGAGGTCCACCTCTCCGACGTCGAGAACCGGGAGGACTGGCGGCGGATCTCGGTCTTCGACGGGCTGATGGTCGCGAAGATCTCCGGCAAGGGCGCCGAGGGCTACCGCGAGGCGCTCGGGGTGCTGGCCAAAGAGCTGGGGGCCGAGTAGTTGCGCGGCCGAGGCGACCGGCTCGAGGCGGCGCTCGCGGCTCGCGAGCTCGACCGCTTCCTCGTCACCGACCTGACCAACGTCCGCTACCTGACCGGCTTCACCGGCACCAACGGGGCCGTCGTCTGCGGGCCCCAGATGCGCCTCTTCCTGACCGACTTTCGCTACACCGAGCGGGCCGAGACCGAGGTCTCCGGCTGGGAGACGGTGACGATCTCGGCCGACTGGCTGGGCGGCATCGCGGCGCGCCTGGAGGGCAAGGTCGGCTTCGAGGACGACCACATGTCGGTGCGGATGGCGGAGAAGCTGAAGCAGAAGCTGGGGGAGGGGACCGAGCTCCTGCCAGCCGGCGGCGAGGTCGAGAAGCTGCGCCGGGTCAAGGACTCCGAGGAGCTGGCGGCGATCCGCGAGGCCTCGAAGCTCGGCGAGGAGGCCTGGCGCTGGGCCCTCGAGCGCGGGCTGAAGGGACGGACCGAGCGCGACGTCGCCCTCGCCACCGAAGCGAGGATCCGCGAGCTCGGCGGCGAGCCCTCCTTCCCGGCGATCGTCGCCGCCGGCCCCAACGGCGCCCTGCCGCATGCCGAGCCGGGCGAGCGGGCGATCGGCGAGGGCGAGCTGGTCGTCTTCGACATGGGCGCCAAGCTCGACGGCTACTGCTCGGACGGGACGCGGACCTTTGCCACCGGGGAGCCGGGCGAGAGGGCGCGCGAGGTCTACGAGACGGTGCTGCGCGCCCAGCTGGCGGCGCTCGAGGCGATCGCGGCGGGGCCGAGCGGCGAGGCGATCGACAGGGTCGCCCGCGACGTCATCGCCGCGGCCGGCTACGGCGAGGCGTTCGGCCACGCGCTCGGCCACGGCGTCGGGCTCGAGGTCCACGAGGGGCCGCGGCTGGCGCAGAAATCCGACGACGTGCTCGCTCCCGGCGAAGTCGTCACGGTCGAGCCCGGGATCTACCTGGCCGGCGAGCTCGGGGTGCGGATCGAGGACTTCGTCGTCGTCCGCGAGGACGGCTGCGAGAACCTCAGCGGGCTGCCGAAGGAGCTGACGATCGTCGACTGACCGGCCGCCGCTTCGGCTCAGGCGACCCGCGCCGCCCAGCGCTCGCCGTGGCGCGCGACCTCGACCTCGATCCCGAAGCAGCGCGAGACGTTCGCCGCGCTCATCGTCGCGACGATCGGGCCCTGGGCGACGATCCGCCCATCGGCGAGCAGCAGGGCGTGGGTCGAGGAGGAGGGGATCTCCTCGAGGTGGTGGGTGACGGTGACGGTCGGCAGCGCCGGGTTCGAGGCGGCCATCGCGTCGAGCGAGCCGATCAGCCGCTCACGCGAGGGCAGGTCGAGCCCCGCGGTCGGCTCGTCGAGCAGCAGCAGCTCGGGCTGGTCCATCAGCGCCCGGGCCAGCAGCAGGCGCTGGCGCTCGCCCTGCGAGCAGTCTTCGTAGCGGCGGCCGTGGAGGGCGGCGGCGCCGATCTCGTCCAGCAGCCGCTCGGCCCGCTCCTCGTCGGCGGGCCCGATCCGTTTGTGCTGCAGGGCGATCGAGCCGTAGGCGCCGGTGAGAACGACCTCGTGGCCGCTGGCGCGGCCGCGGATGCGGCGGCCGAGCTTCGCCTCGACGGTGCCGATTCGCTCCCGCAGCGCCCGCATGTCGACCTTGCCGAGCCGGGCGCCGAGCACCTCGACCTCCCCCGCAGAGGGGTGCGAGACCGCGGCGGCGAGGTTCAGAAGCGTCGTCTTGCCGGCCCCGTTCGGCCCCAGCACGACCCAGTGCTCGCCGGCCGCGACCGTCCACTCGATCTCGTCGAGCAGCACCGCGCGGCGCTGCTCCAGTGGCACCCAGCGCCAGACTTCGACGCCGCGCATGTGGATCGCCGGGGTCAGCGCGAGAGGTCGAAATCGCCGTCGAGGCGCGAGCCGACCGCGGCGAGCAGGTTGACGACCGCCTCGACGTCGCGCAGGTCGCACATCTCGACCGGCGAGTGCATGTAGCGCAGCGGGATCGAGACGAGGCCGGTGGGAATCCCGGCGCGCGAGATCTGCAGCACGTCGGCGTCGGTCGAGGTGCCGCGGCCGCTGGCCGAGATCGAGTACTCGATCCCCTCCGCCTCGGCGGTCTCGACCAGGAGGTCGAAGACGCGCGGCGAGAGGGTCGAGCCGCGGCCGATAACCGGGCCGGAGCCGAGCGGGCTGGTGCCGAGCTCCTTCTCGTCGACCCCGGGGGCGTCGGTGGCGTGGGTGACGTCGACGGCGATCGCGACGTCGGGGCGCAGCTGGAAGGCGGCGGTGCGGGCGCCGAACAGGCCGATCTCCTCCTGGACCGCGGCGACCGCGGCCATCGAGCCCCGCGGGCCGTCGCCCTCGGCGCAGCGGCGCAGGCTCTCGAGCGCGACGTAGGCGCCGAGCCGGTTGTCCATCGACTTCGAGACGAGGCGGTCGCCGAGCACCGGCTGCGGCTCGGCGGCGATCACCACCGGGTCGCCGACCCGGACCAGGGCCGAGGCCTCCTCGCCATCGGCGGCGCCGATGTCGATGTGCATCCCCTTCAGTTCGACCACTTTCTTGCGCTGGTCGGGGTCGAGCAGGTGGATCGGTTTGCGGCCGGCGACGCCGGGGACGGGACCGTCCTTGGTGAGCACGCGGACCCGCTGGCCGACGAGGATCTGCGGGTCCCAGCCGCCGATCGAGGTGAACCAGAGGAAGCCCTTCTCGTCGATGTGGGTGACGGCGAGCCCGATCTCGTCGATGTGGCCGACGATCGCCAGCAGCGGCGCCTCGCTGCCGACCCGGGCGATCGAGGAGCCGATGCCGTCGGTCTCCTGCTGGTCGGCGAAGCCGGCGGCCTGCCGCCAGACGGCGGCGGCCGGTCCCTCGTACCCCGACGGAGCGCCGGCGCGGAGGAGTTCGTCGAGGAGGGCTGGAGTTTCCAAGGCCGGGGAGTATTGCGAAGTTCGCAACTCGCCGGTCTTCAATCGCTGTGCGCTACGGAGAATTCATCGCGCAGACGGTCGCGGCGCTCGTCGTAGCCGTGCAGCTCCCAGGCGATCATCGCCCAGAGGACGACGAAGACGAACGTCTCGGCGGCCAGAGCGGAGACGTCGGTCGCGACCACCGCCAGCGCCGCCAGCAGGATCGCCAGGCCGAGCCGGTGGGCGTTCACGGTTCGCACGTGGCGGTAGCGGAAGCTGACCAGGCCGAGCAGGTAGACGCCGACGCCGCCGAGCAGGGCGAAGGCTTCGACCTCGTGCAGGTGCTCCTCGGGGTGGTGCAGGACGGTCTCCAGCCCGTAGGCGGTGAGGACGATGCCGGCGACCAGCAGCAGGTGGATGTAGGAGTAGGAGTCGCGGGCGAGGGCGTTCTGGACCCGGCCTTTCGGCGCGTTGGTCAGCCGCTGCGCCGAGACGAGGGCGACGACGTCGAAGTAGGTCCACCACAGCGCCGCCGCGATCCCGACCCCGAGCACGGCGGCGGCGCCGACGGTGAAGTCGAGGTGACCGGCGGCACCGGTGCCGATCGCGACGACCGACTCGCCGAGGGCGATGATGATGATCAGCCCGTGGCGCTCGGCGAAGTGGCCCGGGACGAGGCGCCAGCCCTCGGTGCCGAAGAGGTAGGGGCCGCCCATGTCGAGCAGCAGCGCCAGCGCCCAGAGGGCGCCCTGGGTGACGCCGTCGAAGCCGGAGGCCGCGACGAGGATGCCGACCCCGATCGCCGTGCTGACCGCCAGTCCGGTGACGCTGCGGCGCAGCTCCGGGTCGTCGGGGCTGGCGAGGACGAAGAGGGCGATGTGCAGGGTGCGGAAGACGCCGAGCGCCAGCGCGAAGGCGAGGCTGAGGCTGCCGAACGCTTCCGGCACGCAGAGCGCGGCGATCAGCATCGCCGCCATCGCGGCGAAGATCAGCAGCCGGATCGCCCCCTGCTCGGGGTCGATCACGCTGGTCAGCCAGGCGTAGCCGACCCAGGCCCACCAGAGGACGCCGAGTACCAGCAGCCCCTGGACCAGGCCCGACCAGCTGGGGTGGTGCGACATCAGCGCCGTGCACTGGGTGATCGCGAGGACGAAGACGAGGTCGAAGAAGAGCTCGAGCGGCGTCACCCGCTCGCCCTCGCGCCGCGCGGCGCTCAGCCGCGAGCGGTGGGGTCCGGACGAGCTCTCCACGGCCGGAATCCTTGCACCCCGCCCGCGTCGGTTAGCGTGGCGGCATGGAGAGCGGGGGAGTCGCTGTGGTGACGGGGGCCTCGAGCGGAATCGGCCGGGCGACCGCTGAGCGGCTGGCGCTCGATCCCGGCACCGAGCTGGTGCTGGTCGCGCGGCGCGAGGAGCTGCTGCGCGAGCTCGCCGCGGCGCTGCCCTGCCCGGCCGGCTTCGTCGCCGTCGACCTCACCGCCGAGCACGCGCCGGAGCGGGTCCGCGAGCACCTCGAGCAGCAGCACGGCGGCCGCCTCGACCTGCTCGTCAACAACGCCGGCGCCGCCTGGCGCGGCAGCTTCGCCGAGAGCGGCCACGCCAACGTCCAGCGCCACATGGAGATCAACTTCGACGCCGTCGTGCGGCTCACCGAGGCGCTGCTGCCGCTGCTGCGCGGCTCGGCGCCAAGCGCGATCGTCAACGTCGCCAGCACCGCCGGCCGCGTCGCCCGTGCCCGCACCGGCGCCTACTCGGCCAGCAAGTTCGCGCTGATCGGCTGGACCGATGCGCTCGCCCTGGAGGAGGCGCCGCACGGCGTCCACGTCGGCATGGTCCTGCCCGGCTTCGTCCCCACCGAGGGCTTCCCGGCCACCGAGCTGCGCGAGAAGGCCCTCACCCGCCTGCTGCTCTCCAGCCCCGAGAAGGTCGCCGAGGCGATCCACCAGGTCGGCCCGGGCGGCCGCGCCGAGCGCTACGTGCCGCGCCCGTATGCTCTTGCCGGCATGCTCCGGATTCTCGCCCCAGGCCTCGTCCGCCGCGTCCTCGGCGGCGGCGCCGCCGACTCGCTGACGACCAGCACCACCGGCGACCGCGCGCCCGCCGACGACCGCAGTTGAGGCGGCTCGGGCAGGGCGCCGCCTTCTGGGCCGTCGCCTACGCCTTTGCCGTCGTCGCCCTCGGCACCACCCTGCCGACGCCGCTCTACGGCATCTATCGCGAAGAGCTCGGCTTCTCCGAGCTGACCGTGACTGTGATCTACGCCACCTACGCGGTCGGCGTCATCTCCGGCCTGCTGCTCTTCGGCCGCCTCTCGGACGAGATCGGCCGCCGCCGAACGCTGTTGCCGGGAATCGCCCTCTCGGCGGCCAGCGCCGCCGTCTTCCTGCTCGCCCACGGCTTGGCGCCGCTGTTCCTCGGCCGCCTCCTCTCCGGGCTCTCGATCGGCATCTTCACCGGCACCGCGACCGCGGCGCTGATCGATTTCGCCGGGCCGGGGCAGGAGTCGAGGGCGACCCTCGGGTCGACCTTCGCCAACCTCGGCGGCCTCTCGCTCGGCCCGCTCCTCACCGGCGCCCTCGCCGAGTGGGCGCCGCAACCGCTGCGACTGACCTTCTGGGCCGACCTGGCGTTGCTTGTCCCGGCCCTGGCCTGCATCTGGGCGCTGCCGGATGGAGAGCGGAGCCGCGGCCGCTTCCGGCTGCGGCCTCAGCGGCTCCACGTGCCGGTCGAGATGCGCTCGATCTTCGCCAAGGCGGCCCTGGTCGGGTTCGTCGGCTTTGCCGTCTTCGGCTCCTTCACCGGCGTCGCCTCGGCCTTCCTGCCGGCGGTCCTCGGCGTCGACTCGCACTTCGTCGTCGGGCTGGTCGTCTTCCTCGTCTTCGCCAGCTCGACGATCGGCCAGCTCATGCTCGGCGACACCGAGCCCCGCGCGGCGATGCGCCGCGGCTGCGCCGGTCTCGTCCTCGGCCTGGCGATCATCTTCGCCGCCCTCGCCGCCGAGTCGCTGGCCCTGCTGATCGTCGGCGGCATCGCCACCGGGATCGGCCAGGGCCTCGGCTTCCGCGCTGCGCTCTTCACCGTCAACTCCGCCGCTCCGCCCGAGCGCCGCGCCGAGGTCGCCTCCAGCTTCTTCGTCGTCGCCTTCGTCGGCCTCTCGCTGCCGGTCGTCGGGATCGGCGTGCTCGCCGAGATGACCGATCTCCAGGCCGCCGGCCTGGTCTTCGCCGCCGCCGTGGCGATCGTCTCCGCCGTCGCTCTCGCCCTGCTCGCTCGCGAGGGCGAGAGTCGCGCCGCGACTGGCTAGAGTCCGCGCCGATGACTGTCTCAACCAACCAGTTCAAGAACGGGTCCCATATCGAGATCGACGGCAAGGTCTGGAAGATCATCGAGTTCCAGCACGTCAAGCCGGGCAAGGGCGGCGCCTTCGTGCGGACGAAGCTGCGGCGGCTCGAGGACGGCGCGGTGATCGACAAAACCTTCCGCGCCGGCGAGAAGTTCCGCTCGGTCCGCACCGAATCGAAGAAGATGCAGTACCTCTACGACTCGGGCGAGGCGGCGGTCTTCATGGACAGCCGCGACTACGACCAGATCGAAATCCCCAGCGACGTGCTCGGCGAGACGATGCAGTGGGTGCTGCCGAACAGCGAGGTCGAGGTGCTGTTCGTCGACGAGCAGCCGAGCGACGTCCAGGTGCCGAGCGCGATCGAGATGAAGGTGGCGCAGACCGACCCCGGCCTCAAAGGCGACACCGCCTCCGGCGGCGGCTCGAAGCCGGCGACGCTCGAGTCGGGCGCCGTCGTCCAGGTGCCGCTGTTCATCGAGGAGGGGGAGACGATCCGCGTCGACACCCGCTCCGGCGAATACGTCTCGCGCGCGTAATTGGTCGCCTACGACCCGGCCGAGTGGCACGACCTCTTCGTCGCCGCGGCCGGCGCCTCGGCGGCGCTCCTCGGCCTGCTCTTCGTCGCCGTCTCGATCAACCTCGAGCGGATCCTCAAGTACGAGGGGCTGCCGGGCCGGGCGCTGGAAGCGCTGATGCAGCTGACCTGCGTCCTGCTCGTCTCGCTCGCCGGCCTCGTCCCCGGCCAGAGCCACCTCGCCCTCGGCCTCGAGCTGCTGGCGGTCGTCGCGGTGATCACCGCGATCGTCCTGCGGCAGCCGATCGTCGCGGTCGACGACGCGGGGCGGGAACCGGTGAGCTGGAAGGCGATCCGCTGGACGGTCCGCCTCGCCGGCCTGGTCGCGATCGCGATCGCCGGGGCCACCCTGCTGGCCGAATCCGGCGGCGGCCTCTACTGGCTGGCGGCGGGTATCGCCCTGGCGACGATCGCCGCGATCGCCGGCGCCTGGGTGCTGCTGGTCGAGATCCTGCGCTGAGCGCCGCGCCCCCGCATCGGCGCCGGCCCGCCCGCCGCGCCCCTGAGCCCGCCCGCTTGCGAGAATGCCCCCGATGCGCCGATCCGACCAGCGCCGCGACGCCGTCTTCGCCTCCTACCAGCGCGACGTCACCGGCCGCCCGCTCGACGAGTTGATCGCCGACGCGCGGCCGCTCACCCGTGAGCTGGCCGAGGGCGTCGACGAGCACCGCGAAGAGCTCGACGAGGAGATCGAAGCCCACGCCAAGGGCTGGTCGGTGGACCGGATCGCGCCGCTCGACCTCAACGTGATGCGCGTCGCCCTGTATGAGATCGAGCACGCCGGGACCCCGGTCGAGGTGGCGATCTCCGAGGCGGTCGAGCTGGCCAAGGAGTACTGCGGCGCCGACGCTCCCGGCTTCGTCAACGGCATCCTCGGCGCGATCGCCCGCGAGCGGGAGACGGCGTGACCGACCGGCTGCGCGAGATCGCCGCCCGGCTGCGCCAGATCTCGGCCGAGCTGGAGGGCTCCGAGGAGCTGGCCGACGCCCGCGCCGCCGAGCTCGCGGCGGAAGCGGCCGAGCTCGCCGGCGAGGCGGTCGAGGAGGCCAACCGCGAGGCACGCGAAGCGGCGAGCTCCGGGTGAGCGAGCGCCCCTCGGCGCCGGGCTGTTCCTTATCCCGGAATCGTGTGGATAAGGAACAGCCGCGGTGAGCTATCCGGACGACCTCCGGGCTCTGGTCGAGAACGAGCTCGAGCGCCTGCGCTTCGCCGCCGCGCCCAACACCGCCGGGCTCGAGGACGCGATGCGCTACTCGCTGCTGGCCGGCGGCAAGCGCGTCCGGCCGGTCCTCGCTCTCGCCACCGCCCGCGCCCTCGGCGCCGAGCCCGAGCGCTTCCTGCCGGTCGCCTGCGCGATCGAGCTGATCCACACCTACTCGCTGATCCACGACGACCTGCCGGCGATGGACGACGACGAGCTGCGCCGCGGCAAGCCGACCTCGCACGTCAGGTTCGGCGAGGACGTCGCGATCCTCGCCGGCGATGGCCTCTTCGCCGAGGCGGTCCGCCTCTTCGCGACCCAGCCCGGAGCGCCCGAGCGGGTGCTGGCGGCGCTGCGCGAGCTGGCCGGCGCGACCGGGGTCGACGGCATGGTCGGCGGCCAGTACGTGGACGTGATCGGCTCCGAGAAGGACGCCGAGGGCCTGCGGGCGCTGCACGCGCTGAAGACCGGCCGCCTGATCGCCGCCAGCGTCAACGTGGTGCCGATACTCGAGGGAACGCCGGAACCTGAGACAATTCCCTACCGGCGCTTCGCCGACGAGCTCGGTGTCCTGTTCCAGATCGTCGACGACATCCTCGACGTCACCGAGAGCGACGAGCGGCTCGGCAAGCCACATGGAAGCGACGAGCGACACGGCAAACTCACCTACGTCAGCCTCTTCGGGCTCGACCGGGCGCGCGAGCTTGCCGCCGAGTCGCACGAGAAGGCAACCGCGGCGCTGGCCGAGGCCCGAGGGGAGACCGAGGACCTGAGGCGCGTCGCCGACTACATCTTCACGAGGAACTCATGAGCCAAGAGCCCCCCATCCAGGGCAACGAGGACCAGAACCGCACCGAACCGCTGCTCGACCGGATCGACGGTCCGCAGGACCTGCACGGCCTCGACGACGCCCAGCTGCAGCAGGTCGCCGAGGAGATGCGGACCTACGTGATCGACACGATCGGCGAGATCGGCGGTCACTTCGGCGCCAACCTCGGCACCTGCGAGCTGGCCGTCGCGCTGCACAGCCTGATGGACTCGCCGCGCGACAAGGTCCTCTGGGACGTCGGCCACCAGGCCTACCCGCACAAGATCCTCACCGGCCGCCGCGAGCGCCTGGCGACGATCCGCCAGTACGGCGGCCTCGCCCCGTTCTGCTCGATCCCCGAGTCCGAGCACGACATCATGGGCGCCGGTCACGCCTCGACCTCGATCGGCTACGCGGTCGGGCTGAAGGAGGCGATGCGCAAGGGGATCGGCGAGGACGGCAGGGTGGCGGCCGTGATCGGCGACGGCGCCCTCACCGGCGGCGTCGCCTACGAGGCGCTGCACGCCGCCGGCGGCCTGCAGACGCCGGTGGTGATCGTCCTCAACGACAACGGGATGTCGATCTCGCCCAACGTCGGCGCCCTCTCCCGCTACTTCAACCGGATCCGCCTCAACCCGCGCCTCTACCACGCCCGCGAGGGGGTCGAGGACCGGCTGACCAAACTGCCGCTGGGGATGGGGCGGCGGATCGAGCGCCTCGGCCCGGAGATCAAGGCGGCGATCAAGGCCTACTGGGCGCCGGGCCTCTTCTTCGAGGAGCTCGACCTCGCCTACATGGGCGTGATCGACGGCCACGACGTCCACGCCCTGCGCGAAGCGCTGACCGAGGCCTTCGACGCCGACCGCCCGGTCGTCGTCCACATCCACACCGTCAAGGGCAAGGGCTTCGCGCCGGCCGAAGAGGGCGGCCTCAGCTCGATGGAGGAGTGGCACGCGGCGAAGCCGAACTCGATCGTCGACGGCAAGCCGGCGAGCGCGAGCGCGCCGAAGCCCGTGCCCGTCACCGAAACCGACTCGCCGGAGGGGATCGAGCGGCTCGAGAAGCCGCAGCCGGCCGGCGCGCCGCCGCAGTACACGAAGGTCTTCGGCGAGGCGATCGTCGCCGCGGCCGAGCGCGACGAGCGGGTGATCGGGATCACCGCGGCGATGGCGGGGGGGACCGGCCTGCAGAAGCTGGCCGACGAGCGCCCCGAGCAGTACTACGACGTCGGCATCGCCGAGCAGAACGCGGTCCTGCTCGCCTCCGGGCTGGCGCTGCAGGGAGCGAAGCCGGTCTGCGCGATCTACTCGACCTTCCTGCAGCGCGCCTACGACCAGATCATTCACGACGTCTGCCTGCAGCAGCTCGACGTCACCTTCGCGATGGACCGCGCCGGCCTGGTCGGCGACGACGGCCCGACCCACCACGGCGCCTTCGACGTCTCCTACTTCCGGGCGGTCCCGAACGTGGTGGTGATGGCGCCGCGCGACGAGGCGATGCTGGTCCACATGCTCCACACCGCGATCGCCCACGAGGGGCCGGCGGCGCTGCGCTACCCGCGCGGCGCGGCCGAGGGGGTCGAGCTGCCGGCGGCGCCGGAGCTGATCCCGATCGGCGAGGGCGAGGTGCTGGCCGAGGGCAAGCGGGTGGCGCTGCTCGGCTACGGCTACGGGGTCGCGGTGGCGCTCGCGGCGGCGGCGATCCTCGCCGACCACGGCCTGCAGGCGACGGTCGCCGACGCCCGCTTCGCCAAACCGCTCGACGGCCCGCTCTGCGAGCGCCTGGCGCGCGAGCACGACCTGGTGGTGACGATCGAGGAGAACGTCCTCGCCGGCGGCTTCGGCTCGGCCGTGCTCGAGCACCTCGAGGACGCCTTCGCCGAGGCGCCGGCCGAGCGGGCGCGGGTCCTGCGGGTCGGCCTCCCGGACCGCTTCGTCACCCACGGCAAGCCGGCCCTGCTGCGGACCGAGGCGGGGCTGACGGGGGAGGCGGTGGCCGAGCGGGTGCTCGCCGCGCAGCCCTTCCAGCAGCCGGTCCTGGGCTGAGCGGGCCGCCGCCTCGGGGGCCCTCATCGATTTCGGGATTGCGGCAAATGGCGCAATCAATTAGCCTGCCGGACGTCTCTCCCGGCGAACAGGAGAAGCAGGGTCTTGGACCGCGCTTCTGGGGGAATCGCCAAAGGGGGAGAGATGCGTATCTCTATATGTGGGTCCGTAAGGGGAACGGACCTCTCGCGGCCCCCCGCCTCGGCGGAGCGGGCCGCGAGGCGCGCCCGCAAACGCCTCTGCGATTTGCCGCGGCGCTGCCGGTAGATCGCAGACGGGCGGCTACTCGGCCGCGAGGATCGCGTAGACCTTGCGCCGGGTCTCGTCGAGCAGCTCGCGGACCTGGCGCTGCTGCTCGGCGTCGGCGTCGAAGACCTGGCGCACCGAGTGGAGCAGTTTGCGCAGCGAGTTGGCCAGGGCGCGGTGCTCGGGGGCCTCGCCCTCGAGGACCTTCTCCCACGGCGCCTCCTCGCCGGCCTTCTCCTGGCGCTCCTCGCGGCCGGCGTCGGTCAGCGTGAAACGGCGCTTGCCCTCGGACTCCTCGCCGCGGATCAGGCCCTCGTCCTCGAGCAGCTGCAGGGTGGGGTAGATCGAGCCGGCGCTCGGCGTCCAGGCTCCCTGGGTGCGCTCCTCGAGCTCCTTGATCATCTCGTAGCCGTGCATCGGCCGCTCGTCGAGCAGGGCGAGGACGGCGGCGCGAACGTCGCCGCGCCGGGCCCGCGGCCCGCCGCGCCCGCGCCCGAAGCCGCGCCCGAACTCGGCCCGGCGGCTGAAGCGAGCCTCGCGCCCGAGCCGCGAATCACGGTGGTGGTGATGTGCGTGGTGCATCTTAAGAACCTTTCTATCGAAAACTAACGCGATATATCGTAACAGGTCGCGCAGCCACCCCGTCCCCAGCGCTGCAGCAATTTTCACCCCCCTGGGGGGTGCAATCGCTGCAACGTCCACAGAGCGGCAGCCGTTTCCCCGATCGGCGCCGGGGTAGGCTGCATCGCATGAAGTACCTCTTCATGCCCGTCGGGATAATCGCCGGCCTCGTCGCCGGGATGCTCGGCAAGAAGGCCTTCGAAAAGCTCTGGGCGGTGATCGACGACGAGGACCCGCCGGAGCCCGATCAGAGCGACGCGCCGACCGTCAAACTGGTCGCCGCGCTGGCGATCGAGGGTGCGATCTTCCGCCTCGTCAAAGGGATGACCGACTACGGCGCCCGCCGCGCCTTCGCCAGCGCCACCGGAACCTGGCCCGGCGAGACCCGCGCCACCGACTGAAATCGCGGCGCCGGCTTCGACCGCGCGCCGGCCCGGCGGCGGACTAGCTCAGGCCGTAGTGGTCGCGGGTGTCGGTGAAGAGCGTGCGCAGCAGCGCCTTGGTGACCGGCAGGCCCGGGATCGCCAGGACCTTCGGCTCGAAGGCGATCGTCCAGGTGAAGCGACAGGAGCTCTCGCCGGTCGGCTCGACCAGGTAGTCCTCGGCGAAGCGGTTGGCCAGCGGCGCGGTCGCCTCGACCACGTAGAAGGAGTGCCGGCGCCCCTCCTCCCATTGGAAGTAGCGCTCGCGCAGCACGTTGGCGCCCCAGAGCGCCTTCACTTCCCGGGTCGTGCCGACCTCGAAGGGGCGCGGCGAGGTCCAGGTCACCCGCTGCAGGATCCGGCACCAGTGCAGCGGCCGCTCGCCGGTCAGCTCGCCCCAGACCTCGGCCGCGGGCCGCGCCACCTCGAAGCGGGCGCTCATCCGCACCGGGGCGCTCTCGAAGAAGCTCTCGTCGACGGGCTCGCAGGCGAACCAGGGGCGCTCCATGTCGGGACCCTAAGGCATCCCAATCCGACCGCGGGGCGTTGCTGGCTAGGTTGGGGGAGGTGAAACGAGACCCCCAGCCGGCCGGCGAGGCCCCCTCGGATCCGCCCACGTCCACTCCCGAGGTGCTGCCCGGCGCTCTCGGGCCCGCCGGCCTGGCGCGGCGGATCGGGCTGCTGGCGCTGCTGTTCGCGGTCATCGCCCTGCTGATCGCCACCCTGCCCGGGATCGGCGAGGTCCGCGAACGCTTCGCCGACGCCCGTCCCGGCTGGCTGCTGGCGATGGTCGCGCTCGAGCTCTGCTCTTGCCTCTGCTACGTCGTCGCCTTCCGCGGTGTCTTCTGCCGCCGCCTCGAGTGGCGCTTCAGCTACGAGGTCGGGATGGCCGAGCAGGGGACCAACGTGCTGGTCCCGGCGGGCGGGGTGGGGGGCCTCGCGCTCGGCGCCTGGGTGCTGCGCCAGGGCGGGATGTCGACCGAGCGGATCGCCCGCCGCAGCGTCTCCTTCTTCGTCCTCACCAGCATCCCCAACTTCCTCTGCGCGATGGCGCTGGGGATCCTGATCGGCAGCGGCGCGGTCGCCACCGCCGGGCCGCGGATCGTCGCCGCGATCTTCGGCGGCCTGGCGCTGGCGGTGATCGTCCTCGTCGTCGCGCTGCCGCGGGCGCTGCGGCGGGTCGGACCCGACCGCGACGGGTCGCTGCGCGAAGACGGCTTCTGGACCCGCGTCCGCCGCCTCGCCCGCCGCGCCGCCGGCGCCATCACCGGCGGGGTCGAGGACGCCGGGATGCTGCTGGGCCAGCGCCCTCCCTATGCCCTCGGCGGCGCGATCGGCTACATGGGCTTCGACGTCCTCGCCCTTCTCGCCTCCTTCGAGGCGTTCGGCCTCGGTCCCTCCCTCGGCGCCTTCGTCTTCGCCTACGTGATCGGCCAGCTCGGCGGCCTGGTGCCGCTGCCGGGCGGGATCGGCGGGATCGAAGGCGGCCTGATCGGCGCACTCGCCCTCTACGGCAGTCCGCTCGCCCAGGCGACCGCGGCGGTGCTCGCCTACCGCGTCGCCCAGCTCGGGCTGCCGGCGATTCTCGGCTCGGTCGCCTTCCTGCAGCTGCGCCGCCGGCTCAGCCGCGACGAAGCGCCGGCGGCGCTCTGCGAGCCGCTCGCCGAAGGGCTGCCGGTGTTCAGGGTGCGGGTCCGCGGCTAAGAACCTGCCATTGCGGCGCGCATCGTCCGCTCCCAGCCGGCGGCGACCCCGGCCGCCGCCTCGCGCTCCTCGCCGGCGATCGCCTCGGCCATCGCCGCCGTCTCCCCGTCGCCGGCGCGCTCGGCGACCCGGCGCAGCAGCTCGTAGCCGGCGAGCTCGAGGTTCTCGAAGGCGTAGGCGAAGCCGGCCAGCTTCGGCGCCGTGTCGGGCTGGGCGCCGAAGAAGGCGCCGAGGTTGAGGGCGCCGGTCCGCAGCGCCAGGTCCTTCAGGCGCGAGGGGCTGGCGCCGCGCGCCTCGAGACGCTCCTCGACCCGCTGCTTGTGGCCTCTGGTCTCCTCGAGGTGGGCGCGGAAGGTCTCGGTCAGCTCCTCGTCGTCGATCAGCTTCGGCGCCGCCTCGAGCATCTGCGTCGCCTGCTGCTCGAGCGCGTGCGCGTCCTCGAGATAGTGATCGAGGTGACGGTCGACCTGCTCGGGGTCGAGGTCGCGCAGCGAGGCCTCGACGGCGGCGTCGAAGAGGTCGGCGAGGCGCTCGGCCATGCGGCTCTCCTCGACCGCGATCGAGGCGGCGACCCCGGCCGTGTCGCCGTCGCCGGCCGCTTCGGCCGCGAGCCGCAGCAGCTCATAGGTGGCGTACTCCATCGACTCGTAGGCGAAGGCGTGGGCGGTGAGCTTGCCGGGCGTGTCGGGCTGGCTGCGGGCAAACAGCACCATGCCCCAGCCGCCCGCCTTGCCGGCCAGGTCCTTGAGGGTCGAGGCGTCGGCGCCGTGGGCTTCGAGTCGCGCCCGGACCCCGCGCTCGTGCCCCTCGGTTTCCCGCAGGTGCTGCTCGAAGGCGGCGGCGAGGCGCTCCTCGCCGACGATCCCCGGCGCCGCCCGCAGCTGGGCGAGGGCCTGTTCCTCGACGGCGTGCGCGTCGGCGAGGTACTTGACGAGCTGCTCTGCGGATGAGTTGTCCATGCGGCCCCTGTACCCGGCCCGGTCGAGGCCATTCGCCTTCGCGCCTCGGGTCGGGGAGCTCCGGGGTCGGCCCGGGGTTCCCCCGATGGTCACGGCGGCTGCGCGGCCGCAAGATCGGCCGGCGACCCAGAGCAAGCAACCGAAGCCAAGGAGACGATCTCGATGTCAACCGTCCTCGCCTACACCTCGCCCGCCGCCGGCCACGCCTTCCCGCTGGTGCCCGGCCTCCTGGCGCTGCGCGCCCGCGGCCACTCGGTCCAGCTGCGCACCGCCCCCGACCTGGTCGACCCGATCGCCGCCGCCGGCCTCGACGCCTGCCCGGTCGATGCGAGGGTTGCCTCGATCCCGGTCGACGACCACCTTGCCGACAGCGGTCGGCAGCGCCTCAGCAAGGGCTTCGAACGGCTCCTCTCGCGGGGCGAGCACGAACGCGACGACCTCGCCCGGGCGATCGTCGAGACCCGTCCCGACGCCCTGCTGGTCGATTGCATCGCCTACGGGGCCGCGGTCGAGGCCGAGCGTTCGGGCCTGCCCTGGGCGATGACCCTGCCGTCGCTGCTGCCTCTGCCCGGGGCCGGAGTTCCGCCCTACGGCCTCGGGCTGGCGCCGCTGCGAGGACCGCTCGGCGGCCTTCGCGACCGGGTCGGGTGGATGCTGGTCGAGCGTCTCTACCGCGGCGCGATGATGCCGCGGCTGAACCAGCTGCGGGCCGGCGCCGGGTTGGAGGAGCTGGCCGGCCCAATCGACAACCTGCACCGGCCCAACCGGATCCTCGTCCTCACCGGCGCCCCGCTTGAGTACCCGCGTCGGGACCTGCCCGCGCACGTGCGGATGCTCGGCTCGCAGTGCTGGGACCCGCCGGCGGCGCAGCCGGAGTGGCTGCACGAGCCCGGCGACCCATGGGTCCTGGTCACCTGCTCGACCGAGTACCAGGGCGACGAGGCGCTTGCCGCGGCGGCGATCGAGGCGCTGCGCGGGGAGCCGGTGCGGGTGGTCGTCACCCTCGGCGACGTCGCTGCGGCCGGCCTGCCCGCGGCCGACAACGTCCGCCTCGAGCGCTTCGTCCCGCACGGACCCGTGCTGCAGAGCGCGGCGGCGGTCGTCTGTCACGGCGGCATGGGGATCACCGAGAAGGCGATCGCCGCCGGGGTGCCGCTGGTCGCGGTGCCGTTCGGCCGCGACCAGCCGGAGGTGGCTCGGCGGGTGGTCGAGGCCGGGGTGGGGGTGAGGCTCACCTCGCGGCGGCTGACGCCGGAGCGGCTCCGCGCCGCGGTGCGCGCGGCGACCGCGCTCGGCGCCGGGCTGCGCCCGCTGGAGCCTGGGACGCTCGCGGCGCGGGCCCAGGGCTTCGCGACCGCCGCCGAGGAGCTGACCGCGGCGGCGGGGGCTCAGCCGAGCAGCCGCGCCAGCTCGACCCGCGAGCGGACCTCGAGCTTGGCGTAGACCCGCGAAAGGTGGTGCTCGACGGTCTTCTCGGAGAGGAAGAGGCGGGCGGCGACCTCCTTGTTCGTGCCACCGGCGGCGACCAGCTCGGCAACTTCGCGCTCGCGCCGGGTCAGCGCCGCCAGCCCGTCGTCGCTCGTCGCTGCGGCGGCGGCGCGGCGCGTCTGGGCCGAGACCCGGCTGCCGGCCCGGCGCAGCTCGCGCGCCGCCTCCTCCTCGGTCGTCACGGCCCTTGCCGCCGCTGCGGTCGTCGCCACCTGGCGCAGCGCCGTGACCGCTTCGTCGCGCTCGCCGGCGGCCAGCAGCGCCCGGCCCGCCAGCAGCCGCAGCTCCAGCTCCTCCTGGCGCAGCACCGCCTCGGCGGCGGCCTCGGCGGCCGCCCGCGCCAGCGCCGCCGCCGGCTCGGCTTCGCCCCTCGCCAGCATGATCTCGGTGCGGCCGCGCGCGGCGCGCGCGGCGCTCGCCGGTAGCCCGGCCCGCGCCGCGCGCCCCTCGGTGCGGGCGACCCAGCGCTCGGCCACCTCGATCCGCCCGACGGTGATCGCGGCCCGGACCAGCGGCGGCAGCAGGCCGCTGAAACGGGCCGGGTCGATCTCGGCGATCGGCGCCTCGGCGGCCGCCGAGACCTCGGTCAGGAGCCGCTCGGGATCGCCGCCGAAACGGACGATCGCGTTGAACTGCCGCGCCATGCGGGCGCCGAGACCGTCCTCGCCGCCGGCGTAGAGGCGATCGCTCTCGGCGGCGGCGCGGGCGGCGTCGCCCGGTTCGCCGCGGGCGCTCTGGACCTGACCGCGCTGCCAGAGCGCGAAGGCGAGCTGATCGCGGACCCCCTCGAGGCGGGCGGTCTCCTCGGCGGCCTCGATCAGCGCCAGCGCTTCGTCGAGCTCGAGCAGCGCCAGCGCCGCCCGCGAGGCGAGGACGTTGAAGTGCATCAGCAGGTGCCCCTGGCGGGTCGAGCGCATCGCCTCCAGGCCGCGGCGCAGGATTGGGGCCGCCTCGGCGTAGCGCTCGACCTGGTTGAGGTTGCCGCCGACGCTCCAGGCGGCGTCGGGGTAGGCCGCCAGCTCGGCGTCGCCGATCATGCGGAAGCGGGCCACCGCCGCGTCCATCGTCTCGGTGCTCGGCCTCCCGAGGACCATCCGCACCAAGCCTTCCTGCGCCGCCAGGTGCGCCGCGACCGCCGGGTCCGCGTCGCGGTCGAGGTCCGCGGCGGCGAGCTCGATCCATCGCTCCAGGTCGGCCATGTCGCCCTTGAAGAAGGCGACCGAGGCGCGGTAGAGGTAGAGCTTGGGCCGCTCCTCCGGGGGCGCTTCCGCGAGGGCCAGGTCGATCTCGCGCTCGGCGTCGTCGAAGGCGCCGACCAGCGAGGCGGCCAGCCCGGAGCGGCGGCGCAGCTCGAGCCGCTCGCGCACCGCCTCGGCGGGCAGCAGGGCGATCGCCTCGGCCAGCGCCTCGCGGCTCTCCTCGAGCCGGCCCGCCGCGGCCAGCGCTCGTGCCATCGGCGCCAGCAGCCGTGCTCGCTTCTCGTCTTCGCCATGGGGCAGCAATCCAAGCGCCACCGCGTACCAGCGCGCGGCGGTCGCCGGTGCCGCGTCGCCGGCGCGGTCGGCGGCCTCGGCCAGCAGCTCGATCGCCGCCGCGTCGCCGGGGCGCGCATAGCGCTCGACGTGATGGGCGCGCTGGGTGGGATCGGCGCCGCGCGAGGCGAGCGCCGTCGCCGCCCGTTCGTGAGCGGCCAGCCGCCAGCCCGGCGGAGAGCCGTCGTAGACGGCGCGGCGGACCAGCGGGTGGCGGAAGCTGAAGCCGCGGCCGCCGCTCGCCCGCACCAGGCCGGCGGCGGCGAGGACGTCGAGCGAGGCCAGCGCCTCTCCCGGGTCCGCCTCGGCGACGAGCGCTGCGAGCTCTGGATCGAAGGGGTCGCCGGCGACAGCCGCGCCCCGCAGCAGCGTCGCCGCCGGCGCCGGCAGGTCGGCGACCTCCTGACGCACGGCGGCGAGCACGGTGCTCGGCAGCTCCGCCTCCAGCTGGGCTGCGCTGAGCCGGCTGAGCTCGCGCAGGAAGAGCGGGTTGCCACCGGCCTCGCGCGCCATCCGCTCGCGCAGCGAGCGGTCGAGGTCGTCGGGCAGCAGGGACATCGCGTCGGTCGCACCGAGCGGCGCGGGACGCAGCTCGGTCCAGCCCGGGGCCGAGCGGGCGGCGTCGATCAGCCGCGCCGCCGGCTCGACCGGCCGCAGGGCGAAGAGCAGCAGGTGGGGGGCGCGCGGGCTGCGCCGCAGCAGGTGGAGGACCAGCTCCACCGAGGCCTCGTCGGCCCAGTGGAGATCGTCGAGGACGAGGGCGAACGGCCGCTCGCGCCCGAGCAGCTCGAGCAGCGACCGCAGGGCTCGGTGGTAGCGGTAGCGCTCGGCCGCCCCGGCGGCGGCGGGCGGCGTCGTGCCCGGGTCGGGCGCCGCCGCGGGTAGGACCTCGCCCAGGTCCGGCCCCGCCGCGGCCACCCGGCTCGGGTTCATCGCGGCGACCCGCTCGTCGAGCGCGTCGATGACGAGACTGAAGGGGACGTTGCCCTCGTGCTCGGCGGCGCGCCCGTGGAGAACCTGCAGACCGGCCGCCTCGGCCGTCGTGAGGACGGCATCGAGCAGGGCGCTCTTGCCGATCCCGGCTTCGCCGAAGATCCCGATCGCACGGCTCTCGCCGGCCGCGACCGCGGCCACAGCGGCCTCGATCTCCCCAAGCTCCTGGTCGCGTCCCGCCAGCTGCACGGCCGCAGCCTAGATCAGCCGCTTGGGGGTGGCGTCGCAAACTTTCAGGGTCAGGGTTGGGGATGCCCCCGATGGCAAGCGAGCGGCCGTCGGCGATCTTGGCTCCATCGACCCAACTCGGCGGGGCCGACCGGCTCCAGTCCGACGAAAGGAGCCAATGATGCGTCCCTTCATCGCTTTGCTCGCATGTCTCGCCGCGGCGCTCGTCGCCGCGGCTCCGGCCTCGGCCGACTCGCTGGTGTTCATCAAGGAAAGCAACGTATGGCTGTCCAATCCGGACGGCTCGGGGGCCTACCAGGTGACCCTCGACGGCACCGCCGAGAACCCCTACATCTCGCCCTCGCAGGCCGACGACGGCACGATCGTCGCCGGCCGCCACCTGCCGGCCGGTGGACCGCTCCTCCGGCTGCGCCAGAACGGCGATCTGATCAACCAGATCCCAGTCGGCGGCATGCTCGCCGGTCCGTTCGCCGCGCAGGTCTCGCCGGACGGCCAGACGGTCGCCTTCGAACACGTCTTCTCGAAGGTGATCAACGGCTACCTCGAGACCTCCTCCGACGTCCGCTTCACTCGCGCCGACGGCTCGACCCCGAACGGGATCGGCGAAGTCGGCCGCGGCGCCGGCGCGCCCTCCTGGCTCGATTCCGGCCATGCGTTCGTCGGCATCAACGCGATCGCGACCACGGTCGTCCCCGGCCAGGCGCCGGTCGAATGGTGGAACGACTACGACCACCAGAGCTACTTCCCGCTCGGCATGTCGGTCGAGGACGGCGAGGTGGCGCCGAACGGCTACATCGCGGTGGTCCGCGGTGAACAGCAGTTCGGGACGATCCAGCTCTACCGCAACAACGGCCTGGGGGCGACCCCGACGCCGGCCTGCACGCTCTCCGAACCGTCGCCCGGCCCGGCCGGTCAGGAATTCTTCGACCCCACCTTCTCGCCGACCGGCGGCACGCTCGCCTGGCAGGAGGGCAACGGGATCTGGGAGATGGACCTCGGCAGCGACTGCAAAGAAGGCAAACCGCACCTGCAGATCCCCGGCGCCTCCGAACCCGACTGGGGCCCGGCGGCGGTAAACCCCGGTCCGCGCTCTGCCCCGGTGGCGCAACCTGTCCTGCCGGGCCCGCCCGCGCAGCAGCCGTCCCAGCAGACGTCGAAGAAGGATCAGGGCCCAAAGGGATCGGATAAGCGGGGCGGCGCCGAGCCGCTGTCCGCCGCGGTCGGCGCCGCGAAGCTCGGCAAGGCCCTCTCCCGGGGGCTGACCGTGAGCCTCACCGCTCCCGGCCGCGGCACGGTCAGCGCCACCGCGAAGCTCGGCGGCAAGCTGGTAGCCAGCGGCTCCCGGCAGGTCGAGCGGGCCGGGGCGGCACGGGTGGCCCTGCGCTTCGCGCCCAAGGTCCGTCGCACGCTGGCCGCCCGGCGGCAGCTCAGCCTCAGGGTCACGATTCGCTTCGCGCCGAAGGGCGGGGGAGGGGCGACGACCCAGGCCCTGGCGCTGACGCTGAAGCGCTAGCCGCGGCGCCGGACCCAATCCGACCCGGCACCCAGGACGGACGCAGCTGTCCCCGCCACGCGGGGGCAGCTGCGAGCGTCCGTGGTGACTTTGGAACAGAAAAAGCTTGCCGGTAGGGAACTCTCATGCGAAATTGGCGCCGTCCCGGCCAATCTGTCAACCGGATGGAAGGACCCTCTATGAAGCGCTTGCACAGCAAGCTCACCTACTCGAACGTGATCTCGTCGCTCTGCCTCTTCCTGCTGATCGGTGGGGGCACCGCCTTCCGAGCTCGAAAAAGAAAGCGTCGGGACCAACGCCCTGAAGAAAGGCGCGGTCACCCCGATCAAACTCAGCAAAAACGCGAAAAAAACCCTCACCGGCCCGGCGGGCCCGGCGGGCGCGCAGGGCCCGAAGGGCGACAAGGGCGATAAGGGAGACAAGGGCGACCAGGGACCGCGGGGCGAAAAAGGCGCCACCGGAGAACCGGGTCCCTTCCCGGCCACCCTGCCCAGCGGCAAAACCGTCTACGGCGCCTACGAGATGCTCGGCACCGCAACTGCCGCCAGCCAGGCGTTTGGTGACAACGTCACCTACACGTACCTGATCCCCGGCCAGACCGCGATCTACGTCGAAGTCGGCCAGACCAGCCCGACCTGCACCGGTACCGCCACCAACCCGACCGCACCGCCCGGGTTCACCTGCGTCTACGAGGCCTCGGCCTCCAACTCGACGGCCTCGAGAGGACTCAACTACCAGGGAACGGCGGCCGGGCTCGGCCTCTACGCCCCATCTGCCGCCGCCGGCCTTGTCCAGGTCTACGGCTACTGGGCCGCGACCGCGAAATAGGGAACCACGATGCGGCGGCCTGCGGGCCGCCGCATCACCCCCTTGCACGTCGACCCCGCTCGCCACCCGCAGCGGATCGCTCATCGGCCGGATTGAACCGCCTCGCCGTGGTCCTTGCCGCCGTCCCCCGAGTGTCGTGACCAAGCCGCACAACAGAAAACGCCCCGCCGGGGAGGCGGGGCGCTTCTGGGGTTACTACAGGGAGGAGAGATATGTATCTCTATATATGTGGATCCGTGGGAGGTAGGTGAGCCCAGTTGAGTCGTGGGCGCCTGGTGTGGGAAGCACCTGGGGCCATATGTACGACGCAGGACTCAGCCAAAAAGTTCTCTGTTATTGCCTTTCATCGGTTTCCCTTATCGAATCCTTGACCAGCGTACGAACATACGTGCGATTTGTGTGTGAGAGCGATCACAGAGCCCCCCGGTACGGGGGATTGGCACGAGGCGGGGGAGTTGGGACCGGAGTTACCCGCCTGACGGGGAAGCCAAGCGGAGTGGGGACGGGTGATTCGTCAAGAAAATGTTGCACGGCGCTTCTGAAGATCGAATAAACGTCCAGTTTGGGCCCCTCTCTGTAGCTTTCGGCGGGTGAAGAAGGCACGGATCGACGCGGTTCTTGCCGAGCGGGGTCTGTTCCCCTCGCGGACCGCGGCGGCGGGAGCGGTGCGGGCCGGCGAAGTCCGGGTCGGCGCCGACGGCCCCGTCGCCCTGCGGCCGAGCCAGCTGGTCGACCCCGAAGCCGAACTCCTGATCGACGCTGGTCGGCGCTACGTCTCGCGCGGCGGCACCAAGCTCGAGAACGCGCTCGAGGCGCTGTCGATCGCCGTTGCCGGTCGCGACTGCCTCGACGTCGGCGCCTCGACCGGCGGCTTCACCGACTGCCTGCTGCAGCGCGGCGCCGCCCGGGTCGCCGCCGTCGACGTCGCCTACGGCCAGCTCGACCTGAGCCTGCGCGAGGATCCGCGGGTCAGCGTGATCGAGCGCCTCAACGCCCGCGAGCTGCGCCCGGCCGACCTGCCGTTCGCGCCCTCGCTGGCGACCGTCGACGTCTCCTTCATCTCGCTGACCAAGGTGCTGCCGGCCGTCGCCGCGTGCCTGGCACCGGGCGGCGAGCTGCTGGCGATGGTCAAGCCGCAGTTCGAGCTCGGTCGCGAGCGGGTCGGTCGCGGCGTCGTCCGCGACGACGCCGACCGCCACGAGGCGATCCTCGCAGTCGCCGCCGCGGTCGCCGATCTCGGCCTGCCGGTGCGCGGCTTCGCCCCCTCGGGCCTGCCCGGCCCAAAGGGCAACCGCGAGACCTTCGTCTGGGCCGGCGGTGAAGGTGAGCCGCTCGCCGACCTCGAAGCTGCCCTACTGGAGGCCGAACAGTGAAGACCGCCGCGCTGATCACCCACATGCACCCGCCGCTGACCCGCGAAGCGGTGGAAACCGCCGCCCGCCTCGCCGCCGAGCTGGGCTGGCGCCTGATCGCCGACGCAGAGGAGATGGAGAAACACTCCGCGGTCGCCGGCATCGAGCCGGCCGGCGAGGACGAAGCTCCCGAGCTTTGCCTGGTGCTCGGCGGCGACGGCACGATCCTCCACGCGCTGCGCCGCTTCGCCACCGCCAAGGTGCCCGTCTTCGGCGTCAACTTCGGCACCGTCGGCTTCCTCGCCGCGGTCGAGCGCGACAGCACCGAGGAGGGCCTGCGCCGCGCCTTCGCCGGCGAGATCGAGACGGTGACGCTGCCGGGGATCGAGGTCACGGTCGGCGGCCGCGCCGCGGTCGGCCTCAACGACATCACCCTCGCCCGCCGGCCCAACGAGCGGGTCGCCGAGCTCAGCTATCGGATCGCCGGCGAGGAGGTCGGCCACGTCCGCTGCGACGGCCTCGTCGCCGCCACCCCGGTCGGCTCGACCGGCTACAACCTCGCCAACCAGGGCCCGATCCTCGCCTGGGGCGTCGAGGGCTACGTGGTCAGTTACATCGCCCCGCACTCGCTCACCGCGCGGGCGCTCGTCGTCGCCCCCGCCGACGTCCTCCACGTCCTCAACGCCGCCGGCCGCGAGGCGGTCGAAGTGGCGATCGACGGCGAGCGGTTCGCCGACCTGCCGGCCGGCGAGGAACTCGAGGTGCGCTTCGTCGACGAGATCGGCCTGCTCGCCCAGCTCCCGGGCACCAGCTTCTACGGCCGGATCCGCGAGAAGTTCGGCCACCTGGCCGTCTGACCGATCGGGCCGATGGGCCGATTTCGGGAAGATGGCTCACGAAATCGGCCCGTCGGCCCCGGGGCTGGGGGGTGGGCGTAGCTAGAGTCGCGCCGATGGAGCGGAAATGGTGGACGCTCGCCCTCGTCTCGGTCGCGACCTTCATGCTCTTGCTCGACGTCACCGTCGTCAACGTCGCGCTCCCCGACATCCAGCGCGAACTGCACGCCAGCCTCTCCAGCCTGCAGTGGGTGGTCGACGCCTACGCGCTGACCCTCGCCGCCTTCCTGCTGACGATGGGCTCGCTCGGCGACCGGCTCGGCCGCCGCCGCATCTTCACGATCGGCTTCGCGATCTTCACCATCGCCTCGTTCCTCTGCGGCCTCTCCGAGGACCCGACCCTGCTGAACCTCGCCCGCGGCCTGCAGGGCGTGGGCGCGGCCGGGATGTTCGCCACCTCGCTGGCGCTGATCGGCCAGGAGTTCCAGGGCAGGGACCGGGCGACCGCGTTCGGGATCTGGGGGGCGACGATCGGCGGCGCGGTCGCGGTCGGGCCGCTGATCGGCGGCGTCATCACCGAAGGCCTCGGCTGGGAGTGGATCTTCTTCGTCAACGTGCCGATCGGGCTGGTCGCGATGGCGCTCAGCGAGCGCAAGATCGTCAACGTCTTCGCCGAGGACCCCGAACCACTCGACGTGCCCGGCCTCGTCACCTTCTCGGCGGCGCTCTTCCTGTTGATCTTCGGCCTGATCCGCGGCAACCCGGAGGGGTGGGGGAGCACGGTGATCGTCGCCTGCCTGGGCGGCGCCGTCGCCCTCTTCGCGATCTTCCTGGCGATCGAGCGGCGCACCCGCCACCCGATGCTCGACCTCACCCTGTTCCGCAAACCGGCCTTCAACGGAGTATCCGCGGTCGCCTTCGCGCTCTCGGCGGGGATGTTCGCGCTGTTCCTCTACCTCACCATCTACCTGCAGGGCGTGCTCGGCTACGAGCCGCTGGAAGCGGGCCTGCGATTCCTGCCCTCGACCCTGCTCAGCTTCATCGTCGCCGCTTCCGCCGGCGCCCTGCTCAACCGGGTGCCGTTGCGGGCGCTGCTCGGGGCCGGTCTGGGCCTGGTCGGGCTTGGCCTGCTGCTGATGCACGGGGTCAGCGTCAGCTCGGGCTGGACGACGCTGCTCGCCGGGTTCATCGTCACCGGCATCGGGATCGGGCTCACCAACCCGGCAATCGGCCAGGGAGCGATCGCGGTCGTGCCGCCGGCGAAAGCGGGGATGGGCTCGGGGATCAACTCGACCTTCCGCCAGGTCGGGATCGCCACCGGCGTCGCCGGGCTGGGCGCGGTCTTCCAGAGCCGGGTCGATTCGGCGCTGAGCGAGAGGCTGCCGCAGGCGCCGAAGGGCCTCGGCGAAATCGTCGCCGCGAGCGGGCTGAAAGGCGTGGAAGCGGTACCGCTTCCGCCCGAGATCCACACGAAAGCGATCAGCGCGGCGAAATTCGCCTTCATCGAGGGCTTCAACGAGATCCTCCTGATCGGCGCGATCGTCTCCTTCGCCGGCGCCCTGCTCGGCTTCGCCCTGACCCGCGGCAGCGACCTGGTGGCGCCGGGCGCGGCGCCGGAGGCCGGCGGCGCCCCGCAGCCCGTCGAGGCGGAGGCCCGCACTTAGCGGCAATCCGCCCCGAGTCGGTCCGGGTGCGTTGCTAAACCGAATCCGTGCTGCGAGAGTTGCGGATCGAGAACCTGCTGCTGATCGAGCGCGCCGAGCTGCGGCTGGGCGAGGGGCTGAACGCGATCACCGGCGAGACCGGCGCCGGCAAGACCGTGCTCGCCCACTCGCTCGACCTGCTGACCGGCGGCAGGGCGAAATCGGGGATCGTCCGCCCCGGTGCCGAGGAGGCCTGGGTCGAGGGCGTCTTCGACCTGCCGCCGGGGCTGCTCGCCGAGCCCGAGATGGCGGAGCTGGCCGAGCGGCTGCCGGCCGGCGCCGAGGAGATCGTGCTCGGGCGCCGGGTCTCGGCCGGCGGGCGAACCAGCGCCTTCGTCGCCGGGCGGGCGGCGACGGCGGCCGACCTGAAGCTGCTCGGCCCGCGGCTGATCGCCTTTTTCGGCCAGCACGAGCACCGCAAGCTGACGATCGCCGCGACCCAGCTCGACGTCCTCGACGGCTTCCTCGGCGAGGAGCAGCTGCAGTTGCGCGCCCGCTATGCGGAGACCCACCGCGAGTGCCTGCGGCTCGCCGCCGAGCTGGCCGAGCTGCGCGAGCGGGAGGGCTCGCGGGAGCGTGACCTCGACCTCTACCGCTACGAGCTGGCCGAGATCGAGGAGGTCGAACCCGATCCGCGCGAGCGCGAGCGGATCGCCGCCGAGCGCGAGCGGCTGCGCCACGCCGAGGGACTGCGCGAAGCGGCGGCCGGTGCCCACGCGGCGCTGGCCGGGGCCGAGGAGGACGGCGGCGGCGCGGCCGCCGCGCTGGCCCAGGCGGAGGCGGCGCTGGCCGCCAGCGGTGGCCTCGACGCCGGGCTCGACGCACTGACCGAGCGGGTCGCGGTGCTGGCGGTCGAGCTCGCCGACGTCGGCTCGGAGCTGCGCGACTACGGCGAGGGGGTCGACGCCGACCCGGCGGCGCTGGAGGCGATCGAGGAGCGGCTCGAAGCGATCGACCGGCTCGAGCGCAAGCACGGCGGCAGCGTCGATTCCGTCCTCGAGCACGCCGAGCGCTGCCGCGAGGAGATCGCCCGGCTGGCGGGCGCCGAGGAGCGCGGGGCCGAGGTCGAGGCGGCGCTGGCCGCGGCGAGCGAGCGTCGCGAGGCGCTGGCCACGGAGCTGGGCGAGGCGCGGGCCGCCGCGGTGGAGCCGTTCGAGGCGCGGGTCGCGGCCGAGCTCGAGAGCCTGGCGATGGCCGGCGCGTCGCTGCGGGTGGTGCTCGAGCCGCACCCCGAGGGCTTCGGCCCGAGCGGCCGCGAGACGGTCGAGCTGCGCCTGGCGCCGAACCCGGGGATCGAGCCGGCGCCGATCCGCGACGCCGCCTCGGGCGGCGAGCTCTCGCGGGTGATGCTGGCGCTCAGCAACCTCGGTCGCGCCGGCTCGGCCGGGACCCTCGTCTTCGACGAGATCGACGCCGGGGTCGGCGGCAATACCGCCCGCGTCGTCGGCGAGCGACTGCGGGCGCTCGGCGCCGGCCGCCAGGTGCTCTGCATCACCCACTTGCCGCAGGTCGCCTCGCTGGCCGAGGTCCATTTCCGGCTCGAGAAGGACCTCGGCGGCCCAGGCGGGGCCTCGGCCCGGGTCGAGCGGCTCGAGGGCGAGGACGTGGTCGCCGAGATCAGCCGCATGCTCGGTGGCACCGGCGGCGAGGAGGCCGCTACTCAGCACGCCCGCGAGCTGCTCGCCGCCGCTTAGCCGTCCGCCCGCACCTTGCGGCGGTTTGGGCCGGTCGCTTACCCTGAGCGGGTGGCAGCCACCAGTCGCCGACGGCTTCCCGCTCTGCTCGGGCGGCGAAACGGCGCTCGCAGCGCCAGCGACGCCGTCGAAGGGACGGTGCGGCTGGGCGAGCGCACCAAGCACCTGGTCAAACGGCTGCGGCCGGGCGAGATCGCGGTCGTCGACCACGAAGACATCGACCGGATCGCCGCCGAGGAGCTGATCGCCGCCGGCGTCGTCGCGGTGCTGAACGCCTCCCGGTCGGCCACCGGCCGCTACCCGAACGCCGGTCCCCTGATGCTGTCCCGGGCCGGGGTTCGGCTCGTCGACGCGCCCGGCGCCGGCCTCTTCGAGCTGCTCAAAGACGGCGACGTGGTGCGGGTCGAGGGCGGCTCCGTGTCGCGGCTCGGCAAGGAGGTCGCCCACGGCCACCCGCTCGAACCGGCCGAGCTGGAGAGCGAGCTGCAGGAGCAGCGCGAGCGGATCGACGAGGCGCTTGCCGAGTTCGCCGAAAACACGGTCGCCCACGTGCGGCAGGAGACCGACCTGCTGACCGGCGACATCCCCTTCCCGCCGACCCGGGCCCGCTTCCGCGACCGTCACGTGCTGATCGTCGTCCGCGGCGACCGCCACCGCCGCGACCTGAAAGCGCTGCGCGCCTACATCCGCGACGTGCGGCCGCTGATCGTCGCCGTCGACGGTGGCGCCGACGGCGCGCTCGCGGCGGGGCTGAAGCCCGATCTGATCCTCGGCGACATGGACTCGGCCTCCGACAGCGCCCTCGCCTGCGGCGCCGAGCTGATCGTCCACGCCTACCCGGACGGCCGCGCCCCCGGCTGCGAGCGGCTGCTCGAGGCCGGCCTGCCGCACACGATCGTCCCCGCGGCGGGGACCAGCGAGGACGTCGCGATGCTGATGGCCTATGAGAAGGGGGCGGCGCTGATCGTCAGCGTCGGCGCCCACTTCAACCTGGTCGAGTTCCTCGACCGCAAGCGCGGCGGGATGTCCTCGACCTTCCTCACCCGGCTGCGGATCGGCGAGCGGCTGGTCGACGCCAAGGGGGTCAGCCGGCTCTACCGGCCGAGCTCGGCCCTGGCGCCGCTGGCCTTCTTCGCGGTCGCCTTCCTGGTCCTGCTGACGATCCTCGTGATCACCTCGCCGGCGCTCAACGACGTCTTCGAACTGATCTGGCTGAAGATCCGCATCTGGCTGGGCATCTGATCGGGGCGCGTTCGTCGAAAGGACGCATATGCCGGCCCAAGGACGAACGGCCGTCTAGCCTTTAGCGGTTCATGGGCTACAGCGCGCGCTACCACGCCACCTCGCTGATCGCCGTCTTCCTCGCGCTCGCGGTCGGGATCCTGGTCGGCGCCGAGTTCGGCGGCGACGCGCTGACGCAGACCCGCCAGGACCTCGAGCACAGCCTCGTCGGCAACCTCCAGGACGCCCGCTCGCAGGCGGCCGAACTGGACGGCGAACTCGGCCGGGCCGAAGAATTCGGCGAGCGGGTCTACCCGGTCCTGACCCGCGACCGGCTGAGCGGGATGCAGATCGGGATCGTCGCCCTGGGCGGTCTGCCGAGCGAGATCACCGGGGCGGTCGAGGACGCTCTCGGCCCGACCGGTGCGAAGCTGGTCGCGGTCGGGGTGGTGCGCGAGCCGGTCGACTTCAACGGCCTCGCCGGCGACCTCTCGAGGACCCGGTTCGCCGCGCTGCGCACCGAGCCCGACCAGCTGACCGAACTGGGCACCGGGCTGGGGCGGCAACTGGTGCTCGGCGGCACCCTGACCGAAGTCGTCCGCGGCCACCTCTTCTCGCGCGCCAGCGGCAGCTTCGGCGGCCTCGACGCGGTGATCGTCGTCCGCGATCAGCCCGAGGACCTCGGGCCGGTGCAGAAGGGCCGCGCCAGCCAGCTGGAAACGGCGATGCTGAGCGGGATCGCCGCGACCCGGGTGCCGACCGTCGGAATCGAGGCGAGCACCACCGAACCGTCCTCGGTCTCCTTCTTCGTCGCCAACGACCTCTCGACCGTCGACGACATCGATCTCACCGCCGGCAAGCTGGCGATGGTCTTCGCGCTGCTCGGCACCGAGGGCAGCTTCGGGGTCAAGGGCAGCGCCGACCGGCTGCTGCCCGACCTGCTTATCCAGGGCGAATAGGAACGGCGAGAGGCAGGCGTGTACTGGATCGGGTTCCCGCTGGCGATCGGCGTCGCGCTGCTGGTGGTGCCGGCCGGGGCGCGAGGGCTGCGCGACGCCGGCCTGGTGCGGGCCAACTATCGCGGCGCCGAGCTCGCCTTCCCGCTCGGCGCGGTGCTGGCCACCGCGGCCCTGGCGGCGCTCGCCCCGCTCGCCTTTCTCGACGACCGCGCCGACCTCGACCTGCTCGCCCCCGATCTGCGGCGCTGGCTGCCCTACCTGCTGGGGATCGCCTTCCTCGGCTTCCTCGACGACGCGCTCGGGCGGGGAGCCGTGGCCGACACGCCGCGCGGCTGGCGCGGCCACGCCCGGGCGCTGCGCGAAGGGCGGCTCTCGACCGGCGCGATCAAGGCGATCGGGGCGCTGGCGCTCGCCGCCTACGTCGTCTCCGGCCGTGGGCTCGAGTCCTGGCGCTACCTCGCCGACGTCGCCCTCCTGCTCCTCGCCACCAACCTCGGCAACCTCCTCGATCTGCGCCCCGGGCGGGCCGAGAAGGCTCTGGCCCTGCTCGCCGTTGGCCTCTGTCTCGGCGCCTGGACCTTTGCCCCGGTCGAACTGCTGGGGATCTTCCTCGGACCGATCCTGGTCGGCGCCTGGCTGACCCTCGGCGAGCGGGCGATGCTCGGCGACACCGGCTCGAACCTGATCGGCGCCGTCGCCGGCGTCTGGCTGCTGACCACCCTGGGCGGCGAGGGCCGCCTGATCGCCCTGGCCCTGGTCCTCGCACTCACCATTTACGGCGAGTTGCGTTCGATCTCGGTGACGATCGAACGGGTTCCGCCCCTGCGCTGGCTAGACTCGCTCGGCAGAGCATGAGCCCATCGAACAAAGGCGACACCCGCTTCATCTTCGTCACCGGCGGGGTGGTCTCGGCGCTCGGCAAGGGGATCACCGCCGCCTCGATCGGCCGCCTGCTCGTCTCCCGCGGCTACCGGGTCCAGCTGCAGAAGTTCGACCCCTACATCAACGTCGATCCGGGGACGATGAGCCCGTTTCAGCACGGCGAGGTGTTCGTCACCGAGGACGGGGCGGAGACCGACCTCGACCTCGGCCACTACGAGCGCTTCACCGACGAAAACACCTCGCGCTCCTCCAACGTCACCGCCGGCGGCATCTACAACTCGGTGATCCGGCGCGAGCGGCGCGGCGACTACCTCGGCGCCACCGTGCAGGTGATCCCGCACATCACCAACGAGATCAAGAACAGGGTCCTGATCGTCGCCGAGTCGCAGTCGGTCGACTTCGTGATCACCGAGATCGGCGGCACCGTCGGCGACATCGAGTCGCTGCCGTTCCTCGAGGCGATCCGCCAGCTCTACACCGATCTCGGCCCGAAACGGGCGATGTTCGTCCACCTGACGCTGGTCCCCTACGTCGGCCACGCGGGGGAGCTGAAGACGAAGCCGACCCAGCACTCGGTCAACGAGCTGCGGCGGATCGGGATCCAGCCGCACGCCCTGGTCTGCCGCTCCGAAAGCCGCCTCGACCGCGAGATCCGGGAGAAGATCGCGCTGTTCGCGAGCCTGCCGGTGGAAGCGGTCGTCTCCGCCCACGACGTCGACAACATCTACAAGATCCCGCTCGTCTTCCGGGCCGAGGGGGTCGACGACCTGGTCCTCGACCACTTCGGGATGGAGGCGCCGTCGCCTGACCTGACCGAGTGGGAGGCGATGGTGCGCCGCGCCGACTCGGCCAGCGGCCGGGTGCGGATCGCGATCGTCGGCAAGTACGTCCAGCTCGCCGACGCCTACAAGTCGGTGATCGAGGCGCTCGAGCACGGCGGCTTCCACCATGGCGTCGAGGTCGAGGTCGAGCTGGTCGACTCCGAGAACCTCGATCCCGAGGCGTTGGCCGCGATGGACGGGATCCTGATCCCCGGCGGCTTTGGCGAGCGCGGGATCGAGGGCAAGATCGAAGCGGCGCGGGTCGCCCGCGAGCGGGGGATCCCCTACTTCGGGATCTGCCTCGGGATGCAGATCGCGGTGGTCGAGTTCGCCCGCAACGTCGCCGACATGCCGGGCGCCAACTCCTCCGAGTTCGACCCCGAGACGCCCTACCCCGTGGTCGACCTGCTGCCGGAGCAGAAGGAAGTCTCCGATATGGGCGGGACGATGCGGCTCGGCGCCGATCCGGTGCGGCTCTACGAGGGGACCAGAGCGCACGAGATCTTCGGCAAAGAAGTGATCTACAAACGCCACCGTCACCGCTACGAGGTCAACGTCCAGCTGCGGCACCGGCTCGAAGAAGAGGGCCTGGTCGCCGGCGGCACCTCGCCCGACGGCCGCCTGGTCGAGATGATCGAGCTCCCCGACCACCCGTTCTTCGTCGCCTCGCAGTACCACCCCGAGTTCAACTCGCGGCCGAACCGCCCCGAGCCGCTGTTCCGCGAGTTCGTCGGCGCCGCCGCGACCCACGCCGGCGAAGAGCCGGCCGACGGCGCCGAGCTCGAATCGGCCGAGGAACCCGCCGCCGATTCCGACGTCGGCGTCCGCCGCGCCAGCTGAGCGCCGGCCGCTCCGCCACGACGGGTCTGCGATTCCTCGCGACGCCTCTGCGATTCACCGCGACGCGTCTGCGATTCCTCGAGACGCCTCTGCGATTCACCGCGACGCCTCTGCGATTCACCGCCTCTACGGCGGCAAGGTGCCGGCGCGTCGCACCCCGCCAGCGTTGAGGTTGCCTTTTCCGTCGCTATGCGAGCGAAAAGGCAACCTCTCGGGCCGGGCGGGCGGGGTTGGCGGGGCGCAGCGGGCGCCGGCCGGTTAGCCTCCCGGCGATGGAGGCGAGCACGACCGAGGCGAGGAGCGCGAGCTCGCGCCTGTACGAGACGTTCACCCGGCTCTGCGAGATCCGCAGCCCGACCGGCGAGGAGCGCGAGGTCGCCGACACGGTCGCCGCCGAGCTGCGGGCGCTCGGGTTCGAGGTCTCGGAGGACGACGCCGCCGGACCGGCCGAAGCGGGCTCGGGGAACCTGCTCGGGCGCCTCCCCGGCAGCGGTGGGGAGTGGGTGATGTTCTGCGCCCACCTCGACACGGTTCCCCACGAGGGACGGGTCGAGGTGGTCAACGACGATGGCGTCTTCCGCAGCGCCGGCAGGACGATCCTCGGCGCCGACAACAAGGCCGCCGTCGCGGTCTTCATGGAGCTGGCGGCGCGGGTGGCGGAACGAGGACCCGAGGTCGGCATCGAGCTGCTCTTCACGGTCGCCGAGGAGCAGGGGCTGCGCGGGGCAAAGGCCTTCGACGCCTCCTCGCTGCGCTCGCGGGTCGGCTTTATCCTCGACCACGCCGGACCGGTCGGCGAGGTCGTCGTCTCGACCCCGACCCAGCAGAAGATCCTCGCCGACTTCCACGGGGTCGAGGCCCACGCCGGGATCAAGCCCGAGGAGGGCGCGAGTGCGATCGCCGCCGCCGCAGCCGCCGTCGCCCGCATGGAGCTCGGTCGCCTCGACGAGGGGACCACCGCCAACGTCGGCCTGATCCGCGGCGGCACCTCGGGCAACGTCGTCCCCGGCCACTGCTTCATCCACGCCGAGGCGCGCAGCCTCGAGCTCGAGAAGGCTGCTGAGGTGGCGGGGAAGATCGCCGACGCCTGCGCCTGGGGGGCGAGCGAGCACGGCTGCGACGTCGACGTGCGGATCGAAGAGCTGTTCCGCGGCTACCAGGTGCCGAAGGAGGATCCGGCTCTGCTGCTCGCCGAGGGCGCGCTGCGCGCGGCCGGCCTCGAGCCGCGGCGGGTCGCGATCGGCGGCGGCAGCGACGCCAACGCCTTCCGCAAAGACGGCTTCGACAGCGTCCTGCTCTCCAACGGCACCGACGCCGTCCATACCGAGCACGAGATGGTCCCCGCCCGCAACCTCGAGAAGATGCTCGAGGTCTGCGAGGGGATCGTCGCCGCGGTCGGCAGCGGCGGCGCGGCGGACGGCGAGCAACCGCCGGCGTGAGCGGCCGGCTCGCCCTGCGGCGCGGCGTCGTCGTCTCGGCGCAGCCGCTGGAGGTCGAGGTGGCGGGGGAGAGGCGGCGCGCCTGGGCCGACCGGCGGCTGCTGGGCGAGATGCGCGAGGGCGACGAGGTGATCGTCAACGTCGCCGCGCTCGACCTCGGGCTCGGCTCGGGCGGCTTCGACGTCGTCCACGTCAACCTCACCCGTGGGCTCGAAGGCGGCGCGGCCGGCGGGGAGCACGTGATCAAGCTCAACTACACCTCGCTGCAGCACCCGGTCGAGCCGGTCGAGCTGGCGAGCGGCGAGCACCGCCCGCGCCCGCGCCCCTTCCGGGTCCTCGTCCTGCCCCTGCACGGCCACCTGGCGCCGGCGGCCTGGGCGGCGGCGGAGGCCACGCCCGGGCTCGAAGTCGGCTACGTCCAGACCGGGGGAGGGGCGCTTCCCGGCGCACTCTCGCGCAACGTCCGCGAACTGCGCGAGCGCGGCCTGCTCGCCGACCACATCACCGCGGCGCCGGCCTACGGCGGCGAGCGCGAGGCGCTGTCGGCGATCGGCGCCCTCGACGCCGGCCGCGCCCTCGGCTGGGACGCGGCGATCGTCGGTCCCGGCCCGGGGATCATCGGCTCCGGCACCGAGTACGGCCACGGCGGCATCGCCGCCCTGGAGAGCGCCCATGCGGCGCTGGCGCTGAAGCTGCCGACCCTGGTCTCGCCCCGGCTCTCCTGCGCCGACCCCCGCGACCGCCACCTCCACCTCAGCCATCACACCTACACCCTGCTCGAACTGCTCCTCGCCCCGGTCGAGGTGGTCGTCCCCGCGGGCGAGATCGAGGGCGCCGCCGAGGCCCGCGGCTACCTCGAGTCCGCCGCCGCCGGGAGCGGCCACACCCTCGAGAGCGCGCCCGTCGATCTCGACGCCTACGCCGCCTCCGGCCTGCCGACCATGACGATGGGCCGCCCGCTCGCCGAGGACCCCCTGTTCTTCGCCGCGCCGCTCGCGGCCGGCACCCTCCTCGCCCGCTGAGCTCACCGCCAACCGCTCGGGCTGTTCCTTATCCCCACTATTCCGGGATAAAGAACAGCCGGGGAGGCGCGCACGGTCCGTTGCGGGCGCAGGGGCCGCCCGTGACGAAGCGAACAAGCGCCACATGGCCATCGCGATCAAGCCGCAGACCCCCGCCGAGCCAGCGGGGCCCGGCGCCGGCGCCCGCTTCGAGGGTCTCGTCCTCGACTTCCTCTCCTATCTGGAGTTGGAGCGCGGCCTCTCGCGCAACACCCTGAACGCGTATCGCACCGATCTGTTGCAGTACGGCGAATACCTCGCCGCCCACGAGGTCGACGCGCTGCAGGCGCGGCCAGCGGAGATCGCCGACTTCCTCGCCGAGCTGGCGACCGGGGAAGGGGAGCGGCCGGCGGTCTCGGCCGCGACGATCCACCGCAAGGCGGCCTGCCTGCGCTCCTTCTACAAGCACCTGCGCCGCGACGAGCTGATCGTCGAGGACCCGACCGCGGCGCTGAGCGCGCCGCGGCGCTCGAAGAAGCTGCCGCACGTCTTGAACTACGCCGAGGTGCAGAAGCTCCTGGCGGCGCCGAAGGGGAGCGAGCCGACGGCGCTGCGCGATCGGGCGCTGCTCGAGGTGATGTACGCCTGCGGGCTGCGGGCCTCGGAGACGATCGGGCTCGAGGTCGCCGACGTCGACCTGCGCGAGGGCTTCCTGCGGGCGCGCGGCAAGGGCTCGAAGGAACGGCTGGTGCCGCTCGGCCGCCAGGCGATCCTGGCGATCAACGCATACCTGCGGGGCGGCCGGCCGAAGCTGATCGGCGAGCGCCACGAGCCGAAGCTGTTCGTCAACTTCCGTGGCGGGCCGCTGACCCGCCAGGGCCTCTACAAGATCGTCCAGCGCCACGCCCGCGACGCGGGACTGAGCGGCAGGTTGAGCCCACACACGCTGCGTCACAGCTTCGCCACGCATCTGTTGGCCGGCGGTTGCGATCTGCGCGCGGTGCAGGAGATGTTGGGCCACGCCGACATCTCGACCACGCAGATGTACACCCACCTCTCCGGCGAGCGCCTCAAGCAGGTCTACTTCGAGGCCCACCCGCGCGCCAACGAGAACTAGGTTGCAGTTGTCCCCGGGCGTTGCGGTTGTCCCCGGTATGCGGGGACACCCGCAGCAGGTGGGGAGAAGTGCAACGGGTCCGGTAGAACTCGGGGATGCCCGAGCTGCCGGAGGTGGAGACCGTCGCCCGGCAGCTCGAGCCCGAGCTCGAAGGCCGCCGGATCGAGCGGCTCGAGGTCTACGACCCGCGCTGGTCGAGGCCGGTGCCGCCGGCGGAGCTTGGCGAGGCGGTCTCGGACGCGACGATCACCGGCCTCGGCCGCCGCGGCAAGTACCTGCTGCTCGGCCTCGACGGCGACCGCACCCTGGTGATGCACCTGCGGATGACCGGCAACCTCGTCCTCGTCGAGGGAGAAGACATCCTCGACCCCTCCGAGGGCCGGTTGCTCTACCAGGGCGAGCGCACCACCGAGGAGCGCCACCTGCGCGCCCGCTTCGTCCTCGACAACGGCAACGAGCTCTGGTTCACCGACCCGCGCCGCTTCGGCGAGGCCTTCCTGATCGACGACGCCGACCTGCCGCTGCGCTTCTCCCGGCTCGGGGTCGAGCCGCTCTCCGAGGCGTTCACGCCGGAGGAACTCGGTCGCCTCGCCGCCGGCCGCACGGCGCCGCTGAAGTCGTTCCTGCTCGACCAGTCGAAGATCGCCGGGGTTGGCAACATCTACGCCGACGAGGCGCTCTACCGGGCGCGCCTGCACCCGCTCTCGCCTGCCGGCTCAATGAAGCCCGAGCACTGGCGGGCGCTGCGGGACGGAGTCATCGCGGCGCTGGAAGCCGGAATCGACGCCGGCGGCTCCTCGATCGACGACTACCGCGACGGCCGCGGCGAGAGGGGGACGATGCAGGAGCGCTTCCTCGTCCACACCCGTGAGGGCGAGCCCTGCCCTGCGGGGGACGGGACCGTGGTGCGGATCGTCGTCGGCGGGCGCTCGACCTACTTCTGCCCGCAGTGCCAGGTGAAATTGCGGCGCCGACCGAAACGGCGCAAAGCGAGGTCCGCCCGCCGCGCCGCATAGGAGCCGTTCCGTCCGACTCGTCCCGTATATCTGGTTTCGTGCCGGGAACTACGGTCAATACCGAGGCGGTCGTCCTGCGCAGCATCCGCTACGGCGAGGCGGACCGCATCCTCCACCTCTACTCGCGCCAGCGCGGCCGTCTCGGGGCGATCGCGAAGGGCGCCCGCAAGCCGAAATCGCGCTTCGGCGGCCGGCTCGAGCCGTTCTTCCGGCTCGATCTGATGCTGCACGAGGGTCGCGGCGACCTGATGACCGTGACCGGCGTCACCACCGTCGACGGCTATCCGCGACTGCGCTCCGACGGCGCTGCGCTCGGCGCCGGCGCTCGCGCCTGCGACGCCGTTCTGCGGCTGCTCGACGCCGCCGAGCCGAACCCGCCCGCCTACAACCTGCTCTGTCGCTACCTGGAGCTCCTCGATGCGCCTGGCAACCCCCGCGCCGCCTCACTCGAAGTCGCCCTCTCCTTCCGGCTGAAGCTGGCCCTGGCCGCCGGCTTCGCCCCCGAGCTCGCCTCCTGTGCGCGCTGCGGCGAGGCCGAGCACCTGGCCGGCTTCTCGGGCGCCGCCGGCGGCGTCGTCTGCGGCAGTTGCGAAGCCGGCTCCTTCGGTCTCAGCGAGGCCGCCCACGCCTTCATGGTCGGGGCGCTGGCGCAGCCGCTGAGCGAGGCGCCGGCGGCCGAGCCGGCGGCGCTGCGCCAGGTCGAGCGCGCCGTGGGGGAGACCCTGGAGCACCATGCGCACGTGCAACTCAGGGCTGCCTCCTAGTCGCAGCATCCAAACTGCCGCAAATCGGGCGATTCGGCGACGCGGTGCGAAACCAGGGCCACCCTATGATCGAACCGTGCCCCCCGGAGCCCCCCTCACCGCCTCATTCGCCGACCGCATGCGCGCCTGGGAGGAGGAGTTCCTCTCTCCGCAGGCAACCCGCTCCTATCCGGGCCATCGCCGCGCCGCCGAGCCCGACTCGCCGCTGCGCACCCCGTTCCAGCGCGACCGCGACCGGATCGTCCACTCGAAGTCGTTCCGCCGCCTCAAGCACAAGACCCAGGTCTTCGTCGCCCCCGAGGGCGACCACTACCGGACCCGCCTGACCCACACGCTCGAGGCCTGCGGCATCGCCCGCACCGTCGCCCGCGCCCTCGGCCTCAACGAGGACCTGACCGAGGCGATCGGGCTCGGCCACGACCTCGGCCATCCGCCCTTCGGCCACGCCGGCGAGGAGGCGCTCGACGCCGCTCTGCGGGCCCACGGCGGCACCGGCTTCAAGCACAACGAGCACTCGCTGCGAGTGGTCGAGGTGCTCGAGCGCGACGGCCACGGCCTCAACCTGACCGAGCAGGTGCGCGACGGCATCCGCAACCACACCGGCGCGACCAAGCCGGCCACCCTCGAGGGCCGGATCGTCAAGCTGGTCGACCGCGTCGCCTACATCAACCACGACATCGACGACGCGCTGCGCGCCGGCATCCTCGCCCCCGGCGACCTGCCCGCCGCCGAGATCGAGCTGCTCGGCCCGACCGGCTCGCTGCGGATCGACACCCTGGTCCGCGACATCGTCGACCGCTCCGAGGCCGCCGGCGACATCGTCCAGAGCGAGGAGATCGGCGGCGCGATGCTGCGCCTGCGCAAGTTCATGTTCGACCGCGTCTACCTCGGCCCGCAGGCGCGCAGCGAGCACGAGCGCGTCTTCGGCGCGATGCACGGGCTCTTCGACCACTACCTGGAGCACCCCGAGGAGGTGCCGGGCGGCGACCCGACCGCGGAGGAGCTGCAGCGGGTCACCGACTACATCGCCGGGATGACCGACCGCTTCTGCATCGCCAAGTTCATCGAGCTGACGATCCCCGAGGAGGCCCGCTTCTGATGGCCAGGATCTCGGATGAGAGCGTCGAGCGGGTCAAGCAGGCGGTCGACATCGCCGAGGTGATCTCGGCCCACACCGACCTGCGCCGCCAGGGCGCGCGGATGGTCGGGCTCTGCCCGTTCCACGAGGAGCGAACGCCCTCCTTCTCGGTCGACCCGCAGGAGAAGCTCTACCACTGCTTCGGCTGCGGGGTCGGCGGCGACGTGATCAAGTTCGTCGAAGAAAAGGACGGGCTCGGCTTCGTCGAGGCGGTCGAGATCCTTGCCGACCGCTACGGGGTCGAGCTCGAGCGCGACCGCGAGGACCCGCGGGCGGAGGCGCGCCGGGCCCGGCAGCGGCGGCTCGAGCAGCTGCTCGAACGCACCGCCGCCTACTACGCCAACTACCTCTGGGAGTCGAGGGAGGGCGGCAAAGCGCGCGAGTACCTGGCCGGCCGCGGCCTCGCCGAGCAGACGCTGCGCGACTTCGGCGTCGGCTTCGCCCCCAGCGCCTGGGACAAGATCCTCGTCGCCGGCCAACGGGCCGGCTTCAGCGTCGAGGAGCTGCGCGGCGTCGGCCTCGTCCAGCGCGGGCGCGGCGGCGGCGAGTACGACCGCTTCCGGGCCCGGATCATGTTCCCGATCCGCGACCGCCGCGGCCGCGTGCTCGGCTTCGGCGGCCGGGCGATGCGCTCCGACCAGGGCGCCAAGTACGTCAACACCGCCGAGACCGACTTCTTCCACAAGAGCCAGCTGCTCTACGGCGTCGACCGGGCGAAAGCGGCGATCGCCAAAGCCGGCCGCGCCATCGTCGTCGAGGGCTACACCGACGTCCTCGCCCTGCACCAGGCGGGGATCGAGGAGGCGGTCGGGGTGATGGGGACGGCGATCACCGGCGAGCAGGTGGCGACCCTCTCGGGGATGGTCGAGGAGGTGGTGCTGGCGCTCGACGCCGACTCGGCCGGCCAGGAGGCGATGCTGCGCGCCCAGCGGGTCGCCGGGACGCGGCGGATGCGGCTGCGGGTGGCGGCGATGCCGGCCGGCGAGGACCCGGCCGCGATGGTCGCCGAGGGCGGCGGCGCCGAGCGCTTCCGCGAGATCGTCGAGGCCGCGGTCGAGCTCGCCGCCTTCCAGGTCGGGCTGGTGCTCGACCGCACCGACGTCGGCTCGCCGGCGGAGCGCGACCGCTCGCTCGGCGAGGTGGCGCCGATCCTCGCCGCGATCGGGGAGGGGATCGTCCGCGAAGAGCTGGTCCGCCAGGTCGCCGACCGCCTCGACCTCGAACCGGCGCTGGTGATGGGCCGGGTGGTCGCGGCGACGCCGGCGAGCGGGGGAGGGGACGATGAGCAGCGGCCGCGGCGCGAAGCCGATCCGGCGCCGGCGCCGCGCCGCCAGCCCGCCTCGCTGACCTCGCGCGAGCGCCGCGAGCGGGCGCTGCTGGCGATGTGCGTCGCGCTGCCGGCCGAGGGCCGAACATACCTGGAGCGGCTCGGCGAAGCGCACCTCTCGGCGACCGGCGCCCGCGCCGTCGCCTGGCTGCGCGAGCACCCCGGCGACCCCGCCTCCAACCTGCCGCGCGGCGACGACGAGCTCGCCGGACTGATCACCGAACTGGTGATGCTGGCGCGCGAGGAGCCGGCCTCGCCGGAGGCGATGGAGCTCAACTTCCTGCTGCTCGAGCAGCGCCGGCTCGAGGACGAGCTGGCCGCCGCCGGCGAACGCGGCGACTACGAGCGCCGTACCAGCCTCAGTCGCGAGCGGGCGGCGCTGGTCGAGCGGATCGCCCACGCCAGCGGCTAGCGCCCACGACCTTCCTCGGACCGCTAAATTTCATCTCAGAGTCGGCGCTCGCCGGCGGCGGTCCGGGGTAGCTCAATCGGCAGAGCATTCGACTGTTAATCGAAGGGTTGTGGGTTCGAGTCCCACCCCCGGAGCTTTGGAACTGGCTCTGAGAGTCAATGACGCTCCCCTCGTGGCGGCGTGTTCTCATTTCCGGGAAACGCTCAGGACAGCATCGGGGAATCTCGTAGACGAAAAACGCTTCAGCCTGTACGACCTACGCGGGACGATGGGCAACCAGTTGCAGGAGGTCGATTCACCGAGGGATTTCCCTCTGTAGCAGAAATACCGTTTTACCTCCGCTCCAGCGGAAACTCGCGGGAGGGGCCGGCAAGGAGGATGCATCGCGTCGATCGAGAGCGCATTAATGCCGCAATCCTCCCGGGAAGAACTCCTAAGGCATTGGGGATCGGCTCAACATGGGCCCGATGTCCCCTTACAGGAAGTCTGCCGCGGATGCTTCTCGAGCGTTCTACGCCGGGACCTCAGTCGAGTGTTAGGAGCAATTTCGGCAATAGAGGAATCTCTCGCATAGGCTCGCCTCCCAATCTCAGATCTAGGGAGGTCGCATGAAGTGGAAGGCAATTGTTCTTGCCTGCGTTGGAATCTTGGCGTTTGCGGGGGTTGCTCAGGCGGTCGGAGGGTCGTCGGAAGAGGCCGGCATCTCCGCCGCCAAGAAGCCGCAGCGCGGACCCCGAGGTCCGAAGGGCAAACGAGGGATACGCGGACCGCAAGGGCCCCAGGGACCTCAGGGGCCAAAGGGCGCGACCGGACCTGCCGGTCCCGCGGGACCGGCGGGATCTGCCGCCACCGAGAACCTGCAGATCAAGGTGGTCGAAGGTGCCCCGCTGATCCTTTCCCCGGGCGAATTCGGTGGGGCGCCACTCGCGACCTGTCCGGCGGGCTACATCGTGGTCGGCACGGGCTTCTACGGGCCGTTTGACCCGGTTGGCGGATTCGTCCTGTCCTTCGGCAGCTTCGTGGGCGGGTTCTTTTCGAACGAATCCCTGATCGTCAACGAAGCCAACGTGCAGGCCATCTGCGCTCGCAATAGCGGCGGTGGAGCATCAATTTCGAAATCGACCGAGCTCCAACGCTTCGAAAGGATGGTCCGGGAAGCGGAAGAACGGATTCGGCAGGACGGCTAGCACGGTAAGCCACCGACCCCAGATCGCAGGAGGGGGTCGGTGGCTTGGCCTCCGACACCTCGGGGTGCGCAGACGGGCGCGCGCGTCTGAGTAGCATTTTTCCCCACTGGTCGGACCAGTGCGGCGCTTGGAATGCCGATCGGGGTCCTTGACTGCCAGAGGCACAGGCTCCAGATGACATACACCTTGTGCACGCCCGGGAGGCATCCGGCCCTCCAAGAAGATCGGGGTTGTCGACGGCCAAGCAAGGAGGATCCGGATGAAGGTCCACGGTAACGCTGCTCTCGGACCAGCGGGGAACCGCTCCGCGAGCTGCGACTCCTTCCGCGAACACGAACAGGTCGAAGCAGGGCGGGCGACTGATCGCTTCGACGCGACCGGTTGATCGACCGGACGAAGGGCGGCGGAGCGAATCCGGCCCGAAAGCCCCCACCTCCGGCGTCCCTCGAGCATGACCACCGGGCAGCGGCCGATGCATCCACATCCGATCGCCTACAAACCGTCTGCAACTGCGGACGGGCCGACCGCTCTCCGCCGCCCGGTGGATGAGCCGCTGCGGCTGTTCCCCAGTCAACAAGAGGGCGTTTGGTGACCAAGCAGCACAAGAAGGCGGTCCAGACCGTTCGCTGCGGCTCGTGAAGTTAGAACACCGACACAGCGCTGGCACTTATCCGGACTCGAACCAACCAGCCGTGTCAGGGCTTGGCTTTCGTCCGCGCCCATCGCGCCTCAGTAGCGGGCGCCACCCCGCACGCGCTGGAACAGGTAGATGGCCAGCAGCACCAGAATGATGACGATGAGGATTCCGACGATCGTCACGGTTTCTCCTTCCCTTTTGGATCGAAGCCCTTTAGGAGTGCCCCAGCGCAGCGAATGCCAAACCAGCGGTCATCGCCGCGCTGCCAGCTCCTCGATCAGCTCGGCGCCGCGCACGGCGCCATCGTGCTCGCGTCCCCAGGCGGCGATCTCGCCCGCCCGCGCCGCGAACGAGGGGTCGGTGAGCATCCGCCGCACCGCCCAGCGCAGCGGCCGCGGCCGGCACAGCCGCCAGGGCAGCGAGAGGCCGGCGCCACACCAGTCGAGCCGCATCGCGGTCTCGCTCATGTCGCCGGTGATCGGGCTGACCAGCACCGGGGTGCCGGCGCCGAGCGCCCGCGCCACCGTTCCATGACCGCCGTGGGAGACGACCAGCGAGGCGGCCGGCATCAGCTGGGTGTAGCTCAGCCACTCGACCAGGAGCGCGTTCGGCGGCACCTCGATCGGCCTCTGCGGCCGCACCCGGTTGGTGGTCGCCACCACCCGCACCGGCTCGTCCGCCAGCGCCCGCAGCGCCGTTCGCACCAGGTGGTTGTCGGAGTCGTGGGCGGTGCTGGGGGCGACGAGGACGAGCGGCTCGGAGCCCGGCGGCAGCTCGATCTCCGGATGCGGCTGCTCGAAGCTCATCGGCCCCGTTACCTCGACTCCCAGCGGCCAGGAGCGCGGGTACTCGAGCTGCGGGTAGGTGGCGACCAGCGCCAGCCGCTCGCTGATCCCGCCGTGGAAGCGCTCGAGCGGCGCCAGTCCGAGGCGCTCGCGCTGCAGGTTGAGGTCGCGACGGCCGTGCTCGAGGCCGACCGCCAGCGCCCGCTGCCCGGCCCGCCAGACGGCTCGACCGACCGGCGTTCGCGCTCGCCGCAGGCCGATCGCGAAGAACGGCAGCCCCGGCTCGACGACGGGGTAGAGGTGGGGGATCAGGGTCGCCAGCGGCACCCCGGCCCGCTCGGCTGCGAGCGTCGGCGCCAGGGTGAGGATGTCCGCGACCGCGACGTGGGGGTCGAGCTCGGCGAACAGCGGCTGCAGCGCCCGCGCCGCCTCGGCGGCGTGGCGGCCGTCCTCAGAGTCGGGCTCGGGCGGCGGGAACATCCGGTATTCCTCGGCCGCCGCGAAGCGCAGCCCGGCGCCCTCGACCGCGGCGCGGCGCTGCTCCCAGGTCTCGACCACGACATCGTGGCCGCGCCCGCGCAGCGCCCGCGCCAGGGCGATCGCCGGGAAGGCGTGGCCGGGGTCGCCGAAGGCGGCGACGAGGACCCGCAGCGGCACCCCTAACCCTGGGCGGCGACGATGTCCTCGCCCGGGCGGACGAAGACGATCTCCGGAACGTGGCAGCTGGGGGAGGTGCGGAGCAGGAAGCGGACCGCCTCGCCGATGTCGCTCGGCTGGATCAGCGGCTCGCCGATCTGCTCTTTGATGAAGTCGGCCATCGCGGTGTCGACGAAGCCCGGCGCGAAGGCGGTGCACTGAATGCCCGCCCGGCCGACCTCGCGCTGGGTCGCTTCGGAGAAGTTGATCACCGCCGCCTTCGTCGCCCCGTAGACGGAGAGCCAGGCCGGCCCCGCCTTGCCGGCCAGCGAAGCGGTGTTGACGATCAACGCCTTGCCGTGCTCGGCACCGGCCTCCTTCAGCAGCGGGATTCCCTCGCGGGTGCCGAGGATCAGCGCCCGCAGGTTGACCCCGAGCTGCATGTCGAGGAACTTGGTCTGGATCTCCTCGAGCGGCGCGCCGACGCCGATCCCGGCGTTGTTGACCAGCGCGTCGAGGCGGCCGTAGCGCTCCTTGTGGGCGTCGAAGATCGCGATCACGTCCTCCTCGGAGGTCATGTTGGCGGGCACGGTGAGGACCTCGAAGCCGTCGTCGCGCAGCGGCTGCACCGCCTCTTCGAGTTTCTCCGGGCGCCGCGCCGAGAGCGTCAGCCCGTAGCCTTCCTCGCCGAGCACGCGGGCGATCGCGAGGCCGATCCCGCCCGAGGCCCCCGTGATCAAAGCCGCTCGCTGCGCCATCCCAACTCCTTCCCGTTCGCCGACGGCGCCACCTTATCCGCCCCCGGGCGCCCCTGCGGTAGACCGGTCGAACCCCCTTGTTGGATGGTTGATTCTGAGAACATGCCGGGCCTGATGCGGGCCCCTCGAACACTCGTCGCTGCCGCCTGCCTGCTTGCGGCGCTGGCGGCGCTCGCCGGCTGCGGCGGCGATCACGGCTCCGAAGGCGGCGGCAAGCGGCCCGCGCCGCCGGACGCGAGCACCCCGGCGCCGCCGAAGAGCGCCTTCCCGGCGACCGAAGGGCGGACGCTGCGGCAGATCCTGCAGAGCGCCGACGGCCCCGCCGAGCTGAAGGTCCAGCCGCAGGCGATGGTCTTCAACGTCGGCCTCAACCGCTACCCGTTCGGCGTCACGGAACGGAGCAGCGCCCAACGTGAGGGCGAGGAAGTCGACGACGCGGAAGTCGCGATCTACTACTCGAAGGTGCCCTCGGCGCAGGGCAAGCGCTCGCAGCGGGGGGTGAAGGGGGCGGTCGCGAAGGCGGCGGGGGAAGCCCTGGACCAGCCCGCGGTCGGGCCGTTCCCGGCGAAGATCGAAACCCTGGCGACCGAACCGCGCTTCGAAGCGAAGTCGACCGCCGGGGACCCGGACGCGGCGCGGGTCGTCTACTCGGCCCAGATCCCGCTGCCGGAACAGGGACAGTGGCGGCTGGCGGCGCTGATCAAGGAAGACGGCGAGCTGCGCGCGACGCCGCCGCTGACCAGCGCCAACGTGGGCGAATTCGACGCGGTGCCGCGGGTCGGCGAGCAGGCGCCGCTGATTCACACGCCCACCGCGCAGGATGTTGGCGGGGAGGCGTCGAAGATCACGACTCGAATACCCCCCGATACCCAAAACGAAGTCGACTACGCGGATGCGCTGGGGAAAGAACCGATCCTCCTCTTGTTCGCGACCCCCAAGTTCTGCCAGAGTCGAGTCTGCGGCCCCGTCGTCGACGTGGCTGAGCAGGCGAAGGCGAAATTCGGCAAAGAGGCCCGTTTCATCCACATGGAGATCTACAACGACAGCGATCCGAGCGACCTCACGGTCCTGCCGCAGGTGCGGACGTTCCACCTGCCGAGCGCGCCCTGGCTGTTCGCGATCGACAGCGAAGGAGTGGTCAAGGCGGCGATCGAGGGCGGCTTCGGGACCGAACTGATGGACGAAGCGGTGGAAAAGGCGGTAAGCGGATGAGCGACAAAGCGACCGACGAGACCGAGACGGAGCTGCTGGAGTCGTTCGCCGAGGAGGCGCGCCGCCGCTGCGACGTGATCGCCGCCGGCCTCGCCACCGCGACGACCGACTTCGAGACGATGCGAGCCGAAGCCCACGCGCTGCGCGGCACCGCTGGCGTCGTCGGCCTGCGCCGCCTCGCCGAGCTGGCCGGCCTGATGGAGTCCGACCTCGCCGAAGCGAAGAAGACCGGCTCGATCCGCGGCGGCCGCGAGCACCAGATCGCCGATGCCGCCAAGGCCCTGGCCGAGGGCGCCGCGGCGGCGGCCAAGGGCGAAGAGGAGCCGCCCGACGTCGGTCGCTCCCTGGCCCAGCTGTTCAGCGCCTAGCGACCTCAGTCGTCGATCCCGTCCCACTCCCCGGCGCACTGTGGAGCCGGACGGGGGTTGCCCAGTTGCACGCCGCGCCGCGCCGCGGTCGCCGATGGGCCGATTTCGGGAAAATACTTCCCGATATCGGCCCATCGACCCCCTTTGGCTGCTGGCTGGGCGCAGGCGGCTACAGCGAGAGCTGCCGGCCGCTCCGCCGGCCGAGGATCATCCGCAGGTTGCTGCCCGGCTCTCCCTCGGGCCAGGCTTCGTAGACGACTTCGTCGGCCGTCTGCCGCGTCACCGCAACCGCGACCACCGCGTGTTCCGCGGTTTCCGCCTCGACGGTCCTCAGATCCCTCTCCCGGCGCCGTTGCCGTTCCCACGCGGCCACAACGAACTTTCGCATTTCTAAGTTTTACCCGAAAATGCTTACCCGAAGGGATCTCGAGCGTTCGGGGTTCCTGAAGACGTATCGTCGCAGGCCTCACCCGGGGCGGTAGCTCAGTTGGTCAGAGCAGCGGACTCATAATCCGTCGATGGCCTCGGCAGCTGGCTTGGCAGAGCGGCGCGGGAGCGAATATCTCCCCAGCGTCTCCCGAGAGGCCGCGTCCACCCGCCGGACGCGGCCTGGGCCGGACCGGCATCGGCGGGGTAGCCTGCGCCTTCGGGGCCGTAGCTCAGTTGGTTAGAGCACCAGACTCATAATCTGTGGCGCGCTGGTTCGAGTCCAGCCGGCCCCATTTCGGTTGCGAAGGTGGGCGGCCCCCGGTTTCGCGCGCGAGCGGTTGAAGTCCGGTCCCGCATTTACCGTCTGGACGATGGCCGACCTGTCGTTCTACGAAGTCTCAGCCCAGGTAATCCCGGTGCTGATCCTCGCGCTAGTCGTGCAGGAGCGAGCCGAAAAAGGCGCGGCGGATCGCTCGCCAGAGGTGGAGCTCTTTCTCCTGGGCTGCGTCGGGCTCGCGGCCGTTGGGGAGATCATCTGAGCCGGACCAGGTTTCACGGAGACCGTTTGTTGGTTTCCAATTTAAGAGAGATAGCTCAGTTGGACCCCCTGTCGAACGTATAGGTCCTCCAACTCAGCGGGGTGGGAGATCGCCGAGGGATTCGTGCAGGCGCTCGTGGTTGAACCAGGAGACGTATTCGATGACGGCAGCTCGAGCTGGGAGCGGGAGCGCCAGCGGGCCAGCCGCTGCCGCATAGCCGCCGCCGTCCGAGGTCATAGCGCGGGGAGATGGCAGCGCCGCTCAGTTCACCGCCCCCGGGGCACCGGCCAGCGATCAGCAGCGAGTCGTGAGCCTAGACGCATATTCGATTACCAAGATATTTCTTGATTTATAGAACAATCGCTCGTTAGCTTGACGCAATGGTTTTCTACCGCCAAGTCATGGTTATCGTCATTCTTGCCGCCGCCAGCGCAGTCATCGGAATGTTCGCTCTAAACGGCGGCCGATCGACCGAGGCTTTGGGCGCGGACCCCGCAAGCGGGTTTGCCGCCGGGTTGCAACCCGAAGACTCTCTGCCCTGCACCGGCCCGGGTCAGACCCCGAATTTCACGGTGTTCGGCAGGGGGGTCTCCGGCTGGACTGCCACTGACCGCGATGCTGCGGCGTTGCGATGCAGCAACGGAGATAGGCGAACCGGGAGCCAACTACGTTTCGTATATCTACGGGGAGTGCCGATATCTAGAGCAGACCGACGGTGACACCGGGTGCAGTCCCCCGCTTGAGGTCCAAACTTGGCCCGCTTGTCAGCGGAGTGTCGCCGACTACGAATACGAAGGAAGGCCCTATCCGTATCGGCCTCTGCCAAACGAGCGCGGCGCTACCGCAGCATCCTTCGAAGGTGGCTGGCGCCTAGAGGTGTACTCCGGCGCATCGACCGTTGTCATTTTCGCCAATCAGGAAGCCGTTGCAATGAAAGCGCTTTCGCTTCTGCGCCCGCAGGCAACGGATTCGGCACCCGCGCTCCGATCCGCCGATCTCGAGACCCCGACGCCCGACCGCTTGGCCGCTCCTGTCGCGGGTGCAACGGAGGGTTCGCTGCCATGTGCGACCTGAGAGTTCAGCCGTGTCTTGTGGCAGTGCTGTTCGCCGTCGTGTGTTCCGCAGCTACGCTCGCGGGAGCATCAAACGCTGGCGCGCTCGGCATCGGGGAGTCAGGCTTCTACAGTATGGGAGGGTCGGACTGTTCGCCGGAAGACCACAGCGATCCGGTCGGCGTCGTATTCGAAGGACGCAATGCGTCAGCTCTCGGTGCGGCAGAAGACATCTCGTATCACATGGATTGGGACGATGAACCTTCGGCGAGCGCCCAATGGCTTTGGGTCAATATTGGCGAAGAAAGCTACAACTGTCGCGAAACCGACTATCAGCGCTCCTCGGCTGGAGACTTTCCACCCTCAAGCCGGTTTCACGTTCGGCTGTGGTACGTCCCAGCAAAAAACGGCGAACTTAGGCGCACGGTTGGAACGCCACATCATGAGGACTTCGTGGAATTGCCACAATGCCCGCCATTCGGTGGCCACGCGGTTGATAGCAACGGGGAAGAAGGCAGCGGCTTCGACCAGGGACGACATGCACTGAGGGAAGCGTTCGAAGGCGAAGGGGCGTGGCACATTGTCACCCCGGAATACTGGGGTAACACCGCGAACTTCCAGCAGTGTGACGGAGACTACGCAGGCAGTGATGGCTGGGGGATCAGAGTCAACATGGAACATATCGACACGCTGCGATAATCTGACGATGGTGACGGCGCTCCTCTTTTTCGGATTGCCGCTGGTCGCAACTGCGGTGTCACTCGCCATCGCTTCCCGGCGGCACGACAGCCGACTGTGGTATCTCGCGATTGCAGTGACGTTGTCTGCGGTCGTAGTCGCGTTCGGCTCCGTACTTTGGTTCTCTAATGGCTGCGCCGACGATTCGGAGCAATGCTCGGCCGCAGCAGGCTGGAGTCTGCTGGGACTCGACTTGCTCCTAGTGGTAGGTCTGGCTGCGATCGTCGTAGCCGCCGGGTACGTTGCTCGCAGACGTTGACGTGCCCGATGCTCGGAGGCGGCACGACGATCTCGGCGCTTCACCTGCCGGACAGCTGGGCTCCCAGCGGTCGCTCGCTCCGACCGCTGGAGATATTCCCGCTTGCAGGCCGCGAGCTGAGCGGCCGATGGGCGGGGACCTGATTCGTCCTCGTCCCCGGTTCCTGGAGGACCCAGCTCCCGCCGGCCACGGCGATCCCTAAGCTGCGGCGACATGGCGCTTCAGCGGATGGACAACGTTCTCATCGTGGTCGAGGACATGGACGCTGCCAAAGCGTTCTTCGCTGAGCTCGGCATGGAGCTGGAAGGCGAGACGCAGGTCGAGGGGGCCTGGGCGGGCCGAGTCGTCGGACTCGAGGACGTCCGTGCCGACATCGCCATGATGCGGACCCCGGACGGCCACGGCAGGGTCGAGCTGACGAAGTTCCACACCCCGCCGGCGGTCAGGGCCGAGCCCGAAGACGCGCCGGCGAACGCGTTCGGGATACGCCGGATCATGTTTGCCGTCGAGGACATCGACGACGTCGTCGCCCGCCTCGGCGGCTGCGGTGGCGAGCTCGTCGGCGAGATCGCGCAGTACGAGGACAGCTACCGGCTCTGCTTCATGCGTGGCCCCGAGGGGATCCTCGTCGGACTGGCCGAGCAGCTGAGCTGAAGCCTCCGGCGTTGGAGACGGGCCCCTAGCCGACGAGCTCGGCGAGTCGGCCGAGGCCGGGACGCACGTTCTCGACGAAGCGCTGCACGGCCCCTTGGACCTCGGGCTCTCCAGAGCGGCCGATCAGCCCGCTGGTGGGGTTCAATCGCGAGCGGTCGAGCCAGGCGAAGATGTCGGGCTCTCTGGACCAGGCGTAGTCGGCGCTCATCCCGTTCAAGGTCGCTCGCGCCCAGTCGAGGTCGGTATCCGGGTAGCGGGTCGGCGGGCAGAGGCGGTTCTTCTCGGCTTCCTCGTCGCGATGGGCCTCGACGAAGGCGGTCAGGGCGGCGGCGAAGGGCGGCAGCCCGAGGCGAATCGGCTGCAGCGTGATGAGACCCTCGTCGAAGACCGGCAGGATCGGCGGCCGCGCCAGTCCAGGCGCCGTGCAGTGAACGTGGACATGGCCCGGGCTGGTGGGAACCGCGCCCTCGTCGAAGACGATGCGGTCAGCCTCGATCGCGCGCACGTGGCCGCGGCGCTCGACGGCCTGGATCCCGCGCAGCAGGTCGATCTCCCAATCGCTGATCGTCGCGCCCTTGTGCATCGTCGGGCGCACGTCGGGGTCGACCCGACGCAGCTGTCCCGCGGCCTCGAGGCGGTCGAACAGATCATCGGCGGAGGTCGCGCCCGCCGCGGCCTCCATCTGCAGGGAGATCCCGGCGAGGAAATCGCCGATCAGATCGCCAGGCTGAAAGTAACGACGGTTGAGCAGCCACGCCTCCCGCGGTTTGATCCAGCGAATCGCTTCCGGGGAGACCCCGTTTTCGAGCAGCCACAGGCAGGTGTCGATCGCGGTCTTGCCGCCGCCGACGACGACGTACCCGTCGGGGTGGTGGGCCAGATCCACGAGGTCTCCGGGAGTCAGGCACGAAACTCCCGGTTCGACCTCGAACGAGGGCGGAGACTCAGCGGGAATCGCGGCGGGCAGGTACCTGGCGTCGACGATCCGCTTGCCGACGCCGACCTCGAACTCCTCGCCCGTGAGCCGCGAGGCGAAGCGTCCCCCGCCGAGGTGCTCGCACTGGGGGAAGAAGCGGACCTGGCCCGACGGGATCAGGCGCTCGCGCATCACCCGGTCGTAGTAGGCGCAGATCTCGGCGGCGCTGGCGCGCTCGTACATGCCGGCTTCAGGCCCATCGGCCAGACGGGACTCGCCGCCGAGCGGCGTCGAGTTGACGCCGTAGTACCTGGAAGGCTGGTGCAGGCGGACGAAGGGATAGGCGTTCAGCCAGTGCCCGCCCGGCGCGTGCCGGCGATCGACCATCACGACCTCGGCGTCGGTCTCCTCGACCAGCGTGTCGGCGAACGCCATCCCAAGCGCGCCGCATCCGATCACGAGGTAGTCCGCTTGCAGCTGATGTGTCGAGATAGGCCTCTCCTCTGGCGGTGATCGGCGAGACGAACGCACCGCGGCCGGACCGCACTTCCCGACCAGGCCGATCATAGGTCCGGCTTCGCCTGGTTCAAAACCGTCCAGCGCCGAACCCCGCCGCGACGGCCTGTGGACCGCCGCCACCCCGCGGGAAGCGGCCGATCAGCTGGTGGTGGGGGAGCGGGACGACTCGCGCGCCATCTCTCGATCTCCGCTACTGCAGGCGCCGCAGGGGGCCGGTCCGGTCCGAGCGTCCGAGCCGTGCGATCAGCTCGGCCGTCCACTGCGCATGGCGTCGCCGCAACTCGCGCTCGTCGAGGTCTTCGCGGCCCAGCGGGGCGTAGTTCGGGGTCCAGGACCCGACCGCGCGATCGGAGCGGGCGGCGGCCCAGCAGTCCCAGAGCAGCGCCTCCGCGACCGCCTCCCCGGTGGCCGCCCGGTAGGCCGCGAGGAACTCGTCGGCGATCTGCTGGTCGAAGAGGAGGACGAGGTCGAGGCGGCACCAGCCGAGATCGAAGCCGGCCGGACCGCGCGACCCTCCCGACCAGTCGACGATGCCGCTGATCCTCCCGTCCTTCCAGATCACGTTGCCGGACCAGTAATCGGAGTGGGTGAGCACCTCCGGCGCGGCGGCGACCCGTCGCCAGCGGGCCCGGACCTCGGTCGCCAGCGGGCCGGCCAGGATCTCCTGGGAGCCTCCGCCGGAGTCGAGGACGGTGGGCAGGCCGGCGAGCCGCCGCGGCGGCGTCGCGTGCACCACGGCGAGCGCGCGGCCCAGCTCGCGCGCCCACGCCCGGGGGTCGGCCGGGGCGATGTCCGCCTCGCCGTCGAGCCAGCTGATCAGCGACGTAGGGCACTTCGACCAGCGCCCGTCGAGGTCGCCGGCGAGCAGCAGCGGCGCCAGCCCGCCGAGTCCGTCGAGGGCCCGGAGGGCGAGCTGTTCGCTCGCGGCGGCGGGATCGTCCACTGGAAACTCGCGAACGACGACCGTGGTCGCGGGGTTCTCGGTCTCGACCCTCCAGGTGTCGGCGTGCTGGCCGCCGATCAGGCGCGTCACGGCCCGGATCGCGGCGGACGGCCCCGCCAGGTGCCGGGCCTCCTCCAGCGCACCCGGCGAGGGCAGCGCGTCGCCTCCGGTCACGGCCGAGCGGGATGCCCCGGGCCGTCGCTCATCCCGCGCCTCCCGTCGCGGCCCCCGCGGCCGCGGTGAACCGCTCCCGCTCCCTCGTCGTGATCGCCATCGCCCGCCTTTCACTCGGTTTGGTGCAACCCCGCGCCCCCTAGATTCCCATCCGTGGCGCTTCCCCGCCAGCGTGCGGGAAAGTCCCGATTCGGCAACCGCCAGGCGCCTCTAGCGTCGTGGCATGGAACTGCGGGATGCCTACGTGCCGTCGTGGCGGGTGGTGCTGGCGAGCGACGTCGCCTATCTCTGCGCGATCGGACTGCTGATCGGGCTGCTCGGCTCGGCCTTGACCTGGTGGGACCGCTCGGCCCTCTTCGACCTGGCGGAAAGCTCGCTGCGAACGGTGAAGATCGGCACCGGGTTCCTGATCGGGCCGGTCGCGATCCTCACCGCCCTGCCGCTGCTGCTCGCCCATCCGGGCCAGCTGGCGCTGAGGCGGTGGTACCGGGCTCGGCTGCTGGTGGCGGCGGCGCTCTGGGTCGCCGGTCTCGTGATCCTGATCGCCAAGGTCTCGGCCCTCGACGGCTACGCCCTGCGCGCCGGCACCTTCGTCTCGGCTGGCCTGCTGGTCGTCGGCCTCGCCGCGACCCTGGCGATGTGGCCGACCGGGCTGCAGGTCGTCCAGGTCAACAGAAAAGGGCTGGTCTGGCGGCGGCCGACGGCGCGCTGAGTGCCGCGGCAGCCGAGGCTAAGTCGACGGTCTAGGCGCGAACGCGGTAGCGCACGTGGGTGACGCCGCGCTCGCCCGCGAGGACGCGGACCCGCTCGAGCTCGATCTGCTCGGCGGGAAGGCCGTCGAAGAGGCGGCGGCCGCGGCCGAACAGCACCGGGACGACGTGCAGCTCGAGCTCGTCGAGGACGCCAGCTTCCAGCGCCAGCCGGGTGATCCCGGCGCCGTGGACGAGCACGTCCCTCTCGCCGGCCGCCTCCTTGGCCCGGCTCATCGCCTCGCCGACGTCATCGAGGCAGGTGACCAGCGGCCAACCGGAGACGTCGATCGCGGGGCGGGCGCCGACGATGAAGATCGGCACCCCGTCGTGATGGTCACCGTCCCAGCCGCCGGCCGGCTCGAAGGTCCCCCGGCCGGCGACGACCGCGCCGGTCGACATGAACTCGTCGACGATCTGACCGTTGACGCCGCCGCGCTCGGGGATCGCGGTGAGGTCGACCTCCCGGTCGGGGAAGACCCACTCGTGCAGCCGCATACCGCCGTCGCCGAGGCCGTTCTCGACCGTCTCATTGGGGCCGGCGATGAAACCGTCCAGGGACACCGACATGTAGAGCACCGTCGCCATCTGGTTCCTCCTGTCTTCGCTCGGCCGGGCCCTCCTGGCCCGGCCCTCGCTAGTGCGACGAACGAGCGGCGCGCAAATCGACATCCGCGCCGCAGAGCGGCTCGCGGGCGATCCACTCGGCGCCGCGCGGCGCCGCGCCGGAACCGCGCCGGCCGCCGCGGCACTCGAACGGCCCCGCTTCGCTCGGGGCGGTTGCCGGCCGCGCCGAGACGGTTTCCAGCAGCATCGGCGCCGGGTCGATCGGGGTGTCGTAGCGGCGCACCTCGAAGTGGAGATGGGGGCCGGTCGAGTTGCCGGTCGCGCCGACGTAGCCGAGCGTGGTGCCGCCGGCCACCCCCTGACCGACGTAGGTGACGATCGCGGCGAGGTGCGCATACCAGGTGGTGTAGCCGAGCCGGTGCTGGACGACGACCAGGTTGCCGTAGCCGCCGTAGTTGTAGCCGGCGTAGATCGTCGTCCCGACCCCGGCTGCGTTGACCGCGGTGCCGTAGGGGACGGGGAAGTCGATGCCGGTGTGCAGGTGGTCGCCGCGGTCGGCGCCGAAGCCGTCGCCGGTCGGTCCCGCGACCGGCCGCAGGAAGCTGACCGGGCCGCTCGGCGCAGTGGTGGTCGAGACCGGGGTGGAGGTCGCGCCGGTGCGCAGGCTGGAGATCGTCTGCGGCCCGGCGAGGCCGTCGACGCCGAGGCCGGCGGCGCTCTGGGCGCGTTCGACGGCGGCCGCGGTCAGCGGCCCGTAGAGGCCGTCGGCCCGGCCCGGCCCGTGACCGGCCCGCTGCAGCAGGTACTGCAGGGCGGCGACGTCCCAGCCGCGATCGCCGACCGTCATCACCCGGCTGCCGAGCTTCGGGCGCCCCCGCCAGCCGAGCGCTCGCCGGGTCTGCGGCCCGGCCAGGCCGTCGACGGCGAGGCCGTGACCGCGCTGGAAGGCGGAGATCGCGCGGCGAGTCAGCGGTCCCGCGATCCCGTCGACGTAGCCGTCGTAGAGGTCGAGCGCCTGCAGCCCCGCCTGCAGCGCGGCGACGCCCTCGCGCGAGGCGCTGGCGGGCGCGACCGCCAGCAGGGAGGCGCTGAGCAGGAGCGCCACGCAGAGCCCGAATCGACGCATGCGTCACTACTCGGCAGCGGCGCCCCCTCTCCGCAAGGCCCCGCAAGAATCCATGCAGGGGCGCCGCGCGGGCGCTCCTGCCAAGCTGCCGATCATGGCGATCGCCGGCGACTACGCGACCCTCGTCTCTCGGATCGACCGCTTCCGGTCGCCGCGGGGCCACGTCCGGCACGGTTCCGAGTGAGCGACCGGCGCCGCCGCCTCCTCGTCCTCGGGACCTGCTCGATCGCCCTCCTGATCGTCGGGCTCGACGCGACGATCGTCAACGTCGCGCTGCCGGCGATCCACGACTCGCTGGGATCGTCGGTGGCCGGGCTGCAGTGGATCGTCGACGCCTACACGCTGGTCCTGGCAAGCCTGCTGATGCTGGCCGGCTCGAGCGCCGACCGGCTCGGCCGCCGGCGCGTCTTCCAGACCGGCCTGGGGCTGTTCTCGCTCGGCTCGCTGCTCTGCGCGCTGGCGCCGAGCCTCGAGCTGCTGGTCGCCTTCCGCGTCGTGCAGGCGGTCGGCGGGGCGATGCTCACCCCGGTGGGGATGTCGATCGTCCGCAACGTCTTCGAGGATCCGCGCGAGCGGGCCCAGGCGATCGGCGTCTGGGGCGCGATGTTCGGGATCTCGATGGCGCTGGGGCCGGTGCTCGGTGGCTTTCTCGTCGACGCGATCTCCTGGCGCGCGGTCTTCCTGGTCAACCTGCCGGTCGGGCTGGCGGCGATCGCGCTGACGGCGCTGTTCGTGCCCGAGTCGCGCGCCCCGCGGCCGCGCCGGCTCGACCCGGTCGGCCAGGTGCTGGTGATCGCTTCGCTCGCCGGCCTCACCTACGCGATCATCGAGGCCGGTCGGGTCGGCTTCGGCGAGCCCTGGATCCTCGGGCTGCTCGCCGCCTCGCTGGCCTGCCTCGCGGCCCTCGTCCGCTACGAGCTGCGCCGGCGCGAACCGCTGCTCGAGGTCCGCTTCTTCAGCAGCGCCCCGTTCGCCGGGGCCAGCGCGATCGCGATCTGCCAGTTCGCGGCGACCGGCGGGTTCCTCTTCGTCAACACGCTGTACCTGCAGGACGCGCGCGGCCTCTCGCCGCTCGACGCCGGCCTCTACATGCTGCCGATGGCGGCGACGATGATCGTCTTCGCGCCGCTCTCGGGGCGGATGGTCGCCCGCCTCGGGGCGCGGCCGCCGATGGTCGCCGGCGGCCTCGCGGTGCTCGCCAGCGGCCTGATGCTGACCGGCCTCGACGCCGACACCGCGGTGCCGGTCCTGCTCGTCGCCTACGCGCTCTTCGGCACCGGCTCCTCGCTCGTCAACCCGCCGATCACCAACACCGCGGTCTCCGGGATGCCGCCGGCGCAGGCCGGGGTCGCGGCGGCGGTGGCGACGACCAGCCGCCAGGTCGGGATGACCCTGGGAGTGGCGGCCTTCGGCGCCGTCGCCGCCGGCGGGCTGGCCGCCGGCCTCGGCCCCGACTTCGCGGTCGCGACCCGCGCCTGCTGGTGGATCGTCGCCGCCCTCGGCCTGACGGTCGCGGCGCTCGGCTTCCTGACGACCACCGGCTGGGCGCGGAGCACGGCGCAGCGCACCGCCGAGCGCCTGGCCGAGCCGGAGGTCGGAGACCTCGATCCCGCCGCCCGCGCGGTCGGCACGACCGGCTAGATGAGTAGTTCCACGGCGAGGTTTGACTGGGGGCGCGCCCGGCCGAGCAGATCAAGGACGCAGGTCGCCGCCTTTGCCGGTTGGCAAAGGCAAGACCGAGGACGCAGAGATGCGAAGTGTGCCGGGCGCGTCATCCAGGTGAGCCTGGTCGTGGAGCTACTCATCTAGGGCTCCGATCGGACCCTCAGCGCCTGCTGGCGCAGCGGCCGCGCCGGGCCATCGCGGAGCGGCCGCGGTGGCGCCTGAAGGTGGGGGCCAGGCACTCGGCGGCGTTGGCGGCGTGGCGGGAGCTTTCGGCCGCGGCGTGGCGCTCGTTGCCGTAGTCGCGGCTGACCCAGCCGCAGGTGGCGCAAATCCCGATCCAGCCCTCGGCCAGCTCGACCGGCTCCGCATGGTGGTGGCGTCGCAGTTCCTGCATCGCGCCGCAAGATCACAGCTGGCGCCGCCGCTGACAATGGGGGCGGACGAACGGCCGCCAAGTTTTCGCACCCTGGCCGACGATTCTTTGGGTCCGCGCCGCCCTCGCGGACCTCAGCGCCCGCGCCGTTCCCACCAGGCGACGATCTGCGGCCAGAAGCGGACCAGCAGCACGACGGCGATCACGGCGAGGATCAGCACGAGCCCGCCGCCGCGCAGGGCGTGGTGCAGGAGGATGCGCTGCCCGAGGGCGAGGGGCATCTTCCGATCGTAGGGGGAAAGGGACGGCTGGCAGGGCCCAACTCCTAGGGCAGCAGTTCTTCGGCCTTTTCCTTCGCTTCTTCGACGCCCTGTTCGACGTCCTTCTTCGCTTCTTCGATCTGCTTCTTGGTCTTGTCGTTGCTGCCTTCGAGCTGCTTCTTCGCTTCTTCGATGCCCTTTTCGGCGGACTCCTTGCCTTCCTTGATCCCCTTTTCCGCCTGTTCGCGACCTTCCTTGATCCCTTCTTCGGCCGTTTCGACGCCCTTTTCGGCTTCCGACTGGACGTTGCCGGTCGAGGTGGAGTTGTCGTTGCTGCCGCAGCCGGCGAGGAGAACCCCGCCGCCCAGCGCGGCGACAGCCGCCAGCACGACGGCGCCCCGGCGCCACCTCGGCATCGGCGTCGTTGCTCTCTCGTCGTCCATCTGTCGGCCTCCCCGGTCGCGTTTGACGTCGCCCGGCCGTGGCGCGGGCTTGCGCCCGACTCTACCGTTATGGAATCTCCTCCGAGCCCGAAATGGACCGCTTCGAAGCACTGGTCGCCGACGCGATCGACGCCCTGCCCGAGGAATTCCAGCGTCTGCTGGAGAAGGTCCCCGTGGTCGTCTCCGAGCTCGGCACCGAGCAGCAGGCCTATGGCGAGTACTTCGGCGACGGCGTCGCCCGCGAAGGCTGGGAGGACCGGATCGTGATCTACCGCGACACGCTCGAACGCGACTTTGGCCACGACCCGCGTCTGCTCGCGGCCCAGGTCGAGCAGACGCTGCGCCACGAGCTAGCCCACCACCTCGGATGGGACGAGGGCGGCGTCGGCGGGCTCGGCCTGTGAGCGGCTTCCCTGCTCCGCTGGCGGTGTCGCTGCGCGGCGAGCGAGTGGCGCTCGAGCCGCTCGCGCCGGAGCACGCCGAGGGCCTCTGGGAGGCTGCGCAGGCGATGGCGGCCCTGCCGGCGTGCGGGCGTCCTCCCCGCCAATTGGGGAGGACGGCGCTACCCGTCGCGATGGCTCGGATCGGCGGCGCGGGCGACGCGTTCGGCCCGCTCGCGCACTTCTTCGCTCGCCTCGCGGGTCGCGGCGATCGCCTCCTCCTTGGCGCTTTCCAGCCCCTCGCTCGGCTTGCCGCCGACGATGTCGCGGAAGGCGTTCTTGAAGCGGTCGGTGCGCCGGTCGGGCTGGAAGCGGGCCTCCGACTTCGCCTGCTTCTTCGGCCGCCGCGCGCCGTAGCGACGGCGCGCCCAGGCCGAATGCGGCTTGCCGAGCCGGCAGGCGCCATAGAGAGCGAACGGGAAGAGGAAGAAGCCGACCCAACCGTGCAGCCAGCGTCCCTTGGCGAAGCAGATCGCGACCGTGCCGAAGACCAGCGCGCCGCTGATGATGCTGCCGATGATCGCGCTCGCCGATCCGGTTTCGAAGGTCAGTGGGCTGGCGCCGATCAGGACCAGGCCCATTCCCGCCGCGGCGATCACCGTCGCGTCGATCGAGCTGCGTCCCTGCTCGGACCAGTAGACGTCTTCGAGGTGGACCCAGAGGGCGAACTCGTCGATCGTCAGCCCGGCGCCGATGCCGAAGAAGGCGGCGCAGATCTCGGTCGCGGGGCTGCGGCCGAAGGAGAGGAAGCCGAGCGCGCCCGCGGCCATCATCGCGACGATCCCGAAGACCAGATGGTGCAGGTGGACGCCGCTGTCCGAGACGACGCTGCCCGGCCACCACGGCACCTTCGGGCTGCGCATCAGCCGCGTGCTCATGCGGATGAAGGCAAACGAGCCGATGAACCCGCAGAGCACCCAGAAGAGCCCCTGCTCCTCGTTGTCGACCAGGTTGTCGTAGAAGTCGGAGACGAACGTCGCGGTGGTCAGGGTCGCGCTCAAGCGATCGCCCCTAGCTCCTCACCCTGACGGACACGCAGGGATCTTATCCGCGGTCCGGACCCATCCACCACGGCGATCAGCCTGGTCGCCAGCACCACCGCGGCGATCGCGAAGACGGGGGAGAGGACGATGTTCGAGGCCGACTCCGAGAGCCAGGTCGAGAGGAAGCTGTCGCCGAGCAGGTGGTGGGAGAGACGCTCGGCGGCGTCGCCGAGCGCGTCGCCGACGATCTCGATCGGCACCAGCACCCAGAAGACGAGCCAGAAGTCGGCGCGGACGAGACGGTAGCTGCGGGCGAAGGCCCCGCGCACGGTGTGGTGCTCGAGCTCGACCGCCGGCCCGGACAGCCCGAGCAGGACGAAAACGAGGACGCCGGGGACGACGAACAGGATCAGGCCGGTCGCGACGAGGATCACGTAGGCGATGTCGAGGGCGATCAGCCGGCCGTAGCTGATGCGCCGGGCGAGGTGGCGGAGCGGCGGCGGCCTTTCGCCCTCCGGGTGGGTGAGCGAGAGCGAGACCGCGCCGGCGAAGAAGACCTCGCCGAGCAGCCCAGTCGTCGTCACCAGCGCGGCGGTGACCACCAGGGCGAAGACTTTGATGCCGCTGTCGAGATCGAGCGCTTCGACGTCGACCTGTCCGGCGGCGGCGTCGAGCAGGCCGAGCGGGACGAAGACGACGATCCCGAGCAGCAGGATCGCGCCCCACCAGTCGCGGTAGACGCGGGCGATGTCGGCGTAGGTGCGGCCGATCCGGCCGGCGAGCGCCGCGAGGCGGTGGAGGAAGGCCACCTCGCCGCCTACCGGGGCCGCCGGCCCGAGGGGTAGCGGCCGCGCCGCTCGAGCTTCGACTGGCTCGACTCCCCGGCCGGCACCCGGCGCAGCTGCCCGAGCTCGGGAACGAGGATCTCTTCGGCGCAGCGGCGGTGCCAGTGATGGTGGTCGGTGCCGCCGAGCCGGCGCACGTACTGGACGACGGTGTGCTCGTCGCCGATCTCGATGTCGCCGTGGCAGCCCGGGCAGCGGTAGCGCTTGCGGGCGATGCCGCGAATCAGCCAGGCCTCGTCGCCCTCCTCGGTCAAGCCGCGCAGGCTCCAGCGCATGCTCGGCAGCCCGTCGAAGGAGGCCACCGGCTCAGCCCCCTCCCCGCCGCGCCATCCAGGCGAAGCCGGCGGCCATCGCCAGGTTGGAGGCGCTGGCGAAGCGCAGCGCCGCCTTGGCGCCGGGGCGGCTGACCGCCGGCGATGCCGACCAGAGCGCGTCGGTGGCGATCTCGGTGCCGCGCAGCCAGGCCAGCGACTGCCAGTCGGCGGCGGATCCCCGCCGGTCGGCGACCAGGTGGGCGGCGGCGAAGGTAAGCCAGACCGGGCCGCAGCGCCGGAACAGGTGCTTGGCGTCGGGCGCGGGCTCGTCGTGGCCGAGCAGGCGCAGGGTCGCAGCCGGCGCGGCGATCGCGGCGCTGCCGAGCAGCAGGTCGAAGGCGATCATGTTGCGGTTGGTGAGGCGGAGAAGCCCCGAGAGCGTCATCGCGCGAGTTTTTCAGAAGGGAAAGCGGCAGGCGGGGCGAAATGGACCGCCGTGACCAAGACCGCGACGAAGTCCCCACAACTCAAAAGCCTCTCCGACTACATCCAGGAGCGTTTCGACGAGTTCTCACGCTCCCAGAAAGACGTCGCCCGCTACATCGTCGACCATCTCGACGAGGCGGCCTTCCTCACCGCCGAGGAGCTCGCCCGGCGCGCCAGCACCTCCTCCTCGACCGTCGTCCGCTTTTCGCAGGCGCTCGGCTTCGAGGGCTACCCGGAGCTGCAGCAGGCCGCGATCGAGGAGTACCGGACGACGATCGCAACCGCCGGCGCCGCCAACGGCGGCCCGCTCTTCAGCTTCGACCACTCCGAGCTCGAGGGCTCGCTCAGCGCCGACTACTCGAACCTCGAGGAAACCGCGCGCAAGCTGACCGCCGAGCAGGTCAACGACTCGGTCGCGGCGCTGGCCGAAGCGCAGCGGATCGTGATCGTCGGCGTCGACCAGATGGCCTTCTTCGCCAGCTACCTGCGCCACACGCTCAGCCTGCTGGACATCCGCTCCGAAATCGTCGCCTCGACCGGCGGCGAGAGCCTGCAGCGACTCGGCCGGATCGACGAGGAAACGCTGGTCATCACGCTCTCCGCCGGCCGCGCCCACCCGCTGCTGCTGCGGGCGATGAAACTGGCCCTGCACCGCGGCGCCCGCACCCTGGCGATCTCCGACGCGACGATGTCCGAGGTCGGCGAGCACGCCGAGATGACCCTCTACTTCTCGTCCAACAGCCCCAGCTTCACCCGTTCCAACACGGCGCTGATGGCGCTCGTGCAGGCGCTCGCCCACGGCCTCTACGCGCGCGACGAAGCCGCCCACAAAGACCGCATCCGCGCCTACAAACTGAAGTAGTCCGAACGGGGGGTTCGGGCGCCGGCCGCCGCTTGGGCAGGGGGGACGCCGGAATTCGCGCCGCACTGGCGAGGTCGCCCGCGCCTGGCTGTTCGTAATATGAGGCCATGCCCGAGCGCGCAACCTTCCGCCTCAAGACCGGCCTCGCCGAGATGCTCAAAGGCGGCGTCATCATGGACGTCGTCACGCCCGAGGAGGCGAGGATCGCCGAGCAGGCCGGCGCCACCGCGGTGATGGCGCTGGAGCGCGTGCCCGCCGACATCCGCCGCGACGGCGGCGTCGCCCGGATGTCCGACCCGGCGATGATCAAGGGGATCCAGGAGGCGGTCTCGATCCCGGTGATGGCGAAGGCGCGGATCGGCCACTTCGCCGAGGCGCAGGTGCTGGAAGCGCTCGAGGTCGACTACATCGACGAGTCCGAGGTCCTGACCCCGGCCGACGAGGTCAACCACATCGACAAGTTTGCCTTCGAGGTGCCGTTCGTCTGCGGCGCCACCAACCTCGGCGAGGCGCTGCGGCGGATCGGCGAGGGGGCGGCGATGATCCGCTCCAAGGGCGAGGCCGGGACCGGCAACGTGGTCGAGGCGGTGCGCCACATGCGCGAGATCAACTCCGGGATCCGGCGGCTGGCCCAGCTGCGTCCCGAGGAGCTGGCCGCGGCGGCGAAAGAGCTGCCGGCGCCGCTCGAAGTCGTCCAGGAGGTCGCCGGCGCGGGCCGCCTGCCGGTGCCGCTCTTCTGCGCCGGCGGGATCGCGACGCCGGCCGACGCGGCGCTGATGATGCAGCTCGGGGCCGAGGGCAACTTCGTCGGCTCGGGGATCTTCAAGTCGGCCGACCCTGAGCGGCGGGCGCGGGCGATAGTCGAGGCGACGACGCACTACAACGACCCCGAGCGGGTCGCCGCCGCTTCGATCGGGCTCGGCGAGGCGATGTCCGGGCTCGAGATCGGGCCGCTCGCAGCCGCCGACGCGCTGCTGCAGCGCCGCGGCGGGTAGTGGACCGCTGATGGCGGAGCCGGCCGCGCCCGCAGGGCTGAAAGTCGGCGTCCTGGCGCTGCAGGGAGATTTCGAAGCGCACGTGAAGGTGCTGCGGGCGCTCGGCGCCGAGCCGGTCGAGGTGCGCGCGCCGGAGCAGCTCGAGGATCTCGACGGCCTCGTCATCCCCGGCGGCGAGTCGACGACGATCGGCAAGCTGATCGCCTCGGCGGGGCTCGAGCCGGCGATCCGCGCCCATCACGAAGCCGGGCGGCCGATCCTCGGCACCTGCGCTGGGCTGATCGTCTGCGACGCCGAGCATCTCGGCTTCCTCGACGCGACCGCGCGGCGCAACGCCTTCGGCCGTCAGCTGCAGAGCTTCGAGGCCGACCTCGAGGTCGAGGGGGTCGGCGACGAGCCGCTGCGGGCGGTCTTCATCCGCGCCCCCTGGGTCGAGAGCCACGGCCCCGCGGTCGAGGTCCTCGCCTCCTACGAAGGCCACCCGGTGGCGATCCGCGAGGGCAGTGTGCTGGCTTCCGCCTTCCATCCGGAGTTGACCGACGACCCTCGCTTCCACGCGATCTTCATGGCGATGACGACCACCAGCGCCCGCGGCGGCGCGGAGGAGGAGGCGCGACGATGAGCGATCCGCGGGTGACGAACCTGGCCAGGATCCTGGTCGGCTACTCGACCAAGGTGAGGGAGGGCGAGGTGGTCGCGATCGACGGCGAGACCGCCGCGGCGCCGCTTCTCCTCGCGGTCTACGAAGAGGTGCTGCAGGCTGGCGCCCACGCGGTGATGAACGTCGCCCTCGACGGTCAGATCGCCGCCTACTTCAAGCACGCCGCCGATCCCCAGCTGGAATGGATCTCGCCCTTCGCCGAGTGGATGGTCGACAACGTCGACGTGCGGATCGCGATCGGCGCCAGCACCAACACCCGCGAGCTCTCCGGGGTGCCGCCGGAGAAGCAGACGAAGCGCCAGGCGGCAACCGGGCCGCTGATGACGCGGGCGATGAAACGCGCCGCCGAGGGCGAGTTCCGCTGGGTCTACACGCTGTTCCCGACCAGCGCCTACGCCTCGGAGGCGGAGATGAGCCTGGCCGACTACGAAGACTTCTACTACGCCGCCTGCCTGGCCGACGACGGCGACCCGCTGAGTGCCTGGAAGCGCGCCTCGGAGGAGACCGTCCGGCTCGCCGAGTGGATCGAGGGCCACGAGGAGGTGCGGGTCACCGCGCCCGGCACCGACATCACCCTCGGCGTCGCCGGCCGCAGGTTCATCCCCTGCGTCGGCGACCACAACATGCCCGACGGCGAGTTCTTCACCGGTCCGGTCGAGGACTCGGTCGAGGGCGAGGTCAGTTTCCACCTGCCGGCGGTGATCGGCGGCCGCGAGGTCTCCGGCGTCCACCTCAAGTTCGAATCCGGCCGCGTCGTCGACGCCAGCGCCGAGCGCGGCGAGGAGTTCCTGATCAAGCTGCTCGACACCGACGAGGGCGCCCGCACCCTCGGCGAGCTCGGGATCGGCACCAACTACTCGATCGACCGCGGCACCCGCGAGGTCCTGCTCGACGAGAAGCTCGGCGGCACCGTCCACATGGCGGTCGGCGCTGCCTATCCCGAGTCCGGCGGCACCAACGACTCAGCCGTCCACACCGACCTCGTCTGCGACCTCCGCCTCGGCGGCAGGATCGAAGTCGACGGCGTGGTGATGCAGGAAGACGGCAAGTTCGTGGTCTGAGGCCTGGCGCTGGCTCAGCTGCTGCTGCGTGATTCCCTCCGCAGGGCCCGAAGTTCGGCGCGCATGTCCGAGCGAAGCGAGCGGATCTCTTTGCGAAGGTCCGCGGATTCACTTCGTATCCGCCGATCGAGTTGTTCGACCCTCGCCATCAAATCGTCCAGCCGCTCGTCAGTCCACACCGATCTTGGTGTCGTCGCCATCAGCCCTGCGTGAGAACCGTCGCGACCACTCCCAGGAAGCTGGCGAGCATCATGCCCATCAGCCTCCAGGTCATCTGCTGGAACGACCGGTTCAGTTCGCGGATCTCGCTGCGGAGTTCGCCGAATCCGGTCTCCATCCGCTGGTCGAGTCGTTGGACATTCGCGCTCAGGTCGTCCAGCCGCTTATCGGTCCACGAATCCCTTGCCATCGTCGCCATGTTTCCACCATAGCCAAAAATATGCAACGTGTTGTCTGCAGTTCGTGCCAACTTCGGCACCAGCGGCGGCGAAGGCCGCGGCGACCGCGAATCGCAGTCGCGACGGCTACTGGTTCGGGATCGGCGAGCCGGCGAGCAGGAAGAACCAGACGGTGAGGGCGAGGGCGGCGAGCATCACCGAGGCCATCATCACCGCCTCGACCACGGTCACCGCGTTGTAGGCGGGGGCCGAGTCGCGCATGCTGCGCAGCCAGGCGGGGCGCATCGGGTGCAGGCGGTTGGTGCCGGTGATCCGCACGTAGAGGGAGTTGAGGCGGCCGATCAGCCAGGCGTCGACGAGGATCGAGACGAGGATCCCAGCGGCGACGATCGCGTAGGGCCCGCCGCTCGGGAACTGCGTGTGGGAGACCTTGGAGGCGATGTAGATCCAGGTCAGCGGGATCACCGTCCAGAGCGCGAAGGCGGCGACGAGCATGGCGAGGAAGACGAAGCCCGCAGCGAGGCTTCTCCCGGCGTGGAAGGTGTGAGCGTTGGCGGTCATCCCCCTGCCAAATAGAATGACAGGCCCATGTCCGGGCATTCCAAGTGGTCATCGATCAAACACAAGAAGGGCGCCGCCGACGCCAAACGCGGCAAGCTCTTCAGCAAGCTGGCGCGGGCGATCACGGTCGCCGCCCGCGACGGCGGCGGCGACACCGACGGCAACCCGGCCCTGGCGACCGCGGTGCAGAAGGCGCGCGAAGCGTCGATGCCAAAAGACAAAATCCAGAAAGCGATCGACACCGGGACCGGCGCCGGCTCCGACGGCGCGGCGATCGAACGGATCGTCTACGAGGGCTACGGCCCAGCCGGGGTGGCGGTGATGGTCGAGGCGCTGACCGACAACCGCAACCGCGCCAGCGCCGAGATCCGCCATGCCTTCTCGAGCCACGGCGGCAGCCTCGGCGAGCCCGGCTCGGTCGCCTGGATCTTCGAGCGGAAAGGAGCGGTGACGGTCGACGCCGAGCGCTTCGGCGAAGACGACCTGATGCCGGCAATCGACGCCGGCGCCGAGGACGTGCGCGAGGAGGACGGCAAATGGACCGTGCTCGCCGCGCCCTCGGACCTGAGCGCGGTGCGGGAAGCGCTCGCGGCGGCCGGGGTCGAGGTCTCGCCGCCGACGATCGCGATCGAACCGAAAAGCACGGTCGAGCTGAAGGGCCACGACGCCGAACGGCTGCTGAAGCTGCTCGACGCCCTCGACGACCAGGATGACGTCGACGAAGTCTTCGCCAACTTCGACATCCCCGAGCAGGTCCTCGAGCAACTGGCGGCCTAGATGAGTAGCTCCACGACCAGGCACACCTGGATGACCCGCCCGGCACGAACTGGAGAAGCGCTGCGCACATCTCCAGTTCTCGTCGCATCTCTGCGTCCTCGGCCTTGCCTTTGCCAACCGGCAAAGGCGGCGGCCTGCGTCCTTGATCTGCTCGGCCGAGCGCGCCCCCAGTCGCACCTCGCCGTGGAACTACTCATCTAGAGCCAACGCCGGGAAGGCATCCGGCGCGAATTCCAGAATCAGTCCCCATGCAGGTGGTGATGGGGATCGATCCCGGCGCAGCGAACCTTGGATTCGGCATCGTCCGAGTCGAGGGCAACCACATGGTCGCCCTCGACGGCGGCGTGGTCGAAACGCCTGCGGAGCTCGACATGGCCGAGCGGCTGGACCGGATCCATCGCGCCCTCGCCGAGCTGATCGGCTGGCACGAGCCGGTGGCGATGGCGATCGAGGAGGTCTACTTCGGCAAGAACGTCGGCTCGGCGATGGCCGTCGGCCGCGCCAGCGGGGTGGCGATGCTCGCCGCGGCGCAGCGCGGTGTCGCCTGCTTCGGCTACACGCCGCAGGCGATCAAGATGGCGGTCTGCGGCTCCGGCGGCGCCGACAAGCGCCAGGTCCAGCGGATGGTCGGGACCCTGCTCGGGCTGCCCGAGCCGCCCAGCCCCGACCACGCCGCCGACGCCCTGGCGGTGGCGATCTGCCACGGCGGCACCGGTGGCCGCCGCGCCGCCGAGCTGGCGAGCGCGGAAGCGGCGACGGCGCTGGCCGCGGGACGGCTGGCCGGATGATCGCCGCGGTCCGCGGCGAGGTGATGGTGCGCCGGCCCGATCACGTGGTGGTCGACGCCGGCGGCGTCGGCTACCGGCTGACCGTCTCCTCCGAGACCCTGAAGGCGGTGCCGGCCGCCGGCTCCGACGCCTTCCTGCACGCCGAGCTGATCGCCCGCGAGGACTCGCTCTCGCTCTACGGCTTCGCCTCCGAGGAGGAGCGCGACCTCTTCCGGCTGCTGATCTCGGTCAGCGGCGTCGGCCCGAAAGTGGCGATCGCGGCGCTCTCCGGCGGCTCGGCGCGCGAGCTGATGCGGGCGATCGCCGCCGGCGACGCCAAACGCTTCCAGGCGGTGCCGGGGATCGGCAAGCGGACGGCGGAGCGGATCATCGTCGAGCTGCGCGAGAAGGTCGCCGGCGCGCTCGAGGTCGAGGTGGCGCTGGCGACGGCCGAGGATGGCGACGCCCGGGCGCTGGCCCGCGACGGCCTCGTCAACCTCGGCTACGCGCCGCTCGAGGCCGAGGAACTGCTCGAAGGGCTCGACGCCGGCGAGCCGCAGGAGCTGATCGCGGCGGCGCTGCGCAAGGCCGGAGCGGCGCGATGAGCGGCGGCCCGGAGATCGGCGGCGGCAACCGGATCCGGACCCCGGGGATCGACGGCGAGCCGGTCCCGATCGACGCCGAGGTGAAGGTCCACGACGCGCGAGCGGGGGAGGACGACCTCGACCGCTCGCTGCGGCCGCCGACCCTCGAGGACTTCGTCAACCAGGCCCAGGTCACCGACCAGCTGGCGATCTTCATCGAGGCGGCGAAGCGGCGCGGTGAGCCGCTCGACCACGTCCTCCTCGCCGGCCCGCCGGGGCTCGGCAAGACCTCGCTCGCCCACATCGTCGCCGCCGAGCTCGGCGTCCCGATGGTCCAGACCGCCGGCCCGGCGCTCGAGCGCAAGGCCGACGTCGCCTCCTTCCTGACCGCCCTGGAGCCCGGCTCGGTCTTCTTCATCGACGAGATCCATCGCCTCGGCCGCGCCGTCGAGGAGACGCTCTACCCGGCGATGGAGGACGGCGAGCTGCCGGTCGTCCTCGGCCAGGGCGCCGGCGCCCGCACCGTCACCCTGCCGCTGCCCGAGTTCACGCTGATCGGCGCCACCACCCGCGCCGGGCTGCTGACGACGCCGCTGCGCGACCGCTTCGGGGTCAGCCACCGGCTCGAGCACTACAGCCCCGAGCACCTGGCCGAGATCGTCCTCCGCTCCGCCCGGATCCTCGACGTCTCGATCGATGCTGCCGGTGCCCACACGATCGCCTCCCGCTCGCGCGGCACGCCGCGGGTCGCCAACCGGCTGCTGAAGCGGGTCCGCGACTACGCCGAGGTGAAGGGGACGGGGGAGATCGGCGCCGCCGCCGCCGCCGCCGCACTGGCGATGCTCGAGGTCGATTCGGCCGGTCTGGACCGCTCCGACCGCACCCTGCTCGACGCCGTCGCGACCAAGTTCGGCGGCGGTCCGGTCGGGCTCTCGACCCTGGCGATCGCGGTCGGCGAGGAGGCCGACACGATCGAGGACGTGCTCGAGCCCTACCTGCTGCAGCAGGGATTGCTCAAGCGGACGCCGCGCGGGCGGGTCCTAACCCAGCGCGCCTATGACCACCTCGGCCTGCAGGCTCCCGAAGGCGCGGCGAGCCTCTTCTAGCCGTAACGCAGGTGCAACCGCACCGCTTACCCGCTACAGCTAGCCTTTCGAGCATGCCCTTCTTCATCTGCCCCAATTGCGGCAACCGGGAAGTCAGCGGCGATCGCAACGCTGGCTTCTCGAGCCGTCCCAAGGGCTGCCAGAAATGTGGGTTCGGATTCGTTTTCGAATTACTCGACGATTATTATCCGGCTCCGAATGCAGCCTTCTTCGTCTGTGACAAGCAGGAACGCGTGCTCGACGCCGGCAAAGGCAGCTACGAGTTGACCGGCCTGCGCGACGAGGACGTGATCGGCCGCCCGGTGCGCGAGGTGCTCGGCCTGGAATGGATCGACCACGGTGACGGCGGCGAGGGCGCCGACACCAACAGCGACGGGGTCACCGATCCGATCGAGACCTCGCTCGAGTGGGGCGTGCGCTCGCTCGGCAAGCGGGTCTCGGTCAACGCCGAGGGCGACCTGCCCGCCCGCGCGGTGGCCGACGTCTTCCCGGCCTATGACGACGACGGCGGTCTGCTGCTCGTCCTCACCCCGGAGGGCTAGGGCTTCATGGGCTCACGCCGCCGGCACATCTTCGTCCTGCTGTTCGTGCTCGGCCTGGTCGCGGTCTCGGCGGTCGTCATCGCCAGCAAGGAGACGAAGCTCGGCCTCGACCTGCAGGGCGGGCTCGAGCTGATCTACGAAGGCCAGCCGACCGGCACCACGACCGAAGTCAGCGGCGAAAACATCGAAGACTCGATCTCGATCATCGAAAAGCGGATCAACGAGCTCGGCGTCTCCGAGCCGGAAGTGGCCCGCATCGGCAACACGAACATCTCCGTCTCGCTGGCGGGGGTGACCGACGCCGAACGCGCCGCCGAACAGGTCGGCACCACCGCTCAGCTCTACTTCTACGACTGGGAGCCGAACCTGATCGGCCCCGAGAAGGTGATCGGCGGTCGTCCCGGCCAGCAGCCGCCGAAAGCGGCGCTGAAAGCCTCCGAAAAACGCTGGGAAGAAGCCGGCCGCAACGTCAAGAGCTACGAGAACCAGCAGCTGATCCTCTCCGGCGCCTACCCGAACGCCTACACGGCGGCGCAGCTCGCCGCCGAACAGGAACCGGTCGAAGACTGCGAAAACTGCTCGGTCGCCAAGCCCCGCTACTACCTGTTCGAAAAAGCGCCGCCGCACAAGCTGCTGGCCGGGCCGGAGCTGAAGGAAAAGGACCTCTTCGTCAGCCCGACCGGCGAAAAACTGCCGCGGGACGGCGAGGTGGTCGAAGTCCCGGCGGGCACGATCCTCGTCTCCGAACTGCCGACCGACAGAAGCAACAAAGTCGACGAAACCGCACAGCCCGGCTGGTTCGCGATCAAAGACGACCCGGCGCTGTCGGGCAACGACATCACCAATCCGAAGCAGGAATACGGGACCAGCGGCGAACCGAACGTCACCTTCGGCTTCACCGGCTCCGGCGAAGAGGCCTTCCACGAAGTCACCCGCCAGATCGCCCAGCGCGGCCAGGCGCAGGCGATCGGGCTCTCCTCGCCCGAACAGGCGGCGGCCCTCTCCGGCCACTTCGCGGTCGTCCTCGACAACGAAGTCAAGACCCGGCCGATCATCAACTTCGCCGAAAACCCGGACGGGATCGACGGCCGCAACGGCGCCCAGATCTCCGGCGGCTTCTCCGGCGAACACGGCCTCGAAGAGGCGCAGGATCTGGCGACGACCCTGCAGATCGGCGCCCTGCCGATCAACCTCAAACTGATCTCGGAGACGCAGGTATCGGCGACGCTCGGCGAACAGGCGCTCCACGACGGCGTCAAGGCCGGAATCATCGGCCTCGCCCTCGTCGTCATCTTCCTGCTCCTCTACTACCGCTTCCTCGGCCTGGTCGCCTCGATCGCGCTCGGCGCCTACGGCGTCATCTTCTTCGCGTTGATCAAACTGATCCCGATCACCCTGACCCTGCCGGGGATCGCGGGGCTGGTGCTGACGATCGGGGTCGCCGCCGACTCCAACATCGTCATCTTCGAGCGAATAAAGGAGGAGGTCCGGGCCGGGCGCTCGATGTCGAGCGCGATCGCCGCTGGCTACAAGCGCGGAATCGCGACGATCATCGACGCCAACGTCGTCACCCTGCTCACCGCCTTCATCCTCTTCGTCCTGGCGACCGCCGGGGTCAAGGGCTTCGCCTTCACGCTCGGCATCGGCACCATCGTCTCGCTGCTGACCGCGGTCGTCTTCACCCAGTCGCTGCTCGGCAGCATGAGTCGCAGCCGCATGCTCAGCTCGCCCTCGGCGCTGGGAGCCAGCGGCAAGGGCAGGCGCTGGCATCTCGACTTCATGGGCGCGAGCCGCTGGTTCTTCTCGATCTCCGGGGTGATCCTGTTGGTCGGCGCTTTGGCGCTGGCGACGAACCAGCTCAACTTCGGGATCGACTTCGAGTCGGGAACGCGGATCAAGGTTGCGCTGGTCAAGCCGACCGACGAAGAAGGGGTGCGCGAAACGCTCAGCGGGGCGGGCGTCGCCAGCGAGGAGGTGCAGAGCGTCGACGACCCGGTGCTCGGCGAAAACGTCTTCCAGATCTCATCCACCGAGCTCGAACCCGAAGAAGTCAAAGAGGCCCGAAAAGCGCTCGCCGAGCAGTACGAAATAGCCCCGAACGGCTTCGAAAGCACCAGCGTCGGCCCGACCTTCGGCAACCAGGTGGCGGAATCGGCGCTGAAGGCGCTGATCTTCTCGCTGCTGGTGATCTGCGCCTACATCGCGCTGCGGTTCGACCCGAAGTTCGCGGTGCCGGTGCTGATCGCGATCTTCCACGACATCCTCATCACCGCCGGCATCTACTCGTTGACCGGAAAAGAGGTGAGCAGCGGAACGGTCGCCGCCTTCCTGACGATCTTGGGCTACTCGATCTACGACACGATCATCGTCTTCGACCGAATACGCGAGAACGTGCCGCGGATGCCGCGCGCGACCTTCTCGCAGATCGTCAACCGCTCGATGAGCGAGGTGCTGACCCGCTCGCTGGCGACCAGCTTCTCGACCCTGCTGGCGATCGCCTCGCTGCTCGTCTTCGGCGGCACGACGCTGCAGGACTTCGCCTTCGCGATGATGGTCGGGATCCTCTCCGGCACCTACTCCTCGATCTTCATCGCCTCGCCGGTGCTGACCGCCTGGAAAGAACGCGAGCCGGGGTTCGTCCGGCGGCGCCTGCGGATCGCCGAAGTCGAGGGCCACGTGCCGGCCTACGCCGACGACGTCGCGACCGCCGCGCTGGCCCGCGACGAGGAGGCAGAACCCGAGACCGCGGTCGAAGCGGAGCGGGAGGAAGCCGGCACCGCCTCCGAGCCGGAGCCGGTCAGTGGCGCGGTGGCGACCGCCGAGCTGCCGCAGGACCAGGGCAACGGCGCCGGGCCGAACGGCGAAGGCGAGCCGGCGGGGTCCACGGCCTCGGCCGAACGCCGCAAGCGCAACGAGGAACGACGCGCCCGCCGCGCCCAGCGGCGCAAACACGGGAGGAAGCGCTGATGGCCCTGGTGGTCTGGATCACGATGGGGATCGCCCTCTGGCACTTCACCGTCTTCCTGCCCGAGCGCTTCTGGCAGGGCATCGTCGGCGCCTTCCTCGGCTCGGTTCTGGGAGCGGTGGTCTTCGGCCTGATCATCGAGCTGATCGGCGGCAAAGGCCTCGGCGACACCGATCTGGTGACGGCGCTGACCGCGATTCCCGGGGTCGCGCTCGGGCTCGCCGTGGTCTGGGCGATCGGCGTGCGCCAGGAGCGCGCCGCGCTCGAGTAGCGGCGCTGCCCCCGGCGCCCCCCTTTCCCCTGCATTTTCCGCATTGGCGGGGGCCCGATTTCCGCCGCGACGCAGCCTAGCCTGGGCAGGTGCCGGATCCCGCCCCCGCTGCCAGCCTCTTCGTCGCCGAGGAGTACGCCTACGCGGACGTGCGCGCGGTGGCGGAGGCGGTCGGGGTGAGCGATCCGGTGGCGGTGACCCTGGTGCGCCGGGGCTACCGGACGCCGGAGCTGGCGCGGCGGTTCCTCGCCGCGGACGAGTCCCATCCGCCGGGCGCCTTCGCCTCGATGGGCGATGCCGTCGACCTGGTCTCGATGGCGATCGAAGCCGGCAGCCGGATCACCGTGCACGGGGACTTCGACGTCGACGGCGTCTGCGCGACGGCGCTGCTGGTCGCGACGCTGCGAGAGCTGGGGGCCGACTGCGATTGGCTGATCCCGGACCGGATGACGGACGGCTACGGGCTCTCGGAGGCGAACGTCCGGCGGCTGGCCGAGCGCGGGACCGAGCTGCTGGTGACGGTCGACTGCGGGATCACCGCGGTGACCGAGGTGGCGCTGGCCCAGCAGCTGGGGATGGAGGTGGTGGTGACGGACCATCACCAGCGGGGCGAGGAGCTGCCGGGCTGCACGATCCTGCACCCCGCGGTGGATCGCTATCCGTTCGAAGCTCTGTGCGGGACGGCCGTGGCGTGGAAGCTCGCAACTGCCCTGCGGGCCGGGTCCGGGGTGGGGTCTCCCGGAACTCCCGCGAAGCAGCCGGGAGACCCCACCCCGGACCCTGATCTCGATCTCGTCGCGCTGGCGACGGTGGCCGATCTCGTGCCGCTGGTGGGGGAGAACCGGGCGCTGGTGAAGCGCGGGCTGGCCGAGATGCGGCTGGCGCAGCGTCCCGGGCTCAGGGCTCTGATCGCGGTTTCGAAATGCGAGCCGACGACCCTGGACGAGTCTGATCTGGGGTTCCGTTTGGCGCCGCGGATCAACGCGGCGGGGCGGTTGTATCGGGCCGATGCGGGGGTGGAGCTGATGCTCACCGATGACGAGGCACGGGCGCAGCAGATCGCCGAGGAGCTCTCGCGGGCAAACTCGGAGCGGCGGGCGACCGAGCGCGAGGTCGATGCGGCGGCCGAGGCTGCGCGTCGCGAGCTGCCCGAGGACCTGCAGCGGGCGCCGGGCCTGGTCGTCGCCGGCGAGGGCTGGCACCCCGGCGTGGTCGGGATCGTCGCCTCGCGGCTGGTCGAGCGCCACAACCGGCCGGCGGTCGTGATCTCGCTCGACGGCGAAGGCGGCGGGCGCGGTTCGGGACGCAGCATCCCTGGCTTCGACCTGCTCGCGGCGCTGCGGGCCTGCGGCGAGCACCTGGAAGCGTTCGGCGGCCACAAGGCGGCGGCGGGGCTCTCGCTGCGAGCCGAGAAGCTGGAGGCCTTCCGGGCGGCATTCGCCGCCCATGCGATCGAGATGCTCGGCCCCGAGCCGCCGGCGCGCGCGGAGCGCTTCGACGCGCTGGTCGGCGGCGTCGGGCTCGGGATGGACCTGGCCGAGGAGCTGCGGCAGCTGGCCCCGTTCGGGCTCGGCAACCCCGGCGTGCGGCTGGTCGTGCCCGCGGCGAAGGTTCGCGACGTGCGGCCGATGGGCGAGGGCAAGCACGCCCGCTTCAGCCTCCACAGCGGCTCGCACCGCGCCCTCGGCGTTGCCTTCGGCCGGCCGGACCTCGGGGTCGAGGCCGAGGACTCGGTCGACGCGGCGGTGCGGCTCGAGGTCAACCACTGGAACGGCTCGGTCGAGCCCCGCGTTGTCCTTCGCGAGCTCTATCCGCTCGACGCCGAGGGCACCGAAGCGCCGCCGCTCCACAGCTGCGAGTGCGAGGAGGCGGAGTGGTGGCGACGGTTCGAGAACGAGCTGGCGGCTGATCCGGGTGGGCTGGGTTTGTGTCGCTATACGCCACAAACCCAGCCCACCCGCACCGCGGTCCGCGGCGGCGGCTCGGCCGTGGTGGCGATCGCCGAGCTGGTCTCGAGCGGCGCCGGGGTGCTCGCGGTCTGCGCCGATGCCTCGCGCCGCGCCGGGCTCGCCGCCGGGGCCGCGGGACTCGCCCGCTTCAACGGCGGCAGCGGCCGGCTCGCCTGCGCTCGCTGCGGGCCGGAGGCGCTCGCCGGGCTGCTGGCCAAGGCCAGCGGCGGCCTGGCGCTGACCGATTACGCGACGCTGCTCGCCGCCGAGGACGGGGCGGAGGTCATCAGCCGCTTCGAGCACGTCGTCCTCGTCGACCCGCCGACCTCGGCCGAGGCGCTGGCCGCTGTTGCCGCGGGCGAAGCCGGTTACCTGCACGAGCTCCACACCGAGGCCGAGCACGAGTTCACGCTGGCGGCGCTCGACGAGTCGCTCGCCTCGCGGGACGCCGTCGCCGGGGTGTACCGCGCTCTCCGCTCCGCTTGCGCCTCAGGGGCGGGGTCGCCGGGACCTACCCAGCCCGGTTCCGGCGACCCCGCCCCTGAGCGCATCACCGGTTCAACCCTCCGCAAGGCCCTCGCGGGCCCCGCCGCGCACCCGCTTGCGGCCGACGCCGCCGCCCGCGCCTTCCGGGTCCTGGTCGAGCTCGATCTGGCCCGGGGAGCGCCGGAGGGGGGTGCAGGCTTGGTCGGCGTCGTATCCTCAAAGGGAACCGATCTGGAGCGCTCACCGGCGTTCCGCGCGTACCGAGAACGGCACCTGGAGGCACGGCAATTCCTCGCAAGACCCAGACAGCGGTAGAGCACGGCGAACTGCTCGCCGACCTGTTCGCGGTCGTCGAGGAGTTCGACTCGGTGCCCGCGGCCTCGGCGAACGGCGGCGGCGCGGCCGCCGGCATCGGTGCCCCGAGCGCCGCGGCCGGGACCGCGATCGCAACCGCGACGGCGTCGATCGACCGGGCGATGGTCGAGCGGGCCTTCGACTTCGCCTGCGAGCGCCACGCCGACCAGCGCCGCCACTCGGGCGACGAGTTCATCACCCACCCGGTCGGGGTGGCCCAGATCTGCGCCGGGCTGCGGCTCGACACGGCGACGCTCTGCGCGGCGCTGCTGCACGACACCGTCGAGGACACCAGCGCCAGCCTCGAGGACGTCGAGGCCGAATTCGGCGAGGAGATCGCCCAGCTGGTCGACGGCGTCACCAAGCTGACCGGGATGACCTTCGAGAGCCGCGACGAGCGCCAGGCCGAGAACTACCGCAAGATGATGGTGGCGATGGCCACCGACGTCAGGGTGATCCTGATCAAGCTGGCCGACCGCCTCCACAACATGCGCACCCTCGGCGCGCTGCCGAAGCAGAAGCAGACGGCGAAGTCGCACGAGACGCTCGAGATCTACGCCCCGCTCGCCCACCGCCTGGGGATCCATGCGATGAAGTGGGAGCTCGAGGACCTCGCCTTCGCGACCCTGCACCCGCGCAAGTACGCCGAAATCAAGCAGCTGGTCGCCCAGCAGCGCGAGGAGCGCGAGGCCTACGTCGCCGAGGCCGGCGAGTTCCTCGCCGCCGAGCTGGAGGAAGTCGGCATCGCCGCCGAGATCTCAGGCCGCGCCAAGCACTTCTACTCGATCTACACGAAGATGGCCAAGAAGGGCCGCGAGTTCAACGAGATCTTCGACCTCACCGCGATGCGGGTGATCGTCGGCTCGGTCAAGGACTGCTACGGCGCGATCGGCGTCATCCACTCGCTCTGGAAGCCCCTGCCCGGGCGCTTCAAGGACTTCGTCGCGATGCCGAAAGCCAACATGTACCAGGCGCTGCACACGACGGTGATCGGGCCCGAGGGCAAGCCGCTCGAGATCCAGATCCGGACCGACGAGATGCACAAGCTGGCCGAGTACGGGATCGCCGCCCACGTCGCCTACAAAGAGGGCGAGAGCCACGGCGGCGACCCCGAACGCGAGAAGATGACCTGGCTGCGGCAGCTGGTCGAGGCCGAGGGCGAGCAGGACCCGACCGAGTTCCTCGAATCGCTCAAGGTCGACCTCTTCGAGGACGAGGTCTTCGTCTTCACCCCGAAGGGCGAGGTCAAGAACCTCTCCGCCGGCTCGACCCCGCTCGACTTCGCCTACGCGATCCACACCGACGTCGGCCATCGCACGGTCGGCGCCAAGGTCAACGGCAACATCGTGCCGCTGCACTACCAGCTGCGCTCCGGCGACATCGTCGAGGTGCTGACCGCGAAGCAGAACCGCGGCCCCTCGCGCGACTGGCTGAAACTGGTCCGCACCAGCCGCGCCCGCAACAAGATCCGCGCCTGGTTCAAAGAGGAACGGCGCGACGACGCCGAGCGGCGCGGCCGCGAGACGCTGGAGGAAGCGCTGCGCACCCGCGGCATCCCGATGCAGAAGGTCTCCGGCTCGGCGCTGCTGGCCGACGTCTTCCGCGAGATGGGCTACCGCAAAGCGACCGACTTCTACATCGCCCTCGGCCAGGGCAAGCTCTCGACCAAGACCGTCGCCAACAAGCTGATGCAGCGGCTGAAGCAGGGCGAGGGGGTCGACGAGGACCCGACCTCGCTGCCGCCCGGCCGCCGCGGCGAGGACCGCGCCCGGCGCACCAAGGACGCCTCCAACTACGGGATCTCCGTCAAGGGGGCCGACAAGGTCGCGGTGCGGCTCGCCAAGTGCTGCCGGCCGGTGCCGGGCGACGCGATCGCCGGCTACGTCAGCCTCGGCCGCGGGATCACCATCCACCGCACCGACTGCCGCAACCTGAAGGCGCTGAAACGGGCGCCCGAGCGCTTCGTCGAGGTCAGCTGGGAGGGAGGCAACGAGGCCTCCTTCCGGGTCGAGCTGCAGATCGACGCCTACGACCGCACTCGCCTGCTCGAGGACCTCTCGCGGACCTTCTCGGAGGCGGGGATCAACATCATCTCCGCCACCTGCAGCACCAACCACCCGATGGTGCGCAACCGCTTCGTCGTCGAGGTCGGGGACACCGAGCAGCTCAAGCACTGCATCTCCCGCCTGCGCGGCATCGAATCGGTCTTCGACGCCTACCGCATAACCCCGGCCGCCTGACGACGGCGCCGCGACTGGGGTGAACCTTTGGGGCTGACCGTCGCGATCACCGGACCGACCGGCGAGATCGGGCTGCCGCTGCTGCGCCGGCTCGAGCAGGTCGAGGCGGTCACCTCGGTGCGCGGCATGGCCCGGCGGCCGTTCCGGCCCGAGCTCGAGGGTTGGCAGAAGGTCGCCTACCGCCGCGGCGACGTCCTCGACCGCGACTCGCTGAACTCGCTCTTCGAGGGCGCCGACGTCGTCGTCCACCTCGCCTTCTCGATCTTCGGCGGCCGCGGCCAGACCCGCCGCGTCAACCTGGTCGGCAGCCGCAACGTCTTCCAGGCCGCCCGCGCGGCCGGCGTCAAGCGCCTCGTCTACGCCTCCTCGGTCGCCGCCTACGGCTTCCACCGCGACAGCCCGCAGACGCTCACCGAGGGCGTCCCGGCCCGCGGCAGCGAGGGCTTCTACTACTCGGCGCAGAAGGCCGAGCTCGAGGCGGCGCTCGCCGACTCGCTGGAAGGCTCCTCGGTCGCCGCCTACGTCTTCCGGCCCTGCGTCGTCGCCGGGCCGCAGGCGACGATGCTGATCGACCGCATCGTCGGCGCCGCCCGGCTCGGCGACCCGGCGCCGAGACTGCGGCGCTGGGCCGGCCGCGTCCCCGGGGTGAAGCCGATCCTGCCCGACCCCGGCACTCCCTTCCAGCTTGTCCACCACGACGACGTCGCCACGGCGCTGGCGGCGGCGATCGAGGGCGCGGGAGAAGCCGGCGCCTACAACCTGGCGGGCGAGGGGACGATCACGCTCGGCGACGTCGCCGGCGCGATCGGCTGGCACTCGGTTCGCGTCCCGCGCCCGCTGGCCAGCGTCGGTGGGGGAGCCGCGCGGCGGCTGGCCTTCTTCAGCCCGCAGCTGGAGTGGGCGGTCGCCTATGACCGCCCGGTGCTGATGGACGCGACCAAAGCCCGGGTCGAGCTCGGCTGGGAGCCGCAGTTCGACGCCGCGGAGACGCTGGTCCAGACGGCTGTCGGGGCGCGCGAAGCGGGCACGCTGGACTAGGGACGGGGCTTCCTCGGGACGGGGTTTTGCGGGGGGGGCGTCGGGGGTGTGGCGGGGGGGCCCCCCCCGCACCCCCACCAAACCGCCGCAAACCCCCCCCCCCTGGCTGGAGAGCTTGCAAGGGACGGTGCGCTGGCATGGGATGCGGCGCTCGCATGGGCCGGTGCGCTCGCATGGGGCCAGGCCTCACCAAGTTGCGCTTCTCCCCACCGGTTGCGGTTGTCCCCGCTTAGCGGGGACAAAGGCCCCCGGTGGGGAGAAGCGCAACGAGGACGCCCCCGCAGCTCGCGAGGGACCAAGGCCCGCAGCTCTCGCCTAGCGCTTCCGGCGAGAGCCGTCCCTGGCGAGCAAACCGAGCTCGGGCTGCCACGCCCCCGTCCCTCGCCAAGCTCAAAGAGAGACGCGGCGGCTCCGTCCCTGGGCCGCCGCGCTCCCTCGCCGGGGGCGAGTGCCGGCAGGGCCCCCGAACGTTTTGCGACTGAGGGTCGGCGCTCCTTCATGGCGTCAGCAGCAAACCGCCCCACCCCGACAGGTCGAGTGAGGGGGCCCTGCCGGCAATCGCCCCCGGCGCCGCGAACCTTCGTCCCCGGGACCAAGAGCCCCAAGAATCAGTCCCTCGCCTGCTCAAGCCACGATCGTCAGCGCGCCCGGCTCCACCGCCAGCGAGATATGGGTGCGGTCGCCGATGTAGTCGCCGTCGACCTGCAGCGGGAACGGACGCAGCGCCCCTTCCCGGTCCTTCGAGACCGAGGTCACCGTCGCCTCGTGGACGTCGTCGAAGTGGGCGATCTGGCGGTGCTGCGCCGCCGATCTCTTCTCGCTCAGCAGGCGGCTGATCAGGCCCGGCATGTCCCGCTGGGTGGCGCGCTTGAGGACCGCCAGCGAGAGGGTGCCGTCGTCGATCGCGATTCCCTCGGCGACCCGCACCGGTTTGCTGGCGAAGTAGGTCAGCGGGTCCGAGTTCTGGGCGATCGCGGTGATCCCCTCGACCGGCCCGCCGGCGTCGCTCTCGACCCGCATCCGCACCGGGTTCCGCAGGTAGCGGCGGTAGAAGCCAGAGATCCCGGCCCAGCTGTAGTAGTAGGGCCCGACCTTGGCCTTCAGCTGCGGGTTTTCGTCGACCCGCCGCACCACGGTCGCGTCGAGCCCGGCGCCGCAGGCGAAGACGAAGCGCCGCCCATCGACGTTGCCGAGGTCGATCTTGCGCGGCTGCCAGTTGTCGAGGAGCGAGAGCAGGTGCTCGGTCGCGTCGACCACGTCGTTGGGGATCCCCAGCGTGCGGCAGACCACGTTGGTCGAGCCGCCCGGCAGGATCGCCACCGGCAGATCGGTGCCGGCCAGCCCGTTGGCGACCTCGTTGAGCGTCCCGTCGCCGCCGAAGGCGACCACCACGTCATAGCCGCCGTCCTTCGCCTCGCGGCCGATCTGGGTGGCGTGGTTCTGCGCCTCGGTCGCCACCGCCTCGACCTCGAAGCGCCCCTGCAGCGCGTAGACGACCAGGTTCCGCAACCGGTCCGAGACCGTCGTCGCGTAGGGGTTGACGATGATCAGCATCCGCTTCTTGGCGGATTTGCGCAGGCGGCGGGAGCGGAGCGGGGGCGACACCGCGTGGAGCGTATTTGAGCGGACCGCTTCCCGCCCAGAGGCGGCGAGCCCTAGACCGCTTCGAAGCGGATCACGCTGCCGTCGTCGACTTCCCGCACCCGGCCCTCGTTGACGAGGATGTCGGTGTGGCCGATCACCTCGGAGAGGGTGAGGTAGGCCTGGGTGACGGCGACGTTGCCCCAGATCGCCTGCGCCAGCTCGTAGCCGCTGCGGCTGCGCTCGGCGATCAGGCGGTAGATCTTCTCCTTGCGCCGCTCGGTCGCCGCGAACCGCGCGTCGATCAGCGCGACGTGGTCGGTGATCGGCTCGCCGTGGCCGCCGAAGACGATCTCGGCCGGCATCGCCTGGGTCCTGCGCAGGCTGTCGAGGTAGGTGACGAGGGTCTGGACCCGGCGCCGCTGGCCGTCGAGCGGCAGCGTGATCAGCGGATTCGAGGAGACGTTGGAGAGCAGGTGGTCGCCGGCGAACAGCAGCTGGCGCCGCTCGTCCCAGAAGACGGTGTCCGAGGGGGAGTGGCCGGGGCGGTGGAGCGCCTGCAGGGTGCGGTCGCGCAGCTCGATCGCCTCGCCGTCGGCGAGCGGTCGGGTGACGTCGACCGCCGAGCCCCAGCCGTGGAAGCTCGAGGAGACGCTCCGCAGCGCCACCGCGACTTCCTCGGGGATGCCGTTGCGGAGCATCACCGAGACCGCGTATTCGTCCTCGGCGACCGCTTCCTCGTCGAAGTTGGAGAGCCGGCGGGCGGCGGCGCCGAGCGCCGCGACCTCGGCCCCGGAGTGCTCGACCGCGATCTCGACCAGGCCGATGTGGTCGAGGTGCTGGTGGGTGACCAGGATCAGCTCGAGGTCCTCGATCGCGTGGCCGCGCTGGGCGAGCTGCGCGTTCAGCTCGTCCAGCGCCTTGCCCGAGTTGGGGCCGACGTCGATCAGGGTCAGCGGCTCGTCCTCGATCAGGTAGGCGTTGACCCGGCCGACCGCGAAGGGGGTGGGGATGCGCAGGCAGTGGATCCCCGCCAGCGCCGCCTGCTCGAGCGCCGCCTCGGGGGTCAGCTCCGCCGCGCCGTCGCTCACGAGCGGATCAGCCCCAGCACCTCGTCGCGCTTGGCTTCCATGTCCTCGCGCGAGACCAGCGACTCGAGGTTGAGCCGCAGCAGCGGCTCGGTGTTCGAGGGCCGGACGTTGAAGTGCCACTCGTCGTAGTCGACCGAGACGCCGTCGAGTTCGCTGATCCGGCCGTCGCCGTAGCGCTCGCGAATCAGCTCCAGCTTCGCCGCCTGGTCGTCGACCTCGGAGTTGATCTCGCCGGAGATGAAGTACTTCGAGCGGAACCCCTCCATCAGCTCGGCCAGGCTGCGGCCGTCGACCGAGAGCAGCTCGAGCATCAGCAGCGCCGGGATCGTCCCCGAGTCGGCGTTCCAGAAGTCGCGGAAGTAGTAGTGGCCGGAGACCTCGCCGCCGAAGGCGGCGTTCTCCTCGCGCATCCGCGCCTTGAAGAAGGCGTGGCCGACCCGCGAGAGCTCCGAGCGGCCGCCCTCGGCGGCGACCAGGTCGGGGACGGCGCGGCTCGAGCGCGGGTCGTAGAGGATCGTCGTCCCCGGCGGGTTCTTGCGCAGCGCCGCCCGGGCCAGCAGGGCGCAGATGAAGTCGCCGTCGCAGAAGCTGCCGCTGGCGTCGATGAAGAAGCAGCGGTCGGCGTCGCCGTCCCAGGCGATGCCGAGGTCGGCGCCGCTGGCCCGCACCCGCTCGATGATCATCCGCCGGTTCTCCTCGAGCAGCGGGTTCGGCTCGTGGTCGGGGAACTCGCCGTCGGGGACGAAGTACATCTCCTCCAGCGCGAGCGGCAGCCGTTCGAGGATCGGCCCGACCATCGGCCCCGCCATCCCGTTGCCGCCGTCGACCACCACCTTCATCGGCTTCACCGCCGCCGGGTCGATGAACGAAAGCGCGTGCTCGCGGAATTCGTCCCAGACGTCGACCTCCTCGAGCGCGCCGCCGCCCGGCGAGTGCCCGAGCCCCGCCTCGATCTCGGCCCTGACGTCGCCGATCCCGGCGTCGCCGGAGAGGGGGAGAGCGCCCTCGCGCACCAGCTTCACCCCGGTGTAGGCCTTCGGGTTGTGCGAGGCGGTGACCATCGCGCCGCCGTCGAGCTGGCGCGAGCCGACCAGGTGGTAGAGCATCTCGGTCGCCACCATGCCGGCGTCGAGCACGGTGGCGCCCTCGAAGATCATCCCGTCGCGGACCTCGGCCGCCATCTCCGGCGCGGTCAGCCGCATGTCGCGGCCGAGCCCGACCCGCAGCTCGCCGGCCGGCTTCTCGCGCAGCCGCGCCAGCACCCGGACGAAGGCGCGGCCGATCGCCTGCGCCGTCGTCGCGTCCATCTCGGTCCCGTAGAGGCCACGGATGTCGTAGGCCTTGAAGATCCCCGGCGGCGCCAGGACGCTCTGCTCGCTCAAAACGCTCCCTTCAGAGCCTCGTAGCTCTGCTCGATCGATTGCGGCATCACTTTCGTGTCGGCGATCACCGGCATGAAGTTGGTGTCGCCGCCCCAGCGGGGGACGACGTGCATGTGGATGTGGTGCTCGACCCCGGCGCCGGCGACCCGCCCCTGGTTGAAGCCGACGTTGTAGCCGTGCGGGTCATAGGCCTGCTCGAGCCGGTCCATCGCCCGCTGGGCCAGCGCCATCATCTCGGCCAGGGTTTCGGAGTCGAGCTCCTGCAGGCGGCCGATGTGCGCGTAGGGGGCGACCATCAGGTGGCCGTTGGTGTAGGGGAAGAGGTTGAGGATCACGTAAGCGCTGTCGCCGCGGTGGACGATCAGGTTCGCCTCGTCGTCGTCCTGCGCCGGCTTGGCGCAGAAGATGCACTCCTCCTCGATGTCCTTCGACGCGTCCTTCACGTAGGAGAGGCGCCACGGCGCCCAGATGCGGAAATTGGCCACAGGCGGCCATCCTATTGGTAGGTTCCCGCTGGTCTGATCCACCACATGGGGAGAGCTATGCGAGCGCGATTGCTGGTCGGGACGTTGGCATTGGTGGCGATGGTTGTCGGGGCGGCGGCGCCGGCCTACGGGACGACCGCGAAGACGGTCCTGTCCATGGCCCTGGAAGAAGGAGTCGAACCGAGCGGGACCGAGTTCGGCACGCTGCGCGGTGACACCACCGTCGCCTCGCAGCGCTACTGCGAGCAGAAACGGAAGATCGAAGTCTTCCGCGACGGCAAGAAGCTCGGGGCCGCCGAAAGCGATCGCTACGGCAACTGGACGTTCAGCCTCAACCCGCTGCAGTCGGGCAGCTACGTGGCGAAGACGAAGAAGACGCGGCTCCCGATCGGGGACAAACCCTTCTGCTCGGCGGCCACCTCCAAACCCCTGATCGTCACCTGAGCTCCCGGCTCAGAGCCAGCGGCGACTGCGGAAGAACGCCACCATCCCGATCAGGAGCGCCGCCATCACCCCGAGGACGACGAAGAACCCTGCCTCGTTGTGTTCGAAGGGGACCCAGGAGTTCATTCCCATCACGCTGGCGATCAGGGTCAGCGGCAGGATCACGACGCTGATCGAGGTCAGCACCCGGAGGATGTCGTTGAGGTTGTGGGAGATCACCGACTCGTTCGTCGACTCGAGCCCCTCGATCACCTCTTTGTAGTTTTCGAGCATGTCCCAGATCCGCTCGTGGGCGTCGACGACGTCGTCGAAGTAGATCTCGAGGTCGATGTCGGAGGCCAGGTAGCGCTGTTTCAGGTTCTCGAGTTCTTTCAGCACCGGGCGCTGCGGCCGGATCACTTTGCGGAAGTTGATGATCTCCTGCTTGACGTTGGAGATGTCGCGGACGACCTCGTCGGAGCGGCCCTCGAAGATGTCGTCCTCGAGCGCGTCGAGCTTGTTGCCAATCTTGCGCAGCATCGGGAAGCAGTAGTCGAAGCTGTCGTCGACCAGCCGATAGAGCAGGTAGCCGGAGCCGCGGGCGAAGAGCTGTTCGCGCAGCTCCTCTTTGCTGCGGCAGCGCTCGAACAGGTACTCGACCGGCTGCAGCGGCTGGTTGGGCAGGGTGACGACGTAGTCGGGGCCGACGAAGAGGTCGAGCTCGCCGGTGCCGAGCCGACCGGCGTTGCGGTCGAAAACCGGCAGGTGCAGGACGATGAACAGGTACTCGTCGTAGACGTCGATCTTCGGCCGCTGGTTGCGCGAGAGGACGTCCTCGAGGTCGAGGGCGTGGAAGTCGAAGTGCTCCTCGAGCCAGGCGCGCTCGAGCGCGCCGGGGCGCTCGATGTTGACCCAGCGCAGGCCGGAGCCGTCGATCTGCTCTACGCGCGGGGCCTGGGGCTCAGCTGGATGCGGGGCGACGGCGGAATCCGCACGCCGGGGGCGCCGCAACCGTGGTTTCGGAAGGTTCGGCATCGGGGGCACCCGTCTCGTCGCGCAGGAAGACCATCTCGCGACTAAGAGTAGCCGTAAGCCCCGGCTGGAAACTGGACCGCGCTCCTTGGTACTCTTCTCCCAACATAAGCGCCACATCCAGAGGGGTGGAGGGACTGGCCCATTGAAGCCCCGGCAACCGCCTCGGACCTAACCGTCCGAGAGAGGTGCCAATTCCAGCCGGCGCGGATCTCGAGAGGGAACCGCGTTGGGAGATGTGGGGGAAGTCCGATCGGACCTTCGCCCCACTGGCGGAGGTTTTTTTGTTGATGACGCTGGAAGGGACGATCGGATGGCCATTGAGAACCTGAAGTGCAAGGAGTGCGGCAGCGAGTACGAGCTCGGCGCGAGCTACTTCTGCGAGAAGTGCTTCGGCCCGCTGGAAGTCACCTACGACCACTCGCGGCTCGACGCGGTGGAGGCGAAGCGGCGGATCCAGGCCGGCTCGCAGGGAATCTGGCGCTACGCCGACTTCCTGCCCTTCGCCGGCCGGCCCGCCGACCCGCTGGAGCCGGGGCTGACGCCGCTATTGCGCGCCGACCGGCTGGCCGAGCGGCTCGGTCTCGACGCCGAGGTCTGGGTCAAGAACGACGCCGCCAACCCGACCCACTCCTTCAAGGACCGGGTCGTCGCGGTCGCGGTCGCGAAAGCGCAGGAGCTCGGCTTCTCGACAGTCGCCTGCGCCTCGACCGGCAACCTCGCCAACGCGGTCGCCGCCCACGCCGCCGCCGCCGGGCTCGACTCTTACGTTTTCGTCCCCGCCAACCTCGAGGAGCAGAAGCTGCTCGCGACCGGCGTCTACGGCACCAACCTGGTCGGCGTCCGCGGCAACTACGACGACGTCAACCGGCTCTGCACCCAGCTCGCCGAGACCCACCCGTGGGCCTTCGTCAACGTCAACCTGCGCCCCTACTACGCGGAGGGCTCGAAGACCCTCGCCTACGAGACCGTCGAGCAGCTCGGCTGGACGCTGCCCGACCGGGTCGTCAGCCCGATCGCCTCCGGCTCGCTGTTCACCAAACTGGGACGCGGCTTCCAGGAGTGGCTCGACCTCGGGCTGGTCGCGGGCGAGCAGCCGACCTTCAACGGCGCCCAGGCCGAGGGCTGCAGCCCGGTCGCGACCGCCTTCGCCGAAGGCTGGGACGTCTGCAAACCGCAGCGCCCCGACACGATCGCCAAGAGCCTGGCGATCGGCGACCCGGCCGACGGCCCCTACGCGGTCGAGCACGCGCGGCGGACCGGGGGCGGGATCGACTCGGTCACCGACGCGGAGATCCGCTCGGCGATCAAGCTGCTGGCGGAAACCACCGGGATCTTCACCGAGACCGCCGGCGGGGTCACGGTCGGCGTCCTGCGCAAGCTCGCCGAACGGGGCGAGATCGGCGCCGGCGAGAAGGTGGTCGTCTACATCACCGGCGAGGGCCTGAAGACGCTCGACGCGACCCGCGACACCTTCCAGATGCACGAAATCGACCCGACCCTCGACAGCTTCGACTCCGAGTTCGCCGCCGCCGAGGCCACCGCCTAGCCGGCGCCGCAATAGAATCCGCCGCCCGATGTCCGTCACGGTCAAGATTCCGACCCAGCTGCGCGCCGCGACCGGCGGCCAGGCCGAGGTCGAGGTCAGCGGCGGCACCGTCGGCGAGGCGCTCGACGCGGTCTTCGACGCCCACGCCGAACTGCGCGAACGGATCACCGAGGACGGCACCCTGCGGCGCTTCGTCAACGTCTACGTCTCGGGCGAGGACATCCGCTTTCAGCAGGGCCTCGACACCCAGATCAACGAGGGCGACGAGGTCACGATCCTGCCGGCGGTCGCCGGCGGCTGACGCGCCGCAACCCTTTTACCCCCTATAGGGGGTAAAAACCCTGCAGCGTGAAACCGCCCGTGGTCATTCTTTGCGGCGGGCGGGGGACCCGTCTGCGCGAGCGCACCGAGTCGGTCCCGAAGGCGCTGGTCGAGATCGGCGGCAAGCCGATCCTCTGGCACGTGATCGGGATCTACGCCGGGCAGGGATTCGAGCGCTTCCTGCTCGCCACCGGCTACCTGAGCGAGGCGGTGGCCGAGTTCGTCGCGGCGGAGCGCTGGCCCGATGGGGTCGAGGTCGAGTGCGTCGACACCGGCCTCGACACGCCGACCGGCGGCCGGGTGGCGCGGCTCGGCGAGCGCCTGCGGGGCGGGACCTTCTGCCTCACCTACGCCGACGGGGTCGCCGACGTCGATCTCGCGGCGCAGCTCTCCTTCCACCGCGGCCACGGCGCCGTGGCGACGATGACCGTGGTCGAGCCCGACCTACCCTGGGGGGTCGCCGAGCTCGACGGCGAGAGGGTCCGCGGCTTCGCCGAGAAGCCGCGCTCCGGGCGCTGGATCAACGGCGGCTTCTTCTGCTTCGAGCCGGCGCTGTTGGAGCGACTGGGGGAGGAGAGCGTGCTCGAGCGCGGGCCGCTGTCCGGGCTCGCCGCCGACGGCGAGCTGCGCGCCTTCCGCCACGGCGGTTTCTGGGACTGCATGGACACCTACAAGGACGCGGTCCTGCTCGACGACCTCTGGCGCTCCGGCGAGGCTCCCTGGTGAGCGGGCGGGCGCTGGTCACCGGCGGCCACGGCTTCGTCGGCTCGCACCTGGCGGCGGCGCTGCTGCGCGAGGGCTGGACCGTTCGCGTCCTCGACCGGCCGAGCCCGCGCCGCACCGACCTCGGCGGGCCGCGGCCCTCGGGCCTGGAGCTGCTCGGGGTGGGCGGCGAGGTCGAGCTGCACGAGGCCGACCTGCTGGCGGCGGAGGAGGTCGTGGCGGCGACGCGCGGCTGCGAGGCCGTCTTCCACCTCGCGGCGCAGACGATCGTTGGGATCGCCAGCCGCTCGCCTCGCGACACCTACGAGGTCAACGTGCGCGGCTCCTGGAACGTCTTCGAGGCCTGCCGCGAGCAGGGTGTCGGGACCGTCGTCTTCGCCTCCTCCGACAAGGCATACGGCACCGCCCCGGAACTGCCCTACCGCGAGGACCTCCCGCTGCGCGGCGACCACCCCTACGACGCCAGCAAGGCCGCGGCGGACACCATCGCCCGCGGCTACGGCGTCGCCGGCCTGCCGCTGGCGATCACCCGCTTCGCCAACGTCTACGGCGGCGGCGACCTCAACTTCACCCGGCTGATCCCGGAGACGGCGCGGGCGCTCTGCGAGGGGCGGACGCCGCGGATGCGCTCCGACGGCAGCCCGAAGCGCGACTTCCTCCACGTCGACGACGCGGTCGCCGCCTACCTGGCTATCGCCGCGGCGCTGCGCGGCGGCGACGCCGCCCCGGGCGAGGCCTTCAACGCCGGCGGCGACAAGCCACACACGGTCCGCGAGGTGGTCGAGGAGATGGCGCGCGTGGCGGGCGGCGCCGAGTTGGCGCCGAGCTGGGGGCCGGGCGTCCCCGCCGGCGAGATCGCCGACCAGTACCTCGACTCGACCAAGCTGCGCCAGCTGACCGGCTGGGCGCCACGGCTCGGCTTGCCGGAGGGGCTGGCCCGTACCCTGGAGTGGTACCGCGAGCACCCGGAGGTGCTTCCCTGATGTGCGGCCGCTTCACGGTCACGACCAAAGACACGAAGACGATCGCCGACCGCTTCCAGGTCGAGCTCGAGAAGGCGCTCGAACGCGGCCCCGCCGGCGGCGAGGGCGATGGCGCGCCGGCCGCCACGGAGTCGGCCGCCGATGGCACCGCGAAGAAGCAGGAGAAGGCGCCGCCGGGCCTCGGCCGCTTCAACGTCGCGCCGACCCAGGAGGTCCTCGTCGTCCGCTCCTCGCCCGATCCCGAGGAGGCTGCCCGGGGCGCCCGCGAGGCGAAGCTGATGCGCTGGGGCCTGGTGCCGGTCTGGGCCAAGGACCTGAAGGTCGGCTACCGGATGATCAACGCCAAAACCGAGAACCTGACGAAGAGCAGGGCCTACGGTCCGCTGGTCGGCAAGTTCCGCCACCGCTGCCTGATCGTCGCCGACGGCTTCTACGAGTGGATGAAGGCCGAGGACCCCAAGCAGCCGCGCCAGCCGTGGCGCTTCACGGTCGACGGCGGCGTCGCCTTCGCCTTCGCCGGCCTCTGCACCCGCAAGCCCTGGGAGGACGCCGGGGACCGCGGCGTCGACGCCGACGGCTACCTCTACAGCGCGACGATCATCACGACGACGCCGAACGCGGTCGTCAAGCCGGTCCACAACCGGATGCCGGCGATCCTCGCGGGCCCCGAGGCCGAGGCGGCCTGGCTGCGGCCCGACCTCAGCGCCGAGGACGCGATCGCGATGCTCGGCCCGCTCGACGCCCGCCGCATGGAGGGCGCGCCCGCCAACCCGGCGCTGAACAAGGTCGGCAAGGGGATGGCGGAGGGGCCGGAGCTGCTGGTCGCGCCGCAGACCGAGCTGCCGGTCGATTCCTAGAACCGGCGAACGGCTATTCGCCTTCGCCGCCGGCTTCGTCGGATTCTTCTTCTTCGGTCGCCGCTTCTTCTTCGCGCCCTTCCTGCGCGATTTCTTCGGCTTCTTCGTCGATCGGCGGCGGCAGGTGCTTCAGCTCGCCCTTCGTTTCGACCGTCGCCTTGCCGGCGTCGGTCGTGATCGTGCAGGCGATCTTCGCCTTCGGGACCACCGTCGAGCGCCAGATCGAGTTGAACGGCAGTTGCAGGTCGCGCTTCGGCTTGCCCGCGATCAGATATTCGAGGCGCTCGGTGCCAGCTTCGAATTCGGGCCATTCGACCTTGACGCCCTGTTCGTTCGTGAAGGTTTCCGGCAGGCCCTCTTCGTTTTCGAGCAGGGCGAGTTCGGACCCGTGAGAGCTGAAGTCGACCACCACCGGTTCCAGTCTCTGGGTGAAGATGCCGCTTTCGGAGGAGCGCGGGTAGAGCGTCCGCAGGCCGCCGCCGCTGTGGCCGATTTCGGCACCGCCGGGGGCAGCGATCGAGCAGAGGACGCGGCTTTCCGAAATCGGCGCACCGGCCTCGATTTCCAGGATGTTGGCGGTCTGGAAGAGATTGCGGCCGCTGACGTTGCTGCCGGTGGCGCGGATCAGCCCGTCGACCAGCTGCATCTTCTCGCTGCCGCCCGGGACCGCGACCGCCTCCGAGTCGGGGACCTTGGCGATCTGCACCCATTCGAGGTGGGCGGCTTCGCTCGAGCCCTTCCCGGTCTGGGTCGCCAGCGCCGCGACCACGCAGGCGAGCACGCCGATGAGGACGACCACCACCGCGCCCCGCGGCGGCCGCTCGCGCCTCATCTCCTCGACGCCGATCTCCTCGCGCCAGTTCATCGCCGCGACAGTATTGAAATCGGGCCGGCGGTCGCTGCCGCCGTAACGGCTCGGGCGATCGCGGTTAGTCTCGTCCCGTGCCCGCGAAGAAGAAGCAGCCCCGCCGCGCCGAGGGCGCGACTCGCCGCAGCACGGCGCTGATCCACGGCCGCTCGGTCTCCTACACCGAGGCCGGCTCCGGCCCGGTCCTGCTGCTCGTCCACGGCATGGCCGGCAGCACCGAGAACTGGCGCGAGGTGATCGAGCCGCTGGCCCGCGCCCACACCGTGATCGCGCCCGACCTGCCCGGCCACGGCGCCTCGGAACCGGGCAGCGGCGACTACAGCCTCGGCGCCCACGCGGCCGGCCTCCGCGACCTCCTCGTCTCGCTCGGCCACGAACGGGCAACCGTCGTCGGCCACAGCCTCGGCGGCGGCATCGCGATGCAGTTCACCTACCAGTTCCCGGAGCTGGTCGAGCGCCTCGTCCTCGTCTCCAGCGGCGGCCTCGGGCCGGAGGTGAGCCCGGTCCTGCGCGCCGCGGCGCTGCCCGGCGCCGACCTCTTCATCGCCGCCACCGCCGGGCCCGGGCAGTGGCTCGGCTCGGCTCTCGGTCGCGGCCTCGGGGCGGTCGGCCTGCGGCCCAACGCCGACGTCGCCGAGGTCGCCCGCGGCTACGCCTCGCTCGCCGACCCCGAGCGCCGCGCCGCCTTCCTCGAAACCCTGCGCGCGGTGGTCGGCACCCGCGGCCAGAAGGTCGCCGCCGGCGATCGCCTCTATCTCGCCGAGGCGCTGCCGATCCTGATCATCTGGGGGAGGGAGGACCCGATCATCCCCGTCGCCCACGCCGAAGCGGCGCTGGAGACGATCCCCGGCGCCCGCCTCGAGGTCTTCGACGGCGTCGGCCACCTGCCCCAGATCGAGGCCCCGGGCCGCTTCGTCGCCGCCCTCGAGCGCTTCCTCGCCGCCACCGATCCGGCCGAGTTCGACCGCGACGAGTGGCGGGCGCGGTTCAAGACCGCCTAGCTCGCCGAGTCGGCGGCGGCCCGCCGCTCAGGGTCCTTGGCGCCCGATCGGGTTTTCCAGCAGGGCCTGCTCGACTTTTCGCGTCGGGTCGGCTCGCGCTTCGCAGGCTAGCGCCTGCGCTTTGGTGTCGGAGCGGTAGAGGCAGTAGCAGGCGACCAGTCCGACGTCGCCAGCAAGGCGATCCGGATTCCCCTCCCCGCCATCGACGCGCCCGACAGGATTCGAACCTGTGGCCTCCGCCTCCGGAGGGCGGCGCTCTATCCAGCTGAGCTACGGGCGCTCGACCTGGCAGCTTAGCCCGCAAAGCGCGGCAACCACGGCACCGCAGGGCGAGCGACGTCCGAATGCAGACATAACGTTTCTTTCATGCTTCCTGTGGCAAGGGGAAATGCAGCGGAGGCCGCCATCCTCGCGGCCTTCGTCAAGCGCGGCTATCTCGCGCTCGTGCCGTTCGGGGACGGTCAGCCCTACGACGTGGGCGTCGATTTGGTTGGACCGCTGCTGCGGGTCCAATGCAAGCGCGCGTGGAGCGATCGCGGTTGCGTCGTTTTCAACACCCACAGCACCGACCACGGAAACGGCCGGCAGTCCTATGTTGGACGGGCCGATCTCCTTGGCGTGTACTTTCCACCGTTGGACGCTGTCTACCTCGTCCCGATCGGTGCAATTCGCAGCGTCTCGGGTCGCCTGCGCCTCGAGCCGACCCGCAACAACCAGCGCCGCGGCATCCGGATGGCCGCCGACTACGAGATCGATTGCTGGACGCCCGAGCGGCTGGCCGCTCTCGCTCCCGCTGGCGCTCCGGCAGCCGCTTAGAGCGCATTTCCGTAGGCTCGCGCGCGTGGATCTGACCGTGACCTTTCTCGGGACCGGGGCCTCGGCGCCGTCGGCGCGGCGCTCGACCGCGGCGGTGCTGGTGCAGCGCGGCGGGGTGAAGATGCTGTTCGACTGCGGCGAAGGGACGCAGCGGCAGATGCAGCGCAGCCTCGGGCTGACCCATGTCGACGAGATCTATCTGACCCATTTCCACGCCGACCACGTGCTCGGGCTGCCGGGGCTGCTGAAGACCTACGACCTCACCGACCGGGAGGCGCCGCTGACGATCCACGGGCCGCCTGGGTTGGAGGAGCTGTTCTCGGTCTTCCGGCCGCTGATCGGGCGGCTCGGCTACGGGCTCGAGCTGGTTGAGCTGCGCGGCGAGGACTGCGCCGGGCACGAGGATTTCGCGGTCGAGCCCTTCCCCGTCGACCACCGCACCTCGCGGGCGCTCGGCTACGCGATCGTCGAGGACGAGCGGCCGGGGCGGTTCGACCCCGAGGCGGCGAGGGCGGCGGGAGTGCCCGAAGGCCCGGCCTTCGCGGCGCTGCAGCGCGGGGAGGTGGTGGAGGGGAGGGCCGGAACGGTCGCTCCCGAGCAGGTGATGGGACCCGAGCGGCCGGGCCGGACGATCGTCCTCACCGGCGACACGGCGCCCTCGCCGGCGACCGTCGCCGCGGCCGCCGACGCCGAGCTGCTGATCCACGACGCCGCCTTCATGGAGGAGGACGCGGCGCGGGCGCGCGAAACCGGTCACTCGACGATGCGCCAGGCCGCCGGGGTGGCCGCGGAGGCGCACGCCAAACTCCTGGCGCTGGTCCACATCTCCTCGCGCTACCACGTCGGCGCCTGTCTCGACGAGGCCCGGGAGGTGTTCGAACCGGTAGTCGCCCCGCGCGATTTCGATCAAATCGCGATCCCCTTCCCCGAGCGAGGAGAGCCCCAGCTCGTAGAGAACGGGGCCCGGGAGCCCGACGGCGGGACGGGGTAGGCCCTCCGACGAGCCTCCCCAATCTGTTGCTCGGCGGAGGGCCTACCCAGCCCGCCGCCCCTCCTGGTACCGTGAGCACCGTCCTTTAACCCGGTCCCGTGAGGCCAGGAAGGAAGCCACCGAGAATGAGCGAGAAGGTCGTGCTCGAGCACGACGACCTGAGGCGGACGCTGCGGCGGATCGCCCACGAGATCGCCGAGAAGAATCCGGAGCCCGAGAGCTTGGCGATCGTCGGGATCCACACCCGCGGTGCCCTGCTGGCGCGGCGGCTGCAGACGCTGGTCGGCGAGCTGACCGGCGCCGAGCTGCCGATCGGCGACATCGACATCTCCTTCTACCGCGACGACGTCGGCGCCAAGTCGCCCGCCGCCCAGCCGGTCGTCCACGCCTCGCACATCGACTTCGACCCCGCCGAGCGGACCGTCGTCCTCGTCGACGACGTGCTCTTCACCGGCCGCACCGTGCGAGCCGCGATCGAGGCCCTCTTCGACTACGGGCGGCCGCGCCGGGTGCAGCTGGCGGTGCTCTGCGACCGCGGCCACCGCGAGCTGCCGATCCGCCCCGACTACGTCGGCAAGAACCTGCCGACCTCGCGCGAGGAGCGAGTCAACGTCCGCCTCGAGGAGGTCGACGGGGTCGACCAGGTGACGATCTCCGAACCCCAGACCGCGGAGGCATGCGCATGAGGCATCTGCTCAGCATCGACGACCTGACCCGCGAGGAGATCGAGTCGATCCTCGACCGCGCCGAGAGCTTCGCCGAGGTCGGCCGCCGCGACATCAAGAAGGTGCCGACCCTGCGCGGCCGCACCGTGGTCAGCCTCTTCTACGAGTCGAGCACTCGCACCTCGAGCTCCTTCGAGCTCGCCGCCAAGCGCCTCTCCGCCGATCTCGTCTCGGTCAAGGCGGCCGGCTCCTCGGTCGACAAGGGTGAGTCGCTGAAGGACACGGTGGCGACGCTCTCCGCCTATGACCCGGCGGCGATCGTGATCCGCCATCCCTACGCCGGCGCCGCCCAGATGGTCGCCGGCTGGACCCCGGCGGCGGTCGTCAACGCCGGCGACGGCAAGCACGAGCACCCGAGCCAGGCGCTGCTCGACGTCTACGCCCTGCGCCGTCGCCTCGACTCGCTCGATGGCCGCAAGATCTGGATCGTCGGCGACGTCCTCCACAGCCGCGTCGCCCGCTCGGGCGTCCTCGCCTTCAACCGGATGGGCGCCGAGGTCACCGTCTGCGGCCCGCCGACCCTGATCCCACGCGGGATCGAGCAGCTCGGCTGCGCGGTCGCGCACTCGCTCGACGGGCTCGAGCAGGCCGACGTCGTCTACGCGCTGCGGATGCAGACCGAGCGGATGAGCGAGAGCTTCGTCCCCTCGCTGCGCGAGTACGCCGCCACCTACCAGGTCGGCAGCCGCCGCCTGCACCCGCGCCAGCTCTTGATGCACCCCGGCCCGGTCAACCGCGGGGTCGAGATCTCCGGCGAGGCGATCGACTCGCCGCAGTCGCTGATCGCCGAGCAGGTCGCCGCCGGCCTGGTGGTGCGGATGGCAATCCTCTACGAGCTGCTGGCCGGCGCCGAGCGCTCGACGCCGCTGCCCAGCGACGACGACGGCGCCCCCGCCGGCCCGACCCCGATCGGCCAGCCCGCATGAGCCTCACCGACACCCTCGACGCGCGGCCGGGCCCGGAGGCGCAGCTGGTCCTCCGGAGCGCCACCGTCCTCGACCCGGTCGCCGGGATCGAGGGCCAGCATGACGTCGTCGTCCGCGACGGGCGCGTCGCCGAGCTCGCCGCCCCCGGCGGCGCCGCGATTCCCGAGGGCGCCGAGGTGGTCGAGGCCGAGGGCCTGCACGCCTTCCCCGCCTTCTTCGACCCCCACGTCCACCTCCGCACCCCCGGCCACGAGCACAAGGAGGACGTCGAGACCGGAACCCGCGCCGCCGCCGCCGGCGGCTTCTGCGGGATCATCGCGATGGCCAACACGCAGCCGCCGGTCTCGACCGCCGCCGACGTCTCGGCTCTGCGCGAGCAGGCCCGCGCCGCCGCCTCGGTCCCGGTCGGCTTCCTCGCCACCGTCACCAAGGGGATGCGGGGCGAGGAGCTGACCGAGATGGTCGAACTGCGCGAAGCCGGCGCCCTCGGCTTCTCCGACGACGGCCTGCCGGTCCGCAGCGCCAACGTGATGCGCCGCGCCCTCCAGTACCAACGCCTCTGCGGCGGCAACATCGCCCTGCACGAGGAGGAGCCGACCCTCTCCGGCGACGGCGTCATGCACGAGGGACCGGTCTCGGCCGCGCTCGGCCTCGCCGGCGTCCCCAGCGTCTCGGAGTCGACGATGGTCGCCCGCGACGCGGCGCTGGCCCGCTACGAGAGCGCCCGCATCCACGTCCAGCACCTCTCCGCCGCCGAGTCGGTCGAGGCGGTCGCCGCCGCCAGGGCCGCCGGGGTCGAGATCAGCGCCGAGGCCAGCCCGCACCACCTCTGCCTCACCGACGAGGCGGTCCGCAGCCTCGACCCCAACCGCTTCAAGATGAACCCGCCGCTGCGCGCCGAGTCCGACCGCCAGGCGCTGATCGCCGGCCTGCGCGACGGCACGATCGAGTGCATCGCGACCGACCACGCGCCGCATCAGGCGGAGGAAAAGGAAGTCCCCTATGAGCAGGCGGCGATGGGGGTCACCGGTCTCGAGACCGCCTTCGCGGCGCTCCACACCGAGCTGGTGATCCCCGGCGTGATCGGCCTCGACCTGCTGGTCGAGCGGCTGGCCGGCGGCGCCGCCCCCTTCGGGATCGAGCGCCCGACGCTGGCTCTGGGCTCGGAGGCAAACGTCGTCCTCTGCGACCTCGGCGCCGAGTGGACGGTGGGGGAGGACGGCTACGAGAGCCGCTCGCAGAACTCCTGGTGCGCCGGCCGCACCCTGACCGGCCGGGTGCTGATGACCGTCGCCGCCGGCCAGGTCGCCTTCCGCCTGCGCTCCTTCAGCCTCGGAGTCGCCCAATGACCGCCGAGCTGTTCCTTATCCACATCATTCCGGGAAAAGGAACAGCTCGATGAGCGCCTACCTGCTGCTCGAGGACGGGACGCGGCTCGACGGCGACGCCGTCGGCGCCGCCGGGCACGTCACCGGCGAGGTCGTCTTCAACACCTCGATGACCGGCTACCAGGAGGCGGTCACCGATCCCTCCTACGCCGGCCAGATCATCGTCTTCACCTATCCGCTGATCGGCAACTACGGCGTCTCGCAGGCGGCGATGGAGTCCGAAGCGGCCCACGCCCGCGGCGTCGTCATGCGCGACGCAAAGAACCGCGAGGACGCCGCCAGCGCCGAGGGCGGCTGGCTCGACTGGCTCGACGACACCGGCACCCCCGGCATCAGCGGCATCGACACCCGCGCCCTGGTCCGCCAGATCCGCGACCGCGGCGCGATGAAGGGCGGCATCTTCCCGGCCTCGATGCCCGAATCCGAAGCGCGCGAGCGGATCGACGCCGAGCCCGCGATGGCCGGCGCCGACCTGGCCCGCACCGTCACCCCGTCCGAGCCGGTGCGGCTCGGGACCGACGCCGACGGCCCGCACGTGGTCGGGATCGACACCGGGATCAAGCTCTCGATCGTCCGCCAGTTCCGCGAGCACGGCTGCCGGGTGACGCTCCTGCCCTGCGACTCCAGCGCCGAGCAGGTCCTCGCCGAGGACCCCGACGCGGTCTTCCTCGCCAACGGCCCCGGCGACCCGGCGGCGCTCGACTACGTGGTCGGCACCGTCCGCGAGCTGGTCGGCAAGCGCCCGGTCGTCGGCATCTGCCTCGGCCACCAGCTGCTCTGCCGCGCCGTCGGCCTCGAGACCTACAAGCTGCCCTTCGGCCACCGCGGCGCCAACCACCCGGTCAAGGACCTCGAGACCGGGCGGATCGACATCACCTCGCAGAACCATGGCTTCGCCGTCGAGGGCCCGGGCGGCGAGCCGCGGATCGAGGCCGACGAGCCGGTGCGGTGGGAAACCGACTTCGGGGTCGCCGAGCTCTCGCAGCTGAATCTCTATGACCGAACCGTGGAGGGACTGGTCTTGAAAGACGTTCCCGGCGCAACCGTCCAGTACCACCCCGAGGCGGGCCCCGGCCCGCACGATGCCCGCCACCTCTTCGACCGCTTCCTTGGCCTGGTCGGGGAACCCCGTTAGGAGGTCGATGACGTGCCGCGCCGCGACGACATCCAGAAGATCCTGCTGATCGGCTCCGGGCCGATCGTGATCGGCCAGGCGGCCGAGTTCGACTACTCCGGCGTGCAGGCCTGCAAGGTGCTGCTCGAGGAGGGCTACGAAGTCGTCCTCGTCAACTCCAACCCGGCGACGATCATGACCGATCCCGAGTTCGCCACCGCCACCTACATCGAGCCGCTGCTGCCGGGCCCGGTGACGAAGATCATCGAGAAGGAGCGCCCCGACGCGCTGCTGCCGACGCTCGGCGGCCAGACCGCGCTCAACGTCGCGATGGCGCTCTTCGAGGACGGCACCCTGGAGCGCTACGGGGTCGAGCTGATCGGCGCCAACGCCGACGCGATCCGCCGCGCCGAGGACCGCGAGCTGTTCCGCACGACGATGAACGAGGCGGGCCTGCGGATCCCCTGGTCGATCACGGTCGAGACCCTGGCCGAGGTCGAGGAGGCGCTGGCCGCCGGCCGGATCACGCTGCCGGCGATCGTCCGCCCGGCCTTCACGATGGGCGGCCAGGGGGGAGGGGTCGGCGAGACCGAGACCGAGCTGCGCCAGGTCGTCTCCGAGGGACTGGCGGCGAGCCCGATCAACCAGGTCCTGGTCGAGGAGTCGGTGATCGGCTGGGGCGAGTTCGAGCTCGAGGTGATGCGCGACCGCAACGACAACGTGGTGATCATCTGCTCGATCGAGAACGTCGACCCGATGGGCGTCCACACCGGCGACTCGGTCACCGTCGCCCCCGCCCAGACGCTCCCCGACCCGGTCTACCAGGACCTCCGCGACCAGGCGATCAAGGTGATCCGCGCGATCGGGGTCGAGACCGGCGGCTCCAACGTCCAGTTCGCGGTCGACCCCGAGTCGGGCGAGATCGTGGTGATCGAGATGAACCCGCGGGTCAGCCGCTCCTCGGCCCTGGCCTCGAAGGCGACCGGCTTCCCGATCGCCAAGATGGCGGCCAAGCTGGCGGTCGGCTACGCGCTGGAGGAGATCCCCAACGACATCACCCGCGCCACGCCCGCCTCCTTCGAGCCGACGATCGACTACGTCGTCACCAAGATCCCGCGCTTTGCCTTCGAGAAGTTCCCCGGCTCGGCCGGCCGCCTCTCGACCTACATGCAGTCGGTCGGCGAGGCGATGGCGATCGGCCGCACCTTCCGCGAGTCCTTCGCCAAGGCGATGCGCTCGCGCGAGCTCGACGCCGCGCCGGACTTCCCGGCCGACGACGAGGAGCTGCTGGCGCTGCTCGAGGTCCCCTGCGCCGAGCGCTTCGACCAGGTGCTCGAGGCCTTTCGCCGTGGGCTCGAGGTCGAGGCCGTGCACCGGCGCTGCCTAGTCGACCGCTGGTTCCTGCGCGAGCTGCAGGCGCTGGCGATCGAGGGCGACGGCACCGAGGGCCTCCTCCGCACCTACAAGGCGGTCGACACCTGCGCCGCCGAGTTCGAGGCGGCGACGCCCTACTACTACTCGGGCCACGAGCGCCCCGCCGCCGACGGCGGCCCGCCGGCCTCCGAGGTGCGCCGCGACACCGGCCGCGACTCGGTCGTCATCCTCGGCGCCGGCCCCAACCGGATTGGCCAGGGGATCGAGTTCGACTACTGCTGCGTCCACGCCGCGATGACCGCCCGCGACCTCGGCCGCGACGCGGTGATGGTCAACTGCAACCCGGAGACGGTCTCGACCGACTACGACACCTCCGACCGGCTCTACTTCGAGCCGCTGACCGCCGAGGACGTGCTCGCCGTCTGCGCCCAGGAGGACCCCGAGGGAGTGATCGTCCAGTTCGGCGGTCAGACGCCGCTGAAGCTCGCCCGCACGCTGGAAGAGGCGGGGGTGAAGCTGCTCGGCACCCCGGTCGACGCGATCGACCTGGCCGAGGACCGGGGCCGCTTCGGCGAGCTGCTGCGCGACCTCGGCGTCAAGCACCCGCCCTACGGCACCGCCTACTCGGCCGCCGAGGCGCTCGAGGTGGCCGAGCGGGTCGGCTTCCCGCTGCTGGTCCGGCCCTCCTACGTGCTCGGCGGCCGGGCGATGGAGATCTGTTACTCGACCGAGGACCTCGCCAAGTACCTCGAGGCCAACGTCAAGGCCGACCCCGAGCACCCGCTGCTGCTCGACCGCTTCCTCGAGAACGCGATCGAGGTCGACGTCGACGCCCTCGGCGACGGCGGCGAGGTCGTCGTCGCCGGGATCATGCAGCACGTCGAGGAGGCCGGCGTCCACTCCGGCGACTCGGCCTGCGTGATCCCGCCGCTCAGCCTCGGTGAGGAGATGCTCGACGAGATCCGGGCGACGACCAGGCGGATCGGGCTCGAGCTCGGGGTCGTCGGCCTGATCAACATCCAGTACGCGGTCGCCGGCGGCGAGCTCTACGTGATCGAGGCCAACCCGCGCGCCTCGCGCACGGTGCCGTTCGTCTCGAAGGCGATCGGGGTGCCGCTGGCGAAAGTCGCGGCGCGGCTGATGCTGGGCGAGAAGCTGGCCGACCAGGAGCTGCCGACGGGTCCCCTCGACCACGTCAGCGTCAAGGAGGCGGTGCTGCCCTTCGCCCGCTTCGCCGGCGCCGACTCGGTCCTCGGGCCGGAGATGAAGAGCACCGGCGAGGTGATGGGGATCGCCGAGGACTTCCCGACCGCGTTCGGCAAGGCGCAGGCCGCCGCCGGGGTCGTCCTGCCCGAGTCGGGCTCGGTCTTCATCACCGTCACCGACTCCGACAAGGCCGCGGCGACGCAGTTGGCGGCGCGCTTCCACGACCTCGGCTTCGAGGTGATCGCGACCCGCGGCACCGCCCAGGCGATCTCGCAGATGGGGGTGCCGGTGACGACGATCAACAAGATCAACGAGGGCTCGCCCCACGTCGTCGACCTGATCCGCCAGCGCCGCTGCGACCTGGTGATCAACACCCCGACCGGCTCCGGTGCCCGCGCCGACGGCTACGAGATCCGCAGCGCCGCCGTCCGCCAGGGGATCCCCTGCGTGACGACGATGACCGGCGCCACCGCCGCCGCCCGGGCGATCGCCGCCGGCAGTGCCGACGCCGAGGTCCGCTCGCTGCAGGAGATCCATCAGGGCGCCGCCTCCTCTGCTCTCGCGGGGCCGAAGAGGAATCAGTGACGGACTCGGCCCCGCTTCCGCGTCCGGGGGCGGCGCCGAGTGCCCCGTTCGGCCGGCGGCGATGCGCCGTCAGCGCCAACCGAGCCTCGGGCGGCTACCGCGTCGTCTCGCTGCTCGACCGCGAGGGTCCGGAGCCGGCGGCCGGCCAGTTCTACATGCTCGCCGCCGCCGGGTCGTGGGGGGCGGCCGGTGGCCGGCCGCACCTGCCGCGGGCGATCTCCGTCGCCGAGACGGGACCCGCCGCCGGCGGTCGGCGGCTCGACTTCCTGCTCGACGACGTCGGGCCCGGGACCGAGCGGTTGTGTGCGCTGGCGGAGGGGGAGGAGGTCTGGCTGACCGGACCGCTCGGCAACGCCTTCGGCTCCCCGGGGGAGGTCGCCGGCGCCGCGGGGGCGATCCTGGTCGGCGGCGGCGTCGGGGTGGCGCCGCTGGCGCTGCTGCGCCGGCGCTTCTCCGAGCGCGCCGTCCCGCACCGGGTTCTGCTCGGCTTCCGCGACGAGCAGCACCGCGGCGGGCTCGACCTCTTCTGCTCGGCCGCCGGCGCCCTCTGCCCCGAGGTGCGCCTCGCCAGCGAGGACGGCCACGCCGGCCACCGCGGCTACGTCACCGACCTGCTCGCGGCGATGCTGGCCGGCGACGACGCCGCCTCGGCCGTCGTCTACGCCTGCGGCCCGCCGGCGATGCTCGAGGTCGTCTCCGAGCTCTGCCGCGACGCCTCCGTCCCTTGCCAGCTCGCCGAGGAGACCGAGATGGCCTGCGGCTTCGGCGCCTGCTTCGGCTGTGCGGTGCCCAAGCCTGGCGGCGGCTACATGAGGCTGTGCGTCGACGGCCCCGTCCTTTCCGCGGGTGGCGGGGAAGGGGGGACCACCCCCGAGGAAGCTTTAGCTACCGCAGGGGGTGGTGGGTCCCTTTCCCCGACAGGACCCGCGGACCGGAGCTGCACCGTCCCAAGCGTCGAGCTCTGCGGCATCGAGCTTGCGCACCCTGTGATCAACGCTTCGGGCACCTACGACGCGATCGCGGCTCGCCGCGTCTTCGGCGACGCGCTACTCGCCGATTTCCCCTTCTCCGCCTTCGTCTCGAAGACGATCACGCCGCAGCCAAGGGCCGGAAATGCTCCCCGGCGGATCTGGGAGACGCCGGCGGGGATGCTCAACTCGATCGGGCTGCCGAACAAGGGTCTGGAAGGGTTCCTGGCGGAGGACCTGCCGCGGCTGGCCGAGCTGCCGGTGCCGTTGATCGTCTCGGCGATGGCGACCGATCGCGAGGATTTCGCCCGGATCGTCGCCGCCCTCGACCGGCGCGAGGAGATCGCCGCGGTCGAGCTCAACGTCTCCTGCCCCAACGTCCACTCGGGGCTGATCGTCGGCGAGAACCCGAGCGAGACGCTGGCCCTGCTGGCGGCGCTGCGGCCGCTGACCGAGAAGCCGCTGATCGTCAAGCTGACGCCCAACGTCGCCGACCCCGCCGCGGTCGCGATCGCCGCCGAGGAGGGAGGAGCCGACGCTGTTTCGCTGATCAACACGCTGAAGGGGGCGGCGCTCGATCCGCGCCGCGGCGAGCCGGCCCTCGCCGCCGGCCACGGCGGCCTCAGCGGGCCCGCGGTGCGGCCGGTCGCGCTGGCCCAGCTGCGCGCGGTGCGGGCGGCGATCGGGCTGCCGATCGTCGGCATGGGAGGGATCGCGAGCGGCGCCGACGCGGCCGAATTCCTCGCCGCCGGGGCCGCGACCGTCGCGGTGGGAACCGAGAATTTCTCCGATCCGAGAGCGGGTTCTCGCGTCGCCCGGGAACTCGGCTCCGGGGCGGTGCCGGTCGTTGCGGCCACCTCTCACTAGACCTCAACTTCAGGTCTAGGTGAATTTGGGCGCTTTTGCCTACGGCAGGCTTGCGGACCCCCGACCCGCGGCTATACTCGCCGCGCAGATGGCGGCCCCTTCAGTCAAGACTTCGTCCCTCGCGGCGCCGGAACGCTCGTTGGACCAGCGGATGGAGGCGCTCAAACGAGCCAACGACATCCGCACCTCGCGGGCCAAGCTGAAGAAGGACCTGAAGGCCGGGCGGACGACGATCCACACGATCCTGCTCGACCCGCCGGAGTACCTGCTGACCGCGAAGGTCTTCGACATGCTGCTGGCCGTTCCGAAGTACGGCCGGGTGAAGACCAATCGCATCCTCAACCAGTGCCGGATCTCGCCGTCGAAGACGATCGGCGGGCTGTCAGAGCGCCAGCGCACTGAGTTGATCAGCCTGCTGCGTCGCTAGCAGCGACGCTTTGCTCAGCTAGACGAAGCGGGGCGGTGGGTGGGGCTCGGGGGACCCTCCTCTCTCGATCTGTCGGGGTGCAGAGAATTCGGCTCGCGCCTCTTACGAGCCCCGACCCTCAATCGCAAAACGTTCGGAGGGTCCCCCGACCCCCACCCACCAATCGGGTTCAGCCAGACAGCTTCCGTCCCTCGCAAGCTCAAATAAAAGCGTGGGGAGCTCGGCCTCTGCCTTGTTTCGAGCTTCCGAGGGACGGAGCGTGCCGTGTCCCTCCGAACGTTTTGCGGGTGAGGCCCGGCGCTCGAAAGAGGCGACAGCAGAATTCGATACACGCCGACAGCCCGAGTGAGGAGGGACACGGCACGATCCGTCCCCCTCGCACCGCTATGCCTAGCGCCCCTCCGTCCACTCCGCCGTTCAATATCGCCTCCCCATGCCATCCAAGGTCTTCGTCATCACCGGCCCCTCGGGAGTCGGCAAGGGAACCCTGATCCGGGCGCTGCGCGAGCGCTGCCCCTCGCTCGAGCTCTCGATCTCGGCCACCACCCGGCAGCCGCGCGAGGGCGAGGAGGACCGGGTCGACTACTACTTCCTCACTCCGGAGGAGTTCCAGACCCGGATCGACGAGCACGACTTCCTCGAGTACGCCACCTACAGCGGCAACCGCTACGGGACCCTGCGCAGCGAGATCGAGCGGCGGCTCGAGGAAGGGCACTCGGTGGTGCTCGAGATCGAGGTCCAGGGCGCCCAGCAGGTGCGGGCCGCGATGGAGGACTCGATCCAGATCTTCATCGCCCCGCCCGACCCGGCGGTCCTGCGCCAGCGCCTCGCCGGCCGCGGCACCGACTCCCAGGACGCGATCGACTCCCGCCTCGAGACCGCCAAGCAGGAGCTGGCGGCGCAGGGCGACTTCGACCACCTCGTCGTCAATGACGACCTGGCGCGCGCCACCGAGGAGCTGGTCGGCATCGTGCGCGCCGAGCTCGGCGATTCCGTAGACTGCTCGTCCGAATGATCAAACCACGCGTAGACAAGCTTCTCGAGCACACCGACTCCCACTACGCCGCCGTCGTCGTGTCGGCGAAGCGGGCCCGGCAGATCAACAGCTACTTCCACAACCTCGGCGAGGGCGGGTTCGGCGAGTACCCGCCGCCGATGGTCGAGACCAACGCCGAGCGGAACTACCTCTCGATGGCGCTGGAAGAGCTCGCCGACGGCAAGCTCAAATACGAGTACCGCTCCTAGGTTGAACGCGCCCCGGGAGGGGCGCTAGGAGGCTCCGATGGCACGAATCCTGCTCGGCGTCAGCGGTGGGATCGCCGCCTACAAGGCGCTGGAGCTGGCGCGGCTCGCCACCCTGGCGGGCCACGGCGTGCGGGTGCTGATGACCGAGACCGCGACGCGGTTCGTCGGCGCCGCGTCCTTCGAGGGAATCGTCGGTGCCCCGGTGCTGTTCTCCGAGTTCGAGCGCGACCCGCTGCGCGGCGCCTTCCCCGGCGAGGAGCAGCCGGGCCACGACCCGATCGGCCACCTCGAGCTGGTCAGCCGCTGCGACGCCTATCTGGTCGCGCCGGCCTCGGCCAACACGCTCGCCAAGCTGGCGGCCGGGATCGCGGACTCGATGCTGACCACCTCGTTCCTCGCCTGCTCGGCGCCGCGCCTGGTGGCGCCGGCGATGAACGACAGGATGTACGCCGACGCGGCGACCCAGGACAACCTCGCGACCCTGCGCCGGCGCAGGGTCGAGGTGATCGAGCCGGGGGAGGGGCTATTGGCCTCGCGTGGCGAGCGCGGCCGCGGCCGCCTGCCCGAGCCGGCCGAGCTGCTGGCCCGCCTCGAGGCCGTGCTACCCACCGGCGAGCGCCCCTGGGACGGGCTGCGGGTGCTGGTCAGCGCCGGCGGCACCCGCGAGCCGATCGACCCGGTTCGCTTCATCGGCAACCGCTCCAGCGGCCGGATGGGGATCGCCCTGGCCGGCGCTGCCGCCCGCCGCGGCGCCGAAGTGACCCTGATCGCCGCCAACGTGGCGCTGCCCGCGCCGGCGGGGGTTCGCCGAGTCGACGTGGAGACGACGGCCGAGCTCGAGCGCGCCGCGCGCGAGGAGTTCGCCGCCGCCCAGGTGCTGCTGATGGCCGCCGCCCCCGCCGACTTCCGCGCCGCCCAGCTCTCGGACGAGAAGCTGACCCGCGACGGCTCCCTCGCCCTCGACCTGCAACCCACCGAGGACATCCTCGCCGCCCTCGCCGCGGCCCGCCGCGAGGGCCAGACGATCGTCGGCTTCGCCGCCGAGCACGGCGGCGACGCGATCGGCCGCGCCCGCGCCAAGCTGGCCCGCAAGGGCGCTGACCTGATCGTCCTCAACGACGTCTCCGACCCGACCATCGGCTTCGAGAGCGCCGAGAACGAGGTGACTTTGGTCTCCGCCGACGACGAGACCGCGGTCCCGCGCGCCGCCAAGGAGCGGATCGCCGAGGCGATCCTCGACCGCATCGACTCCCTCCGCGCCGTCGCCGATCCCGGCGCCTGACCACCCGCTGTCCGCCCACCGGTCGAGTCCTGCATCCGCGCCCCATAGGGGCCCAAATGCAGGACTCGACCGCGCGGCGTCCGGCTCTTTCGGCGCCTGGGCAGGGGAGCTATACTGATTTCAAGCTTTTTCGTCCCTATCTGTGTCGCGTCGTCGAGAAGTGGGCCTGGCCCACTTTTTTTACGGCCGAAACGGGGAAAGCGGACGCGGAGACCGGAGTCACCCACAGCCACCTATATGCCCGACCTCAAAGCAGACATCCAGCAGCAGCTGACCGAGCTCGACTCGAACCTCGACCTGGTCGCCCTCGAGCAGCCGGGCAACGAGTCGCTGCGGCTCTTCATCGACCACCCCGACGGGGTCGACCTGGCGCTCTGCGAACGGGTCACCCACCACCTCAACCACCTGCGCGCCGACTACGCCCTCGAGGTCTCCTCGCCGGGCCCGAAGTACCGTCGCCAGAGCGCCACGTCCGAGACCAAGGAGTCGTCCCAGTGAGCAAAGAGATCGTCGACGCAGTCAAAGCGCTCGAGCAGGAGAAGGGCATCTCCGCCGACAAGTTGATGGACGCTCTCGAGGACGCCCTGCTCTCCGCCTACAAGAAGACCCCCGGCGCCGCCAAATACGCCCGCGTCGACCTCGACCACGAGACCGGTGACTTCCGCGTCTTCGAGCTGATCCTGCCGCCCGAGCTGGAGGAGAAGCTGCTGGCCGAGGCCGCCGAGGCGCAGGAGGAGCCCGAGATCGACCCGGAGACGGGGGAGATGCGCGAGCCCGAGGACCCCGACCTCGACCCGGAGATGATCGCTCCTTACGAGGACCAGATCACCACCAAAGACGTCACCCCCGACGACTTCGGCCGGATCGCCGCGCAGACCGCCAAGCAGGTGGTCCTGCAGCGGATCCGCGAGGCCGAGCGGCAGATGATGTACGACGAGTACCAGGACCGCGTCGGCGAGCTGATCACCGGGATCATCCAGCAGTCCGACAAGCGCTACACGCTGGTCCAGCTGCGCGAGCGGGTCGAGGCGCTGCTGCCGAAATCGGAGCAGGTCTACAACGAGCGCTACGACCACGGGATGCGGATCAAGGCGGTGATCACCGACGTCTCCGACTCGACCAAAGGGCCGGCGATCGTCGTCTCGCGGCGCTCGCCCGAGCTGATCAAGAGCCTGTTCGAGCTCGAGGTGCCGGAGATCGCCGACAAGCTGGTCGAAATCGTCGGCGTCGCCCGCGAGCCCGGCTACCGCTCGAAGATCGCCGTCGTCTCCCACGCCGACGGGGTCGACCCGGTCGGCGCCTGCGTCGGCCCGCGCGGCTCCCGCGTCCGCATGGTCGTCTCCGAGCTGCGCGGCGAGAAGATCGACATCATCCCCCACAACGACGAGCCCGCTCGCTTCGTCGCCAAAGCCCTTTCGCCGGCCCGCGTCCGCGAGGTGATCGTCGACGACGAGGAGCGGCAGGCGACGGTGATCGTCCCCGACGATCAGCTCTCGCTGGCGATCGGCCGCGACGGCCAGAACGCCCGCCTCGCCGCCCGCCTGACCGGCTGGCGCGTCGACATCAAGTCCGAGACCGAGTTCGCCTCCGAAGAACAGGAGATCGAGATCGAGGGCGAAGAAACCTTCGACGGGCGCTGCATGGCGGTGCTCTCCAACGGCCGCCGCTGTCCGAACGCGGCGATCCCCGGCTCGACCTACTGCGGCCTGCCGACCCACCAGGCGCTCTCGCGCTTCGAGACCAGCCAGGTCGCGGTGCTGGCGCCGCTGCCGGAGGCCGAGGTCGAGATCCTCGCCGACCCCGACGCCGACGAGGGCCAGGTCGAGGAGATCGTCGCCCGCGCCACCTCGCAGTTCGTCGAGGACGCCGAGCAGGAGGCCGGGGAGGAGGCCGCCGGGGCGGTCGAAGAGGCCGCCGCCGAGGAGTCGGTGGTCGACGAGATCGTCGACGAGGCGATCGCCGAGGAGGAGGCCGAGGAGGCCACCGAAGATCCGGTCGAAGCCGAGCTTGCCGAGGAGACCGCCGACGAGGCGGCGACCGAGGAGGAAGCGGCGACCGAGGCCGAGGTCGAGGCCGCCGAGAGCGAGGACGGCGCCGCACCAGCCGAAGATGGCGAACCAGTCGCCGAGGAGGCTGAGCAGACCTAGTGGCGAAGAAGCGCGTTCACGAGATCGCCAAGGCCCAGGGCCTCAGCTCGAAGGAGCTGCTGGCGGCGCTGAAGGCCGCCGGCGTCGAGGCGAAAGCCGCTGCCTCGAGCGTCGAGGAGGCCGATGCGATGAAGGCGATCGCGGCCGCCAGGGGCAACGGCGGCGCCGCCGCAGCGCCGGCCAAGGCCGAGCCAGCGGCGAAGGAGCCCGCCAGGCAGGCGCCTGCAGCGCCCGCGACCAAAGCCGATCCGGCCCCGCAGGCGGCCGCCGCCCCGCAGGCGCCGCCCGCCCAGGGTCAGCAGCAGACGGGATCCGCTTCGCCGCAGCAGCCCGCGGCGCCGAAGGGCCCGGCCAAAGGCGGCAACAACACTTCGACCAAACCCGTGCGCGCGGCCGGCTCCGCCGGTGCCGGCGGCGCGGGCGGTGGCGGCGCCAAGAAACGCCGCGTCGTGATCGATTCGCAGGCCGCCCGCCGCGACCAGATGGGCGGCCCGCCGCCGCAGCGCCCGCCCCGCCGTCGCGGCGGTCGCCGCCGCCGGCCGCTGCTCGAGGAGCCGCCGATGGGTCCCCAGACCCCGGCCGAGCCCGAGGCGACCAAAGTCAACTCGGGCGCCACCGTGCGCGAGCTCGGTGAGGCTCTCGGCCTGGCCCCCGGCGAGCTGATCAAAAAACTGATGATGATGGGCGAGATGGCGACGCTCACCCAGACCCTGACCGACGAGTCGATCAGGGCGATCGCCGACGAGTACGACCGCAAGATCGAAGTCGTCAGCGCCGCCGAAGAGGAGCCGGAGGAGCCGGAGTTCGCCGATGCCGACGAGGACCTGGTCGACCGGCCGCCGGTGGTGACGATCATGGGTCACGTCGACCACGGCAAGACCTCGCTGCTCGACGCGATCCGCGAGACCGAGGTCGCCGCCGGCGAGGCGGGCGGCATCACCCAGCACATCGGCGCCTACCAGGTCCACAAAGACGACAAGACGATCACCTTCCTCGACACCCCGGGGCACGCCGCCTTCACCGCGATGCGAGCGCGCGGCGCCAAGGTCACCGACGTCGTCGTCGTCGTCGTCGCCGCCGACGACGGCGTCATGCCGCAGACCAAAGAGGCGATCGACCACGCCCGCGCCGCCGACGTGCCGATGCTGATCGCGGTCAACAAGATCGACAAAGAGGGGGCCAACCCCGAACGGGTCCGCACCGAGCTCGCCCAGGAGGGCATCACGCCCGAGGAATGGGGCGGAGACACGATCTTCTCCGAGGTCTCGGCGAAGACCCACCAGGGCCTCGACGACCTGCTCGACAACATCCTTCTGGTCACCGAGCTCGAGGAACTGGAAGCGAACCCCGACGCTCCGGCCTCGGGCAACGTGATCGAGTCCCAGCTCGACCCGGGCCGCGGCCCGGTCGTCACGGTGCTCGTCCAGCGCGGCACCCTGCGGGTCGGCGACTCGCTGGTCGCCGGGCCCCAGTGGGGCCGGGTGCGGGCGATGCACGACTTCAAAGGCGAGGTGGTCGAGGCGGCGGTGCCGGGGATGCCGGTCGAGGTGCTCGGTTTCGACGGGGTCGCCGACGCCGGCGAGTTCGTCCAGGCGGTCGAGAACGACCGCCGCGCCCGCCAGCTCGCCCAGGAGCGCGCCGACCGGCTGCAGCGCGAGGCGCTGGCCCGCCGCAACGCCCGCAAAGTCAGCCTCGACGAGGTCTTCGCCCGGGCCCAGGCCGGGGACATCAAGGAGCTCAACATCGTCCTCAAGGCCGACGTCGCCGGCTCGCTGGAGGCGCTGCAGGACGAGCTCGCGAAGGTGCCGCAGGAGCGGGTCGCGATGAACATCATCCACTCGCAGACCGGCGGCATCAACGAGTCCGACGTGATGCTCGCCTCGGCCTCCGACGCGGTGATCATCGGCTTCAACGTGCGACCGCTGGTCGACGCGCGCCGCGCCGCCGCGCGCGAGGGCGTCGACGTCCGCACCTACTCCGTGATCTACAAAGTGACCGAGGACCTGCGCAACGCGATGGAGGGCCTGCTGGAGGCGGTCGAGGTCGAGGAGACGGTCGGCGAGGCCGAGGTCAAAGAGACCTTCAAGGCCTCCAAAGTCGGCCGCATCGCCGGCTGCCAGGTGATCGAGGGCAAAGCGGTCCGCAGCGCCAGCGTCCGCCTGATCCGCGAGGGCACCGTGATCTGGACCGGAAAAGTCGGCTCCCTGCGTCGATTCAAAGACGACGTCCAGGAAGTCGAGGAAGGTCAGGAGTGCGGGATCGTGCTCGACGGCTACGCTGACGTGAAGGAGGCCGACGTGCTCGAGTTCTTCCAAACGAAACAGGTCGAGCAAACGCTGGAGTAGCATGGCCGTCTCTCGCATGCGGCGCATCAACGAGGTGCTCCGCGAGGTCGTCGGCGCCGCGATCTCTGGCGACCTCAGCGACCCTCGCATCGGCTTCGTGACCGTGACCTCGGTGGAGACTTCACCCGACCTGCGCACCGCCAAGGTGTTCGTCAGCGTGCTCGGCGACGAGCAGGAGCGCGAGGCGACGCTGGCCGCGCTGCGCTCCTCGCACGGCGTGATCCAGAGCCGGATCGCCGCCGAGACGCGGATGAAGCGGACCCCGACCCTGACCTTCCGCTACGACGAGACGGTCGCGCAGGGAGTGCGGATCTCCCACCTCCTGGAGGGGGACGAGCCGCCGACGCCGAATCAGGCGGAGGAATGACCGACACGGTCGACCTCGCCAATGCCTCGCGCGAGGATGTCGCGGCCGAGCTGCTGGCCGGCGAGCGCTTCCTGCTGACCGCCCACGAGGGCCCCGACGGCGACGCGCTGGGATCGCTGCTGGGGATGCACAAGGTCCTCACCCAGCTCGGCAAGGACTCGATCATGTTCATGGCGGCGAAGGAGTTCCCGCTGCCGATCGAGTACCGCTTCCTGCCGCTCGAGGAGGTCTTCCACGAGCCGCCCGCCGACATGGCCGACCGCACCGTGATCTTCCTCGACTGCGGCAACATCGACCGCATGCCGGTCGACTTCCTGACCAGCGGCGGCAACCGCGTCATCAACATCGACCACCACCACGACAACACCCGCTTCGGCGACGTCAACCTGGTCGCGGTCGAGGCCTCCTGCACGGCGGAGATCGTCTACGACCTGGCGAAGCTGCTCGAGGCGACGATCACCCCCGACCTGGCGGCGGCGCTCTACGTCGGGCTGATCACCGACACCGGCAAGTTCATGTACGACAACACCAACGCCCACACCCACCGGGTCGCGGCGGAGCTGATCGAAGCCGGGGTGGACGTCGACGACACCTACCGCCGGCTCTACGAGCACGTCCCGATCGAGAAGCTGAAACTGATCGCCCGAGCGCTGGAGGGGATCTCGCGCCACTGCGACGGGCGGCTCGCCACCTGCTACATCACCGAGGCCGACTACGCCGCCACCGGCGCCGGCGAGGAGATGACCGAGGGGGTGATCGACCACCTGCGCTCGATCGAGGGGATCAAGGTCGCGGCGGCGATGCGCGACCTCGGCAACCGTGGCGCCGCGGCCCGCAAGGTCAGCCTGCGCTCGCGCGACGGCGAGGTCGACGTCTCGGCGATCGCCCGCAAGAAAGGCGGCGGCGGGCACAAGCGTGCCGCCGGCTTCTCGACCGATCTCGAGTACGACGATCTGGTCGCCTTCCTGTGCAGCGAGCTCGTCGCCCAGCTCGGCGACTGAGGCATGCTCGTGGGTGACGTCGCCGGGATCCTGCTCGCCGACAAGCCGGCCGGCGTGACCTCGCACGACGTGGTCGCCCGGCTGCGCCGCGAGCGCGGAGTCAAGGCCGGCCACGCCGGCACCCTCGACCCCTTCGCCACCGGCCTGCTGCTCGTCCTGCTCGGCCGGGCGACGCGGCTGCAGCGCTTCCTCACCGGGCTGCCGAAGACCTACCTGGCGACCGCCCGGCTCGGCTGGCGCTCCTCCACCGGCGACCCCGACGGCGAGCTGACCGAGACCGGCAACCCCCCGGACTCGCTCGAGCTGCCCACCGGGACGGTGCGCCAGCGGGTGCCGATGACCTCCGCGGTCCGGGTCGGCGGCGAGCGCCTCTACAAGAAGGCCCACCGCGGCGAGGTGGTGGAGACCCCGGTCCGCGACGTCGAGGTCTACCGCGCCGAGCTGCTCGGCGCCGACGGCGGCTTCGCCCACTACGAGATCGAGTGCTCGGCCGGGACCTATGTCCGCACCCTGGTCGAGACGCTCGGCGACGCCTACTGCTCGGCCCTGCGCCGCACCGCGATCGGTCCCTTCGAGGTCGCCGACGCCGGCGCCGAGGTGCCGCTCGGGCGGGTCGCCGAATTGGTCCCCGCGGTCGCCGAGGCGCTGCGCTGATGGCGATGAAGGTGACCCGCCTTGCCGACGCCGAGCGGCGGCCCCGCCACGTCGCGATCGGCACCTTCGACGGCGTCCACCTCGGTCACCAGGCGGTGATCGACGGCGCCGACACGGTTCTCAGCTTCGACCCGCACCCGCTCTCGGTGATCGACCCGGAGCGGGCGCCGAAGCTGATCACCCCGTTCGAGGTGCGCCGCGACCTGATCGCCGGTCTCGGCGTCGAGGAGCTGGTGGTGATCCCCTTCGACGAGGAGTTCTCCCACATCTCCTCCGAGGACTTCATCCGCGGGATCCTGATCGAGAAGCTCGACGCCCGCAAGGTCTCGATCGGCGAGAACTTCAATTTCGGCGCCAAGGCGCGGGGCACGCCGGAGATGCTGAGGGGCCACTCGGAGTTCGAGACCCGGGTCGTGCCGATGATCGAGGTCGACGGCGAAGTCGTCTCCTCGGGACGGATCCGGAGGCTGGTCGAAGCCGGCGACGTCGCCGAGGCGCAGCGCTGCCTGGGCGCCCCGTTCATGTTCGAGGGCCCGGTGGTCGGCGGTGAGAAGCGCGGCCGCGAGCTCGGCTTCCCGACCGCCAACCAGGTCCCCGATCCGGCGCTCGTGGTGCCCGGCCACGGCGTCTACGCGACCTTTGCCAACGGCGTTCCGGCGGCGACCAACGTCGGCGTCCGGCCGACCTTCGACTCGGAGCTCGGGCTGCTGATCGAGACCCATCTGATCGACCGCGAGGAGGACCTCTACGGGCAGAACCTCCGGGTCGCCTTCGTCGAGCGGCTGCGCGGCGAGGAGCGCTTCGACTCGGTCGAGGCGCTGGTCGAGCAGATGCGCGACGACATCGAGGACGCGCGCCGGATCTGCGCCGGCTTCGCCGGGGCCGGCCAGTGAACTGCATCTGCGGCTGTGGCACCGAGCTGAGTCGCGGCCAGATCGAACTCAACCTGGTCGCCGGCGAAGTGGCGATCGAGCTGGTCGTCTGGGACAAGGCGCGGGCGCTCGGCCCATCGGTGGCCAGCGGCGAGGTGACGGCGCTGCTGGCCTTGGGAGCGCCGCGCTACCAGGACCTGCTGGCCGCGATCCACGCCGGCGAGACGCCGGCGGAGGGGGAGCTGGAGGCGACCCGCGAGTGGCTCGAGGACGCGCGGGCGGCGCGGCTGCGGCTCCACGACCAGCTGCCGCTGCCGAAGAAGAAGATCAAGCTGAGCGACGCCGAGCAGGCGCGGATCGACCGCCGCCACCCCGAGCGCAGCTTCAGCGGAGAGCCGGCCGCGGAACCCGCCGCCGCCGACCACCTGCTCGAGGCGCTGCTGGTGGTCGCGCTCGAGGACGTCCGCGCGGGCCGGCCCGAGGAGGCGGAGCGGGCTTTGCGGCGCTTCCTCTCGGAGCGAAGTTGAGCGCGGGGCTGTGCTAGCTTCCAGCAGCCGCCGCACACCAGTGCGCGGCGTTTTTACGAGATGAGCCTGACCAAAGAGAAAAAGAGCGAGCTGATCGGCAAGTACGGCCGCGGCGACAACGACACCGGCTCCGCCGAGGTCCAGATCGCGCTGCTGACCGAGCGGATCAACGAACTCACCGGTCACCTCAAAGAGCACGGCAAAGACCATCACTCGCGCCGCGGGCTGCTGATGCTGGTCGGCAAGCGCCGTCGCATGCTGCGCTACCTAGAAAAGACGGACCTGGAGCGCTACCGCGCTCTGGTCGCCGAGCTCGGCCTGCGTCGATGATCGCCGCCGGCGAGCCGGCTCCCGACTTCAAGCTGCGCGACCAGGACGGCGAAGAGGTCTCGCTGTCGGACTACAAGGGCCGCCGGGTGATGCTGGTCTTCTACCCCGGCGACTTCAGCCCCGTCTGCGGCGACCAGTTCGAGGTCTACCAGCAGGTCGAGCCGCAGCTCGCCGAGCGCGGGGTGGAGCTGGTCGGGATCAGCGTCGACAGCTTCTTCGCCCACAAGGCCTTCCAGAAGCAGCTCGGGATCGAGACCACGCTGCTCTCCGACTTCGAGCCCAAGGGCGAGGTGGCGCGGGCCTACGGCTCCTACCTCGACGGCCCCGGCTTCGCCAACCGCACCCTGGTCCTGGTCGACGAGAACGGCCTCGTCGCCTGGACCCACGAGTCGCCCTCGCCGGGCGAGTTCCCGGCGGCCGATGTGCTGCTCGGCGCGCTTGCCGGCTAGACGGTCCTCGTTGCACTTCTCCCCACGAGGCGCAGTTGTCCCCGCTCTGCGGGGACAAAGGCAACGGGTGGGGAGAAGTGCAACGCGTCGGGGGTGCGCCGGCCGCTGAAGGTCGCGAGCCGCGCTGGGCTGTACTCTTCGGGATGGAAGAGAACGACAGTTCTGAAAGCAGATGGTCGCCATCCGGGCGGCCGGAGGTAAAAAACTAAATGAGCATGTTTGACGTTAAGCGTGTCTCGGCGGACGTCGGCGACAGCCAGATCTCCTTCGAGACGGGCAAACTCGCGAAGCAGGCGGGCGGCGCTGTCGTCGTGCGCAGCGGCGACACCACGGTGCTCTGCACCGCAACCGTCGGCAACCTTCGCGACGTGGACTTCCTTCCCCTCACCGTCGACGTCGAGGAGCGGATGTACGCCGCGGGCAAGATCCCGGGCTCGTTCTTCCGTCGCGAGGGCAAATCCGGCGAGAAGGCGACGCTGACCGCGCGGATGATCGACCGTCCGATCCGTCCCCTCTTTCCCAAGGGCTGGCACTACGAGACGCAGCTGGTCGCGATGCCGCTGTCGGTCGACCAGGTCAACCCCTACGACATCCTGGCGATGAACGGCGCCTCGGCGGCGCTGGCGATCTCCCCGGTCCCGGTCGCCAAGCACGTCGGCGCCGTCCGGATCGGCAAACTCGACGGCGAATTCGTCGTCAACCCCGAGGAGGAGACGCACGAGGAGCTCGACCTCGACCTGATCGTGGCGGGCACCGACGAGGCGATCCTGATGGTCGAGGCCGGCGCCAGCGGCGTCAGCGAGGCCGAGATCCTCGACGCCCTCGACATCGCCCACTCGGAGATCAAGAAGCTGGTCGCGGCGATGGACGAGCTGCAGCAGCTGGCCGGCAAGGAGAAGATCGAGGTCGAGGCCCCCAAGCACGACGAGGGCCTGCTGGAGCGGATCCGCAGCGGGTTCGGCCAGAAGCTGATTGACGCGATCGCCACCGACGGCAAGCTCGAGCGCTACGAGGCGATCGACAAGGTCAAGGCGGAAGTGGTCGAGGAGCACGTCCAGGTCGACGAGGAAGGCGAGGCGGCCGAACTCCGCACCGCCGAGGTTTCCGCGGCCTTCAACAGCATCGAGAAGGACACGATCCGCAAGGCGATCGCGGTCGACAAGAAGCGCCCCGACGGGCGCGCCGCCGACGAGATCCGGCCGATCGAGACCGAGGTCGACATCTCCCCGCGCGTGCACGGCTCGGCGCTCTTCACCCGCGGCGAGACGCAGATCCTCTCCAACGTCGCGCTCGGCACGACGCGGATGGACATGCGGATCGACACCCTCGGGCTGCAGACGACCAAGCGCTTCTGGCACCACTACAACTTCCCGCCCTTCTCGGTCGGGGAGGCCGGCTTCATGCGCGGCCCGAAGCGGCGCGACATCGGTCACGGCGCTCTCGCCGAGCGGGCGCTGCTGGCGACGATCCCCGACGAAGAGTCGTTCCCCTACGTGATCCGGGTCGTCTCCGAGACGCTCGAGTCCAACGGCTCCTCCTCGATGGGCTCGGTCTGCGCCTCCTCGATGGCGCTGCAGGCGGCGGGCGTGCCGGTCACCGCACCGGTCGCCGGCGTCGCGATGGGCCTGATCAAGGAGGGCGACGACTACATCGTCCTCACCGACATCGCCGGCGTCGAGGACCACCTCGGCGACATGGACTTCAAGGTCGCCGGCACCGCCGACGGGATCACCGCCCTGCAGATGGACATCAAGATCACCGGCGTCACCTTCGACATCCTCCGCGACGCGCTCGACCAGGCCCACAAGGGCCGCCAGTTCATCCTCGGCAAGATGGCCGAGGCGATCGACGGGCCGCGCCCGCAGCTCTCGCAGTTCGCGCCGGCGATCGAGTCGATCAAGATCGACCCGGAGAAGATCGGCGCCGTGATCGGCAAAGGCGGCGAAACGATCCGCGCCCTGTGCGAGGAGTTCGAGGCCGAGATCGACGTCGAGGACGACGGCACGGTGCGGATCTACGCGCCGACCGGCGACCTCGTCCAAGGCTGCGTCGCCCGGATCAACTCGATGACCAAGGAGGCCGAGATCGGCGACCGCTACGAGTCGGCGAAAGTCGTCAAGACGACGACCTTCGGCGCCTTCGTCGAGCTGGTCAAAGGCACCGACGGCCTGCTCCACATCTCCAACGTGAAACCGGGGGAGAGGGTCGACTCGGTCGACGACGTGCTCAACTCCGGCGACCACATCGACGTCACCGTGGTCGAGGTCGACAAGGAGCGCGGTCGGATCGGCCTGCGCCTCACCAGCGATCCCTCGGTCGAGGGCAAATCGCCGGAGGAGCTGGCCGCGGTCGGCTCCGGCAGCGGCGGTCGCGATGGCGGCGGCGATCGCGGCGGACGCGGCGGTCGTGACCGCGACGGCCGGCGCCGCGAGCGCGAGCGCCGTCGTTGAGCGAGTCGAAGGTGAGCGCGGCACAGGTCACCGGGCTCGGCTCGGGTGTCCGGGTGGTGACCGAGGAGGTCCCCTCGGTCCGCTCGGTCGCGCTCGGGCTCTGGGTGCGGACCGGTTCGCGTAACGAGACCCCGGCGCAGGCCGGGGTCTCGCACTTCCTCGAGCACCTGCTGTTCAAGGGGACGCCGCGCTACTCGGCGATCGAGATCTCCGAGCGCTTCGACGGGCTCGGGGCCTCGGTCAACGCCGCCACCGGCAAGGAGACGACGCACCTGCACGCGCGCTTCCTCGACGAGCACACCGACGAGGTCTTCGATCTGCTGGCCGAGATGCTGCTCGACCCGAGCTATCCCGAAATCGACTCCGAGCGCCAGGTGGTGCTGGAGGAGATCGCGATGTACGAGGACGAGCCGCAGGACCGCGTCCACGACGTGCTCGCCGAAGCGGTCTTCGGCGAGCATCCGCTGGGTCGCCGGGTGCTGGGGGAGGCCGAGGTGATCGCCTCGATCCCGATCCCCGAGATCGACGCCTACCACCGCGAGCGCTACGCCGGCCCCGAGATCGTCGTCGGTGCCGCCGGGCACCTCGATCACGACCGGATCGTCGGCCTCGCCGAAAAGCTGGTCAACCCGACCGGCGCCGGCGGCGAGGTGCCCGACATGCCGCTCGCGGGCGGCGCCCGGCTGCGCTTCCACCAGAAGGAGACCGAGCAGTACCACATCTGCTTCGGGGCGCCGGGACTGCGCCGCGACGACGAGCGCCGCTACGCGCTCGCCGTGCTCGACTCGATCTTCGGCGGCTCGACCTCCTCGCGGCTCTTCCGCGAGGTGCGGGAGAAGCGCGGCCTCGCCTACTCGGTCGGCTCCTACAACGAGCAGTTCACCGACCAGGGCCTGGTCGCGACCTACGTCGGCACCCGCGAGGACAACGTCGAGGAGGCCTGCGCGATCATCGGCGCCGAGCTGGCGCGGCTGCGCTCCGAGCCGGTCTCCGACGAGGAGCTGCGACGGGCCAAGGAGAGCGTCAAGGGCCGCCTCGTCCTCTCCTCGGAGTCGACCGCGGCGCGGATGACGCGGATCTCGCGGGCGACCCTGTTCGGGCTGCCGATCGAAAGCCTCGACGAGATGCTGGCCAAGGTCGACGCGGTCGAGGTCGACCAGCTGACCGAGCTGGCGGCCGAGCTCTACGGCCAGGAGCGGCTCTCCGCGGCCTGCGTCGGCGCCGAGGAGGCGAAGTTCCGCGACGCTCTGGCCCCGGTCAGCGAGACCCTGGTAGCTGCGTGATCCGGGTCGGCGTCTCCGGCGCCGCCGGGCGCATGGGGGAGGCGGTATGCGAGGCGGTGCGGGAGGCCGAGGGCTTGGAGCTGGCCGGCCGCGCCGACCCGGCGCTGGGCGTCGAGCTGGAGGAGATCCTCGGCAAGGTCGAGGTCGTCGTCGACTTCACCGTGCCCGACGTGGCGCTGGAGAACGTCCGCGCCTGCTTGGCGGCCGGCGTCCACGCCGTCGTCGGCACCACCGGCTTCGACCTCGAGGCGGCGCGGACGGCGGCGGAGGCGAGCTCGGCGAACCTCTTCGTCGCCCCCAACTTCGCGATCGGCGCGGTGCTGCTGATGGAGGTGGCGCAGAGGATCGCCCCCCACATGCCCGAGTGCGAGGTGATCGAGCTGCACCACGACCAGAAGCTCGACGCCCCCTCGGGGACCGCGAAGCGCACCGCCGAGCTGATCGAGGCGGCGGGCGGCAACGTCCACCGGCCGATCCACTCGGTGCGGCTGCCGGGCCTGGTCGCCCACCAGGAAGTGATCTTCGGCGGCGTCGGCCAGACGCTCTCGATCCGCCACGACTCGATCGACCGCCGCTCCTTCATGCCCGGCGTCGTGCTCGCGGTCCGCAGGGTCGCCGAGCTCCCGGACCGCTTCACGGTCGGGCTCGAGAAGCTGCTGTAGATGAGCGATTTGATGGCGTGGCAGCGGCCGGACGGAGTACCCTGGCAGCGATGAAGGAGATCCGCGGGGTTCTGACCGCCATGTGCACGCCGTTCGACGAGGACGGCCGCGTCGACCTCGATGGCGCCCGGCGCCTCGCCGCTCACCTGCTCGAGCACGGTTCGCACGGCCTGGTGGTGGCCGGCACCACCGGCGAGTGCCCGACCCTCACCGACGGCGAGGAGATCGAGCTGCTGCAGGCGATCCGGGCCGAGGTCGGCGACGAGCCGCTGCTGGTCTGCGGCACCGGCACCAACGACACCCGCCACTCCGGCGAGCTGACGCGGATGGCCGCCGACGCCGGGGCCGACGCCTCGCTGGTCGTCGTCCCGTACTACAACAAGCCCAACCGGGCCGGGATCCGCGCCCACTTCGAAGCAATTGCCGCCGCGGTCCCGGAGCTGCCAATGGTGATGTACAACATCCCCTCGCGGGTGATCGTCAACGCCGACGTCGAGCTGCTTCGCGAACTCGGCCAGGTCGACAACATCGTCGCGGTCAAGCAGGCCAACGACGAGGAACTGGGCCCGATCGACGGGCTCGCGGTCCTCGCCGGCAACGACAACACCTTCCTCCGCGTGCTCGAGTTCGGCGGCGCCGGCGGCATCCTCGTCGCCTCGCAGCTGGTCGGGCCGCAGATGCGGGAAATGTGGGACGCGGCGCAGGCCGGCGACCTCGACCGGGCCCGCGAGATCGACGCCGAGCTGACCAAGGTCTACGAATCGATTGCGGTGACCAACCCGATCCCCGTCAAGGCCGGCCTGGAGATGCTGGGCCTGGCCTCCTCGCGCGTGCGGCTGCCGCTGGTGCCGGCGGACGAGGAGCGGCGGTCGGCGGTGCGGGCGGCGCTCGAGAGCGTCGGCGTCCCGGTCGCCCGCTAGCACATCGGCGTGCGCGCCACCCACTTCCAGAAAGAGAGAACCAGCAGTGCCCAGTGAGAAAATTCGAGTGCTGCCGCTCGGCGGCCTCGGCGAGATCGGCAAGAACATGACCGTGATCGAGTACGGCGGCAAGATCGTCGTCGTCGACACCGGCCTGATGTTCCCGACCGCCGAGATGCACGGCATCGACCTCGTCCTGCCCGACTTCAGCTACCTGCGCGGACGCAGCGAGGACATCGAGGCGATCGTCCTCACCCACGGCCACGAGGACCACGTCGGGGCGCTCCCCTACGTGATCCGCGAGATCGGCATGCCGCCGGTGATCTACGGCGGCCTGTTGACGATCGGCATGGTCCGCTCCAAGCTCGACGAGCACAAGCTCGGCGAGAAAGCGCCCTTGCAGGAGCTGCCGCCGGGGGAGAAGGTGCGGCGCGGTCCGTTCGAGATCGAGCTCGTCCACCTCGCCCACTCGATCCCCGACATGCGCGGGGTGCTGATCGGGACCCCGGCCGGCAACCTGCTGATGACCGGCGACTACAAGTTCGACCAGACCCCGGTCGACGGCAAGCCGGCCGACGTCTCGCGCCTGGCCGAGCTGGGGCGGGAAGGGCTGACGTTGCTCTGCGGCGACTCGACCAACGCCGACCGCCCCGGCGTGGCGCCGTCGGAGTCGAGCGTCGGGCCGGCGCTCTACCAGCAGTTCTCGCGCTGCGAGGGGCGGATCGTCGTCACCTCGTTCGCCTCCAACATCCACCGCGTCCAGCAGGTGATCGACGCCGCCGTGCGGCTCGACCGCAAGGTGGCGCTGGTCGGGCGCTCGATGCGCAAGAACTTCAACATCGCCTCCAACCTGGGGATGGCCAACGCGCCGCAGGGCGTCTTCATCCAGCCGCGCGAAATCGAGGACTTCCCCGACGAGAAGGTCGTCGTGATCTCGACCGGCAGCCAGGGCGAGCCGCTCTCGGCGCTGCGGCGGATGGCCAACAACGACCACCGCGACGTGCAGCTGCGCAAGGGCGACACGGTCGTCTTCTCGGCCACCCCGGTGCCCGGCAACGAGCGCGCCGTGAACGAGACGATCGACCGCATCTACGAGATCGGCGCCACCGTGGTGACCGCCAGGGACGCGCCGATCCACGCCTCCGGCCACGGCTGGCAGGAGGAGCTGAAGCTGATGCTGAACCTGACCAAACCGCGCTTCGTGATGCCGGTCCACGGCGATTTCAAGCGACTGCGGCTGCACTCCGAGCTGGCCGAGGCGGTCGGGATCGATCCCGAGAACGTCTTCCAGGGTCGCAACGGCCTGCCGCTCGAAATCGACGGCTCCGGCGCGACCTGGGGCGAGGACATCCACGCCGGGACGATGTACGTCGACGGCGTCGACATCGGCGACCCCGACGACGCCGCCCTCCGCGACCGGCGCGAGATCTCCGCCGACGGCATCTTCATCGTCGTCGTCACGATCTCCTCCGACGACGCCTCGGTCGTCGCCGACCCCGAGGTGATCTTCCGCGGCGTCGCCTTCCTCGACGACGCCAACGCCCTGGTCGAAGACATCTCCGACCTGGTCGAAGACTCGATCGAAGCCGGCGCCAAGAACAACGGCGCCGCCCGCGACCCGAACCTGATCGAGGAGGATCTCCACGCCGAGATCGGCAAGTTCGTCTGGCAGCGCCTGCGGCGCCGCCCGATGGTCGTGCCCGTCGTCGTCGAGGTCTAGCGCAGGGCCGAGGGGCAGGCCCGGGGCGCCAGCCCCGCCGACGACCACCGCAAGCGACGAGGTTGCCTTTTCAGTCGCATATCGACGTAAGAGGCAACCTCAACGACTTAGGCCCCGAGGCCCCGGCCCAAGGCCCAAGGGCCGGAAGCCGATGAGAAGGCGTCGCTCGCTATTTGGCCGTTCCCTGACCAGGCGCGCGTCCCTCACGCCAGACCCCAACCCCTAGCCGTCCCGCGATTCGCCCAAAGAAAAAGCCCGCCGGGATAGTGTCTGGGGAGAATCCCGGCGGGCTAGTGTGTCTCGTCCAGTTGGGAAATCTAGGTACTGAATCTTAAGTCCCGCTAAAACCTGGACTGAGTCTTACGGGACGGGACCGGGTCTAGGCGGGGGAGGAGACCTCGAACTTCTCCGGGTCCCGCTCGGCGATCGGGATCCGCGCCCGGAAGAGGGCGCCGCCCCTTGCCGATTCGCCCGCTTCGACGCTGCCGCCGTGGGAGTGGGCGACGGCGCTGACGATCGCCAGGCCGAGCCCGGTGCCGGTGCCGCCGGCCGTGTCCGAGGGCCCCTCGCCGCGCACGAAGCGCTCGAAGATCTGTTCGCGCAGGGCAACCGGGATGCCGGGCCCGTCGTCGCCCACCTCGACCACGGCTTGGCCGTCCGCCTCGCAGAGCCGCAGCTCGATCGTCGCCCCTGCCGGGGTGTGGCGGCTGGCGTTGTCGAGCAGGTTGAGGACCATCCGGTGCAGCTCGTCGGGGTTGCCTTCGACCCGCAGCGGTCGCTCGTTGTCGATCTGCAGGACCCGGTCGCCCATCAGCGGCGCCGCCTCGGCGGCGGCGTCACCGGCGATTTCGGCGAGGTCGCAGCGGCGGTGTTGGCCGAGCCGGCCGGCATCGGCGCGGGCGAGCAGCAGCAGGTCGGCGACCAGGCGGCTCATCCGCCGCGAGGAGCGCAGCGCCGAGTCGACGACCTCGCGGTCCTCCGAGTGCCGGTCGGAGTCGAGCGAGGCCTGCAGCAGTTCGAGGTTGGCGAGGATGCTGGTCAGCGGCGTGCGCAGCTCGTGCGAGGCGTCGGCGACGAACTCGCGCTGGGTCTGCATCGCCGCCTCGCGCTCGGCGCGGGCGGCGTCGAGCGATTCGAGCATCTGCTGCAGGGTCAGCGCCAGCTCGCCGACCTCGTCCTCGGTCTCCGGCGCCGGCATCCGCTGCGAGGGGTCGCCGGTGGTGGCGATCTCGCGCGCGGTCTGGGTCAGCGAGGCGATCGGCCGCATCGCCCGGCCGGCGATCGCGACGCCGGCGAAGCTGGCGAGCAGGGTGCCGCCGAGGATGCCGCCGCCGATCAGCAGCCAGACCCGGTCGACCGTCGCCTCGACGTGGTCGATGCTGCGCCCGTACTGGGCGTAGCCGGTCAGTTCGCCGCCGGAGCTGATCACTTCGGTCGCCACCCGCATGTCGCCGAAGTCGATCAGCCCGGGTTCCGGCGGGCCGAGCGGCGCCGCGTTTTCGCTTTCGGTCAGGACGCGGCCGTTGACGTCGAAGATCTTTGCCGAGGCGTCGTTGGGGAGGACGAATTCGTTCAGCTGCGGTCCCTTGATCGCCCGCGGTTCGCTCAGCGGCGGGTAGACCACTTCGAATTCGTTGGCGAGGATCTGCACCGCGCTCCGCACCTCGTTGTTGAAGTCGTCGCGGATGCGCTGGGTGGCGATCTCGCCGATCGCGCCGCCGAAGACGAGCAGGATCGCCAGCGTCAGTCCGGCCGAGGCGGCGGCAAGGCGCCAGCGGACCGGCCAGGAGCGGGGGTGGACGAAGCGCCGGAACCAAGCTCCGAAGCGACTGCTGGCGGCCGCCGCCAAGGCGCTAATCCTTGAGGACGTAGCCGGCGCCGCGTTTGGTGTGGAGCAGGCGCGGCTCGCCGCCGTTCTCCAGCTTGCGGCGCAGGTTCGAGATGAAGACGTCGATCGTGTTGGTCGCGGCCGTCGGGTCGTAGCCCCAGACTTCGTCGAGCAGGCGCTCGCGCGAGACGACCAGGCGCTCGTTGCGCATCAGGAACTCGAGCAGCTCGAACTCGCGGTTGGTCAGCTCGATCTCGCGCTCGCCGCGCCGCACCTCGCGGGTGTCGGGGTTGAGCGTCAGGTCGCCGACCTCGAGCGAGGCGGCGCCGCGCGGCGGCCGCCGCCGCAGCAGGGCCCGGATCCGCGCCAGCAGCTCCTTGCGCTCGAACGGCTTGACCAGGTAGTCGTCGGCGCCCGAGTCGAGGCCGGTGACCCGGTCCTCGGTCTCGGCGCGGGCGGTGAGGATCAGGATCGGCACGTCGCCCTCCATCCGCAGCCGGCGGCAGACCTCGACGCCGTCGAGGCCGGGCAGGCCGAGGTCGAGGACGACGAGGTCGGGGACGAAGCCGGCGGCGACGTCGAGCGCCTCGATCCCGTCGGCGGAGGTCCGCACCTCGTATCCCTCGTTGCGAAGGGAGCGGCGCAGGACGTCGGCGATGTCGGCGTCGTCCTCGACGACGAGGACGCGGCCGCCCACCTGGGCCTCGGGGTCGGCGAGCATCATGGAGACGATGTTAGCCGGCGCCGAACCTAAAGAACCCTGCTTTTAGAGGGAATTTAGGGCGAGGCGGAGGAGGGTCCACAAACCGCCGCAGGGGAAGGGGCGCCGGCGTCGAACGGGGTCCCCATGTTCGTTCGTCAGAAGAGGTCCGCCCCTGCCCGCCGCAAAAAATCAGCCAAAGGCGCCAAGGGTCGCAAAGCGGCCAAGCCGGAGCGGCGGTTCCCGCGCCTGCCGGAAGGAATCGAACAGCGCCACCTCGACCTGCTCGGGCTCTTCCTGCTCGCCGCCTCGATCTACCTGATCTTCGTCCTCTTCGCCGGCTGGGAAGGCGGCAAGGTCGGCTACGGCCTCGAAACCGCGCTCTTCTATCTGTTCGGCTCGGTCGGCGCTCGGATCTTCGTCCTGCTGATGCTGGTCAGCGGCTGCATGCTGCTGACCGGGACCTCGGTCTCGGCGCTGGCCCGGGGAATCGGGCGCGGTCTGCGCGCCGCCTTCACCGGCGGCGCCGACGCGACCCGCACCGCGGTCCGCACCCATGCCGACTGGCGGGAGGAGCGCCAGACGCGCCGCGCCGACGAGGCCGCGACCGTCGCCGGCCCGACCGATGTGCTGAAGGACTACCCGGAGGACGACGAGGGCTTCGAGCCAACCGTGGCGCTGGCCGACGAGGACGAGCTCGACACCGCCGACTTCGCCGCGGCGGGGATCTTCGACCGCGCTGACGACGAGGCGGACGCGGAGGACGACGGCGAGGAGCCCGAGGCGATCGCCGAGGAGCCCGAGCCCGAACCCGAGCTGCTGCCCGACCTCACCGAGGCCCCCGGCACCACGCCACAGGGGAACACCCGCGGGGTGACCGTCGCCGACGACCTGAATTACATCCCGCCGCCGATGAAGGCTCTGGAGCGGGGCAAGGGCGACAAGGGTCCCGATCCGCGCGACCAGGAAGCGATCGGCCGCAAGCTGATCGAGACGCTCGCCCACTTCCGGGTCGAGGCGAAGATCGTCGGCGTCGTCAGCGGCCCGCACGTCTCGCTCTACGAAATGCGCCTCGCGCCCGGGATCAAAGTCAAGAAAGTCACCGAGCTGGCGGCCGACCTCGCCTACGCGCTGGCCTCGACCGACATCCGCATCCTGGCGCCGATCCCCGGCAAACAGGCGGTCGGGGTCGAGGTCCCGAACACGCGCCGGCGGATGGTCCGCCTCGGCGACATCTACGCCGGTCGGCCCGAGAAGACCTCGCCGCTGGTCGCCTGGCTCGGCAAGGGGATCGACGGCAACGCGGTCTGGACCGACCTGGCGAAGATGCCGCACGTGCTGGTCGCCGGCACCACCGGCTCGGGCAAGAGCGGCTGCATCAACGCGATCCTCTCCTCGATCCTGATGCAGGCCTCGCCCAACGACGTCCGCC